>CBDICH010000004.1:0-12402 GCA_965277305.1 Nakamurella sp. | reverse complement strand
GGCGTGTCGCCGATCGCGGGGAACCCGTATCTGACAGCCTCCGGGATTAAGAACCCGAATCTTGGAGGGCACCCGATGACGCGACAGAAGCATCCAGGCGGAAGACCTGCCATCTGGGGCGAACGCGAAACGATGACCGTCCGGATCCCCAACGCCATCAAGCAAGTCCTGTTCACTCGTGCGAGCGCAGCAGGGGAAGCGGCCGCGGTCTACTGCGTCAGGGTGCTCTCTGCAGATCACGGCGTACCGCTGGAACCGAACGTTGAGCAACTGGTCCTGGGGCTCGACCCGACCACCGGGGCAACCTTTGAAGATCCAGCCTTAGAGCCGGCGACGTGGGAAAACCGCTTCGCGATGAACATTCGGCCGCCCGTTGCCCTTCGCGCCGTGCTGGCAGATGCCGCCGCACACGCTGGTGTGCCGTTGGCCGAATACTGCGTGATCCGCCTTGCGGCTCGCCATGGGTACGAACTCAGCCCCAGCACTCAGCGGGACCAGCTCCCAATTGCGATCGGTGCGTGAACCCCCGCGATGACGTCAGCCATGGAGGTATCGACGTGACCTAGAAACAGCGAATCCCCCACACCCGAGGCGAAAGGTTTGGCCGCCAAGAACCTCGGGGTGAGGGATCCAACTGTCCATGAAGTAGCTGAGTTCGAGTGTCGGTAACCGCAACTAGTCCGGAACCTGCAACGACGAAACTGCATCTACCTGTTTGGAGTGTATCGAGTGAGCGCTGCCCTCGACAGAGGCAACGCCGACGAGTCCCCCCTCGGAAACGTCGAGCGGGGCTTCTTGCTGCGCACTGCCACCTCCGCCAACCCTGCCCAGACCAGCCTTGATCGGGTCTATGAGGCGTTGGAGGCCGGCGGTCGCCAACCCGAACGTAAGCGTCGCCACGTCAAGGCCCGTTGCCCTCTCCACGAGGACGTGAAGCCCAGCCTTTCGATTGACTGGACCCCCGATCACGACGGCCGGATCCTGATCCACTGCTTCGCCTGCAACGCGGCAGACGTCGACGTGTTGGACGCGATCGGTCTCGGCGTGCCGGACCTGTTCGACCAGCCTCCTCCACCCCGGGACATCACACCCAGTGCCCGGACCCGCAAAGCGGCCAAGCCCAGCCTGGCCCCGCGGCCCGGGCCCCTGCCGAAGCGGCTCACCACTGACGCGGATGCGGTCGAGATCTTGGAGCCGCGGCACCCCGTCCGCACCTACGAGTACACCGACGAAGCCGGCAACGCCCTAGGCCGGGTGGTGCGATTCGAGTGGGTCACCGCCCAGGGACCGGAGAAGGAATTCACCCAGGAGCGGTCCGACGGCAAGGGCGGGTGGGAGCACCACGCGCCCACCCGGAAGGTGCTGCGTCACCTGCCGGCCGTCGTCGAAGCGATCGCCCAGGGCCGACAGATCTGGCTCGTCGAAGGCGAGAAGGACGACGAGTCGGTCAACAAGGTGCTGCCGCGGTCGACCGGTGTGGCGACGACGAACGCCGGCGGTGCCGGCAACTTCGGCGAGCTGTGGGAGCAGCTCACCGGCGCCCATGTGGTCCTCGCGGTCGACCGTGACGGAGCCGGCTACCGGCGGGCCGCCGAGGTGGCCCGCAAACTCGACAGCCGGGCCTCTTCGGTCCGAGTTGTCCTGCCCGCGGTCGTCGAGCCGCACGCCGACGTCTCCGACCACCTGGCCTCCGGACGCGGTCTAGGGGACATGCTCGACGTCCCCCTGGACCAGCTGCCGATCCTGCTTCTGATCGCCGACATCGAAGCGGCCGCCCGCGACGTCGTCGAGTCAGCCAAGCGGGCCCGGACCTGCCAACGGGAGGTCTCCGCTCGGTTGGCGGCGGCCGAAGAAGCCACCAACCGAGGAGCCACCAAGGCAGCCGCCGAGGAACGGCGGTTCGCGCTGCGATGGGCGCAGGAAGCCGGGAAGGCCGCCACCCGAGCGGTCGACAAAGCGGCCGAGGCATTCGCCAACCGAACCAAATTCGCAGGTCAAGTCAAGCAGTTGGCGGCCCAGCTGCCGGCCGGGGTCGATACGACAACCGAGTTGGTGGCCCGGGCCGAACGGGCCCAGCTCGACGCCCAGCAGGTGGTCACCCAGACCTGGGAGCAGGTCGAGGCCCCCATGCCCGAGGCGATCGCCGCGGTGGTCTCGGCGCCGGCACCCAGCCAGGCCCCGTTGGTCCCTGACCGGGACGTGCCCCACCCGCCAATCGGCCTTCCACCGGCACCGCCGAAGCCGCCCACCGGCGGTCGAGGCGGAGGCGGAGGGGGCCGGGCCGAAGAGGTACCGAACCTGCTCCCTCGATACGTGCACCGGCACGGCGAGACGGTCTACGTCGCCGGTACGAAGGACAAGCCGACCTTCTCCACCGTGTGGCGCTGCGAGGTCTCCGTCATTGACCAGATGGTCGATGACGACGGGGACAAGTCCACCCCGGACATCGGGGGTCGTTGGCGGCTGCGGCTGCGGCGGCCGGCGCGGGATGACGCCGGCGTGGTGCTGGTCGACGAGCAGGGCACCGCGGTCTGGGAAGAGGCCGAGATCGAGTTGCCCCCGGACAAGGTCCGGGACGGCAGCTGGCACGAGGACTTGCCCTGGCCCGGATTGGTCCACGACCTGTCGAACAAGGGCCGGACGACGGCGCTGCAGGCCGCGCTGCTGGCCAAGCCGATGCCGGTCAAGATGGCCCGCCGCTACACCGCGACCGGCTGGCGAACCCTGGACGGCCGGGATGTGTTCGTTCACGCCGGCGGCGGCATCGACGCCGCCGGCAGCGTCGACCTCCCTCACATCGCCATCGACGGCAAGCTCGACGTCTTCCGGATGCACGAGCCCACCCAGGACGTGGAGGCCCTGAGAGAGGCCGTCAGGCTCGGTCTGTCCCCCTTGCTGCACCTGCCCGCATCGATCATCGCTCCGCTGATCGGGATCTCCTTCCGCGCCGTTTTCGGCACCCCCCAGGCCTCCCTGCATCTGGTCGGTGAGCCCGGCAGCGGCAAGACCTCGATCACCCGGATCGCCTCGATGCACTGGTTCGCGCCGGCCATGAAAGAGAACGGCCGCGGCGCCCGCAAGCACGTCTTCTCCGCCCTGGAAGACACCGGCGAAACCATCAAGGGCCTGTTGCACAAGATGAACCTGCTCGCCGATTTGCCGGCGTTGGTCGATGACTTCAAGGGACCGAAGGGCGCGGCCAAGCTGGCCACCCTGCAGTCGGCGATCTGGAACGGCGGTGGTCGGTCACTGGCCACCCGCAACGGCGGCAGCATCACCACCGGCGCCCCTCGCTGTACCCCCATCACCACCGGCGAGACCAGCAGCACCGGATCGTCGGCGACCCGAGCGCTGACGATCCGGGTCGGCTCGGACTCGCTAGTGTCCGACGGCGACCTGAACACGCTGATGTCCTCGCTGGAGCGAGAGAGCGCCCGGTCCGCCCGGGGGCTGCTCGGCGCCTCGTTCATCCAGTGGGTCGCCGGCCGGCGTGAGTCACTCACCGAGTGGCTCGACCAGCTGGAGGAGGAAAGCCCATACATCGAGGACTGGAACCGGGTGTGCCGGCGGCTCGATCACGAGCCCGGGGTGCGAGGCCGGCTAGCCCGCACCGCGATGGTCTGCACCACCGGATGGGCTGCGCTGTTGACCTGGCTTCTCGAGACCGGCGTCATGACCCAGGACCAGGCCAACACCATCTGGGCGATCGCCATGGACGGCCTGATCGAGCAGGTCTGCCAGCAGGACCCCTCCGCCGTCGACGGGCCGCGACACTTGCTCGACCTGCTCCGCTCGGCCCTGCTGTCCGGCGCCTGCCACCTGTCCGATCAGCACGGGTCGGTGCCCGGCGAGATCCGGGAGGCCACGTCGATGGACGTCGGCGTTCCCTACGGCTGGACTCCGCGCCAGTCACTGACCGGACCGATCGCCGAGACATCGTTCCGGCGAGACGAGGTGATCTGGCAGGCCCGCGGTGAGCGGGTCGGGATCCTCACCGACACCGAGGTCTGGCTGATGCCTCGGCCTGTCCTGGGTGTGGTCAACTCCGTCGCAGGCAAGGCCGGCGAGACCTTCCCCCACTCCTCCGTGTCGATCGGGTCGGCCATGGCCGGCCGCGGCTGGATCCAGGCCAACGGCGCCGGAGACCGCTCGGCGAACCGCAGAGTGGCCACGGTCCAGCAGCGGGTCTGGGTCATGCCCCGCAAGATCCTCGACGGCGTCGAGGACGAACGCCCGGAGAACCCCACGGATCTGCCTCCGCTGCCGATGGCGCCCTGGGAGACCACCGGAGATCTGTGGTGGGACGCCCCCGGTCGACCAGAACCGACCCCGACCCCCGCGGAGGCGACCGACATGGCCGCCCCCGCCTCCACCGCTTCGGCGGCATCGCAGGAGCCGCAACCAGAGCCAACGCACCCTGAGCAGGAACCCCCCAGCGCCCCCGACGACACGACCGAGCCCGAAGCTGCACCGGCGGCTGTAGTCGTCGACGAGTCGACGTCGACGACACCGATCCCACGACCGGCAGCGACCCAGGCTCGGGCCGACGACCGGTGGCAGGCCGCCGCGGCGGTGGTCACGGAGGACGAGCTGGTCCTGCCGGACGGCACCCACGTGCACCTGGATCCGGCGATCACACAGCTGTGGCAACTCGCCGAGTTCGCCGCCCGGCTCCGGCTCGGGCACGGCGGCGGCAAGCACGTCATGCCCTCGCCGGGTCAGATCCTGCTGACCCGCGAAGGCATGGCCCGGTTCGGTATCGAGCTGGACCAGCAGGACATCGACGAATTGATCGCCGACCCCGATGCCGCCTCCGATGCGGTGGCCCGGGCCGGCGCCGCCGCCGCGGCCGCGGTGACCGCGGCCGGATGGCGGCTGTCATCGGATGATCAGCTGCGGGTGTGGACCCGGGTCTGGCGGCCCAAGACCGAAACGCAGACGTCGATCAGCATGCAGGTGGTCCTGGTGCCGTTGATGGCTGCGTTCGACTCTGCGGCGACGTTGACCGGCGACAGCCCCACTCCGGAGGTGCTGGCCCGACGGGCTCAGATGGTCGCCGAGACGCTGAGCGTGACGTGGGGTGCCTCCGGCGGCGTGACCGGCCTGTCATTGCTGCGGACCCTGCGGCCGGCGAAGGGTCGGGCTCTGGTCGCGACCGAGTACGTCTCTCCCCCGCCGCCCATGGTCCGAGATCCCGGACAAGTGCCGAACAGCGCGATCCTGTGGTGCCGGAGCGCCTCGACCGATGAGGCCGGCCGAGGGTGGATCCATTCCTACGACGCCAACGCGATGTACCTGGCCGCGATAGGCGCGACCGAGGTTGGAGTCGGGGCGGCCGTGCACCATCCGGACGGCACCGAGTTCTCGGCGAAGGTGGCCGGGTTGTGGCGCATCGATCCGGGCACCCGCCCGGATGACTGGCGGCTCCCGGACATCGCCCGGCCGGCGGGCTCACTAGCCGGCCGAACCGGCTGGTACAGCACGCCGGTGATCCGGTACCTGGTCGAGACCGGCCAGACCCCGGAGATCCTGGAGGCCTACACCTGGCCGGACACCACCCGTCGCTACTTCGACCGGTGGACCGAGGTCGTCCGCGATGCCCGCAGCGCAATGCTGGCCGCGGTCGCCGACGGCGACCCGGACGCCCCGATCGTTCTCGACGCGATCAAGGCCACCTACACCCGGCTGATCGGCCGGTTCGCTCGGCAGGAAGACGCCCACAACCGCAGCGAGCTGTATCGACCGGACTGGCGGCTGGCGATCGTCAGCACCGCGAACGCGAACCTGCTCCGCAAGTTACGCACCGCTGGCCAGACCGCGGATCAGTGGCCCGTCGCGATCTCCACCGATGAGGTGTTCTACCTGTCGGACGAACCGGATCCGATCGTCGCGCTGCCCGCTCCGTTGCAGCTCGGCGACAGCTTGGGCAAGTTCAAGGTCACCCGCTCCGCACCGGCGACCGAGGAGATGCGGCATGCGCTGACCACCGGTCGGCTCAGCCAGTTCCTGCCGTTGGTGCCCAAGCTCGGTGACCGCTGATGATGGCCAGGTTCCGGCGCCGCGGCCGCGGCCCGGTGCAACGACCGGTGGGCGAGCTGATGGGCCGAGGGTTGACCCGCTCGGCGCCGGCCAGCGACGTGGCCCAGCAGATCGCCGAGTTAGGCGGCAACCGGGCGGTCGCCGAGCGGACCGGCCGATCCGAGCGGACAGTCCGCCGGTGGGCCCAGACGGGGCAGATCCCGACCCGGGGGGGAGCCCAGAGCAACTTCACCCAGGCAGTGGCCGAGCACCGCAACACAGCAGACTTCCGGCAGGCTCAGGTGGGACAGCGCCGGGAAACGCGGATGCGGAACAACGGGGCCCGCTTCCGATTCCAGGGCATCGCCGGTCCGACCACCGACAGCCCCGGGGCGAGCATCAAACGGCGCAACATCGACTTTCACCTCTCCGGTGACGCGATGGGCGACATCCTGGACGCCTACTACCGCGGCGGTGAGGCTGCAGCGCTGGACACCCTCGGCGATGCGATGGCCCGCGAGTACATGGGCGATGCCCAATACGGCTGGCACTTCGAGCCCTCAGCCGGCCGGCTCGACTTCCTCCGGCACCGCAGCTTCTGACCGAACAGTAAGACAAGAACGCCCTAACGCATGCGTTAGGGCGTTCTTGTCTTACTGTCTTGTATCGATTCCAGCGGCCCGATGCCAGGTGCGGCCTGTTCAAACAGGTCGTGGCCGGTGTGGTTCAGCTCCCCCAGACTCCGACGCCCCGCTCCGGCGGCAGGAGTTCTTCTACCGGGCCACGTCGGCCCGTCGTGTTCGCACTCTTTTCATCTCACTTTTCATCTCATCCGTCCGCCGCCCCCGGAGAATCCAGCCTGCAGCGACGCCCGCAGCGAGCCATCTGCAGCGATGGACGCTCCCCTTTCCCGCGGTGTTCCTCATCGCCACTGGATCGGTAGCAGTAGAGGGTGATGCGGCGACATCCAGTTGCTCACCTACAACCGTTTCGGCGTCTTCTTTCCACCTGGCCGGGTTGTGCCGTTCCCACCACCATCGCAAGCCGCCGCTGATGAAGTCACCCACAATCGCGCCGTTCATACCGACGATCAGAGGCAGATACTTCGGGTCCGGCACGTACAACAGGCCAAACAGCGCACCCACGAAGAAGCCGGCCTCAACCGCAACCAGGGCGAGGGCACGACCGTGCTTGCGCCCATAGGCGGTGAGGCGTTCGAATGCGGAGTGCGTCGAGATGTAGCCGGCAAGCCCGGCGAGGTAGTCGCTGTACGTCGCCAAGGTCTCGTTCGCGGCACCGTCTGGGCGAAGACACGCCGTCGCCGCCGTCAGGTTGATGGTCAAGACGCCAGGTGAGCCGGAGGCCATGCGCAGTGCTACACCGGCGATGAAAAGCCCGGCGGGGATCAACACGCCTGGCCAGGCGTACCACCACGGCCTGCGTTCCTCTTTCGGTTTCTTGCGTTGACGCACGTGGGCGACTAGCGATCCGACGGCCAGCACCAGCACCGTTACTACGACCCAAGTGAGCACGGTGACGGATATTGCTGTGCGACAGCTCATCGGTGAGCCGCGGTCACTTTCGCCGACAACGCCCGAGCGAACAGTGCCGGCAGTGAGGTGGCGTAGCCGGCCGCCACGATCGCCCGTGCTCGGGCCCACGAGGCCTCGGGCAACGTGATCTGCCGGGCCTTGCCGCTTGTCGGTTCATGGAACGACCGGGGCCCGGTCGACAGTCGAGCGACAGCCGGAAACGGACGACCCTCGTTGTGGTCGTGCTCGATCGCCGACATCGTCTCGTCCAAGGCGACACTGACCAGCTCCTGCAGCGTGCCTGCAGCGCCGGCGGCGACTGCAGCCTTGCCCTGGTCCCACAGCGCGTCCGCGATCGGGATCGACCGCTTCCTCACCTCTCCCCCGTCCTCGGTACTTGCGGGGGCAGGCACGGATGACTCCGCCGGCGGCCGCGGCGCGGCGGACGGCGGCTGATCCTGCGGCGTGAGGTGATCGATCACCGCCAGGGCCAGCTGATCCGGATCCAGCGAATCGAGGACGGTGCGGTCGCCGGCCAGCGGCAGCTCCGGCTCCTGGGCGTCGTTGTAGCGGGCGCGTACTCGCCCAACGCTGGGATGTGCGTGGGACAGGTCGACCATGACGACCGGGACGCGACCGCGGGCGAGGTGCCAGGCCTGTGTGCGGTCCCGGACGACGAGCCAGCCACGCGACTGCATGGCTGCGGTGACCAGCGACCAAACGGGGGCGCTGACGCCGGCGCCGCGGATGAAGATGGCCGGCGTGAGCTGTGGAGCCGGCACGTCCTCACCGACGGTCTCGTCGAGCATTTCGTAGAGACCGTTGCGGTTCTTGGTGCCGAGGGTGGCCGCGATCTCTGTAACCAATGCCCCGGCAGCTTTGGCATCACGGACGGCCTGCCGGCGGATCCGCTGGCCTACTTCTGCGTCCCTGTCGGCGATCGCCAGATGGGCCAGGGCGCGATGCGGCGTGGTCATGTCGATCCGGTTCGGTTCATCCGGCAAATGTACCGTTTTCATACACGTGGTGGTGTTCATGATGCTCGGTCCTCCGGCGTTATGGGTGTATAGCGGTAACGCCCTAACGCATGTGTTAGGGCGTTACCGCGTTACCGTGTTGTCTAGGTTTCGAGTGCCGCGCAGCCGGGTCAAATCAGTTGTGCGGTCGGTGAAGTGGTCCTCGTCAAGTGAGCCGCCGGCCGGTGGGCAGTCTCCGGGCTGTCAGCTTGCTCGTGCTGGAGGCGCTGCCCCGGTCAGGCGACCATGGATCTCCGCGATGGAACCGCCGAGGCAGAGCACCACCCGCTCGTCGACCAGGTCGACGATCTCGACCTCGGCCTGGGCCTCACCCTGGGTGTCTCGTAGCGCCACCGTCACCAGGTCGATCAGGGCTGCCCTGGTCTGCTCATAGGTGGGTTCGACTTGCTGGGGCTCCTCGGCGACGCCGGCGATTCGTAGGGTGGTGCCGTACATCTCGCTCTGTTCGAGCATGGTGTTCCTCCTCGTTCGGATGGGAGGGGGTGTTTCCCTCTCGGATTGGGTGTGGGATCAGCTGGCTGCAGGCCAGTCAGAGGCTGATCTGGTCCGGCGGTACCGACGTGCGGAACACCCGGCCCAGGCTGGCCGGGGTGGTGAAAGCGATGGTGACCCTGGTCTTGCCGACGGCCGTGATCAGGCCGCGCCGCCAATACCGATAGGCCAGGACGTAGGCGGGGGCGCCGGGCTCGATTGGCGCACCGTCGGCCGCCGGCCGGCTCTCCTGGACGTCGTGCATGGCCAGCAAGCGGGGGAGCAGAGCGGCGTCCTCGATGTCGCGGTCGACGTAGTGGCGCAGCACGCGGACAAGTCGGTCGACCGTGCCGCTCGGGGTCCGAAAGGTGCGGCCGTCGATCCACACGCTGACCCGGGTGTAGAGCGTTCCGGCTCCGTGAGATCTCGGCCAGTCGGTGGTGAGGATTCGCAGCTGGTGGCCGCGGTAGTTCTCCTCGTGGTCGATGCGGGTCGAATCATTGGTGCTGGCCCGGTAGGCGGCCGTTTCGTAGATATCTGCATTCTTGCTGGTCATGGCGGTCCTGACTATCGCAGGTGATAGATAAGTAATGAACACATGTGTTATGTCGTTACATCGACAGGTGCGTGTCTCTGACGAGATCTGGGCCACCGATGCCCGAGCCGATTTGGGCCCGGGCTTCGGCGAGGGCTACGCGGTGACCAGGTCCGTCAGGACCTGGAGGACCTCCGGCGTCAAGGCGACGGAATTCCCGTCCTCGTCGACCCCGCCGGTGAACACCGCGGTGCCGAAGTACGGCTGGGCGGTGAACCCGTAGGCCTGGGCGACCTTGGTGATTGCCCAGTTCGGGGCGGAGCCGGTGCACATCCCCTCGTCGTCGACCCACATGTCCAGGTTCTCGTCGAGTGCGACGACGTCGACGAAACGGCAGTTGATCAGCCGGTAGAACTCGTCGAGCGTGCGGCTGGCATCCAGCTCGACCGGCGTGACGGTGAAGTCGTCCGAGACGACCGCCGCGGTGATGTGGGTGGCGGGCTTTTGAGTGGCCATGGCAGGCACTCCCTTTCAGTTCGAGGTGAGGGACCATCTCCCTCTCGGTGTACTTACATCATACATGATTCGGTTGTCCCTTGGCAAGCACGATGGACGATCGGGCCTGATGTGTGCGGCTGACCCGATAGAGAAAGTGGGTCAGCCGCACCGCGTTTTCAGAATTCCGGGTCTGTGTGCAGCGGATCCAAGCTGGGCAACGGGCCGGTCGCAGTCTCCAGTTCGAAGTTCGCCAGAGCCGTTGTCAGCCGGACGCGGCGGCGGTTGCTCTCATCCTCTGGGGAGTAGCTGTTCGCCAGGTCGTCACCGTCTCCGACCTCCGCGCGAAAGTGGAACAGGGCCAGCTCGACCAGGTCCTCCGGGATCATGCCCTCGCCGTCGTCATTCGTCGCCACCCACGCGAGGTGGAGCAGGTCGGTGATGGCGTCGGAGATCATCGTCTCGCTGGCATCCCAGACGTGCGGGACGCCGAGCATGTCCCGTCCGCGGTTGATGGCGTGTGCGCTTGCTTCGCTCATGTTTGTGGCCTCCTGTGACCTCGGGTTGAGGGACCATCTCCCTCTCGGTGTACCTTCATCATACATGATCAGGTTGTCCGTGTGCAAACATGATCGTCTACAAAATCGGTCGGGAGGCTCGGAGCATCTCTCCCGGGGTCAGGACGCCGGCGGGCGGCGGTGACCTCCGATATTGCGGTAGAGCACTGTCTGAGTCCAGGAGTATCCGCTCGGGAATGTGACGGTGCGTTTGTTCGCTCGAACCACGACATACCAGGTGCCCTGGACCTGGACCTCGTCACCCGCGGCAACAGTGGTCGAGTCGTACAACGTGACGTCGCCTGCATCTACGGCCTCCTTCAACACGTTTTGCCAGTAGGCGACCTGGTCGCCGAGCGCGTTGATGCGACGTTCGACCTCGTCGCGACGGGAGGCGGTGGCCGCTGGGAATGAGTCGACCTCTTTGGTGCCATCCGGCCGAGTGAACAGCGTGCGGGTGTGTCCGTCGCGCTCACGCTCCAGTCGACGAATGTCCGCCTCCAAGGTCTCGTTCCGATTGCCGACCGTCAGTAGGTTGTAGCGGCCCCTCGTCGTGCCGGCGGCGGAGCCGGCCCGAGCCGCGGCCTCTACGGCCGTCTCTGTGGCGTCGATCGCGGTGCGCATCGCACGATCCAAGCGAGCTAGGTCACGACGCATCCGACCCTCGGAGTGATGCCCGATCAGGATCGGTTGGCCCAGCGGGTATCTCGGCATCGCCTCTAGGGCCGCATCGGCTGCCGCTGCCCGGCCGGCCGACCGGTCCGCCTTGGCGTTCAGTGCGTCGACGCGCTGCTCCTGCCGCTCGATGCGGTCGGACTCGACCTGGTCAGTGGGTCGGGAGGTGTTGTCGATGTCGACCTCGACGTCGTAGCCGGCCGCCTGTAACTGATCGGCGGTCGAGCGGATGATCCAGGTCTTGGCGTCGCGATCGCGTGATTGAGGCACGTACCAGCTGCCCAGTGTGCGTGACCAGCGCCAGCCGCTGGCCTTGAGGACCTCCGCGGTGCCATCACCGCGTGAGGTGCCGTTGATCAACGTTCCTTCGGTGGCTGTGTGTGTGATGCTCAGCATGCTGCACTCCAAATCGTTTCGTGAGGGACCGTCTCCCTCTCGGTGGAATCTCTCTGCACGACAGGCGATGTCAGTCCCAGTGCTGATGTCCGTAGGCCGTCGCCAGCGTGTGTTGTGTGTGGTCGTGTTTGGTGGCGCATTCGGCGTGGGCCGGCCCGGCGGATTGTTGGTGGGCCAGGACGATGTGTGCGCCGGCGGGGTAGGGGCTCCAGCACATTCCGCATGTCCCGGCGTAGGTGGCCGGCACTGTTTCCGCACGGCGGGGTGGAGCCGTGACCTCGGGAGTATTGACGATGACCAGTGGGCGGCCTGGGCTCGGGCGGACGTGCGAGATGGTGATGGCGGCGGCGGGATCGAATGGGACCCAGCTGCGGCAGCTGCCGTCTGGATGGACTTCGTCGCCGAGGTTGTCGGAGAGGCGGCCGTGCCGGTCCCGGCAAGCGTGCAGGTGCTCGGGCAGCGGTGCCTCGAAGCCCACGGCTCGGTGCCCGGTGGTGTCGTAGCGGACGCGGTAGCCGGGAATGCGCATCGTCGCGATCAGCTCAGCGGCCCTCGCTACGGTTCGCCCCCGTGCGCCCACCGCGTTGCGGTCGATCTCGCTGCCGTCCTTGTCCAGCACTACCGCTCGGCCCATGGAGTCGTACGCCCAGGTGCTGGACGGACAAGGCCCTGGCCCGACGTAGTCG
>CBDICH010000003.1:0-1285564 GCA_965277305.1 Nakamurella sp. | reverse complement strand
CGCCGAACTGGCGGCCAGCCCAGACGACAGTGGCGCGGTGCTGCAGACCACGCACGCCGCCATCCTGTCCGGCATGCTTGCGCTGTCCGGACTGGCCAGCGAGAACATGGTCCGTGACCCCGGCTGGCGTCTGATGGACATCGGTCGGCGACTGGAACGGGGCCAGCAGTTGGCCGCGCTGCTGCAGGCGACCCTGATCCAGGCCCACCCGGCGGATGTGGAATCCATCGTCATCGAGTCGGTGCTGGCGGTGGCCGAGTCCGGTCTCACCTATCGACGTCGATACCGCGGGCGGGTACAGGTCGGGACGGTGCTGGAGTTGCTCATGCTGGACGCGGGCAACCCGCGCTCTCTCGCCTATCAGGTCAATGCCATCGCGGACGACCTCAAGCACCTCCCGGATGCCTCGGGGACGAGCCGGCCCGAACGGCTGACCGAGGAATTGGCCGCCAACCTCCGGCGGGCACGCCCGGCCGAGATGGACGACGTCGACGGGACCGGCAGTCGCGCGGAGCTGGCCGAATTCCTGGCCGACATCCACGAGGCTCTCCGGAACCTCGCCGATGCCGTTGCCGCCGCTCATTTCTGGCGCTCGCGGCCGATGTTGCCGCTCGGCCAGAACGTCCGGGATGCAGTGGTGATCTGATGAGCATCGAGAGCGTCGGCACGGTGCTCGGTTCCGACGGGCCGGTCGAGCGCAGCTATCGCATCGAGCACCGCACCGCCTACCGCTATTCCGACAGCGTCTCCGCATCGTACGGTCGGGGATACCTGCGCCCGCGGCTGCTGCCGTGGCAGGACTGTCCGGAGTACGCGCTGGTGATCGACCCGGCTCCGTCGGATGCCGCCGAGTCGGTCGACGTCTACGGAAACACCGACAGCTACTTCCACGTCACCACGACGCACACGGAACTGGTGGTGACTGGCGTTTCTGTGGTGCGGGTGCGCCGGCCGGACTTCGATCGGGCCGCGGCGGCGTTGCCCTGGGAGCAGGCCGAACACGGACGCGGTGACCCCGAGGCGGTGGAGTTTCTGCTGGCGTCACCCTATGTGCAGATCACCGAAGAGGCGCGGGCCTACGCCGCGGTCAGCTTCCAGCCGGGTCGATCGTCGCTGGACGCCCTGATCGATCTCATCCATCGCATCCACGTGGACTTCACCTACAAGTCCGGTGCGACCAAGATCGGCACGCCCATCCCGGAACTGATGGCCGAACGAGAGGGCGTCTGCCAGGATTTCGCGCATCTTCTGGTCGCGTGCGCCCGGTCGCACCACCTGCCGGCCCGCTACGTGTCCGGCTACCTGGCGACCGACCCACCGCCCGGTCGGGAACGGATGGTCGGAGTGGACGCCAGTCACGCGTGGGCAGCGATTCGATTGCCCGACGGCCATTGGCTGGCCGTCGACCCGACCAACGACCAGCTCGCGGACGAGAGGTACACGACAGTGGCGTGGGGGCGCGACTACGGTGACGTCCCACCGTTGCGCGGGGTGATCTTCACCGAGGCGGAGACCAGCACGATGCGGGTCGCGGTCGACGTCGCTCCGCTCTGACCGTCCTGCCCGGTCCGCGGGGTGAGTTTCGGCTCGTTTGACCAGAGGGTCCGGGGGAATCATCGCTTGGAGGTCGGCGATGTGTCCCCAGGTGCCGCTAGGGTTTCCCTGCGGCAGCGGATCGCCCAAGGTAATCAAGCCAGGTCATCAAGAGCGCCCTGACGGCGCACCGGAAGAAGTTGGAAACCTTCATGCGCGACTTTTTGTGTCCGAACTGCGGACAGCGGTTGGCGTTCGAGAACTCGGTCTGCCTCAACTGCGGCGGGAATCTGGGATTCGACCTCGAAGCCCGGGATTTTGTCCTTCTCGGTCCCGACGGCAAGACCAGCGAGACGCCACCGCGCATCATGTGCGCGAACCTGCACGTGGCGTCCTGCAACTGGCTGGTGTCGGCCGATGCCCCGTCCGGCCTCTGCCTGTCGTGCGCACTGACCAGGACTCGACCGGCCGACCAGGACGTGGAGGCGCTTCCGGAGTTCGCCGCCGCCGAGGCAGCCAAGCGTCGCCTCGTGCTCGAGCTCTCCGAGCTGGGACTGCCCATCACCGGCCGCGACCAGGACCCGCAGTCCGGTCTCTGCTTCGATCTTCTCTCCAGCGCCCACGAGCAGGTGATGACCGGTCACGACAACGGGGTCATCACTCTCGACCTGGCGGAGAGCGATGACGTCCACCGGGAGCAGCTCCGGGTGTCCATGGCCGAGCCGTACCGCACTCTTCTCGGTCATTTCCGGCACGAGATCGGCCACTACTATTTCTCGGTGCTGGCCGAGGGCGGCCAGGCCAGAGCAGATTTCGAGCAACTCTTCGGAGACCCCGATCTCGACTACCAGCAGGCTCTGGACCGCCACTACTCCCAGGGGGCGCCGGCCGGCTGGGAAGAGATCTATGTGTCGTCCTACGCCACCATGCATCCAGCCGAGGACTGGGCCGAGACGTTCGCCCACTACCTGCACATTCGTGACACCATCGACACGGCAGCCGCTTTCGGGATTGCGCCGGCCGGAGCCACCTTGGACCGCCCGCTTGCCGGAGATGCCGGATTCGACCACATCATCGAGCTGTGGCTCCCGCTGTCGTGGTCCCTCAACATGATCAACCGGTCCATGGGCCATCAGGACCTGTACCCGTTCGTGCTGCCGCCGGCCGTTCTCGAGAAGATGCGCCTGGTGCACAAGCTCGTCGCCGCTGCCTGAGTCACACCGGGAGGAGTTGTCCACATTCTTCGGCCGGCCCGTCGGCGCCGCCCCGCAGTGATCACCGAGATTCCGGCTCGGCCGCGGTGAGTGGACCGAAACCCTTGTCGTAGGCCATTTTTGGCCAGGCGGTACGGATTCGTGGGCTCGCTGGGGCGGGAGCAGACTCGCCGATTGCCTCGGTGAAACGGTTCACGCACGAGGAGAGCCCCGCAGGATGTCCAGATGGTGTTCGAGGAAACTCTGGGATCTTCTCCGCTCGCCAGGCGAATCAGAAGCGCAAGCACCCTGAATGACCGGTGCTTGCGCGATATACGACCACCGCGATATACGACCACACAGGGGATGGCACGACCTACCGGGGCTGGTTGAACGAGCTCCTGGAGATCGTGCGAAGGGCGCTCGGTACGCGTCCGGCCGACAACGACTGACCCTGCTCTCGTTCTGACGGCGCCATTGTGCCCAGCTGCTCGACTCGTGTTTCGGACGGATCTGAATGACGGTCATCCAACTTGCCCCGGACGAGCGGGCGACGTGGATCTCGCGGGCGCACTCGACGGGGATCCGGATCGCGGCCGCAACGGTCGCGGTTGTCGCCGTGGTGCTGGCGTTCTTCGTCCTGGTGCCTGCGGTCGTCGCATTCGCCGTCGCGGTGCTGCTGGCGGGTAGCTCCGAGCTCGCGGTCCGGGTGGATCGGGTAGGGCTGCATACCCTGTGGGGCCCGATGGGCTGGCCCAGACAGGTCATCCGCCTCGATCAGATCGCACAGGCCCACGCGGAGCTCGTCAACCCCATGAAGTGGGGCGGCTGGGGTTACCGCATCACCGGTCGGGGGACCGCGGCCAACATTCGCACCGGGCCAGGGATCGTCGTCGAACGCACCACCGGCAGCAGCTACGTGGTGACCGTCGACGACGCCGAAGAAGGGGCCGACCTGCTCAACGCACTGCTGATCCGGGGGCGGTCCACCGGCTGACGGCGGCCAAGCTCGAGCAGGAACGCCGGGGAGCGCACCGGAGGACCCGACTCCTCGCCGGTCCGAACCGAGCGGACACCTGGATGAGGCGATCGCGTGTCGGCGCCGGCCGGTAGCCTCGCCTGCGTGACCGACATCGAGCCGAGCCTGTTCGAACAGGACCGTCGGCCCGATCCGGACGCGCATGACGAGGGCTACCTGGCCGCTACGGCCGCCGTCGATCCACAGGCCCCGTTGGCGGTCCGGATGCGACCGAGAACCTTGGACGAGGTGGTGGGACAGACCCACCTGCTGGGTCCGGGCGCCCCCCTTCGACGGTTGGTGGAGGGTGGCTCACCATCGTCGATGCTGCTCTACGGCCCGCCCGGCACCGGCAAGACCACGCTGGCAACCTTGGTGGCCGGAGCTACCGGGCGCAGATTTGCCCAGCTCTCGGCGCTGTCCGCGGGAGTGAAGGAAGTCAGGGCGGTGATCGCTGATGCCGCGGCGGCCCTTCGTCGAACCGGCGAGCAGACCGTGCTCTTCATCGACGAAGTACACCGTTTCTCCAAGACCCAGCAGGATTCGCTGCTCGGAGCCGTCGAGAACAGGACCGTCATCCTCATCGCGGCGACGACGGAGAATCCATTCTTCTCCGTCGTTTCCCCGCTGCTTTCCAGATCGCTCGTGCTCCAACTGCAACCTCTCACCGAGGACGACATCGGCGACTTGCTGGATCGGGCCGTCCGCGACGATCGCGGCTTGGCCGGCCGCTTCGTGCTGGATCCTGCGGCGAGATCTCACATGCTGGCGCTGGCCGGCGGTGATGCCCGACGCGCGTTGACGGCTCTCGAGGCCGCAGCCGGTTCTCTCGATGACGCGGGTGTGGGAACGCCTCTGGTCATCGACCTGACTGCGGTCGAACGGGCGGTGAATCGCGCCGCGGTGCGGTACGACCGGGATGGCGACCAGCACTACGACGTGACCAGCGCGTTCATCAAGTCGATCCGGGGCAGCGACGTCGATGCCACCCTGCACTACCTGGCCCGGATGATCGAGGCGGGGGAGGACCCGCGGTTCATCGCCCGGCGGCTGATGATCCACGCCTCCGAGGACATCGGGATGGCCGACCCGACGGCCCTCCCGACCTGCGTGGCGGCGGCCCAGGTGGTGCAGCTGGTGGGTTTGCCGGAGGCACGGATCGCGCTGGCCCAGGCCGCCATCCATCTGGCCACGGCGCCCAAGTCGAATTCGGTGGTGATGGCGATAGACGCGGCCATCGCCGATGTGCGGGCGGGACGGATCGGATCCGTTCCGCCGTCGTTGCGCGACGGCCACTATCCGGGTGCGGCCAAACTGGGCAATGCGCAACGCTACATCTATCCGCCGGACGTACCCGGCGGTGTGGCGCAACAGCAGTATCCGCCCGACGAGTTGGTCGGCAGGGAGTACTACACACCGGTGGGTCGTGGCGCCGAGCGACCCATCGCCGAGCGACTACCTCTGCTGCGCAAGGCAATCAGAGGCGAAACCAACAAGCCAGGAGAGGAACGACGATGATGTCGACCCATCAGGGGACACCCGGCGAGACCGGCACACCGGCAATCCAGGTGAGCGAGGCCGGCGGTCCGGAGGTGCTGGTGCACGGTGAGGTCTTCCTGCCGGCACCAGGGCCGGGTGAAGCGACGGTCGGCATCTCCGGGGCCGGGGTCAACTTCATCGACATCTACCGGCGGACCGGCCTCTACCCGATGTCGCATCCCTACGTGCCGGGCACGGAGGGGGCCGGCCGCGTGCTGGCCGTCGGACCGGGGGTCACCGAGGTGGCCGTCGGCGATCGGGTCGCCTGGAGTGACATCGCCGGTTCTTATGCGCAGGCCGCGGTCGGCGCGATCGACAAACTGATCCCCGTCCCCGACGGGGTGTCCGACGAAGATGCCGCGGCCTTGCCGCTGCAGGGCCTGACCGCCCACTACCTCGCCACCTCGTCGTACCGCATCGAGCCCGGCGACACCGTCCTGGTCCACGCCGGTGCCGGTGGGGTCGGGCTGCTGCTCACCCAGATCGCGAAGATCAAGGGCGCCACCGTCATCACCACGGTGTCGACCGCGGACAAGGGTGCGCTCTCGGGGGCGGCTGGAGCCGATCACGTGCTGGTGGGGTACGACGGCTTTGCCGATCGGGTGCGTGAGCTGACCGACGGGCATGGGGTACAGGCGGTGTACGACGGCGTCGGCAAGGACACCTTCGACGACTCTCTGCGTGCCCTGGGCCGCCGCGGGACGATGGTGCTGTTCGGCGCATCCAGTGGTCCGGTGCCGCCGTTCGACCCGCAACGATTGAACCGGGGCGGGTCGCTGTCGCTGACCCGCCCGACCTTGGTCGACTTCACCGTGACCCGGGAGGAACTGCTCGGTCGCACGGCTGACCTGTTCGGCTGGTTGGCCGACGGCACACTTCGGGTCACGGTGGGAGCCACCTACCCGTTGGCCGACGCGGCGAAGGCCCACGAGGATCTCGCCGGCCGACGGACCACCGGAAAGCTGTTGATTCTTCCCTGAGCCTGAGCCTGAGCCTGAGCCTGAGCCTGAGCCTGAGCCTGAGTCGTCGAGCCAGTTGTCGTCGAGCTGGTCGCCCCTATCTGAGATCCGAGCAGGGCACCGGCACCGGCCAACCGGCAGGGTAGGTGGGGACACGGATGGTCACCAGCGTCGGGGTCGATCGGCACTCGTCCGACGCGGCGGTCAGGGCCACGTCCCACGGCACGCCTGCCCTGCCGTTCGACGGACTGACCACACTCGCCCCCATCACCAGCACCATCAACCCGACGATTCCGGCGGCGAACGGCCAACGACGGGGAGACCGTTCGATCAGCACTCCGGCGGCCAAGGGCACGACGCTGACCAGCAGCATCGCCGCGGCCGTGCCCCACCGGACCAGCAGCAGGTGGGTGAGTTGCTCGTTGGTCAGGGCGCCGTAGAAGTAAGCGGGATTGTCATTGATGTAGAACGAGCCCAGCCAGCTGGCCGCCGACGCGTACAACGCACCGACCACCGCGATCCGGACGGGCGTCCGGCCTCGCCAGATCGCGTAGGCGGCAAAGGCCAGAAGTCCCACCAGAGCGGCCCAGGCTGTCCACCACCCGAGCGACGCGATCACGCGGCCGAGCCGCTCCCCGCTTGCATAACCGTTCGACATCGCTGCGTTGACCAGGAAGCCCTTGATGGCGGAATCCAGAGGGGGAAAGCCTGCGCCGGTGACTCGCGGGTGGCTCAGATAGGTCCAGAGTTGCAGCAGGACGCCGACCAACCAGGCGATCACGACCGGGCGGCTCGCCGGCCGGCGCACGAACACATAGACCGCCAGTGGGAGCAGTACGGCGCACTGCGGCTCGGTGAGCGTCGTGACGAGCGCCAGCACGACCATCAGCACCCCGCCGGCCCTGGATCGCGGGATGGCCAGGAGCAGCCAGAACACGAGGTAGATCAAGTACCAGTGCAGGTTTGCCATATTCCCGACGGCCTCCACCCCGGCCAGGGGTGTGAGCACGGTGATGGCAGCCAGTCCGAGCCGGGCAATCGGCGCCGAGACGACGTCGCGGCTGAAGACGTAGACCAGCGCAGCAGACCCACCGACCAGCAGGCAGGCGATCAACGTCATCGCGTTGGCCCACCAGCTGACCGGCAGCAGGCCCGTCACCAGGCCCCCGGCCACGCGAGGGAGTAGGTGCTGATATCCGGCGTAGGGCCGGACCAGTACGTCGATGGAGTGGGCGGTCAGCCAGTCGCCGAGGAACGTCCGGCCGTCTTCGGCATACAACGTGTCCCGCGCGGCCGTGGGCAACCGGAGGTAGTCGACGATCGCGGCGACGCCCCAGACGGCCACGGCCACGGGCCAGGTCCGTCCGGCATCGACGATCGGCCAACGGGACCCGGTCCGGTCATCGACGAGCTCGACGGATGGCACCGGTTCTGAGGTTGGCGCCATCGAGGTCCCTTCGAACGGTCACGACGTGGGGCAGACAGTCCCGACGTACGGGTGTGCACAGAAGTTAGTCGACCATGCGGCCTTCGCTCCGGCATCGCCGATTCGGTACACCTGAACCACCGACACCACCGCGAACGCCACTGCCAACACGCCGATGACGATCTTGACCCAGGTCGAGCCGAGCACCGACCCGTCCGACCGGGCCGCAAGGATCGGCACGCCCCAGGCGGCCACTGCCACCACGAACAGACCGATCGACCACGGCAGGAGTTCCTCACCGAGCTCGGCGTGGCGGACGATGAGGGGATTGGTGAAGCCGTTGAAGACCCTGGCCTGCAACCACTTCCCGGCGTGGGTGGTGATCGGTACCGAGATCAGCGCCAGTCCGGCGACGATCGGGGTGATGATGCCGAGGCGACGCCGGGCGGCCGGCCACACCGCGGAGAGCACAGTCAGAGCGGCCGCCACCGGAATCCCGATGACGACCAGGTGGATGAGAAGGATGTGCGCAGGCAGTCCGTTGATCTCGGTCACCCCGCCAGCATGGCGCATCCAGGTCCGGATCTGCGTGAAGTTGCGCCGGATCCCGGAGGTACAACTCAGCGTGACGAGGCTTGGTACCCGGGTACGCTGGCCACGGCGAGCGAACACCGCGACTGCAATGAAGGACCTTCGAAGGGACATCCTCGACCGTGAAGCGCATCTACTACTTCTCCGCTGGGGTGGCACTGGGAGCTCTGGCGACTCGGCGCACCCGCCGGGCCAAGGAAGCTGCCCGAGCCGCTCTGGCCGCGAAGTTGACCCCTTCGGCCATTGCTGCCGACGTGGCTGATGCGATCGCCGAACTGGGCAACGCTGTCGGGTCGTTCACGGCCGACGTACGCCAGGGCGCCGCCAACCGGCGGGCCACGTATCGGCCCATGATCGACAACGCGACCGGGACGGTGGCGATGTTGGCCCCCGACCAGGTGGGACCGGTCCGGCCGGTCGAAGCCGTGGTCACCGCTGATGCAGAGCCGGCAGCGCACGGGCGGCGTTCCGCCTGACCTTCGGGTCCCGTCCACCGACCGAAGCCGGCGTAGTGGTGCCAGGTTCGTGGCGAAGCCCCCGCGTCTTCCGGTGTTCCGCAGGATCCGGCGCGTCGCAGTGACCAAGTCATGAACCGAGTACCCAGTCATGAACCGAGCAGCAGTTCCACCAGTGCAGAGAAGGACATCTTGCAGACCCACGAGATCAGACGTCGATTCCTCGATCATTTCGAGCGGGCGGGGCACACCTTCGTGCCGTCGGCTTCCCTGGTCTCCGACGACCCGACGCTGCTGTTCACCGTGGCCGGCATGCAGCAGTTCAAGCCGTACTTCCTCGGCCAGACGACGCCGCCGTTCCCAAGGGCGACCAGCGTGCAGAAGTGCGTGCGCACCCTGGACATCGACAACGTCGGCATCACCACCCGGCACAATACGTTTTTCCAGATGGCCGGTAATTTCTCCTTCGGCGACTACTTCAAGGCCGGCGCCATCAAGCACGCCTGGGACCTGGTCACCGGGCCGCAGGAGACGGGCGGTTACGGGTTCGACCCCGACCGCATCTGGGTCACCGTCTACGAGACCGACGACGAGGCGATCAGACTGTGGCAGGAGATCGCCGGTTTGCCACCCGAGCGGATCCAACGTCTGGGCATGGCGGACAACTTCTGGTCGATGGGCACGCCGGGACCGTGTGGCCCCTGTTCGGAGATCTACTACGACCGGGGGCCCGAGTACGGCCCGGATGGTGGTCCGGCAGTGTCCGACTCCCGGTTCCTGGAGATCTGGAATCTGGTCTTCATGCAGGATGTCCGCGGCGAATCCGGTGCCGATGGCGGTAAGGACAACTTCCCGATCCTCGGGCCGTTGCCGCAGCAGAACATCGACACCGGACTGGGTGTCGAGCGGGTGGCCTTCCTGCTGCAGGGCGTCGACAACGTCTACGAGACGGACCTCTGCCGGCCGATCATCACGGCGATGGAGGAGGCGTCCGGTGTCCGATATGGCAACCCGGCGAAGGACGACGGGACCGCGCACACTGACGACGTCCGGATGCGGATCATCGCGGACCATTCCCGCTCCGCCGTCATGCTCATCTCCGATGGGGTCACCCCCGGAAACGAGGGCGGCGGGTACGTGCTGCGCCGGCTCATCCGCCGGGCGGTCCGCTCCGCCCGGCTGCTGGGCGTCACCGAACCGGTGATGGCGAAGTTGGTCAAGGTCGTCTCCGACCTGATGAGCCCGTCGTACCCCGAGATCGCCGACGACTACGCCCGTATCGAGCGGGTGGCGGTCACCGAGGAGAACGCGTTCCTCAAGACCATCGCCTCCGGTTCCAGGTTGTTCGAGACGGCCGCCGAGAAGACCAGGGCGGACGGCCGCACGCAGGTGACCGGATCGACAGCGTTCCTGCTGCACGACACCCAGGGATTCCCGCTGGATCTGACGCTGGAGATGGCGGCCGAGGCCGGATTGACCGTCGACACGGACGAGTTCGGTCGGCTGATGCAGGAACAGCGCAGCCGGGCTCGGGCCGACGCCAGGTCGCGCAAGGGTGGGCTCGAGGACCTGACCGTCTACCGGCAGCTACTGGATGAAGGTCCGACCGAATTCACCGGCTATTCCGAGTTGGAGTCGGAGGGGACGGTCCGGGGCCTGATCAACGACGGGGTCAGGGTCCGGGCGGCCCGGCAGGGCGAAATCGTCGAGGTGGTGCTGGATCGCACGGCGCTGTACGCCGAATCCGGTGGCCAGGATTCCGATGCCGGAGCCATTGTCGGCCAAGGCTTTTCCGCCGAGGTGCTGGATGTGCAGAAGGTCGACCGGAAGCTCTACGTGCACAAGGTCCGGATCCTCGAGGGCGAAGTGAATGAGGGCGCTGCGATCCATTCAGTAGTCGACCCCGAGTGGCGGCTGGGTGCCCGGCAGGCCCACAGTGGCACGCATGTCGTGCACGCCGCGCTGCGGCAGGTGCTCGGTCCGGAGGCACTGCAGGCCGGCTCGTACAACAAGCCCGGTTACCTACGACTGGATTTCTCCTGGTCGAACTCGCTCTCCGCGGAGACCCGCAGCGAGATCGAAGAGGTATCGAATCGGGCTGTGCGCAGCGATCTCGGAGTGAAGGTGCTCTACGGCACCAAGGAGGAAGCGTCGGCGATGGGCGCGATCGCCTTGTTCGGCGAGACCTACGACGAGACCGTCCGGATCGTCGAGATCGGCGGGCCGTGGTCGGTGGAGCTCTGCGGTGGTACCCACGTCGAACACTCCAGCCAGATCGGACCGATCGCACTGACCGCTGAATCGTCGATCGGCACTGGCGTGCGCCGCATCGAGGCGGCCGTCGGCATCGAGGCGTTCCACCGTCTCGCGGCGGAGCGCAGTTTGCTCGCGGCGGTGGCGGGGTCGTTGAAGGTGCAGCCGAACGAACTGCCGGCCCGTATCGAAACGTTGCTGGATCGGCTCAAGTCGGCCGAGAAGGAATTGGAGAAATACCGGGCTGCCGCGGCTCTTGCCTCGGCCGGAATTCTGGCCGAGGGTGCGGTCCCGGTCGGCGACGTATCCCTGGTCGCCGCCTCCGCGCCCGAAGGAACGGCCGCCGCCGACCTGCGGACGCTGGCCGCCGACGTCCGAGGGCGACTCAGCGGCCGATCGGCCGTCGTCGCGCTGTTCGCAAGCGCGGGCGACGCGGTGTCGTTCGTGATCGCACTGACTCCGGAAGCCGCGGCCCATGGTCTCAAGGCCGGCGATCTGGTGAAGTCCTTCGCCGCATCGATCGGCGGGCGCGGCGGCGGCCGGACGGACATGGCCCAGGGTGGCGGCACCAATCCGGCCGGAGTGCGGGATGCGATCGCCGCCTTGAAGGGTGCACTCGGCGGCGCTTCGACGTGACCCCCCCGCATTCAACGGATTCACAGGTTCCAGCCAGGGGTGTACGGCTGGGCGTCGACGTCGGTACGGTGCGTGTGGGCGTCGCGCGAAGCGATCCGCATGGCATTCTGGCCACTCCGGTGGCGACCCTGGCTCGGGACGAGTCAGGGGAGTTGGATCTGGACGCGCTACGCGACCTTGTCCTCGAGCATCAGGTCGTGGAGGTGGTCGTGGGCCTGCCCCGGACGTTGCGCGGAGCCGACGGCAACGCCGTCACCGCGGCCCGGCACTACGGTCGGCTGCTCGAAGCGCGGATCGCGCCGGTGCCGGTGATCTACGTCGACGAACGGCTGACCAGTGTCACCGCGAACCGGATGTTGGCCGATCGCGGTATCCGCGAGAAGGCGCGCCGCTCGGTCGTCGACCAGGTAGCGGCCGTGACCATCCTGCAGAGCCGGCTGGATCAGCTCTCCGCCCAGCAGGAACGTCGATGAACGACCAGCTGGGCCTGTTCGACCGACACGGTGAAGACGAGACGGGCGAGCTGAACCTGACCGAGTTGCGGGCCGCCCTCACCCAGACCGCGGCGGCCGCGCCGCGCCCACCGGCGCCGCCCACTGCGCCCCGGCGCGAGCAACGGGTCGCCCGGCAGAAGGCCGCCAAGCGACGCAAGCGGAGGATCCGCCACTCCGTCATCGCGTTGCTGGTGCTGGCCGTGATCGCGGGCGGAGTCTTCGTCGGGTTCAAGGTCTGGCGGAAGGATTCGACTGCGATCCCGGACTTCTCCGGGGCCGGGACGACCGAGACAGTGGTCCGAGTGGGTAGCGGTGACACCCTCACCGACATCGCGCAGACCCTGGCGGACGCCGGTGTGGTCGCCTCTCCGCAGTCTTTCGTCAATGCGGCCGCCGACGACTCCGACGTGAAGAACATCAAGACCGGTTTCTACCGGGTCCGGTTGCACTCTTCGGCCACAGCCGCCGTGACGGCCATTTCCGACCCGAACGCCCAGGTCGGACAGCTCCGGTTGATCCCCGGTCGGCAACTCGCCGACGTCACCACCAGGGCCGGTACGACGGTGACGCCCGGTTACATCACCGACATCACCAAAGCCGCCTGTGTCCCGCTGAACGGCGTCAGCAATTGCTTCACGGCCGACCAGCTGTGGCAGGTCGAGGAGACCGCCAAACCCGCGGACCTCGGCGTGCCATCCTGGGCGGCGGCCGCGGTCGCCGCGGCCCCCGATCCGAAGAAGCGGCTGGAGGGCATGCTCGTTCCGGGTGATTACGACGTGCCACCCGGGTCGACCCCGATGCAAGCGCTGCAGTGGGTGATCAGCGCGTCGACGGCCAACTGGAATTCCACCGATGTGGTGGCGGACTCCAAGGCACTCGGTCAGACTCCCTACGCGGCCGCTGTGGTCGCCTCCCTGGTGGAACGCGAGGGCGATTCACCGTCGAACATGCCGCAGGTAGCCCGGGTCATCTACAACCGGTTGGCCATCGACATGAAGCTGCAGCTGGATTCGACGGTGGACTACGCACTGGGTCACTCGCAGATCTCCACGACGGCGGCGGAACGGGCCACCCCGTCGCCGTACAACACCTACCTGGTCCACGGTCTTCCTCCGACGCCGATCACCTCGCCCGGATCGAACGCTCTGGACGCGGCGCTCAACCCCGCAGACGGCAAGTGGCTGTACTTCGTCAAGGTGGACCTCAAGGGCAACTTCTGTTTCTCGGTGACCTATGCCCAGCACACCAAGTGCGTCGATCAGGCCAGGGCGAACGGGGTATTCGGCGGGTGACCCGTCGAGCCGCCGTCCTCGGTTTCCCAGTCGTCCACTCGCTGTCCCCGGCCCTGCACCGGGCCGGTTTCGCGGCGCTCGGGCTCAGCGACTGGAGCTACGACCGCATCGAGTGCGACGCCGAGGCGCTGCCGGGCATTGTGCGATCCAGCGCTCCAGAATGGCTGGGCTATTCCGTCACCATGCCGGGTAAGGCGGCTGCGGCTCAGGTCTCCGATGTGCGCAGCGATCGGGTGGAGCTCCTCGGCGTGGCGAACACGTTGTGGCGCACGTCGAGTGGCTGGCATGCGGAGAACACCGACGTGGACGGGGTCCTGGGTGCGCTGCGGTCGGCCGGAGTGGTGCCCGGACACGTGCTGCTGCTGGGCGGCGGTGGCACGGCCCGGTCGGTGGTGGCTGCGCTCGCCGAGCTGGGTGTCGATACGTTGACGCTGAGCGGTCGTCGACCGGCGAGCACCGCGGCTTGTGTCGAGTTGGCGCAGCAGCTCGGGATCCGGGTGTTGACAACCGATCTGACCGTCGCCGGCATCACCTCGGCGGGTGTCGGCGTCGACCTGGTGGTATCGACGCTGCCGGCCGGTGCGGCCGACCACCTGGCCGAGTCCCTCGCCGATGTCCCCGCCCTGTTCGACGTCATCTACCACCCCTGGCCGACCCCGTTGGCTGCGGCGTCACGGTCCGACCGGATCAGTGTGACCGGGCTGGACATGTTGCTGCACCAGGCGTTTCGCCAGTTCGAATTGTTCACCGGCCGCTCGGCGCCGCAGGCGGCCATGCGGCAGGGGCTGCTGGCTGCCAGTGGCACCGACCTGCCGCTGCCGATCGGTTGACGGGCATGACGGGCAAAGGCATCACCGGAAAGCTGACCGGGAAGAGCGGGAGAACTGTGGCGGCCACACCACGCCGGAGCGCGGACCGGATCAGGACGCTGCGGTTGGTCGTGGCGCTCTGCGCGATAGTGGGCGCCGCCGGCTGCATCGCTGCCTCGACCCTGACCTGGTTGTCGCTGCCCGACGACACCGGTGGGCTCGTCACGCTGTCCGGTTGGGGCAGCGTGTCGGGCGGCCAGATCAGCGGTCAGAATGTGAACGACGTGACCCAAGGGTTCGCCAGCTATCGACCGGGTGCGCTGGCGGTGGTGATCGGTGCGCTGGCGTTGGTCGCGGGGTTCGGCATCGCCCTGGTGTCGAGAGGCGAGAAGCCTCATCGCATCCCGGCCTCGGTGCTCACGTTGGTTGGCCTCGGCGGCCTCGCCTGGGGGCTGATCCGTGGGATCTCGCCGGGTGACCTGAGCGGTGTCTATGCCGATGCCCACTCGCAGATCTCCAGCGGCCTGGGGCCGTGGTTGACCGCGGGATCCTCGCTCGTACTGGTGGCGGTAGCGGTAGTTGTGTTCGCGGGGTTGCTCGACCCCCCGCCACCGCTGGTGCTCCGCCGCGGTATCCAGCCTCGCTGACCTGTGCACAAGAACTGCGGCGCGGAGCTTCGGCATGGCAAAGTAACGTGGTGCACGGGGGTCCGGGCGTTCTGATGGCGGTGGGACTGCTGGTGGCCGCGCTGGTCGGGGCGGCGGCAGGAGCCGGGATTCGGATACTGCTCGGCAGGCTGCGGCGCGGCGCGGTGCTCCGGGTCGGGCTCGCCGAGGTGGCCAGTGCCCTGGTGACCACGTTGGGCGTCGGATTGGCATGGGCGGAGCCCACTCTCGGACTGGTCCTGGGGGCGGGGTTGCTGATGGTGGCTCTCGGTTCCGTTGACATCGTGCATCATCGGCTGCCCGACGCGATCACGCTGCCGGCGATTCCGGCGACCGCGCTGGCCGTGCTGCTCACCTCGCTGGTGTCGCCCGGATCGGGCTCGGTGATCCGCGCAGCGGTGTCGGCCGTCCTGCTGTGGGCCCTGTTCACTGCGCTGGCCCGGATGTCGTCGTCGTGGATGGGCCGCGGAGATGTCAAGCTGATCCCGACGCTCGGCCTGATGATGGGGTACGTATCGATCGGAGCCGTCGTCGTCGGACTGGCCATCGCATTCGTCATCGGATCGGTGGTGGCGTTGGCCGGGGTGGCGACCCGGCGGCTGCGTCTGAACTCTGCCATCCCGCTGGGGCCCTACCTGCTGTTCGGATGTTGGTCGGTCCTGCTCTTCCCGGCGGCGTTGCTGTGAGCTGTTGACGCGGTGATGGGGTGCTCGGCGATGACGGCAGCGCAACCGGCCGCGTCCAGATCGAAGATCTGTGGTGCGTCGTCGAGGGGGATGACGGACACGGTGATCTCGTCCGGGTAGACACGCACGAGATTGAAACCGGCCGATCCGTATGTTCTCTCGTGCCCGGGAGGCGCCAGCGGATCGGTCCGGATCGCTGTGGACGGGGCGACCGCCACCGGTGTCGCGCCGAGCATGCCGAAGCCGGCCAGATGGTGGTGCCCGGCCAGGATCATCCTGGTGTCGGTGCCCAGGATGGTCTGCGCCAGACCGGTTCTCGACTCCCGATCGAGGGCGAAGTAGGTCAGCAATGGCGACGGTGGCGGCAGCGGTGCATGGTGCAGGACGACCAGGGTGCCCCCCGGATGCGGCGTGGCCAACTCGGTCCGCAGCTCCGACAGGTGCTGCGGCGTCAACACGCCGTGCCCGGCACCCACCACTGTCGAATCCAGCACCACGATCCGGAGGTCCGGGAGCCGGTGCACCTGCAGAATCGGCCCCACCCGGTCCGGTTCACCCAGAAGTTCGGCGTGGAAGGCCGACCGCACATCGTGGTTACCGGTTGCGTAGATCACCTGCGTACCAAGCGGTTTCAGGGCGGCGTCCAGGCGTCGGTAGGCATCGGGATCACCGGAGTCGGTCAGATCCCCGGAGACGACGACGACATCCGGCCCGCGGCCTTCGACGGTTGCTCTGACCAGCGCCGCCACGACCTTGTCCAGCGCTGCCGCCGGATCGATCACCGCGTTGTACAGCACGCCGAGGCTGGTCAGGTGGGTGTCCGAGAGATGCGCGATGACCAGGTCCGGCACTTCGGCGGGCAGGTCGTCGGGCGTCGGTAGCCCGGCCGGGTCGAACTGGTCAGAGCTTTCCATCGGCTCCTCCTGTACTCGATCCACCAAGATGCTCCGCCCCCAGCCCACCGAATTGGTCGGCCCAACGGCGGATCGCCGGAACCAGGGCGGACAGCTGGGACGCTCGGACCGTAGGGTTGCCGTCCCCGCGGCCGAAGCGATCGATCAGCCCCGTGGTCGCACCCACTCCGGCCGCATCGGCCAGATCGCTGGACCACCGGTCGCCGACGACCATCAGTCGGCGTGGCTCGTCGGCGCCATGGATGACCGCCAGTGTCCTTCTCAGCAGTGCCGGCATGGAGCCCGGCTTACCGGCGTCGGTGATCAGCTCGTCGACGAACCGGGCCAGACCGATGGCGGACAGCACCTCGGCGACACCCACCGGGTGGGCGTTCGTCACCACCATGACGTGCACACCGCTGAGTTCGTCGAGCAACTCCTCCAGCCCCTCGGGCTGATCAAGAGCGAAGGCGGACGCGGCCAGGTCATCACGGGCCAGCGCGTAGGCGGAATCGACCTGACCTTCGGTGAGACCCAGGGCCCGCCCGAGGATCTCGACCGCCTGGTAGCCGTCTTCTGCGGCTCCCAGATCCACCCGCCGGTCGCCGATCGAGGTGCCCTCCAGGAAAAACCGGACACCGTCGATGAGCTCCGTGGCACCCGCCGCCGGTAGTTGTTCGGCGCAGTGGCGGGCGTAGGCCAGGATCGGCAGGTCGCCGACGTACAGCGTGCCGTCGAAGTCCAACAGCAGAGCGAGATGGGCAGGCACGGGGCCGATCGTAGTGGTCGGACCCCGGCAGCTGGGACTACCGGACCCGCCAGCCCAGGGCCTCGTCGTATTCGGCGAGCCCAGCGTCCTGGAAACCCCTCAACCAGCCCTCCATGGGCCAGCAGCCCCAGCGTCGCTGGAAGATCCCGGCGTTGCGGATGATGTCGTCCAGGTGGGCCACCGGCAGCGCCGTGGTGGGGTGGTACTGGTGAAACGCGTCGGCCCCGCCCACCCACCGCAGGTCGATACCCTTGTGGTGGGCCAGCAGACCCAGGTCGGTGTCCTCGGCGCCGTATCCGACGTAGGCCTCGTGGAAGCCTCCGACCCGGCGCCAGGTGTCCGCCGACACCGCAAAGGACAACGACCAGAACAGCTGCCAGTCGCCGGAGCGGATGGATTCGCCCGGTTGCGGGTGCGGGCGGAAGGCCGGCGCCGTTCCGGTCAGAGCCGACGGCTCGACCTGCGCGGCGTCGACCTCCGGCGGCAGGTACTGCACCACGCCGCAGTGCAGCGATGACCCAGTCGGCCCGCCTCCTGTCGACTCGCTCGTGACCGAGGCGATGTAGGTGTCCAACAAGGACGCGGACGGGACGCAGTCGACGTCGAGAAAGACGAGGATATCGGCTCCCGCAGCCAGTGCCAGCTCGGCTCCGAGGTTGCGGGCCCTGGCCAACGGCAGATGATCATCGGTGGGCAGCAGCCGCGTCACCACCCGGCAGCTCGATTCGGCCAGGGGCCCATCGTCCGTCACCGCCAGCGCCGCCGGATCACCCATCGAGACGACGACATACAACTCCGGAAGACGACTCGATGCCAGGATCCCGCGCTGCTGGTTGAGCAGGTGATCGTGCCGCCCGCTGACGATCGTCACCAGCGCTGTCGTGCCGCCGGATCGGGTCACCGGGGCCGACCCGTTGCCGTGAGGGCCGTCGGCGGCTCTGAACCGACCTCGATCGCCGTGTCGGACAGGAACTGCGCCGCCCGCCGCGCCGCTCCGACCGGGGCCCACCGGGCCCATGGCAGACCGCCGTCGGCCAGCGCCTGGGCCAGCAGCGCGGGCCACCGGTCCGGTTCGGGCCATCCCTGCAGCCCGACGGCCACACCCATCCGGTCCAGCATCGATGCGGTGGCGTGCTGTTCACCGTGCGGCCGGTCGTCGGCCACGACGATGGCCGGAACCCGGGCCGCGGCCACTTCGGCGATCGCGTTCTGACCGCCGTGGGTGATGACCACGTCGGCCCAGCCCAACAGATTCCAGATCTCCGCCGCGTTGACCTGATTTGCCGGACTGCCACCGGCGAACCGCCAGATCCAGCCGTTCGTGGCGGCCGCCGCCGCCCGGAACCGGGGCGTCGGGTCGACCTGACCGCCGGACCCCCACAGCACCAACACCCGCCGGGCGCCGGGATGCCGGGCCCGCTCCGGTGGTGTCAGTTCGCTGAACCGGGAGATCGCTCCGACGTGAAAGGTCTTGTCGGACCAGGCTTGTGGCCAGTCCGGCTCGGCGAATTCGACCGTCCACGGCGCCAGCAGGGCGTGCGCACTGTCATAGGCCGTGCGATGCGGTCGATCGGTTCGATCACCACGCATGGCCACCACGACGGTGGGTACGCCCATCAGTCGGCAGAGGGTCGCCACCTCGACCGACACGTCCGCCACGACCAGCGACGGGCGCGCGTGCGCGATCCACTCGGCGATGAGCGCCATCCGGGCGCGGAGTCCCTCGTGATGCCGGGGGACCCAGTGCAGGGTTCCGTTCGCGGTGGGTTCGGTGAAGACCGACCCGAGATCGTCGGCCGGCAGGTGCACCCAGGGTGGGGCGTCTTCGGGTGCGGTCAATGACGACAGCGCCGTGATGGGCGTGGTGAGGTGTGCCGCGATCGCCTGCATGCGTTGCAGATGGCCGCGGCCGCGATGATGGACGTAGTAGCCGATCACTGCAGTTCCCAGGTCCGCAGCACATCCTGGTAGACGTGTTCGTACCCCGAGAGCATGGCCGCGTCGCTGCAGTGCACTTCCGCCTGCTCCCGCACAGCCGCTCGGTCCAGTGCCCGGGCCTGCGTCAGAGCCGTGACCGCTGCGTCGGTCTCGCCGGCGGTCATCTGGTTGCCGGCCGGGCCGGGCAGGAGCCGACCCGCCGCATCGGTCAGCAGTTCGGGGATGCCGCCACGGGCGAACGCCAGGACGGGGGTGCCGCAGGACATGGCCTCGGCCACCACCATGCCGAACGGTTCGTCCCAGGTGGGAGTGACCAGGGCCACGGCGCTCGAGCCGACCAGAGCGGCCAGTTGACGCTGGTTCAGGTGCCCGGCATACCGAATGCGATCGTCCAGCAATGGCGCCACCGAGGCCGCGAAATACGACTGATCGATGATCGGGCCGGCGATGGTCAGCCGGTAGCCGGCCGCCTTGGCGATGGCGATGGCCAGATGCGGGGCCTTCTCGGCCACCAGGCGACCCGACCACACGGCATCGCGTCCTCCGGGGCCCGGCCGCCAGGCCTCCAGATCGATCCCGTTGAGCACCACCCGGGGATCCAGCAACGCGCTCCAGGAGCGCGCCGTCGATCGGCTGACCGCGATGAAATGGGCGTCCGGGTGGTTCCCCTCTCGCAGCACCCGGTCGGCCCAAGGCAGCGGCGGGGTGTGCAGGGTGGTGATCAGCGGGCACGGCAGAGAGGGGGCCTGTTCGACGAGCAGCGGATACAGCGAATTGTTGTGGACCAGGTCGAACGAACCGATCAAGCCGGACCGCAGGTCGTCGGCGAGATCGGCGAAGCCGCGATGTTCGGCCGCCTGCACGGCCGGGTTCTCCATGATGTCGGCCCGCTCGCCCGTCCCGCTGCGCGGTAGCGCCCCGAAGACGTGGCTGACGACCTCCGCGTCGCTCCCGGCCGCACCGGCCACCGTCACGGAGTGCCCCCGCGCGCGGAGCCCGCGGGCCAGTGCCACCGTGTGCGCCTCCAGACCGCCGGCGAACGGTTCCGCGATGGGATAACGCAGAGATGCAACGATCAGCACCTTGAACCGGTCCTGGACCTGACCCCCGTCGTGGGCGGCAGTGGTTGTCATGAGAGGACTTTCCTTCTCTGGTAGGGGCGGGGACGATCCACTGGGTTCAGCGGCTCATCGGGTGCCTTCGCGGCCCGGAGATCATCGCCCGGCGGTACACGATGTCGTGGCCGGCTGCGATCTCGCGCCGCTGCTGTTGCCGATCGGGCCGGACCGGACGAGCGCGTGCTTCGCCGGCGTAGGTGGCCCTGACCGCCTCGATCAGGCCGGTCGTGTCGGGGCCGAACACCGGATGTCCGTGCTGATCCGCGTAGCACCCGAGGGAGGGCACCACTGCTTCGGTGCCGAGGTCGACGCAGGCCTCCAGCCACCCGGAGTGGGTGCCGAACCGGTACGGAAGGACGCAGACGTCGATGCCCTCCAGGTAGTCCCAGAGCTGCGCGTCGGTGAATCGTGGGTGCACCGCCAGCTGGAACTGTGGATGGGCCCGGTGTTCCGAGATCCACGAGCGCAGTGCCATCGCCCGCGGGTCGTGATCGGCCCGATCCATCAGCTCCGGGTGCACGTCCAACCGGAGGGTGGCACGGGGCAGACTGGGGAGGGCGTCGAGCAACGGGCCGATGATGGGCAACGGGTCGATGTTCGCCCGCAGGCTCTTGGCGTGCACACCGATGACGAATCCGTCGTGCGCCGGCCTGGGCCGGCCGATCCTCTCGAACGGAACGATGTGCGGATGCGGGATCACGGTCGCCCGGCGCGCCCACCGGCGGCGGATCTCGGCGGCGGCCCGGTGGGTGAGGGTGATCAGCTCGGCCGCGGCCGGCACGAGTACGTCCAGATTCGCCCGATGTGATGCGGTGTCGAGCAAGTGCGGGTTGGTCAGGTCGTGGACCGTCAGCACGAGAGGTATGTCGTAGGCGCGCAACAGATCCGTCCAGCGGCGGAGGCCGGGCGGATCCGCGGCGTCGAAACCGAAATGCAGGTGCAGGAGATCGAACTCGTGATGGTGCGCGGTGATCCACTCGGGATCCAGCATCCGGGGCGGCCACCACTGGCCCGGGGCGGGTGCATCGACGGCGGGGCGTGGGTCGGCCAGACGATGAACGCCGGATCGGCCACCCGGATCGGCAAGGTGCCGGACGTACGGATGATTCTCCGGGATGGACGCGACCCGGAGAGTCACGAGTTCCCCGTCGGGCGGGGTCGTCGCCGCGGAACGGTCCACTGCATCCACTCTCACCTGCCCACCCTTCTGTGCACCGCATTTCGCCTGGATTCGCGGGTACCGTCCCTGGTATGTCCATCGAAGTGACCGGAAGGACCCGGCATTACGGGACCTTCTACGGTTTACCCGGACACGCGCGGTCGAAACGCGACCAACGACCACTTGTCCTGGTGCACGGGAATTGCCAGGCGGAGGCCTTGAGAGTCGTCCTGGCGACCTCGAAACAGCTTGGCTGGCAGGCGGTTCGAATCCCGCCGGTGTTCGAATTGACGGCGGCTGACATCCCATTCCTGCGTCGGGTCGCGCGTAATACCCAATTACTGCTCAGTCAACCCGTCGTCGACAATTATCACAACCTCCCCCTGGGTACCGACGACGTGGCGGCCATGATGAAGCCGGGCGGCCGCGTCATTCGATGGCCCGTCATACGGTTTGCCGGGTTTCATCCCTACCAGGCCATCGTTCGTGACCCCACGAATGCCGGGCACGATCCGCCGGTCGTGCCGTACCACGATCTCCGCACCCTGGCGTCTGCCCGGACGGGACGTGATCTGCTGGGGGAGCGGCCGTCGGAGTCGGCCTGTCGCCAGGTGGCTGATGATTCCGTTGCGGAGTTGCGCCGCCGGGAGGGGCGCGGCTCCGACATCACGTTGTCCGACGTGTTCGGGTCCGCGGCATCCGGCGACATGGCGACCATCAATCATCCCGGCAACCGGGTGCTTCTCGAACTCGCCCGGAGAGTGCAACTGGCCGTCGGATCTCCAGCGGATGTGGTGGATCCCGGACGGACGCTCCTCGGTGAGGTGGTGGCGCCGGTCGACCCCGCTGCCCTCCGAGCGCTGGGTGCCGCCGGCGCCGGCCGGAAATCCTGGTCGGTGGCGGGCCGACGGGTCAACCGCCTCACGGTCCACCGGGCCCAGTGGCGTTGGTACCTCGACAACCCCCAGGTGGTCGCAGAAGGTTTCCGCCGACACCGGACCACGCTCGAACTACTGGGTCTGGCATGAGCGAACCGGTCGCCCTGGTGACCGTGGGTCCGGTCGACCACGGAATATCACGATTCGGGCGTGAGCTCGCAGATGCCATGCTGGTACAGGGGTTTCGCGGAACGGTTCTCCACCAGGCGGATCCGTCGCGACTGTCCGAAGTGGTCGAACGCCTGCCCGATCACACGCGGCTGGTCCACCTCCAGGCCAACGACTGGTTGTTCACCGACGGGTCCACCGACGTGGGTGACCGCATCGCCGAATTCTCGGCCGCGTTGCGACGGCATGGTCGCGCCTTGACGGTCACCCTGCACGACCTGCCGCAGACCGGAGTGAGTGCCGAGCTCTTCCGGCGCCGTGCACATATCTATCGCGTGATCACCGAACTGGCCTCCGGTGTCGTCGTGTCCAGCGAACACGAGCGAGAACTGTTGCTGGCGGCGATGACCGCCGACCGTGGGCCGGATTTCGGTGGTCTGGGCGGCCCTCACGAGCAGGCGGTCGAGATCATTCCGCTGCCGGTGGGCCTGGCAGGCGCGCAACGGCCCCGTCGGCGTACCCAGGTCGGCAGATCCACGGTGGGGATCTTCGGATTCATCTACCCGGGGAAGGGGCACCAGGACGTCCTCTCCGAGTTGGCGGCGCTGCGTCAGCCCATCACGGTGCGCGCGATCGGCCGCCCGTCGGACGGCCACGAGTCCATGCTGGACGAGTTGAGGTCGTCGGCAGCCGCACTCGGACTAGCCTTCGAGTGCACCGGATATCTCGCGGACGCCGATGTCGCCCGTCAATTGCGGATGGTCGACGTTCCGGTAGCTCCTCATCCTCAGGTCTCCGCCTCCGCGTCCATCAACTCCTGGATTGCGGCCGGGCGACGTCCTCTGGTGCTGGCCGGCCGTTACGCCCGGGAACTGGACCGGCGGATGCCCGGCGCGGTTGCGCTCTACGAGCCGGGGGGGCTCGCCCAGCGGGTTCGACAGGCGCTGGACGACTTCACGCTGACAGTCATCGCCGAGGGGACTCCGGTCGGGCCGTCCTGGCCGGAGGTGGCCCGTCACCACCTGCGCTGGTTCGACCGCCGGCTGGGAGTCATCCGGTGACGGCGTTTCCGCACCGATCCGCGCCTCGCCGGACTCCGGGAACACGAGAGCCCTCGCTGCCGACCGGATGGGAGGGTCGACAGCGAGGGCCTGGACAGTGCCTGTTGTCCGTCCGTTACCTGATCATCGAGATCGGATCAGACCGATGACCGGGACTTGGAACCGAACCGGATCCAGAGCAGGAGCACGATGACGGCGCCGATGATCGAACCGATGATTCCCGACGGCTGGAAGAACCCGTTCTGCGCATCCTTGTGGAAGAGCAGGTAGCCGAGGAATCCGCCGACGAACGATCCGACGATGCCGATGACGATGGTCGCGAGGATCGACAGGTTCTGCTTGCCGGGCACGAGGAGGCGAGCGACTGCGCCCGCAATCAGTCCGATGACGATCAGGCTGATGATGAGTCCGAGCATGGTTGCTCCTTGTTCGGTGGTGCGTTGGAGACCGTCTCCTAGGGGTTGGTGCCCAGAAGTACCGCCTCGAAACCCGGGTATCCGGGTTCTCTCCCGAAGTGGTCGATAGCCTGCGCAGGGAGATGTGGGCTTAGCTTCCGAAACACCTGGGTATCCAGATGGCACGATCGACCTGCAACTGGAGATCGACGGGGAGCTGGAGGAGAAATCGTGGACCGCGCACCGTTCGACCCGTCGGATTCGGTCGGACCGTCGAGTCCGGTCGGACCGTCCAGTCCGGTCGGGGCACCGGACTCCATCGGATCTCCAGCGCCGGTCGTCCTGCGGAAGCAGCCTCCGACCCCGGTCGTCCTGCGGAAGCAGCCTCCGACCCCGGTCGAAGCCGCTCAGCTCACGCCGGCCGGCCGGGTCCGGACCGCGGTCGCGTCCGTCTCGGACCTGGCCCGCAAGGTGCCCATCCAGTTGCAGAAGACGGTCGCCGACGTGGTGCGTCTGTTCGCCGCGATCATCGCTCAGCTGCGACTGCCGCTGCTGATCGTGTTGCTGGCTCCCGTTCTCCCCGGACTGGTTCTGCTGCTCGTCTCGATCGTCCGTGGGGGATCGGATGTGCCGGTAGCGGGCGTCCTGGTCGGCCTGGCTCTGGTGCCCAGCGCCTGGCTGGGGGTGCGTCGATACCAGTTGCTGCACGCGCTGCAGCCGCCGGATGAGGCAGCGGCTCAGATGTATGCGGCCGTGGGCTCCCCGGAGGTCTGGAACCAGATCAAGAGCAACCTCGGTCAGTTGCTCGAGCGCCCGAAGAAGCTCCGGCTGCGCTCACTGAGCGGCAAGATCTGGCGCGGCGTGAAGATGGGCTTCGACCTGAAGGACAGCATCGCCGAGTCACCCCGGTTCGCTCCTTTCCTGCCCTCCCGTCTCCGGGGGTTGGCCTACCTCGCCGGATGGTGCCTGCTCTCCTTCGTGGTGCTCGCCCTGCTGGCGGCGGCAAAACTGCTGGCCACCACCCTGGGGGTCGGCTGACCACACCCTCCGCTCACCACACCCTCGGACGTCAGCGGAGGTATTCACCGTCCAGCAGGAGCGCGGCGATGCGGTCGAGGACGTTCTCGTCCCCGGCGTAGGTGCGGTCCGTCCGGGGCCAGTGCACGATCACATCGGTGAACCCCAGGTCGCGCGCCCGCTCGGCCGATTCGGTGAACGAATTCAGTTCGGAGAACGAGTACCCGGGGGCGGCGTCCATCGACAGGTAGCGCCGGATGGTGCCGGGGTCGCGGCCGGCCGTCGACGCGGTCGATTCGAAGATCCGGACCAGCTGAGCCAGCCGTTCCCACCACTGCTCGGTGCTGAATTCGCCGTCCGGTCCGGTGGTGGCCCAGCCGTCGTAGGCGGCAGCAAGTCGTACCGATCGGGGGCCGTTGCCCGCGAGCACCAGTGGGATGCGCGCACGCGAACCGGCCGGGTGCATCCTGGCCCGCGCAGCGGTGAAATACTCTCCCTCCCAGCTCGTTTCGGGCTGGGTGAGCAACAGATCGGTCAGTGTGACGAACTCTGCGAGCCGGTCCACGCGCTCGCCGGGCTGGAGATTGGGACGCCCGAGCACGGCCGAGTCCCATCCCAGTCCACCCGCGCCGATCGCCGCGATCAACCGGCCATGGCCGGCTTCGTCCAGCTCGCCGGCGGCGACGTCGTCGAGGGACATCAGTTCCTTCGCGTAGGTCACCGGATGACGGAAGTTGGGGGAGGTGACCCAGGTCCCGATGCGGAGCCGGGAGGTGGCGGCGGCCGCGACGACCAGAGTGGGGATCGTCGCATACCAGGGCTCGTCGGCCAGATCCCGCCAGGCCAGGTGGTCATAGGTCCAACCGTGAGCAAAACCGCGATCCTCCAACGACTTCCATCGTCGCCTCGTCTCGACCGCCGGGTACTGGGGGAGGATCACCACGCCTACTCGCATAGAGCCGAACCTACCGGGTACTGGTAGTACTGGAAGTCGTCCAACGAGAGACAGACCCAAAGAGGAGCTCGCAGATGAGTGCAGTACCGAATGTTCTGCTGAACAACGGCGTCGAGATCCCGCAGCTGGGGTTCGGCGTGTTCCAGATCAAGCCGGCCGAGACGGCTGCGGCTGTCGCCGGGGCGCTGAAGGTGGGTTACCGACACATCGACACGGCGCAGATGTACGGGAACGAGAAGGAGGTCGGTCAAGCGTTGGCAGAGTCCGATCTGGACCCGTCGGAGGTGTTCGTCACCAGCAAGCTCAACAACAACCAGCTGGGTTACGACGCCGCGCTGACTGCGTTCGACGAGACCCTGTCGAAACTCGGCCTGGCGAAGATCGACCTCTTCCTCATCCACTGGCCGCTCGCCACCAAGCGCAATTTCGTCGACACCTGGAAGGCGTTCGAGCAGATCTACGCAGACGGCCGAGCGCGCTCGATCGGTGTCTCCAACTTCCAGCCGCAGCACCTGCGCCGCCTGCACGAGGAGACCACCGTGCCGCCCGCGGTCAACCAGATCGAGGTCCATCCGTATCTGACCCAGGAGGCTCTGCGGGCCTTCAACGCCGAGCACGGCATCGCCACGGAGGCGTGGTCGCCGATCGCGCAGGGCAAGGTGCTGGACGATCCGACCATCACCGCGATTGCCAAGGCCCACGACAAGACTCCGGCCCAGGTCGTGCTGCGCTGGCATGTCCAGCACGGCAGCATCGTGTTCCCGAAGTCGGTGAACCCGGAGCGGATGAGGGAGAACTTCGAGATCTTCGACTTCGAACTCGCGGACGGGGACATGGCGTCGATCTCGTCGCTCAACAAGGACGAGCGGACCGGACCCGACCCGGACGTCTTCGACTGGATCCCGTCCTGAGCTGACGCCGTCCGGCCTTCCAGGAAAGTCCCCAACGCTGGTGCGCACGGTGCGCTGGTTCGGCGTGGCGATCGGCGTGCTGCTGATCGCTGCGCCGACCTGGGTTTTCCTCGCGGCCTTCGGTGCTGTGTGGCACGGCAATCCGATCTTCCCGATCAGTCTGCTCAGCAGTCTGGTGGTGGGTCTGGTGGCGCTCGGCTGGTCCTGGTTCCGGCGCCGGGAACCAGGCACCGGACGCCATCCGCGGCTACGGCTGACCGCCGCGATCGCCGGCACCCTGGTGGTGGCGGTGATCGCCGGCACCTTCATCTGGCTGATTCCGTTCAGTGCGAAAGCTCCGGCTCTGGCGTCGTTGTCGACGACGGCTACCGTTCGGGTCGTCGATCATCCGACCTCCATCGAGATGGTGCCGGCCGCCGGATCGCCCACACTCGGGCTGGTGTTCTCACCCGGCGCGCGCGTCGACGCCCGTGCCTACGCCGAGATCCTGCGCCCACAGGCGGAGGCCGGCTTCCTCGTGGTCATCCTAAAGGTTCCGTTCGGCCTCGGAATCATCGCGCCCGGGCAGTCCGGCGGGCCCATCGCCGCCCACCCGGAGATCAAGCGGTGGGTGGTCGGGGGCCATTCACTGGGCGGGACGAGCGCCGGCATCTTCGCAGCGGACAGCCCGGGACGCGTAGCCGGTCTCCTCTTCTACGCCTCCTATCCACTCGGCGATCTGTCCGGCCGGAAAGACCTTGCGGTGGAATCGATCTCAGGTAGCAACGATGAGCTGGCGACCCCGGCGGACATCGAGGCGAGTCGCGCGAAACTTCCGGCCGACGCCACTTTCACGGTCATCCAGGGTGGTGTCCACGCCTACTTCGGCGACTACGGTGATCAGCCGGGAGACGGGACGCCCACGGTCAGCAGGCCGCGGGCAACGGACGAGATTTCCACGGCGACGACCGCGTTTCTCCGTGCGGTTGCGGCCGGGCGTTCCTGACCAGGTTCGCGGTGTCGATCTTGTCCCCGCGTCAATCTTGATTGACACATCGAGCTCGTCAACCTACATTGACATCATGACGACGGATACCGAACTTGCCGCAGCGGCGAGCAGCGGCGACCCGGCCGAAGGACTCAGGGCGGTGCGCGCTCTGCGCGAGCTCGCAGACCGTCTGGAGGCACTGCAGGTCGCACACGCCCGGGAATTGGGTTGGTCCTGGCAGGAGATCGCCCTGCACAGCGGGGTGAGCCGCCAGGCCGTGCACAAGAAGTACGCGCTGATCGAACGCCGTCCATCCAGAAGAGGAAGGTGAGGAAGATGTTCGAACGTTTCACGCGCGATGCGCGGACCGCAGTCGTCCGGGCCCAGGACGAGGCCAGAACACTGGGAGATCGAACCATCGGTACGCAGCACCTGCTGCTGGGAGTGGCCGGCACCGGTGACGACCCGGCCGCCCGTGCGCTTCGCGACAGCGGGTTGACCGCCGGCGCCCTTCGCCGCCAGGTGCTCAGTGGGGCAGGTGCTGCTCTGGACGCCGATGCGCTGGCCACCCTGGGGATCGACCTGGAGCGGGTGCGCCAAGCGACCGAGGAGCACTTCGGATCTGGTGCGCTCGACCCGGCGCCGATCGGGCGCTCGCCGCGCGGACACATCCCCTTCAGCGCGAACAGCAAGAAGGCTTTGGAACTCGCGGTCAGGTCGGCTCAGTCCTCGCCGTCGACGACCATTTCGACCGGGCACCTGCTGATCGGGATCATCGACGTCGAAAAGGGTTTGGGCGCCCGGGCATTGGCAGGTTGCGGTGTCGACCTGGCCCGCCTCCGGGCGGCGGTCATCGGCTACCTGAGCGCGGAAGCGGCCTGAGCCCGGCCCGGACCGAACCCGATTCCCTGGAGTCAGAAGCCGAGTTCGGCGCGCGCCATCACCGGAGTCGGTGCGGCCCAGCGAGTCACGTAGTTGTCGGTGCTGGTCAGTGATCTGGTGAAAGCCTTGTCCAGATAGAGCTGTCCGGCCAGGTGATCGGTCTCGTGGGCGACAATCCTTGCGGCCCAACCGGTCACCATCTCGTCGATCCTGTTGCCGGCCTCGTCGTGAGCACGAAGCTGTACCGAACTCGCCCGCTCCACGACGGCTTGATAGCCCGGTACGGAAAGGCAGCCCTCATAGAAGGCCGCGACTGGGTCACCGCACGGTGTGTAGGAGGGATTCACCAGGACCCGGAACGGGAGCGGGGATCGATCACGAAGTCGGGCTGCCTCGGCCGGAATCTCGGCCAGATCCTCGAGAACGGCGATCTGCACACCGAGGCCGACCTGCGGCGCTGCCAGGCCCACGCCGGGCGCGGCGTGCATGGTCTCGCGCATCGCGTCCAGGAGCGCAGTCAGCAGGTCGGCCGGGAGGCTGCCATCGTATGGCTCTGCCTTTCGCCGCAGGACCGGATCCCCGGCCGCCACGATCGGCAGCGGATGCGGTCCGGACAACAGTTTCTCGGTGCGTTCGACGAGTGACACGTGGTCAGGCTAGTGGAGCTGGCCGGTCATTCACAGCGAGCCACGACGGCGGCGGCCTCGAGCAACATCCAGCCGGACAGTTGGACCGACAGGTCCCGCTCCGGTAGGTCCGTCCCGCCCCGACGCGGCAGCCGCGCCGGCTTGGTCCAGTCCGGCCCGAAGAGCGGGCCGTCCGCAGTTTCCACACGATGAGCCCACGCGGCTTCTGCCGACCGCACCACCAGATCAGCCGCCGTGGCTCGGGTTTCGCGATCGATCGCGTCGTCACCGGGGAGATCGGTGGTGACCAGCGCCAGATAGCGGGCCAGGATGCCGGTGAACAGTCCACCGTCACCACCCCCATGCCCGCGCAACGTGCCGGAGGTCGCGAGAAGCGCAGCGACCCCCGCGACCAGCCGATGAATCCGAGATCGATCTCCGCCGGCCCTGGCCAGCTCGATCTCGGCGCCCAGCACCACTCCTTGGACATAGGAGTAGTACACCGGTTCAGGTGGACGACCGGCGTAGAAACCGTCGGCCACCAGCGCGGAACCGGGCAGGCGGAGAGCATCATCCATCCAGTCGGCCAGCTGTTGTGATCGATCGGTGAAACCCGTTCGAGCCAACAAGATCGCTACCGGACCGTTGGCCGGAGCGTTGTAGTAGTCGTCACCGACACGCCAGGGGATCGCACCGATCTCGGGCGACCACGAGTCGAGGATGGTGGTGACGATCTCTCTGATGCCCGTGCCCTCGCTGGCGCCGGCCGCCTCGGCGCGCAGCAACGCCAGCCCCATCCACGCCATGTCGTCGCAGTAGTCGTTGGTGAACCCACCGAAATTCCGCAGCTTGACCGATCGCACCAGCGCACGGATGGACCTGGCCCGCAGTGGCGACGGTTCGCGCAACCAGGCATCGACCTGACAGTCCAGCAGGTGCGCCTGCCACCAGAAATCCCACCGGATGAACAAGCTGTCTCTCCACCTGGCCGGCCAGCTGACGACACCCAGCCCGATGCCGGGGACAGGAGCACGCAGATGCCTGGACAGCACTGCTTTCTCGGCCTGAGCGGCACGTTCCGGCCAGTTCACTCGATCACCGGGAACCGGGGCTCAGTCGAACAACTGGGAGCGATCGAACCCGTCCCTGGATGGCCGCTTGGATTTGGTCGTGCGGCGCGTCACCGGTCGGGCCACCGGCTCAGCCTGCGCCTCCGACACGCTCACGGGATCGGCGTCGCGCGGCGAGACGGAGTCGCGCGCCGAGACGGGGTCCGGCGGGCCTGACCCGCCGTACGGGGCGACCGCAAATCCGGCCGGACCGAACCCGGCCTCGTCGGGATAGCGGGTGCGCTCGGAGTAGGTCACGTTGCGCTCGTCGGGACCTCGGGGGTCGGTGGCCTCGCGGAAGATGAAGTAGCCGATCGCCAGGATCGACATGGCCCCGAAGGCGCACCATTGCAGCGCGTACGAGAAGTACGGTCCGCCGTCGGTCTGTGGCATTCCGATCTCGTCCAGGACTCCGGGGCTGCCGGCCATCAACTGGACGTAGCCCTGCAGCACATTGCCGGACGCGTCGCCTGATGTGCCGGGCGTGCCGTCGGCCCCGGCGAGAGCGTCGGCATTGACGGCGTAGGCCTCGATCCGCCGGGGGACCTGGACGAGCTTGCCATCGACCACTTCTGAGGTCACCGCGATCGGGGGGCGCTTGGAAGGATCGGTCTGGTCCTGCTGCACCCGTCCGGTGATGGTGACCTCACCTGTCGGGACAGGCGGTAGTGGCACCCCGGCATTGATATCTCCGAACGACCGGTAACCGCGATCCACCAACAGGATCGTGCCGTCCGCCAATCGCATCGGCAGAACGACTTCCGAGACCGGATTACCGCCGTTGTCCTGGCGCAGCCGGACGTAGTAGGTGTGATCCGGATCGAAGACGCCGGTCGCGGTCACGGGTTGGTAGGCCTCGTGGGCGGCGGGCTCGGCGTCGGTGGACAGCAACTGCCGCACGGGCACCGGTGTCGCCGTGTTGGCCGCGTCGATCGCATGGTTCGTGGCCGCCGTCTCGGAGTGGCGGCTGAACTGCCAGGGGGCCAGGATCAGCCAACAGGCCGCAGTGAAGGCCAGTGCGCCGACGATCGCGCCGACCCAGCCGGGCTTGACCAGGAAGCCGAAACGGTGGCGTGGGCGCACGGTGGGCTTCTCTTCCGCCAAGGTGGTGCTCACGCGAGCAGCCGCCTGACTTCCGCCACGACTCCCGGAATGGCGGCCGCGGTCATGGCGACCACGTCGTCGAATGCTTCGTCGGGGCAGCCATAGGGGTCCGGAACCTCGTCGAAGTCGGCGGTCGGATCGAAGCTGCGCAGCAGTCGGACCTTGTCCGGCGAGTCCGTCATGCGGCGCAGCACCAGCACATGCCCGCGGTCCGCCGCGAGCGCGAGATCAACCGTCTCCAGTTCCTCGGCAGTGATCTGCCGGGCCTGGTGGTCGGTGGGGAAGCCGGCGCGGCGCAAGGCCTGCTCGGTCTGCCGGTGTGCGCGTTGTCCGACATGCCAGTCGCCGGTGCCCGCGCTGGACACCCGCACGGAATCGCCGAGACCGGCATCGGCGAACGCGACCCGGAGCATCTGCTCGCCGATCGGGGAGCGGCAGATGTTGCCCGTGCAGATCACACTGACGTGCACAGGCCGCTGCCGGCCCTGCGGTGTCCTGACTGCTGCATTCACCCAGCCATTGTTACCCGAAATGTCAGACTGGGCTGCCCGCCACCCCCGGACAGGAGAACCTCGTGAGCGTGACCGTCGATGACGTGATTCGAGTGCTCGAGATTGCGTACCCACCGGCCCTGGCGCAGGAGTGGGACACCGGCATCGGACTGACCTGCGGCAATCCGGCGGACGAGGTGTCCCGGGTGCTCCTCGCGGTGGACATCGACGCTGCGGTGGTCCGGCAGGCGGTGGCGACCGGCGCACAGTTGATCGTGACGCACCACCCATTGTTGTTCCGCCCGGTGCAGTCGGTCGCGGCGAACACCGCCAAGGGCTCGATGATCCATCGGATGGTGTCGTCGGGCATCGCGCACTACGCCGCCCACACCAACGCCGACAAAGCGGTCGGTGGGGTGAACGATGCGCTGGCGGCCACCCTCGGGTTGATCGGGGTGCGGCCGTTGGTGCCGGACCCCACGGGGTTGCTGCCGCCCGGGCATGCCCAGTCCGGGAGAACCGGGACCGGACGGATCGGGCTGCTGCCGACACCGCTGACCCTGGCCGAATTCGTCGACCTCGTGGCCGAGTCGCTCCCCGAGACCGTGAGCGGGGTCAGGGCCGCCGGCGACCCGCTGCGTCTGGTCACCACCGTCGCCCTGTGCGGCGGGGCCGGTGACTCCGAACTGTCGTCGGCCACAGCGGCCGCGGCGGACGTCTACCTGACCTCCGATCTACGCCACCACGTGGTGGGCGAACACCTTGCCGACCCGCTGGCGCCGGCGGTGGTGGAGGTCGCGCACTGGGCCGGCGAGTGGCCCTGGCTGACCAATGCCGCGCAGTTGATCAACGCCGCTGCCGCGCCCGGCGTGCCGGCGGGTAGCGTCACGACCACGGTTTCCAGGATTCGTACCGATCCATGGACCATTCACCGCCTGTGACCCACTGCAGTTGATGAACCATCCGAAGGACAAAACTCCAGAAGGGCAACCACACCAGTGCCGAAGGCTGATCCGTTCGTCCAACGCCGATTGCTCGACCTGGCTGGGTTCGATCAGTCGATCAACGCGGCCGAACACCGTCGGGCGAACCTGCCCGAACTGGCGGTGATCTCGGCCGGCCACGTCAAGCTGACCGAGCTCCGCAACACCAAGGTGCTGGCCGAGACCGAGGTCAGCGATCTCGAGCGGGCCACCCGCAAGCTCGACAACGAGATCGACCAGGTGCGGTCGCGGGCCGAGCGGGATGCCCAGCGACTGGCCTCCGGTGCTGGTAACGCCAAGGACCTGGACAATCTGCAGCACGAGATCACCTCGCTGGGCCGACGGCAAGGGGTACTCGAGGACGAGGCCCTGGAACTGATGGAGCAGAAGGAGACGGCCGATGCCGCTCTCGCTTCGGCACAGGCCGAGTTCGACGCCCTCGAGGCCGTCGTCGCATCGGCCACCTCGACCAGGGACGACCGATTCGCCGACATCGACGACGAGCTGGGCCGCCACCGCACGGACCGGGCCGAGCTGGTGGGCGGTCTGCCCGCGGATCTCGCCGCCCTCTACGAGCGCATCCGGAAGTCGGGCAAGGTGGCCGCGGCCAAGCTCAACGGCTCCCGCTGTGAAGCCTGCCGCATCGACCTGGACAGCATGGAGTTGTCCGCGATCAGCTCGGCGCCTTCGGACGACGTCGTGCGCTGCCCGGAATGTGGTGCGATCCTCATCCGGTGGTGAAACCTGCGCAGCCCGTGTTGATCTACGCCGACGGCGGATCGCGCGGTAACCCCGGCCCGGCCGGGTACGGCGCGGTCGTGTTCGCCGCCGACGGCGCGACGGTCCTCGCGGAGCGGGCCGCCTACCTGGGCCGGGCGACGAACAACGTGGCGGAGTACTCCGGACTCATCGCCGGCCTGGAAGCGGCCCGTGATCTCGGCGCGGACCAGATCGCCGTACGAATGGATTCCAGGCTCGTCGTCGAGCAGCTCTCCGGCCGGTGGCAGGTCAAGCACCCCGACATGAAACCGTTGGCGGCGAAAGCTTCTGACCTACTCCGAAGCTTTCGAACGTTCACCTTGACCTGGGTGCCGCGGGCCCAGAACTCCCATGCCGACCGGCTGGCCAACGAGGCCATGGATGCCGGGCTGGCTGGTCTCGACCGCCCCGTCCGGGCCGTCGGCGAGATCGACGGATCCCGGCCCGAGAACATCGCCGATCCGGCCGCCGTGTTGCCCGGGCCGTTGCCCACCGGCGCCACCAAGGTGCTGGTGGTCCGCCACGGCGAGACCACCTGGGGTGCGGACGGTCGATTCGCGGGACGGGAGGACGTGCCGTTGACCAGCCGCGGACGCCGGCAGGCCTCCTCCGTGGGCGAGCGGCTCAAGGTGTTGCGGCCGGGTCTTGTGCTGACCTCGCCGCTGCAGCGTTGCCAACTTACCGCCAAGGCCATCGGGAATGCCTGCGGTGCGCCAGTTGTCGTGCACCCCGACCTGCTGGACGGTCTGCTGGGGGAGTGGACCGGGCTACGGCCGGCCGAGATCGAGGCCCGCTGGCCACAGGAATTCGCGATCTGGCGTTCGGACCCGGATGCAGCCCCGCCGGGCGGAGAGTCGTTCAACCAGATCCGGGATCGTGTCACCCCGCTGCTGGCCGAGGTGGCACGCCTCTACCGCGGACACACCGTGGTGCTGGTCACGCACGCCGCCGCCACCAAGATGATCCTGCTCAGCGCGCTGGATGTCCCGTCCGAGGCCGCCTACCGGATCCGGATCGACACCGCGTCGCTCTCCGGCTTCACCGTCGACGAGGACGGTGCCACCGTCGTCTGGGCGATGAACGAAACCGGGCATCTGACCGGCTAGACCGACAGCACTCAGAACAGCGAGGTCGCGACCCACAGCAGCACGGTGGCGGCGATCATGGTCGTCGGGACGGTGAGCAGTCCGAGGCGGGTGAAGCGCGCCAGGGACGGCGAGGTCGAGTGGGACAGCAGTACCCGGCGCCAGAGCAGGGTGGCCAACGAGCCGGTGTACGTCAGGTTCGGGCCGATGTTCACCCCGATCAGCACGGCCAGCACCGTTGCGGTCTGCGGGTGCGAACCCAGCGCCGCCAGCAGCACCAGGGTGGCGGGCAGATTGTTCACCAGGTTGGCCAGGACCGCGGCAATGCCGGCCAGCGCCAGCAGGGACAGCAGACTCGTTCCGGTCGGCAACAGCGCCGCGACCCTGCTCTCCAGCCCATGACTGGTGGCTGCCTCCACCACGATCCCCAAGGCCGCCACGAAGGCCAGGAAGACCGGGTTCGCCTCCATGATGACCGACCAGATCCCGACCTGGCCGCGGAGGATGGCGCGCAGGGCCATCACCGCCGCGCCGACCGCCGCCACCACAGCCGGTTCGGCGCCCACCAGCGGCCCGAGGGCGAACCCGACCAGGATCAGCGCCAGCAGGATCAGCGTCATCTTCGGCGCTTCCACGGCGCGGATCGGAGCGATCTCGACCGATGCCGTCGCGGCGGGTTCTTCTGGGACGAGATCCCGCTCGAAGAAGATCCGGAACATCACGTACTCGACGCCGATCGCGCCGAGCCAGGGACCGATCATCAGACCCGTGAAGCCGAGAAAGGTGAGGCCGGAGGCCTGGAACGCCAACAGGTTGGTCAGGTTCGAGACGGGTAACGCCAGCGACGCAGTGTTCGACAGGTGAGCCGTGGCGTAGACATGCGGGGCCGGCTTGACCTGCAGTCGCCGGATGGTGACCAGGATGGCCGGGGTCAGCAGCACGACGGTGGCGTCCAGGCTCAGCGCCGCCGTGGTCAGCGAGGCGACGACGAAGACCAGCACCAGCAGCCGGCCGGGGTCGGCCCGGCTGCGCCCGGCCATCAACGCGCCCAACCAGCGGAACACCCCGTCGACCTCGCACAGGTGCGCGATGATCAACACCGCGGCGAGGAATCCGATCGTCGATCCGAGGTTGCCCACGGTGGTGCCGACGCCGTCCCAGCTGATCAGCCCGGTCGCCAGCGCGATCCCGGCGGCGGGGACGGCGGCGACGGCCTCGGGGAGCCCTCTCGGCCTGACGATGGCGAAAGCCAGGGTACCCAACAGCAGGAGTACGCCGAGAATGCTGGCCACGACGGGGCTCACCCGCTGGTCCTCCGGCTACTCGTCACGGGCGTCACGCCGGAGCACGTTACCGGTACAGTTCGGCCCGGACGAGTTGGTCGGGCGACCGCGTCGGACCTGCCGGCCTGCCGGCCGGTCCGCCGAGGAAAGTCCGGGCTCCACAGGGCAGGGTGGTTGTCAACGGCAACCCGGCGCGAGCCGCGGGACAGTGCCACAGAAAACAGACCGCCACGAGTGGTCGACCTTCGGGTCGACAACTCGGGGTAAGGGTGAAACGGTGGTGTAAGAGACCACCAGCGTGCCGGGTGACCGGCGCGGCTCGGTAAACCCCACCCGGAGCAAGGTTGTGAGCGCTCTTCGTACCGGTGCTTCGGGGCCGGTGTCGGCGAGTGTGCGCAGGCGTTCGAGGGCGGCCCGCCCGAGTCTGCGGGTAAACCGCTGGAGTGGGTCGGCAACGGCTCACCGAGATGGATGGTCGCCGAACGGGATCGCCGAGAGGCCCCCGGGAACAGGACCCGGCTTACAGACCAACTCGTCCACCACACCACCCACGGCGTGTCACTCCCGGGGATCGTCCGAGCCGATCCAGGGGATCCAGCCCGGATTGTGCGCGCAAGGCGGTCGCACCCAGACCGAGTCACAGGCCCAGCAGCGCCAGGTCCGGTGCACCAGTCCGGCGCACAGGCAAGGGTGTGCGGCAACCAGCACGGTGTCCGCGCGCAGGGGATGGCCGAGCGGGCATCGATCCGGAAACCGTTCCACCACACCGTGTTCACCGGCAGGTCGAAAGAAGCGGCGATCGAACGCGGAGCCCGGGTGTTCGATCATGTGTCCACAGTAGTCCGGCACCGCGACCCGAGAGACCCAGTAGCCTGTCCCGGTGTCGAATCGCCGCCTGCAGCCGCCTGTCGCCGCCTCCGGGTCCATCGATTTCCAGTCGGTCCGCGACCGCTTGGGGGTGCCGTCCGGGTATCCCGCGGACGCTGTCGCCGAGGCGGTCGCGGCCGCCGCCCGTCCGCCCGTCCCGCCGGTGGATCGGACCGATCTTCCACTCGTGACGATCGACCCGGTCGGTTCGATGGACCTCGACCAGGCCATGCATCTCCAGCGGCGGGGTGACGGCTATCGGGTCCACTACGCGATCGCCGACGTGTCGTCGTTCGTGCCGGCTGACGGGGCCTTGCACCGCGAGACCTGGCGTCGGGGAGAAACTCAGTACAGCCCGGATCTGGCCACCCCGCTGCACCCGAGGGAGCTGTCCGAGGACGCGGCGAGCCTGCTGCCCGACCGGTGTCGGCCGGCCGTGCTCTGGACGATCGATCTCGGCCGGGACGGCGAACCGCTTGCGGTCGACCTCGGCCGGGCCCTGGTGCGGTCGGTCGCCAGACTCGACTACCCAGGTGTGCAGCGTGATCTGGACGCCGGGTCCCCGCACCCGTCCGTAGCCTTGCTGACCCAGATCGGCCGGTTGCGGCAGCAGGCCGCCCGGCGCCGGCACGCGATCACCCTCGACCTGCCCGATGCCGAGGTCGTCCGGGGCGGCGATGGGCACTGGACGCTGGACCTGCGGGCGCAGGGCGAGGTGGAGAAGGCGAATGCCGAGATCAGCCTGCTGACCGGCATCTGCGCCGCGCGGATCATGCTCGACGGTCACGTCGGGCTGCTTCGGACGCTCCCGGCAGCGTCCGAGGAGGCCATCCGGGCGCTGCGCTCCTCCGCCGCCACCCTGAGGATCCCGTGGCCGGGTGACGTCGCGGCCGGCGATCTCATTGCCGGACTCGACCCGTCCAGACCCAAGGTTGCGGCGTTCCTGGATGACGCGGTCCACCTGCTGCGGGGGGCCGGTTACACGCCGTTCGACGGGCAGGCACCGGAACGGGCCGAGCATGCCGGCGTCGGTGGCAGCTACGCCCACGTGACCGCACCGCTGCGTCGGCTGGCCGACCGGTACGCCACCGAGGTCTGCCTGGCGCTCCACGCGGGCACGCCGATCCCGGACTGGGTCACCGCTGCGCTGCCGGAGCTGCCGGCGGTGATGTCCGTTTCCGCCCGTCGCGCGTCGGAGCTCGATCGGGCCTGCAGCGGCGCGGTTTCGGTGTTCCTGCTGGCGGGCCGGGAGGGAGAGGAGTTCCAGGCCACTGTCCTGCAGGTGGACGTCGCGAAGGACCGCGCCACCGTGCTGCTCCACGAACCGCCGGTCCGGGCGCGCTGTTCCGCTGCCGGACTGGTCGAGGGATCGGTGGCCGCCGTCCGGCTGGTGTCGGTCGATCGGGAGAGCAGCAGTGTCGTGGTCGAGCCGGTTCCCGGACCGGGGCCGGGCGCGTCGGTCCGGCTCGTGGCAGGCTGAACGGATGGGCGACGACATCGGCCGCAACGCGGCCTTCTACTACAACCTGACCACCCATCAAGTCGAGGAGGAAGGCCAGAGCAAGGCGAAGGACCTGCTCGGCCCGTTCCCCGATCGGGAGTCCGCCGCGAACGCGCTGCAGACCGTCCGCGACCGGGAGGAGCGGAAGTCTGCCGAGGATCGGGAATGGCAGGACGGCGCCTGACGCTGAAGGGTGCGATGGTCTGGTGACCATCGGCGGCGCCTCCGGCGCCGACCTTCTGGCGAGTCCTTGGAGTGCCGAGCATGACGTTGACGTTCGTGCGGCGGGCACGTGACCTCACCTGGCTGGTGGCGATCGGTGCCGGGCTGTGGGGCACCGACGCCCTGTTCCGTCGATCCCTGGCCCAACAGGTTTCGGCGCCCACCCTGGTCTTCGCCGAGCATCTGGTGCTCGTCCTGGCGCTCTCGCCGTTCCTGATCTCGTCCTTCCGCGCCTTCGCGGGCCTCGACCGGCGCAGCAAGCTGGCCGTTGTCGCCATTGGTATCGGCGCATCGGCGCTGGCCACGACCCTGTTCACGGTGGCCTTCACGATCTCCGGCGAGAGCGGCGACTACGTGACGCCCGTCGTGGTGCAACACCTGCAACCCCTGTTCGCCATCGCCGGTGCTGTGACGATCCTCAGGGAGAAGGTCCGTAGTCGGTTCGCCTACTTCGCGATCCCGGCCGTGCTGGGCGTCTGGCTGCTGGCCTTCCCGGATCCGTTCGACGTCACGGTGGCCAGGGCCGGAGTGGTGTTCCTGGCGCTCGGTGCCGCGGTTCTGTGGGCCGCAGGCACCGTCCTCGGTCGGCTGGTCGCGACCGAACTGCGGCCGGTCGAACTGACCACCCTGCGCTTCGCATTCGGTCTGCCGGCCGCCGCGGTGATCGTCGCGGTGACCGGTCAGTCCTTCTGGGTGCCGGACATCAGCAGCACCGCAGCGGTCGTCGAACTGGCGCTGGTGCCGGGGTTGCTGGCCATGGTGCTGTACTACGTCGGCCTCCGCCGGACGGCAGCGTCCAGGGCCACGTTGGCGGAGTTGGCCTACCCGCTGGTCGGAGCCATCGTCGGCATCATGCTCAGCACCGGGGGGGCCGGGTCGCTGTCCTGGTCCCAGTGGCTCGGAGCGGCCGTGATCGCGGCTGCCGTTACGGCATTGTCGTGGCACGAGGCCACCGCGAAGGTGCAGGCCATCGAGGTGCCGATTGCCACGGCGAGACCGGTACCAGCGCTCAACTAACTCCTCTCGGGGACCACGCGCACTCCTAGTGGATTGTCAGACGGGTGAAAGGCTTCTCACAGAGTGGCAATGGGATGATCCCAGGATGCTCTCCCCGCGACGCCGGTCGCTTCGCCTGCCCACCGCCGTCCGTGCCATCGCGCTGATCAGCGCCGCCGCGTTGCTCGCCGGATGTACATCGGCTGTAGCCGGATCGGCGGCCCTGCCCATTGCGGCCGCTGCCGGTTCCGCTGTGGCTACGACCACCGCTGGTGGGCAGATCACCGAACCCAGCGTGCTGCCCGGTGGATCGGGCGCCACGGCTGCCGGCACAACCCCGTCCGCCACGGCTGCGGGCACCACGGCCGCCGGCACGACGCCGTCTGCCACGGCTGCACCCGGCACCGCTGTCGCGCCGGGTGCGGTACCCAAGGGCCTGCAGAAGTTCTATTCCGAGCAGTTGGCCTGGGGTGGCTGCCAGAGCTACGCCACCGACACCGCTTCGGCGAAGTACTACGCCTCACCGAGTCTGCAATGTGCGCGGCTGACGGTGCCGCTGGCCTACGACAACCCGACCGGCCAGACGGTTCAGGTCGCGGTGCTGCGCAAGGTGGCCACCGATCCGTCGGCGCGGATCGGATCGCTCGTGATGGATCCCGGTGGACCCGGTGCTTCGGGCATGTCCTTCCTGGCCTCCATCGTCGAGCCGGCCAGTCTGACCAACCTGAGTTCCTCGGACCTGCAGGTAGCGGCCCTCAACAAGACCTTCGACCTGGTGGGCATCGATCCCCGGGGAGTCGGCTCTTCTCTGCCGGCGGTGCAGTGCCAGACGGATGCCCAACAGGATGCCGCCCGGGCGACCGACACCCGGTCCCGCAACCAGACGGAGGTGGACGCGGCGAACGCCCTGACCAAGCAGATCGTCGCGGAGTGCGTTGCAAATACCGGGAAGGCCCAGGGGATCGACGGCAAGACGTTCCTGGCGAATGTCGGAACACGTGACGTAGCACGGGATTTGGATGTACTACGGGCGGTGCTGGGGGACAAGAAGCTGACCTACGCGGGATTTAGCTACGGCACCCAGATCGGCTGGGAATACGCAGAACAGTTCCCGGGCAATGTCAGGGCCCTGCTGTTCGACGGCGACATCTCCCCGATCGACGATCCGGCCACCAGTGCCCTCGATCAGGCCGCTGCGTTCCAGAAGGCCTTCCTGTCCTTCGCAACCTGGTGCGCGAAGAACTCGCCCGGCTGCGTGCTGGGCACCGACCCGAGCACTGCCGTGGCCAAGTACCAGGCCCTGGTTCGCCCGTTGTTGGAGAAAAAGATCGCGCTCAAGGACGGCCGGTCGCTGTCCTTCGCCGACGCTGTTTCCGGGACCTCGGAATCGCTGTACGAGAACGAGTTGTGGACCTACCTCGCGAAGGGACTGCTCAATCTGTCACAGGGGTCCGGCGACCTGCTGATGGCGCTTGCCGATCAATACGCCCAACGGGACGCCAACGGCCACTACCCGAACCTGCTCGAGGCATTCAATGCGGTTCGCTGTGTCGACGGTCCGAGAATGTCGGACCCGGAGGAAGTGACGAAGTTCAACGCGGCCCTGGCGGCAGCAGCACCGTACGAGGCCAGTGGCGATCCAGCCGGTGCGGTCGTGGACATCTGCGCGGACTGGCCGGTCCCGCCGACGACCCTGCCGCACCGCCTGGCGATCACCGGCCTGCCCAAGACGCTGGTCATCTCGACCACCGGCGACCCGGCGACGCCCTATGCGGACGGGGTCGAACTGGCCAAGGAGATCGGCGGCACCCTGCTCACCGCTCAGGCTGTCCGGCATACCTCCTACCTGCTCAACGGCGATTCGTGCGTCGACAAGATCGGCACCGCCTATTTGGTGTCGTTGACCTTGCCGGCGACCGGTGCCACCTGTTCCTGATCAGGTCTGGTCGTCCACCCACAGCCTCATCAGCCCGCGGAAGTGCGCGATGAACCGGTCGTGCTCGGCTGCCGGATAGGTCTTGCGCACCGTCTCGACCAACAGATCGTCGAACTCCGTGGAAGCCACCCAGTCGTGGACCAACCCCGGTAGCGAGGCCAGCGAGGTGGAGCAGAACTCGCGGTACTCGTCGGCCTGGAAGTACCGGTCGGCCAGCAGTCCGTATCGGCCCAGCTTGTCGTTCCAGGACAGGTCGGGGTCGTCGGCCACGTCGAACCACTCGCGGGAGGTGGTGTCCAGACGCGGCCTGCGGTCGGTGACGGCGCAGAAGACGCTCCAGCTGATCAGTTGGGTGATCGCCCACGGGAAGTAGTAGTGCAGGGACGTGATCGCGATGTCCGGGCAGGCGTTGGCATAGTCGATCGGCTGCACCCTGGTGCCGGTGACCAGTGCCTCGCAGGAGTTGAACTCCCACCGGAAGAACGCATTGATGGTGCGCGAGAGGGTGAGGATCTCCATCCCCGCCTCCGGGGGCAGGAAGGAGTGCGCCACCTCGTAGCGATCGTGCATCGGCAGTTCGGGCCGGAACTTCATGATCTTGGTCTCCGGACCGATCGTCAGCGACCTGGCGAACGCGTCGAACGGGGAAACGGCGGCCTGCAGGTGCATCAGCATCTGCCCGGATTCGTCGTAGGCCTTGTGCAGCGTCTCGACGTCGTCGACGCGGGAGACGCCGCGCCAGGCGCCGCCGTCGAACGGCTTCATGTACATCGGGTAGCCGACCCGTTCCGCCACCTCGTCCAGCTCGAACGGCAGGTTGTAGGTGCCGGCCGTGTAGGCCCATTTCTCGTGCTCGAGTGGGTTCTTGTAGGGCACCAGGGTGGTGTTCGGGATGTCGAAACCCAACCGGATCATCGCGCAGTAGGCCGAGTGCTTCTCCATCGCCTGGAAGGTGAACGGGTTGTTGAGCAGGTAGGTGTCGTTGACCAGCGCCGCCTTCTTCAGCCACTCCCGCGGGTGGAAGTACCACCAGGCCAGCCGGTCGATGACGACGTCGTGGCGCACCGGGGCCCGCAGGTCGAACGGCTCGATGGTGAGGCGCTCCGTGCTGATCTGGTGCTCGCGCCCGTGGTGGCTGACGGCGCCCAGTCGACGGGTGAGAGTTTCGAAGGCCCGGGGCCAGTCGTCCTCCGTGCCGAGCAACAGTCCGATCAGATGATTCGTCGAGTCACGTCGAGGCGTCATGCGCAGATCCTTCCAGTACCTGATCCGGGCCCGGCGCGGGCACCGGATCTAGCCGAGCTGCGGCAGGTAGAGGCCGGCCTGGGTCCGCCAACTCGGCCAGTCGTGCGGCCATTCGGAACCCCAGACGTGCAGTTCGTGAGGGATCTGCTTGTCGGAAAGGATCCCGGCCAGTTGCCGCGTCGACGAGTTGGCGCCGGTGCTGTCCTCCCACTGGCCGCTGCCCACCACCAACGTCAGGTACAACCTCGAACGCAGGAAATCCAGATGGCCGCCATCGGTTCTCGGCAGGAACTGCATCGGATCGGTGAGGTAGGTGTCCTGGTCGGAGTCGCCCCAGCCATGCCAGTCCCACGGCTCGTAGCCGCCGGAGAAGCCGACCGCCCGACCGAAGACATGCGCGTGACGGAGGGCGAACAGGACGGCATGGAAGGCGCCCAACGACGGGCCGGCGGTGACGATGTCGTCCCGGCCGCCGCAGGAGGTCCGGATGAACGGCACCACCTGCCAGATGATCCAGTCCTCGAAGCGCCGGTGGGCCCGGGCCCGGTCGCCCTGGCAGAGGCTGCGGTCGGACCAGGACGACGAGTCGTAGGACTGGACGCAGAAGATCTTGAGCCTGCCGTCGTCGATGGCGGGACGCAGCGCGTCCAGCATGCCCTCGGCCTCGAATTCCCCGGCTCCGCCCGATTCGCCGGGGAACCAGAGCACCGGGCGTCCCCAGTGACCGTGCACGGCGACCTCACTGGAGCCACCCAGCGATGGTGCCTCCAGTCGGTGGTGCTCGGTCCTGGTCATGATCGAGATCCTTCCTTCGGCGCGCTAGGAAATTGCGTGGAGCAAGTGCTCCAGGCCGGGCGACCAGGCGTCTCGCCAGCCGATCATGGTGTGGGCGTCCGGCACGGTGTGGAACGTCACCTCCAGGCCCTGGGACGTGAGCACCTCCGCCATGTACTCGTTGTTGGCGTGGTTCTCCTCGACCGCACCGCAGGTCATCAGCACCGGAACCGGTCTGGTCGGCGGCCCGGAGACGATGGCGGAGACGGCCGCGCAGATCTGCTGGAACCGGCCGTACCCGGACTCTTGCGGGTCGTGCACGGACGTGAAGAACGAGCCGGATTGCAGTGCCAGCGCGTCGACCAGGCCGGGGTGCCGCCGGTGGATGGTCAGCATGGACAGGGCGCCCAGGCTGACACCGAGCCCGAGGATGGCATCGACGGCCACCGTGGCGAAGACAGCCGGAAAGATCCTTTCGGCCACATGGTCGGCGTAGGCGTCGGAAGCGGCGTACCACTCGTCCCGATGGCCGGGCGCGGGGTCCAGCAGGGCGATCCGAAAGCTCAGGTCGGTCGATGCCCGGGTGGCCCAGCGCAGCAGCGATCCGCGGCGGGCCATGTCGGTGCCGTCATGAGCGACCAACAGCGGTGCCGGTTCGTCCGGTGCGAGCCCCTCGGGGGTCCACAGGGTGACCGGCACCGCAGCGGCGAGCTCACCCCGATCGACGTCGATGGTGTGCAGGCCGCCGCTTTCCAGTCCGGCGAACCATGACGGCTCACGGTATTCGGGAAAGCGGATCTCGGACTTGTCGCCGAACGGGTCGGGGACGGTGCGCGGGTTTGCCGGGTCGGTGATCCAGGTCGTGCCCCCGTCGGAACGCACACTGAACCGGTACTCGAACCGGTCCACGGCCGGCCGTGGGAGGTGCAGTACCCAGTGATGGTCGCGCCGGGCGAACTCGGGATCGGTCGCGCCGAGGTCCCAGTCCGTCTCGAGCCGGATCCCGGAGGTGCCCCAGGTATCCGGCAGGACGAATTCGACGCCGCCGGAGTGGACGGTCGTGCTGCCGGGACCGGGTGACAGCACGCCGCCGTCGGCCGGCGCAGGGTCCCAGGGCATCCGGCCACCGTACGTCAGGACCTCGGGCCGATCGCCTGTCGGTGATCCGGGACGGGTGGGCAACAAGTCGGAAATACGTCGTACATAGGCTGTAGCAATGGACCGTCAGCAGCAGTTCGTCCTTCGTACGCTCGAGGAGCGGGACATCCGTTTTGTCCGTCTGTGGTTCACCGACGTGCTCGGGTATCTCAAGTCGGTCGCAGTGGCTCCGGCCGAGTTGGAGGGTGCCTTCAGCGAGGGCATCGGGTTCGACGGCTCGGCCGTCGAGGGATACGCCCGCGTGTACGAGTCGGACATGATCGCCAAGCCTGACCCGTCCACCTTTCAGGTACTGCCGTGGGAAACCGACGAGGGCAAGGTCTACTCCGCCCGGATGTTCTGCGACATCACCATGCCCGACGGCAGCCCCAGCTGGGCGGATCCGCGGCACGTACTGCGCCGGGTGATGGGCGAGGCCGCTTCGATGGGCTTCACCTGCTACGTGCACCCCGAGATCGAGTTCTTCCTGATGAAGGACCTGCCCAGTGACGGGTCCGCTCCGGAGCCCGCCGACCAGGGTGGCTTCTTCGACCAGGCCTCGCACGACGTCGCCCCACACTTCCGTCGTCGTGCCATCGAGACCCTCGAGGCGATGGGGATCTCGGTCGAGTTCTCCCATCACGAGGGCGCCCCCGGTCAGCAGGAGATCGACCTCCGCTACGCCGACGCCCTGACGATGGCCGACAACATCATGTCGTTCCGCTACGTGGTCAAGGAGGTGGCCATCACCCAGGGCGTGCGCGCCAGCTTCATGCCGAAGCCCTTCCCGGATCACCCCGGATCCGCGATGCACACCCACTTCTCGCTGTTCGAAGGCGAGACCAACGCGTTCTACGACGCCGACGACGAGTACCAGATGTCGGCTACGGGCAAGGCGTTCCTGGCCGGAGTCCTTCGGCATGCCGCGGAGATCACCGCGGTGTCCTGCCAGTGGGTCAACTCCTACAAGCGGCTGGTCATCGGCGACGAGGCCCCGACGACGGCGTCCTGGGGCCAGGCGAACCGGTCTGCCTTGATCCGGGTGCCGAACTACTCGCCCGGGAAGTCGTCGAGCCAGCGGATGGAGTTCCGCCTGCCTGATTCCGCCTGCAATCCTTACCTGATGTTCGCGGTGGTCATCGCTGCCGGTCTGCGCGGTATCCGCGAGGGATACGAACTACCCGCACCGGCCGAGGACGACGTGTGGTCGCTGAGCGAGACCGAGCGCCGGGCGCTCGGTTACGTCCGGCTACCGGCCTCGCTGGAGTCGGCACTGATGGTGATGGAACGCTCCGAATTCGTGCCGGAGGCGTTGGGGGAGCATGTCTTCGACTTCTTCCTGCGCAACAAGCGGGCGGAGTTCGAAGCCTACCGCCGCCAGGTCACCCCGTTCGAGCTGCAGCGCTACCTCTCGCTGTAGCGGTCGCGCCGAGCCGGCTGGAAATCACTGCCGGGCGAGGCCGTACTCCGTCGCCCGCTCGATCACGGCGGGCGCAGCCCTGTCCAGCGAACCGGAGTCGAACGGCGGCTGCGGGTCGTATTCGGTCATCAGCTGGGCGGCTCGGGCGGCATCCTCGTCGACAAGACGGGCGATCAGGGTCAGGGCCATGTCGATACCGCTGGAAACGCCTGCCGCGGTCACGATCCGGTGGTCCCAGAGCGGGACGACGCGCTCCTTCGCGGCCACGGCACCGAGCCCGGTCAGACGGTCGTAGGCGCCCCAGTGGGTGGCCGCCGGAAGACCGTCCAACAGCCCGGCGGCAGCCAGCAAGAGGCTGCCCGTACAGACCGACGTGGTGAGCACGCTGGTTCGGTGCGCCCGACGGATCCACTCCAGGATGCGATCGTCGTCGAGCAGCGCCCGGGTGCCGAATCCGCCGGGCACGAGCACCAGGTCCGGGTCGGGGATCTGCTCGAACGGGGCATCGACGGTCAAGCCCAGCATCCCGTTCTCGGTTCGCACCTCGCCGACGCGGTGGCCGACGAAGACGATCTCGAAGTCCGGAACTCGTTGGAGCAGTTCGTAGGGCCCGATCGCGTCCAGCGCGGTGACGCGATCGAACAGCGCAATGGCCACCTTCATGTGGTTCTCCTCGGATCGTGGTGACTGACGGTGAAGCGGTCTCGGTACCTTTCCGGCGGCAGGCCCAGGCGGCGCACGAAGGTGCGTCGCATGGTCTCCGCGGTGCCGAACCCACAGCGGCTCGCAATCGAGGCGACGGTTTCCTCGGCGCTCTCCAGCAGCGTGCGGGCCGCCTGCACGCGCACGCCCTCCACGTACCGGGCGGGCGGCTCGCCGATCTCCGCCGCGAAGATCCGGGCGAAGTGACGTTCGCTCAGACCGACTTTCGCGGCGAGCACCGTGGCTCGGTGGTCGCCGCTCGGATCCGCCTCGATCAGGTTCTGGGCCCGGCTGACCGGTGGGGTACTCCCGCGGGGAGCCCACACCGGAATGGCGTACTGGCTCTGACCGCCGGGCCGCCGCCAGGACAGCACCAGGTGACGGGCCACGAGCTGGGCGAGATCGGCATCGTGGTCGTCGTCGACCAGGGCGAGGGCGAGGTCCACCCCGGCGGTCACCCCGCCGGACGACCAGATCGACCCGTCGCGCACATACAGCCGGTCGGGGTCGACGACGGCATCGGGAAACTCGTCCTGCAGCAGCTGGGTTCTCGACCAGTGGGTGGCGACGGTGCGGCCCGCGAGCAGGCCTGCCCGACCGGCCAGGAAGGCGCCGGTGCAGACCGTGACCACTCGGCGAGCCTGCGGGGCGGCACGGCGAATCCATTGCACGGCAGGCGAATCGACGGTGGTTTTCCGGGCTCCGTCACCGCCCGGCAGGACCAGCGTATCGATCGGGAGCTGCGGATCGGGTAGCGGACCGGCGTAGAGGTTGATGCCCCCGGACGTACGAAGCCGACCGGGATCGGCACTGACCACGTCGAGTTCGTAACCGGAGGACGATCCGCAGGCAGCCAACGCCGCGTTGGCACCCTGGAAGACCTCGAAGGGCCCGGCCAGGTCGAGGACCTGGAGCCCGGGAACGGCCAGGAAGGTCACCGACCGGACGGACCGGCCATCGTCGGGGATGGGCACTCCTGCATCGTCGCGCAGATCCGTCGTGGCGTACATGACGTGGAGCCCACGATTTCTGCCAGGCGTGCTACCGACCACACCCGCGATTGCGTGGCGGAAGACGGGGTAGGGAACAGTGGACAGGTCCCGAGCAAGCCTTCGTCCCCAGCACAGTCGTCAGAGGAGAACCATGCCGTCGTCCGCGCCGTCGTCCAAGCCCACCGTTTTTGTTCTGTTCGGGGCCACCGGCGACCTGGCCAAGCGGATGGTGCTGCCGGCCTTCTACCAACTCGCCCAGCACGGACTCATGCCGACCTCCTGGCTGCTGGTGGGCAACGGCCGCGGCGACATCGCCCACGAGGACTTCCGGGTGCGGGTCAGGGCCGCGCTCGACGAGTTCGGCGGACTGACCATCGACGAGGGCGTCTGGTCCGATTTCGCCGAGCACCTGCGGTTCGCCGGTGGTGGCTTCGACGAAACCGACCCGGGATCGCTGCTGGACGTACTGGGGGAGGCACACGACATCCTCGGCAAGGACGCGGAGTACATCCACTACCTCGCCATCCCGCCGGTGGCCTTCGAGACGATGACCAAGGGCCTCGCCGCCCACGAATTGCTGGACGGAGCCAGGGTCGTCTACGAGAAGCCCTACGGCACCAGCCCGGAGTCGTTCCGGAAACTGGACGAACTGGTGCTCTCCGTCATGAAGGAGGAGCAGGTCTACCGGATCGACCACTTCCTCGGCAAGGAAGCCACCCAGAATCTGCACGTGCTGCGCTTCGCCAACCAACTCGTGGGCCAGATCTGGAGCCGGGAACACGTCCAGCAGATCCAGATCGACGTGCCGGAAACCCTCGACGTGTCGGACCGGGCCGCGTTCTACGACGCCACCGGCGCGCTGCGGGACATGGTGGTCACCCACCTGTTCCAGGTGGCGGCCGAGATTGCCATGGAGCCGCCGATCGACTTCAGTGCCGACAATCTCCAGGATGCCCGCGAGTCGGTCCTGGCCGCCTTCCGGCCGCTGGCGCCCGAGGACGTCGTGCTCGGCCAGGCGGATGGGTACCAGGACCTGCCCGAGGTGGCGGACGGCTCGACGACGGATACCTACGCCGCCGTGCGGCTGTGGGTCGACACGGACCGCTGGCACGGCGTTCCGTTCCTGTTGCGCAGCGGCAAATATCTGGCCGAGAGTGCCCAGCGGGTCTCGATCCTGCTGAAGAAGCCGGACGGACCGCTGACCCGGATCCCGGGCGACGGTTCGGTGCTCAGTTTCTCACTGGCCGGATCGGGATCGATGGGGCTGTCCCTCGTGGTCAAGAAGCCGGGTGCCGGGATGGAACTGATCGAGCAGACCATCGACCTGTCGCTCGACGACGTCGACGGCGGCGACCCGCTGCCGCCCTACGTGTCACTCATCCACGACGTCACGATCTCGGACCGGTCCCTGTTCACCACCAGCACCGGGTTGTCCCACGCCTGGAATGCTGCCGCTGCCATCCTGGACGATCGGCCGGCCCCGCATCCGTACTCGCCCGAGTCGTTCGGGCCCGAGGCCGGTTCTGCGCTGACCGGCCCGCACGGGTGGTTCCTCGATGCCGGTCAGAAGTCCTGACTGGCCGGATCGTTCGGAAACACTCCCGCGGAAGCGGCAGGGCGGACGTCAACCTGTGGAGGCCGGCAGGGCGAGCATCCTCCCGGCCAGCGTGACCAGGGTCTCGGCGAGTTCGTCGTCGGTCAGCGCCGAATCGAAGGTGCCGAGCGCGTTGAGCATGCCGAAGCAGCCGTGCACGGTGGCCCTGACGACCTCCCGACTCCATTCCGGATGGACCTGCGACACCAGGGTGCGCCATTGCCGCACCAGCGCACGTTGGCGGTCGGCCAGGTCGGCGCCGTGCTCGGGCGGTAGATGGTGAACCTCGCGGACGAAGACGGCCATCAGCCGCCGGCGGGGGGCGACCGCGGCCGCGTAGACCTGGACCAGCGCCTGTAGTTCGTCCGTCGCCGACTGCACGTCGGGCGGATCGTCGGGCGCGGCGGTCACCGCATCGATGATCCCGTCGAAGACCGCCGCCAGTACCGCTGCCTTCGAATCGAAATGTCGGTAGATCGCCGGTCCGGTGATCCCGGCGGCCGCCCCGATCTGGTCCATGCCCGCTGCGGGATAACCGTCGGCGGCGAACAGTTCGGCCGCCGCGGTCACGATGTGCGCCCGCCTCGACCCGCGCCGCCGGGGCACCGGTCCGGCCTCGGCGGGGGACACTTCAGACCTCCACGGTTCCACCGGAGCGCCAGTAACGGCCGTCCGCCCGGTCCATGAGGCCGAAGTCGATCAACGCCCGTCGCAGGGTCACGTAATCGTCGTAGATGCCGATCAACTCACGATTCACCTCGACCTCGAGGTAGTGCACCCCGGGCACGAAACGGGCCGCGATCACGTCCAGCACGGCCAACTTGCGCGACTGCTTGCGAGGCATGGTGTGCAGGCGGCCGTCCTCGTCGAAGTAGCGCTGGCGTACTACGTCCCGCTGCGCCTGAGCGGCCCGGAGCAACTCGTCGCCGCTCACGCTCAGACGGAATCTCCACGGCTGACCCGCGGGCGTGGCACCCGCCACTTCCGGATCAGGCAGGCGCGGTTGAATGCGTAGAAGGCCAGCGAACGCTGCTTGATCGACAGGCCGGTCGGGTCGCCCTTGGGGAACCGCTCGGCCACCAGTCGGGTGAGCTGACGGCCGAAGACGACCGAGTCGACCACGGCGGCCAGGATGGCGACCAGCAGGATGACCGGGCCGATCAGCTGGACCGTCTGGTTCCTGATGAGCAGGATGATGAACGACAGCAGGGCGACCGGCAGCAGGATGCCGGCGATGTTGCGGCGCGCGTCCGTGGCGTCGCGGACGAAGGCCCGGACCGGGCCGCGGTCGCGCGGGAGCACGTAGGCGTCGTCGCCGCGCATCATCCGCTCGCGTCGTTCGGTCGAAGCCACCCGCTTCTCGTCCTTGGTCAGCGTCTTCCCGACCTCCTTGGAGCGTTTGATCGCTTCCCGCTGCGTTTTGGGCGGAGGTGCCACCGGCCCCCGGCGCCCTTCTGCTTCGCTTCGCTTCGGGGTCGGACGGCCTTTGCCGACCGTCGGCGCCTCGGGAACGGCCGCGGCGACGACCTCGGGTGCCTGGTCAGCAGGTTTACGGCGGAGAAGACTCACCCTGCGACAATAGTTGACCGGCAGCAGCACCGACACCGCCGAACTGCCCCCCACCAAGGCGCCCGGGCGGGAATAGCCGGGTTCTGCGACGGGTTGCACTGCTCCGGGTGGCCGAGTCGACTCTTCCGGCACCTGATTGCGTGGCATCATCGAAGAGTCAGCACCGTTCCTCCCTCACCCAGTCATATCTCACCCAACTTCGAGGAGTCAGATGACTACCGCCGATATCCAGGCCGACACCACCACCGCCGAGGTCGAGCGCGCCCACGGCGTCACGCTGTCCGAGACGGCCGCGGCCAAGGCCAAGTCGCTGCTGGAGCGTGACGGCAGCTCCGAGATGGTGCTCCGTATCGCAGTACAGCCGGGTGGTTGCTCGGGCCTCCGCTACGAGCTGTTCTTCGACGACCGCAGCCTGGACGGCGACGCCCTGGTCGACTTCGACGGCATCGGGCTTGCGGTCGACCGGATGTCGAAGCCCTACCTGGACGGCGCCGTCATCGATTTCGTCGACACCATCGAGAAGCAGGGTTTCACGATCGACAATCCGAACGCGCAGAACTCGTGCGCCTGTGGCGACTCCTTCCACTGATCCTGGTCACCTAGTACCGACAAACTCGACACGGCCACCGCTCCCTGCCCGGGGACGGTGGCCGTTGTCGTCGGCGGCTTCGGACGGAGTTCGCGGGTAAGGTCTTGGCTCGTGCCTATCGTCGTTACTGGGTCCATCGCGACCGACCATCTGATGCACTTCCCGGGCAAGTTCACCGATTCGCTGTTGCCGGATCAGTTGCACCGGGTGTCCCTGTCCTTCCTGGTGGATGACCTGGTGGTGCGTCGCGGGGGCGTAGCCGCCAATATCGCCTTCGGGATGGGCCTGCTCGGCATCCGCCCGATCCTGCTCGACGCGGTCGGTGCGGACTTCGACGACTACGCCAGCTGGCTCTCCCGGCATGGGGTCGACTGCTCGCACGTCCACGTGTTCTCCGAGGTGCAGACCGCGCGTTTCGTCTGTACCACCGACGACGACATGAACCAGATCGGTTCGTTCTACGCCGGCGCCATGGCCCGCGCCAGGGAGATCGAACTCGGCCCGGTGGTGGATGCCGTGGGCTCGGTCGACCTGGTGATGATCAGCGCCGGCGATCCCGCCGCGATGGTGCGGCACGCCGAGGAATGCCGCCAGCGCGGCTTGACCTTCGCTGCCGACCCGTCCCAGCAGCTGGCCCGGATGGACGGCGTCGACGCCGCCAAACTTGTTGCCGGCGCGGAGTTCTGGTTCTCCAACGACTACGAGCTCGGGTTGCTGCTGTCCAAGACCGGCTGGACCGAGGCCGAGTTGATGTCCAAGGTCGGCCACCGGATCACCACGCTGGGGTCCAAGGGCGTCGAGATCGTCGGGGCCGACGGCTCACGTCTGCATGTCCCGGTCGTCCCGGAACTGGCCAAGATCGATCCGACGGGCGTCGGCGACGCCTTCCGTGCCGGCTTCGTGGCCGGCCGCTACCGCGGTCTGACCTTCGAACGTTCGGCTCAGCTCGGTTCGCTCATGGCGACCCTCGTGCTGGAGACCATCGGCACCCAGGAATACCTGTTCGAGCCGTCGACGGCGATCACCCGGCTGTCGGATTGCTACGGCGAGACCGCCGCGACCGAGATCGCCTCCGCCATGGGCTTCGTCTCCGTCTGAGTCCTACAGATAGACGGGGTACACCGGCTCGGGGACGACCGGAGTGATCGAGCCGGTGACGAAGATCTCGTGCCACAGCTGGAACACGATCACGGTCCAGATCGGCCGCGAGTAGTCGGCCTCGCCGGCTCGATTCGCATCCAGCAATCGGACCACTGCGGTCGGATCGATGTATTGCTCGGTCTGCGACGTGGTGATGATGTTGCGGGCCCAGTCGTAGGATCCCTCCTTCAGGAAATGCCTGATCGGCACCGGGAATCCGAGCTTCTTCCGGTTCAACACGTGCGGCGGGACGATGAGCTCCATCGCCTTGCGCAGAGCCACCTTCGTCGCCTGGCCCTGGACCCGGTGCTCCGGCGGAACGGTACTGGCCACCTCGAAGACACGGGGATCCAGGAACGGCACACGCAGCTCCAGCGAGTTGGCCATCGTCATCTTGTCCGCCTTGACCAGGATGTCGCCCCGCAGCCAGGTGAACAGGTCGATGTGCTGCATCCGGGAGATCGGGTCGGACCCGAGGGAGCGCGCGTAGATCGGGTCGGTGACGTCCCGGAACGACCGGTCGGGGGAGTAGGTCCGCAGTACCGGCGGTAGTTGTTCCTCCCGGAAGATCCGTGCGTTGCCGTAGTAGCGCTGCTCCAGGTCGATGGCCCCGCGCCGGAGCGCGTCCTTGCCCCGGAAGCCCTGCGGAAGTGCGCGTCCGACTGCGGCGAGACCCTTCCGCAGCTGGTGGGGCAGGGCCGTCATCGGAGCCAGCGAGTGGGGTTCGCGGTAGATGTTGTAGCCCCCGAACAGCTCGTCGGCGCCCTCGCCGGACAGCACCACCTTGACGTGCTTACGCGCCTCGTTGGCCACGAAGTAGAGCGGTACCAGCGCGGGATCGGCCACCGGCTCGTCCAGATACCACACGATGAGCGGCAGTGTCCTGGTCAGCTCCTCCTCGGAGACCTTCCTGATCACGTGCCGAACCCCGATCGCCGCGGCGCTCTCGGCGGCCACGTCGATCTCGGAATAGCCCGCTCGGTCGAAGCCGGTGGTGAAGGTCATCAGATCCGGGTTGTAGCGCTTGGCCAGCGCGGCGATGGCGGTGGAGTCGATGCCGCCCGACAGGAAGGAGCCGACCGTGACGTCGGCTCGCATGTGAGCGCCGACCGAATCGTCGAGCACATCGGCGATCCGCTGATAGAGCGCCTTCTCGGCGGCCTCGCCGGATACCTTGGCCGGTAGGAACGTCGGGTGGAAGTAGCGCTCGACGACCAGCTCGCCGCCGGGCCGCAGGGTGAAGTGAGTGCCCGATTCCACCCGTCGGATGGCGACATCCATCGTCGCCGGTTCCGGCACGTACTGGAGCACCAGGTAGTGCTGCAGGGCGGCTTCGTCCACAACGGCCGCGCCGGTCAGTTCCCGCAGGCCCTTCTCCTCCGAGGAGAAGGCGATGCCGTCGGCGACGGACGCGGTGAACATCGGCTTGATACCGAACGGATCGCGGCCACCGAACAGCGTCCGTTCCTGGGTGTCCCAGATCAGGAAGGCGAACATCCCCCGCAGACGGGAAACCGCCGACTTGCCCCAGTAGTGCACGGCGGCCACGATTGCTTCGCCGTCGCCCTCCGTGGCGAACTGGGCGCCGAACTCCGCGCTCAGTTGCTCGCGCAGTTCCAGATAGTTGTAGATCTCCCCGTTGAAGACCAGCGCATAGCGGTCGGGCGAGCCGTCGGGACCCCATCGCAGCGGTTGGTGCGAATGTTCGAGGTCGATGATCGAGAGCCGATTGAAGCCGAAGACGACGTCGCCGTCGTCCCAGGTTCCTGCTTCGTCCGGTCCGCGGTGCCGGGCGCACCTCATGCCGGCGGCGATCGCGTCGACCCGAGCACCGGCGCCGCCGGTGGAGGACAGGAAGCCCATCAATCCGCACACGAGGACGGTCACCCAATTTCTGTCGCGATCAGCTACTTGCAGAACGACCGTACAGGCACCGTTTGCCTAGTCTCGAAGCTGTTGAGGCCGACCGTCGAAGGCCTATTGTGAAACAAACTTCGACAAGTTGTAGATCTGATGTGCGCCACGGCCGCCCTGGCCGGGTGTCGGTGTGCTGGGTCGAGTAATCTCAGCCCAGGGTTGTAACGGCTGCACCGCAATCGGTGTTCGCCGAGGTTCTTCTAGGAGGGCGTCCGAGTGGCTCGGTCTCGCAGTGCTAGGCGGTACTTGCTGGCGGGCGCGGTGGTGGTTGTCGGCCTGCTGATCAGCGGGTGCTCGGCATCCGATCTGCCCCGCTTCGGCTGGCCCGTCGGAGCGACTCCGCAAGCAACCCGGATGCAGCACTTCTGGTCGTGGACCTTCATCGCGGCGCTGGTCATCGGCATCCTGGTGTGGGGCCTCATGTTCTGGACGTTCATCTTCCACCGCAAGAAGAAGAATTCGCCGCTCTACCCGAAGCAGACGAAGGAGAATCTTCCGCTCGAACTCGTCTACACCGCTGTGCCGTTCGTCATGGTCGCGGTGCTGTTCTACTTCGCCGTCACCACCGAGAACTTCGTGCTCAAGAACGTGGCCGACCCCGATGTCAAGGTCAACGTCACTGCGTTCAAGTGGGGCTGGGACTTCAGCTACGACGGCACCACCTCCCCGGACGCGCCGGGCCAGGAGGTGCACACCATCGGAACTGCCGACGAGGTGCCGATCCTGATGCTGCCCGTGCAGAAGACGATCCAGTACACCTTGGAATCCAAGGACGTCATCCACTCGTTCTGGGTGCCTGACTTCCTCTTCAAGCGCGACGTCTTCCCCGACCCGGCCGCCAACAACACGCAGAACGTCTTCCAGAACAGCATCGACAACCCCGGTGCCATGGTCGGACGCTGTGCGGAACTGTGTGGCACTTACCACTCCTCGATGAACTTCGAGGTGCGCGGTGTGCCGGAGAACGTCTATCAGACCTATCTGAAGTTCCGGCAGACCAAGAATCCGGTCACCGGGCAGGGCTATACGACCGCGGCGGCGCTGACCGCTACCGGCAAGCTGATCCCGAGTTGCGGAACGCTGTGCGCGCCGCTGTCCACGACGACGTATCCGATCAATCCAGACCGCGAGGCCAAGTCTGCCTCGCTGCCACTGGCCGGGGGTAAATGATGTCGATGGATCAGGCTGACGCCGAAGAACGGGTCATCCCCAAGCGAGGTATGCGGGTCGAGGCCTGGATCTTCCTGGCGCTCACCGGATTCTTCTTCCTCGCGACAGTGCTCTACGCCATCTTCGCCGGCAAGGACGAGCCCGTCGGTGTAGTTGCGCTGGCGCTGACCACTGGTTTGTCGCTGATCATCGGAACCTTCCTGCTCTTCTCGGCCCGCCGTCTCGAAGCGGCCCGCCCCGAAGACAACGAGGACGCCGATGTGGCTGACGGGGCCGGCGATCTGGGTTTCTTCTCGCCCGGTTCGCTGTGGCCGTTCGGGATGGCGCTGGCCGCCGCGGTCACCGCTGTGGCCACGGCATTCCTCCTGGTCTGGCTGATGGTCATTGCCATCGGCTTCCTGCTCGTCACCGTCTGTGGCCTGCAGTTCGAGTACCACCGCCGGCCGACCTCCCACTGACCTCGCCACCACCGCACCCGTCGCCACCATCGCACCCCTGGGGCTGGTGGGGCGGGTGGCAGGACGGCGTGAGTGTGCCTCTGCGGCGAACTGGCGTGGCCTCGGGCCTACCTGTGCATGACCCCACCCGCCTGCCCCTGGTATGACGGTTGACCGTCACACCGGGTGCTGCGGAGGTGCTGCGGAGTGCTGGGGCTGCTGGAGGGGACGGGGCGCCGGAAGCAGGCGTCCTTCGTGCTGCGTACGTCCCCGTCTCGCGCGCCGGGTTGGGCTCTCGACTCATACTGCGGGGCCTCACCCGTGGGACCGTCGATGGATGGACATACGGGGCGGTGTGACGTACTGCGGGTTCCGGGGCCCGGTCTGACCCATTCCGCGGGCCGGCCCGATCGCCGGTCGCGCGGCAACTCGTACCAGCCCAGCCAACTCCGTCGCAGCCCAGCCAACTCGTATCAGCCCGGCCAACTCCGTCGCAGCCCGGCCAACTCCGTCGCAGCCCGGCTCGACCGCAGCGCAGCCCGACATGTCGTGCCGTTGACCGTCCTCCGGGTGCTGCGGGGCACTACGGGTGCGCGAGCGGTGGATCGGGGACCGCGAAAGGGCCCCACCGGAATCCGGTGGAGCCCTTTCGCTGAGTTGCCGAGCTGCAATCCCTAGTTGCGGCTGCCCACTTCGAGCGAGCCCTGGCCGGCGTGGCCTTCGGAGTGGTCGATGACGCCCGTCTCGTCCACCGGGCTGAGCGTGCCCTTGACGGCAAGACCGGCCGAGCCCAACTGGTTCATCCGCTTGGGTACCGGAGCGCCCTGGTAGGCCAGCGGGATCGGGTGACCATGCTCGTCGACCGGTCCGAGTGGCTGGTGGACCTCGATGAACTCACCGTGCGGGAGTCGCTTGATGATGCCGGTCTCGATGCCGTGCTCCAGCACGTCCCGGTCGGAGTGCTGCAGACCGAGACAGAGCCGGTAGGTGATCACATAACCGATGACGGGCAGCACGATCGATCCCACCCGGCCGACCCACGTCATCACGTTCAGCGAGATGTCGAGCTCCAACGCGAAGAGGTCGTTGGCGCCGTTGATCAGGTTGAGGATGTAGAAGCACAGGAATGCGACACCGAGCGAGGTGCGCACCGGCACGTCGCGAGGACGTTGCAGGATGTTGTGCATCGCATTGTCCTTGGTGAACGCCTTCTCGATGAACGGGTAGGCGATGACCAGGATCATGAGAATTGTTGCGCCACCGATGGCCGGGAAGAAGACAGCCGGAACCATGTAGTGCCCGAACAGGTTTCGGATCTCCCAGGCCGGCCAGATTCGCACCATGCCGTCCAGGAAGCCCATGTAGAAGTCGGGCTGAACACCTGCCGAGACCTGAGACGGGTTGTACGGACCGAGGTTCCAGATCGGGTTGATCTGGAACATGCCCGCCATCAGCGCGATGATGCCGGTGACGACGGCGAAGAAGCCGCCGCCCTTGGCCGCGAAGGTCGGGAGTACGCGGACGCCGACGACATTGTTCTCGGTGGCCCTGGGGCCGGCGAACTGGGTGTGCTTCTGGAACCAGACCAGCGCCACGTGCACGGCGATCAGCGCCAGGATCAGACCCGGGATGACCAGGATGTGCAACGAGTAGAACCGTCCGATCACGGTCGTCCCGGGGTAGTCACCGCCGAACACCGCCCAGTGCATCCAGGTCCCGATGACCGGAATGGAGAGGATGAACGCCGAGACGGCGCGAAGACCGGTACCGGACAGCAGATCGTCCGGGAGGGAGTAGCCGAGGAAGCCCTCGGCCATGCCCAGCACCAGCAGCAGCACGCCGAGAATCCAGTTGGCCTCGCGTGGCTTGCGGAAGGCGCCGGTGAAGAAGATGCGCATCATGTGCAGCATCATCGAAGCCAGGAAGATCAGGGCCGCCCAGTGGTGGATCTGCCGGATCAGCAGGCCACCCCGGACCTCGAACGAGAGGTCGAGGGTCGACTTGTACGCCATCGACATCGGAACGCCGCGGAGCTTGTCGTAGACGCCGTTGTAGATCGTCTCGCCCATGGAGGCGTCGAAGAACAGGGTCAGGTAGACGCCCGACAGCAGCAGTACCAGGAACGAGTAGAGCGCAACCTCGCCCAGCATGAACGACCAGTGGGTCGGGAAGACCTTGTTCATGGCCGTGCGCAGAGGCCTGGCACCGTGATAGCGGACATCGGCACCGTCGAGCGCGCCCTGAACAACGTTGTTGGGCTTTTTGGCGGTGCGCGTCGTCAATCTGCTCATGACTGGGTGCTTCCCTTCGGATGCGAACTCCACTTGTACTTGAACCCGTTTTCCCAGAAGCCTGGGCCGACGGGCTCGATGAAGTCGCCTTGGGCGACGAAGTAGCCCTCATCGTCAAGCTCGATGGGGAGCTGCGGCAGTGGCCGCGTGGCCGGCCCGAAGACCGGCTTGGCGCCGTCGAACACATCGAACTGCGACTGGTGGCAAGGACAGAGAATGCGTCCGGTCTGCTGCTCGTACAGCGATACCGGACACCCGACGTGAGTACAGATCTTCGAATAGGCGTAGTAGTCGCCGTACGAAAATTTCTCCTGGCCCGTACGGACCTGGACAGTGCTGTCCGAGCGGAGTCGGAAGAGCATGACCGCAGAGTCGGAGGCCTTCGCCCCACCCGGCACACCCGGGAAGACGGTGGCCAGGGAGCCGGCTGCGAGGTCTGAAGGCCGTACCGGCGTGCCGTCCTGCATGACCATGCGGACCTTCTTGCCGTTCGTCGGCCGCCACTGGGTCACCCACAGCTGGGACTGCGGTCCCTCCGCCCACGGATTCTTGATGAAACCGCCGATGACCGGGACGATGACCGCGAGACCGATGACGCCACCGGCCAGTGCCAGCGAGCCCTTCAGCACGCCGCGGCGCTTGACCACACCCATCTTGTCGCCGGTGTCGACGATCTCGGCGGCCAGCGTGCTGCGGTCCACCTCATCGGACATCCCGATGTGGCGTTCTTGGACAGCCACCTCGTGCGGGGCGATCTTCTTGGCCAACGCGATGATGCCGATGCCGAAGAAGAGGACGCAACCCCCCAGACCGATGCCGAGCAATGGAGTGAACAGCGCGTAGAGCACCTGCTTGTTGCCCGCGTAGGCCGTCTGGTAACCAGCGGGCCAGAAGACGAACACACCGACGGTCATGAGCCCGAACACGGCCGACAGCAGGAACCACTTGGCCACGTTCCGCTCGGCCCGGCGATCTGCAGGCGAGCCGGGGACGTACCGCTCGCCGTACTCGACCAGATCGACACCGTCGAGCGCCGCGCCCAACCGGGCCCGCTCCTCGGTCGTCATCTTGGTCAGTTCTTCATCCGATGGGATAACGACATTCTCGCCGCCGCTCACGCTCGTGCTCCCATCCACAGTGTCAACGCGACGATGGCGCCCATGCCGACGAGGAACGCGACCAGGCCTTCAGGCGCCGGTCCGAATCCACCGAGGGCGTACCCGCCGGGGTCGACCGTCTCCTTGTTGTTCTGGACGAAGGCGATGATCGCGCGCTTCTCGTTCGAGGTCAGCTGCCCGTCCGAGAACTTCGGCATGTTCTCCGGGCCGGAGAGCATCGCAGCGTAGATCTGGGAGTCGGTGGCCTCGTCCAGGCTGGGCGCGTACTTGCCCTGCGAGAGAGCGCCGCCCTGTCCGGTGAAGTTGTGGCAGGAGGCGCAGTTCAGGCGGTACAGCTCGCCGCCCTTGGAGAGGTTGGCGACGTCCTGCAGGTTTCCGCCCGGGACCACGGGTCCACCACCGTTGGACTGGATGAACGCGCCGAGGGCGTCGATCTGCGCCTCGTCGAAAACCGGTTGCTTGCGAGGATTCTGCGCTCCGTTGGCATCCGCCGGCATACGACCCGTGGAGACCTGGAAGTAGGTCGCGGCCTGGCCCACGCCGATCAGCGACGGACCGCGGTCGAGCACACCCTGCAGATTGGCACCGTGGCAGATGATGCACGAGGTCTCGTAGATCTGCTTGCCTTTGGCGATCTCGGCGGCGCTGGAAGTGTCCGCCGACGCGGTCTGCGGACTGGGTGCGAGGGCGCCGTAGAGAAAACCCATGGTGACCAGGGCGAAGAGCAGGGCCAAGCCGCCAGAGACCCGACGGAAGGCCTTCGACCGGCGCCGGATGCCTGCGGGTTGGACCTTCGCAGTACGGGCTTTCATGCGGGGCACCTCGTGCTCATCTCGCGGTGGTTGCTGCTGTGAACGGACTGCAGGGTGCTCTCCGGGTAGTACGGCGGGGCGGGCCGCATCGGATGCACTCTCATTGGATGAGATAGATCGTGGCGAACAGACCGATCCAGACGATGTCGACGAAGTGCCAGTAGTAGGACACGACGATCGCGCTGGTGGCCTGGGCCGGAGTGAATTTGGACAGCTTCGTGCGGCCCATCAGGATGATGAATGCGATCAGCCCGCCGACGACGTGCAAGCCGTGGAAACCCGTGGTCAGGTAGAACACCGTGCCGTAGGCCGAGGACGAGAAGGTCGTGCCTTCCTCCACCAGGTTGTGGTATTCGTTCGCCTGGCCCAGCACGAAGATCGTGCCCATGATCAGAGTGAGCATGTACCAGCGCCGAAGACCGAAGACATCCCCGCGCTCGGCGGCGAAAACGCCGAACTGACACGTCACCGACGACGCCACCAGGATGATGGTGTTGACCAGGGCATACGGGACATCGAGATGAGTGGGCGGCTGGGGCCACCCGGTGGTGCTGGTGGCTTTCGCCGTGAAGTAGATGCCGAACAGGCCGGCAAAGAACATCAACTCGCTGGATAGCCACACGATCACGCCGACACTGACCATGTTCGGTCGGTTGAGCGTATGGATGCGCGCGCTGATCGCGGGGGGCCCGGAACGGCCGGTCGCTGTCGTCACAAGGCGATTATGGACCGCCGCAACCCGCGGTGTCCGTGCGGGTCTACGCAATTCCGCCGGAGTCTCCGGGTGGTTTCACATCTGTGCAGGTCAGGGACCCAAAAGATCTTCGACACATTGTAAAAATTGGGTGTCACCGGCGCGCCGCGCCTGCCCCCACCCACCGGGTGGCCGTCGATGTCACTACCTCTACCATCGTCACCATGAGCTATCCCGTCGTGTTGGTGTACAGCCATCGTCAGGATGTCCGCGAACGGATCATGACGGCTGTCGGACGCCGACCGGCCCCGGACGTCGGACGGGTCGACTTCCTGGAGTGCGAGTCGATCTCGGACGTGTTGATGGCGATCGAGGACCAGACCGTCGACGTGGTGATCCTGGACGGTGAGGCCCAGCCGACCGGAGGGATCGGCATCTCCCGGCAGATCCACCAGGAGGCCCTGGTCATCCCGCCGATCATCCTGACGGTGCGTCGGGCCGCCGACCGGTGGCTCGCCACCTGGGCGCAGGCCGACGAGATCCTGGTCCACCCGCTCGATCCGGTGATCGCCGCGGAGACGGTCGCCTCGCTGCTGCGCCGGCTGCCCACCCGGGTGCCGACCGCCGCAGCAGGCTGAGCGGTGACATCAGCAGGAACCTCGACCCAGCCCACTTTCAGCTGGCCAGATGTGCTGTCGACGCTGCTCGCCGGTACCGATCTGACTGCCGTGCAGACGTCGTGGGCGATGGACCGGATCATGACGGGGGAGGCTACCGCCGCGCAGCTGGCCGGGTTCGCGGTGGCCCTGCGCGCCAAGGGTGAGACCGCCCAGGAGATTGCCGGGCTCGCCGCCTCCATGCTTGCGCACAGCGTTCCGGTGCACGTGGAGGGCCGGGCGGTGGATATCGTCGGAACCGGCGGCGACCGGTCGAACACGGTGAACATCTCGACGATGTCGGCCATCGTCACCGCGGCGGCCGGAGCCACGGTGGTCAAGCACGGCGGACGCGCGGCCTCCAGCAAGTGCGGTGCCGCCGACCTGCTCGAGGGTCTGGGCGTACCGATCATGCTCGGTCCGGAAGCCGTGGCCGCCACGGTGGCGCAACTGGGCATCGGCTTCTGCTTCGCTCAGGTCTACCACCCGTCCATGCGGTTCGCCGGTCCCGCTCGGCGTGAGCTCGGCATACCCACCTTCTTCAACGTGTTGGGCCCGTTGACGAACCCGGCACGGCCGGTGGCGTCGGCCATCGGCTGCGGCAACGTCGCGATGGCTCCGGTGATGGCCGGCGTGTTCGCCGACCGCGGGGCCGAGGTGCTGGTCTTCCGTGGCGATGACGGGCTCGACGAACTGACCACCACCACCACGTCGACAGTCTGGATGGTCCGCAACGGTGCCGTGGAGCTGGACGTCGTCGATCCCGTGCGACTGGGCATAGCGCTGGCCGACCCCGCCGATCTGGTCGGAGGCGAGGTGGCCTTCAACGTGGACGTGGCCCGTCGGCTGTTCGACGGGCGCACCGGACCAGTCCGGGATGCCGTGATGCTCAACTCGGCTGCAGCGATCGCCGTGCACGCGGGGCTGTCCGGTGACCTGGAGTCCGACCTGTCGGCCGGTCTGCAACGGGCGGGAGAAGCTCTTGACTCAGGCGCCTGCGCCGACCTGCTGACGCGATGGGTGGAGGTCGGCAGCCGGCTCGTGTGAGCGACGTCAGTCCTGCAGGCCGATGGAGAAGGCGTCCGCGGTGTCCCGCTGCGAGTAGGAGCGGAAAGCGATGTGGGTGACGGTGCGGACGACGCCCGGCACCTTCGAGATGTGTCCGGGCACCAGGTCGGCGACAGCCGCGTGGTCTGCCACCGAGACTATCGCCACCAGGTCGACATCGCCTGCGCAGGAGTACACCTCGTCCACGCCCGGTAGATCGGCGATGGCCTGGGCCGCCTCGGCGATGCTGTCGGCCTCTACGTCGATCATCACGATTGCGGTCACCATGGCCTCATGCTAGTGCCGCGCTCCTGACGGGCGGCACGCCGCTACTTCCAGGACGGGACCGCCAACTGCGACCGGGCCAGGCCGACCGCAGCCGTGAACGGCCGCCACCGCCCGGCCCCGCGCGCCGGGCTGAACCAGGACTCGGTGCTGTGCACGAGTCGGGTCCCCGGTTCGTCAACCCACCGCAGCACGGTGGTGGTCTCTTCGGCGCTGGCCCCGGGTAGCGGTCCGGGCAGCGGGATCACGGTCTCGGCCGAGGAGATGAGCAGATCGACGACCGGCATGGGATCGACCCCACGCACCGCCCGGCCGGCGGCCGCCAACCTCCCGTAGCGCACGACCGCCAGGTCCCAGCCGCCGGACCGGTCCGGCTTGGCGGCCACCAACTGCCCGATCCGTGCGAACGCACCCAGCCGCTGCCGCCGATCGACGGCGTCGGCCAGCACGGATAACCGGTCCCGGAGCAGGGCCGCCCGGTCGAACCTCCCTTCGGTCGACAGCCGCTCCAGTTCGCCCCGCAGAGCGGTCAGCACCTCGTCCGAGGTGCCGTCGACGAGGTCGGCGATGCGGCGGACGTGCTCGGTGTAACTGGCGATGTCCTCCCGCCCCGCGCAGGGCGCTCCGCATCGCCCCAATTCGGCCAACGCGCACGGCGAACCCGATGGCGACCGGGAAAGCCGTTGTGAGCAGCGGCGAATCAGGACGACTTCCTGCAGAGCCTCGACCGCCGAGGTCGCTGCGACCCTGGAGGTGAACGGGCCGAGAGCGCCGGGGCGAGCGGCAGGCGGGGTGGCCACGATGCTCAGCCGCGGGAAGGTCTCGGTGGTCAGCACCACCCAGAGGAGTTTTCCCGGGGACCTGGACCGCCGGTTGTACCTGGGTTGGTGGATGGCGATCAGGCGTTGTTCCCGGACGTGCGCCTCGAGCGCGTGGGCGCACTCGACATGGTCGACCCGCTGCGCCAGCGTGATCATCTGTTTGATCTTGCTGCGGGTCTCGCCGGCGCCGAAGTACGAGCGCACCCGCTGCCGAAGGTTGACCGACGTACCGACGTACAGCACCTCCTCCGACGGTCCGCGGAACAGATAGACCCCGGGCTTGCTGGGTAGTTGGTCGGCGAGCGTGCGTTTGCGCCGTCGTGCCGGAGACACATCACGGGACAACTGCTGGAGCTCCGTGAGACTCTGCACGCCAAGTGGGCCGAGTCGTTCGAAGAGGGCATGCAGTACATCGACGGTGGCCCTGGCGTCGGTGAGCGCCCGGTGGTCCGGGGCCACCGGCGAGCCCAGCAGCGGCGCCAGGAGGCCCAACCTGACGCTGGGCGCCTCCTCCCTGGTGAGTACCCGTCTGGCCAGTCGGACGGTGTCCACCACCGGGTTGCCCGGCCACGGCAGCCCGAGTCGGGCACAACCGGCCTTGAGAAAGCCGATGTCGAATCCAGCGTTGTGGGCAACCAGGACCGACCCGCGGATGAATTCCAGGAAGGAAGGCATCACGGTGGCGATGGTCGGAGCGTCGTAGACCATCGCGTCGGTGATCCCGGTGAGCATGACGATCTGCGGGGGAATGGACCGGCCGGGGTCGACCAGCGTGGCGAATTCGCCGAGCACCTCGCCGCCTCTCACCTTGACCGCACCGAACTCGGTGATCGACTCGGTGGCGGCCGACCCGCCGGTCGTCTCCAGGTCCACCACGACGAACGTCACGTCGCGCAGCGGATCGCCCAACTCGTCGAAGCTGTGCTGATGCTCCGGGAGGAACTTGGTGCCGGTGTTACTGATGGTGCTCACGAGGCGCACGGTAGGTGGGGGTACCGACAGTGGCACGGATGTCACCCGAATTCCACGACAATGGCGAGATGACCGGAGCCGAACTGCCGAGCCCGGTACGCAGTCTGCTGGTCAGATGGGCGTCGGAGACCCTCGGTCAGTTACCCGCCGCGCAGATACCTGCCGGGCTGATCAGGGTGGCCCGGTTCACCCCGGCCAAGCGGGCCAGACTGGGCGCGGTGTCGTTGTCCCAGGCGGTGGAATCCGATGCCGGATTCCGCGCCGCGGTCGCCGAGTGGGTACGGGGAGCCGCCGATCCCGACGCCGATCCCGTCCATGCTGCCGCCCTGGCGCATCTGCTCGGGCTTCCGACCGAGGCCGAACTGCTGGCCGAAGTACGTGATGCCCAGCCCGATCCAGGTGATGAAACGGCCCAACTGCGACACACCGTCAGGGCACTCCGCACTGAGCTGAGGCAGATCACCACCGAGCGGGACGACGCCCGGCGCCGGCAGGTCGACCCGACCGCCGCCGTCGAGGAACAGCTGGAGAAGCTCCGCCGTCGACTGCGCGAGCAGGGCACCCGCCTGCGGCAGGCCGAGGAAGCAATCCTCGGGGCGGGCCAGGTGTCCGCGGACGAACGAGACACGTTGCGGCGCGAGGTGCAGCGGCTGACTGCAGAGCTGACCAGGTCGAACGAACGGGCCCGACTGGCGACGGAGCGGGCCGACCGGGCACAGGATGCTCTGGGTCGGCTGCGGGAGCAGACCGGCGTGCGGCGGGCCACCGCCGATCGTCGGCTGGACCTGCTGCTGACGACCGTCGAAGGCGCGGTGTACGGACTGCGCCGGGAATGGGAGTTGACCGGCGGCGGCGCCGAACCTGCCGATGTGGTCGCGAGCCGTCTGCCCGGTGTGCCGTCCTCAGCTGCCGCCAGCACCGACGAACCGTCGCGGCTCAACGCCTGGCTCGGACTGCCCGCTGCTCACCTGGTCGTCGACGGCTACAACGTCAGCAAGACCGCCGTTCCCGATCTGACTCTCGCATTGCAGCGGGACCGGTTGGTGCGACTGCTGGGTGCCCTGGCGGCACGGACCTCGGCCGAGATCACCGTGGTGTTCGACGGGGCGGCGGTCGCCGTTCCGGCCCCGCCCGGTCGCGGGGTCAGGGTCCTCTTCTCGCCACCCGGGGTGACCGCCGACGACGTGATCCGTGATCTCGTCGCAGCCGAACCGGTCGGTCGGGTCGTCATCGTGGTGAGCTCCGACCGTGAGGTGGCGGACGGAGTGCTGCGGCGCGGGGCGAAGACCGCCGGCGCCGCGGTCCTGCTGCCGTTGCTCTACTGACCGATCGGGTGCTCTCCAGGGTGACTGTCGGTGCCCCGGCCTAGCTTCACGGTATGCACATCGATTGCGATACCTGCACCGTTCGGGGCGCCGCCTGTTCTGGCTGCGTCGTCACTGTCCTGCTGGCGATGCCCGAACAGGGTGTCGACTGGGATGACACGGAGCGGCAAGCGCTGGGGGTGCTGGCCGTATCCGGCCTGATACCGCCGCTGCGGCTCGTCCGCGCCGTCGACAATGCGCCACGCCGCTATGGCCCCATCGGGGCGTGATACTTCTCACCCGAGGGTTTGGGGTGGTCGGCATCCCCGCACGATCGCCGCGGTCGGTGCCTACCGGGATCGCGGGGTCCGAGGAAAAAACTTGAAGTTTCATGCGCATGACTGGACTGCGGCGTGTCCTTCTCGTAATCTGATCGAGATCTTCTGCGAAGGCCATCAGTCAGGTGGCCTGGGAGATCACGCCGAATCAGCGCGTTCGACACGTGCTGAACCGAGGACCCAGGTTCCTTTGGGGTGAATCCCTGTTGCGGCTGTTTGCGCGCAGGGTAGGGCTACTTCCTGGCCCGAATCCGTCAGCTAACCCGGTAGGCGTCGAGGAGGAAAGGTGCGCCTTCTGTTGGCGACGCACGTTCAAAATCTGTCTGCCCGGAAGTTCCGTAGGACCAGAACATTGATCGCCGGTGTCGTCGTGACGCTCGGCATCACCGTGGTCGGAGCTGTCCCTGCCCTGGCCGCGCCGTCGCCCGCTGCGCCTGCTGCGCCCTCTGTGCCGTCTACGTCAGGCGACGCCAAGGCGGCCTGGGACAAGAGCAGCCGCCAGGCGGAGATCGCAGCCGAGGCAGTCAACGGCGCCAAACAGGCCCAGGCCCAGGCCGTGCAGTCGGTCAAACAGGCAAACGTAGGTCTTGTCACGGCCAAGCGGGCGGCCGCGTCGACCAAGGCGGCATTGACCGTTGCCACCGCCACCGTGGCGTCCTATCAGTCCAAGCTCGACGCCTTCGCCAACGCCAGCTTCCGTGGTGCCGATCTGAGTCAGCTGAGCGTCATGCTCACCGCGACCTCGGCCGACGATTACCTGGACGAGTCGACCGTCGTGAACAAGGTCGCCGAGGACACCCACAAGACTCTCGAGGGTGCGGTCACCGCCAAGTCGGATGCGGCCAAAGCCAAGGCCACCGCTGACTCTGCCGCCGCCGCGGCCATCAACGCCAAGGCCAAGGCCGACGCGGCGGCCGCATCGGCGGCCACGGCCACTGCCACTGCCGTGAGCAAGAAGGCCGACCTCGACGGAGCCGTCGCCAAGTACAAGAGCCTCTACAACAAGCTGTCGGCGCAGGAGAAGGCCGCGGCTGCCGCCGCCGCCGAGACAGCGCGTCAGCAATCGCTGGCCGAGGCGGCTGCACTGCAGGCGCAGCAGGCCACCGACGCCGCGGGCGCCCAGCAGGTTCAGGGTGCCGCCCCGCAGGCGGCTGTCGCCACCACCCCGGCGGCGGCGGGAGCCTCTTCCAGCAGCAGCAGTAGCAGCTCCGCCAGTTCGCCATCCGCAGCAGCAGCGCCGGTGCCGGCCGCCTCCGGTGATTCCGCCGGCGAGATCGCCGCGAAGGCCGCTCTCACCAAGGTCGGCTTCGCGTACGCCTATGCCGGAGACGGTCCGGACGCGTATGACTGCTCCGGTTTGACCACCTGGGCCTGGGCCCAGGCCGGCATCAGCATCCCCCGGGTCAGTTACGAGCAGGCCAACTTCCCGGACGTGCCGCTGGACCAGCTGCAGCCGGGTGATCTGGTCACCTACTACTCCCCGGTGAGCCACGTGGCCATCTACGTGGGTAACGGCATGGTGGTCAGCGCGGCCGACGAGGCCCTGGGCATCGTGTTGCGATCGGTCGACGGCGCCGGGCCGGATGCCACCGGGCACCGCGTTCCGCGCGGCTGATCCGGCAGCAACTGAGCCGAAACCTCGACAAGGCACACTCACGTCGTGCGCCGAACCCTGCTCGTCACCAATGACTTCCCCCCGCGAGCGGGTGGTATCCAGTCCTACGTCCAGGCGTTGGCCGAGCGAATGCCGGCCGACGACCTGGTCGTCTACGCCCCCTCCTGGCCTGGAGCAGCTGAATTCGATGCCCGCCAGGAGTTCGAGGTGGTCCGTCACCCTGGTTCGCTGATGCTGCCGGTTCCGTCGGTGGCGCGCCGGGCTGCCGCTCTGGTGGAGCGACACCGGGCCGAAGCCGTCTGGTTCGGTGCCGCCGCGCCGCTGGCGCTGCTCACGCCGACGCTACGGCGGGCCGGTGTGGTGCGGGCGGTCGCCAGCACCCACGGCCACGAGGTCGGTTGGTCCATGCTCCCGGTGTCCCGGCAGGCCCTGCGGGTCATCGGGAACAACGTCGACGTCGTCACCTACGTCAGCAGGTACGCCCGCGACCGCATCTCCGCCGCGCTCGGACCGATGGCGGCCCTCGAGTATCTGCCGCCTGGTGTCGACACCGAGGTGTTCCACCCCGATCCCGTGGGTCGATCCCGGATACGCGAGGCGCTCGGCCTCGGTGATCGCCCTGTCATCGTCTGCATCTCCCGGCTGGTCGCTCGCAAGGGGCAGGACGTGCTGATCAGGGCACTTCCTCAGATTCTGCGCAGCGTCGGCGATGCGTTACTCCTCGTCGTCGGCGATGGTCCAGACCGGGAGTCGTTGGGGCGCTTGGCCGTCGACGTCGGTGTGGCCGAGAGTGTGGTCTTCGCCGGGGCGGTGCCCTGGCTCGAACTGCCGGCCCACTACGCGGCGGGCGACGTTTTCGCCATGCCGTGCCGGACCCGGGGCCGGGGCCTGGACGTCGAGGGTCTTGGCATCGTCTTCCTCGAAGCCTCGGCCATGGGGCTGCCGGTGGTCGCCGGCGATTCCGGTGGTGCGCCGGAGGCGGTCCGCCCACGAGAGACCGGGGTGATCGTCGATGGTCGGGACGTGTCGGCGGTCGCACACGAGGTCGGCGCACTGCTGGCAGACCGGGCCAGAGCCCGCCGCTGGGGCGAGGCCGGTCGGGACTGGATCACCGGTCGCTGGAACTGGCAGCGCTCGGCCGATCGATTGGCGGCCCTGCTCAGCGGCTGACGCCCAGGAACTACCGTGGTCCGGGTGAGGGTCTCGTTCGTTTCCGACGTGCACGGCAACATCGACGGTCTGGCCAGAGTGGCAGCGAGGGCCGAGCAACTGGTCGTGCTCGGCGATCTACTGGATTACGTCGACTATCACGAGCACGGCAACGGCATCCTCGGCGTGGTCTTCGGTGCCGAGAAGGTCCGCCACTTTGCGTCGCTGCGCGCCACCGGGTCGTTCGGTGCGCTGCACGAGTACAACCGTCAACTCTGGGACTCGCTCGATGACCCGGCCGGAGTGTTGACCGAAGTCGTCGAGACCCGTTATCTCGAGGTCCTGGAAGCCGTCGGCACCGAGGCGCTGCTGATCCTGGGCAACGTCGACGTGGCGGCGGCCTGGGACGAGGTCGTCGGGGCGAAGCTGCCCAATCGGGACGGTCAGGTCGTCGACCTGGCGGGCCGCCGGTTCGGGTTCGTCGCCGGCGGCTCGACCAGGCCGGGGGTGCAGTGGCGCCCGTCGGAGCAGGTCTGGCGTCCACTGGTCCGGCCCGCCGTCGAGTTCGAGGCCACGGTGGCGGCGCTGGGCGCGGTCGACGTGCTCTGCTCACACATCCCGCCCGATCTCCCGATCCTGCGATACGACCGCGTGCCGGCCAGGCTCGAGATGTACGGCCCGGGTCTGCTCGAGTCGATCGACCGGCACAGCCCCGAGTTGGCCGTGTTCGGGCATGTGCACCAGCCGCTCGCTTCCAGGACCCGGCGCGGCCGGACGGAGTGCGTGAACGTGGGCCATTTCCAGCGCTTTCCGACCGCGTTCGAGGTCGATTTCGACTGACGGCTAACGGGTAACCTTTGCCAATGGCCGACTCCTCTACGCAATCGCTCACCATGGACGCGGATGCCGCCGCGATCATGGATGTCATCGCTGATTTCGCGGCCTACCCGGAGTGGACGGGGGCGGTGAAGAAGGTCGAGGTGACCGATCCCGGTTCGGGGGTACGGGCCAAGCGGGTCAAGTTCGGCCTGGACGCCGGCCTGATCAAGGACACCTACGAGTTGGAGTACACCTGGTCGCCCGACGGTCTCGCGGTGACATGGGACCTGGTGATCGGTCAGATGCAGAAGGCGCAGCACGGCTCGTACACGCTGGTGCCCGCGGCGGGTGCGACCGAAGTGACCTACTCCCTGGCGGTGCAGCTCAACGTGCCGCTGATCGGTCCGCTGCGCCGCAAGGCCGAACGGACGATCATGGACACCGCGCTCAAAGAGCTTCGCAAGCGTGTCGAAGGGGCCAAGTGAGAATCGCGCTCCACACCGGCAAGGGCGGAGTCGGCAAGACCACGGTGTCCGCGGCGACCGCCATCGCCGCCGCCGCGGCCGGCCATCGAACCTTGCTGCTGTCGACCGATCCGGCCCACAGCGTCTCGGACGTCCTGGGTGTCGAGGTCGGCGCGGACCCGGTTCCGGTTGCCGGCGTCGATGGCCTGTGGGCAGCCCAGGTCGACACCCGGGTGCGCTTCGAACAGGCCTGGTCGGAGATCCGTCGCTACCTGGTCGGAGTGCTGGCCGCCCGCGGGATGGCCGAGGTCCAGGCCGAGGAACTGACTGTGCTCCCGGGTGCCGACGAGATCGTGGCGCTGCTGGAGCTCTCCCGCTATGCCACCGATTCGTCCGGCCTTCTACCGGGCGAGTTCGACGTGATCGTGGTGGACTGCGCGCCGTCGGGGGAGTCCCTCAAACTGCTCGCGGTGCCCGAGACCGTCCGCTTCTACGGTGACCGGTTGATGGCCGCGCCGGCTCGACTGATGCGTTCGCTCGCTGGTGGCCTGGCCGGGCTGGCCGGTCCGCGGGGTGGACGCGATACCACATCGCTCGCGGACGTGTCCGATGCGCTCGGCCGGCTGCTCGACAGCCTGACTGCGGCCAGAAATCTTCTCACGGACAACGAGATCACCGGCATTCGCATCGTGCTGACCCCCGAGCGGGTGGTCATCGCCGAGGCCAGGCGGCTGCTGACCGCGCTGGCGCTGCACGGCTATGCCGTCGAGGCCGCCGTGGTCAATCGGATCCTGCCGGCCGAATCGGCGTCGGAGGGCACTTTCCTGGCCGAATGGCGGGGTGCCCAGGAGGCGAACATGCCGCTGATCGACGAATCGTTCGGGCCGCTGCCGGTGTACCGGGTATCGATGAGCGCCAGTGAACCGGTCGGTGTCGATCGCCTCCGGACGATTGCCGCGCAGCTGTTCGACGGCTCCGATCCGATGGCGCAGCCGGTCCCAGCGGCCGGCTTGCGCACCGAGGGCACGCAGGGTCGGTACCAGCTGATGATCGCCCTCCCGCTGGCCGAGCGTGGCGATGTCCATCTCGGCCGCGCCGGCGTAGATCTGATCGTCACCGTCGGTCCGCACCGACGTCGGATCGCGCTGCCCTCGATCCTGCAGCGCTGTCGGACCGCCGGCGCGGAATTCCGCCGTGGTGAGCTGGTCGTCCAGTTCGAGGCCGATCCGGACCAGTGGCCGGCTGCGCTCTCCGGTTCCCTGGCCGGGGTCGTATGACCGCCGCCGACCCCGGCTCGACTGCGAGCCACGCACACGCGGTGGGTGCCCTCGCCGAAGAGGCCGGGCAGTTGCTGGACGTGGTCGCGGCCAAGTTGGCCGGCATGCGGCAGGACGGGCCTGCAGCGCCGGAGCCGCCGGAAGCGCAGCCGCACGCGGCGGAGACCAGCTGCCTCGGCTGGTGCCCGATCTGCCGTTCGGCCGATCTCCTGAAGGGCGATCGGTCCGAGACGACCCAGAAACTGGTGGACGCCGCGCTCCTGGTCGTCACCACCCTGAGATCCCTCATCCCACCACCGCCGGACCAGAACGCGCCCGAGAGGACCCAGGCGGCCGACGACGGCGACGGGTCGCCAGGAATAGAACGGATCGACATCCGATGAACGGATCGAACCTCAACATCGGCATCGACATCGGCGGCACCTCGGTGCGGGCCGCGGTGATCGACGGCGACTGCCAGGTGGTGGCCTCCCGGCGGGCCTTCACCCCGCACACGGTCCAGGACACCGAAGACGTGTTGTCGGCGCTCATCTCCGAGTTGGCCGGCGAGTACGAGGTCGGGGCGGCCGGCCTTGCGGTCGCCGGTTTCGTGAGCACGGATCGCAGCCAGGTGATGTTCGCGCCGCATCTGGCCTGGCGGTCCGACCCGGTACCGGAGCGCCTCACCGCCCGGCTCGGTCTGCCGGTCGTGATGGATCACGATGTCAATTCCGCAGCCTGGGCCGAGTATCGGGCGGGTGCGGCCCAGGGGTCGCCGGTGGCTCTGCTCGTCGCGCTCGGGACGGGTATCGGTGCCGGTCTGGTGATCGACGGTGCGATCTATCGAGGCGCGCACGGCGTGGCACCCGAGCTCGGTCACGTGGTGGTCGTCCCGGGTGGTCGCGACTGCCCGTGCGGCAACCGCGGCTGCTGGGAGCGCTACTGCTCCGGCACGGCCTTGGCCAGGACGGCCACCGAACTGCTGACCGGGACCGACTCGTCGTCCGACCCGTCCATCGCCTCACCGTCGGAAGCCGAACGGGCGGCCAGCCCACTGGCGCGGCTGGACCCGGCCACCATCACCGGCACCCGGGTGGCGGCCGCGGCGGCCGAGGGCGACCCGGTCGCCCTGGCCGCCATGGCGGATCTGAGCCGCTGGCTCGGTGTCGGACTGGCCATGGCCACCGACATCCTGGATCCCGAGGTCATCGTGATCGGCGGCGGCGTCGCCGCCGCCGCCCCCTGGTACCTGCCGGCGGCCCAGGCCGACCTGTCGGTGGCCATGACCGGTGCCGGGCACCGACCGGAACCACGCGTGGTGGTGGCGCAGTTCGGCGACCGGGCGGGCATCATCGGCGCTGCGCTGCTGGCCGGCGCCGCGGTGGGTTCGCCGCCCGCTGATCTGGCACCGGCAGGTTAGAGCCGGGCGCCGTCGTCCCAGCCGTCCGCATCGTCCGGGTCGGACGACCGCGGGCGCAGACCGTGGATCAGCAGTCCGAAACCGCCCACCAGGCAGGCAATACCCAGGACCAGCACCACGTCCGGTGCGACCTGCAGGAGGCTCGGGCGGATCAACATCAGCAGCCCGACCGCCAGTGCCAGCAGCGCCACCACGGTCCGCCGCTTGGGGCGCGGCACCGGCGGGGGGTCGGGTGGCACGAAATGTGCGTCGTCGGCCTGCAACTCGGCCTCGGACTCGGCACGGTCGGCTTCGAAGGCCGCGACTTCGGCGGCCCGCTCGGCCCGGCGCAGGGCCCGTCGACGTTCCCGCTCCCGGGCCGCCTCCGTGCCGTCCACGGCACCCCCCGTATCGATCTGGGTCGCGTCGACGTGAGAGCTGCCGAGGTTCGTGGCGTCGAGGGTGCCAACGGTCGCGTTGGAATCGGGCCCGTGGTCGTGCTCGTCGGTCGGTACGTCCCACGACATGTGTTGCGAGATACCAGAGATGATGGCGGCGAACTCGACGTCCACCTGCTCGGCAGACTTCTCCCCGCGGGGCGAGTCGGCGTCGTCCGGGGGGAGTGAGGTCATCCGGTCACCCCGGTCACCCCGGTCACGCGTCGGGTGAAGGCCACCGACTCGTCGAAGATCAGTTCGGCGTCGAAATCCAGGGTGGCGACGTGGTAGCTGCGCTCCAACACGATCTCGGTCACGTCCGTGGAGGAGATCTTCGCCAGGATCAGCGCCGAGTTCTCCGGTTCCACCACGTGGTCGACCCTGGAATGCAGCAGCAGCACCGGCACCGAGACGCCACCCAGGCCGGCTTTGGTGACAGCCCAGCCCTTGCGCATCGCGTCCACTGCTTTGAGGGGCGTCCGGTCGTACCCGTATTCGGTGCTGCCCGGCTGGGCGATGTCGTCGGTGATGCCCTTGAGCGACGGCACCAGATGCTTGAGGAAGGGAAGCACAGCCATCTCCCGGCGCAGGCTCATCACGGCCGGGTTGACCAGGACGATCCCGGCGATGCTGCCCGGGTGGAGTTCGGCCAGCCGGAGCGTCAGAGCTCCCCCCATGGACAGCCCGCCCACGACGACCGCCCGACACTGCGCGGCCAATTCGGTCAGCGCGCCCTGTACCTCGCCCAACCAGTCGTCGAACGTGGTGAGGTTCATCTGCTGCCAGCTGGTTCCATGGCCGGGCAGCAGCGGGAGGCGGACGGAGAAGCCCTCGTCCACCAAACGGTCCGCCCACGGACGCAGCGACGCGGGGGAGCCGGTGAATCCGTGACACAGCAGGACACCGACATCGCCGCCGTCGTGGCGGAACGGTTCGACAGCGGTACTCCGCGACGCCGGGGTCATCCGTTCATCCTCCCAGACGCGGGGAGGGCGCGTGTTCGCTCGCGGCCCGTCGACACCGATGATGTGCCCGGTTGCGCGTACGGTTGACGCACATCACATGGCATCCCAGACCGGATCAACATCGACGAGAGGCGGGGCGCTCCCACCTTGCTGTATTACCTGTGCAAGTACGTGCTGATCGGCCCGGCCCTTCGCTTGTTCTTCCCGGCCAAGGTCATCGGTGCCGAATACGTACCGGCCGAGGGCGGCGTCATCCTGGTCGGTAATCACCTCTCGGTAGCGGATTCTTTCTTCACCCCGCTGTTCATCAAGCGCCGGGTGACCTACCTGGCCAAGAGCGAGTACTTCACCGAGAAGGGAATCAAGGGACGCCTGAAGAAGGCCTTCTTCGCAGGCGTCGGCCAGGTACCCATCGATCGGGGCGGGGCCTCTGCTGCGCACGACGCGCTGATGACGGGGGTGCGACTGCTCAAGAAGGGTCATTGCCTGGGCATCTATCCGGAGGGCACCCGCTCGCCCGACGGCCGGCTGTACAAAGGGAAGACCGGCGTCGCCCGGATGGCGCTGGAAGCCGGCGTCCCGGTGGTCCCGTTGGTGATGATCGGTACCGACAAGGTCAACCCCATCGGGTCCAAGATGTGGCGCCCACGGCGGATCACGGCGGTGTTCGGACGCCCGCTGGAGTTCTCGCGCTACGAGGGTATGGCCGGCGACCGGTTCGTCGAACGTTCGATGACCGACGAGATCATGTACCGGCTGATGGAGCTCTCCGGGCAGGAGTACGTCGACGTCTACGCCACCAAGGTGAAGGCGGACCTCGAGACGGCCAAGCTGGCCGAGCAGAAGAAGAACGCCGGCGTGGTCGAAGGGCGCGGCCCCGGGACGGTCACCCGGCTACCGGGAACGAAGGCCGGCTGACGTTGGTCCGGATCGCACCTCCAGGTCCCGTCGCCCGCTACTTCTACGATTGCGAGTTCATCGAGGACGGCCGGACCATCGAGCTGATCTCGATCGGTGTCGTCGCGCAGGACGGTCGCGAGTTCTATGCGATCTCCACCGATTTCGATCCCGAGACGGCGGGTACCTGGGTCAGGCGGAACGTGCTGGACAAGCTGCCCTCGCCCTCGGACCGCAGCTGGCGCAGCCGCACCCGGATCCGGGACGAACTCTTCGACTTCCTGGTCGCGCCGGGGCTACCGGTCGAACTCTGGGCCTGGTACGCCGCCTACGACCATGTAGTGCTCGCCCAGCTGTGGGGGGCCATGCCGGCGATGCCGAACGAGGTCCCCAGACTGACCAGAGAGATCCGGCAGCACTGGGAGTCGGCGGGCTGTCCACCGATTCCCGAGCCCGGTCGCGACCGTCACAACGCCCTGGCCGACGCCAAGCTGGGGTTTGCTCGTTGGCAGGCGGCAGATGCCGTGCTGCGATCCGCATAGGCTGGACCACGTGAACTGGACAGTCGACATCCCGGCGGACATCCTGCCGACCCTTCCGCCGTTGCCCGGAACGCTGCGATACGAACTGGACCAGGCGCTCTCGCTGCCGGCTGCGCAGCAGCCGGAGTGGCCGGACGCCGAGCAGGTGCTGGCGGTCCGGGCCCTGCTCGAATCCGTCCCTCCCGTGACGGTGCCCCGGGAGGTCGACCGACTGCACGAGCAGCTGGCCGCGGTGGCCAGGGGAGAGGCGTTCCTGCTGCAGGGCGGCGACTGTGCCGAGACCTTCGTGGACAACAACGAACCGCACATCCGGGGCAACATCCAGACGCTGCTCCAGATGGCCGTCGTGCTGACCTACGGCTCCTCCATGCCGGTGGTCAAGGTGGCACGCATCGCGGGCCAGTACGCCAAGCCCCGCAGCTCCAACATCGACTCGCTGGGCCTCTCGTCGTACCGCGGCGACATCATCAACTCCTTGGCCACCACCCCCGAGGCCCGCGTCCCGGACCCGTCCCGGATGGTTCGCGCCTACGCCAACGCCTCCGCGGCGATGAACCTGGTCAGGGCGCTGACCGGCGCCGGCATGGGCGACCTGGCCAGCGTGCACGAGTGGAACCAGGAGTTCGTCGCCACCTCACGGGCCGGCGAACGATTCGAGCGGATGGCCGGCGAGATCGACCGGGCCATGCGATTCATGTCAGCCTGCGGCGTCGACTCGCACAGTTTGCACTCGGTCGAGATCTTCTCGTCGCACGAGGCCCTCCTGCTGGACTACGAGCGCGCGATGCTCCGCCTGCAGGACGGCGACGTGCCCAAGCTCTACGACCTGTCGGGTCACTTCCTCTGGATCGGGGAGCGGACCAGGCAGCTCGACGGCGCCCACATCGCCTTCGCCGAGATCCTGGCCAACCCGATCGGCCTGAAGATCGGTCCGGGGACCACGCCGGACCAGGCGGTCGAATACGTCGAGCGGCTTGATCCCCATGGCACCCCCGGCCGGCTGACCCTGATCTCCCGGATGGGCAATGGCAAAGTCCGGGACGTCCTGCCGGCCATCATCGAGAAGGTACAGGCCACCGGCCACCAGGTGATCTGGCAGTGCGACCCCATGCACGGCAACACCCACGAGGCGTCGACCGGTTACAAGACAAGGCATTTCGACCGCATCGTGGACGAGGTGCAGGGCTTCTTCGAGGTGCACCGCGACCTGGGCACCCACCCGGGCGGAATCCACGTCGAGCTCACCGGCGACAACGTGACCGAGTGTCTCGGTGGCGCCCAGGAGATCAGCGACGAGGATCTGGCGGACCGCTACGAGACCGCCTGCGATCCTCGCCTGAACACGCAGCAGTCCCTGGAGTTGGCCTTCCTCGTCGCCGAGATGCTGCGTAGCTGATGGCCTCCCTCCCGGCGACGCGACTCTCGATCAGCGCGACGGGCGGGGCGCCCGCGTCGCTGGTCTGGGAGCGGTACGCCAAACCCGCCCTCTGGTCGACGTGGTCTCCGCAGATCTGCCGGGTGGAGTGCGCCGACGAAGTGATCAGGGCCAGTACGACGGGCGTGGTGCACGCAATCCGCGGTGTGCAGATCCCGTTCCAGATCGCCGCGGTCGACTACGAGGCGATGAGCTGGTCGTGGACCGCAGAGCTCCCGCTCGGCATCACCTTGCGGCTGGTGCACACGGTCGAGGCGGTGCCCGGTGGCAGCTGGACCGGGCTGGACGTGATCGGGTTCCTGCCGATCGTGCTCGGATATCTACCGTTGGCCCGGCTCGCTCTCGGCCGCCTGGTCAGGGCAGCGGGCTAGGGCTACGAGCTAGGGGAATGCGCTGACCGATACCGAGGACCCGGGGGCGACCCTGGACCCGGCGGAGGGGTTCTGACTGATCACCGAGGCGCCGGAGGCGCCGATCAGCGCGATCACGTCGATCGGCAGTCCGAGGTCGGACAGCTGTTGACGCGCGGTGCCGACATCACCTTGCGTCACATCCGGGACCACGACGGCATTCGACGCCGTCAGCACGACCGTCGGACTGGCCGGGTCGACCCTGGTGCCCGCCGCGGGTGTGGTGCCCACCACCGACCCCGGATCGATGTCGCCGTCGAATGTCGGCTGCCCCACGGTGACGGTGAAACCAGAGCGCCGCAGATCGTCGGTCGCGTCAGCGGTGGACTCGCCACGGACCGACGGAACGGTGAGCGACCAGGCCACGACCAGCGAGACCGACGAGCCGCTGGCCACCTGTTTCCCCTGGGCGGGGTCGGTACCCAGCACGGTGCCGTCCTCGGTATCGGCGCGGAAGCTGCGCTTGTCCGGGCCGAGGCTGAATCCGCCGACCAACAGCTTGTTCCGGGCGTCGTCGACGGACTTGCCCGCCACCGCCGGCACCACCGTCGGCGGTGCCCCCTTGGATCTGACCACCACGACCGTGGCCGAGATCGGCAGTGCGGTGTCCGCGGCGGGATCGGTGGCGACCACCGCGCCGGCGGACACGTCCTTGTCGAATTCGTCGGCGGCCGGGTCGAACGCCGGTGTCAGGTGGGCCGCCCTGATCGCCTGGAAGGCGTCGTCGGCGGCGGTGCCGGGGGAGATGTCCGGAACCACGGGCTGACCGCTGGACACCACCAAGTCGATCTCCGAGCCCTTCAGCACCTTCGCGCCGGGGCTCGGTGAACTGCTGGCCACAGTGCCCTCCGCCACGGTGTCGTTCGGCTCGGTGCTGATCTGGGGGACCAGACCGGCGCCGCGAACCAGGTCCTCCGCGGCCTGCTGGCTGACGCCCACAGCTGACGGGGTGTAGGCCCACCGTCCCGAGCCCAACCACCATCCACCGACGGCCGCGGCGGCACCGAGCACCACCACGACGAGAGCGACGATCAACCATCGGCGAAGGGTGAGCCGCCGTGGGGAAAGCGGAGGCTTGGAGGCGCGGTTCACCGGCTGACGTCCCGGAGCGGTCGCATATGGGATGGGCTGTGCCGAGGTCGGGTCCGGGCCGGACACCACGCTGGTGCCGGTCGGCCCGGCCGGACGGGCGGTAGGCCGGGCAGTCCGCTGTACCGAGGTGGCTGCCTCGCTGAGATGTGTTCTGGGTACCGGCACCACGGCCCGGGCCAGGCCCAGGCGCGCCCGGATCGAGACCAGCGCGGCCAGGAAGGCGCCGGCGTCACGCGGGCGAGCCATCGGATCACGACGGGTGGCCGCGAGAATGAGGTCGTCGAGCTCCACCGGCACACCGGGGGCTCGGTCGGTGACCGCCGGAACATCGGCGTGAACATGTTGGTAGGCAACGGAGATCGGGTTGTCGCCAACAAACGGCGGCGTGCCGGTCAGCATCTCGTAGGCGACGATGCCCGTCGAGTACACGTCGGAGCGGGGGTCGGACGCACCCGTCGAGACCTGCTCGGGGGAAAGGTATGCGACCGTACCCAGGATCACGTTCCCGGTGGCCATGGTGGACGAGGTGACGGCGCGGACGAGGCCGAAGTCGGCGACCTTGACCTCTCCCTTGGAGGAGATCAACACATTCTCCGGCTTGACGTCCCGGTGCACGAGGCCGGCCTCGTGCGCTGCGCTCAGCGCGGCCAGCAAGGACTCCAGGATGGACATCGTGACTGCGACGGAAAGACCCCCGCCCGACTGCCGGATGAGGTCACGCAGCGTGCCGCCGTCGACCAGTTCCATCACCAGGAAGACCACGTCGCCGTCGCGACCCTGGTCGTACACCCCGACGACCCCCCGGTGGGCCAGCCCGGCCGCCAGCCTGGCCTCCCGTTCGAATCGGGTCAGAAAGCTGGGGTCGGCCGCGAACGACGGAGCCATCACTTTGATGGCGACCGGACGGTCGAGCCGGAGGTCGGTGCCGCGGTAGACCGTCGACATGCCGCCTGTGGCGATCCGGGCGCCGACCCGGTACCGGCCGTCCAGCACGGCACCGCCCAGAGCGGTGCCGGCGGACCCACCACCAGAAGTACTCACGACTGCCGATCCTATGAGTCATCGGGCTCGAGTTCGACGCACCACGGCTCGGGATGGGACCCTTGTCGGCGTGCCGAACACCCCAGCTGCCGCCAAGCCCGATTTTGGTCCACCCAACCTGGTGCCCGTCCCGGACATCGCGTCGGCCCTGGGGATGATCGTCACCAGAGTCCATCAGTTGCTGCGCGAGCGTCAGCTGGTGGCCACCCGGGTGGACGGCGTGCTGCGGATTCCGGCCGAATTCATCCAGGACGGAGCCATCGTCAAGGGGCTGACGCCGACCATCACGCTGCTGTCGGACGGCGGCTTCACCGACCCGGAGATCATCGACTGGCTCTTCGAGGCGGAGGACTCCCTACCGGGCCGGCCCATCACCGCCCTGCGTGAGAACCGCGGCCGCGAAGTGCACCGGCGGGCCCAGGTCGCCGGCTACTGAGGTCGCCGGCCCACCGGTCGTGGGTCAGCGGTCGCGGGCCGACGCTGCCTGCGCCAGGCGGCGCAGATTCGCTGCGGCGGCCGGTTCGATGTCGGCCAGGGCGGCAAGCCCGTCCGTGACCAGCGCTTCTATCCGGGCCTCGATCGCTTCCGGGGCCCCGGTCCCCGCCACCAGTGCCGTGAGCCGGTCGACGCCGGCCGCGTCCAGCGGCGTGCCGATGCCGGCATCGAGTTCGGCCAGCTCGGCCGGACGCCCGAGCAGGGCGGCCCGGGCCATCGCCAGCAGCACAGTCCTCTTCCCCTCGATCAGGTCACCGCCGGCCGGTTTTCCGGTTCGGGATGGATCACCGAACATCCCGAGCAGATCGTCCCGGAGCTGGAACCCGATGCCGATGGCGATCCCGTAGCTGCGCAGCGCATCGGTGGTGGCGTCGGATGCCCCGCCCAGGGCCGCACCCAGGTGCAGCGGTCGTTCGACGGTGTAGGCAGCTGTCTTGAACCGGTTGACCACCATCGCGTCTGCGGCCGCCGAGTCGGGATCGGCGGCTTCGTCGACCGAGATCCGCAGGTCCAGCAGCTGACCGCCGAGCACCTCGGACCGCATCGCCCGCCACGCCCGCGCCGCGCCCGACGGGTGTCCGAGATCGGCCAGCCCGTCGTTGAACAGGTCGTCGGCCCACGCCAGGGCGAGGTCACCGAGCAGGAGCGCCGTCGAGGTGCCGAAGTCCGCGGAATCACCGGCCCAGCCCTGGCTTGCGTGGGCCCGCTGCACCGACCGGTGCATGCTCGGTTGTCCCCGTCGTACGTCGGAGTGGTCGATGATGTCGTCGTGGATCAGGGCGCAGGCCTGCACCAGTTCCAACGCCGCTGCCGCCTTGATCACACCGAGCGGCAACTCCGGCCCGGCGTCGGGCCCACCGGCCAGGTAACCCCAGCACAGGAACTGCGGTCGCAGGCGCTTGCCCCCGGACGAGATGTAGCTGATCAGCCGATCGACGTCGTCGGCCAGGCGGTCGTCGATGGCGATCACCTCGGTCCGTCGGGCCGAGAGCTCGGCGGCGAGGACCGATTCGACGGCGATCAGCAGATCTGTGGGTTGCACGGGGCCAGTGTGCCCGACCGATAGGCTGCACGGCATGGTGACCGTCCGCGACCGCTTAGCCGCGCCTGGCCCCCACTTCTCGGTGGAGTTCTTCCCGCCCCGGGACGATGCGGAGGAGTCCGCGCTGTGGCTCGCCATCCGGCGGCTCGAACCACTGCGTCCGGCTTTCGTCTCGGTGACCTACGGTGCCGGCGGTTCCCGGCGCGACCGGACCATCCGGATCACCGAACGCATCGCGGCGGAAACCACGCTGCTCCCGGTCGCCCATCTCACCGCGGTCGGGCACTCGGTGGCCGAACTGCGCCACGTGATCGGTTCCTACGCCTCCGTCGGAGTACGGAACATCCTCGCGTTGCGGGGCGACCCGCCGGGGGAGGATCCCGGGGCGGAATGGATCGCCCACCCCGAGGGTCTGCACCACGCCAGGGACCTCGTCGCACTGACCAGGTCGCTGGGTGACTTCAGCGTGGGCGTGGCGTCCTTCCCCGACCTGCACCCCCGCTCGCCGGACATCGAGTCCGACACCCGCTACTACGCGGAGAAGATCGCTGCCGGCGCGGACTATTCCATCACCCAGATGCTCTTCTCGGCCCAGGACTACGTCGACCTGCGCGACCGTTCGGTCGCGGCCGGTGCCGACGTACCGATCCTCCCGGGCATCATGCCGGTGACGTCCTACGCCCGGCTGATGCGCATCGTCGAGCTGTCCGGCCAACGGGTACCGGCCGCCTTGGCGGCGGAACTGCAGGCCGTCGAGGGCGATGCGGCGGCCGGCCGGGAGATCGGCATGGCCCACGCCATCCGGATGTCCGAGCGTCTGCTCGCCGAAGGCGCACCCGGATTGCACTTCTACACGTTCAACCGGTCCAAGGCGACCCTGGAGGTCCTGGGCGCACTCGGCATTGCCCGCGTGCCCGCATTGCAGACCTGACCCGGATCGCCGGCCCGAGGGGGATCGATGGACATGGACAGCGTGCAGCGCGCCTTCGGCCTGTCGTCCCTCGTGCTGATCGTGGCCTTGGTCGCCGTTCGGCTCTCCCGCCGGCTGGGCCTGCCGTCGCTGTTGCTCTACCTCGGTATCGGGCTGCTGCTCGGCAACCGCGGCGTGGGCCTGGACTTCTCCAACACCATGCTGACCGAGCAGCTCGGGCTGGCCGCGCTGGTCTTCATCCTGGCCGAGGGGGGGCTGACCACCAGGTGGAACGATGTCCGACCGGCTCTCGGGCTCGGCATCTCGCTGGCTACCGTCTCGGTGCTGGTGAGCATCCTGGTGGCCGGTGCCGGCGTACATCTACTGCTCGGCACGAGCCTCGGCCTGGATTGGCGGACCTCGCTGATGTGGGGGGCGGTGCTGTCGAGCACCGATGCCGCGGCGGTCTTCTCCGTGCTCCGTGGCGTCGGGGTCAAACCGAGGCTCGGGGCGGCCCTCGAGCTCGAATCGGGGCTGAACGACGCGCCGGTGGTGATCGCCGTTCTGCTGCTGGCCGGCACGACCACCATCACCTGGACCGATCCGCTGTTGGTCATCTACGAGCTCGTCGCCGGAGCAGTGATCGGTGCCGCGGTCGGGTTCGCCGGCGCCTGGAGCCTGCGCCGCGGTGCCCTACCGGCCGCCGGCCTGTATCCCTTGGCCACCCTCGCCCTGGTCGGTGGTGCGTATGCGGCGGGCCAGTACCTGCACGCATCCGGGTTCCTCGCCACCTACATCGCCGCGCTCATCCTGGGCAACTCCCGGCTGCCGCACCGGGCGTCGACGCTGTCGTTCGCCGAGGGGTTCGGCTGGCTGGCGCAGATCGGGCTGTTCGTACTGCTGGGCCTGTACGTCGATCCGTACGAACTACCCAAGGCGTTGCTCCCCGGCGCGGCCATCGGCCTGCTGGTGCTCGTCGTGGCCCGGCCGATCTCGGTCATCGCTGCGGCCCTGCCCTTCCGGCTGCCCTGGCGGGAACAGGCGTTCCTGTCGTGGTCCGGTCTGCGCGGGGCGGTCCCCATCGTGTTGGCGCTGATCCCGCTGATGCTCCGCAACGATGCCCAGTCCAAGTCGATGGTCAACATCATCGTGGTGGTGGTGGTGATCTACACGCTGCTGCAGGGCACCAGCCTGCCCTGGGTGGCACGCAAACTCGATGTGATCCAACCCGGCCAGGCCACCGAGATCCAGGTCGAAGCGGCACCGCTGGAGGAGATGAATGCACAGGTGCTGCAGATCACCGTGCCGGAGCAGTCGCGGCTGCACGGGGTGTACGTGTCCCAGTTGCGGCTGCCGGCGAGCGCGGTCATCGCGCTGATCGTGCGTGACGGTTCGCCGGTAGCGGTAGAGCGAACGGTGCGGCTACAGGCCGGCGACCAGTTGTTGATCGTGACGCCGGAGAAGGATCGGGCGGGCACCGAGCGGCGACTGCGGGCGGTCAGTCGGGGCGGTGCGCTGGCCTCGTGGTTCGGTGAGCGTGGCGACCAGAGGGCCGATTGACCTGGGACACTGGGCAGGTGGATAGATCGAATGAGCCGGAACAGCCCGCCGGAGAGGCGCCGGACACGACTGTTACCCCGGTGCTGCCGCCCCGTCGTGTCGGTCTGGTCGCAACGCTGGCGGTCATCGTCATCCTGCTCGACCAACTGACCAAGTTACTGGTGGTCCACAACCTGACCCCGGGCGAATCGACCCGCATCCTCGGCGGCCTGGTGTACCTCTCCGAGTTCCGCAACGCCGGTGCTGCCTTCTCCACCGCCACCGGGGTGACGTGGCTGCTGGCACTGGTGGCAATCGCTGTGGTCGTGGTGATCATCCGGATGGCCCGCAAGCTCCGGTCGATCCCGTGGGCGATCGCGCTCGGACTTGTCCTCGGTGGGGCCATCGGCAACCTCATCGACCGCATCTTCCGCTATCCGGGCTTCCTACGCGGACACGTCGTCGACTTCATCTCGGTGTTCGGCCCGGACGGTCAACACTTTGCGGTATTCAACGTGGCGGACTCCGCGATCACCCTGGGCGCCATCACCCTGGTCATCACCGCGTTGCTCGGCATCGACATGGACGGCAACCGAACCAGGAGATCGAAGAAGAATGGCTGACCGCCGAGAGTTGCCGGTACCCGACGGCCTGGACGGCATGCGGGCCGACGCCGGCCTGGCCCGGCTGCTGGGGATGAGCCGCACCACCGTCGGCGTGATGATCGACGAGGGTGCGGTCCTGGTCGACGGCGATGTCGCCGTCAAGTCGGTTCGCCTTCGGCCGGGAATGTGGCTGGAGATCACCCTGCCCGAGCCACAGGTTCCGTTGGTCGTGGTGCCGCAGCAGGTGGACGGTCTCGAGATCCTCTACCAGGACGCCGATATCGTCGTCGTCGACAAACCGGTCGGGGTGGCCGCCCATCCGAGCCCGGGCTGGACCGGCCCGACCGTGCTGGGCGCGCTGGCGGCCCTGGGCGTATCGCTCGCCACCTCGGGCGCGGCCGAGCGGCAGGGCATCGTGCACCGTCTCGACGTCGGCACCACCGGAGCGATGGTGGTGGCCAAGAGCGAACGCGCATACTCGGTCCTCAAGGACGCGTTCCGGGACCGCACCGTGGAGAAGATCTACCACGCGATCATCCAGGGTTACCCCGATCCGAGCGCGGGCACCATCGACGCCCCGATCGGCCGACACCCCAAGGCGGACTGGAAGTTCGCCGTCGTGGCCGGTGGCCGGGACAGCATCACGCACTACGACACGCTGGAGGCCTTCCGCTCCGCAACCCTGGTCGAGGTACACCTGGAAACCGGTCGGACGCACCAGATCCGGGTGCATTTCTCGGCCATGCACCATCCCTGCGTCGGCGACACGACCTACGGCGCCGATCCGGTCCTCACTGCCAGGTTGGGTCTGACCAGGCAGTGGTTGCACGCTTACCAGTTGGCCTTCGCCCACCCCGACGACGGTCGGTGGATCCAGTTCACTTCGCCGTACCCGGCAGACCTGGTGCACGCCAAAGACATCCTGGCCGCACCGTAGCCGTTCGGGCTAGCTGGTCAGGCGGGTCCGAAGCCCCAGCTGAGCGTCCGGTTCGGGACGTCCGGCCGGACGCTCCAGTGGATCTGGGTGACTTCGGTGGCGGCGGGGACCAGAAAGACCGTCCAGCCGGAGACGAGCGTGCCGGCCGGCACCCCGACCTGATGTGGCGCGTAGCCGGTGACGGGTGTGGCCGTCTTCTCGAGTATGCCGCCCGTACCGTCCTGGATCACCAGGTACAGATCCGGCCGGGCTTCGAAGTCGATGGGCCCCCGGTTGCCGACGGTGGTCTGCACCAGCAGCGCCCGCCGGCCGTTCTCGACGGCAACCCCGTTCGCGACGAGGATCTGGTCTGCAGGATCGATGATCTGCTGCAGCGTGACGTCGAGGTGTTCCCCGAACAGGCCGGTGATGGACTGGGTCCACTGTCCGGAGATCAGCATCCGACGGGTCGGGTCCGAGGTCGGCGCGGGGGGCGGCGCCGGAATCGAAACCGGCGCCGCAACCTCTGGTCGAGCTTCAGGCTCCGGATCCACCCATGCCTCGGTCGGCGGCTGCGGTTCGGGCTCGTCTTGACGTTCGGGTTCGGGTTGTGGCTCGGGTTCGGGTTGTGGCTCAGGTTCGGGCTCGGGCTGAAGCTCGGGCTCCGGCTCCAACAGGGGAGTACCGAACGGAGGCTGACCGAGCGGCACCGCGCCGGCAATGGCCTGCTCGTGCGGCGGCACCGCTGAGACAGGCGGCAGCACGTCGGGCGCCGGGGCGACCGCTGCGGCCACAGGCGCCACCGGGATCTGTTGGACCGGAGCCGACTCGACCGCCGGCGGTGCAGCGGGCTCCACCGGTGCGCCCGGTGCGGACCCTGCCACGGGGACTCCGCTGGTCGCCGGACCAGCCTGTGCAATCCGCCACAGCAGCTCCCGGTCGCCCTCGGCGACCAGCCGGAGCGGTAGGCCCCGCTCGGCCATGATGACGAGCCGGTCGGCCGCCTCCGATTGACTCATCCGGGCATTCCAGGCGGCTTGTGGCAATCCGATCGACCCGTTGTTGATGATCTCGGCCAGCAGCCGGAGGTCATCGGTGTCCGGAACCGGCCGTCCTTGCGCAGAGTCAGGATTGGTCACCCAGGGGACGGTACCCGCATGGCGAATCGCGGGAACTGTCGGAGCGCCGTGCTAGAACTGATCGTCAGCTGATTTGCGAGGGAGGCTTGGAGAAGTTGTCTTCAGTTTCCACCGATTCCTTCGTCCATCTACACGTGCATACCGAGTACTCGATGCTCGACGGCGCGGCCAGGTTGGGACAGCTGTTCAAGCGCACCAGCGAGATGGAGATGCCGGCGCTGGCGATGACCGATCACGGCAATGTCTTTGGTGCACACGATTTCTACAAGCAGGCCAGAGCCGCCGGGATCAACCCGATCATCGGCCTTGAGGCCTACGTCACGCCGAACACCTCCCGGTTCCACAAGAAGGGCGTGCGCTGGTCCGAGGGTGGTGACGACGATGTCTCGGGTGCGGGTGCCTACACCCACATGACGCTGCTGTCCGAGACCACCGAGGGCATGCACAACCTCTTCCGTCTGTCGTCGCGCAGTTCGCTCGAGGGGTTCTACTACAAACCCCGCGCGGACCGTGAGCTGCTGAACCAGTACGCCAAGGGTCTGATCGCCACCACCGGTTGCCCTTCCGGCGAGGTACAGACGTGGCTGCGAATCGGCAAGTACGAGAACGCGCTGGCCTCGGCCGCGGAATTCCGAGACATCTTCGGCAAGGAGAACTACTTCGTCGAGCTGATGGATCACGGGCTGTCCATCGAGACCCGGGTGCATTCCGGCCTGATGCGGATCGCCAAGGATCTCGGACTCCCGATGATCGCCACCAACGACCTGCACTACGTCGACCCCGCCGACGCCGATTCGCACGAGGCCCTGCTCTGCGTGCAGTCCGGCAAGACCATGGACGACCCGAACCGGTTCAAGTTCGATGCCCGCGACTTCTACCTCAAGTCCCCGCGCGAGATGCGAGAGCTGTGGGAGGGCAAGTTCGACCTGAAGTCCGCCTGCGACAACACCTTGCTGATCGCCGAACGGTGTCACGTCGAGTTCGACGAAGCCGCGTCCTACATGCCGCGCTTCCACGTTCCGGACGGCGAGACCGAGCAGACCTGGTTCGTCAAGGAAGTCAAGCGCGGCATGGAGATCCGGTTCCCGAACGGGATCCCGGCCGACTGCCAGACGCAGGCCGAGTTCGAGATCGGCGTCATCACGGGGATGAACTTTCCCGGTTACTTCCTCGTCGTCGCCGACTTCATCAACTGGGCCAAGGAGAACGGGATCCGGGTCGGCCCGGGTCGCGGCTCCGGCGCCGGATCCATGGTGGCCTACGCGATGCGCATCACCGATCTCAACCCGCTGCAGCACGGGCTGATCTTCGAACGGTTCCTCAACCCCGAGCGCGTCTCGATGCCCGACTTCGACGTGGACTTCGACGAGCGCCGCCGGGGCGACGTGATCCGGTACGTCACCGAAAAGTACGGCGACGACCGCGTCGCGCAGATCGTCACCTACGGCACCATCAAGGCCAAGCAGGCCGTCAAGGACTCGGCGCGGGTGCTGGGTATGCCGTTCTCCGTGGGCGACCGCATCACCAAGGTCATGCCACCGCCGGTGATGGGCAAGGACGTCTCGCTGGTCAAGATGTTCGAGCCGACGGACGCCCGGTACTCCGAGGGGGCAGAGTTCCGGGCACTCGTCGAGCAGGATGTCGACGTCCGCAAGGTGGTCGACATGGCGAAGGGCCTGGAGGGTCTGAAGCGACAGTGGGGCGTGCACGCGGCCGGCGTCATCATGTCGTCCGAGCCGCTGCAGAACCTGATCCCGATCATGAAGCGGGAGCAGGACGGCGCGATCATCACCCAGTTCGACTACCCGACCTGCGAGACGCTGGGTCTGATCAAGATGGACTTCCTGGGGCTCCGCAACCTCACGGTTCTGGACGACGCGCTGATCAACATCAGGGCCAATCGCGGCGAGACGGTCGTCCTGGAAGAGCTGCCGCTGGACGATCAGAAGACCTTCGACCTGCTGGCCCGCGGCGACACCCTCGGCGTCTTCCAGCTCGACGGCGGTCCGATGCGGGCGCTGTTGCGGTCGATGAAACCCGATAATTTCGAGGACATCTCGGCCGTCGGTGCGCTGTACCGGCCCGGGCCGATGGGGGCCAACTCGCACAACGAGTACGCCGACCGCAAGAACGGCCGCAAGCCGGTCATTCCCATCCATCCCGAATTGGCCGAAGCGCTGGCCGAGATCCTGGGCGACACCTACGGCCTGATCGTCTACCAGGAGCAGGTCATGGCCATCGCCCAGCACGTGGCGGGGTACTCGCTCGGCGCGGCGGACCTGCTGCGGCGGGCGATGGGCAAGAAGAAGAAGTCGGAACTGGACAAGCAGTTCGCGAACTTCTCCGCCGGCATGAAGGAGCGCGGCTTCTCCCAGGCGGCCGTGCAGACTCTCTGGGACATCCTGCTGCCGTTCTCCGACTACGCCTTCAACAAGGCGCACTCGGCCGCGTACGGCCTGGTCTCCTACTGGACGGCCTACCTCAAGGCGAACTATCCGTCGGAGTACATGGCGGCGCTGCTGACCTCGGTCGGCGACGACAAGGACAAGTCCGCCATCTATCTGGCCGAGTGCCGGAACATGGGGATCACCGTGCTGCCGCCCGACGTCAACGCGTCGGAGAAGAACTTCGCCCCGGTCGGGACCGACATCCGGTTCGGCCTGTCCGCCATCCGCAACGTCGGCGCCGGTGCGGTGGCGTCACTGATCTCCACCCGCAAGGCCAAGGGTGACTTCAGCGATTTTTCAGATTTCCTGTCCAAGGTGGAAGCCGTGGTGTGCAACAAGAAGGTCGTCGAGTCGCTGATCAAGGCGGGTGCCTTCGATTCGCTCAAGCACCCGCGCAAGGGCCTGCTGATGGCGCACGCCGAAGGCATCGACCTCTACATGAATGTGAAGAAGGCCGAGGCTGCCGGCCAGTTCGACCTCTTCGGCGAGATGAGCGCCGAGGATGTCGGGGGCGCTCTCACCGTCACCGTTCCGGACACCGAGTGGGACCAGAAGCTGCTGCTCGGTTTCGAGCGGGAGATGTTGGGGCTCTATGTCTCCGGGCATCCGTTGGCCGGTATCGAGCATGTCCTGTCCGCGCAGTCGGATGCCTCCATCCCGGACATCATCGACGGCACCATCCCGGACCGGGCCACCGTGACGGTCGGCGGCATCCTGACCGGTTTGCAGCGGCGGTTGACCAAGAAGGGTGATCCGTGGGCGTCGGCCCAGCTCGAAGACCTGGCCGGTGGGGTGGAGGTGGCCTTCTTCCCGAAGGTCTACGCGGAGTTCGCGCTGAGCCTGGCCGAGGACGCCGTGGTGCTGGTCAAGGCCCGGGTCTCACGCTCCGAGGACCGGTTGAGTCTGCATGCCCAGAGTGTGGTGGTGCCGGATCTGTCCGGGCCGTCCAGCAAGGGGCCGATGCAGGTGACCATGAGCGCCACCCGGTGCACCCCGCCGGTGGTCGATCGGCTGCGCGAGGTGCTGCAGTCGCACCCGGGGACCACCGCTGTGCACCTCCGCCTGATGAACGGCAGCCGCGCCACCACCCTGCGCCTGGACGACGGGCTGCGGGTCACCTGGACCTCGGCGCTGATGGGTGACCTGAAGGCACTTCTCGGCGCGGACTGCCTGGCATGAACCGCGAACTGCTGCTGTGGCGTTCGTCTGCGGCCATCATCGGCGTCACCGTGATTCTCGGTGCGCTGCAGGGTGTGTTGTGGTCGCTGATCGCGCCGGGCGAACAGTTCGTGGTGTACACCGACGGCCAGTATCTGCCGCTGCCCACCGAGTCCTACCACCAGTTCACGTCGATCGCGATCTTCGTGTTGATCGGCGTGGTGGTCGGGATCGCCGTGGCCACCGCGGTCTGGCACTGGCCCTCGGTCCGCGGATCGACGACCGTCCTGGTGGTCGCAGGCGCCAATGCCCTCGGTGCGTTCACCGCCTACCTGCTGGGTCGGGTGCTGGTCAGCGGGGTCGATCCGGCCTCGGTCGGCGCCACCGGCGCGTCCGCGATCGTGACGGCTGCGCCCTCCCTGGGCAGTGCCATGGTGCTCATCGCGCAGCCCGCGGTCGCGGTCGCCGTCTACACACTGCTGGTGGCCTGGAGTGGCCGATCCGATCTGGCCGTCGTCACGCCGCCACCGGCAACCTGACCTCGAAGCGGCAGCCGTCGCCGTGGTTCTCCACCGCGATCCGGCCGCCGTGCGCCTCGACCAGGCCGCGGGCGATGGCCAGGCCGAGCCCGGCCCCGGCGGCATCCGGCATGGGGGAGCGGGCCTGGGAGCCGCGGAAGGCCACGTCGAAGACCTTCGGCAGGTCGAGTTCCGGGATTCCGCCGCAGCCGTCCTGCACGGCCATCCACGCCTCGCCGCCATCGACGCCGGCCACCAACGTCACGGATCCGTCTTCGGGTGTGTGTCGAACCGCGTTGACCAGCAGATTGCGCAGCACCCTGGTCAGTTCGGCGTCCGAGCCGGTAATCGTCGGCCAGCCGCCCTCGGCCCTGGCCCTCAGTTCGATGCCGCGCATGCGCGCCGACGGCGCCGTCGACTCCATCGCGTCGGCCACCAGACCCTCGACGGCGATGGTGTGGAAGGTGAGCTTGAGCGCCCCGGCGTTGATGCGGGAGAGCTCGAACAAATCGTCGACCATGGCCGACAGCCGCACCGTCTCGGTGTTGATACGCCGTGCGTAACCGGCGACCTCGGTCGGGTCGACGACGACCGCGTCCTCCAAGGCCTCGCTCATCGCCCTGATCCCGGCGAGCGGGGTGCGCAGATCGTGGCTGACCCAGGCCACGAGTTGCCTGCGGGAGTCCTCGGCCGCGCGCTCGGCGGCCCGTTCGGTCTCGGCCGCCATGCCGGCGACCGCGATGCGCCGCCCGAGCAACACTGCGGCCGGCACCACGGCGACCGCGATCAGTGCGCAGGTCACCGCCGTCCAGCGCAGCTCCGTGGTGAACATGAACCCACTGATCGCCACGACGAACAGCAGCACGGACAGGATCGGGACGGCCACCAGAGCGGCGATGTTCACGGCGATCGACCGGCCGGAGAGCATGGTCAGCACGAGCAGTTCCACGCCGACAGCGAGCACGCAGGCCACCAGCGCCCACGGCAGGATGTGCACCACGTCGGTCCACATGGGGTCAGGCCCCGTCATCTTCAGGCACTGTCATACCGATACCCGATGCCCCACACCGTCATCACCCGTTGCGGGTTGGCCGGGTCGGTCTCGATCTTCTCTCGCAACCGGCGGACGTGGACCGTGACCGTCGACTCGTCGCCGAAGGTCCAGCCCCAGACCTGTTCCATCAGCTCTGCGCGGGTGAACACCTGGCCGCGGTGAGCCAGGAAGAAGGCCAGCAGGTCGAACTCCCTGATGGTCAGCTGTAGCGGCACCTCGCCCTTGGTGACCGTCCGCGCTGCCATGTCGATGGCCAGATCGCCGTCGGACAGAGGTGTCTCGGAGAGATCCGGCAAACTCTGGTGTTGGGAGCGGCGCAGCACGCCGGCGACCCGCAACGCCAGCTCCCGTGGACTGAACGGCTTGGTGACGTAGTCGTCCGCACCGTACTCAAGCCCGACGACCCGGTCCGATTCCTCGCCGAGTGCGGTCAGCATGATCACCGGGACGGTCGAGTGACGCCGCAGTCGCTCGCAGACCTGCAGACCGTCGAGGCCGGGCATCATCAGGTCGAGCACGACCAGGTCGGGGCTCTGGGTCAGTGCGGCATCCAGGCCGTCCGTCCCGTTGGACCGCTGGATCACCCGGTGCCCGTCGCGGCTCAGATATCTGGACACCACCTCGCGTACGGTCGGGTCGTCGTCGACCACCAGCACCGTGCTCGGTTCGCCCATGCGGCCCATGATCCACCCGATGGTGGCCCGCCGACCGCCGCGCAAGCCTTCGGTAAGAACTATTTCTCGGCGTCTACTTCTCAGGAGGCCGGAAGGCTGCGAACGGATCGGTCACCCGCAGCTCGGCGATGGTGAACCGGTGCAACGCCGCCGGCCGGCCGCCGACCGGGTTGCGCGGCCCGGTGGTGCCGGTGGGTTCGAGCATGCCGCGACGGGCCAGGATGCGGTGCAGGTTGGTCGGGTCGACGTCGTGGCCCAGGGCCGTGGCATACACCCGACGGAGCTCGGCGATGGTGAACTGCGCTGGGGCCAGCGCAAAACCGATGTTGGTGTAGGACAACTTGGCCTGCAGGCGACGATGCGCCCGATCGATGATCGTTCCGTGGTCGAAGGCCGTGACCGGCAGTGCTCCGACCGGGTGCCAGGCGGTGTCCGGGGGGAGTGTGGGGTCCGCGTCCAACGGCACCAGTCCGAGAAATCCGGTGGCTACGGTTCGGGCCTCGGGCATTCGCTGTGGTGCAGAGAACACACCGATCTGTTCCAGGTGCGCCACCCTCGTGAGGTCGACCTTCTGGGCCAACTGGCGCCTGGCTGAGGCGTCGACGTCCTCGTCGGCCAACACGATTCCGCCTGGCAGAGACCACTTTCCGGCATCAGGCTGCTGGCCGCGCTGCCAGAGCAGGACGTCCAGGCTCGCCCCGCCCGCCCTGGTCGGACGGACGGTGAAGACCGCCGCCAGCACCTCGACGAATGTTTCCACGGGATGACCGCCAAGCAACGTGCTGCTACGATGTGGCATGTTTTCGATTATAAGTCGAAAACCCCGATGAGTGAAGTTGGCCAGGAGGACGTCATGTCGGCACCAACCATCGATACGCTCGTTCCCGGCTCTGATGCGTGGGTCCGGCAGATCCACGGTCTGGCCGAGGAGCGCGATGCGGTCATCCTCGCGCACAACTACCAGCTGCCGGTCATCCAGGATGTGGCGCACCACGTCGGCGACTCGTTGGCGCTGTCGCGGATCGCCGCCACCGCACCGCAGTCGACGATCATCTTCTGCGGGGTGCACTTCATGGCCGAGACGGCCAAGATCCTCTCGCCCGAGAAGACCGTGCTGATCCCGGATGCGGCCGCCGGTTGCTCGCTGGCCGACTCGCTGACCGTCGACGAGCTCCGCGGCTGGAAGGCCGAGAACCCGGGCGCCGTGGTGGTGTCCTACGTCAACACCACGGCGGCGGTGAAGGCCGAGACCGACATCTGCTGTACGTCGTCCAACGCCGTGGAGGTGGTCGATTCGATTCCGCGCGACACCCCGGTGCTGTTCGGTCCCGACCAGTTCCTCGGGGCCCACGTCCGACGGGTGCTGCAGCGGGACAACATCAAGGTCTGGGGCGGGGAGTGCCACGTGCACGCCGGCATCAACGGGGCCGAGCTGTCCGCCAAGGCGGCCGCCCACCCGGACGCCGACCTCTACATCCATCCCGAATGCGGCTGCGCGACCAGCGCCCTGTACCTGGCCACCAGTGGCGCGGTGCCCAAGGAACGGATCAAGATCCTGTCGACCGGCGAGATGGTCACTGCCGCAGCCGGTTCCTCGTCCCGTTCGGTGCTGGTGGCCACCGAGATCGGCATGATCCACCAGCTGAAACGGGCCGCGCCCGGCATCGACTTCCTGGCGGTCAACGAGAAGGCTTCCTGCAAGTACATGAAGATGATCACCCCGGACAAGCTGATGCGATCGCTGCTCGAGAACCGTGACGAGGTGCAGGTCGACGTCGAGACTGCGGCCAGGGCGCGCGGCGCCGTCGAGCGGATGATCGCGATCGGTTCCTCCGGCGGTGGCGGCGAATGAGGATGCCCAGCTGGGAGGCCAGGTCGCAGGTCGTCGTCGTCGGTACGGGAGTGGCCGGGCTGACGTGCGCGCTGGATCTGACGGTCTCCGGTGTCTCCACGCTGCTGCTGACCAAGGGCGCCCCCGACGAGGCCAATACCTATTGGGCCCAGGGCGGTGTCGCCGTGGTGCGCGGCGAGCGTGATCCCGGCGACTCTGTCGGGGCCCACATCGAGGACACGTTGACGGCCGGCGGCGGGCTCTCCGACCCGGCGGCCGTCTCGATGATGTTGACCGAGGGTCCGGCGGCGGTCGCCACCCTGATGGCCAGAGGGGCTCACTTCGACTCCGGGCCGGACGGACTGCTCCGCACCCGTGAAGGCGGCCACTCGGCTAACCGGGTGATCCACGCGGGCGGCGATGCCACCGGGGCAGAGATCGAACGCTCCCTGCTCGCCGCCGGCAACCTGCCCGGCATGTTGACCGAGCACCAGGTGCTGGACGTCGTGCTCGACGTCACCGGCCGGGCGGCCGGTGTGACGGTGCTCGGCGACGACGGCACCATCGGCCTGATCAGAGCGGATGCTGTGGTGTTGGCCACCGGCGGGGCCGGCCATCTCTATGCCGCCAGCACCAACCCCGAGGTGGCCACCGGAGACGGACTGGCCATGGCGTTGCGGTCCGGCGCCGAACTGGCCGACATCGAATTCATGCAGTTCCACCCGACGGTGCTCTGGACGGGTCCCGGCGTTCGCGGGCATCGACCACTGGTCACCGAGGCCGTCCGCGGTGAGGGTGCCGTGCTGATAGACGCCACCGGTGCCCGCGTCATGACCGGCGTCCACCCGCAGGGCGACCTCGCGCCGCGCGATGTGGTGTCGCTGGCGATCACCCGACGGTTGGCGACCGCCCCGGGCGGAGTGCGCGATCACGTCTTCCTGGACGCGACCGGCATCGCACCCGAGGTGTTCGCGCGCCGGTTCCCGACGGTGTCGGCGGCCTGTGCCGCCGCCGGGATCAACCCGAACATCCAACCCATTCCCGTTGCGCCGGCCGCGCACTACCACTGCGGCGGAGTGGTCACCGACCTGCGGGGGCGCACGACAGTGCCGGGGCTGTATGCGGTCGGCGAAGTTGCCCGCACCGGTCTGCACGGCGCCAACCGACTGGCTTCCAACTCACTTCTGGAAGGCCTGGTGATGGGGGAGCGGGCCGCGGCCGCGGTGGGTTCCGACCTCGCGAGCGGCCCGTCACAGCATGAATTGTTCATCCCGTCGTTGCCGACCGCAGCCCTCGACGGCCGTGACAGCGGCCAGGCGGCGATGAGCGCCGAAGCCGGAATCGGCAGAGCTGCAGCCGGTCTCGTGCAGGCATTGACTGTCTTTGACCGGCCGTCTGTCACAGTGGAGACGACGAGGGCTACCGTCGAGGCCGCGAACATCGCCCTCGCGTCCCGCGCCCTGCTGACCGCGGCGGCCACCCGGACCGAATCCCGCGGCTGTCACGTCCGCACCGATCACCCGACCACGTCACCCGACTGGACCACGTCGGTCGTCGTGCGTCTGGACAACGGTGGGATCGCGACCACGGTCCGCTCCCTGCGAGCCTCGGAGGTCAGTGCATGACCCGCGTCGATCCGGATCAATGGTCGGTGGTCACCAGGACCGCCTTGGCCGCCGCTGGTCTCGACGAGGCCACCGTCGCCGCCGTGGTGTCCAGGGCACTGACGGAGGACTTCGCGGACGGGCCCGACGTCACCACGGCCGCGACGGTGCCTGCGGGCGCCGTGGCGGAAGCGGCCATCACCCCTCGTCAACCTGGCGTGCTGGCCGGCGGCCCGGCCGCCCTGGCGGTGTTCGACACCGTTCTGGGAACCGGGACGTTCACTGTCGAACTCGCCCCGGACGGCTCGGCTCTTCAACCTGGTGTGCCGGCGATCACTTTGCGCGGCAAGACTTCTGGCCTCCTCACGGCCGAGCGGACTGCGCTCAATCTGCTGACCCACCTGACCGGCGTCGCAACGGTGACCGGGCAGTGGGTGGCCGCGGTGGCCGGCACCCCGGCGCGAATCAGGGACACCCGCAAGACGCTGCCCGGGCTACGGGCGCTGGAGAAGTACGCGGTGCGATGCGGTGGTGGGGTCAACCACCGGATGAGTCTGGGGGACGCCGCGCTGATCAAGGACAACCATGTGGCCGCGGCGGGATCTGTGCGGGCTGCGATCGAGGCGGTACGGTCCGTGAGACCGGATATCACTCTCGAAGTCGAGGTGGACACGTTGGTGCAGCTCGACGAGGCGCTGGACGCGGGAGCCCAGCTGATCCTGTTGGACAACTTCTCCCTCGCCGACACGGCCGAAGCGGTGCGGCGAACCCGGTCGGGCTTTCCCGGAGTGCTCCTCGAATCGTCCGGCGGCCTGACTCTGGAGAACGCGGCCGCGGTCGCGGCCACCGGGGTCGACTATCTGGCGGTCGGCGCGCTCACCCATTCGTCCCCGGCCGTCGACCTCGGTCTCGATCTTCGATGAGGTCGCCACTGCGGGTGGCTGCGGTCCAGTGTGTCTCCCACCCGGGTGACATCCCGGGAACGGTGGCCGATCACGCCCTGCAGATCGCCGAGGCCGCGGACGGCGGAGCGACCGTGGTGCTGTTTCCGGAGCTCTCGCTCACCGGCTACGAGCCCGATCTGATCGACCTGCACGGCATTCGCATTGCCGCCGATAACCCCGTGCTGCAACCGATTTCGTTGGTCTGTCGGCGACGGAGGGTGCACGCCCTCATCGGGGCCCCGACCGGCACGGGCGGGCTCCCGCAGATCGGGGTGCTGCACGTGGACGCCCGGGGCGCCATCCGGCAGGTCTACGCCAAACAGCATCTCCATATCGGCGAGATCGGCATCTTCGGTGTCGGATCCTCTCCGGCCGTCCTCGAGATCGAGGGCTGGAGGCTCGCTCTGTCGGTGTGCTCGGATGCCGCGGTCGCCGCCCATCCCGCTGCTGCCGCCGCGGCCGGAGCGGACGCCTACCTGGTAGGCGCCCTGTACGTCATCGGGTCGGAGAGCCGGATCGACGAACAGATGCGCACCGTCACCTCGCAGGGGCTCTGGGCGGTACTGGCCCAGTATTCGGGAGGTACGGGTGGCGGTCCGGCCTGCGGCCGGTCCGGCGGCTGGCGCCCGGACGGCAGCGAGGCGGTCCGGTTGGGCGCGGGGCCGGGCATCGCCGTGGTCGAGCTGAGCGATTAATCCAGCTGTCCCGGCACTTTAGGGTGGACCCTGCACCCCCGATGAAACGAGGAACTTCTAGATGCTGCGCCGGATAGACCTGCGTCAAGGACTTGGCAACGTCCGCAACATGCTGCCCAGAGGTGCTGTCGACGTGACCGCCGCGGTCGCGGTCGTCGCTCCGCTGGTGGAGGACGTCCGGCTGCGGGGTTCGGCAGCCATCCTTGATGCCACCGAGAAGTTCGACGGGGTTCGCCCGACGTCACTTCGAGTGCCCCGCCAGGTGATCGACGATGCCGTCGATGCGCTGAAGCCGCAGGTCAGGGATGCTCTGCTGGAATCGATCGCCCGGGCTCGCATCGGGCACCAGGCCCAGCTCCCCACCGAGCGGGTGACACAGATCGCCCCCGGCGGCACCGTCACCCAGCGCTGGGTGCCGGTGCGGCGGGTCGGTCTCTACGTCCCGGGCGGCCTGGCCGTCTATCCGTCCAGCGTCGTGATGAACGTGGTCCCGGCCCAGATCGCCGGGGTGACCGGAGTGGCCGTCACCTCGCCGCCGCAGCAGAGCACCGGCTGGCCCGACGCCACGGTGCTCGCCGCCTGCGGTCTGCTCGGTGTGACGGAGGTCTATGCCGCCGGCGGCGCGCAGGCGATCGCCATGCTGGGCTACGGCGCGATCGATCTCGACGGCACCACCATCGAGCCGGTCGACGTCATCACCGGCCCGGGCAATGTCTACGTCACCGCCGCCAAGCGGTTGCTCCGCGGGGTGGTGGCCATCGACGCCGAGGCCGGCCCGACCGAGATCGCCATCCTGGCCGACGAGAAGGCCGACGCCGACCACGTCGCCGCCGACCTGGTCTCCCAGGCCGAGCACGATCCGATGGCGGCGTCCGTGCTGATCACCACCTCGGTCGCGCTGGCCGAAGCGGTCGAGAACCGGGTCATCGACAGGGTGGTCCGCACCCGGCACCGCGACCGGGTCACCGCGGCGCTGACCGGTCCACAGTCGGCGATCGTCGTGGTGGCGAGCCTGGAGGACGGCATCAGGGTTGCCGACGCCTACGCGGCCGAGCACCTCGAGATCCAGACCCAGGACGCCCCTGTCGTCGCCCGCCGCATCCGCAACGCGGGGGCCATCTTCGTCGGAAAGTACTCGCCGGTATCGCTCGGCGACTACTGCGCCGGGTCCAACCACGTGCTGCCCACTGCCGGTTGTGCCCGGTTCTCGTCCGGGCTGGCCACCACCACCTTCCTGAAGCAGATGCAGGTCATCGAATACTCGCGCGATGCGCTCGAAGCGGTCGCCGACCACGTGCTGGCGCTGTCGTCCGCCGAGAACCTGCCGGCGCACGGGGAGGCCGTCACCGCCCGATTCCCGGATCGGATATCGCGATGATCGGGGGCGGCGCGCGGCTGTCCGATCTACCGCTGCGTGCCGATCTGGTGGGCAGGAGCCCTTACGGTGCACCGCAACTGGACGTGCCGGTGCAGATCAACACGAACGAGAACCCGTTTCCCCCGTCGGCCGCGCTGCTGGCGGACCTGACCGCGTCGGTGGCCGTGGCGGCGGAGGATCTCAACCGCTACCCGGATCGTGATGCGGTCGAACTGCGCACGTCGCTGGCCGCCTACCTGGCGCGAGCCACCGGTGTGTCGCTGACCGTGGAGAACCTCTGGGCAGCAAATGGTTCCAACGAGATCCTGCAGCAGTTGATGCAGGCCTTCGGCGGCCCGGGACGGCGGGCAGTAGGTTTCGAACCCTCGTACTCCATGCACCCCATCATCTCCACCGGCACGCAGACCAGCTGGCTGCCGGTGCCGCGCCGGCCCGATTTCACCATCGACGTCGACGCCGCGGTGGAGCTCGTCGGGGCCCAGCGCCCGGACATCCTGTTCGTCACCAGCCCCAACAATCCCACCGGCGGATCGATTGCGCTGGAAGATATCCGGGCCATCGTCGGTGCGGCCACCGGCATCGTGGTGATCGACGAGGCGTACGCCGAGTTCTCCGACCGGGCCAGCGCGGTCGCACTGATCGATGAGTTCCCGACCCAACTGGTCGTCTCCCGCACCATGTCCAAAGCTTTCGCCTTCGCCGGTGGCCGGCTCGGGTATCTGGCCGCCTCGCCGGCGATCATCGAGGCATTGCTGTTGGTGCGCCTGCCATATCATCTCTCGGTGCTGACCCAGGCCGCCGCGTTGGCTGCGTTGCGCCACGGCGATGACACGTTGGCCTCGGTGGCCCGACTGGTGGCCGAACGGGTCAGGGTCACGGCCGCCCTGCGTGAGATCAGTTTCGAGGTCATCGATTCCGACGCGAACTTCCTGCTGTTCGGACGCTTCGATGACGCGCATGCCGTCTGGCAGTCGTATCTGGACAGCGGGGTGTTGATCCGCGACCCTGGTATCCCCGGATTTCTGCGCGCGACCATCGGCACGGAGAATGACAACGACGCCTTCCTGTCCGTCAGTGCTGGTATCGAGGAGAAATTGTGAGCAATCGCCGAGCCGTGATCGAGCGGGTCACCAGTGAGTCGTCGGTGCTGGTCGACATCGACCTTGACGGCACCGGCCGGGTCGACATCTCCACCGGCGTGCGGTTCTACGACCACATGCTCACGGCATTCGGGGTGCACGGGTCCTTCGATCTGACCGTGAAATCGACCGGTGACGTTGATATCGACGCTCACCACACCGTCGAGGACACCGCGATCGTGCTCGGCCAGGCATTGGGTCAGGCGCTCGGCGACAAAGCCGGTATCCGGCGGTTCGGCGATGCCTTCATCCCGATGGACGAGACGCTCGCCCACGCTTCGGTCGACCTGTCCGGCCGTCCTTTCTCGGTGCACACCGGTGAGCCGGAATCGATCCTCGGGTTCACCGTTGGAAACAACTACCCGGTGGTGCTGAACCGGCATGTCTTCGACTCCTTGGCTTTTCACGCCCGGATCGCGCTGCACGTGCGGGTGATCTACGGCCGCGACCCGCATCACATCTGCGAGGCTCAGTACAAGGCCATCGCCAGGGCACTGCGCGCCGCGGTCGAGCCGGACCCGCGGGTGGGTGGGATTCCCTCCACCAAAGGCGTGCTGTGAACTGGTTCGCCTATGTGATGATCCTGGTCGGGGGATTCCTGATCGGTGGAGTGATCTCGTTGTGGCGCAATGATGCTCGTATCGCTTCCGTGATCATGGGAGTCTTTGCGCTCGGCTGCGTCGCCGGAGGTGTGCTGTGGCTGGTGTAGTGATCCTCGATTACGGCTCTGGCAACCTGGCCTCGGCGGAGCGGGCGCTGCGGCGGACCGGTGCCGATGTCGAGGTGACGTCCGATTTCGAGGTGGCACTCAACGCCGACGGGTTGGTGGTCCCGGGTGTCGGTGCGTACGCCGCGTGCATGGCCGGTCTGAAGGCGGTGCGGGGCGAGCGGATCATCGGCCGGCGGTTGGCCGGCGCCAGGCCGGTGCTGGGCATCTGTGTCGGTATGCAGATCCTGTTCGAATCCGGCGTCGAACACGGTGAGCAGACCGACGGCGTGGGGGAATGGCCGGGCACCGTGGAGAAGCTGCAGGCGCCGATCGTGCCGCACATGGGGTGGAACACCCTCCTTCCAGGAGCGGACTCGCAGCTGTTCGCCGGGCTGGATCCGGAGACCCGGTTCTACTTCGTCCACTCCTACGCGGTGCGCCGGTGGGAGTTGGAAGCCACCGGACCGTTCCGTCCGCCTGTCGTCACCTGGGCCGAGCACGGGGGGGACCGGTTCGTCGCTGCGGTCGAGAACGGCCCGCTGTCAGCCACCCAGTTCCATCCGGAGAAGTCCGGCGACGCCGGTGCCGAAGTTCTCAGACGATGGGTGTCCACGCTCTAGATTTCGTACTATTCTCGAACTCATGTTCGAGCAGGATCGCAAACAGGCTCTCGCCGAACTTCGCACCAAGATGTCGTCGGTTCGGGCGCCGGTCGCCGGAATCGGTCGACAGGTGCTTGCGGTACCGGCGCCGTTGGCGAGGATCCTTCCCCGCGGGGGGGTGCCGCGCGGTGCGGTGGTCAGCCTCGGTGGTCGGAGCGGAGCCACCAGTCTGCTCCTGACGTTGCTCGCAGCGCCTGCGAATGCCTGGTCGGCATTGGTCGGGATGCCGGAGATCGGATTGCTCGCGGCCGCCGAGCTGGGTGTCGACCTCGACCGCCTCGTACTCATCCCGGATCCGGGCATCGATGTGCTGCAGATACTCTCGGTCCTGGCGGACGGCGTCGACATCATCGCATCGGTCCCGCCCAAGATGCTGCCCCCGGCGCGATTGCGGGTACTCACTACGCGCCTGCGACAGAGCGGCGCCGTCCTGCTGGTGGCCGGCCAGTGGCCGGGTGCGGACCTGGTGTTGAACGCTCGAATCGAGAACTGGACAGGACTCGGTCGCGGTCACGGTCGATTGCGCGATCGGGAACTGATCGTCGAGGTCGGTGGCAGGGGAGCCGCCGGGCGTCGCGGCTCCGCCGCCATGCTGCTGCGGAGCAGTAGGGCCGATGTCGCGGTCGGGGTTGTGCCGGATCGTGTCCTGGAGATCGTCGATCCATTGATCGCCGAAGTCGGCTGACGGTCTCGGTGCCCCGAGAATGCTCCAGCGAAAGCGGCAATTCGGATACCTGTCACTCTGGTACCGGGTTGTTGGTGGCTGTCGTACCGCTGCTCTACTCTCGAACGTAGGTTCGATTCGAGGGGTGATCTGGTGGATGCAGCGGCGGTGGGTGCAGCGGCGGTGGGTGCAGCAGCGGTGTCGGTGGATGCGGGGGTGTCGGCGGTGAGGACCCACTACGGCGACCCCGAATTCGACAACGTCATCCGCATCAACGACTTCAGCCGGCACATGTCATGAGCACTCCTGCAGAACGATCCCGCACGCTGGTGATCTGGTGTCCCGACTGGCCGGCGGTGGCCGGCGCGCGGCAGGCCGCAAGGCCGGCGTCGGACCCGGTGGCCGTCTTTCATGCCAACCGGGTCCAGACCTGCACGGGCGCAGCCAGATCGGAAGGCATCAAGGTAGGTCAGCGTCGACGTGACGCACAATCCAGATGCCCGGATCTGCTCATCCTCAAGATGGACGTCGACCGGGATGCCCGATTGTTCGAACCCGTTGTTGCCGCGGTCGAATCGGTGGTGCCAGGCGTGGAGATCCTTCGCCCCGGCCTGATCGCCTGCTCCGCCAGAGGCCCGACCCGCTATTTCGGCAGCGAAACGGCAGCCGCAGAAGAGATCGTGGACATCATCGAGGCGCTCGACGTCGAATGCTCGGTCGGCATCGCCGATTCGTTATCGGTCGCCGTGCTGGCCGCCCGTCGGCAGAAGATCGTGCCGGCCGGTAGGTCGGCCGACTTCTGCAAGTCGCTACCGATCGCCGAATTGGCCAGGGATCCAGCGATCGCGCCGCCGGAGCGGATGGAACTGGTCGATCTGTTGATCAGGCTGGGTATCGCCACCGTCGGTGACTTCGCCGCGCTCCCGGAGGCCAAGGTGGCCACCAGATTCGGGACAGATGCGGTGATCGCGCACCGGCTGGCCAATGGCGTGGCCGAACGGGGAATGTCCCGACGGATCATTCCCGAGGAGTTGGCGGTGGAGCAGCAGTGCGATCCGCCGCTGGACAGAGTCGATTCCGCTGCCTTCGCCGCGCGCGCACTGGCCGAACGTTTCCATGCCGGCCTGGCCGACGCGGGACTGGCCTGTACCCGACTGTCGATCAGCGCCAGGACGGACAAAGGCGCTCAGCTGTCACGGATCTGGCGGTGTGCCCGGCCGTTGACCCCGGCGGCCACCGCGGATCGGCTGCGGTGGCAACTCGACGGTTGGCTCACCGCCGGACGGACCGTCCAGCCCGACGACGAGTTCGGTGGACCGGGCGCCATCACCCTGCTGCGGCTGGAGCCCGTCGAGGCCGTCGGGGCCGGCCTGGTCCAGTACGGACTCTGGGGGTCCGACGGTCAGGACGACCAACGTGCCGGCTGGGCCTTCGCCAGGGTGCAGGGCCTGTTGGGTCCGGAATCGGTCCTCACCCCGGTGCGCTCCGGTGGCCGCGGTCCGATCGAGAGGATCACCATGGTGCCGTGGGGTGAGGAGAAAGTTCCGGCACGTGACCCGGCCGCACCCTGGCCAGGGGCGTTGCCGGCGCCGGCTCCCACCGGTCTTCGCTTCGACCAACAGGACGCAGCCATCGCGCTGCTCGATGAATCCGGCTCGCCCGTCGAAGTCACCGAACGCGGACTGCTCAGCGCCAAGCCGTTTCGGTTGCACAGCAAGCGGTTCGACACCTCTTGGATCGAGGGCTGGGCCGGCCCCTGGCTGCTGGACGAACGCTGGTGGTTGGCGGATACCGGGACCATCCAGGTATCGCAGTCGGTCGTTGCTCCCGGACCGGAGACAGGAGACGAACCGGCCGGCCCGTACAGCCTCGGTCCCGGCGATTCCGGCTACCACAGCTCGATCGGGCCGCCGCCGACCAGCGTTTTGGCGAGTGCTCCGGCCAGATACCGGGCGCGGCTCCAGGTACTGACCGACGGTGGCGCGGCGCTGTTGCTGACGTTCGGCACCGGCGGCTGGCAGATCGAGGGGGTGTACGACTGATGGGCTGGTCGAATCCGCCGGTTCCGTGGCGGGAATTGGAGCGCGCGCTGTCCGGTCTCCCGCCGCTGGAAGGTCGTGGGCCACCGGCGCAGCCGATCCGTCGATTGGAGCGAATCACCGTTGCGCCGCAACGAGAGTCCGGCGTGTCGTACGCCGAGCTGCACTGCCATTCGGCATTCAGCTTCCTCGACGGGGCGTCCACTCCGGAGACGCTGGTGGCCGAGGCGGCCCAGCTGGGGCTGGAGGCGCTGGCGATCACCGACCATGACGGTTTCTACGGTGTGGTGCGCTTCGCCGAAGCGGCCAGGGATGCCGGTCTGCGCACCATCTACGGTGCTGAGCTATCACTGGACCTGCCGGCCGGTCAGCTGGGAGTGCCGGATCCGGTAGGTCAACATCTGCTGGTGCTGGCCAGAGGTCAGGAGGGCTATCGCCGGTTGGCGCAGCAGATCAGCAAGGCTCAGCTGGTCGGGCACGAGAAAGGCCGTCCTGTCTACGATCTGGATGATCTCGGCAATGCCGCCGACGGTCACTGGCTGATTCTCACCGGTTGCCGGAAAGGCGGTGTCCGGAAAGCGTTGGCCAGGGGTGGTCCGGGGATGGCCGAGCAGGAGATCCGGCGCCTGATCGACCGATTCGGGCACGAGAACGTCGTCGTCGAGCTGACCTGCCGCGGGCAACCCACCGACGACGAGGACAACGACGAACTCGCCCTGCTGGCTACCTCGCTCGGACTCCGGGTCGTGGCCACCACCGGGGCGCACTACGCCAGCCCACCCGGCTCGAGGTTGGGTGCCGCGATGGCGGCCGTCCGTGGCCGCCGCAGCCTGGACGAAGCCGACCCCTATCTACCCGCCGGTCCCGGTGCGCACCTGCGATCCGGGATCGAGATGGCGCAGATGTTCGCCAGGTACCCGACAGCAGTTACCAACGCCGCCGAGGTCGGTCGGGAATGTGCCTTCGATCTGATGTTGGTGGCGCCGCAGTTGCCGCCGTTCGATGTACCTGCCGGGCATGACGAGAACAGTCATCTGCGAGCTCTCACCATGATCGGCGCGCAGCAGCGCTACGGGACAAAAGAAATGCGTCCGGATGCCTACGACCAGATCGAAAAAGAACTCACCATCATCTCCAATCTCCGTTTTCCCGGGTATTTCCTCATCGTGCACGACATCGTCGACTTCTGCCGGCGAGAGAAGATCCTCTGCCAGGGAAGAGGTTCAGCGGCGAACTCGGCCGTCTGCTACGCGCTGGGCATCACCGCCGTCGACGCGGTCAAATACGGTCTGCTGTTCGAGCGGTTCCTGGCTCCGGAGCGGGACGGCCCACCGGACATCGATGTGGACATCGAATCCGACCGGCGCGAGGAGGTCATCCAGCACGTCTACCGCAAATACGGACGAGAACATGCAGCGCAGGTGGCCAACGTCAACACTTTTCGTCCGCGAATGGCCGTCCGCGACATGGCCAAGGCGCTCGGCCACTCGCCCGGCCAACAGGATGCCTATTCCAAGCAGCTCGATGGTTGGACGCCGCTGGCCGCCCAGACCGTCGAGCGGGAAATCCCTCGCAACATCCTGGATCTGGCTGCCCAGATCCAGGACTATCCCAGGCATCTCGGTATTCACTCCGGTGGGATGGTGATCTGTGATCGACCCGTGGGCGAGGTCTGCCCGGTGGAGTGGGGTCGGATGCCGAATCGAACGGTGCTGCAGTGGGACAAGGACGACTGTGCGGTGATCGGGCTGGTCAAGTTCGACCTACTCGGGCTCGGCATGCTGTCGGCGCTGCACTACGCGGTCGATCTGGTCCGGGCACACGAAAATTTCGAGGTCGACTTCGCCCAACTGGATCTCGAGGAACCAGCAGTGTACGAGATGCTCCGCCGAGCCGATTCCGTCGGCGTCTTCCAGGTCGAGTCACGGGCCCAGATGGCGACACTGCCCCGGCTCAAGCCGCGCGCCTTCTACGACCTGGTGGTCGAGGTCGCCCTGATCCGCCCCGGTCCCATCCAGGGTGGGTCGGTCCACCCGTACATCCGGCGCCGCAACGGGTTGGAGCCGGTGGTCTACGACCATCCGGTGATGGAGCGGTCACTGTCCAAGACGCTGGGCATCCCCCTGTTCCAGGAACAGCTGATGCAACTGGCCGTCGATGTCGCCGGATTCGACGCCGGTGAGGCCGATCAGTTGCGCAGGGCGATGGGGTCCAAGAGATCCAGCGCCAAGATGGAGAAGATGAAAGCCCGGCTCTACGACGGAATGAAGACCTTGCACGGTCTGACCGGCCCGGTCGCGGACCGCATCTATGAACGGCTGCTGGCGTTCGCGAACTTCGGCTTCGCCGAATCCCACGCACTGTCCTTTGCTGCGCTGGTCTTCTACTCCTCCTGGCTCAAGTTGCATCACCCGGCGGCGTTCACCGCGGCGCTGCTGCGCGCGCAACCGATGGGCTTCTATTCACCGCAGTCGCTGGTCGCGGACGCCAGACGGCACGGCGTCACGATCCGTCGGCCGGACATCAACTCCTCCAGTGCCCAAGCCGATCTGGAACCGGGACCGAACGGAAAGCCGGCGATCAGACTGGGACTGGCTGGCATCAGGACCATCGGTACCGAGTTAGCCGACCGGATCGTGGCTGCCCGACCTGAGGGGGGGTACCGCGACATCGACCAGCTGACCAGAGCGGTCACCCTGTCCACCGCCCATGCCGAGGCGCTGGCCACCTCCGGCGCGCTCGACACGCTGAGCAAGGATCGTCGCAGTGCCCTCTGGGCGGCGGGGGCGGCCGCCGGTGAACGGGCCGGCACCCTGCCCGGCACGATGGTCGGCCTCGAAGCTCCGGCGTTGCCCGGCATGAGCGAGATCGAGCTCACCGTGGCCGACATCTGGGCGACCGGTATCTCCCCACAGGCCTACCCGACCGAGTTCTCCCGGGATGCTCTGAAAGCCATCGGGGTGATGACTGCCCGGGACCTGGCGACCGTCGAACACGGCACCAGGGTGCTGGTGGCCGGGATGGTGACCCACCGGCAGCGGCCGGCCACCGCCTCCGGGATCATCTTCATCAACCTGGAGGACGAGTCGGGAATGATCAACGTCGTCTGCTCCACGGGGTTCTGGTCGAAATATCGAAAAGTGGCTCGAGGGTCGCCATCGTTGCTGGTCAGGGGGATGCTGGAGCGCCAGGGCGCGGCATTCTCGGTGTTGGCGGAGCGGATCGCGCCGCTGGATCTGATTGCTTCCACCCCCTCTCGTGATTTCCGGTGACGGCGCGCACCGCGTGGTCTGGCACGATCACCAACATGAGTGAGGAACGAGCGAGGAGCGGAGCGAATCACGCGATGAGCGCTTGCGCGAAGAGCCAGGGTCGAACATGAGCGAGGTCTTCGAGCGGGCGTCGGTTTCCCTGGTGCTCGCGGACTATGCGGTGGCCGATCAACTGGGGAAGCTGCAGATGGTCGGCGGCGGCCTGCAGATCATCGGACGAGACCACACCACGGGTGTTTCGTCGGCTTTCGCGCTCGTGGTCTCGCTGGACTTCCCGCCCGAGGTCTTCAACGAGCAGTATTCGTTCGAAGTGGTCCTCGAAGACACCTCCGGCGCTCCGGTCGAACTCACTGCCGCGCCGACGGTCATGCGGTTCGGTCAGACCCTGCAGGTGGAGGAGCCGAACTTCCGCGGCAGTGCGGTGCCACGTCGGGCCCTGCCCGCCCGATCCCACGTCGTTCTCTACTTCAACACCGGTCTGCCGCTCCCGGCCGGTCAGGTGCTGGTCTGGCGTGCACGCATCGACGGAGAGTCGAGGCCGGGGTGGTCGGTGCCGTTCTTCGTGCCTGTCCCACCGACCGGACCGGTGCTGGGGTGAGGTTCGCGACCTGGAACATCAACTCCATCCGAGCCCGGCAGGAACGATTGGTGGCCTGGCTCGCCAAGTCCGACGTCGACGTGCTCGCGATCCAGGAAACCAAGATTCCCGACGATAAGTTTCCCGCGGGACCCATTCGAGATCTCGGCTATGACGTTGCGCACCATGGTGTTTCACAGTGGAACGGCGTCGCTCTGCTCTCCCGGGTCGGTATCGAGAATGTCCGCAACGGCTTTCCGGGCATGCCCCAGTTCGGTGGACAACACGAGGCAAGGGCCATCGGTGCCACCTGCGGCGGCATCGACATCTGGAGTCTCTACGTCCCCAACGGTCGCGCACTCGGTGACCCGCACTACGACTACAAGCTGGAGTGGCTGGCGGCACTTGCTTGGTTCACCACTGCGGAACTCACCGCGAACCCGCGCAAGCAGATCGCCCTCGCCGGTGACTTCAACATCGCGCCCACCGACGACGATGTCTGGGACATGGCCGCGTTCGAGGGTGACACCCATGTCTCGGCCCCGGAACGCACGGCCTTCACGAACCTGCTCGATGCCGGGCTGACTGACGTGGTACGACCTTTCCTGCCCGGTCCGGGTGTCTACACCTATTGGGACTACCGGCAGCTCCGGTTCGCCCGACGGGAGGGCATGCGGATCGATTTCGTGCTGGCCTCCGCGTCGCTCGCGGCCAGGGTCACGGGTGCCGCGATCGATCGGGAAGAACGGAAGGGCAAGGGCTCGTCCGACCATGCACCGGTGATAGTCGAATTGGCGGAACCGCAATGACGCGAATCCTGGTACTCGAACACGACCTCAGCGATCCGCTGCTGCGCATGGCCGACTGGCTGGCCGACGCGGGAGCGACGGTCGAGGTGCTCAGATTGCATGCCGGCGATCAACTTCCGGCGAATCTGGACGGATACGACGCGGTCATCAGCCTGGGCGGCGAGATGGGTGCCTACGACCACGATGTCGCGCCATGGCTGTCGGCGACCAAGTCGCTGCTCGCTGCCGCCGTCACCCACCGGACGCCGACGCTGGCGATCTGTCTCGGGTCACAGTTGCTGGCCGCGGCCACCGGCGGGACCGTTACCACCGGCGCTCAGGGGCCGGAGATCGGTGCCTATCTGACCGCGAAACGTGATGCGGCCGAGGATGATCCGCTGTTCGACCCGCTGCCGATGACTCCGGACGTCATGCAGTACCACTACGACGTGGTGTCGAGCCTGCCTCCCGGTGCCGTGCTGTTGTTGTCCTCCACCGGGTATCCGAATCAGGCCTGGCGGATCGGTCCGGCAGCATGGGGTCTGCAGTTCCACATCGAGCCGTCGGCCGAGGATCTCCGTGCGTGGGGGAGAACCGAGGGGCGGGAAGCGGTCGGTCGGCTCGGCCCGGTGCTCGACCAGGCGGAGGAGGCCATGGGTGAGGTCTGGCGCGATTTCGTCATTCGGTTCGTCGAGTTCGCCGGCGCCCAGGACATCGCCCGTGGCCCGCTGATCGGCCTCCGACTTCCGTTGCACGGCAACCCATGACGAGGCCCGTGACCAGAACCCTGGCCCGCTACGGCCTCGGTGACGGCGACCGGATCGGCCGAGAACTGGCCGCTCTCGACCTGACAACCAACGGGGTCGCACGGCCCGAAGCTCACGACGTGCTGTCGGCGATCTCGCGGGCGGGTCGGCCCGATCTTGCTGTCCACGGACTGGCCGCGCTGGTGGCGGCCAGCGACGACGGACCGGAAATCCTTGCCGCACTTGCCGAACACCACCGGTTCCGGGGCCGACTGCTCAGTGTGCTCGGCGGATCGACGGGACTGTCGGAACATCTGGCCGCTCACCCCGAACAATGGCGGCTGCTCGAGCCGGAGGCGGTTCCCGGCGAGCTGATCACCGCAGAGAGCATGCAACGGGTCCTGTTCGAGGCCGTCGGCATCGACCCGGACGCCCCGGTGTGTACGGGAACGCAGGGAGCCAGGGCAACGGTCACCGGCGGCGCTGCAGTCTTCGCCCTGCGCCGCGCCTACCGTTCCCAGTTGCTGATCATTGCCGCCCACGACCTGGCTCCGGCGGTGGAGGCATCCTTGCCGGCCACCGTTCTGCCTGCCGTCTGCCAGGCCCTCTCCGACCTGGCCGACGCCACTTTGCAGGCAGGTCTGGCGGTCGCGGCAGCCTCGTTGCCCGCGTCGGCGCCGCCGGCCCGGCTGGCCATCATCGCGATGGGGAAGTGCGGCGCCAAGGAACTCAACTACCTCTCCGATGTCGATGTCATCTTCGCCGCCGACCATCCGGCCGGCCAGTCTGGCGACGACACCCGGATGCTTGCCACCGCGACGACTCTCGCGGCCGGCGTGATGCGGATCTGTGGTCAGGCCGCCTGGGAGGTCGACGCCGCGCTGAGGCCGGAGGGCAAAGCGGGCGCCCTGGTCCGGACGTTGCCCAGCCATGCCGCGTACTACGAGCGCTGGGCGCACACCTGGGAATTCCAGGCATTGCTCAAGGCCCGTCCGGCCGCCGGCGACCTCGAGGTCGGGACCGCGTTCACCGACATCACCGCCGCCGGCGTGTGGAATGCCGCCGGGCGCGATTCGTTCGTCGACGATGTGCAGGCCATGCGCCGCCGGGTGGAGGCCAACATCCCGGAGGACATGAGGGACAAGGAGCTCAAACTGGGTTCCGGAGGGCTGCGCGACGTCGAGTTCGCGGTGCAGTTGCTGCAGCTCGTCCATGGCCGGACCGATCCGGATCTGCGTCTGCCCGGGACCCTGATGGCCCTGCGCTCGCTCATCCGGGGTGGCTACGTCGGGCGGTCCGACGGTGCCGAGATGGCCACCGCATACACCTTCCTGCGGCGGGCCGAGCATCGGCTCCAACTGCAGCGACTGCGCCGTACCCACTCGTTGCCCGACGATCCGGCCGACCTCGAGTGGCTGGCGCGGTCGGACGGATACACCGCGGCCGGCCGATTCAGCGCGGCGGAGATCTTCACTGCCGATCGCACGCGGCACAGCGCCACCGTCCGGCGGCTGCACGAGAAGCTCTTCTACCGGCCGCTCCTGCATGCCGTGGCAGCGGTGCAGGACGACGAGATCCGGCTGAGCCCGGCGGCCGCGACCGCCCGGTTGGCCGCGCTCGGCTTCCGGAGCCCCGATTCGGCCCTGCGTCATCTGGCGGCGCTGACCTCCGGAGTCAGCAGGCGGGCGGCGATCCAGCGCACCCTGCTGCCGGTACTGCTCGACACGTTCGCCGGCAGCCCCGATCCGGACGCCGGCCTGCTGTCCTACCGGCAGGTGTCCGAGGCCCTTGCCGACACTCCCTGGTATCTGCGGCTGCTCCGTGACGAGGGACTGGTTGCGCAGCGGCTGGGCACTTTGCTGGGTGGTTCGAAACTTGTGGGCAATCTACTGGTCAGGGCCCCCGAGGTCCTGCGCCTGCTGGTCGACGACGTGGCTCTGCTCACACCGCAACCGGCTGACGTCCGGGTCGCGCTGCTCGCCAGATCGAAGCGCGCGACGACCGCGCAGGAGTCGGTGGACGCGGCCAGGTCTGTCCGCCGCCACGAGATGCTGCGGCTGGCCTGCGGTGATCTGCTCGGCCTGATCAAGGTCACGGATATCGCCTACGGCCTGACCAGCGTGGCGGAGGCGTCCTTGCAGGCTGCGTACGAGGTGTCGCTCCGCCAGGTGGCCGCGGCCCGGGGCGGAGCGGTGCGCGGACGGCTGGCGGTGATCGGGATGGGCCGGCTCGGTGGCGCCGAGCTCGGTTACTCCTCCGATGCCGATGTCATGTACGTCGCCGAACCGTTGCCCGGCGAGGAGAGCCGTGCGGGCATGGACGACATGAGTGCGGTGGCCGATCTGATGGCTCGGCTGCTGGGCCGGCCGACCCCGGATCCGCCACTCCTGGTCGATGCGAATCTACGTCCGGAAGGCCGCAACGGTCCGTTGGTCCGGACCTTGGAGGCCTACCGGTCGTACTGGCAGCGGTTCGCCGCTCCCTGGGAGCGGCAGGCGCTGCTGCGCGCCCGGCCCATCGTCGGCGACGCGGAACTGGGCCGGGCCTTCGTCATCGCGGCTGACGACTTCCGTTACCCGGTCGGTGGTCTGGACCACAAGGACGTCATCGAGATCAGACGGATCAAGGCCAGGGTCGATGCGGAACGGTTGCCGCGCGGAGCTGATCCCACCACGCACACCAAGCTCGGTCGCGGCGGTCTGGCGGACGTGGAGTGGACGGTGCAGCTACTCCAGCTGCAGCATGCGTTCGCGGTCCCCGGACTCCGGACGACCCGGACGCTGCCGGCGATCACTGCGGCTCAGCAGGCCGGGATCATCCAGCCGGCCGACGCCGAGGCGTTGGCCGGCGGATGGCTGGAGGCGACCCGGACGCGGAACGCGCTGATGCTGGTCCGCGGCAAACCGGAGGACCAGATCCCGGCTCACGGGCGCGAGCTGATGGGCGTGGCCAGGGCGCTGGGATACCCGGAGGGCGGGGACCCGGGCGAGTTCGTCGACGACTACCGACGGGCGACCCGCAAGGCCAGGCGCGTGGTGGATCGGCTGTTCGACAGCGCCTGAGACAATGCTCGGGTGTCGACATGGATATGGATAGTCATCGCCCTCGTGGTGCTGCTCGCTCTCGGGCTGGGCATCGGCCTCGCCCTCGGACGCCGCCGTCGCATCACGTTGGTCGCTCCGCCCACTGCGACGCCGGAGGTGACGGCGCCCCCGACGAAGGGCGGCTACCGCGCCGGAGGTTCGATCTCGTTCAGCGAGACGGCCGCACCGCCGGCGCACCCGGTCGCCGAACGCACGGAGGTCGACGGCCAGCCCGGCGTCGGGGACGATGCCTCGGTCCCGCGTGACTCGATCCGTCGCGACGTGGTCGACGTGGCCCTCCCGGACGAGGACGTCGCCTCCCTGGAGACACCGAGTTTCGGCGAGCCGATCCTGGATGAACCCATCGTGCTGGACCAGACGGCTCTGGACGAGCCCCCTGCCGTCGACGAGATCGAACCGACGGCCGGTCGGCTCGTCCGTCTGCGTGGTCGCCTCTCGCGGTCGCAGAACGCCTTCGGTCGTTCCCTGCTCGGCCTGCTGGGTGCCGGAACCCTGGACGAGGACTCCTGGACCGACGTCGAGGACACCCTGTTGATGGCCGATCTGGGCGCGGCGGCAGCCGCCGAGATCACGGCGACGCTGCGCCGGGAGGTGGCTGCCCACGGCGTCACCGACTCGACGTCCGCGCGGGCCCTGCTGCGCCGGGTACTGATCGAGGCGGTCGAGACGGACGCGACCGGCGCGGTGCCGGACCGGAGCATCCGCGCGCTGCCGCACGACGGTCGCCCGTCGGTGCTGCTGATCGTCGGGGTGAACGGCACCGGCAAGACCACCACCACCGGCAAGCTGGCCCGGGTCCTGGTGGCCGACGGCCGCACGGTGGTGCTGGGTGCCGCGGACACGTTCCGGGCGGCGGCAGCCGATCAGCTGCAGACCTGGGGTGAGCGCGCCGGCGCGACGGTGGTGCGCGGGGCCGACGGAGCCGATCCGGCAGCGGTGGCCTTCGATGCGGTGAAGACGGGTATCGCCGACGAGGCGGATGCCGTCCTGATCGACACCGCCGGTCGGCTGCACACCAAGACGGGTCTGATGGACGAGTTGGGCAAGGTCAAGCGCGTTGTAGAAAAACTTGCCAAGCTGGACGAGATCCTGCTCGTACTCGACGCCACCACCGGTCAGAACGGTCTGGTGCAGGCGCGGGTCTTCGCCGAGGTCGTCGACGTCACGGGCATCGTGCTGACCAAACTCGACGGCACCGCCAAGGGTGGCATCGTCGTCGCCGTGCAGCGAGCCCTGGGCGTACCTGTCAAGCTGGTCGGCCTCGGTGAAGGGCCCGACGACCTCGCGCCCTTCGAGCCGGCGGCCTTTGTCGACGCATTACTGGGCGATTGAGCGTCCGTCACGTGGCTGTCATTGCCCGGAAACGGGAGCGAAACGAGAAATTCGCCTAGTTCACCGGCGGGAAACATGAACGGCCGCAGCAGGAAACAACGTCAGGCGAAGCTGGGCGACGTTCGAGGATCATCCGATCCCACTCCATCCCCTGCCTGGAGGTTTGATGCTCACGCCGTTAGCGACTTCGCTGCTGGCAGCAGCACCCGCGCCAGTTGTGCTGAGCCCAGGCGATACCGCCTGGATGCTCGCCAGTAGCGCCCTGGTCCTGCTCATGACGCCCGGTCTTGCCTTCTTCTACGGAGGCCTGACCCGATCCAAGAGCACGTTGAACATGATGATGATGTCCTTCATCTGCATCACCATCGTGAGCATCCTGTGGGTGCTGTTCGGATTCGCGTTGGCCTTCGGCACGACCACCACGAGTGGTCTGTTCGGTGATTTCTCGCTGAGTCACCTGGGTACCTCCATGGGGAAACTGGTCGCCTTCGGCGGCACCGGCACGGGCATACCCGTGATCGTGTTCGCCGCCTTCCAGCTGATGTTCGCGATCATCACCCCGGCGCTGATCTCCGGTTCGATCGCCGACCGGACCAAGTTCCTGAGCTGGTCGATCTTCGCGACGCTGTGGGCGATCATCGTCTACTTCCCGGTCGCGCACTGGGTGTTCGACTTCGGCGCACTCGGCGGAAAGCCGGGCTGGCTGACCTCGCTGTGGGCCCCGACGACGGACGGCGTGCAGACCAGCGCCGGTGTCGAGGACTTCGCCGGTGGTACCGCGGTGCACATCAACGCCGGTGCTGCGGCTCTCGCGCTCTGCATCGTGCTGGGCAAGCGGGTCGGCTTCAAGAAGAACCCGATGCGTCCGCACAACGTGCCCTGGGTCCTGCTCGGCTCCGGTCTGCTGTGGTTCGGCTGGTTCGGGTTCAACGCGGGATCCGCGGTCGCCGCGAACGGGCTGTCCGGCCTGGCATTCATGAACACCCAGGTCGCCACGGCCGCCGCATTGGGTGGCTGGATCGTGGTCGAGTACTTCCGCGACGGCAAGCCGACCAGCGTCGGCGCCGCCTCCGGTGCAGTGGCCGGGCTCGTCGCCATCACTCCGGCCTGTGGGTTCATCACTCCGTGGGCCTCGATCCTGCTCGGCGTGCTGGCCGGCGCTCTCTGCGCCTACGCGGTGGGCCTGAAGTACAAGCTGGGCTATGACGACTCGCTCGACGTCGTCGGCGTCCACCTCGTCGGTGGCATCTTCGGCACCCTGTTCATCGGCTTCTTCTCCTCGCAGGCGGCCAACTCCTTCGCCAACAACGGCGTCTTCTACGGAGGTGGCTGGGAGCAGCTGGGCCGGCAGGCAGTCGGGGCCGGCTCCGTGTTCCTGTATTCGTTCGTCATCGCCACCATCATCGGGCTGGCGATCAAGCACACCATCGGGTTCAGGGTCTCGGAGGACGCCGAGGTCGAGGGCATCGACGTGAACGAGCACGCTGAGTCTGCTTACGAATTCGACACGCAGTCCTCGAGTGGCGGTATCCCGTCCGGTCACCTGACCGAGGCAACGAGCAAGGAGGTCAACGCATGAAGCTGATCACCGCCGTGATCAAGCCCTTCAAGCTCGACGAGGTGCGCGCAGCTCTGCTCGCGTTCGGCGTTCAGGGCATGACGGTTTCCGAGTCGTCCGGGTACGGCCGTCAGCGTGGCCACACCGAGGTCTACCGCGGCGCCGAGTACACGGTCGAACTTCTCCCCAAGGTGAAGGTCGAGATCCTGGTCGACGAAGAAGATGCCGATGACGTCGTGGATGTCGTCGTGAGGGCGGCGCGTACCGGCAAGATCGGTGACGGCAAGGTCTGGGCCACAACTGTCGAGAACGTCGTTCGGGTGCGCACCGGCGAGCGCGGTCAGGAAGCACTGTAAGAGATGGGTGTCTTCCCGTTGGATTCGACACAAACGGGCGGATTCCCTGAACTGAGGGCCCAGCTGCTGGGCCGGACCGGCATCGCCGGTCCGGCCCGGCGCCGGGCTCTTGCCCGATTGACCGATGGCTGGTTGTCCGGCCTGGCCGCGGAGGCCGGGGTGAACGTCGGCGGGGTCGCGCTGGTCGCGGTCGGTGGATTTGGCAGGGGGGAATTGTCGCCGTTTTCCGACCTCGACCTGGTGTTGCTGCACTCCACCGAGACGCCTACGACGTACGCGGAGATGCTGGCCGAACGACTCTGGTATCCGATCTGGGACTCCGGTATCCGGCTGGACCACTCGGTCCGGTCCGTGGGCGGTGCGCGGCAGGTCGCGAAGCAGGATCTGCCGGCGGCGCTGGGTCTGCTCGACCTGCGGCACATCGCCGGTGACCCCGAACTGGCGAGCACGCTGCACCGCAGGGTGCTCGCAGACTGGCGAACCGACGCCAAAGAACGATTGCCGGCGCTGCTCGCATCGTGCCGGGAGCGCGCGGACCGCAGCGGTGAGCTGGCCTTCGCCACCACTCCCGATCTGAAGGAATCCCGCGGCGGCCTGCGGGATCTGGTGGTGATGCGCGCTGTGGCCGCCTCCTGGGTCGCCGACTGCCCGCACCAGGGGCTCGAAGAAGCCAGGTCCGCGTTGCTCGACGTACGGGACGCGGTGCAGACGGTCACTGGCCGAGCCACGGATCGTCTGCAGCAGCAGGACCAGGACGCGGTAGCCGCGCTGATGGGCCTGGACGACCGGGACATGTTGCTGCGCCATGTTTCTGCCATCGGCCGGACGGTCGTGCATGCCAGCGACCTGACCTGGCACCGGGTCGGCCGAGTGATCGCCGGGCCCGGCCGCGGAGCATTCACCGACGCCGGTGACCGACTTATCCGCCGTCCCGACCGCACCCCACTCGCCGACGGGATCGTCGAGCAGGAGGGTGAAGCTGTTCTCGCCAGGGGCGTGAATCCGGCGACCGCACCCGCGCTGGCCCTCCGGGCCGCGGCCGCTGCCGCGCAGGCCGGGTTGCCGGTCTCGCCGGCCACCGTGGTCCGGTTGGCTCGCATCTCACCGGTGATGCCCGAACCGTGGCCACCCATCGCCCTCGACGCACTGCTGTCGCTGCTCGGCTCGGGCGAACCGATGATCACCGCCTGGGAAGGTCTGGACCAGGCCGGCCTGATCTCGGAACTGCTCCCGGGCTGGGAGCGGCTCCGATCCCTGCCCCAACGTGACCCGATCCACCTCTACACCGTCGACCGCCACCTGATGCAGACCGCGGTCAACGCATCCACCATGGTGCGTCGGGTGTCCCGTCCCGACCTGCTGCTGCTGGCGGCGATCTTCCACGACATCGGCAAGGGTCTGCCCGGCGATCACTCCATCGTCGGCGCGGAGATGATCCCTTCCTGGCTCTCCCGGTTGGGTGTGGCCAAGCCGGACATCGAGGTCATCCGGTTGCTGGTGCTGCACCATCTGCTGCTGGCCGAGACGGCCGCGCACCGCGATCCGGACGATCCCGCCACCGTCGCGAAGATCGTCGAGGCGCTCGGTGACGACAACCCCGCCGCACTCCTCGACCTGTTGCACGCCCTCACCGAAGCGGATGCCACCGCGGCCGGGCCGGCTGCGTGGTCGTCGTGGAAGTCCAACCAGGTCAGTTATCTCGTCGAACGGGTCCGCTCGGCGCTCGCCGGCGAGCCCGTCGCCGAGGTCGGCGAACTGAGCCTGACCGAACTCGACCTGATCGCCACCGGAGGTCTGGGCACGGTCATCCGGCCGGGGGTCACCGGGCTGGAGGTCACGGTGGCCGCGCCGGATCGGCCGGGACTGCTCGCGGCCGCGGCGGGAGTGCTCACCGTGCATCGACTGACGGTCCGCGCGGCATCGGTGCGGACGGTCGGGACCACCGGTCTGCAGACCTGGACGGTGACCCCGGAGTTCGGTGACCCACCCGAGGCGTCGACGCTACGCGCCGACCTGGTCAAGGCGCTGGACGGCTCGCTGGACATCGCGGCCCGGCTGGCCAAGCGCAGTCGGGGGCGCGCCGCTGCGGCTGCGGCTCCGCCGGTGGTGCGGGTGATCAAGGGCGCGTCAGACCGGGCCACCGTGCTCGAGGTCAGAGCGCACGACACCCCGGGTCTGCTGTATTCGGTGGCCAACACGCTGTCCACCCTCGGGGTGAATGTGACCGCAGCCAGGGTGCACACCCTCGGCGCCGAGGCGGTGGACACCTTCTACCTGGTGGCCACGGACGGATCGCTGCTGGCCCCGGTCCGCGGCACCGAGATCGCGACCGCAGTGGCAGCGGCGCTGGGATAGCCTGGCTCTCGTGTTCGATACCCTCTCCGATCGTCTTGCGACCGTCTTCTCCAACCTTCGTGGCAAGGGTCGGCTGTCGCCGGCCGACATCGACGCCACCGCTCGCGAGATCCGCATTGCCCTGCTGGAAGCGGACGTCGCGCTGCCCGTGGTCCGCACCTTCATCGCGGCCATCAAGGAACGGGCATCGTCTGCGGACGTGTCCGGTGCGCTCAACCCGGCCCAGCAGGTCATCAAGATCGTCAACGACGAGCTGATCGCGATCCTGGGCGGAGAGACCCGACGGCTGGTGTTCGCGAAGAACCCGCCGACCGTGATCATGCTGGCCGGCCTGCAGGGCGCCGGCAAGACCACACTGGCCGGAAAGCTGTCGCTCTGGCTGCGGGGCCAGGGCCACACGCCGCTACTGGTGGCCTGTGACCTGCAGCGACCCAACGCGGTGACGCAGTTGCAGGTGGTCGGCGAGCAGGCCGGCGTCTCCGTCTTCGCACCCGAGCCCGGCAACGGGGTCGGCAATCCGGTCGCGGTGGCCAAGGCCGGCATCGAGTTCGCCAACTCCAAGTTGCACGACATCGTCATCGTCGACACCGCTGGCCGCCTCGGTGTCGATGCAGAGCTGATGCAGCAGGCCGCCGACATCCGGGACGCCGTCGGTCCGAACGAGATCCTGTTCGTCCTCGACGCGATGATCGGCCAGGATGCGGTCACCACCGCCCAGGCCTTCGCCGACGGTGTCGGCTTCACCGGCGTGGTGCTGACCAAGCTCGACGGCGACGCCCGCGGTGGTGCGGCGCTCAGCGTCCGGCAGATCACCGGGGTGCCGATCATGTTCGCGTCGACCGGCGAGAAGCTGGCCGACTTCGACACCTTCCACCCGGACCGGATGGCCTCCCGGATCCTGGGCATGGGCGACATGCTCACCCTGATCGAGCAGGCCGAGCAGCACTTCGAGGCCGACCAGGCCGAGGAGATGGCCGCCAAGATCGCCGGCAACGATTTCACCCTGGACGACTTCCTCCAGCAGATGACGATGCTCAAGAAGATGGGCCCGATCGGCGGCCTGCTGGGCATGCTGCCCGGAGCCGGCCAGATGAAGGAAGCCCTGGCCAACGTCGACGACCGGGACATCGACCGCACTGCGGCGATCATCCAGTCGATGACGCCGGCCGAGCGCAAGGACCCCAAGATCCTCAACGCCTCCCGCAAGAAGCGGGTGGCCAACGGCTCGGGCTCCACCATCGCCCAGGTCAACGCCCTGGTCGAACGGTTCGGCGAGGCCCGCAAGATGATGTCCGCGATGGCCGGTCGGTTCGGCATGCCCGGCGCGCGGAACAACAACCGCAAGGCGGTCAAGGGTCGAAAAGGTAAGAAGGGCAAGGTTTCCGGCCGCGGTCCGACACCGCCGAAGATCAAGGGCGGGATGCCGGCAGGTTTTCCCGGGATGGCCGGGATGGGTGGCATGCCCGGGATGGGCGGCGGCGTCCCGCAGTTGCCGCAGGGATTCGGGCTGGACCAGTTGCCGCCCGGCTTCGATCCGTCACAGCTCAAATTCCCCAAAAAGTAGATGCCTCGACCCACCCCGCTGCACATCACGGGGAACGATGCGGCGACCGGTGGACGAGTCGAGTACTGGATGGCCGGCGGCGTCTTCGTCGACCACCCGGTCCGGGATGCGGTCGAGCTCAGCGGCTGGACCCTGCCGGGCTTCGTGGACGCGCACTGCCATGTGGGTTACTCCGAGGCCGGCGCGGTCACGCTGGAGCAGGCCGAGCAGCAGGCCAGGATCAACCTCGCGGCCGGGGTGCTGGGGATCCGGGACTGCGGCTCGCCGATCGACACGCGGCCGCTGACCGACCGGGACGACCTACCGATCCTGGTCCGTGCCGGCCGGCACATCGCCCGGCCCAAGCGCTACATCCGCGACCTGAGCGTCGACCTGGACGACCCCGCCGATCTGCCGGCCGAGGTGGCCAGGCAGGTCGAGTACGGCGGCGGCTGGATCAAGCTGGTGGGGGATTGGATCGACCGGAGCCTCGGCGACCTTGCTCCGCTCTGGGCCGATGACGTGCTTGCCGAAGCCATCGGCGTGGCTCATGAGGCCGGCTGTCGGGTCACCGCGCACGTGTTCGGCGAGGACGCCCTCCCCGGTCTGCTCGCTGCGGGTATCGACTGCATCGAGCACGGCACCGGATTGACCGGTGACACCATCGACGAGATGGCCCGGCGGGGCGTGCACCTCATCCCGACGATGATCAACATCGCCAACTTCCCGATGTTCGCCGACGCCGCCACCCGGTTCCCGGCGTACGCCAAGCACATGCGGGATCTGTACGAACGCAGCGACGAGACGTTCGCGGCGGCGATCGAGGCCGGGATCAGCGTCCACGCCGGCACCGATGCCGGCGGGTACGTCGAGCACGGCCGGATCGTCGACGAGATCGAATCGCTCGGCCGACTCGGACTCGACCCGCGACAGTTGCTGGACACCACCACCCACGCCGCCCGCAACTGGCTCGGTCTCGGTGCGCAGGATCTCGGCGACTCCGCCGACCTGGTCGTGTACCAGGACGACCCGGCCGGCGATCTCCAGGTGCTCCGGAATCCGAGCGCCGTGATCAGGGCCGGTCGCATGGTTTAATTGCTTGGTTACGTCTGCCGCCCGGCCCCTCTCTCCGAGCGCAGCCGCCATTGGTGCGCCTCGGACCGCTATCCCCACGCGGATCGGATCGCCCACCCCCCGACGGAAGCATCCGTCACCATGTTCAAGGAGTTACTACCCCCGTGGCTGTCAAGATCAAGCTCGCCCGCTTCGGCAAGATTCGCGAGCCGTTCTACCGTGTTGTCGTGTCCGACGCCCGCACCCGCCGTGGCGGCCGTGCCATCGAGGCGATCGGCAAGTACCACCCGAAGCTCGAGCCCAGCCTCATCGAGATCGACGCCGAACGCGTCCAGTACTGGCTCGGCGTCGGCGCGCAGCCGACCGAGTCCGTGCTCTCGCTGCTCAAGGTCACCGGTGACTGGCAGAAGTTCAAGGGTCTGCCCGGCGCAGAGGGAACTCTGAAGCCGCAACCCGAGAAGATCGACAAGCGCGCGCGCTACGAGGCCGCACTGGCTGCCATCGGTAGCGGCGACGACACGCCTGCCGCCACCACTCCGAAGAAGAAGGCCGCTCCGGCGTCGGCAGAAGCTCCGGCCGCAGACGCTGCCGCCCCGGACTCCGACGAGAAGTGAGCGTGCTCACCGACGCCCTCGAGCATCTGGTCAAGGGCATTGTTGAACACGACGAGGACGTCCGGGTCGATCTGACCACCGGGCGCCGCGGCCGCACGTTGCAGATCCGGGTCCACCCCGACGATCTGGGCAAGGTGATCGGCCGGGGTGGCCGCACCGCGACTGCGCTCCGCACGGTGATGTCTGCCGTCGGTGGCCGTGGCATCCGCGTCGACGTCGTCGACACCGACCGCTGAGCTGAAAGGCCGATCCGGCAATGACCCAGTTACAGGTCGGCCGGATCGGCCGTGCCCACGGCATCCGCGGTGAGGTCACGGTCACGCCTCTCACCGACGATCCTGCATCCCGTTTCGCGGTCGGTGTCCAACTGCAGACCGATTCCGCCACCCGCCCCGTGTTGACCGTGTCCGGGGCGCGGCAGTCCGGTCCCGTCCAGGTCGTCGGGTTCGAGGGCATCGTCGACCGGAACACCGCCGAGCTCTTGCGCGGCATCGGATTGTTCGTCGATGCCGGATCCCTGCCCGCACCGGACGACGAGGACGAGTTCTACGACCACCAACTGGTCGGGCTGGCCGTGCACCACCGCAACGGTGAGCTGCTCGGGGCGGTGGTCGACGTCATGCATCCGCCCGCGGCGCCGGTGCTGGTCGTCACACGGCCCGACGGTAGTGAGGAACTCGTGCCCTTCGTCCGGGCCATCGTGCCGGAGGTCGACGTGGCGGGCGGTCGCGTGGTCGTTGATCCGCCGGACGGCATGTTCGAGTGAAGCTCGACGTCATCACCATCTTTCCGCAGTACCTCACACCACTGCGGGAGTCCCTGCTCGGCCGGGCCATCACCGACGGGCTGATCGGACTCGACGTTCATGACCTGCGTGATTTCGCCCCCGATCGGCACCGCACGGTCGACGACACCCCGTACGGCGGGGGCGCGGGAATGGTGATGAAGCCCGATGTCTGGGGGCGGGCGCTCGAGCACGTGGCCCCCGACGCCGGGCCGGGCGTGACGCTGGTGGTGCCGACACCCGCCGGGTGCCGCTTCGATCAGTCCACCGCCGCAGATCTGGCCGGCCGTGAGCAGCTCATCTTCGCGTGCGGCCGCTACGAGGGCATCGATCAACGTGTCGTCGACCACGCGACGACCGTGATGGACGTCCGGGAACTGTCGATCGGCGACTATGTGCTGGCCGGCGGTGAGGCTGCCGTCCTGGTCATGGTCGAGGCCGTCGCCCGGCTCATCCCGGGGGTTCTGGGCAACCCGGTATCGGCGGTGACGGACTCGTTCGGGACGGGCTCCGAAGGTCTGCTCGAACATCCGAGCTACACCAGACCGCTTGACTATCAAGGACTCTCGGTGCCACCGGTGCTGCTCTCCGGGCATCACGGCGCGATCGAGAGGTGGCGTCGGGACGAGTCCCTGCGTCGCACCGCACGCCGCCGGCCGGACCTGGTCGAGGCTCTCGACCCGGCCGCGCTCGACCAGGCTGACCTGGCTGTACTGGCCGCGGAAGGTGTCCCGCCCCGAGCGACGATTTCGTCCGGCCGTCACCATCTGGCAGACTAGACCGGTTGTGAGGAGAGCGGCATATCCGCCCTTCTGCCGGTTGGCCCGCCGTGGGTCCGCCGTGACCGCCCACGAGACACGTCGTTTTCTTCAGTGAGGAACACCCACATGAACACCCTGGACGCTCTGGATTCCGCTTCGTTGCGGACCGATCTTCCGGATTTCCGGCCGGGCGACACCGTCAAGGTGCACGTGAAGGTCATCGAGGGCTCGCGCTCCCGGATCCAGATCTTCGCCGGCCACGTCATCCGTCGTCAGGGCGGCGGCATCCGCGAGACCTTCACCGTTCGCAAGGTCAGCTTCGGCGTCGGTGTCGAGCGCACCTTCCCGGTGCATTCCCCGAACCTGGATCGGATCGAGCTGGTCACCCGCGGCGACGTCCGTCGCGCCAAGCTGTACTACCTGCGTGAACTGCGCGGCAAGGCCGCCAAGATCAAGGAGAAGCGCGACCGCTGAGCGCTCCTGCGCTGCGCGTCCTGCTGAGCTGACCAGGCCGCCGTCATCCCATCGGATGACGGCGGCCTGTTGCATACCAACCCTTTATCCCGGAAGCCGTAGCCTGTCGATGATGAGCGAGCATGATGACCCCGTGCCCTCGGGGGCTGCTACACCGGCAGGCAGCGGGCCGTGGCAGGACTGGGTGGTCAGATCGGACGACGGCAGGGTACCCGATGACGACGAGCACGCCGAAGCGGTGAGCCGCTGGCGGAAGCAGTCCGACGACCGGAACAAGAAGGCCAAGCGGCCCTTCTGGGTGGAGCTGCCCATCCTCGTCGTCGTCGCGTTCGCGCTGACCTTTCTGATCCAGACGTTCGTCGCGAAGGTCTACTACGTTCCGTCCGCATCGATGGAGAAGACGCTGCACGGCGTGGCCTCCGGTGGGGACCGCATCCTGGCCAGCAAGGTCGTGTACGACTTCCGCGATCCGAAACCGGGTGATGTCGTGGTGTTCAAGGGACCCGACACCTGGGCTCCCGAGGCGGACCTCGCCGGCCCCACCAGCTGGTTCGGCAAGGTATTCGCCTCGGTCGGCTCGGTGGTGGGGATCGCCCCGCCGAACGAGAAGGACTTCGTCAAGCGGGTGATCGCCGTCGGCGGCCAGACCGTGGCCTGCTGCGACGCCAAGGGCAACATCACCGTGGACGGACGATCTCTGGACGAGCCGTACATCTACGAGCCGTGGCCGTTCGAGGCGGGTGTTGCCGACTGCACCACCGGTGGGGACGCCACGCGATACGGGTCGCAACGCTGCTTCGCACCCTTCAAGGTTCCCGACGGGGAACTGTGGGTGATGGGCGACCACCGGAGCGACTCGTCCGACTCGTCCTACGACTGCCTCGGGCTCAAACCCGCTGCCGCGCCACCGAACTGCGCGCGGCCCATCCCGGTCGACGACGTGATCGGCAAGGCGATCTTCATCGTGATGCCGCCGTCGCGGTGGGGCACCATCGGCAATCCAGACATCGATCCGTCGGCCACAGCGCTGGGATCCGGTCCCACGGCGGCACTCCCGATCGCCGGCGGCCTGTTGCTGACCGTCGGTCTGCGTGGTTCGCTGGCGATGGTGCCGAGTCGGCGCCGTGCTCGATCGGGGGCCAGGAAGGCCCGGAAAGTCGCGCGGACCCGGCCATGACCGGCTCCAGGCCGAATCTGCGGCTGGAGAAGGAGCTGATGCGCGGCGGCCACCGCCGTATCGCCGCTATGGACGAGGTCGGCCGCGGTGCGCTGGCCGGTCCGGTGAGCGTCGGGGTCGTGGTGATCACCGCCCGGATCGGCCGGGTGCCACCCGGGTTGAAGGACTCGAAACTCTTGACCCCACAGGCTCGGGAGACGCTGCTGCCCGTGGTCCGTCGGTGGGCCGGCGAGTTCGCGGTCGGTCACGCCAGCCCCGCGGAGATCGATTCGGTGGGCATCATCGGTGCCCTACGGCTGGCCGGCCGGCGGGCGCTGGCCCAGCTGACGGTCCCGGTCGATGCCGTACTGCTGGACGGCAACCACGACTACCTGTCGGATCCCGAGCCGACATTGTTCGCCGAACCCACACTTCCGGCGGTCACCGGACCGGTCTACACGAGGATCAAGGCGGATCTGACCTGCGCCGGTGTCGCCGGTGCCAGCGTGCTGGCGAAGACCGAACGTGACGGGTTGCTGCGCCGCCTGGCTCGGGAATATCCGAAGTATCTGTTCGAGGAGAACAAGGGTTACGGCACCGCCGAACATGTGGCGGCGCTCCGGGAACACGGTCCGAGCGAGGTTCACCGCCGTAGTTGGCGTCTTCCGCTCGCCGCGGCTGGAATGATGACGCAGGAGAACGACCGTGTGGACAGAGCGGGAGGAATCAGCACGTGAGTGCAGAGGATCTGGAGCAGTACGAAACCGAGATGGAGCTCCAGCTCTACCGGGAATACCGCGACATCGTCGGACAGTTCGCCTACGTGGTCGAGACCGAACGCCGGTTCTACCTGTGCAACGCCGTCGACGTGCAGGTGCGCAACAGCGACGGTGACATGTACTTCGAGGTGCGGATGTCCGACGCGTGGGTCTGGGACATGTACCGGCCGGCCCGCTTCGTGAAGAACGTGCGGGTCGTCACCTTCAAGGACGTCAACGTGGAGGAGTTGGACAAGCCCGATCTGCGGTTGCCGGAGGGTGAGACGTTCGGCTGAGTTGTCCCCAGGCGTGGAGTTGTCCACAATCGCAAGATCGCGTTTGGCACAGCCCGTCGACTCCAGCAGTCTGGGTTCCGAGCTGGTCCGCTGAGGCCCGCCGGAGCGAAACGGGGCAGCGGACATGGCTTCACTGGCCGGCAACGAATTGGGGCGGCGCGGCGAGGACCTCGCCGCCGCGCATCTCGAGCGCCTTGGACTGGTGATCCTGACGCGGAACTGGCGTTGTCGGGAAGGCGAACTGGACATCGTCGCGACCGACGGACTGAGCCACCTGGTGATCTGCGAGGTGAAGACCAGGAGCGGAGACGGTTTCGGGTCGCCGGCCGAAGCCGTCACCCAGGGCAAGCGGCGCAAGCTCCGTCGGCTGGCGCTGCTGTTCCAGACCGAATGGGGTGTGCGCTGGGCGCTGATCCGATTCGACGTCATCGGGGTGATGGCCCGCCCGGGAGCGGAGATGGAGCTGTCCCACATCGTCGAGGCCTTCTGATCTTCAGGCCGCCGGGGGGTCAGGCTGGCTGGGTGTGCCGCCGACCGTGTCCTCCCAGTACTGCTGCGCTGGTCGGAAGCGGCGGTCGAAGTCGGCCGTTCTGGTGATGGCTCGCGCCGTCTCCGCCTCGTCGTAGCGGCGGCGGGCCCAGGTGGACTTCGGTCGGGCAAGCCTGATCGCCCCGACCAGGGCGACCGGTGTGAGGAACAGGCCGAACAGGGCCATCCGATACTTGCCCTTGAACACGGAGATCAACACGAGGGTGAAGTGCAGCAGGACGAAGGCCGCGCCGGTCAGCCGCAGCGCCATTTCGGAGCCGCCGACCTGGTCGACCCCGATCGGGCTCACCCCCACGAGCACCAGGCCCAGACATGCCGCGGTCAGGCTCACCATGTCCACCGAGACGCGACCCTCGTTGCTCCAGTACACGTCGTCGAGGTGGAGCAGCAGGGCGAACTCGTCCAGCACCAGGGAAACGCCGACGCCGACGAGCACCGCAGCCAGGATCGGCCACGGGCCGGGCCCCGGGGCACCGACCGAGACGAACGCGCCGACGATCAGCAGGATCAGGCCGGGGATCGCGTGGTGGACATGCATGCCGCTGCTGGTGACCTGATCCCAGAACGGCCCCCGGCCGGCCCGGATGGACCTGGTGATGGCACGAGTGGCCAGGAACGTCAGCACGAAGGCAACGAAACAGACCATCAACGGGAGCTTGTCCGCTCCGATGATGTCGCGTTGCCACCAGCGGTCCACCGACGCAGCGTAACGAGTTGTCCCCAAGCCGATAGTTGTCCACATTCTGGAAGACGTCGATGCGATCGGCCGGCAGCCCCGGCACGCTGATGCCTCGAGGGCCGGTCGGCCGTCTGGACGGCGGGGGTGGGGATCGGTGGCATTGGCACGAACCTGGGCGGTCGCGTTGGCGGGCGTATCGGGCCATCTGGTGGCAGTGGAGGCCGACCTTGCGAACGGGTTGCCTGCCACGACGGTGATCGGGCTGGGCGATGTCGCGGTGACCCAGGCTCGCGAACGGGTCCGGTCTGCCGTGATCAACTCGGGGGCGAGATGGCCGGAGCGCCGGATCACCCTGGCGCTCTCGCCGGCCGCGCTGCCGAAGCGGGGAGCGGGTTTCGATCTCGCCCTGGCCATCGCGGTGCTGGCCGCAGCCGAGGTGGTACCCGCGCGTGCGCTCGGCGACACGGTGTTGATCGGCGAGCTCGGGCTCGACGGCCGGGTGCACCCGGTGCACGGGATCCTGCCCAGTCTGCTGGCCCTGCAGGCGGCCGGCCGGACTCGGGCCATCGTGCCCGTCGACAACCTGGCCGAGGCGGCGCTGGCAGGCGGCGTCCGGGTTCGCGGGGTGGCGCACCTCGCGGACCTGATGGTCTACCTCAACGGCGAGGGCGATCGGTTGATCGATGCCCTTGCGGCGGTGGGCGAGATCGATCTCCCGGCACCGGACATGGCCGACGTGCTCGGGCAGCCGGAGGCCCGGCGGGCCCTCGAGTTGGCCGCGGCTGGAGGTCACCACCTCGCCATGATCGGGCCCCCGGGGAGCGGAAAGACGATGTTGGCAGCGCGGTTGCCCGGCCTGCTGCCCCGGCTGGATACCGAATCGGCTCTCGAGGTCACCGCCGTGCATTCCGTCGCCGGGACTCTCGACGAACGGACGCCGCTGATCACCAGGCCGCCATTCGTCGAGCCACACCACTCTGCCTCGCTCGCGGCCCTGGTGGGCGGTGGGTCGGGCCTGATCCGGCCTGGCAGCGTGAGTTTGGCCCACCGCGGGGTGCTGTTCCTGGACGAGGCACCGGAGTTTCGGCCGACCGTGCTCGATGCGCTGCGTCAACCGATGGAGTCCGGATCCGTGCTGCTGGCCAGGGCGTCGGGCGCGGTTCGCTATCCGGCTCGGTTCCAGCTGGTGCTGGCGGCCAATCCGTGTCCGTGCGCGGCGGCCAAGGACGTCGACTGCATCTGCGCCTCCGGTGTCCGGCGGCGGTACCTGGCGCGGTTGTCCGGGCCGCTGATGGACCGGGTGGACATCCGGGTCGACCTGGCTGCGCTGGACCCGCGGTCGCTGGTCTCCTCAGACGCGGACCCGGAGGCCTCCGCTCCCATCGCCGATCGCATTGCGCTGGCTCGGGAGCGAGCCAAACACCGCTGGCGTGCAACAACATTCGCTACCAACGGGGAGGCCCCGGGGCCGGTGGTGCGCAGATTGTGGCGGCCGGGACGCAGCGAGGCACAGCTGCTCGACCGGGCCGTGCGCGTCGGCCGGTTGACCGGTCGCGGGTACGACCGGGTCCTGCGGTTGGCGCTGACCAGTGCCGACCTGGCGGGGCGGGATCTGCCGTCGTCGGCCGATGTGGCGACGGCGTTGGCGTTGCGATGTGGGGAGAACGCATGGTGAACGAATCGATCGACGAGCTGCGGCGGAGCTGGGCCGGGCTGCTGCGGGTGTTCGAGCCGCCCGAGGTCATCGTGTCGGACTACGTCGGCCGAGTCGGCGCGGTCCGTGCCTGGCGGGCCATCAGGGACCGGCGAGCACCGAGGCCGGTCCTGTCACCGACGGCGGCGCGAACGGAACAGCGCACCGCGGACGAGCTCGAGGCGCTGATCGACGCCGACCTGGCGGCCGCCGGGGCGGCCGGCGCCCGGATCATCGGACCCGGCGACCCCGAGTGGCCGGAGGAGGCGATGGTGGCCTTTCCGATGGCCGCCGCCCGCGGGACGCGGAATTCGGCCACTCCGGTGGCCCTGTACGTACGAGGGCAGCCGTTGGCGAACCTTCCGCGTCGGGCGCTCGCCATCGTCGGCTCACGGGCAAACACGTCCTACGGGCAACGGGTAGCCGCGGACATCGCGATGGGAGCGGCCGATGCCGGCCTCACCGTGATGTCAGGAGCCGCCTTCGGGATCGACACCGTGGCCCATCGGGCGGCACTGGCCTATCCGGGTCCGATGCCGACGATGGCGGTGCTGGCGTGCGGCATCGACCGGTCCTACCCGGTGGCCAATACGGCCTTGATCGACCGGATCGCCGAAATGGGGTGTGTGATCAGCGAGTACGCGCCGGGTGCTTCGCCAGCGCGGCATCGATTCCTGGTGCGGAACCGGCTGATCGCTGGTCTGTCGGCCGGGACGGTGGTGGTGGAGGCGGGCCGCCGCTCTGGCACCCTGTCGACGGCGAGCGCCGCAGCCACCTTGGGCCGGTTGCTGATGGCGGTCCCCGGTCCGGTGACCTCCGCGCTGTCCGTCGGGTGTCACATGTTGCTGTCGACGGGACTGGCCGTGTTGGTGACCAGTGCGGACGACGTCCTGGCAGTGCTCGGGGAACGGGACGCCGCCGTCGCACCGAGCGTGCAGCCCAGCGCCGAGCATCCGACAGACGGATTGGATCCCGAGGTGGCCAGGGTGTACGAGGCGCTGCCGAATCGCGGTGTGGCGACGGTGGCCCAGCTGTCCACGGAGTCCGCCCTGCCCGCATCCCAGGTCATCACCGGTCTGGCGGTCCTGGAGTTGCAGCAATTGGTGAAACGTCAGGAAGGTGCGTGGCGCCGGTGGCGAAAATCGGATGGATACCAGTGATTGACGATAGTCTCGTCACCACGATCCGATTCATATCGCAAGGAGTTCCAGTGGCACGCAGGCGAGTCGAAATCATCAGCAGTGATCTGACAGGTAAGGAGATCGCCAGGGCAGAGGAGGTTGCCGAACTAAGAGTTATCCGGCATCCGCTCATTGATTCTCCGGTGCGTTTGGATGCCTATGTTCTGGAAGTCGCCGGGTTGGAGAACACGCAACGCGAGTTGGTCACCATTGAACTGGCATTACCGAATACCCCCGCCGAGCGGATCACTTTGGACCGTGAAGAATTCGACAAGCTGTTCAGGGCCGACGTGGCCGAGGTGCTGGCCGGCGCCGAGGCGTATCGCGAGCCGGGAGCCGCTTCCGAGCCACGACGCCGTGGCCGCCCGGCGGGTGGGAAGTCCTTCTCGGCGACGCCCAGCGCCGGCCGTGAGCAGCGTGAGGCCATCCGGACGTGGGCCAACGCGAACGGATTCACTGTCGGCGATCGCGGACGCATCGCCGCCAACATCACCGAGGCATTCGAGGCGGCGCACAAGTCCTAGCGCCGGCACCGGATCACCGGGTAGCACCGCTGATCCGGCGTGCCGCGCTTGACCCTCGGGGTGGCGGGCAGGCACCGTCGTGCACATGCCCGCCCGCCGTTCGACCGCCTCGTCGATCGACGGTCTCCCTGTTGCGCTACGGGACACCCACCTTGCCTACCATCGCTATCTGAAATCGGAGCGAAACCTGTCGCCGGCCACGGTGGCCGCATACGCCGCCGACGTGGCGTCGCTGCTGGAGCATCTCGCCCGGCTCCGGCCGGGGGACAGCACCGGCATCGCTGAGCTGGACCTGCCGACGCTGCGCAGTTGGCTGGCCAAACTGCGCACCACCGGATCGGCCAGGAACTCGCTCGCGCGCCGGGCTGCGGCAGCCCGGTCGTTCACCGCCTGGACGGTTCGTTCGGGCCGAGCTCCGACCGACCCTGGTGCCAGGCTGACCTCACCCAAGGCAGGCCGAATCCTCCCGCCGATTCTGGGTACCGCGCAGGCCGTCACCATGCTGACCGGCCCTGACCCCGGTGATCCGGCGGCTCCCGCGGCCGGCGCGCTCGCCCTGCGCGATCAAGCCATCCTGGAAGTGCTGTATGCCACCGGGATCCGGGTCTCCGAACTGACCGGCCTCGACCTGCACGACGTCGATCGCGGACGCCGGGTGCTGCGCGTGCTGGGTAAGGGTTCGAAGGAGCGCATGGTGCCCTTCGGAGTGCCCGCCGACCGTGCTCTGGCCGCGTGGGTGGACCGCGGTCGGGTGATGCTGGTCGCCGAGACCTCCGGACAGGCACTCTTTCTCGGGGTGCGCGGCGGCCGGGTCGACCCCAGGGCGGTCCGCACCCTGGTGCACGCGCGGACCTCGGCCGTGGCCGGCGCCCCGGATATCGGTCCGCACGGTCTCCGACACAGTGCGGCGACCCATCTGCTCGACGGTGGGGCCGACCTTCGTGCGGTCCAGGAGTTGCTGGGACACGCCAGCCTGGCCACCACTCAGATCTACACGCACATCTCGTCCGAACGTCTGGCAGCCGTCTACCAGCAGGCCCATCCCAGGGCGTGAGAGGGATTTCCGGCTGTCACGTCCGGCCCCTATGATCGCAGTTCGGGCGGGAGTTCACGGGTGCTCGGGGGATCTAACCGGTGTCGTCCACGGCATCGAAGGAGAGTTGCCAGATGATTCGTTCGCTGCGGGCCGTGTTGATCTCCGGGTTGTTGACGATCGGTCTGACCGCCGGATCCCTGGGTGCGATCTCCGCACAGGCTGCGGCCCCCGGCAGCCTGACCCTCGACGCCGGCACGGTGCGGGTCGACAGCAGCCTCACTGTCACCGGAGTGACCAGCCCGAACAAGACCATCCACCTGAGCTATCCGAGCGGCCCGTCCGACGTGATGTCAGGAAGCTCGGGCAGGTATTCGTTGACGGTGCCCGCCGGCCGGCTCCCAGTGGGCCGGGTGACGATAGTGGCGAGTGTCAGGGGAACGATCCTGACCGCTACGACGACGGTGACGGTGCAGCCGGCGATTGCCAAGGTCACGATCGTTCCCACGGGTGCCGCGCACGCCTACGGCACGAGAGCACTGGTGACCGCCGTGGTCAGTCCGGCGTCCGGCGGCACACGCCCCGCCAGGGGCTTCGTCACCTTCAAGGTCGACGGCAGGGGTGTCGCCAGGGTGGCGGTCAGCTCCAACCGCGCTGCGCTCACGTTGTCGCCGAGACTGGCCGTCGGATCGCATGTCGTGCAGGCGTACTTCGCAGCGTCGAGCGGAAGCCAACTCGATTCTGCCGCATCCGGTGCCAGGTTCTCGGTCACCCGGGTGGCTCCGAGGTGGGCGACGGCGGTCCCGGTCGACAAGCCTGCGTACGGTTCGGCCAGTGCCGTCCGCGTCTCGGTGATCGCGGCCAACGTCCGCGCCACCGGCGTGGTGGTGCTCCGTGACGGCCCGGCCACGTTGGCCCGCGTCCGCCTGACCGGTGGCTCGGCAACCCTGCCGTTCCGCATCCAGTTCGCCCCCGGACGCCACGTGCTGACGGTGTTCTACGCCGGCAGTGCCACCGTCGCACCCGCGAAGCTGAACCTCGCCGTGGTGACGTCGAAAGCGCGATCCGTGATCAGCCTGTCCGTGCCTACCGCTGTGGCCTACGCCCAGACCTCCGGCGCGACGATCCGGGTGCCGGGCGCGACCGGGCGGGTCTCAGCACTCGTCGACGGCCGCACCGTCGCCTCCGGAACATTGTCCGGGGGTATCGCCCAGTTCATCCTCCCGGCGATGTCCGGTGGGCCGCACAGGGTGTCCGCGACCTACGCCGGTGATACCAGGCACACCGCAGCCGCAGCCCCGGCCAGGACTGTGCAAGCGGCGTCGAGCCCGTGCCCGGTGGCGGCCCGCGCCTGTGTCGACCTGACCCACCAGATCTCCTGGTTGCAGTCCAACGGGCGAGTCACCTACGGCCCGGTGCGGATCACCTCCGGCCGTCCCGGGTACCGGACACCGTCGGGCACGTTCGCCGTGTATTGGCAGGACAAGAACCACTTCTCGTCCGAGTTCAACAACGCACCGATGCCCAACTCCAGCTTCTTCAACGGCGGCGTCGCATTCCACGAGGGCAGCCTGGCCGTCGAGTCCCACGGATGCATCCACCTGTCCGCTGACGCATCGCTGACCTACTTCAACACCCTGAGCGTGGGAGACGAGGTCTACGTCTTCGGCTACGCCCCGTACTAGGCCCAGGGCAGTAGCCGGACAACCAGGTGGCCGAGTAGTCCCATCGGATCCAGGTATCCACCGTTCGGAAGTCGGGCCCCCCAGTGCAGGCAGCCGGCGGGTGTACAGGACGGATGCCCTGGTTCGAGGGTTCCGATGCGCTGACCCGCGGCGACCCGATCGCCGGCGCGGACCGTCGCCGTGACCGGTTCGTAGGTCGTCCTGATGCCGGCCGGATGGTCGATCGAGACCACTCCGCGACCGGCCACCGAACCAGCGAAGGCGACGGTGCCTGCCCCGGCTGCGCGGACGTCAGCACCGACCGCCGCAGCGAGATCGACGCCGCGATGGCCTGGCCCATATCGCGACGCCGGCGGACGGAATGCCGTGAGCACGACCGCCGGACCGGCCAGCGGGAGAACGTACGCCGACACCACTGCCGGTGCTGCCCCGAACACCGACGGCATCGCCGAGGCCGATGATCCGGGGCCGGCCTGCGACAGGCCGACAGCCAGCAGGATGGTCAGGGCCGTCCGGCGCCATCTCCTCCCAACACTCACCGTCGAATCGTCGGTCCGCGCGTCGTTCGGTCCAAGCGTCCTCGGAGAAATGTGGATCGGCGCGGGCTTGTGGATGACGATTCACACCCTGCGCCTCTGGTCACGTACGCTGGCCAAGCGACCGATGTTCACATCGGCCGACTACGCACGCCCTTTTGCCCCCGCTGGAGAACTCATCCGGCACCGGCCCGGCGCGCACCATGGTCCCGGTCACCCGGGTGGTGCGCACTGTGGGCGTCAGGGCGCCCGACCGCCGGTCGAGCGCGACAACCGAACCGCGCACCGCAGCCCATCACCTCGCTCGCGAGGTTCTGCGAGTGTGCCTAGCACGAGAGGACGGCTCATGGCTGTCGTCACCATGCGCCAGCTGCTGGACGCTGGTGTCCACTTCGGACATCAGACCCGACGCTGGAACCCGAAGATGAAGCGATTCATCTTCACCGAGCGCAACGGCAACTACGTCATCGATCTCCAGCAGACGCTGACGTACATCGACAAGGCGTACGAGTTCATCAAGGAGACCGTCGCCCACGGTGGAACGGTCTTGTTCATCGGCACCAAGCGTCAGGCCCAGGAAGCGATCGCCGAGCAGGCGACCCGCGTCTCCATGCCGTACGTCAACCAGCGCTGGCTCGGTGGCATGCTCACCAACTTCCAGACCGTGCACAAGCGTCTGCTCCGCCTCAAGGACCTCGAGTCCATGGAGGAGAGTGGCGGCTTCGTCGGTTTCACCAAGAAGGAAATCCTTCTGATGACCCGCGAGAAGGACAAGCTGGCCAAGACCCTGGGCGGCATCCGCGACATGACCCGCGTGCCGTCGGCCGTCTGGATCGTGGACACCAAGAAGGAGCACATCGCGGTCGGTGAGGCTCGCAAGCTGAACATCCCCGTCGTCGCGGTGCTCGACACCAACTGCGACCCGGACGAGGTCGACTACCCGGTTCCGGGTAACGACGATGCGATCCGCTCCGCTGCTCTGCTCACCAAGGTGGTGGCCGAGGCCGTCGCCGAGGGGCTGCTGGCCCGTTCCGGTGGCGCCGCGGTGGCTGCCGGCGAAGAGCCGCTGGCCGAGTGGGAGCGCGAGCTCCTCGAGACCGGTGCCCCGGCCGTCGTGGCCGAGGTGGCCGAAGCGGTCGCCCCCGTCGAAGCTGCTGCCCCCGCAGCGGACCCGACCCAGAACTGATCCTTCACCCGCCCGTGCGACCGGTCAGCGATCTCCGGGCGCGCGGGCGGGTGTTTGCGTGCGAGAAGTAACCAGGACAGAAAGGATTGCGCCAAAGATGGCGAACTACAGCGCTGCTGACGTCAAGAAGCTCCGTGAACTGACCGGAGCCGGATTCATGGATTGCAAGAAGGCTTTGGAAGAGAACGAAGGCGACTTCGACAAGGCGATCGAGTTCCTCCGCATCAAGAACGCCAAGAACGCTTCCAAGCGAGCCGAGCGGACCACCGCGGAGGGCATGGTGGCCGCCAGCGGCAACGCGCTCATCGAGCTCAACTCGGAGACGGACTTCGTCGCCAAGAACGACGACTTCCAGACTCTCGCCAACAAGCTGGCGGCCGCGGCTGACTCCCTGACCGGAGAGGTCACCGTCGAGGCAGTGCTCGCCGCACCGCTGGGCGACGGCACCGTCGAGGACGAGATCACCAATGTCGCCGGGCGGTTGGGCGAGAAGCTGGTGCTCAACCGGGCCGTCAGGTTCGACGGTCAGACCACCGTCTACCTGCACAAGCGTTCCGCTGACCTGCCGGCCGCCATCGGCGTGCTGGTGCAGTACACGGGCGACAACGCGGAAGCCGCGCGCGGCGCTGCCATGCAGGTGTCCGCGCTGAGCGCCAAGTACGTCTCCCGCGACGACATCCCGGCCGAGGTCATCGAGTCCGAGAAGCGCATCGCGGAGGGCATCGCCCGCGAGGAGGGCAAGCCGGAGGCGGCTCTGCCCCGCATCGTCGAAGGTCGCGTCAGCGGTTTCTACAAGGCGGCCGTGCTCGGTGAGCAGAAGTCCGTCCGCGAGCCCGAGAAGACTGTGGCCAAGGTGCTCGAGGAGGCCGGCGTCGACGTGACGGCGTTCGTGCGCTTCGAGGTCGGCACCGTCGGCACCGTCTGATTTGATTGGCACCGTCTGGTTTTGATCGGCACCGTCTGATCGTTTGATCTTTGCTCCACTGGCCGGTCGCACCCCGAGTGCGACCGGCCAGTGGCGCATGAACAGGTAGGCGCCCCCGCGCGGGTTAGTGTTTCGGTGGAACACGATGCGCGCGACCGGGGTCGGGCAAGAGGGGATGGACCATGACCGAGGCACTGAGTGATCGTCGACCGTTCCGCCGCGTGGTGCTCAAGCTCGGCGGCGAGATGTTCGGCGGCGGCCAGGTCGGCGTCGATCCAGACGTCGTCTCCGCCGTGGCCCGGCAGATCGCCGAGGTCGTCAAGAGTGGCGTCCAGGTTGCAGTCGTCATCGGCGGTGGCAATTTCTTCCGCGGTGCGGAACTCAACAGCCGCGGCATGGACCGGGCCAGGGCCGACTACATGGGCATGCTCGGCACCGTCATGAACAGCCTTGCGTTGCAGGACTTCCTGGAACGCGAGCACCACCTCGACACCAGGGTGCAGACCGCGATCACGATGGGGCAGGTCGCCGAGCCCTACATCCCGAGGCGGGCGCAGCGTCACCTGGAGAAGGGTCGGATCGTGATCTTCGCGGCCGGCATGGGGATGCCCTACTTCTCCACCGACACCACCGCGGCACAGCGTGCACTCGAGATCAATGCCGAGGTGGTGTTGATGGCCAAGGCCGTCGACGGGGTCTTCGACGCGGATCCGCGGGTGGTACCGGACGCGACGATGTTCGCCGAGATCACCCATCGCGAAGTACTCGAGCGCGGACTGCAGGTCGCCGATGCGACCGCATTCAGCCTCTGCATGGACAACGCCATGCCGATCATCGTGTTCAACCTGCTCACCGATGGCAACATCGGAAAAGCGGTCAGGGGCGAGACGATCGGCACCCTGGTTTCCACACCGAAAGGCACCTGAGATGTCCGACCTGATCGACGAAACACTCTTCGACGCCGAGGAGAAGATGGAGAAGGCGGTCACGGTCGCCAAGGAGGACCTGGCCAGTCTGCGGACCGGCCGAGCCAACCCGAACACCTTCAGCCGCATCGTGGTGGAGTACTACGGCGCACTGACGCCGCTGCAGCAGATGGCCTCGATCACCATCCCCGAGGCCAGGATGGCTGTCATCAAGCCCTACGACATGAGCCAGTTGGGTGCGATCGAAAGAGTCATCCGTGACTCGGATCTCGGGGTCAACCCCAGCAACGACGGGCACATCATCCGGATCGTCTTCCCGCAGCTGACGGAGGAACGCCGTCGGGGGATGGGCAAGGTGGCCAGGGCCAAGGGTGAGGACGCCAAGGTGTCCGTGCGCAACATCCGGCGCAAGGCCAAGGAGACGCTGGACAAGGCGGTCAAGGACGGCGACGCGGGCGAGGACGAGGGCGCGCGGGCCGAGAAGGAACTGCAGACCGTCACCGACCGGTACACCGCATCCATCGACGAGCTGGTCAAGCACAAGGAAGCCGAGTTGCTCGAGGACTGATGAGTGGTTCGACCTCTGGTGAGGTGAAGTCGAAGGCCGGTCGCAATCTCCCGATGGCGATCGGCGTCGGTGTCGGCCTGGGCGCCGTCCTCGTGGCCAGCCTGTTGCTCTACCGGCAGTTGTTCGTCGTCATCATCATCGCGGCCGTCATTGCCTCGATCTGGGAGATGCGCAGCACTCTGGCCACTGCCCGCGGTATCGATCTCGCGTGGATTCCGCTGGCCGTCGGGTCCGCGGCGATCATCGCACTGGCCTGGCCCTGGGGCTTCGAAGCCCAGGCGGTGGGTGTGGCCTTCACCGCACTGGCCGTCATGGTGTGGCGATTCTCGAAAGGCGCGGACGGCTACCTGACCGACGTGTCCGTATCGATCTTCCTGGTCGTCTACCTCGGGCTGTTCGCATCCTTCGCCACCCTGTTGGTGGCGCCGCACGACGGTCACGCCCGAGTGCTGGCTTTCCTGGTCATGGTGGTGTGCTCAGATACGGGCGGGTACGCGGCCGGCGCTCTGCTGGGCAAGCATCCGATGGCTCCCACGATTTCCCCGAAGAAGTCCTGGGAAGGCTTCGCCGGCTCCGTCGTCACCGCAATGATCGGTGGTGCGCTGGCGATCTCGTTACTGCCGGCGCTACATCACCCGTGGTGGCAGGGTGTCATCGTGGGCGGGGTGCTGGCTGTCGTAGCCACCATGGGTGACCTGGCCGAGTCGCTGATCAAGCGCGACCTCGGGGTCAAGGACATGGGCACGTTGCTACCCGGTCACGGCGGGGTGATGGATCGCATGGATTCGCTGCTCCCGTCGGCCGTCGTCGCGTGGGCCCTGTTGAGTCTGTTCATCCCCGCCTGATTCCAGGCGCACCACTTCGATCAGCGGGCCGGGCGCCAGTGGTCCATCCCCGGCCCGTCGGGTCGGCAGATGTACTGACGGCCGTCCACGCCGATCCCGGTCATCCGTTTGCTCAGGCAGCCGCCGCCATCGGTGACCGGGCGCCAGGCCAGCGTGCCGACGGAAAAGTTGCGCTGGCAGAACACGTTCCAGCCCTGCGCTACTGTCGCCTTCTGGCCGAGTTCCGGGCACGGCCCGCCCGGAACCGCGGTGCCGCCCTGCACGGCTCCGGTGGTCGTCGCCGGTGGGCCAGGTGGCTGGACAGCGGGCCGCGCAGCGCTCGTCGTGGTCGGCACGGGTGTCGCGGTCGTGCTCGGCGTCATGAGGACGGTGGTGTAGATCAGGGTGGGAATGGCGGGCGGCCGCGAGGAGGCGGCCGGCTTCGGTGTGGGTGTTGCCTTCGCAGCAGTGGTCGTACCGGTCGGGCTCGCGACGGTGGTGGTCGTGAAAGTGGGTGTCGTGACGGTGGGGGTCGTGATCGGGCTGGGGGCCAGCGCGGTGGCGACTCCGGCCACCGAGATCGACACCGCGGACTCGGCCAACGACGAGGACGGGCTCGAGCCTGGCGGGTCGATGCCGAGTTCGGCGCTGGAGATCGCTGCGCTCGATGTGGCCGGACCCGGTGTCGTGGAGTCGGCCCGGGAGCTGCTGCCGATGGTGATGACCGCTCCGACCAACACGCCGACGGTAATGCTCAGGGCGGAAGCGGTCAGTGCGATGCCTGTTCCTCGGCGCACCTCGCCCCCTTCACGTCCATCGCCCCGTCGGTGTTCACTCTGACACACGGGTAGCGTTCTGCCGTGCCACGACGCTCCCACCGCCCGGACCGACGGACCGATCCGTCGCCGCCGACCCCCGGCTGGCAGAGCGCGCAATCGACCGGTGACGGCGATTTCCTGGTGCGGACGGTGCCCGGCGCGGGTTCCACCAAGAGTTACCGGTGCCCCGGTTGCCAACAGCTGATCCCGCCGGGGACCGCGCACCTGGTCGTGTGGCCGTCCTGGACCGGCGGTGTCGACGCCGGAGTGGAACGGCGCCGCCACTGGCACCGAGGCTGTTGGAACCGGCGGGCCACCCGCGGCGGCCCGGGCCAACTCGCCTGGTAGGACCGCGGGGCGGCTGTCGGCAGGCTGTGGCAAGGTGGATCCCAGGCGATGGATGGGGGGATTGATGTCGGGCGAGATGACCGATCGGATACCGGTGCTGCCGAGCTATCCGCGGCCGGAGGTCATGGTGTCCGCCGCGGTCGGGCAGGCGCTGTCCATCCGCGGGTTGATCAAGGTCTACGACGGTCGTGCGGTGGTCGACTCGATCGATCTGGATGTGCCCATTGGTTCGTTCTTCGGACTGGTCGGCCCCAACGGAGCCGGTAAGACCACGACGTTGTCCATGGTGACGGGACTGTTGCGACCCGACGGCGGGCGGATCGTGATGGCCGGCGTCGACGTGTGGTCCGATCCGGTCACGGCCAAGACCAAGATGGGCGTGCTACCCGACGGACTCCGGCTGTTCGAGCGTCTGTCCGGCCCCGAGTTGCTCTCCTACCTCGGACGCCTCCGTGGCATTCCGGCCGACACGGTGAATGCGCGCGCCAAGGAGCTCATCGCCGTGCTCGATCTGGATGAGGCCGGCTCGAAATTGGTGGCCGACTACTCGACCGGCATGCGGAAGAAGATCACGCTCGCGGCCGCGTTGCTGCACGCTCCGCCGATCCTGCTGCTCGACGAGCCGCTGGAAGCCGTCGATCCGGTCTCCGCGCGGGTGATCCGCACCGTGTTGAGTCGCTACACCGCGGGTGGTGGCACCGTCATCTTCTCGTCCCACGTGATGGCGTTGGTCGAGGGACTGTGCAGCCACGTGGCCGTGATGGGACACGGGAAGATCGTCGCGTCCGGACCGATCGCCGAGGTGCGCGGCGCGGCGGCCAGCCTCGATGATGCGTTCATGCACCTCGTCGGTGCGGGCGATGTCGCGGAGGGTGGTCTGGAATGGTTGGGCTCTTCGCCGGCCTGAAATGGCGGTTGGTCAGCAGCCGGATCCGGGCGTCGAAGGGTGCGGCCAGGGCGTGGATGATCGTCGGCTGGTGCTTGGCTCTGGTCGTCATCGCCTTCCTGATCGTCGGCTGCTTCGCGTTGCGGACCGATCCGGTCCTGGCCAGGACCCTGGTGGTGTCGCTGTTCACCGTGCAGATGGTGTCCTGGGTGCTGGCACCGCTGGTGGCCTTCGGCATCGACGAAACCGTCGACCCGGCACGGTTCGCCCTGCTGCCACTGACCACCTCGACACTGCAGCGCGGGCTGCTGGTGGCTTCGCTCGTCGGGTACCTCCCGATCGCCAATGCGTTGCTGTTGCTCGGCGCCGCCATCGCGCTGTCGTCGAGTTGGGGGCTCCTGCCGATCGCCCTGATCTGCTGCGCCGTCCAGCTGCTGTTGTGCGTGGTGGTCTCCAGGGCCGCGTCGACGGCGATGTCCGGTTTGATGTCCGGCCGCCGTGGCCGGGACCTCGGCATGGTGATCGGATCGCTGCTGTTCCTGGTCTACATCGGACTGTCCTTCGCACTCAACCAGACGACGTCATCCGTCGACCCGGATCAGTCGGCTTCGGCGCTCGGTTCCGGAGCGACCGCGGTCGGCCGGGTGCTGGCCTGGGGCCCGAACGGCGCACTGGCGATCATCCCTTCCGCGGTGCACGCATCGAACTGGGGCCGACTGCTGATCGCGGTCGTCACCGTCGCACTGGCCCTGGTGGTGGGTTGGCGGTGGTGGACCGCCGCGCTACGGACGAGTCTGACCACCCTGCCGTCCACCACCGAAGGGTCGGCACCGGCCGACAGTGGTACATCCGGCACCACGGTGGCGAATTCGTTGACCGGGATGATCTCGTTGGTGGTCGCCAGGGACCGGGTGCTCACCTGGCGGGATCCCATGCGCCGGATTCCATGGCTGATGGTGGCGGCCCTGGCCGCGCTCTGGCCGCTGCTGGTGGTACGGGGCCACGGGTCGCTGTTCGCGGTGGCCTTCCCCGCGCTGATGATGGGATTGCAGGCCGGCAATCAGTTCGGGGTGGAGGGTACCGGCGTGTGGCTGCACATGGTCGCCTTCGCGGACCGCACCCGGGCTCGGGGCGAGGCGCTGGGGCACTCGATCTTCGTGCTCGTTCCCGGCACTGTGATCGTGGTCGTCGCGGTCTTCCTCCAGGCCGTGATCCGCCATGACATGCGATGGGTGCCAGCCGGTCTCGGTATCTGCCTGCCTCTGATGCTCGGCGCGGTGGCGTTCACCGGATACTTCTCCGCCCGGCTTCCGTACGCGATGCGGCAGAGCCGTAAATCCATGTTCGCCAACAGCATCCCCGGCCAGAAGGGACGGACGTTGGGGGCGACAGCGGCCTCGATGGGCGGCGGCATCGCGGTGGCGCTACCGGCCGTCGTGCTGGTGGTCCTGGCCGTCACGGTCGCGCCGGTGTGGGGATGGGTCGCTCTGATCGTCGGGCCCGTGTGCGGTGTCCTCGCGGTGCTGCTGGTCTCGAACTTGACAGCCTCGACCTACCTCGGCCGGATGCCCGAGATCCTCGCCACGGTGGCGGTCGGCGACCGCAGCTGACGCCAACCTCAGCGCCCACCAGATCAGTGTCCGCGTCCGCCACGGAAGCGAGTGCGCTGGCTCGATCCGGCGGCCACGGTTTGCGGTTCGGCGTCCGCGGGCTGATCGGCGTCCGCATTGCCGTCGACGGCCGGCTCGCCATCGGCTGGATCCGCCTCGGCCGGCTCCAGGTCGAGCGGCGCAGCCGGGTCATCCTCGCCCTCGGCGGGAGGTTCGCCGACCTCGGGGCTCGCGTCCGGGCTGCCCTCGAGGACCGGCAGAGGTACGTCGGTCAACGTGGGCCGGCCGGCGGGGTCGAGCGGGAAGTGCCCGGTGAGCGGGCGTCCGGCTTCCGCTTCCGGCGGGTCGATCAACGTGGGCGCCGAGGCGGCGAGATCCCTGATGTGTTCGAGATGGCCGGACAGGGACGTCAGCTGGTCGGTGAGCTGACCGCGCAGGGTGTGCAGGGCGAGGACGGCGTCGTCGGCGTCAGCGACTCGCTGGTGCGATTCCATCGCGGCGCGGTTGACCAGAGCGTTCGAGTAGGTGGTGGCCTGCTGCATCAGCGTCTGGGATTCGGCCGTTGCGTTGGCTACCAGGCGCTCGGCCTCGGCCTTGGCGTCGGCGACCAGAGTGGCAGCCATGGCTGCCGACGCCTCTTCGCGGTCGGTGATCACCTTGTGGGCTTCGGCGCGACGCGCCGTGATGGCGATCTCGAAGTCTTCGTCGACCTGTGTTCGGTGGGCAAGGCTGTCCGCGTCCAGCTGTTCTCGCTCGGCTGCGGTTTCCTGGGCCAGGGTGGCCGCGGCCGCCGCGGACTCGGCCAGGGTCAACTCGGCGATCCGGTTGGCCTCGGCGATGGTGTTCTCGGCCTCGGCGTTCGCCTCCTGGCGAACCTGAGCCGATTCCCGCTGCGCCAAGGCCGTGGTCTCCTGGGCTTCGGCGGTCGCTTCGGCGATCAGACCGTGCACCTGCTCGGCCAGCTGCTTCCGGGTGCGCTCGCGTTCGGCGTCGAACGCGGCGCGGGCCGCGGTGGCGTCGCCGAGTGATGTCTCCAACTGTCCGCGCAATTTGTCGGCGTCCGCCTCGGCGCGGGCCCGGATCTCGCTGGCTTCCTCCTCGGCCAGCCTGATCATGCGCTGCATGCGATCGGAGAGGTTCGCCATCGACACCGGCTCCAGCGCGCTCCGGTCGAGTTGGTTGCGCAGTGTGTCCGCCTCGGCCTGGGCGGCAGCCAGCTGGCCGCCCAGTTCGTTGAGCCGCTGATTCGTGGCGTCCCGGTTGGCCGTGGTGATGCGGAGGTCGTACTCGAGTCGCTCGAGGTGAGCGGTGACCTGCTCCGGTGAGTAGCCACGGCGCACCAGATCGAACGGAGCTTGTGCGGGGAGCCAGTCGCCAGATGTCATACCCCCCAGTGTTCCATCACTCCAGCCGTGCGGGCGGGATCCGGGCCGCATCGATCACAGGGTGTTCCATCACTCCCCGTCGGGCCGCCCGGAGTCTGCTTCGACGAGTTCGACGAGCACCCCGCCGGCGTCCTTCGGATGCACGAAATTGATCCGAGATCCGGCCGTCCCGCGCCGCGGAGTGTCGTAGAGCAGGCGCAGTCCCTGATTGCGCAGGGTCGTTGACACCTGCTCCAGGTCAGTGACCCGGTAGGCGAGTTGCTGCAGGCCAGGGCCGTTTCGATCGATGAACCGGGCGATTGTCGACGACGGATCGAGCGAGGCCAGGAGCTGGATCTGGGCCCCATTGCCGTAGGTGATCATGACTTCTTCGACGCCCTGCTCGGCATTGACCTCCCGATGGGCGACCGAACCGCCGAGCACTTCGGTGTGAAAGGTGATCGCGGCCTGCAGGTCGGGCACGGCGAGGCCGACATGATCAATGCCGACGATGGATCGATCGCGGGGCGGCGTCATGTCCGTCACGGTAGTCCGACGGCCTCGCCCAGGACCGCACGGTAACGTTTTGCGCATGGGTTCAACGGTGATCATTGCTGGCGCGCGCACCCCGATGGGACGGCTTTCCGGATCTCTCGCCGGAGCTGATGCCGTGCAGCTGGGCGGAGCGGCGATCGCGGGTGCGCTGGAGCGCAGCGGGGTACCGGCCGCCGACGTGCAATACGTGATCATGGGCCAGGTTCTGCAGGCCGGTTGCGGTCAGATTCCGGCTCGCCAGGCCGCCGTCGCCGGCGGAATCGGCCTGGGCGTACCGGCGATGACCGTGAACAAGGTGTGCCTGTCCGGTCTGGACGCCATCGCCCTGGCCGACCAGCTGATCCGGGCCGGCGAATTCGACACCGTGGTGGCCGGCGGCATGGAGTCGATGACCAGGGCCCCGCACCTGCTCCCGGCGTCGCGTGCCGGATTCAAGTTCGGCGACGTGACCCTGCTGGACCACACCGATTTCGACGGCCTCCGCGACGCCTTCACGGACCAGGCCATGGGCTCGCTGACCGAACAGACCAACGATCGGCAACCGTTGACCAGGCTGGAGCAGGACACCTTCGCCGCTCGCTCCCACCAGCGGGCCGCCGCGGCGGCGGCCGCCGGGTTCTTCGCCGCCGAGATCGTGCCGGTGACGATCCGCGGGCGGAAGGGCGACGTCACGGTCGAGGTCGACGAGGGCATCCGCCCGGAGACGACCGCCGAGGTGCTCGGACGGCTTCGACCCGCGTTCCGCCCGGACGGAACCATCACCGCCGGGTCGGCTTCGCCGATCTCGGACGGCGCGGCGGCGGTCGTCGTGATGAGCAAGGAATTGGCCCGGCGTCGGGGGCTGAGCTGGATCGCCGAGATCGAGGCCTACGGAACGGTCGCCGGGCCGGATTCCTCGTTGCAACTGCAGCCCGCGAATGCCATCCGGGTCGCCTGCGCCAAGTTCGGTGTGGGAGTGCACGAATTGGATCTCGTCGAGATCAACGAGGCGTTCGCTGCCGTCGGCATCGCCTCCGCCCGGGATCTGGACATCTCGGAGGATCGGATCAACGTCAACGGGGGAGCCATCGCCCTCGGGCACCCGATCGGTGCCTCCGGCGCCCGGCTCGTGCTGCACCTCGCGCTCGAACTCGGTCGCCGTGGCGGCGGTCTGGGGGTGGCGGCGTTGTGCGGCGGGGGTGGGCAGGGCGACGCGCTGCTCATCTCGGCTCCCCGTGCGACCGTTCCTGCGATTCCCACGCCGGCCTGAGCGGCACGTGTCGCTCTCGCCTGCGGCCGAGGCGTCCGGTCTGGTCGAATCGGCGTCCAGTGGCTCTGTGCGGGCCACGGCACGGCTGCTCACCTGGGTCGAGACGGGCGGTGAGCGGGCGCCCCAGGTCTCGGCCGCCCTCGCCGGGCGGCCGCGGTCCGCGACTGTCTGGGGCCTCACCGGTCCTCCCGGTGTCGGCAAGTCCACCGTCACCGCCGCGCTGATCTCCGACGCCAGAGCGGCCGGCCGGACGGTGGCGGTACTCGCTGTCGATCCGTCCAGCCCGTTCAGCGGGGGTGCTCTCCTCGGCGACCGGGTGCGGATGGCCGATCATGTCACCGACCCGGGTGTCTTCATCCGCTCGATGGCCAGTCGCGGGCACCTGGGCGGGCTTTCGTCCTCGACGCCGGCCGCCGTCGATCTCATGTCGGCGCTCGGTTTTCAGGTCGTACTGGTGGAAACCGTGGGCGTCGGCCAGAACGAGGTCGACGTACTGCGGCTGGCGGACACGGTCGTGGTGATCACCGCTCCCGGAGCGGGCGACGGAATCCAGGCCGCCAAGGCAGGAATCCTCGAGATCGCCGACATCCTGGTGGTGAACAAGGCCGACCGGGATGGTGCGGCCACCACCGTGCGCGAGCTGAAATCCATGGTCGCCCTCGGTCGGTCGGGGACCGGTCGGTCAGCAGGTTCGGGGCCTGGCACCTGGCGGACCCCGGTACTGGCCACCACTGCGATCACCGGCGGCGGTATCGCGGAGCTGGTGGAGCGGTTGGCCGCCCACGCCGAATTCGCGGTGGCCAGCGGGCTGGACGTCGAACGGGCTACGGCCAGGTCGGCGATCGCGATGGAAACACTGGTACTGGAACACGTCCACCGCACACTCGCGTCCCCGGAAGGGCGCACCAGGTTGACCGGCATCGCCGGCGAGCTGGCGAGCAGCGGCGGCGACGTCCACCGGGGTGCCGCCCAGCTGTGGGAATGGGTCAGGCGAAATCGCCGGCCGAGCGCCTGACCTTGGTCAGCAACTCGGAAAGCCGGGCCGATTCGTCGTCCTCGAGGCCGAACAGGCCGAAATTGGCACCGGTGACGGCCTTGGTCGCCTCGACCAGCCGGGCCCGCCCCGCGTCGGTCAGTTCCACCAGCGTGGTCCGCCGATCGCTCGGATGCGGCAATCTCCTGGCCAGCCCGTCGGCCTCGAGCCGGTCGACGATGTTGGTGATGGACGTCGGGTGCAGTTGCAGTCGTTCGCCCATCATGCGCATCGGCAGCGAACCGCGGCTGGAGAACGAGAGCAGCACCAGGGCCTCGTACCGGGCGAACGTCAGCCCGTGCGGTTTGAGGGCCTCGTCCACGCTGGCCTGCAGGATCTGCTGCACCCGCATGATGTTGGTGACCGCGGCCATGGCCCCGTTCGGCCCGATGCGCTCGGCCCAGGTCTGCGCTGCCTTGGCGATCGGATCGAAGGGCAGCGCGCGGGTGGGGGCATTCGAGGTCATCAGACGACGTTACCAAGCAGTAACGAACCCGAAGATGCTCGGAAGTCCGACAGTTGGATATCCTCGAAGTCATGGTCCCCGCTGATACCACCACCACGACAACCAAGTTGTCTGATTCCACTGACGCTGCGTCCGGGCGAGATCGCTGGCAGCGTCGTTTCGACGCGGCCGAACAAGCGGGCCGGGTCAGGGATGTCGACTTCACCACGCTGTCGGGAATCGAGGTGCAGCCGGTCTATGGACCGGCGGCCCAGGATTCGATCGCCGGGTTCGAACGGATCGGCTGGCCGGGGGAGTTTCCGTTCACCCGCGGGCTGCACGCCACGGGATATCGCGGCAAACCCTGGACGATCCGACAGTTCGCCGGGTTCGGCAACGCGGCCGACACCAACGCGCGCTATCAGATGATCCTGGCCCAGGGTGGAGACGGTCTGTCGGTCGCCTTCGACATGCCGACCCTGATGGGTCGGGACTCGGATGATGCACGCGCGCTCGGCGAGGTCGGGCACTGCGGGGTGGCTATCGACTCGGCCCTGGACATGGACCGACTCTTCGAGGGCATCGATCTCGGGAGCGTGAGCACCTCGATGACCATCTCCGGCCCGGCCGTCCCCATCTTCTGCATGTACCTGGTCGCGGCGGAGCGGCAGGGCGTCGACCTGCGCCGGCTGGACGGCACCCTGCAGACCGACATCTTCAAGGAGTACATCGCCCAGAAGGAATGGATTTTCGCTCCCGAACCGCACCTGCGGCTGATCGGCGATCTGATGGAGTACTGCCTGGCCGAAATACCCTCTTACAAACCACTTTCGGTGTCCGGTTATCACATCAGAGAGGCAGGCTCGACCGCCGCGCAGGAGCTGGCCTACACGCTGGCGGACGGGTTCGCCTATGTGGAGCTGGGCCGATCGCGTGGGCTGGACGTCAACAAGTTCGCTCCCGGGCTCAGCTTCTTCTTCGACGCGCACATCGATTTCTTCGAGGAGATCGCGAAGTTCCGGGCCGCGCGGCGCATCTGGGCCCGGTGGATGCGAGATGTCTACGGTGCAGACGATCCCCGGGCGCAGTGGCTGCGATTCCACACCCAGACGGCCGGCGTCTCGCTGACCGCCCAGCAGCCCGACAACAACGTGGTCCGCACCGCGGTGGAGGCTCTGGCCGCGGTACTCGGCGGGACGAACTCGTTGCACACCAACGCACTCGACGAGGTGTTGGCGCTGCCGAGCGAGAAGGCCGCCCAGATCGCCCTGCGCACGCAACAGGTGATCATGGAGGAGACCGGCGTGGCCAACGTGGCCGATCCGCTGGGTGGAAGCTGGTATGTGGAGGCGCTGACCGATCGACTGGAGGCAGCGGCCGAGGAGGTCTTCGAGCGCATCACAGAGCTGGCCGGGCAGGCGGTACCCTCCGGCAATCACCCGGTCGGAGAGATGACCAGCGGAATTCTCGCCGGGATCGAAAACGGGTTCTTCACCGACGCCATCGCGGATGCGGCGTTCGACTACGCGATGGCGGTGGAGGACGGTCGCAAGAAGGTGGTCGGCGTGAACGCCTTGACCGGCGGTGTGGGGGACGACCTCGAGATCCTGCGGATCTCCGGCCAGGTCGAGGTCGAGCAGGTCGCGCTGCTGGCCGGACGTCGCGCGTCCAGGGATCAGCCGACGGTCGACCGGGCGCTGGCGGCGCTGGTGGAGCAGGCGCACGGGAGCGGCAATCTGATCCCGCCGATGCTGGTGGCGGCTCGGGCGGAGGCGACGCTCGGTGAAATTTGCGATGCCCTGCGGGGCGTGTGGGGGACGTACACCGAACCGGCTCGGATCTGACGAGCTCGTCGTCGGTTCAGAGCGGGATCGGCCCAGAACTCGTGGGAATGAGACCACAGGCGCAACGATGGCGGTTCCCGGCTCGTCACCGCCTGGCTGCCCGTTGATTGTCGGTGCCGCCGCGTAGCGTCCAGACCCAGTGGCCCCGACCGAGCCCGGCAGAATCGGACGCGAACGAGGAGATAGTCGGAGCATGCGCACGTCGAACCCCTTTCGGCAAGGCCGCGCGTGGCATGACGGCACGCTGGTGGGATTCGATCTGGAGACGACCGGCGTGAATACCACCACTGACCGGGTGGTGACGGCGGCCGTCGTGCACGTCGCCCCGTCGGGGCAGGTCCTGCGGTCCAGGGAATGGTTGGTCGACGCCGGCGTCCGCATACCGACCGCGGCCTGTGCCGTCCACGGGGTGAGTACCGAGCAGGTCAGGGCCCATGGGCAGCCGTCGTCGAGCGCCATTTCGGAAATCGTCCAGGAACTGGAGTCGTCCTGGCGTGCGGGCTTGCCGGTGGTGATCTTCAACGCGCCCTACGACCTGACCCTGCTGGACGCGGAAGCTGTGCGCTGCGGCCTGCCCAGGCTCGCGACCAGGTCCTGGTGGTCACGCGCCTGGGTGGTCGACCCGCTCGTCATCGACCGGGGGGTCGACCGATACCGCAAGGGCAAGCGCACCCTCGGTGCCACTGCGGAGCACTACGAAGTGCAGCCGTGGGACGCACACTCGGCGTTGGGCGACGCGGTAGCAGCGGTGGCGGTGGCCAGGGAGATGGTCGCCGACCACGACTTGATCCGTCATGCGGACGCCGAGACGCTGCACAGTGCCCAGGTCGGCTGGCACCACGACTGGGCCGTCCACCTGCAGGCCTACCTGCGCTCCCGTGGACGAACCGATGCCCTGATGGACAAGACCTGGCCGCTGCGCACACCCGTCGTCGGCCGGCATCGGGCCCCGGAGATCTGGGAGCAGGCGGACTCGGCGGCGTAAGACTCAGGCAGGTAGAGACCCCGGTTGCCAGCGTGAGAAAATGAACCAATGACCCGCCCGGATCCCCGCCAGCAGGCGGCTCTTTCGTCGGCCTTCGCCGGTGCCATCGACCTGTCCGCTCTCAAGAAGAGCCCGGCACCGTCAGGCGGGAGCGGCCCCGCGGCATCGCCGCCCCCGTCGAGGTACACGATCGAGGTCACCGAGGCGACCTTCGGCGAGGTCGTGCAGGCGTCCACCGAGCTTCCGGTGGTCTTCGACCTGTGGTCTGGACGGTCGTCGCTGTCCGCTGCGCTGTCCGCACTGCTCAACACGGTGGTCGCGGACGGCCACGGGGCGTGGGTGCTCGCCAGGGTCGACGTCGACACCAACCCCAGGGTGGCCCAGGCGTTCCAGGCCAGGGAGATTCCAACCATCATTGCCGTCGCCGCCGGCCAACCCATCGATGCCTATGCCGGTCCGGCCGACGAGAAAGCGGTCCGTCAGTGGGTCGCGGCCCTGCTTGATGCGCTGCGCGAGCGGATGCCGGCGATCCGGGCCGCCGAGGACGCGGCGGGCGTCGAGCCGGGACAGGCGGCCGAGCCGGAGGACGAGCGCTTCATCGCGGCCGAGGACGCCTTGATGTCGGGCGACTACGACAAGGCCACATCCGAACTCGAGCAGATCCTGGCCACGGAGCCCGGCAACCCCCGCGCGGTGGCCGCGCTGGCCCAGACGGTCTTCCTGGCCAAGACGGACGGTCTCGCGCCCGACACGGTCGAGAAGGCGGATGCCGCGCTCGACGATGTTGCGCTGCAGTGCGATGCGGCTGATCTGCAGGTGGCGGGCGGCGAGGTCGAAGCTGCCTTCGACCGGTTGGTCGCGGCTGTTCGCCGATCGGCAGGCGATGATCGAACGGCCGCCCGGGAACACCTCCTCGGGCTCTTCTCGCTGTTCGCAGTCGACGACGAAATGGTCAAGCAGGCCCGTCGGAAACTGGCCGCCGCCCTCTACTAGCCCCTACTGGTCGGTGCAGGCGGACCAGCCGCCGGCGAACCCGTCGGCATAGCCGGCCAGCTCGTCGAACGTCGCCGTCGGCCTGGCCCGCAGCATGTCGAGCGCCTCGTCGGCGTCGCCGGCCCACGAGCCCAGCCGACCGGCGGGGCTGTGGCCGAACACCGATGCGGTCCAGGCGCCGGTGAAGCAGGCCGCTCCGGTGGGCGACCCGGTCAACGACCGTCCCGTGGCCAACGCCAGGGTGGCCGCGTCGGCGAACTGGCCGTACGGCTGGGCGGCGGCGAGATCGGCCTCGTCAGGCTGTATCCCGGTCAACCCGGATCTCGCGGCGACCGGCAACGCCGCTGCGAAGGTCGCGATGGACGACCTCGCCGCCGTGAGGGTCGCGTCGAGGGACGGATACCGGTGGGAAGTCCGCGCGGTGGTCAGGCCGGGCCGACCGAGAGTCGGGGTCATCTCCGCCCTGGTCAGGGCGTGGCAGGCGGCGGCTCCGCCGCGGTAACCGCGCAGGATCGCGGTCAGTCGATCCACCGACAGACCGTGCGCGGTCGGATCGTCGACCGGTACGGTCACCGGGTCGCGGAAGTCCAGCAGGGGTGCGACCGCGCGCACCATCGACGACTCCGGCAGGCGAACGTTGGTGGAGTGCCCGGCGACCGTCCAGGCCAGGAAGGATCCGGCGTAGCAGTCGCCCTGGGCCTCGATGAGGATGCTGGGGTACCGGGTCGGAGTGGCCGACCGTTGCGCCGCCGTCGGCCCGATCCTGGCCTGGATGGCGTGCCCGAACTCGTGAGCGAACGAGGCGGTCAGCCCGGCGACCCCGTAGTGGCCCAGGAGTACCGGGATGAGGCCCGCCGAGTCGTAGACGATCGCGTCGCCGGACGGACAGTAGTAGGCGTTGCCGGCGATCTGGTCCGGCGAACTGACACACCAGGCGCTACCGGTCCTGGCCGTCGAATCGATGGAGACGTAGCCGCCGGCCAGCGGAACGAACGGGCGCTTGAAGACCTGGGGCAGGGTCGTAGCCCAGAACGCATTGACGTCGGCCAGCAGGCCGGCAACGGAGGCGTCATCCGAAACCGTTGCAGGAGTGGGAGTTCCCACGTGCCGGATGGTGATCGACGAAGCGCCGGGCGCCGTTCGGATCGACTCGGCGGCGAGCGGTGACCCGCCGATCGCGCCGCCTGGTGGCACCAGCCAGGCCGCCGCCACCAGGACAACCGACAGCCCGAGCACCACGAAGAACAGGGCCGCAACGGGCCTCCCGGCCCGGTGCGACCCCGTCCGGGTCGAGCTCAGCGTTGCTCCTACCGCTCCGTCGTGGTCACGGATTCGGGGCCGACTCGGGCACCAGCCACAGGGCGCCCAGCGGCGGAACCGTCAGGGTGGCCGATGCCGGCAGACCGTGCCACGCCTGGTCGGAGGCCACGACCGCACCCATGTTGCCCGCCCCCGAGCCGCCGTAGCTGGACGAATCCGTGTTGACCGCCTCGCGCCAGACACCGCTGAACGGCAGTCCGACGCGGTAGCCCGAGTGCGGCTGCGGGGAGAAGTTGACCACGCAGACCAGCGAAGACCCGTCCGATCCCCAGCGCAGGAACGCCAGCACGTTGCCGTCCCGATCGTTGGCGTCGATCCAGCGGAAACCGTCCGGCGTGAAGTCCTGCGAGTACAGGGCCGGGCTGGCCTTGTAGACCCGGTTCAGGTCGCCGACCAGGGTACGGACACCGTCGTGGAGCGGATAATCTCGCAGCTGCCACGGCACCTGGACGGACTCGCTCCACTCCCAGGGCGTGCCGAGTTCCTGTCCCATGAACAGCAGTTGCTTGCCAGGATGCGCCCACATGTAGGCGAAGTAGGCCCGGAGGGTGGCGGCCTTCTGCCACTCGTCACCGGGGATCTTCGACCACAGCGAACCCTTGCCGTGCACCACCTCGTCGTGCGAGATCGGCAGCACGAATTGTTCGGTGTAGGCGTACATCATCGAGAACGTCAACTCGTTGTGGTGCCAGGCACGGTAGATCGGATCCCTGGCGATGTAACCCAGGGTGTCGTGCATCCAGCCCATGTTCCACTTCAGGTGGAACCCGAGGCCGCCCAGGTAGGTCGGACGCGAGACACCTGGCCAGGCCGTCGATTCCTCGGCGATCATCATCGCTCCTGGCACCCGCTTGCCGACGGTCGCGTTGGTTTCCTGGAGGAAGGCCACCGCATCCAGATTCTCCCTGCCTCCGTAGATGTTCGGCAGCCACTCGCCGTCCTTGCGCGAGTAGTCGAGGTAGAGCATCGACGCGACCGCGTCCACCCGGAGGCCGTCCAGGTGGAATTCCTCCAGCCAGTAGAGCGCGTTGGCGACCAGGAAGTTGCGCACCTCGCTGCGCCCGAAGTCGAAGACGAAGGTGCCCCAGTCGGGCTGCTCACCGCGTCGCGGATCGCTGTGCTCGTAGAGCGCCGTGCCATCGAATTTCCCGAGGGCCCACGCGTCTTTGGGGAAGTGCGCGGGCACCCAGTCGAGGATGACGCCGATACCGGCCTGGTGCAGGCGGTCGATCAGGTACCTGAAGTCGTCGGGTGAGCCGAAACGAGGATCGGGCGCGTAGTAGGAGGTGACCTGGTAGCCCCAGGACGGGGCGTAGGGGTGGCCGGCCAGCGGCAGGAACTCGAGGTGGGTGAACCCGGTCTCGCCCAGATCCTTGACCAGCGCGTCGGCCATCTCGCGATAGCCGATGTCCGTCCGCCAGGATCCGGCATGGATCTCGTAGATCGACATCGGTCCGGCGAGATGATCGGTGGTGGCCCGCTTGTCGAGCCACTCCGCATCCTGCCACTCGTAGCTGCTGGTCGTCACCACCGATGCGGTCGCGGGCGGAACCTCCGCGCCGAACGCCATCGGGTCGGCCTTCTCCCGCCATACGCCGTCCTGGCCGAGGATCTGGAACTTGTACCGGGTGCCGGCGTGCACGTCGGGCAGGAAGACCTCCCAGACGCCGGAAGAACCCAGCGAGCGCATCGGTTGGCCGGCCCCGGACCAGTGGTCGAAGTCGCCGCTGACCCGGACGCCACGGGCGTTCGGGGCCCAGACCGCGAACGACGTTCCGGTCACGCTGCCGATCGGCGTGTCGTAGCTGCGGACGTGCGCGCCCAGGACGGTCCAGAGGAATTCGTGCCGGCCCTCACCGATCAGGTGCAGATCGATCTCGCCCAGGGTGGGCAGCCAGCGGTACGGATCGTCGACCTCGTACGACACCTCCCCAGAGCCGTCACCGGGATAGACGACGCGGAGCCGGTAGTCGGTCGGCGGCCCGGGGACGGTCACCGCGAAGACACCCCCGTGTATGTGCTCGAGGGGGGTCTCGGTGCCCTCGGTCAGCAGCGTCACCGACTTTGCATGATGCCGCAGAGTCCGGATGATCGTGCTTCCATCCGGCTGCGGATGCGTGCCGAGGATGCCGTGCGGGTCGTGGGTGTCGCCGCCGATCAGCTTCTCGTACTCATCGACAGTAGGCCCAGTTGGCCCGACAGGGCCGGCCGGCACCGCCGGGGCGGGGGGCGGCGGAGGCACGTCGGCCGTGGTGTCCAGATGCCCGGTGACCACCGCCGATTCGGTGGGCTTGCTGGGGCTTGTCATGACTTACCTCCGTTGATGAGTCTGACGACGGCCTGTAGCGGGATGGGTTCCCACGTGGGCCGGTGGCCGTGTTCGTACGCAACCTCGTAGACCGCTTTGTCCAGTTCGAATGCGGCGAGCAGTGAACCCATGTCACGGGGGTCGTATCCGGCCACCGCAGCGTAGCCATCGCAGAAGGCTGCCCGGTTCCGGGCTGCCCACTCCTGGGCACGGTAGGCGTGTTGGGAGTCCGACGGACCGCCGGAGTGGTTGGCGGCGTAGTCGAAGGACCGCATCATGCCGGCGATGTCCCGCAGCGGCGAGTGCATGGCGCGACGGTGGGTCAACGACTTCGACGGCTCACCCTCGAAGTCGATGATGGCCCAGCCGGTCAGGGTGCGAAGAGTCTGACCGAGTTGGAGATCTCCGTGGATGCGTTGCACCGTCAGCGAGGTCGCGGAGCTGTCCGCCCACCGGAAGGCCGTCCTGACCTGGGGCAGGAGGTCGGCAATCGACGGCACGTGCCCGGCGACCGCTTCCGCCCCGGCGATCATCGAATCGATCAGCTGGGCGACGGCGGCGGAGTCGAGCTCGCGCACGCCGAACGCTGCGGCGAGATCGGCATGCACCTCGGCGACCGCTCTGCCCAACCGGAGCGCCTCCGAGGCGAAGTCACCACCGACCTCGTCAGCCCGGAGGTCGCCCTCGGCCATCAGATCCCGGACGCTGGCCGTGGCCATGGCCCAGCCCTCCGCGCTGTTGGCGAAGAACTCGGTCAGCAAGGCCAGCGTGGTCCGCTCGCCACCGAGCGGACCTTCGACCACTCCGAGGGGAGCGGCAATGTGCACCGATCCGGCCTTCCGCAGCGCCCGATGGACTTCGGCATCCGGATTCAGCCCGGGTTCGAGCCGACGGAACACCTTGAGGATGCTCGAGCTCCCGTAGACGATCGAGGTGTTGGACTGCTCGGCGCCGATCACCAGACCCATCGCGGACTGGTCGATCTGGGCGTCCGGCTCCGGGGTGAAATTCAGGTCGCCGACCTGTACCCCGTCGGCGATGTTGGCCAGGACCAAGGCCGAGACGTCCGGGTCGTACAGGGCGTCGTAGGCGTGCTGCCCATCGGTCTCGCCGATGAACACGTGCCCGAATCGGTCCGGGTAGTAGCCGGCCCAACCCACCCACAGCTGATACCGCTGGGTCCCGGTGGGGGCCGGGACGGTGAACAGCACCTGCTCGACGGTCCGTCCGTCCAACTCGGCGATCTGCGTGCGGGATTCGATCACGATGTCGGTGATCACATCGCTCTTGCTGGCGAACCACCGCTGACCCGGCAGCCAGCCGGCCAGGAGATCGGCCAGCGCCTGCGAGGATCCACCCTGCCGGCCTTCGATGTCCTGATTGACGGGGTTGATGTCGGAGCCCGACGACATGTCACTCATCCGCTCAGGACACCCCCTGTGAGCTGTGGCCGGGACCGCTGGTCCGGCCCGGCGGGGTGATGTCGAACCAGTAGAAGCCGTGCCCCGGCAGGGTGAGCAGGTAGGGCAGTTCACCGATCGCCGGGAACGGGGTACCGCCGGTGAGTTCCACCGGGACCGAACCGTGGTGTTCCTGGAGGTTCAATTCGACCGGCTGTGGGAAACGCGAAAGGTTGTTCACGCACAACACAGTTCCCCCCGGAGCGCCGTCCACACCGGCATACGTCCGCGTGTACGAGAGCACCGTGGGATTCGAGCCGCCGAGATCCGCGAACTCGCCGAGGGCGAAGGCCGGGTGCTGTTTGCGGATCTCGATCATCCGGCGTGTCCAGTGCAGCAGCGAGGCGGTGGTGTTCATCTGCGCCTCGACGTTCACGGTCTGGAATCCGTAGACCGGATCCATGATCGCCGGCAGGTAGAGCCGGGCCGGGTCGGACCGGGAGAAACCGGCATTCCGGTCCGGAGACCACTGCATCGGCGTCCGGACCCCGTCCCGATCGCCGAGCCAGATGTTGTCGCCCATGCCGATCTCGTCGCCGTAGTACAGACACGGCGAGCCCGGCAGACTGAGCAGCATGGCGGTGAACAGTTCCTGGGAATTCCGGTCGTTGTCCAGCAGCGAGGCCAGCCGGCGGCGGATACCGATGTTGGCCTTCATCCGCGGGTCGCGGGCGTACTCGTTCCACATGTAGTCGCGGTCCTCGTCGCTGACCATCTCCAGGGTCAGTTCGTCGTGGTTCCGCAGGAAGATGCCCCATTGCGAGGACGACGGGATCGGCGGCGTCTGCGCCAGGATCTCGGAAATGGGGAAGCGCGATTCCCGGCGGGCCGCCATGAAGATGCGTGGCATGAGCGGGAAGTGGAAGCACATGTGGCATTCATCGCCACCGACGGCCGGATCGCCGAAATAGTCGACGACATCGGCCGGCCACTGATTGGCCTCGGCCAGCAGAATCCGTCCCGGATATTCGTCCTCGACCACTTTCCGGCATCGCTTCAGGAAAGCATGGGTCTCCGGTAGGTTCTCACCGTTGGTGCCCTCCCGCACGTACAGGTAAGGGACGGCGTCGAGGCGGAAACCGTCGATACCCAGGTCCAGCCAGAACCTCATGATGTCGATCATCGCGTCGCCCACGGCCGGGCAGTCGAAGTTGAGATCGGGCTGGTGGGAGAAGAAACGGTGCCAGAAGTACTGTTTGCGCACCGGGTCGAAGGTCCAGTTGCTCGGCTCGGTGTCGACGAAGATCACCCGGGCATCCGGGTAGCCGGTGTCGTCGTCGGCCCACACGTAGTAATCGCCGTACGGGCCCTCCGGGTCGCTCCGGGATTCCTGGAACCACTGGTGGCTGTCGCTGGTGTGGTTCATCACGAGGTCGGTGATGATGCGCATCCCGCGTTGGTGGCACGCCTCGATCAGAGCGGCGAAATCCTGCACCGTGCCGAATTCCGGCAGTACCTTCCGATAATCCCGGATGTCGTATCCGCCGTCGCGCAGTGGTGAGTCGTAGAACGGCGGAATCCAGAGGCAGTCGACCCCGAGCCAGGCGAGATAGTCGAGCTTCTCGATGAGTCCGTTGATGTCGCCGGTGCCGTCGCCGTTGGAATCGAAGAACGTGCGCACCAGCACCTCGTAGAAGACGGCGCGTTTGTACCAGTCCGGGTCGTCCGGGAGACTGCTGCGCAGAGCCGGCTGGTCGTCGGCGTAGTCGCTGTATTCCGGGGTCATGCTTACCTTTCCTCGTACTCGTCCTGCCTGCCCGGCATGGTGATTCAGTATCGCCGCACCGTCACGATATGGGCGACCCGCGCGGCCGGTTCGAGTCCGACCATGTTGTGGCCGGACCAGTGGTACACCTCGCCGGACAGTTGGTCCACGGCCTGAAAGCTGTCACCCCATTCGAGACCCAGCGCCGGCAGGTGGAGATCCGTTTCGCCCCAGTGGAAACCGGTCGACTCCAGGCAGACCACCACCAGGACGACGTCGCCGGTCTGCTGATCGCGTCGGGAATAGCACAGCAGGGCGTCGTTGGAGATGCCATGGAACCACAGGCCGGACAGGTGCTGCAGGGCTCGGTGGTCGCGGCGGATCTCGTTGAGTCGCTGGATCAACGGCTCCAGCGAGCGTCCACCCTCCAGCGCGGCCTGATAGTCCCGTGGCCGCAACTGGTATTTCTCGGAATGCAGGAATTCCTCGCTGCCGGGGCGGACCGCTTCGTGCTCGAACAGTTCGTAGCCGGAGTACACCCCCCAGCTCGGTGACAACGTGGCGGCCAGGACCGCCCGGATTGCGAACATCGCCTCACCGCCGAACTGCAGTGAGGCATGCAGGATGTCCGGAGTGGTGGGAAAGAAGTTGGGCCGCATGTGATCCCCGGAGTTCACCAGGTCCACGCCGTAGTCGGTGAGCTCCTGTTTGCCGGTACGCCAGGTGAAATACGTGTACGACTGGCTGAATCCGATCCGGCCCAGCTCGTGCATCATCGCCGGCTTGGTGAACGCCTCGGCCAGGAAGATGACCTCCGGGTGGTCGAGGTGCACCTGGGCGATCAGCCACTCCCAGAAGTTGATCGGCTTGGTGTGGGGGTTGTCGACGCGGAACACGGTGATGCCGTGGGAGATCCAGAACCTGACGACCCGCAGCACCTCGGCGTAGATCCCGGGCGGGTCATTGTCGAAGTTGACCGGGTAGATGTCCTGGTACTTCTTGGGCGGGTTCTCCGCGTAGGCGATCGAGCCGTCCGGTCGGGTGGTGAACCACTCCGGATGCTCGGCCACCCACGGGTGGTCCGGGGCGCACTGCAGTGCGAGGTCCAGCGCCACCTCCAGCCCGAGATCCTTTGCTGCGGTGACGAAGTGGTCGAAGTCCTCGATGGTGCCGAGCTCGGGGTGCACCGCGTCGTGGCCGCCGGCCGCCGACCCGATGGCCCAGGGCGAGCCGACGTCGCGCGGGTCCGGGTTCGTGGTGCCACCTGGTTCGGCCGGATTGTTGCGGCCCTTGCGGTTCACTTCGCCGATCGGGTGGATGGGCGGGAGGTAGACGATGTCGAAGGCCATCCGGGCGATGCGCGGCAGCTCCATGGTCGCGTCGGCGAAGGTGCCGTGCCGGAGCGGCAGGCCGTCCGCGTCGATCTGGGCGCCGGAGGACCGCGGGAAGAACTCATACCACGATCCGAACTCCGCCAACGGCCGGTCGACCCAGACCTGGACGGCGGGGGAGCGGGTGATCAGTTCGCGAATGGGATCGGAGACCAGCACCGGCCAGAGTTCGCCCGAGAGGGCCGGGCCGATTCGCTCGGCGACGCCGATGTCCGGGTCGCGTAGGGCCGCGACGGCGGCCCTGATGGCCGCGGCGTATCGCTGTCGTGGGCGCCGCCCGATCCGCTCCAGCAGCAACGCCCCGGTTTCCAGATCGTTCGACATCTCCTCGCCGGTCTGGCCGGCCGCGGCCTTGGCCTCGACCGCGTGTCGCCACGTGCCCAGGGGATCGCTCCAGGCCTCGATCACCAGGCTCCACAGGCCCTGCCGATCGGGCGTGACCTGGGCATGGAAGCGGTCGGTGCCCGCGACGCCTGCCCGCATGCGCAGCAATGGGCCGGACTCCCGTGCCGGTGCTTTCCGCTTGCCGGTTTCGGTCTGGGCGACCGGGCCCTTCCACACGACGTTCGCGGCCACGGCGTCGTGGCCCTCCCGGAAGACGGTTGCGGCGACGTCGATCACCGCCCCGACCACCGACTTGGACGGATACCGTCCGCCGGCCACGCTGGGGGAAACATCGATCAATCCGATTCGTCCGGCCACGCGGATCAACGTACCGGGAGAGGTTGCCGGCCGCAGGAGGGCACCCCGTCGGACCCTGCCCCTGCTAACGCGGTTTTGCCGACACAGACGATGCATTCGTTACATTCGGTTGAACATCTGAGATGAGAAGTTCGCGAACTCTCCGCGACCCGCTAGATTTCACCGGGTGAAGGCTCTCCGACGGTTCACCGTCCGCCCCCAGTTGCCCGAGCCGCTCCAGCCGCTCGGGGCGCTCATCCGAAACCTCCGCTGGTCCTGGCATCCGTCGAGCCAGGATCTGTTCGCCGACATCGATCGGAAGCTGTGGGAGAAGTTCGAGGGTGACCCCCTCAAGCTCCTCGGTGCAGTCTCCGTCTCGCGACTGGCCGAGCTCGCGCAGGATCAACACTTCCTCGATCGCATGCACGGCCTGGCCGCCGACCTGCAGTCCTATCTGACCGAACCCCGCTGGTATCAGCACCAGATCGACCTGGCCGCACAAGACGGCGATCAGATCGCCCTGCCCAGGGCCATCGCCTACTTCTCGATGGAATTCGGTGTCTCCGAGGTCCTGCCGAACTATTCGGGCGGCCTGGGCATCCTGGCGGGGGACCACCTCAAGTCAGCCTCCGATCTCGGCGTCCCGATCATCGGCGTCGGTCTGCTCTACCGGTTCGGCTACTTCTGGCAGTCGCTGTCTGCCGATGGTTGGCAGCAGGAGCACTACCCGGCGCACGATCCCCTCGGTCTGCCGATCGACCGGGTGATGGGCGCCGACGGCGAGCAGCTCGCTGTCAGCGTGCCGATGCCAGGGGGGCGGGAGCTGACCGCCCGCATCTGGCAGGCGAGCGTCGGCCGGGTGCCGCTGCTGCTGCTGGACGCCGACAACGAAGCCAACGACGACGAACTGCGCTCGACCACCGACCGCCTGTACGGCGGCGACCAGGACCACCGGATCAAGCAGGAGATCCTGCTCGGCGTCGGTGGCGTCCGCGCCGTCAATGCCTTCGCCGAGGCGACCGGACACCCGGTGCCCGAGGTCTTCCACATGAATGAGGGCCACGCCGGCTTCCTGGGGCTCGAGCGCATCAGGTCACTGATCGCCTCCGACGGACTGACCTGCAACGAGGCCGTCTCAGCCGTCCGGGCCGGGACGGTCTTCACCACCCACACTCCCGTGCCGGCCGGGATCGACCGTTTCCCGGTCGACCTGGTCCGGCACTATCTGGACGGCGACCACGAGGGTGACTCCCGTCTGCTGCCCGGCATCTCCGTGAACGACGCCATCGCTTTCGGGGCCGAGGACGATCCGTCCCGGTTCAACATGGCGCACATGGGTCTTCGACTGGCCCAGCGGGCCAACGGCGTCGCAAAACTGCACGGCGTCGTCTCGCGCGAGATGTTCGCCGGCCTCTATCCGGGATTCCAGCCGGAGGAGGTCCCGATCGGATCGGTCACCAACGGCGTTCACCTGCCGACCTGGGCCGCGCGCGAGATGTACGACGTGGCCGGTGACATGGCCGACTGGCAGGACCTGGCATCGGCCTCCGACTGGCCGGCAGCCGGCCGGGTCAGCTCCGAGCGTCTGTGGGAGCTACGGCAGACCCTGCGCGGCCGCCTGGTCACCATGGCGCGCTCGGCGGTCAAGCAGAGCTGGCTGCTCCGGGGCAGTTCGGCGGCCGAACTGGGCTGGACCGAGACGATCCTCGATCCGGAGATCCTGACCATCGGGTTCGCCCGCCGCGTCTCGACCTACAAGCGGCTCACCCTGATGCTGCGCGACCAGGCCCGGCTGAAGGCGATCCTGCTCAACCCGGACCGCCCGGTGCAGATCGTCATCGCGGGCAAGGCACACCCGGCCGACGAGTACGGCAAGCGGTTCATGCAGGAGATGGTCCGGTTCGCCGACGAAGCCGGCATCCGGCATCGCATCGCCTTCCTCCCCGACTACGACATGGGCATGGCGTCGGTGCTCTGTGCCGGGGCGGACGTCTGGCTGAACAACCCGATCCGACCCCAGGAGGCCTCCGGTACGTCCGGGATGAAGGCCGCGCTGAACGGTTCGCTGAATCTGTCCATCTCGGACGGCTGGTGGGACGAGCTGTACGACGGTCAGGACGGATGGACCATCCCGACGGCCGACGGCGTCGCCGACGAGAACCGCCGGGACGATCTCGAGGCCTGGGCGCTGTACGACCTGATCGAGAAGCGGGTGGCCCCGCTGTTCTACAACCGGGGGGCGGACGGGCGGCCCGACGGTTGGGTGGACATGGTGCGGCACACGCTGTCCTACCTCGGCCCGCGGGTGCAGGCCACCAGGATGGTCCGGGACTACGTCACCCAGTACTACTCGCCGGCCGCGACCTTCAGCCGCAAGATCACCGGTGATCTCACGGTGGCCAAGGCCCTCTCGGCCTGGAAGGACACCGTGCGGGAGGCCTGGCCCCAGATCAGGGTCACCAGCGTCGACACCTCCGGCATCGGCTCAGAACCGTCGCTCGGCAACGTGATGACGATCAGGGCCTACCTGGATCTGGGCGGCCTGGACCCCGAGGACGTCGAGGTGCAGGCCGTCACCGGCCGCGTGGACGACACCGAGCAGCTGCACGAGGTGTCCACCATGCCGATGACCTTCGTCGGGAACGGCGACGGCTACCGGTACGAGGCCCAACTGCCGCTGACCCAGTCCGGGCCGGTCGGGTACACGGTCCGGGTCATCCCGCGTCACCATCTGCTCGCGTCCCCGGCAGAACTCGGGCTGGTCACCACCGCCTGACCGGCCGGCAGTAACAGCTACCGACGACGGTGGCCGGCCCGAAACACCGGGCCGGCCACCGTCTTTGCGTTCGTGATCAGTCCTCCGACGTCCGGTGCGCCCGCAGCAGCCACAGTGCGCGTCCCGGCATGGTCACCTCGACACCGGCGGACAGCGGATGTGGGTCGGTCGGCTCACCGGTGGGACTGCAGGTGTCCACAACGGGCGTATAGGCCTCGCCGTAGGGCGATCCCGGCAGGGTGATCTCGATCGGCTCCGGGTCGGCATGCAGGACCAGCAGCCAGGAGTGGTCGGCGAGCGGTGCGCCCAGGGCGCCGTGTCCCCGTACGTCTGCGCCGTCCAGCCAGAGCTGCACCGTGCGGCGTCCCGGGTCGAACCAGTCCGCGTCGGTCATCTGCGCCCCGCTGGGGCTGAACCAGACCAGGTCGGCGACACCGTCTCCGCCTGCGGGGGCACGACCTTCGAAGAATTCGCCCTGCCGCAGCGCCGGCGACTCCGCCCGCAGCGCCGCCACCCGTCGGACGAAGGCCAGCATGTTCTCCTGATCGGGCGATCCGGACCAGTCCAGCCAAGAAACCGCATTGTCCTGGCAGTAGGCATTGTTGTTGCCCTGTTGAGTGCGCCAGCTCTCGTCGCCCATGAGCAACATCGGGGTGCCGGTGGACAGCAGCAGGGTGGCCGCGATGTTCCGGGCCTGCCTGGTTCGTACCGCGCCGATCGCCGGGTCGTCCGTCGGCCCCTCGGCTCCATAGTTGGCCGAGCGGTTGTTGTCGGTGCCGTCCCGGTTCCGCTCGCCGTTGGCCTCGTTGTGCTTGTGCTCGTAGGACACCACGTCGCGGAGGGTGAAGCCGTCGTGCGCGGTGACGAAGTTGACCGAGGCCCACGGTCCTCGGTTCGCGCCGTAGAGATCCTCTGAACCGGACAGCCGGTAGGCCAGGTCGCGGATACCGCCGGCGCCCCGCCAGAAGTCGCGGATGCCGTCGCGGAACCGGTCGTTCCACTCGGCCCACTGGGCGCCGAACCGGCCGACCGCGTAGCCCTCGCCGGTCGCGTCCCACGGTTCGGCGATCAGCTTTCGGGTGGAGAGCACCGGGTCGGCGGCGATGGCGGTCAGCATGGCCGCGCCGGCATCGAACGCCCCACCACCCGGCCGGCCGAGCACCGAGGCGAGGTCGAAGCGGAAGCCGTCGACACCGAGTTCGGTGGCCCAGTAACGCAGCGAATCGGTCACCATCCGCACCACGGTCAGCGAGGCCGGATCGACGGTCGAGCCGGTCCCGGTGATGTCGTGGCCGGACGGCAGGTAGTAGGTATCCGGGGCCAGACCGCGCCAGGACAGGTCGACGGGTAGGTCAGGACCGCCTTCGCAGGTGTGGTTGTAGACCACGTCGAGGATCACCTCGATACCGGCGGAGTGCAGCGCATCCACCATGGCCGCGAACTCGGCGAGTTCCTGTCCCGGCTTGGAGGCGTATCCCGGGTGGACGGCGAAGTACGAGAGCGTGGAGTAGCCCCAGTAGTTGCGCCGCCCGGTGGCGTACAGACCCGGCTCGGCCGCGTGCGCGTGCACGGGCAGCAGCTGCAGGGCAGTGATGTTCAGGGTTTTGAGGTGGTCGATGACGACCGGGTGGGCGACACCGGCGTAGGTCCCACGCAACGGGGCGGGTACGTCCGGATGCAGTTTCGTCAACCCGGTCACGTGCGCTTCGTACATGATCGTCTGTTCCCACGGCACGTTGGGCAGCGGTTGGAGAGCCTGCACCGGCTCCGCGACGATCCCCAGGGGCACCCGGCCCAGGGTGTCCACCCCCGGCGCCGAGGCGGCCATCAGGTCGTAGTCCGTGGTGTCGACCCGTCTGGCGTAGGGGTCGAGCAAGATCTTGCTGCGATCCCGGCCGGTCACCCGGTACCCGTACCGTTGCCCGGGTTGCACGCCGGGCACGAAGGTGTGCCAGATCCCGTATCGGCGATCCTGCATCGAGATGGCCCGCTCGGTGCCCAGGGCGTCCACCAGGCACAGGTCGACCGACTCCGCGCCGTCGGCCACCACTGCGAAGTTCGTCCCGCGGGCGGACGGCGTGGCGCCGAGCGGGAACGGCTCACCGGGGAACGGACTGCTGCCGCTGGGGATCGGCAACCGGATATGGCGTGGTGTCGGCCCGTCCGGGCCCGAGGTCGACATGATCATGATTCTCCCGGCGGACCGCAGGGCCGGCGACGGGGGGTCGGGCCCGATCCGGCGATGGGACACAATGACCGGCGTGACGATGACGATCCGGCCCGGGGCCGACTCCGTCCTGCATTTCTGGGACATCACGGTGCGGCGCGGCCAGACCCTCCTGCTGGACAGCGTGAGTTGGAACGTCAACACGGGTGAGCACTGGGTGGTGCTGGGCCCGAACGGCGCGGGCAAGACCACGCTGTTGCAGATCGCCGCCGCGACGATGCACCCGACCAGCGGCCGCGCGCATGTGCTGGGGGAACGGCTCGGTGCCGTCGACCTGATGCAGGTCCGTTCCCGGATCGGGCTCTCGTCCGCCGCGCTGGCGGCTCGGGTGCCCCCTGAGGAAACCGTGGTGGACGTGGTCGTGTCGGCGGGCTACGGAGTCCTGGGTCGTTGGCGGGAGCACTACGACGAGATGGACTTCGACCGGGCCAGGGAACTGCTGGAGGCGATGGGCATCACCCGGCTTGCCGACCGGCTCTACGGCACGTTGTCGGAGGGCGAACGGAAGCGGACCCTGGCCGCGCGGGCACTGATGACCGATCCGGAGCTGCTGCTGTTGGACGAGCCGGCCGCCGGTCTGGACCTGGGTGGCCGGGAGGACCTGCTGGCCCGACTGTCCACCCTGGCGATCGATCCGGCCTCACCGGCCTCGGTGCTCGTCACCCACCACGTGGAGGAGATCCCGACGGCGTTCACGCACCTGCTGTTGTTGCGCGACGGCAAGGTCATCTCAGCCGGTCCGATGGCCGAAACACTGACCGCGGAGGCACTGTCGGAGACCTTCGACATGACGCTCCTGCTCGATCGGCGCGACGGCCGGTACTTCGCGCACGCCAACTAGCCATCACCTGAACCTGGAGGCACCGATGCCCGAATTCGTCACGCTTGAACTCGTCGGGTCGGTCGGAGTGATCCGACTGAACCGACCGCCGGTCAATGCGATCAACGCGCAGGTGCACGCCGAACTGCTCGCCGCGGCCCAGGAGGCCGGGTCCAGGGCCGACGTCAGGGCCGTGGTGGTCTACGGCGGCGAGAAGGTCTTCGCCGCCGGAGCCGACATCAAGGAGATGGCCGACCTCGACCCCGCCGGGATCGCCGTCTTCGGATCCACCCTGACCGGTGCGATCGATGCCATCGCCCGGCTGCCCAAGCCGGTGGTCGCCGCCGTCACCGGGTACGCCCTGGGTGGCGGCTGCGAGTTGGCGCTGGCCGCCGACTTCCGGGTGGTGGCCGACGACGCCAGGCTCGGGCTGCCGGAGATCACCCTCGGGGTCTTCCCCGGCGCCGGTGGCACCCAACGGCTGCCGCGGTTGATCGGCGCGGCGAAGGCCAAGGAGCTGATCTTCACCGGTCGCCCGGTGAAGGGTCCGGAGGCGGTCGAGATCGGACTGGCCACCAGGGCGGTGCCGGCGACCGAGGTCTACGCGGAAGCACTCGCGCTGGCCACCCGGCTGGCCGCCGGCCCGACGCTGGCCATCGCGGCGGCCAAGCGGGCGATCGACGGCGGCATGGACACCGACCTGGCGGAGGGGCTCCGGATCGAGAGCGCCGAGTTCGCCGCGCTGTTCGCCACCGAGGACCAGAAGAACGGGATGGCCTCGTTCATCGACGAGGGACCGGGGAAAGCCACCTTCGTCGGGCGCTAGCAGTGGCGAAACCCCCTGTCGCACAACGGCCCGGCCGGGCCGGTTACCGGTTCGGACACGATGACCTCGATTTCCTGACCTCGGCTGCCGGGTTCGACGCGCTGGCCGCTGCGGTTGACCGGCCGCTCACCGACGACAGCCTGCTCACCGATCTGACGGCGCTGCGCAAGACCCTCGGCGTCCACGCCACCGGGGTGGCCGAGACGATCCGGCTGCGTCGTCGGGCCGTGCCGAAACTCGGACCTGTCGCAGCGGACTGGCTGTTCACCGACGAAGCCCTGCAACAGGCCACCCCCGGGCCGGTCGCCCGGCATCGAGCCGCACGGCTGCGCGGCGTCGGCGTCCATGACCTGACGTGTTCCATCGGCGCGGACCTGGCCTCGCTGATGCCCGGCTGCGACCCGGCGGCCGGGTCGGATCTCGACCCGATCCGGATACGTATGGCCGCCCACAATCTGCGGTCGGCCGGTCTGCCGTCCCGGGTCGTCGTCGCCGACGCGCTGGTCCCGTCCAGCCACGGTCTGCTGCCCTACGCGGATCCCGCCCGGCGGGAATCAGGTGGCCGGCGGATCACGTCGGTCGACACGTTGCCCTCCGTATCGGACCTGGATGCGGTCCACGCGCGGCGGCCACCCGTGTTGCGGCTACCGCCGGGCATCGACTACGAGAGGCTGGACCGTCCGGGCGAGGTCGAGATCGTCTCGCTCGACGGCGGGGCCCGCGAAGCGGTGCTCTGGCCCGCCGAGCTGGCCCTCGTCGGCCGGCGCGCCACGGTCCTGACCACCGGTGGCGCCGGATACGAGCTGACCGACCAGGATGCGTCGGACACGGGGGCGCCCCGGCCGCCGGAGGCACTCGTCGGGGAATGGATCGTCGATCCCGACGCCGCCGTGGTCCGCGCCCATCTGGTGCGGCACTATGCCGCTCGGCACGACCTGGTCCAGCTTGATCCACACCTGGCCTACCTCGCCGGGCCGCGGCGACCGCCTGACACCCGCGCCTTCCGGGTCGTCGACGCCGCGCCGTACCGGGTCGACACGGTGGCCGGCTGGACCCGCCGAGACGACGCCGGGACCCTGGAGATCAAGCAACGCGGTACCTCCGTCATCCCGGACGAGCTGCGCAAGCAGCTGCGCCCGGCCCTGGGTCGGAACCGGGCCGTCGCGTTCACCGTGGTGATCGCGCGGATCGGCGACCAGCCATGGGCCTTCTGGTGTGCGGCCACGACGTGAACCGGGGCCTTCGGCGGTGTGACAGGCCGGCGCCTCCGGCACCGTAGGCTCATCGCTCGTGAGCTTCGAACTTCTACCAGCCGTCGACGTCGCGGACGGCCAGGCCGTGCGACTCGTCCAGGGTCGGGCCGGCACCGAGACCACCTACGGCGCGCCACTGGACGCCGCCCTGGCGTGGCAGGCGGACGGCGCCGAATGGATCCATCTCGTCGACCTGGACGCGGCCTTCGGGCGTGGCTCCAACCGGGAGCTGCTGGCCGAGGTGGTCGGCATCCTGGACGTCCGGGTCGAGTTGTCCGGCGGGATCCGGGACGATGCCTCGCTCGAGGCCGCGCTGGCCACCGGGTGCACGAGGGTCAACATCGGCACCGCGGCGCTCGAGAACCCGGAATGGTGTGCGTCGGCCATCGCCCGGTACGGCGACCAGATCGCCGTGGGTCTGGACGTGCGCGGCAGCACGCTGGCCGCCCGCGGGTGGACCGAGGACGGCGGCGACCTGTGGGAGGTGCTGGCCCGGCTGGACCAGCAGGGCTGCCCCCGCTACGTGGTCACCGACGTCACCAAGGACGGCACCTTGCGAGGGCCGAACATCGAACTGTTGCAACAGGTCTGCGCCGTCACCAAGGCTCCGGTGGTGGCCAGCGGCGGGGTGTCCTCGCTCGGTGATCTGATCGAGTTGGCCTCGTTGTCCGGGATCGGGGTCGAGGGCAGCATCGTCGGGAAGGCGCTCTACGCAGGTGCGTTCACGCTGCCCGAGGCTCTCGAAGCCGTCCGCTGACCCGCCCGTCCCACCCGCGCTGATCAACTTCGACGGCGCTGATCAAGTAGGCCGGTTTGGGACTCGTGGGACAGGAGTCGTCGAGTTCATCAGCGCAACCGAAGTTGATCAGCGCGGAAAGCCGGCTGCGGCGCGGATAGGCTGGCGGCCATGAGCGTGGCAATTCGGGTGATCCCCTGTCTGGACGTGTCCGAGGGTCGGGTGGTCAAGGGCGTCAACTTCGTCGACCTGGTCGACGCGGGTGATCCCGTCGAGATGGCCCGGCTGTACGACGCCGAGGGCGCGGACGAGTTGACCTTTCTGGACATCACCGCCACCAGTGACAACCGCGACACCGCCTACGACATGATCCGGCGCACGGCCGAGCAGGTCTTCATCCCCCTCACGGTGGGTGGGGGGGTGCGGACGACGGCCGACATCGATGCGCTACTACGCGCCGGGGCGGACAAGGTGTCCATCAACTCCGCCGCCGTGGCACGACCGGAGTTCCTGTCCGAGGCGGCCAACCGCTTCGGTTCCCAGTGCGTGGTCATCGCAATCGACGCCCGCCGCACCGCCGACACTCGTTGCCCGAGCGGTTTCGAGGTCACCACCCACGGCGGTCGACAGGGCACCGCCATCGATGCGCTCGACTGGGCGGTCCGCGCCGAGCTCGCCGGGGCCGGCGAGATCCTGCTGACCTCGATGGACGCCGACGGCACCAAGGCCGGGTTCGACGTCGAGATGCTGCAGCTGATCCGGGGCGCGGTCGGCGTGCCGCTGATCGCGTCCGGCGGGGCCGGCGTGCTCGACCATTTCCCCGAGGCGGTCGCCGCCGGCGCCGACGCGGTCCTGGCGGCCTCGGTCTTCCACTTCGGCACCTTCCGCATCGACCAGGTCAAGAAGCAGCTGGCCCAGGCCGGCTATCCGGTGCGCGTGGTGCCGGTCGGAGCGCTGGCGTGACCCCGGAACCGACGGCGGCAGATCCCATCGCCACCCTGAAGTACAACGACGCCGGCCTGGTGTGCGCGGTCGCGCAGCAGTTCGACACCAAAGAGGTGCTGATGGTGGCCTGGATGGATGCCGAAGCGGTGCGACGCACCATGGAAACCGGTCGTGCCACGTACTTTTCGCGGTCCAGGAAGCAGTACTGGGTCAAGGGTGAGACCTCGGGCCACACCCAGCGGGTGGTCGAGGTGAGACACGATTGCGACGGCGACGCGCTGCTGATCCTGGTCGATCAGACAGGCGCGGCCTGCCACACGGGCGCCAGGACCTGCTTCGACGACGGCCTGATCGGCCCCGACCCTCAGGCCGGCGCCGCCAGGTAGTGGTAGCGGTGATGGGTGGTGAAGCCGAGCCGCTCGTACATCGCGACGGCTGCCGTATTCGCCTCGTCCACCTGGAGGTAGATCGCGTGCGCGGGTCGGTCCGAGCGGGCCGCCCACCTGGCGAGTTCGCCCATCAGGTGCCGCCCGACCCCCGAGCGACGGCGACTCACGGCCACCGTCACCGCGGTCACTCCGAGCCAGCCGTCGGTGATGACGCCCCTGGCCACCCCGGCCGGTGCCGGGTCCGCCGCCTCACCCGGGATCGAGCAGAAGGTCGGTTCGTCCGCGTCGAGCAGCACCCGTATCGCGGAGGCAGGAAGTGGGTTGCCCCGGTACAGGTAACCGGCGAGCCAGCCTGGGCCGGGAGAGGCCCTGAAGTCCGCCGGCGGCAGCACGGTCGACACCGGACAACCGCTGATCGTCGCCGCGACCGAGGCGGTCATCACGCGGGTGTGGTTGTACGGGCGCCAGCCTCGATGGTGTAGTTCGAGATCCAGCTCGCCCAGTGCTGAACCTGTTGTGTCCTCGGGCATCTGGAACACCGGTGGGAGTTGGTGCCGACGGTAGAACGCGTACACCTGCGCGATGGCGTCGTCGACCTCACAGTCCGGACCACCCAGGGGCAGCACCGAGTTGGCCCGACCGGTGAATCCTTCGGACGCGCGGAGCAGCCACTGCCCGACGCGGGCGGTACTGGTACCCCGCCAACCCTGCGCGGCGATGGTCTCGAGTTCGGTCACGCTGAGCATCTGTCGAAGGGTAGTTGCCGGGATGACCATCGGACCGACGGCGCAACGGGTTGGCTCCGGCCACCCGCTGCAGACGGCAGAATGACGGACATGGGACTCGCTTCTCCACCGGTGATCGGCACCACCCCAGTGCTGGGTGCTGTTTCCCCCACTCGCGAGGAATTTCGCGAGCTGGCCAGGGATCGACGGGTCATCCCGGTGACCAGGCGGCTGCTGGCCGACAGCGTGACGCCGGTGGGGCTGTACGCCACCCTCGCGGCCGGCCGGAACGGCACCTTCCTGCTGGAGTCGGCCGAACACGGCAAGTCCTGGTCCCGCTGGTCCTTCGTCGGAGTGCACAGCGCGGCAACGCTTTCCGAGGTCGATGGTCAGGCCTTCTGGTCGGGCAACCCGCCGGTCGGGCTACCGGACGACGGTGACCCGCTGGCCGCGCTCGCGGAGACGCTGCGACTGCTGCACACCGAGCCGCTCGCCGGTCTGCCACCGCTGACCGGTGGGATGGTGGGGTACCTCGGGTACGACATCGTCCGCCGCCTGGAGCGGATCGGTACCCCGGGACGGGAGCCGGTCGACGAGCTGCAGGTTCCCGAGATGGTGATGTTGATGGCCACCGATCTCGCTGCGCTGGACCATCACGAGGGCACGGTGACCTTGATCGCCAATGCGGTCAACTGGGACGCCACCGACCAGCGGGTCGACCTGGCCTACGACGATGCGGTGGCGCGGCTCGAACAGATGACGCAGACACTGGCCGCCCCGGCCGCGGTACCGGCCGCGATCTTCGAGCAGGCCGATCCGGTGTTCAGCCGGCGTACCTCGGGTGAGCAGTACCGGGAGATGGTCGAGGTCGCCAAGGAGCACATCCGCGCCGGCGACGCCTTCCAGATCGTCCTGTCCCAACGGTTCGACGTGCCCACCACGGCGCAGCCGCTGGAGATCTACCGGGTGCTGCGGGCGACCAACCCGTCGCCCTACATGTACCTGCTGCAGGTGCCCACGCCGAGCGGCCGACCGTTGGCGATCGTCGGCTCCTCGCCCGAGGCGCTGGTCACCGTTCGCGATGGGCATGTGACCATGCACCCGATCGCCGGGACGAGGCCGCGCGGCGTCTCCGAGGAGGACGACGTCCTGCTGGCCAAGGATCTCCTGGCCGACCTCAAGGAACGCAGCGAGCACGTCATGCTGGTCGACCTCGGCCGCAACGACCTCGGCCGGGTGTGTTCGCCGGGCACCGTGAAGGTCGTCGACTTCTTCACCGTCGAGCGGTACAGCCACGTCATGCACATCGTCTCCACCGTCACCGGATCGCTGGCCACCGGGAAGACCGCCTTCGACGCCCTCACCGCGTGCTTCCCGGCCGGCACGCTGTCCGGGGCGCCCAAGCCGCGAGCCATGCAGATCATCGACGGGCTCGAGCCGGCCCGCCGCGGCATCTACGGCGGCATCGTCGGCTACCTGGACTTCGCGGGGGACGCCGACACCGCGATCACCATCAGGACGGCCCTGCTGACCGACGGCATGGCCCACGTGCAGGCGGGCGCGGGAGTGGTGGCCGATTCGGTGCCGGCCACCGAGGACGCCGAGTGTCAGAACAAGGCTGCGGCCGTCATCGCCGCGGTGGCCTCCGCCGCGACCCTCCGGGCGGTCGGGAATGGCTGACCGGTCCAGCGGCCGGGGAGTTGCGGTCCTGGCGATCCTGGTGGTGGCCGGTGCCGTCGCCCTCGCCGTCGGTGCCGGTCTGACCTGGTGGACCCAGACCCACCTCGATTCATTGGCTGGATCCATCACCCTCGAGGCCAAGGGGTCGCAGACCGATGCGCTGCTCATCCCCGTCGCCCTGCTGGCCCTGGCCGGATTCGGGGCGGCGATGGCCACCACCGGAGTCCTTCGCCGGCTCGTCGGGGTGGTGCTGCTGCTCGGAGGCGCCTGGGCCACAGCGCTGGCCGTCGCGGGATGGTGGCGTGCCCCGGCGTCCCTGCACACCGACCTGACCCGGCCGGCCGTGTCGTCGGCCCCGCCGCAGCTGCACCCGGCCGGACCGTTGGTCGCTGCCCTCGGCGGGTTGCTCATCGCGGTGGCGGGGGTCCTGGTGGTGTCCGGGTTCGGCGCGCGCCGCGCGCTGGGCGCCAGGTACGACGCACCGACCGGTCGCCGCCGGACACCGGCGCGCGCGGTGCCGACGACGCTGGACGTGGATACCGATCCGGAGGGAGCCGCCGGCTGGTGGAAGGCCCTGGACGCCGGACAGGATCCGACTGCGGCGGTGGCCTCCTCATCGGAAGACCCCGGCCCGGACGCGGACGCCACCCGGGACCCCCGGCAACGGCGGACGGGACCCGGCCGCCCGACGGGGTCGAGCCCGGGGGTGTCCGACGACGTCACCCGGGGCGTCTAACATGAGTCGCGGCGGGTCACGTACCTGCCGGACAAACCGCCCGGGTATTCCGAGGACTTCGGAACACCAGGAGGGCAGCGCTGCCGCTGGTCGCTCTACGACGCGAACTGCTGGTCAGCTGGCCCCTGATTGTCATGAGGAGACGAGCCGGTGAGTGTGCTGGACGCGATTCTCGCGGGGGTGCGGGAGGATCTCGCTACTCGCGAGTCCGCCGTTCCACTCGCCCAGGTGAAGGCTGCCGCCGCGGCCGCGCCACCTCCGCTCCCGGTGTTGTCGATCCTGCGGCAGCCGGGCGTCGGGGTCATCGCCGAGGTCAAGCGCTCCAGCCCGTCCAAGGGTCGGCTGGCCTCCATCTCAGATCCGGCCGCGCTGGCCATCGCCTACGCGTCCGGGGGAGCCCGGGCCATCTCGGTACTGACCGAGGGTCGCCGGTTCGGCGGGTCGCTGGCGGATCTGGATTCCGTCCGTGCCGCGGTGGACATCCCGGTGCTGCGCAAGGATTTCATCGTGTCGCCCTACCAGGTGCACGAAGCCAGGGCACACGGAGCGGACCTGGTCCTGCTGATCGTCGCCGCATTGGCCCAGCCGGTCCTGCACGGCCTGCTCGAGCGGGTCGAATCCCTCGGCATGACGGCCCTGGTCGAGGTGCACACCGAAGCCGAGGCCGATCGTGCCTTGACGGCCGGCGCGAAGGTGATCGGCGTCAACGCCCGGGATCTGACGACCCTGAACGTCGACCGCGACGTCTTCGCCCGGATCGCCCCGGGACTGCCGTCCGACATCGTGACCATTGCCGAATCCGGCGTCCGGGGCACGCCGGATCTGCTGGCCTACGCCGGTGCCGGAGCGCACGCGGTACTGGTCGGTGAGGGCCTGGTCACCAGCGGCGACCCGCGGGCCGCGGTCGCAGACCTGGTGACCGCGGGCTCGCACCCGTCGTGCCCGCGTCCCTCGCGCTGACCGTTGGCCGTTGAACTGTCGGCCGCTGCCCTGTCGGCCGAGGTCCGGCCGCGCACCGATCATGTCCTGATGAGGTTGGAGTCGAGTAGTTCATGAGTCATGCCCCCGATGTGCCCACCACTGCGCCCACGGGCAGTCTGCGCCGGCCTCGTGCCGACGGTCTGCCGCGGCCGTCCGACGGGATCGGGGGCACCGCTCACGATCCGGACGACCGTGGCTACTACGGCACCATGGGCGGCCGGTGGTTGCCCGAGGCCTTGGTCGGTGCCCTCGACGAGGTCTGGGACTCCTACAGCAAGGCCCGGATCGACCCGGAATTCCTGGCGGAACTGGACCGGTTGGCCCAGGACTACGCGGGCCGCCCCAGCCCGGTCACCGACGCCGAGCGGCTCACCGCCCACGTGGGCGGCGCGCGCATCCTGCTCAAACGCGAGGATCTGAACCACACCGGCAGTCACAAGGTCAACAACGTGCTGGGTCAGGCCCTGCTCACCAGGCGGATGGGCAAGACGCGGGTCATCGCCGAGACCGGCGCCGGTCAGCACGGAGTGGCGACCGCCACCGCGGCCGCCCTCCTCGGCCTGCAGTGCACGATCTACATGGGTCGGGTCGACACCGAGCGGCAGGCACTGAACGTCGCCAGGATGCGTCTGCTCGGCGCCGAGGTGATCGCGGTAGATTCCGGTTCGGCCACGTTGAAGGACGCCATCAACGAGGCCTTCCGTGACTGGGTGACCAACGTCGAGACCACCTATTACCTGTTCGGCACCGTCGGTGGCCCGCACCCCTTCCCGCTGATCGTCCGTGACTTCCAGCGGATCATCGGTCTGGAGGCGCGCCAGCAGGTGTTGAACATGACCGGCCGACTGCCGGATGCCGTCGTGGCCTGTGTCGGTGGTGGGTCGAACGCGATCGGGGCTTTCCACGCCTTCCTCGACGACGCCGATGTTCGGCTCGTCGGCATGGAGGCCGGTGGCGACGGCATCGAGACCGGCCGCCATGCCTCGACCATCAGCGGAGGGACCATCGGCGTGTTGCACGGAGCGCGGTCGTTCCTGTTGCAGGACAACGACGGTCAGATCGTCGAATCCCATTCCATCTCGGCCGGTCTCGACTACCCCGGGGTCGGACCCGAGCATGCACACCTCGCCGAGATCGGCCGGGCGGAGTTCCGGTCGATCACCGACGCGCAGGCCATGGACGCATTCGCGCTGCTGTCGAGGACCGAGGGCATCATCCCGGCCATCGAGTCCGCCCATGCGATAGCCGGAGCTGTGGTGTTGGCCAAGGAGATCGGTCCTGAGGGCATCGTGCTGATCAACGTCTCTGGTCGGGGCGACAAGGACATGGAGACGGCCATGAATTGGTTCGGGCTCGGTGACAAGCCCTCCGGGGACGTCGGCCACGCCATCGCCGACGTCGAACTGATCGCGGCCGCCCCCAACGCGGACCAGAAGGCCGAGGAGAATTGATGAGCGTCCTGTCGGAGTTGTTCGCGGACACGAGAGCGGACGGTCGGGCCGCCCTGATCGGGTATCTGCCGGCCGGCTTCCCGACCGTCGACGCATCGGCGACGACGCTGACGGCGATGATCGACGGTGGATGCGATCTGGTGGAGGTCGGCGTGCCGTTCTCCGATCCGGTGCTCGACGGGCCGGTCATTCAGGCGGCCGCGGAAACGGCCCGCGGGAACGGATTTCGCCTCCGGGATACGTTCACCATCGTGGAGCGGGTGACGGCGGCCGGCGGCCGGGCCGTGGTGATGTCCTACTTCAACCCGATCCTGTCCTACGGTGTCGACAACTTCGCCCGTGATCTGGCCTCCGCCGGCGGCAGTGGGGTCATCACCCCTGACCTGATCGTCGACGAGGCGGAGCCGTGGCTCGCGGCTGCGAGCGCCCATGGCATCGACCCGATATTCCTGGTGGCCCCCTCGTCGTCGGCCGAGCGGATCACCCTGACCGCGGCGTCCACCCGCGGGTTCCTGTACGCCGCATCCACCATGGGCGTCACCGGCGCGCGGGACCAGGTCTCCTCGGCCGCGCCGTCGCTGGTGGCCAGGTGTCGCGAGCTGACCGACCTGCCGATCGGCGTCGGATTGGGTGTCCGCACCGGCGCCCAGGCTGCACAGATCGCCGGCTTCGCCGATGCGGTGATCGTCGGGTCGGCGTTCACCTCCGCCGCTGGTGACGGTCCGGCCGCTGTCGCGGCCCTGGCCGCCGATCTGGCCGCCGGTGTGCGGTCGGCGGTCCGGGTCTGATGCTCACCGGATATCTCGCCAGCTTCCCGTCGCCGCCCCGCGGCGTGCTGCACCTGTGGATCTTCCCGATCAGGGCCTATGCCTTCTGCATCATCATCGGGATCATCGTCGCGGTCATCTGGGGCAACCGCCGGTTCGTCGCCCGCGGCGGCAGACCCGGCCGGGTCACCGACATCGCGGTCTTCGCCGTGCCGTTCGGCCTGGTCGGCGGGCGGCTCTACCACGTCATCACCGACAACGAGCTGTATTTCCGCCCGGGCCTCAACCCCTGGCGGGCGTTCGCCATCTGGGACGGCGGCCTGGGCATCTGGGGCGCGATCGCACTGGGCGGGTTGGGCGCGTGGATCGGCTGCCGCTACTACAAGGTGCCGTTGTCCGCCTTCGCCGACTCGGTCGCCCCCGGGCTGGCTGTCGCGCAGGCCATCGGCCGGCTGGGCAACTACTTCAACCAGGAACTGTTCGGGGCCAGGACCACGTTGCCCTGGGGACTGGACGTCTTCCTGCGGACGCCGGGGGGAGTGGCCGGGACCCAGGCGATGTGCCCGGCCGTCCCCGAGTTCCCGACCGACTACATCAAGGCCGTCCCGACGGTCTTGTGCGGTACCTACCACCCGACGTTCCTGTACGAGCTGCTGTGGAATCTCGGTGTCGCCGCGGTGCTGGTCTGGGCCGATCGGAAGTTCCGGCTCGGTCGGGGTCAGGTCTTCTGGCTCTACGTGGCGCTGTACACCCTGGGCCGCGGCTGGATCGAGATGCTGCGCATCGACACCGCCAACCACTTCCTGGGGCTTCGGATCAACGTGTTCACCTCGATCGTGATGTTCGTGGTGGCCGTGGTCATCCTGGTCGTCCGCTGGGGTGTCCCGCGGGAAGACCCCGCCCTGCTGCAGGGCCGCCCACCGAAGCTGCCACCCGGGGGGGACCCTCCCTCATCACCGGAAACGGACGGAGCGGCCGAGGGTGATCTGGCCACGCGAGAGCCGACCGAGCCGGCGCCGATCCCCGGTGAATCAGACACTGAGCCGCCCGAATCCGACAGCGTGCTATCCGAGCCGCTCGCAGCCGACCCGACCGCGGCACCGCAGGTCAACGACCGGCAGCGGCGTGCGGGTGGGGATGACGGCTGATCGGGGGCGGGTAGGTCGCGTGTCACCTGTGGGAAAGCCCTGCGGTGATGTTTGTTTCGCGTGTGTCCTGTAATCTGCCGTTTACTGGGCCACCGTCGTCCTGGTGACCTGGACAGGGGTCGCGGTGGGTATCGGCGGTCGTTCCGACGATGTCGCTGCACCCGTCGAGACTTTCCGGGGCATCGCCGCATCACCCCCGCATTGCCGACAGGAACATCACCATGTGCTGCGCCAGCCCGGCGTCCTCCATCACGGGGGAGTCCCTGGGCTGCCGCATCGCCGACGACGGGAGGCTTGCCGTGAAGTACTCGGCAATTCCGGGTCCGCAGGGCTTGTACGACCCTGCTTTCGAGCGCGACTCGTGCGGCGTTGCCGCCGTCGCCGATATCAAGGGCCGCCGCAGCAACAAGATCGTCGCCGACGGTATTACTGCGCTGATCAACCTGGAGCACCGCGGCGCCGCCGGCGCCGATCCGGCCGTGGGCGACGGCGCCGGGATCCTGTTCCAGGTGCCCGAGGCGTTCCTCCGGGAGGTCGTCGATTTCGATCTCCCCGTGGCGGTCACCGCCGACGGCACCGAACCCGACGGCTGCGCCTTCGCGGTCGGTACCGCCTTCCTGCCTGCGGACGACTCGGAGCGCGCCGCGGCCAAGGAGTTGGCCGCCAGCATCGTCGCCGAAGAGGGACTGGAACTGCTCGGCTGGCGTCTGGTGCCCACCGACGCCGTGGGCGCCGGGGTCGGGCAGATGGCCGTCGACGTCATGCCGGTGTTCGAGCAGCTCTTCCTGGCCAGTCCGCCCGCCGCGGACGGCACCCGGCTGTACGGCATCGCCCTGGATCGCCTGGTCTTCGCAGTGCGCAAGCGGATCGAGCACGAGAGTGCCGCCGCCGACGTCGACGTGTACTTCCCGTCGCTGTCCAGTCGCACCCTGGTCTACAAGGGCATGCTGACCACCGGCCAACTGCCCGACTTCTTCAGCGACATCCGGGACCAGCGCGTCGTGAGTGCCATCGCCATCGTCCACTCGCGTTTTTCCACCAACACATTCCCGTCCTGGTCGCTCGCCCATCCGTTCCGGTTCATCGCCCACAACGGCGAGATCAACACGGTGCGCGGCAACCGCAACCGGATGCGGGCCCGGGAGGCACTGCTGGCCAGTGATCTGATCCCGGGTGACCTGAACCGGCTGTTCCCGATCTGCAGCCCGACCGCCTCCGACTCTGCCTCGTTCGACGAAGTGCTGGAGTTGCTCCATCTGGGCGGCCGCAGCCTGCCGCATGCGGTGCTGATGATGATCCCCGAGGCCTGGGAGAACGGCCGCGACACGATGGACCCGGCTGTCCGCGGCTTCGCCGAGTTCCATGCCTCGTTGATGGAGCCGTGGGACGGCCCGGCGTGTGTCACCTTCACCGACGGGCGCTTGCTCGGCGCGGTGCTGGACCGTAACGGCCTACGTCCCGGCCGCTGGTGGCTGACCAGCGACGACACCGTGGTGCTCGCCAGCGAGGCCGGGGTGCTGCCGATCCCGCCGGAGAAGATCGTCGAGCGCGGCCGGCTGCAGCCCGGCCGGATGTTCCTCGTCGACACGGTGGCCGGCCGGATCATGGACGACCGCGAGATCAAGTCGAAGCTGGCTGCGGTGCACCCCTACGCCGACTGGGTCCACGCCGGGCTGGTTCCGCTGGATGATCTGCCGGCCCGTGAGCACGTGGTCACCTCGCACGAGGCCGTACTGCGCCGCCAGCAGGTGTTCGGCTACTCGGAGGAGGATCTGCGGATCCTGCTCTCTCCGATGGCCGCCAATGGTGCCGAGGGCATCGGCTCGATGGGCACCGACACGCCGGAAGCGGTGCTGTCCGCCCGTCCGCGGTTGCTCTTCGATTATTTTTCCCAGCTTTTCGCGCAGGTCACCAACCCACCGCTGGACGCCATCCGCGAGCAGGTCGTCACCAGCATGGCGAGTGTGATCGGCCCCGAGGAGAACTTGCTCGAACCGTCGCCGAACTCGTGTCGACAGATCGCCCTGCCCTTCCCGGTGATCGACAACGACGATCTGGCCAAGCTGGTGGGGGTCAACTCCGACGGCAACATGGCCGGCTTCGCGGCTGCCGTCATCTCCGGTCTGTACGAGGTCGACGGTGGGGGAGAAGCCCTGCGGGTGGCTCTCGAGCGGTGTCGCAGGCAGGCGGATGACGCGATCGCCGGCGGGGCCAGGATCCTGGTGCTGTCGGACCGCGACTGCGACGCCAAGCGGGCCCCGATCCCGTCCCTGCTGCTGACCTCGGCCGTACACCAGCACCTGGTGCGGCAGAAGTCCCGTACGAAAGTCGCGTTGATCACCGAGGCCGGCGATGCCCGCGAGGTCCATCACGTCGCGCTGCTGCTGGGCTACGGCGCCGGCGCCGTCAACCCGTACCTGGCCCTGGAGTCGGCCGAGGACCTGGCCGTCAGCGGCATGCTCGGCGACCTCACGCCGGCCAAGGCCGTCCGGAACACCGTGTACGCGCTCGGCAAGGGTGTTCTCAAGGTGATGAGCAAGATGGGCATCTCCACGGTCGGGTCGTACCGTCAGGCGCAGGTCTTCGCCGCCTTCGGCATCGACGAGAACGTGCTGGGTGAGTACTTCACCGGTACCACGTCACGCACCGGTGGCAGCGACCTGCACGTCATCGCCGCCGACATCCTGGAGCGGCACTCGTTGGCGTTCGTCTCCAATGCCGCGGTCCGCGAGCACCGGGGTCTCGAGATCGGCGGCCAGTACCAGTGGCGCCGCGAGGGCGAGATCCACCTGTTCAACCCGGAGACCGTCTACCTGCTGCAGCACGCCACCAAGACCAAGCAGGTGTCGGTCTTCCGGCGGTACACCGACACCGTGGACGAACTGTCCCGCAAGGGCGGCACGCTGCGCGGGCTCTTCGGACTCCGCACCGACGTGCGGACGCCGATCCCGCTCACCGAGGTCGAACCGGTCGAGAACATCGTCAAGCGGTTCGTCACCGGGGCGATGTCCTACGGATCGATCTCGATGGAGGCGCACGAGACGCTCGCCATCGCGATGAACAAGCTGGGCGGCCGGTCCAACACCGGCGAGGGCGGCGAGGATGTGGAACGTCTGCTCGACCCGCGGCGCCGCAGCGCGATCAAGCAGGTCGCCTCGGGACGGTTCGGCGTGACGAGTGCCTACCTGGTGAACGCCGACGAGATCCAGATCAAGATGGCCCAGGGGGCCAAGCCGGGCGAAGGTGGCCAGCTGCCCGGCAACAAGGTCTATCCGTGGATCGGCAAGACCAGGCACGCCACCACCGGCGTCGGCCTGATCTCGCCGCCGCCGCACCACGACATCTACTCCATCGAGGACCTCAAGCAGCTGATCCACGATCTGCGCAACGCCAACCCGCGGGCGAACGTGTCGGTCAAGCTGGTCGCCGAGCCGGGCGTGGGAACCGTCGCGGCCGGCGTGGTCAAGGCGCACGCCGACCTGGTGATCATCGCGGGCTACGACGGTGGCACCGGTGCGGCTCCGCTGACCTCGCTCAAGCACACCGGCCAGCCGTGGGAGCTGGGCCTGGCCGAGGCGCAGCAGACGTTGCGCCTCAACGGGCTGCGCGAGCAGGTCCGGTTGCAGGCAGACGGTGGGCTCAAGACCGGTCGCGACGTCGTCATCGCGGCCCTGTTGGGGGCCGAGGAATTCGGATTCGCGACGGCCCCGCTGGTGGTGGCCGGCTGCGTGATGATGCGGGTCTGCCACCTGGACACCTGCCCGGTCGGCATCGCCACCCAGAACCCGGTGCTGCGCGAGCGGTTCACCGGCAAGCCGGAGTTCGTCGAGACCTTCTTCCTGTTCCTCGCCGAGCAGGTCCGCGAATACCTTGCGGCGCTCGGCTTCCGGACCATCACCGAAGCAGTCGGCCATGCGGAGCTGCTGGACATCGCACCGGCCGTCGACCACCACCGGGCACGCGGGCTCGATCTCGCTCCGCTGCTGGCCGTAGCCGACATCGATGCCGGACACTCCTGCACCAACCCGGCCCAGCACGATCTGTCGGACACGTTGGATGCCAAGTTCATCGCGGCGGCCGCCCAGACGCTCGAGGACGGCAGCGAGGTCGACCTGACCTACGACGTCCGCAACGTCAACCGCACGGTCGGCACCATGCTCGGTTCCGAGGTGACCCGTCGGTTCGGTCCGGAGGGCCTGCCGACGGACACGATCAGGATCGCCCTGGCCGGCACCGCCGGCCAGTCGCTGGGTGCTTTCCTGCCCAACGGGATCAGCATCACCCTCACCGGTGACGCCAACGACTACGTGGCCAAGGGACTGTCCGGCGGGCACATCGTGGTGCGCCCGGCGGAGAACTCGCCAGCCCAGGCGCCCGGCGCGAAGACCCAGGTCATCGCCGGCAACACCATCGGGTACGGCGCCACCTCCGGTGAGCTCTACCTGCGCGGCCGGGTCGGCGAGCGGTTCGCCGTCCGCAACTCGGGTGCGCTGATGGTGACCGAGGGAACCGGTGACCACGCCCTCGAGTACATGACGGGTGGGCGGGTCGTCATCCTCGGCCGGACCGGACGCAACGCCGCCGCCGGGATGAGCGGCGGCATCGCCTACCTGCTCGACGCAGACCACAGCCGCATCAACACCGAACTGGTAGATGTCGAAAGCTTGGAGTTGGACGAATACGTCTGGCTGGGCGAGGTGATCGCGGACCACGTGCGGTATACGGGTTCGCCGACGGCGAAGGCGCTGTTGGACGCCTGGGAGACCGAGTCCGCCCGGTTCTCCCGGGTGATGCCGCGGGACTACCGCAAGGTGCTGGCGCTGCAGGCGCAGGCCGCCGAAACCGGCGTCGACGCCGACGAACTGATCATGGAGGCATCGCGTGGCTGACCCGAGCGGATTTCTGAAGTACCAGCGGCACACGCCGACGCGGCGACCGGTGCCGCTGCGGCTCCGGGACTGGAACGAGGTCTACGAGCCGTTCAGCGAGGCGGAGACGAAGACGCAGGCCGCCCGCTGCATGGATTGCGGCATCCCGTTCTGCCACCAGGGCTGCCCGCTGGGAAACCTGATCCCGGAGTGGAACGAACTCGTCCGCACCGGCCGATGGGACGACGCCTCGGATCGGCTGCACGCCACGAACAACTTCCCCGAGTTCACCGGGCGGCTCTGCCCGGCCCCCTGCGAGGGTTCCTGCGTGCTCGGCATCGGTGACGATCCGGTCTCGATCAAGGTGGTCGAGCAACAGATAGCCGACACCTGGATCGAGCGCCATGGTCTGCCCCCGCGGCCGGCCGCCCTGTCGACGGGCAAGAAGGTCGCCGTCGTCGGTTCCGGCCCGGCCGGCCTGGCCGCCGCACAGCAACTCGCTCGGGCCGGACACGAGGTCACGGTCTTCGAGCGCGACGGCCGTATCGGTGGACTGATGCGCTACGGCATCCCCGAGTTCAAGATGGACCGGGAGGTGCTGGACCGTCGGCTCGAACAGATGACGGCCGAGGGCGTCCGGTTCATCACCCACTGCGCCGTCGGGGTCGACCTGTCGGTCGCGGACCTGCGGCACAACTTCAACGCGATCGTCATCGCGACCGGGTCGACCGTGCCCCGCGAACTGCAGGTCGACGGCCGGAAGTTGACCGGCGTCGAGTTGGCGATGGACTACCTGGTCCAGGCCAACAAGGTGCTGGAAGGCACGGCCGATTCCGTTCCCGAGCACGACGCGGCGGGCAAGCACGTGGTGATCATCGGCGGCGGCGACACCGGCGCCGACTGCTACGGCACCGCACTCCGGCAGGGCGCCGCCTCGGTGACCCAGCTGGACATCCACGTACAGCCGCCGGTCACCCGGCATCCGTCCACCCCGTGGCCGGTCTACCCGCTGCTGCTCCGCACCTCTGCCGCTCATGAAGAAGGCGGACAGCGGGTCTTCGGGGTCAACTCCACATCGTTCGAAGGCACCGATGGCCGGGTCACCGGGATCCATCTGATCGAGGGCAAGCGGGTGGCCGGTGGGTTCATCCCGTCAGCTGGTACCGAGACCAACATCAAGGCCGACATGGTGTTGCTGGCCCTCGGCTTCGTCGGTCCGGAGCGGGAAGGTCTGCTGGACGAGCTCGGCGTCGACATCTCCGGCCGCGGCACGATCAACCGGGACGACGACTACATGACGAACATGCCCGGTGTGTTCGTGGCCGGCGACGCCGGTCGCGGTCAGTCCCTGATCGTCTGGGCCATCGCCGAGGGCCGCTCCGCGGCCGCTGGCGTCGATGCGTTCCTCTCCGGAGGCTCCAGCCTTCCCGACCCGCTCGAGCCCACCGCCGTCGCCCTGCGCTGACCAATCCGTCCCACCAGGCATGGATCAACTTCGCGGGCGTGGACGAACCTGATGACTTCTGTCACGTGAGTCCCAACAGCTCCAAGTTGCTCCATGCGGGGGTGTCCGGCCGCTGTGACCCCGATGACGGAATCGGTTCAGAAGCCAGTTAAGCTCCCCGCATGGATCGTCGCGCAAAAATCGTCTGCACCCTTGGCCCCGCCACCTCCAGCGAGGAAGCAATCACCTCGCTGATCGAGGCCGGCATGAACGTCGCTCGGATGAACTTCAGTCACGGCGACTACGCCGACCATCAGATCGTGCACGGTCACGTGCGGTCCGCCGCCGCCAAGCTCGGCAAGACCGTCGGCATCCTGGCCGACCTGCAGGGCCCGAAGATCCGGCTCGGCCGGTTCGCCGAGGGTCCCCACGTCTGGGAGACCGGCGCCACGGTCACCATCACCGTCGATGACATCACCGGCACCGCCGATCGGGTCTCCACCACCTACAAGGGCCTGGCCAATGACGCCCGTCCCGGTGATCGTCTGCTCATCGACGACGGCAAGGTCGGCCTGGTGGTCACCACTGTCGACGGCAACGACGTGCACTGCACCGTCACCGAAGGCGGCCCGGTGTCGAACAACAAGGGCATCTCGCTGCCGGGAATGAACGTGTCCGTGCCGGCCATGTCCGAGAAGGACATCTCCGACCTCAAGTTCGCGCTGTCGCTCGGCGTCGACTTCATCGCGCTCTCCTTCGTCCGCTCCCCGGCCGACGTCGACCTCGTCCACGCGGTGATCGATGAGGTGGGTGCGACCCGGGTCCCGGTCATCGCCAAGCTGGAGAAGCCGGAAGGCGTCGCCAACCTGGAAGCGATCGTGCTCGCGTTCGACGGCATCATGGTGGCCCGCGGTGACCTGGGCGTCGAGTTGCCGCTGGAACAGGTTCCGCTGGTGCAGAAGCGGGCGGTGCAGATCGCCCGCGAGAACGCCAAACCGGTGATCGTGGCGACGCAGATGCTCGAGTCGATGATCGAGCATTCCCGGCCCACCCGCGCCGAGGCCTCGGATGTGGCCAACGCCGTCCTCGACGGTGCCGACGCGGTCATGCTGTCCGGCGAGACCTCTGTCGGCAAGTACCCGTTCGTCACCGTGGCGACGATGGCCCGCATCATCGAGGCCGTCGAGTCCGAGACCACTGCAGTGCCGCCGCTGACCCACGTGCCGCGCACCAAGCGTGGCGTGCTGTCGTACGCGGCCCGGGACATCGGGGAGCGACTGGAGGCCAAGGCCCTCGTGGCCTTCACCCAGACCGGTGACACCGTTCGCCGGCTGGCCCGCCTGCACACCCCGCTGCCCCTGCTGGCGTTCACGCCCCTGGAGTCGACCTGCAACCAGCTCGCGCTGACCTGGGGGACGAAGACCTTCCAGGTCGAGTCCGTCGATTCCACCGACGCCATGGTGGAACTCGTCGACGCCGCGATGCTCGAGGTGCCGGGCTATCACGAGGGCGACACGGTGGTCATCGTGGCCGGCTCGCCCCCCAACACCTCCGGCTCGACCAACCTGATCCGGGTGCACCGGCTCGGCTACAAGGACTGACCGCTCGGTCGGACCGCTACGGTGTCTGCTGTGGACGAACAGAACCAGCCTTCGCCGGGCGGTACCCCGATGGTGCAGGGGCGGGCGGCGGTGGCCGGCCTGATCGCGCTCCTGGACCTGGAACGGTTGGAGGACAATCTCTTCCGTGGCGTCTCACCCGAGAATTCGACGATGCGGGTGTTCGGTGGTCAGGTCGCCGCCCAGGCGTTGACCGCCGCCGGTCGCACGGTCCCGGAGGATCGCCGGGTGCACTCGCTGCACGCCTATTTCCTCCGGCCCGGTGACCCATCGGTCCCGATCGTCTTCGATGTCGACCGCACCCGGGACGGTCGCTCGTTCACCACCCGCCGGGTGGTGGCGATCCAGCACGGCAAGGCGATCTTCACGTTGTCCAGTTCGTTCCAGGTCGATCAGGGCGGCGTCGATCACGGCGACCCGATGCCCGCCGTTCCTGATCCGGAGACGTTGCCGACCTTCAGCCAACGGGCTGCCGCCGCATCGGCTCCGATGGCGGTCTTCAACCGGATGCCACGTCCGTTCGACATGCGGTACGTCAACGATCCGCCCTGGCAGGTCGGCGCCGAACCGAAAGCCGAGGCCCGCAACCAGGTCTGGTTCCGCAGCTTCGATTCGCTGCCGGACGACCAACTGTTGCACGTGTGCATGCTGGCCTATCTCTCGGACCTGACCCTGCTCGATTCCATCCTGGCCACCCATGGTCTCGGCGGTTCCTGGGGGAACCTCAAGCTGGCCTCGCTGGACCACGCGATGTGGTTCCACCGGCCGATCAGGGTGGACGAGTGGGTGCTGTACGACACCCACTCGCCCAGTGCCTCCGGTTCGCGAGGTTTGGCCAGTGGTCACTTTTTCGCCGCCGACGGTGCCATGCTGGCGACGGTCGTCCAGGAAGGACTGATCCGGGTCGGTTGATCCGACGCGCGCAACGGTTCGAGGAGCTCGTATGTCCGGTTCAGATGCGCTGACCTTTTCGGACTGGCAATCCCCGGACGCGGCCCGGGCGGTCGGTCGGGCGCTGCGCAACGACACCCCCGCCGACCACCTCGGACAGTGGCAGACGGCGGCCGGGCGCCCCTCGATCCTGGACTGGATGCGGTCCACGAACGCCAGTCGGCGACCGGATCTGGTGCCGACCCGGAACGCCAGGATGGTGGCGACCCCCTTCGCCTTCCTGCGCGGCAGCGCCGGGCTGATGGCCGCGGACCTCGCTGCTTCGCCGGTCACCGGGATCAGCACGCAGATCTGCGGCGACTCGCATGCGGCGAACTTCGGTTTCTACGGAGATGCCGAACACGAAGAACTGTTCGGGATCAACGATTTCGACGAGAGTGTGTCCGGCCCCTGGGAGTGGGATCTCAAGCGCTTGGTGACGTCCCTGGTGGTGGCCGGCCAGCTGCTGAAGCTGCGCACATCGGATCTCCATGAGGCGGTGCAGACGGCCGTGGCGTCCTATGCTGCGGTCCTGGCAATCAGAGCGGCGGCTCCGTGGGGCGAGGCCGGGGCCATCGACGCCTACCACGACATGCTGCAGGCAGTGCTGAAGCCGGATATCGCGGAGGTGTTCACCGCGTCGAGGCAGGCGGCGGCGAAGGTCAGCAGTGCGGCCGTGGTCACCAAGATCGCGAAGGACTGGCGATTCATCGAGATCCCCGGAGTGCAGTTCCGGGTGGATGAAGCCGAGATGGCCGCAGTCCGGGCCGGTCTGACAAATTATCTGGTCACGGTGCCGGCCGAAAGAGTCCCGGTGCTGGCGAGGTTCGCGATCGAGGATGTCGCGTTCCGGGTCGTCGGGACGGGTAGTGTCGGTCGGTCCAACTGGATCGTGCTGCTGAGAGGGAACGCCGACGAACCGCTGGTTCTGCAGGTCAAGCAGGCCGTCAGCAGTGCACTGGCCGACTACCTTCCGCCGGCGGCGCCCCGTCGGCAGGGAGAGCGGGTGGTGTGCGGCCAACGGCACATGCAACTGTCGTCGGACAGGTTGCTCGGTTGGACGACCGTCGGTGACCAGGACTGCTACGTGCGTCAGTTCCGCGACATGAAGGGCGGCCTCGACGCCACCACCTTGAAGGCGTCGGAGCTGATGGGATACGGGCGGTTGACGGGCGCTCACCTGGCCTGGGCGCACAGTTTCGGTGCGGACCCGAGAGTGCTCTCGGGGTACTGCGGCCATGGTCACACTCTGGGCAAGGCCATGGTGGACCTCGCTCTCGCCGCTGCCGATCAGAACGAGAAGGATCACGCAGACCTCGAGGAGGCCGTCGACAAAGGTCTGCTCACGACCGAGGAGATCGAGAGCCCGGCGGGCAGCGGGGGCAGCGGCCGCAAGCGAAGATGATCCGATGACGCTGGCAGGCCTGGCCCTGGTACTCGCGATCGGCTTGGCAGGCCCCCTGCTGGCCACCCCGTCGAGGTGGCGACTACCGGTGGTGGTGGGCGAGATCCTGGTGGGTGTGCTGGCCGGGCGAACCGGACTCGGCTGGGTCAACCCGGATGACCAGGTCTTGTCCTTTCTCGCCTCAGCCGGGTTCGCGTTGGTCATGCTGGTGGCCGGCAGCCACGTGCCGGTGCGGAACAGCGCGCTGCGCGCTCAGCTGGGCCGCGGTCTGGCGCTGGCGGCCGGCACCGGGGTGCTGGCCGTTCCGGCCGGTCTGGCCATTGCCGCAGTCGCGGGTACCGAGCATGGACTTCTCTACGCGGTACTGCTGGCGTCCAGTTCGGCGGCGCTGGTGATCCCGGTGATCGACGGCGCCGGGCTGACCGGCGACCGGGTGGTGGCCACCGTGGTGCACGTAGCGATCGCCGACACCGTCTGCATCGTCGCTCTCCCGCTGGCCGAGAACCCGTCTCGGGCGCTCCACGCAGCTGTGGCTGCGCTGGCCGTCATCGTCGCCGGACTGCTGGTGCTCCTGTTCATGCGGATGATCGGCACCACCGGAGTCCGCCGTCGACTGCAGAAGCTCTCCAAGCGACGACATTTCGGCCTCGAACTGCGCTGGAACCTGATCATCGTGTTCTCGCTCGGCGGTCTGGCCCAGGCGCTCGGTGTCTCCGTGATGCTCGCCGGGTTCGTCACCGGCCTGCTGCTGGCGACCCAGGGCGCGCCGAGAAGGCTGGCCAAGCAACTCTTCTCGGTGAGTGACGGCTTCTTGTCGCCCGTCTTCTTCGTCTGGTTGGGTGCGTCCCTGGACCTGCGGTCGGTGGGTGGCAGTCCGAAGATGCTGGTCTTGGCCGGCCTGCTCGTGGTCGCGACGGTCGTGATCCACGCGGCTGCCCGACTGGCCGGTCAACCGCTGCCGCTGGCCGTCCTGGCCGGCGCTCAACTCGGCGTTCCGGTGGCGGCGGTGACGATCGGTACCAGGAGCGGGTTGTTGCTGCCGGGGGAGGGCGGCGCCATCCTGGCCGCAGCCCTGGCCAGCGTCGTCATCACCAGCCTCGCCGCCGGAGCCGCCGAACGAGCCGCAACGGCTCGCGAGCCGGACGGCGTGGCCGAAGTACCCAAGACCGAACCGGCGTGACGAGGTTGTCGCTCGATCACTCGGGCAATGCATCGAGTGCCCCCGGTCAGACTCGAACTGACACTAAACGGGATTTGAATCCGCTTCCTCTGCCAATTGGGATACGGGGGCAGTCGGCCTGTTTCCGGGCCGATGAGAGCTTACCTGCCCGCGACCGGTGTGTTGTTCGGCCCGTCACGCCTGGTTGTCACACTGCAGTTACATCCTGTCGGTAGGCTCCGCACGCTGGCCGAATCGCGGCCGCGAACCACAACGGGAGGTGGCGGATGACGAGTCCGCGTCGCGTTCTCATTGCCGAGGACGAGGCTCTGATCAGGCTGGATCTCGCGGAGATGCTGGCGGAAGAGGGGTTCGAGGTCGTCGGTGAAGCGGGTGACGGCGAGGAAGCAGTCGCCCTGGCCATCAAGTTGAAGCCCGACCTGGTGATCCTCGACGTCAAGATGCCGAAGAAGGATGGCATCGACGCCGCCGCCGAGATCGTCGCAGGCCAGATCGCGCCGGTCGTCATGCTGACCGCCTTCTCCCAGCGGGACCTGATCGAGCGAGCCCGGGATGCTGGAGCGATGGCCTACCTCGTGAAGCCGTTCTCACCGGCTGATCTGCTTCCGGCCATCGAGTTGGCGGTCGCGCGGTACGCCGAGATGGTCGCTCTGCGTGAAGAGGTCTCGGACGTCACGGCCCGACTGGAGACCAGGAAGCTGATCGATCGAGCCAAGGGTCTGCTGATGACGAATCAGAAGATGACCGAACCGGAGGCTTTCCGCTGGATCCAACGCACCGCGATGGACCGCAGGACGTCGATGCAGGCGGTTGCTCAAGCAGTTCTGGAGGGTCTTGGGGCCAAGCCCTGACGTTTTGCCCGACCGCGGCCCCGGCGGCCGGAATTGTTACACCTGTGTAGCCGGGGACGCTTTTTGGTCACGAGGGGGCGCCGGACCCCCCATTTGGCCGCGTTGTTTGTTAGGTTCCGGCGAGTCGGACTGGCCGACACCCCGGCGGAGCCGGGATGAAACAGAAAATTCGGAGGTGGCACGTGCGTCGTCCCTCGATGCGTAGTAGTGGGCTGGTTCTGGTGGTTGCAGCCTCGCTGACCCTGGCCGCCTGTGGTTCCAAGAGCACGACCAGCCCGGCGGCATCTTCCTCCGCCCCCGCGGCAGCCTCGTCCGCTCCGGCCGCTGCTTCGTCAGCCCCGGCGGCCGGAAGCTCGGCCCCTGCGGCCAGCGGCTCCGCGATGACCTCCGGCGGCGCGATGACATCCGGCGGCGCGATGACATCCGGCGGCGCGATGGCGTCCGGCGGCGCGAGCGCCGGCGGCCTGAGCATCCAGCCCATCTCGCAGATCTCGACCGATGGCAAGAAGGTCACGGCTGCGGCAGGAGCGACCCCGGCCAACCCGGCGGGCAATGGCAAGGCCACCTGCACCGGTGTCAGCGTCGGCATGGCCGGCGCCCTGACCGGCGCCAACGCGGCGCTGGGTCTGAACATCATCGGCGGTATGAAGGTCGCTCTCGAGGCCCACAACAAGGCCAACCCGGGTTGCCAGGTGACGATCAAGCAGTTCGACACCGAAGGCGATCCGCAGAAGGCCACGCAGGTTGCGCCGACGATCGTCGCCGACACCTCGGTGATCGGTCTGCTCGGCCCGGCATTCTCGGGTGAGACCAAGGCGACGGGCCCGATCTTCTTCCAGGCGGGACTGCTGTCGTTGACGGCTTCGGCCACCAACCCGGCGTTGACCACGAATGGCTGGACGAACTTCTTCCGTGGCCTCGGTAACGACACCTCGCAAGGTTCTGCGATCGCCGCGTACATGACCACCACGCTCGGTTACAAGAAGGTCTGCGTCGTCCAGGACGATTCCGACTACGGCGTTGGGCTGGCCAAGGTCGTCAACTCGACCCTGGGCGCCGTTGCCGACTCCGCTTGTGCCGGCAAGGTCAAGACCGGTGACAAGGACTTCTCGGCGGTCGTGAACCAGATCAAGACCGAGGCTCCGGACGCGGTGTACTACGCCGGCTACTACGCGGAGGCCTCGCCTTTCGTGAGCCAGCTGCGCAGCGCGGGCGTCACTGCCACCTTCGTGTCCGGTGACGGCACCAACGATCCGCAGTTCGTCAAGCAGGGTGGCAACGCCACCAAGGGTGCGCTCCTGACCTGCCCGTGTGGACCGGCTCCGGCCGCGTTCGCCGCCACCTACCAGACCGAGAACAAGGCCGCCCCGGGCGTCTACTCGGTCGAGGGCTACGACTTGATGACCATCATCCTGCTGGGCATCGACTCCGGCGTGAAGGACCGCGCCGGAATGGTCAACTGGGTCAAGAACTACGACGGTGTCGGCCTGGCCAAGACCTACAAGTGGGGCCCCACCGGTGAACTCGCCGCGGCCAACCCCTGGGTCTACGAAGTCAAGTAAGCCGCTCATTTGTTCGACGCGACCGGAGGCTTCCCGCCAGGGGAGTCTCCGGTCGCTCCTATCAGGTGCACCACCTTCACCCCTGACCACGGATGGGTGCCCCCGTCCAGGACAAAAGGAGCAACATGACGGGTCCTGTCATGCAGGGCGCGGTATTCCTGGCCGATCCCGCCGTGATCAGCTTCGACGTCGGCAAGCTGGGCAAGGCGTTCTTCCAGTCGACGATCGATGGCCTGGAATGGGGTGCGATCTACGCCCTGGTGGCTGTCGGCTACACCTTGGTCTACGGCGTGCTCCGGCTGATCAACTTCGCCCACTCCGAGATCTTCATGCTGGGCATGTTCGCCCAGTACGCCGCGTTGATGGCAATGGGGTTCACCCCCAGCGGTAACGCCTACAACGAAGGCGTTCTGATGACTGTCGTCTTCCTGGGCATCGCGATGATGGCGGCGGTACTGGTCAGCGGCGGCGCTGCGGTCGGACTGGAACGCGTCGCCTATCGACCGCTTCGGAAGCGGAACGCGCCCTCGCTGGTCTTCCTGATCACGGCCATCGGCGCCGACTTCGTGCTCCAGGAATTCGTGCACTTCGTGTTGCCCAAGCTGACGAACGGCAAGTTGGGCGGCCTCAACGCCGAGCAGCCGATCATCCTGGTGCAACGCGAATCAGCCTTCAAGGTCGGTGACGGCACCGTCACCAACATCACCCTGATCATCCTCATCTCGGCCGTCGTCCTGGCCTTCGCGACCGACTACTTCGTGAACCGGACCAAGTTCGGCCGCGGTATGCGGGCCGTGTCGCAGGACGCGACCACCGCCACCCTGATGGGCGTCTCCCGCGAGCGAATCATCATGCTGACCTTCCTGATCGGCGGATTCCTGGCCGGCGCCGCCGCCCTGCTGTACACGATCAAGGTGCCGGGCGGCATCATCTACTCAGGCGGCTTCCTGCTGGGGATCAAGGCGTTCTCGGCGGCTGTGCTCGGCGGGATCGGCAACCTCCGCGGTGCTCTGCTCGGTGGCCTGGTGCTCGGCGTGGCCGAGAACTGGGGCCAGTACATCTTCGGAACGCAGTGGAAGGACATCGTGGCGTTCGTCCTGCTGGTCCTGGTGCTGATGTTCCGTCCCACCGGCATCCTCGGTGAAAGTTTGGGGAAGGCGCGAGCATGAGCATCCAGGAGTCCTCCGCTTTCATCGCCCCGACGAAGATCGCGATGGGTGACCGGTTCCGGCTCTGGTGGAATTCGCTCGCCCGGCCGGCGCAATGGGGGTTCGGCGTCCCGGTGATCCTGCTGATCGCCATGCTCCCGATCATCCGTCCGCCGCTGCTGACCACCCCCGGTACCGACTTCGGCGCCGTCATGGCGCAATTCGGTATGTACGCACTGATTGCCGTGGGACTCAACGTGGTCGTCGGTCAGGCCGGCCTCCTCGACCTCGGCTATGTCGGGTTCTATGCCATCGGCGCCTACACGATGGCCCTGCTGACCAGCCCGGACAGTCCCTGGAACAAGGTGTCGCCGGATGGTTTCCTGTCGAGCAAGTGGGCGTGGCTGGCCGTCCTGCCGATCGCGGTGGGTATCACCGCGTTGTCCGGGTTGCTGCTGGGATCACCCACGCTCCGGTTGCGGGGCGACTACCTGGCCATCGTCACACTCGGATTCGGCGAGATCGTCCGACTGCTGGCGGACAACCTGGACACGATCACCGGTGGCGGACAGGGGCTCTCCCAGGTCGCCTATCCGCGAGTGGGAGTGACCGCGACGAAACCCCTCGGCATCTTCTCCGCCGGCAACGCGGGCGACGCCACCGGGGGCTGGTTCACCCGTCACATCAACAGTGGCGTCTGGTGGTTCTGGCTCTCGCTGGTGCTCCTGATCCTGGTACTGCTCTTCGTCGGAAACCTCGAGCGGTCGCGTGTCGGGCGCGCATGGGTGGCCATCCGCGAGGACGAGGACGCCGCCGAGATCATGGGCGTGCCGACCTTCAAGTTCAAGCTGTGGGCCTTCGTCATCGGGGCGTCCATCGGCGGCATGTCCGGGGCCCTGTATGCCGGCCAGGTGCAGTTCGTGGTGCCGACCAACTTCAACGTCATCAACTCGGTGCTCTTCCTCTGCGCCGTGGTGCTCGGCGGCTCGGGCAACAAGCTGGGTGTCATCCTCGGCGCCTTCATCATCGTGTATCTGCCGAACGCGTTCCTCGGGCGCACGGAGTTCTTCGGCTGGACCATCGACGGCAACGCAATCGCCCAGTACAAGTACCTGTTCTTCGGTCTGGCTCTGATGGCACTGATGATCTTCCGTCCACAGGGTCTGATCCCGGTCCGGCAGAAGCTGCTGACGTACGGCCGGCAGATCTACCAGGCGATGAGACGCGCCACGCTGGCCAGGGCCGACTCCACCAGCACGGACGCCGGCCGGCGCGGATCCAATCTGGAGGTGGGCAAGTGAGCGACGCACCAGGCATGGGGATGGATACCGGGGCGGAGGGTGACGAGAAGTTCCGGGCGATGGAAGGCACGGATGGTGTGCCGGACGCCGTCTATGAGCCGGGCGGTGGTCTGAGCGAGCTCGGTGCGGTCAACGTCGAGGACGTGAACCCGGCGCTGGCCGACCCGAGCCTGGTCGCTGAGATGATCGCGCCGTCGCGCGGCATCCAGGCCGACGTCGGCGAGGCCCTGTTGTCGATGGACGCGGTGACGATGAAGTTCGGCGGACTCACCGCGCTCGACTCGGTCGATTTCGAGATCCGCCGCGGCGAGATCCTCGGGTTGATCGGACCGAACGGGGCCGGCAAGACCACCTGCTTCAACGCCATGACCGGTGTCTACAAGCCGACCAGCGGTACGGTCACGTTCGACGGCCGGCCGCTGGGCAACCTGAAGCGCAACCAGATCACCCGTCGGGGCATCGCCCGCACCTTCCAGAACATCCGCTTGTTCAGCGAGATGACCGCGTTGGAGAACGTGGTGGTCGGAACCGATGCGCGTCACAAGACCTCGGTCATCGGCGCAACCTTTCGGCTACCGAGGCATCGCCGCGAGGAGCGCGACGCGATCGACCGGGCGATGGCGTTGCTCGAATTCGTGGGAATCGGAGCCAGGGCCACCGAGAAGGCCCGGAACCTCCCCTACGGCGACCAACGCCGCCTGGAGATCGCGCGGGCGCTGGCCACCGAGCCCAAGTTGTTGTGCCTCGACGAGCCTGCAGCCGGGTTCAACCCCAGCGAGAAGTCGGCGTTGATGGACCTCATCCGCAAGATCAGGGATGACGGTTACACGGTCCTGCTGATCGAGCACGACATGCGATTGGTGATGGGCGTCACCGATCGGCTGGTCGTGCTGGAGTTCGGCAAGAAGATCGCCGAAGGAAATCCGGCGGACATCCGCGAGAATCCGGCCGTGATCGCCGCCTATCTGGGAGTGCCCGACGATGCCATTGCTTGAGGTTTCCGACATGACGGTCGCCTACGGGCGAATCGAGGCGCTGCACGGCATCTCGCTGTCCGTGGAAGAGGGTGAACTCGTCACCCTGATCGGCGCCAACGGTGCCGGCAAGACGACGACCATGCGCGCGATCTCCGGGATCCGGGCGCTGAGCCGTGGGTCGATCGTCTTCGACGGCCAGGACATCACCAAGATGAAGCCGCACCTGCGAGTGCTGCTGGGTGTCGTTCAGGCCCCGGAAGGGCGTGGTGTCTTCCCGGGTATGACGGTCCAGGAGAACCTGGACATGGGCCACTACGCGCGCAAGTTCGAGAACAAGGCGGCCTACCGCGAGACGATGGACCGGGTCTACGAGCTGTTCCCGCGGCTCGCCGAGCGGCGCACCCAGGTCGGCGGGACCATGTCCGGCGGGGAGCAGCAGATGGTCGCCATCGGGCGTGCGTTGATGGCCCGGCCTCGGCTCCTGCTCCTCGACGAACCGTCGATGGGGTTGGCCCCCATGATCATCCAGCAGATCTTCCGCATCATCTCGGAGATCAACAAGCAGGGCACCACCGTGCTGCTGGTCGAGCAGAACGCTCAGCAGGCGCTCTCGCGTTCCGACCGGGCCTACATCCTGGAGACCGGTGAGGTCGTGAAGACCGGACCGGGCAAGGAGTTGCTGGCCGATCCGAGCATCAAGGCTGCGTATCTGGGCGTGGCCTGAGGGGTCGGAAGTAGCAGGACAACCGGGCGGTACAAATGCGTCGACCCTCGTCGTCGCGCACGACGATCTCGAAGGTGGCCATCGTCCGGCCCGAATGCAGCACGGCGGACCGGGCGGTCACGGTCCCCGAGGTGGCCGACCGATGGTGCGAGCAGCTCAGTTCGGTTCCGACCGGCTGGGTTTGATCCGGCGCGATCATGGCCGCGTGGGTCGATCCCAGGGTTTCCGCCAGCACCGCACTAGCCCCGCCGTGCAGCAGTCCGAAGGGTTGACGGTTTCCCTCCACCGGCATGACGGCCGTCATGCGCTCGACCGAGGCCTCGGTGATCTCGATGCCCATGGCCGCGTTCAGCTCACCGCGATGCTCGTTGAGCAGGTCCAGGAAGTCGGCGTGGCTGAGTTCGTCCCTGACACCGAAAGGGCCGCGGGCGGCAGCACTGATGGGCTCTGCGACGGGCGCAGTGCTCGGCTCTGTCATGGTGGGCGACTCCCGGTTCGAGTGGGTAGCAGGTCGGTCGACTGTCGGTGATTGACCATAGACTCGGGCGCGTGATGACTACTGCACCCGTCGGGAGCGTGAGCGCGTCCAAGGCCGCACCGGGCGAGCAAGCTCCGGCCAGGCGGGCTCCGGCCGGTAGGACGCGGCGGACGGGCCTGACTCCGGCCGAGGCCAAGATCGCCGCGTCGAAGGCCGCCGCCCCGCGCACATCGCCGCTGCTGCTGCTGCTGGACGGTCACTCGCTGGCCTACCGGGCGTTCTTCGCGTTGCCCGTGGAGAAGTTCTCCACCACCACCGGTCAGCCGACGAACGCCGTGTACGGGTTCACCTCGATGCTGATCAACCTGCTGCGGGACGAGCGTCCCACCCATATCGCGGTCGCGTTCGACCTGTCCCGGCAGACCTGGCGCAGTGAGGAATTCGCCGAGTACAAGGCGAATCGATCGACCTCACCGGCGGATTTCAAGGGCCAGGTCGAGTTGATCAAAGAGGTCCTGGGCGCGTTGCAGATCGATGTGCTGACGGCGGAGAACTACGAGGCCGACGACGTGATCGCCACGCTCACCACCAGGGCCGAGGCCGAGGGCATGTCGGTGATGATCTGCACCGGTGATCGCGACGCACTGCAGTTGGTCACCCCCGGGGTGACCGTGCTGTATCCGAAGCGCGGGGTCTCGGACATGACCAGGTTCACGCCCGAGGAGGTCGCCGAGAAATACGGCCTGACGCCCGCGCAGTACCCGGATTTCGCTGCGCTGCGCGGCGATCCGTCGGACAACCTGCCTGGCATCCCTGGTGTGGGGGAGAAGACGGCCGCGAAGTGGATCCGTGAGTTCGGTTCCCTCGGCGAGCTGGTCGACCGCGTCGACGAAATCCCGGGAAAGACCGGAGATGCGTTGCGCGCCAGTCTGTCCAGCGTGCTGCAGAACCGAAGGCTGACGCAACTGGTGCGTGACGTCGAGCTGACTGCAGGCCCGGTCGACCTGGTCGCCCGGCCCTACGACCGCGAAGCCGTCCACGAGATCTTCGACAACCTGCAGTTCAAGGTGCTGCGGGAGCGGCTGCTGGAGACTTTCGAGCAAGCTGACGAAACCAGCACAGAAGGCTTCGACATCTCGGGCGTCCGGCTCGAGTCCGGAACGGTCGCCGGTTGGCTGGCCGCCCACGCGATGTCCACGGTCGGCATTTCCGTGCGTGGCACCTGGCGCCCCGGTGGCGGTGACGTCAGCACCATCGCGGTCGCCGACGCGGCCGGCGTCAGCGCCGTCATCGACGTCACGAGCCTGGACCCGGAAGACGACGCTGCGGTGGCCGGGTGGCTCGCCGACCCGTCACGGCCCAAAGTCGGGCACGACCTCAAGGCGGCGGTGAACGCGCTGGATGCCCGGGGCTGGAAGATCGCCGGCATCACGTCCGACACGGCACTCGCTGCGTATATCGCGCTTCCCGGTCAGCGGGCCTTCGACCTGGGTGACCTGGTGCAGCGGTATCTGCACCGGACGCTCGACGCCGGCCCCGAGGACACCAAGACCGAGCAGTTGTCGCTCGCCTTCGACGAGCCGGCCGAGGTCGACCAGCAGGCGACGGACGACCGCGCCGAGATGATCAAGGCGCTTGCCGTGATCGATCTTGCTGCGGTACTGCAGGTCTCGCTGGAGGAGAGCGGGCAGCAGCCGCTCCTGACCGAGATCGAGCTCCCGGTGATGGAAGTGCTCGGCCAGATGGAACGGTGTGGCATCGCGGTCGACCTGCCGTATCTGGAGGATCTGCGGTCGACCTTCGACTCGGAGGCGCAGTCGGCGGCCTCTGCGGCCTTCGCGGTACTGGGGCACGAGGTCAACCTCGGCTCTCCGAAACAGCTGCAGGTGGTGCTGTTCGACGAGCTGAACATGCCCAAGACCAAGAAGACCAAGACCGGCTACACCACGGACGCGGACGCACTCACGGCGCTGCACGAACAGACCGCACATCCGTTCCTGACGCATCTGTTGCGCCATCGCGACGTCACGAAGTTGAAGACCACCGTCGAGGGCCTGCTGAAGTCGGTCGGCGACGACGGTCGTATCCATACCACCTACCTGCAGAACATCGCCGCGACCGGTCGGCTCTCGTCGACCGAGCCCAATCTGCAGAACATCCCGGTCCGGACCGACGAGGGCCGGCAGATCCGGGCCGCGTTCGTGCCCGGCGCGGGATTTCAGAACCTGATCACCGCCGACTATTCGCAGATCGAGATGCGCATCATGGCGCATCTGTCCGAGGATGTGGCGTTGATCGAGGCTTTCCGGTCCGGTGAGGACCTGCACACCGCGGTGGCCGTCAGGGCCTTCGGGGTGCCGGCCTCCGAGGTGACGCCGGAGTTGCGACGGCGGATCAAGGCGATGAGCTACGGCCTGGCGTACGGATTGTCGGCGTTCGGCCTGTCCGGTCAGCTCAAGATCAGCGTGGAGGAGGCGCGCGAGCAGATGGACGCCTACTTCGCTCGGTTCGGGGGGATCCGGGACTACCTGCGTCGGGCGGTCGACGTGGCTCGGTTGGAGGGCTACACGCAGACCCTGTATGGCCGTCGACGCTATCTGCCCGATCTGACCAGTGATCAGCGGCAGCGTCGTGAGCTGGCCGAACGGGCCGCCTTGAATGCGCCGATCCAGGGGAGCGCAGCGGACATCATCAAGGTGGCGATGCTCAACGTGCAGCGCCGTCTCGTCGCCGAAGGACTCAAGTCACGGCTGCTCCTGCAGGTTCACGACGAACTGCTCTGCGAAGCGGCGCCGGGTGAGCAGGAGGCGCTGACCCGAGTGCTGCGCGAGGAGATGGCGGGGGCGTACGCGTTGGAGGTCGATCTCGAGGTCTCGGTCGGCGTCGGTCGCAACTGGGACGCGGCGGCGCACTGACGTTCGCAATCACGTGCGTGCCGGAGCGCCGGTGGGATGATCGTTGGCCGGAGGCACGAGTGCTGCCGTGGAGCGGGCGAACGGCACCGCGCCGGCGCCGGCCCAGCCGACCTGTACCGCGAGGACGACCGCCTGGACCTGGGATCCGACGGCCAGTTTGAACAGGATGCGCTGGACATGGCTGCGAACCGTCGCCTCGGACACCACCCAGGCACTCGCGATGTCCCGCACGGTGAGTCCGTTGCACAATGCCCGCAGCGTGGCCTGCTCCCGCTCGGTGAGACTGCGGAAGGGAGCCGACGCCAATGAGCTGGAGGCGCGGGCGGCCGCCAGCTCGCCGGCCAGCGCCTGCAGTTCGCCGGCAGCGATGTTCCCCCGGCCCGTGGACAACGCGTGGTGGGTAGCTTCGAGCAGGGCGTCGAATCCGTCGGCCTTCGACTGGTAACCGACCGCGCCCTGTTCCAGCGCGAGTGCGATACGCAGGCGATCCGGCAGTCCGGTCACGACCAGGACGCGGATGCCCGCCGCTGTCAGTGGTCGGATCAATGCGGTGCTGTCGCCGAAGACCCCGAGATCCAGGTCGAGCAGCACTAGATCCGGCACCGTCGACAGCAGTCGAACCAGCACGTCGGTAGTGGGGTCCGGGCGTAGTCCGACGGCGTTGACCCCATCGGCGCGCAGCGCGGCGAGCAGAGTTTCCACCAACAGGAGATGGTCGTCGACGACGACCACCCTGGCTCTCTCAGACACCGACCGGCGCGGTGAGAGCGGCGAGCTGGCGCGGCCAGATCGGTTGCGGCAGCGACGAAGTGGCCGAATGCAGTGAAGCGGAACGTGGTGCCGCGGGGTCGGTGGTTGCGGGCAGTGTCATCAGCACGGTCGTTCCCGGCTGTCCGTCCCGCGCCAGGTCGAGCGTTCCACCCTGCCCCTTCATCGCCCGGGTGGCGGTGTGCAGGCCCAGCCCACTCCCGATGCCGCCTGCCGTCGACCCTCTTGTACCCGCGCCGGTCACCGCTGTCATCTCGGCAACCGGGATTCCGGGGCCGTCGTCGCTGACCCGGATCACGGCCACCGGACCAACCGTCGCGACGTGGACCGTGACTCTCGCGCCCGGTGCATGTTTCACGGCGTTGGACAGGAGATTGGCCGCCGCGGTGGCGAACGACCCGACGTCGCCCATCGCCCAGCTGGCGTCGACATCGACGTGCACCTGCAAGCCGGCCAGGCGGTGCGCCACGATCACCGGTTCGAGGGCGTCCGAGACCCGGAACGGAGCGATGCGGATGGCGGCAGCCGGGTCCAGCAACACACCGACCCGGGTCAGCTCGGCGATCATCATGTCGTGCAGTCGGTCCCGATCCATCGTGCCGTCCGCTGTCGGCCCGGCGAGCAGCCGGGACGCGCCCATCAGGCCCGTCAGGGCGGTCCGCGCGTCGTGCAGCCGTTCCAGTTCGCGACGTTCGGTCTCGAGGAGATCGGCACGAACCACCTCGAGATCACCGGTCAGTCGGTCGGTTCTGGTATCGGCCGCGCCGAAGGCCTCGGAAACCCCGACCGCGGCCGCACACGCAGCCAGGGCGGCTGTCAACATTTGGAGACCGGTGGCGAAGTCGACCAGCCGAATCGACCCGGACAGCGCCAACGCCTGAGCGAGCTCGGTGGCTGCCATCAGACCGAGGCTCGCGGCCGCCCATAGGTGCAGCCTTCTGCCATGTCGCCGCCCGAGGTCGAGGAGGGTGACCGCCAAACCGGTCCACACTGCCGTCGCCAGCCATTCGGCGCCGCTGAAAATAGGAAGGGCCAGAGCATTCGGTGCTCCGGCTGGAGGTCCGATGATCAAGGCCATCGTGGTGGCGATGCCGAAGAGCGCCAGCATCGGCGCCACGACGCGAACCGGTCGCAATCGCGAATCGGTGGTGCCGGCGACCAGGGCCACCACGGTGAGGCCGAGCACCGCGAAGACCATCAGCAGGCGGGCGAACACCGTGGCCGCGTCGGTCGGACCACCGTGCACGGCGAGGCGGACCGCCGTGACCATCGGAAGCGACAGTCCGATCACGATGAGCGCCATGGCATTCCAGAGAGTCTCTGAGGTACGGGTGAGTCGCCAGGCGGTGCACCGCATGGCCCCGGCGGCCAGGAAGAGCGCCGACGTCAGCGATCGGGTCAACTGACCGACGGCGGTGCCGAACGATGGGGGTTCGTGCCGGCTCAGCCACATCAGCAGGGACCAGGCGGTCATCGTGATCACCGACAGGAGCAGTACTTTTCGGCTCGACGATCGCGGTTCCGACCGTCCGGCACGTTCGGTGCAGTCGCCCGCGGCAACGGCCGCCGCAGCGGAGGGAGCCGTGTACATAGTCAGCGATACCACACCCAACTCCGTTGTTTGGCGGTCCGGGCCCGAGCGGATCTTCGCCATGCCTGTGACGGACCGAGTGCGGTCCGTAAGCAGGAGTATGTCTGCGATGTCCTGTTCGGGACAATCGCAAGAACGGGTGACCAGGGCTGCCCTAAGGAGTGAAGGATGCGCAGGCATGGAGTCGCTCACGCCTGGCGTCCCCATCCTGAACCAGCAGGTCAGTCGCCTGCCCGGTCAGGCGGAGAGATCTTGTAGGCTCGTCCTTTTGGCATGTGCAGCTGATTGGTCCGACGCCGACCGGTCGGAGATCTCTCGCGGCGGCGGTTCGGTCCAGGGGTTGGCCGGAACGTCCTCGTCGTTCATAGCAGCCTGTACATCGTCGGTCTGCGATTTTTCCGGTGCGGGCGGAAAGAACAGACCCCACAACAGCATCAGGCCGATGAGGGCGCACACCACGGCGGCGAAGCCGGTGGGTTGCTTGAGGAAGGTCACGGCGTAACCGAAACCAGGAAGCTGCCAGCGCACCGAGCCCTGCACGGAGGCGGGCGGGATCTCCCACACGTCGGCCGACCGGTTGGCGTCGCCCTTGGTGTGAATTCCGGTGGCGGTGATGTCGGTGATGCGGTGAGTGACCAGATCGGGACCGGCCGAGTGCCTGAACGTAATGATCTGTCCGGCGCCGTAACCGTCCGTAGCGGGGCGATCGATGATCAGATCACCGGGCACGAGGGTCGATTCCATCGACCCGGTGTGGATGACGTACGCGCGATATCCGGCACGCCAGAAGCCGAATCCGACTGCGAGCGCTGATATGAACACGAGCGAGAGAACGCCCCAGGTGACGCGACGGCTCACGCTCATCGAGACCTCCTGGTGCGATGTGGTGTGGCGGGACGCCGGTTGGCGGAACGGACCGAAGCCCGTCCCGCCAACCGGTCGATCGAGATCTGGACGGCGCCATTTCGACGCCGACAGCGGTCTAGAAGTTGGCGGCGTCCGGACGCACGCCGACCTGGGTGGCAACGATGTTGAAGGGCACAGTGGCAACCGGGGCATTCTGACCGGTGGCGCGACCCGTGATCCCGAAAGTGGTCTTGATGGTTCCGCTGCTGCCGTTCGGGAGGTCGGACGCCAACTTGATGGCGAGCGGCACGCCACAATACGGCGGCGTGTTGGAGACGCTCGTGGAACCCTGGGCGCTGCCACCGTCACCGTTCGCGTCGATGGCGCACGATGTGCCGGTGATGCCCGCAGGGGCGTTCTTGAGGTTGTACGACTGGAACAGAATGCCATTGTCATTGGCGACCGCGAAGTGTCCGTACCGTCCCAAGCCCCCACCACAGTTGGCGGGGTCATCGGACGCTCCGGTGAACGCGCAGTAGGCGGCGGTATCGGTGAAGGTCATCCAGATGTCGGAGTTGCCACTGGAATCGACGTTGTACCCGATGTTCACGGTCTTGTCCTCGCCCGGCAGCAGATTGGGGAAACTGAGATTCGGGTTGGAGACGTTGAGTGTCAGGTGACCCGAGCTTGCAGCAATCGAGCCGCTGTGGGAATCCGTGAAGTAGGCTCCGGTCCCGGTGACCGCGGTCGTGATCAGGACCGTCGTGGCACCCAGCACCCCGACGAAGCCGGCGAGCCGGGCGATCTTGCCTTTGTTCATGCAGTCCTCCTGCGAGAGCGTGCCAGTGGCGGGGATCGCCGTTGGCTCGCACTCAGGGTGGGTGCAGGGGAGCGCGACCGGTATTAGCAAAATTGATGAGATCCACCTGGCGGGACCTGTTCGTCCCAGGAATACCCTCGCCACCGACTACGCCGCCACGAGCCGAACCCAGGAATCCGCCATGTTGCTGCCCAACGTCATCGCGCAGGGAATCGTGGCCGGCACGGTCACCCGCGTCTACCGGCGCTGGGACCGGCCGCGGGCGAAGCCCGGTGGCAGTCAGGTGACCAAGTTCGGTGTTGTCGGCATCGACAGCGTGCGCGAGATTCCCGATATTGCGGCTCTCACCGAGACCGATGCGCTCGCCTGCGGCGAGAGAGATCTTGCCTCGCTGACGAAATGGTTGATGAGACGTCCCGACGATCGGATCTTCGAAGTGACGGTGCACCATGCCGGTGCCGACCCGCGGCTGGCCCTCCGCGAGGAACTACCGGACCAAGCCGAACTGCTCCGGATCGACAAAGCTCTGGATCGGCTCGATGCGGTCAAGCCCTCGGGACCGTGGACCCGATTCATCCTCGGCTGGATCAGGGACAACCCGGCCGTGGTGTCCAAGGTGTTGGCCGCGCTGCTCGATCGGGATCTGCAACCGATGAAGATCGACATCAGGAAGATGAAGGCGCTGGGCCTGACCATCAGCCTGGAGGTCGGTTACCAGCTCTCACCGCGCGGTGAAACGTACCTGGCCTGGTACGAATCTCGTCCGACGTCGGGCACCCGACGCTAGGCCAGCCGGCAGACGTAGATCGATGTGCCCGGGAACAGCTCTCCGCGTTGCCGGGACCACTGTCCCCAGACGCCGTCGAACTCCTCGGGCCACTGGGGCTCGATCAGATCCTCCAGGACGAACCCGGCGGCCACCAGCTCGCGAATCCGGTCACCGAGCGTCCGATGGTGTTCGACGTACGCGGGCACCTCGTTGGCGTCCACCTCCACATAGGGCGACCGGTCGAAGTACGACTGGATCACGGACAGACCCTTCGGTCCGGGATCGTCGGCGAACATCCAACGCATGGGGTGGGTCACCGAGAAGACCCACTGCCCGCCGGGTCGCAGCACTCGCGCCACTTCACGCATGGCCCCTGCCGAATCTGCAACGAACGGGATGGCTCCGAACGAGGAAAACGCACCGTCGAAGGCCGCATCCCGAAAGGGGAGTTCGCAGACGTCGGCTTGCACCAGTGGTACCGCCGTCCCGCTGCGAGCGGACGCCTCGGTTGCGTGTCGCAACATCCCGGCCGACAGGTCGAAGGCCACCACGTCGGCCCCGCGGGCGGCCAGGTAGCGGGCACAGGGCGCCGAACCACAGCCGACCTCCAGGATGCGGCGGCCCGCGACCTGACCGAGCAATCCGATGTCCTGCTCCCGCAGATTCTCGGGGCACCAGACGAAGTCGGCATCGCCGAGAAACGCGCCGTGCTCGAGGTGGTACTCGTCCGCATCGGCGTCCCACCACCGGCGGTTCGCCGAGCGGCTGGTCGACTGGTCGGCGGAACGCCGCCGCGGATGAGTTGGTCCCAGCTCGGTCGAGATGTCCACCCGACCATCCTGGCAGCGCATCGCCGGCCCGTTCGGCCTGGCCCCGCGGTGTGGCCGCGGGGAGAGTCTCGGGATCTCCCCGCGTTGGTTCGATTACCCTCCGGCGCTGGCGTAAAGTGTGGATTGCAATGTGGGTTCAGGCTGCCTCGGTATGGAGTAGGCAGCATGGAGTAGAAGCGCCAACGGGTTGTTCCCGTCCCCGGACGGAGCGCGACCTCGCAGACATCGGCCCACGTCGCAGCGCACGTTCCTACCAGAAACGGATCGTGCGTCCCGCCCACCCACACCACCCGTCGGAGCACCCCAACACATGTCCGCACCCACCCGTACCGCCCCGCAGGTCGCCATCAACGACATCGGGTCGGCCGAGGATTTCCTCGCTGCCATCGATCTGACGATCAAGTACTTCAACGATGGCGACATCGTCGAAGGCATCATCGTCAAGGTCGACCGCGACGAGGTTCTGCTCGACATCGGCTACAAGACCGAGGGTGTCATCCCCTCGCGTGAGCTGTCCATCAAGCACGACGTCGACCCCAACGAGGTCGTCAAGATCGGCGAGCACGTCGAAGCCCTCGTCCTCCAGAAGGAGGACAAGGAAGGCCGGCTCATCCTGTCCAAGAAGCGGGCTCAGTACGAGCGCGCGTGGGGCACGATCGAGAAGATCAAGGAAGAGGACGGCGTCGTCTCGGGCACCGTCATCGAGGTCGTCAAGGGCGGCCTGATCATCGACATCGGCCTCCGTGGCTTCCTGCCTGCCTCCCTCGTCGAGATGCGTCGCGTCCGTGACCTGCAGCCGTACGTCGGCCGTCAGCTCGACGCCAAGATCATCGAGCTGGACAAGAACCGCAACAACGTCGTGCTCTCCCGCCGTCAGTGGCTCGAGCAGACCCAGTCCGAGGTGCGCAGCGAATTCCTCAACCAGCTCGCCAAGGGCCAGGTCCGCAAGGGCGTCGTGTCCTCGATCGTCAACTTCGGTGCGTTCGTCGATCTGGGCGGCGTCGACGGTCTGGTGCACGTTTCCGAGCTGTCCTGGAAGCACATCGACCACCCGTCAGAGGTTGTCGAGGTCGGCCAGGAGGTCACCGTCGAGGTCCTCGACGTCGACATGGACCGCGAGCGGGTGTCGCTGTCGCTCAAGGCCACCCAGGAAGATCCGTGGCGTCACTTCGCCCGCACCCACGCCATCGGGCAGGTCGTGCCGGGCAAGGTCACCAAGCTGGTGCCGTTCGGTGCCTTCGTCAGGGTCTACGACGGCATCGAGGGTCTGGTGCACATCTCCGAGCTGGCTGGTCGCCACGTGGAGATCCCGGAGCAGGTCGTCACCGTCGACGAGGAGATCTTCGTCCGCGTCATCGACATCGACCTCGAGCGTCGCCGGATCTCGTTGTCGCTGAAGCAGGCCAACGAGGGCATCACCCCGGAGACCGAATTCGACGAGGTCCGTGCGCAGTACGGCGTGGTCGACCACTACGACGAGGCCGGCAACTTCCTGCCGCCGGAAGGCTTCGACGTGGCCACCGGTGAATGGCTCGAGGGCTTCGACACCCAGCGTGACGCGTGGGAGAAGCAGTACTCCGACGCCCACACGGTCTACGAGTCCCACCTCAAGCAGATCGCGGCGGCCATCAAGGCCGACGCCGAAGCTGCCGAGCCGGCCAACTACTCGTCCGCGACGGCCCCGGCCGCCGATTCGGACGACAGTGCCGAGCCGGCCGGTTCACTGGTCGACGACGAGGCCTTGGCCAAGTTGCGCGAGCGGCTCGCCGGAAGCTGATCCTGCTCCGGCCCGCCGGCCGGATGATCGAGCGTGCGACATGAGCGGGGCCGACCTTCGGGTCGGCCCCGCTTCTGCGTCCTGATCTGCCGGCCAGGTCGCCGCCAATATCGGGCGAGGACCAACAAGAGCTGCGGATCACGGCGGGTTGACCGGACAATGACCGGGACGGCACATACCGTGGTGTCCATGCGCCGTACCACTTTTGTCCCCCTCTTCGTCGTCGCCCTCACTGTGGCCGGTTGCAGTTCCGGGTCCGCGACCAAACGCACTGTGACAGTCGTCAACACCGTCACCAGCAGCGCAGCCGTCACCTCCAAACCCCTGAGCTCGGTCATCGTCGTCAGCCCGACGGCCACTCCGACGCCCACGGTCAGCGCCCCGAAAACCACCCCGAAACCGACGCCGACGACGACGGCGCCCACCGCCGCACCGATCGTCAAGGTCGACCCGTTGAAAGCCGACTGCGCTATCGTCCTGGACGCCTCGGACGTCAAGAGCGCCCTGGGCGCGACCATCGGCGCCAACACCAACCGGGTGAGGCTCGGCGCTGCGGCCCGTGGTGTCACCGGGGCCATCCGCTGTCTCTACGGCAGCAAGGACAACGGGAAGACCGCTCCGGTGCGGATGAGGTTGACGCAGTACAACACCGCAGCCGCGGCCAAAGCCCAGTTTGCGGTGGATGTGCAGGCAGCTCAGGATGCCGGTGCGATCGTCACCCAGACCACGGTCAACGGCTACCCTGCCACCCTGATGATCCAGAACGGCGGCGTCATCGAGATGGCGTACGGGACGTGGACACTGGCGGTGGCCGTCAGCAAGGGTGTGGCCTCCGACGCGGCACTCACCAAGGGACTGCCGGTGCTGGCGAGCCAGGCGCTCACCAGGGTCATCAAGAACGGCTGAGCTCGAACACCGCTGAATTCCACTGGGGAGGGGGCGCCCCGGGGAGCCGAGCCCCTCTCAGCGGGCGATGACTACCCGACAGCAGTCAAGGGGACGGACGGCTCAGAGGGCCGGGACGGGTGAATGTGAGCTGCCGGTGCGCGCCGGCGCGACGTACGGGCGGTGTTTGCCGGGGTGGCGCCAGGATGCGAAGAGACCCCGGTAGGCGACCTTGACGAAGAAGGCGACCGGTACCAGTCCGGCACGGCCGAAACGGTGCCGCCCGTGACCGACCGGTGGTGCGGCGATGGTGGTGGTCACAGCTCCTCCATGGATGGTGCGCAGTCCGCTGACAGCGGCTTCCTTGCCGGCTGATGTGGCGGACCTTGCGGACCACACATCCGGCGGAACTGCAGATCACGCTACGTGAGACGCTGAACTCGACCGGGGAGGCTGGGCGGTGTGTCTCGCACCTCCTGACTGGGAAGGAAGGCGTCATGACCATCACTGTGGCGGTGACGGGTGGGATCGGAGCGGGAAAGTCGACCGTCTCGGAGGCGTTGGGGGAGCGCGGGGCGGTCGTGGTCGATTCCGACCGGCTGGCCCGGGAGGTGGTGGCCGTCGGCACCCCGGGTCTGGCGGCCATCGCCGAGGAGTTCGGCGTAGGGATGATTGCTGCGGACGGCTCCCTGAATCGTCCGGCGCTGGCCGCCGTCGTCTTCTCCGACGCCGCGTCCCGTCGTCGGCTCGAAGGCATCACGCACCCACTGGTCCGGGCCCGATTCGCGGCACTGCTGGACGCGGCGCCGGCCGGAAGTGTCGTGGTGAACGACATTCCACTGCTGACCACGCGAGCAGCCGCATCCTCTTTCCATCTGGTGGTCGGCGTCGGGGCGCCTGCCGAGCTCCGCATCGAGCGGCTGCGGAACAGAGGGCTGGCGGTCGATGACGCGCGGGCGAGGATCGCCGCTCAGATCGACGACGTGCAGCGAAAGCTGTTGTGCGACATCTGGATCGACAACAGTGGTGACCCAGGCGCTATCGGTGAGCAGGCCGACCTGGTCTGGTCGCGGTTGTCGACCTACGCCGCCAATGTCGACACCGGGACACGGGCGCCCCGCTCCGGGCCGCGGCTGGTGGAGTACCAGGCGTCGTGGCCGGAACAGGCGCAAAGGCTGATGGACCGGGTCGGCTACCTGGTGGGCGACCATCGCATCGACCACATCGGTTCGACCGCAGTACCGGGATTCCCGGCCAAGGACGTGATCGACCTCCAATTGGCCGTCGACGACCTGCCACAACTGGCCGACTTCGCACCCCTGCTGGCTGCCGGCGGATTTCCGCTGGTGGCGGGAATCGATCGCGACACCCCTCATCCCGACGACAACGGGCGACCGGAACCGGCGGACTGGCAGAAGTCCCTCCACGTGAACGCCGATCCCGGACGGAGCGTGAACCTCCACTTGAGAGTGAAGGGATCGCCAGGTTGGCTGTGGGCCTTGCGCTTCCGTGATTGGTTGCGGGCCACGCCGGCGGCCAGAGCCGACTACCTGGTGGCCAAGGAACGGGCCTCGGCCGGTCACGCGTACGACACCACCGCGGACGGGTATGCCCACGACAAGGAATCGTTCCTGGCCGCTGTCGACCCCGAGATCAGACGCTGGGCCGACTCGGTGGGCTGGAGCCCATCCTGAGCTCGGCTGATGCCGCAGCCCGCCATCCTTCGCTGCACCCCGGACGGCCCAGGTTCGCTCTGGTCAGGGGCCACTGTCGGTCCCCCCGCGTAGCCTTCTGATCGTGGCTTTCGCGACCGAACATCCCGTCCTTGCCGTTTCCGAGCACCGCCCTGTCGGCGACATCCCCCGGAGCGCGGCGCGCTTCCAAGTGGTCAGTGACTATCAGCCGGCCGGTGATCAGCCTGCGGCCATCGCCGAGCTCGAGAAGCGGATCAACGAGGGAGAGAAGGACGTCGTGCTGCTGGGCGCGACGGGTACGGGGAAGTCTGCCACCACCGCCTGGCTGATCGAGAAGGTGCAGCGGCCGACCCTGGTCATGGCGCCGAACAAGACGCTGGCGGCCCAGCTGGCGAACGAACTGCGAGAGTTGTTCCCGCACAATGCAGTGGAATACTTCGTGTCCTACTACGACTACTACCAGCCCGAGGCCTACGTGCCGCAGACGGACACGTACATCGAGAAGGATTCGTCGATCAACTCGGACGTGGAGCGGTTGCGTCACTCGGCGACGATGTCGCTCCTGTCCCGCCGGGACGTGATCGTGGTCGCCTCCGTGTCCTGCATCTACGGACTCGGCACCCCGCAGTCATACCTGGACCGTTCGTTACCGGTCAACGTCGGGATGAACATGGACCGCGACGCGCTGCTCCGTGCGCTGGTCGACATCCAGTACTCGCGCAACGACCTGGCCTTTACCCGCGGTGCTTTCCGGGTGCGCGGCGACACCGTCGAGATCATCCCGGCCTACGAGGAACTCGCCATCCGGATCGAGTTCTTCGGTGACGAGATCGAGAAGCTGTACTACCTGCACCCGCTCACCGGGGACATCGTCCGGGAGGTTCCGGGTCTGCGTATCTTCCCGGCAACCCACTACGTGGCCGGCCCCGAGCGGATGGCCAAAGCAGTCGCCGCCATCGAGGACGAGTTGGCGGGACGCCTGGCAGAACTGGAGAAACAAGGCGACCTGCTCGAGGCGCAACGCCTGCGCATGCGGACGACCTATGACCTGGAGATGATCCGGCAGGTCGGATTCTGCTCCGGCATCGAGAACTATTCACGGCACATAGACGGGCGCGGAGCGGGCACGGCGCCGGCCACGCTGATCGATTACTTCCCCGAGGACTTCCTCCTCGTCATCGACGAGTCGCACGTCACCGTTCCGCAGATCGGCGCCATGCACGAGGGTGACGCGTCGCGGAAGCGGACCCTGGTCGACCACGGGTTCCGGCTGCCGTCGGCATTGGACAACCGACCGCTGACCTGGGAGGAGTTCGCAGGTCGCATCGGGCAGACCGTCTACCTCTCCGCAACGCCGGGGCCGTACGAGTTGGGTCGGGCTCAGGGCGAGTTCGTCGAGCAGGTGATCAGGCCGACAGGCCTGGTGGACCCGCAGGTGATCATCAAGCCGACCACGGGCCAGATCGACGACCTCATCGGCGAGATTCGCAAGCGGGTCGAGGTCGACGAGCGCGTACTGGTCACCACGCTGACCAAGAAGATGTCCGAGGACCTGACCGACTACCTGCTCGAGATGGGGATCCGGGTCCGCTACCTGCATTCCGAGGTGGACACGCTGCGCCGGGTCGAGCTCCTGCGCGAGCTCCGGCTGGGTGAGTTCGACGTGCTGGTCGGCATCAACCTGCTGCGGGAGGGTCTGGACCTCCCCGAGGTCTCCCTGGTGGCGATCCTCGATGCGGACAAGGAGGGTTTCCTTCGGTCCGGCACCTCGCTCATCCAGACGATCGGCCGGGCGGCACGCAACGTGAACGGTCAGGTCCACATGTACGCGGACAAGATCACTCCGTCTATGGCCAGGGCGATCGACGAGACGAATCGCCGTCGGGAGAAGCAGGTGGCCTACAACAAGGAGGCCGGGCTCGACCCGCAGCCCCTGCGCAAGAAGATCAACGACATCCTGGAGCGCGTCTATGCCGAGGCCGAGGACACCGCCGAAGGGATGTCGAACTCGAAGGTCAAGATGGGCGGGTCCGGCCGGAACGCCTCTCGCGGACGGAAGGCCGCCGGTGAGGTCGGCGGGAGTTCGGGCGTGTTCGCCGGCCACTCGACCGCGGGGATGGCAAGGTCGGAGTTGGCCGATCTGGTCCAACAGCTCACCGACCAGATGATGGCCGCCGCCCGGGAATTGCAGTTCGAGCTCGCGGGGCGGCTGCGAGATGAGATCCATGAGCTGAAGCGTGAGATCCGAGACATGGACTCGGCTGGCGTCGGGGCCAGGTAGCGACCAGCGGACCGTAGCGAAGGAGACACGGATGAGCAGTTCGGTCCAGGTGCAGATCGTGATCGATGCCGGCAGTCCCGCGGTGCTGGCTGAGTTCTGGTCGGTCGCGCTCGGCTACCAACTCGACGATCCGCCCCCCGGCTTCGAGACGTGGCAGGAGGCCCTCGAGGCGTCGGATCTCCCACCCGACCGCTGGGATGACGCCAGCGCCATCGTGGACCCGCATGGTCCGGGCCCTCGGGTCTTCTTCCAGAAGGTGTCCGAGACAAAGCAGCTGAAGAATCGTCTGCACCTCGACGTCGGCGTGGGACGCGGGATTTCCGATCCCGACGAACGGTGGGAAACGGTGATGTCCCACATCGAGCGTCTGGTCGGGGCCGGCGGAACCGTCGTCGAGGAGCGGAAGGGCGAATGGGGAGAACGCTGGATGGTGATGCTCGATCCGGAGGGCAACGAGTTCTGCGTCCAGTGAGCCCACCGTCCGAGCTCTCGGGTGCGACCTGTCGGCCGGCGGCGCTGCCAGGCCGATCAGTCAACCGCACATGCTGATCAGCTCGTGATGTCTTTCCGGCGGAACCGGATGACGGCGATGCCGACCAAGATCGTCGCGTACGCCAGACCGGCAAAAGCGCCGCGCACCATGTCGTCCCAGCGGATCGGATCGACCAGGGCCCCGGTCCAGGCCAGTGAGTAGTGGGTCGGCAACCAGTTGCGGATGCCGCCGAGCGCGGTGATTTGGTCGAGGATCTGCGACAGGATCGACAGCAGCACGGCCCCTCCCACCGCACCCAATGGGGCATCCGTGAGAACACTCAACAAGAAGGCCAGCCCGGCCACCCAGGTCAGCTGGATGGCCAGATAACCGACCACCAGGGCCAGCCGGACGAGCCCGGCGCCGGTACCGAACTCGTCGCCGATCGGCGTCGAGAGCGGACCGGTTCCGTAGAAGATCAACCCGACGAGGTACGCCGTCGTCGGTAGGATGATCAGCGCCGCCAGCGAGAGCAGGCCGGCGACCAGGATCTTCTGCCGCAGCAGTCGAAGTCGAGGCACCGGCATGGCCAACAGGTAGCGCAGGGAGGACCAGGACGCCTCGGAGGCGATGGTGTCACCGAAGAACAGGCTGATCACCACGATGAGCAAAAAGCTCGCCGAGAAGAAGAGCGAGACCATGGCGAAGTTCGCCGCACCGGATTTGGCCAGATCCACGAACGAGCTACCGGTGCCGTTGCCGTTCGAGTTGCTGCCGCCCACCGAGAACGCGATCAGCAGGATGACCGGCAGAGCCACCATGAAGCCAAGAGCGAGCTGGGTGCGACGTCGTCGCAGCTGCCGGATCAGCTCGACCCGGACCGGGAGGGTGCGCGCCGCCCGGAAGCCTTCCGGTACGCCGGATCGTGTGACCGGAACGGGCCGGCCCAGGTTGGCCATCGCGTGGACGGCCGCATCGGCCGAACGGTCGTGTCGCGATCCGGGGTGGGCATTGGTCGTCATCCGGCACCTCCAGGTGTGGACGGGCCGGAGGCGCCGACCAGTTCGAGGAAGACGTCCTCGAGGCGGTTGCGAGGGGCTGCGCTGGTGACACCGATGCCCGCCCCGACCAGGGCTGCCACCGCCCCCGCCGGCGAGCAACTGCCGAGATCGGCGCGCACCAGCCCAGGCCCCGGCGCGCCGCCCGACGGCCCATCCGGATCGTCGGCGGCGATCTCGCCGACACCGGGAAGTCCGCTCAGTACCTCGATGGCCCTGGCCTCGGAGTCGACCGAGAACACCATGTCGCCGGAAGCGGCGACCATCTCCGTCACCGTGCCCGCAGCGATCGTCCGACCCTGGTGGACCACGACGACGTGACTGCAGGTCTGTTCGACCTCCGACAGCATATGACTGGACACCAGCACCGTGCGGCCGCTCGCCGCGTAGGCGCGCAACACCTCTCGCATCGCGTGGATCTGTGGCGGGTCCAGCCCATTGGTCGGCTCGTCGAGCAGGAGCAGATCAGGCAGCCCGAGCATGGCCTGGGCGATCGCCAGGCGCTGGCGCATGCCCTGCGAATATGTCTTCACCTTGCGGTTGATCGCTTTGCCCAGCCCGGCGATTTCCAGCGCCTCGGCCATGTGGGCGTCCTGGGCCGGGCGGCCGGTGGCTCGCCAGTAGAGATCCAGGTTCATCGCCCCGGACAGGTGTGGCAGGAACCCGGATCCCTCGACGAAACTGCCGATGCGTGCGAGGATCTCGGCCCCCGGGTGGACCGGCTGTCCGAAGACGCGGATCTCACCGGCGGTTGGGCTGATCAGGCCCATCACCATCCGCAAGGTGGTCGTCTTGCCGGCGCCATTGGGCCCCAGCAGACCGAGCACCTGGCCGGTCTCCACCCGGAAGCTGACATCGGTCACCGCCGCCACGCCGCCCGGGTACGACTTTCCCAGCCCGATGATCTCCAGTGGTGACGGCGCGGTGTCTGCCGATGCGGTTGCACCGGTGGCGGTCGTGACCGGATCGGTGCTCCGCCCGTGTCGCGATCGGACCCGGCCCAGGAGAACCAGGCCGACGACCACCAGCATCGCGAGCAGGATCAGCGCGATGAGGGTGACCACCGGAACGTCGCCCGCGGACACCCGCACGCCGCCGACCTCGGGCAGACTCAGTGCCCCCGATGCGAGGGCCACCTGGTAGACCGCCGGGGCGGTCGGCCCCGCGTAGGCCTGATCGGTGGTCGAGAGGTCGACCTCGATCCTGGATCCCGCCTCCACCTGGAAGGCGACGGCGGGTAGATCGATCCGAACCGTCTTCGGGCTGCCGTCGGCGGGCAGGCCGATGATCCTGATCGGTGCGACCGCGCTGCCCGCCAACGTCCGAGTGCCTCCGCTGCTGACCTTGGACATCGATGCGAACAACACCGCTCCGTCGCCGGCGACGTTCGTCCCGACCGCCTGTGACAGGCCGACCGACGAGACGGTGACGTCGATGCGCGGGGTTCCCGAGACCACCGTGAGGGCCTTCGACGGGCTGGACGTGAAGCGGGCGACCTGACCGGGGATCCCACCGCCGAGGCTGGCCAGAGCGGTGCCGGCCAGGGCTGAGATCCCCGACAGCCCGGGGAGGGAGGAGATGCCCGCCGGCGACCCACCCGGTGGGTTCAGGATTGTTTGTTCGGGGCCGGCCAGTTCGACGGTGCCGATCGGCGTGGCTGCGGCGCCGGCCAGCCCGGGATAGGACGGCACCTGCAAGGTCCTGGTGCGTGCCCGGCCGGTGTCGGAGAGCGGACCGTCCACGCTGTAGCTGAAGGTGTTGGCCGGCTTGGCGCCGGACTTCGCCAGGTAGTAGCCGAACCAGTTGCTGATGCGGTCCCTGGTCACCTGGTCCGGGCTGCCACCGTCATGACCACCGTTGTACCAGGTCAACGCCACGGTCGTGCCTTTGGCGGCAATGGCTCTCGCGTTGGCGTCGGACTGGTCGAGTCCGAACAGCGTGTCCCGCTCGCCCTGCACCAGCAGGGTCGGGGCGGTGATGTTGCCGACGACGGCCTTCGGGCTCGACCGGTCGAGCAGCGCCTCGAGCGTGGCCGACTCCCGCCCGGTCTGGGCCGCCTGCGAGTACGCCGCGCACAGGGCCGGCATCAGTCGGCCACACCCCGGCGTACCGGCCGACCCGGTGCCGATGCTCGGTGCGGAATCCGCAGGCGTGGTGGCAGGAACCGCGGCGGCCGTGCTCGGAGCCGCGGCGGCCGTGCCGGTAGCGGTGCCGCGGCTGAACCCGCTGTCCCCGCTGTCACTCGGGGCCGTACCGCTGCTGCCAGCGGTCAGCGAGGTTCCCGAGGTCACCGACGCGATCAGCGAGGCCGCCCACGATTTCTTGAACACCCCGTCTGCTGCCGCGTTGGCGTCCGCGGGGGTACCGGCGGAGTTGGACCTGGTATCGATCGCGTTCGGGAACAGGGCAGCCGACAGGTCGTTCCAGGTGATCAACGGAGCAACGGCGTCGATCCTGCGGTCGGTGCCGGCCAGCATCAGGGACAGCGCGCCGCCGTAGGAGGCTCCGGTGACGCCGACCCGCGGATCCCCGGGCGCGTCCAGCAACACCTCCGGTCGGGTGGCCAGCCAGGAGACCAGGGCGCGGGCGTCCGGAATCTCGTAGTCGAGGGAGTCCAGCGCGATCTGGCCGGTGGAGTTGCCGAAACCGCGTGCGGAATAGGCCAGCACGACGAATCCGTGTCCGGCGAGGTCTCGGGCATCGGAGGCGATCGAGTCCTTGGAACCACCGAACCCGTGGGCCATCAGGACGGCCGGAACGCGTCCGGACACCGGGGGCAGGTAGAGCGTGGCGTCGATGTACACCTGACCGGTCACTCCTGGACCGCCGGGAACCGCAATCAACTCGTTCTCGGTCCGGACGCCGGAGGCAGCCCTCGAGCTCGGTCGTGCGATGACCGCGATGGCAGCCACCACCACCAACACGACCGCGGCGGCCAACACCTTTCGGGTCCGACCCGCGAGCAGTCTGCTCGGGCTCAACTTCACTCGTGCTCGCGAACGATCGTCCGAGCAGTGATCACGTTGGTCATCCGTCAAGGGTGCCAGAGGTTCGCACCGGTCAGCTGCGGGCACTCGGCGGGAGTCGACCGGGCGCTAACGTAGGTCGGGTGAAACACGACGACATCAGCAAGATGAACCTGCCCGGGCGCCCTGCCATCACGTCGGATGGCGCTGTGCTGGTTGCGATCTCGCGTCCGGATCAGGGTGCGGACCGTTATGCGGCCACGCTCCGGCTGTTGGCCTCCGGCCCCGGTCGGGACAATTCGGTCGCCCCGTTCTCGGCCGGTCCGCGAGATTCGGCTCCGGTCCTGTCCCCGAACGGCCACACCGTGGTCTTTCTCAGAGCTGCCGAAACAGGGCCGCCGCAACTGCACAAGATCGAATTGCACGGCGGCGAGGCCCGGAAGCTCACCGCCCACCCGTTGGGTGCCGGCGAATGCGTGTTCTCCGACGACGGCAATCGGATCGCCTATCTGGCGCCGGTGCCGGTACCCGGCCGTTATGGCACCGACGAGAACGTCACCGCGGACGAAGAGCCGCCCCGTCCGATCGGCCGGATGTCCTACCGGCGCGACGGCCGGGGATTCACGCTGGACCGCCCTGATCAAGTGTTCCTGCTCGACCTACGCGATGGCGCAGAACCGGTCCGGGTGACCGACGAGCCGGACATCGACGGGGGACCCGTGTTCCTGCCCGACGGCCGGCTCGGCTACCTGCGGGCCACCGCACCCGACGAGTTGCGCTCCGAGTTCGCGGCTGTAGCCGCTCCGGGTGACGGTTCGCCGTCCGTCGGCGACCTGGTCGTTCGGCTACCGGGCAGCGCCACCCAGCCCGTCGTCCACGGTGACGCGCTCTTCTATCTCGGCGTCGAGTTCGACGGTATCGACGCCCCTGGCCGCACCACCGGCCTGTGGACCGTGCCGGCGCTCGGTGGCCTGCCGCGTCGGCTCACCGGCGTGGATGTGGAGGTCGACACCGGATCCGCGCCGTTCGTCCTGGGCGGGGCCGTACTGGTGACCGTGCTCGACCGCGGGTCGGTGTCGCTGCGGGCCGTGGCCATCGGGGCCGACAACGCACCGCTGGACGCTCTGGGCGTGGTCATCGGTGGCCGACGGGTGGTCACGTCCTTTGGTGCCGTCCCGCTGAAGGACGGTGGAGCCAGAGTGGCCGCGATCGTCGCGTCGCCGCTCAGCCCGGGCGAGGTCAGCACGCTGACCGTGGACGCGGACGGTCGCGTCGTCGAGCCCGAGCAAGTGCGGACCGACCTGGCCGCCGACCTCCGCGCGACCGGACTGGCCGATCATCTCGAGATCACCGCATCAGCCCCGGATGGGTTTCCGGTTCACGGATTTCTGTTGCTGCCCAGGGGATCTGGCCCGCATCCGGTGTTGTTGGTGGTGCACGGCGGACCTCATGCCGCCTACGGTTGGGGGCTGTTCGACGAGGCCCAGATCTATGCCGACGCCGGGTACGCCGTCGTGCTGCCCAACCCCCGCGGGTCGGCCGGCTACGGCCACGAACACGGCCGCGCCGTTCTCGGCCGACTGGGTACCGTCGACGCCGACGACGTACTGGCCCTGCTGGACGCCGCCCTGGAGCGACCGGATTGTGATTCCACCAGGGTGGGGGTGATGGGCGGCTCGTACGGCGGTTTCATGACCTCCTGGCTGGCCTCCAAAGCACCGGACCGGTTCACCGCGGCCATCAGCGAACGAGCCGTGAATGCCTGGGACAGCTTCGCCGGGTCCAGCGACATCGGCTACTTCTTCGCGGAGGTCTACGCCGGAGCAGGTCGGGACTCGCAGTGGGCCGCTTCTCCACTTGCGTACGCAGACCAGATCGAACTGCCGCTGCTGATCATCCATTCGGAGAACGACTGGCGTTGCCCGCTGGAGCAGGGCCAGCGCCTGTTCGTCGCGTTGAAGAGCCGCGGGCACGAGGTGGAGATGCTGCTGTTCCCGGGTGAGGGCCACGAACTGTCGCGCTCCGGCCGACCGCGTCACCGACTCCACCGATTCGAGGCGATCCTGTCGTGGTGGCAGCGCTACCTGCCGATCTCGGTCTGAGAGCCGTCCGTCGGCGCGGCCGGGACCCGTTCCGCTCACAGCTGAAGTGGCGCACGTCATCGTGCTGATCGGTGTTGATGGCCGGATGTGTACGGTACCGTTTCGTTCATGAGAGAGTTTTCTGGGTCGTCCGGCGCGGTGAAGGTGTCGCGGTTCGCCGCGATCTCCAGGCTGGGTTGTCCTGTCTCTTCGGCCGCCGGACGCGGCGCCGACAGAGAGGCGGCCATCTGTCAGGCTGTCGTCGAGTTGTTGAACGAGACCAGCTATGAATCCGTGACCATGGACGCCGTGGCCGCCCGGGCCAAGGCGTCGAAGGCGACCATCTACCGCCGCTGGGCGAACAAGGACGATCTGGTCATCGACGCGCTGCAGCGCGTGTACGCGGATCGCGTCGATGTCCTGGCCGATACCGGCAACCTGCGCGACGACCTGATCGCGCGACTGACCCAGCAGACCCAGGACCCGGCCCTGCAGGCAGCGAGCACCGCGGGACTCAAGGGCCTCGTCTACGCAGCCAGCAGCGACCCGGAACTGGCCGACGCGTTCCGGTTGTGCCTGCAGGGGCCACAGCTGGCCGCCCTGCAGACCTTGCTGACCAGGGCCCATGCTCGCGGTGAGCTTCCCGCACCAGTTGACGTGCAACTGGTGTGGGAAGTACTGCAGGGTCAGTTCTGCTCCAGGGCGGGCATCGACTGCGGCAAGGTCGACCCCGGCTACGTCGAACACCTGGTGGACAACGTCCTGATGCCGGTGATCAACCATGCCGGGGCCAGAACGGCGACGCCGGTCAGCTAGCGCATCATCCCGGCGGTGTCCGCCGGATGAATACCCAGCAATCAATTGGTTTGCCCTGTCGAATTCGTCCTGGTTGATTCGATGTATATGCAGTGCCACCTGAACTGCTTTCGACGAGCTTGTCGGTAGCGCGGTCGACGACCGCTCCTGACGCAGGTTCGTCTCGGTTCCACCAACAGTGCGGTTGGCGGTACAACACCCGACTGTCGGTGTCCTCCGACATGATGTTTTGCGTCCCGGCTGCTTCGCCGCGGCCGTTCTTTCGACAAGGAGTAACTCGTGACCAGTCCGACGACGACTGACCTGGAAAAACAGGGCTCAGTCAGCGATCTCGACCCCAAGCGTTGGTTGGCGCTGGTGGTGATCGGGATCGCGCAGCTGATGGTCGTGCTCGACGCCACCATCGTCAACATCGCCCTGCCCGACGCGGCCACCGCGCTGAGCATCACCCCCGCCAACCGCCAGTGGATGGTGACCGCCTACGCCCTACCCTTCGGCGCGTTGCTGCTGCTCGGAGGCCGCATTGCCGACTATCTGGGCCGCAAGCGCGTCCTGATGATCTCGCTCCTGGGCTTCGCTGCGGCATCGGCGCTCGGTGGTGCGGCACAGACCGGATGGATGCTGTTCGCCGCCCGGGCCCTGCAGGGTGTCTTTGCCGCCATGCTCGCGCCGGCTGCTCTGTCGCTGTTGACAGTGACCTTCCGGGATGCGAAAGAACGGGCGAAGGCCTTCGCGGTGTTCGGTGCGATCGCCGGTGGTGGAGCTGCTGTCGGTCTGCTGCTCGGTGGCCTGCTCACCGAGTACGCGTCATGGCGCTGGTGCCTCCTGGTGAACATCCCGATCGCGATCATCGCCTTCTTCGGCGCGACGGTCTACCTCAAGGAATCCAAGAACGAAGCCCGAGGGACCCACTACGACGTCCCCGGCGCGATCCTGGTCACCTCGGGTCTTGCTCTGCTGGTCTGGGGCTTCACCAGAGCGGCCGAGCCGGCTCTGGGTTGGACCGCTGCGCAGACGCTGATCTCGCTGGGTGCGGCTGTCGTCCTACTGGCCGGTTTCGTCTGGCGGGAAACCCTGAGCCCGGCTCCGCTGCTGCCGCTGCGGATCCTCAAGGACCGCAACCGTGCGGGTGCGTACGTCGTCGGCCTGCTGGTCGGTGCCGGTCTCTTCGCAGTCTTCCTGTTCCTGACCTACTTCCTGCAGATCGTCCAGCACTACTCGCCGATCAAGGCGGGCGTCGCCTTCCTGCCGTTCAGCGCCGGCATCATCGTCGGTGCCGGCGTCGGATCGCAGCTCGTCCTGAAGATCGGTCCGCGTCTGGTCGTTCCGATCGGTCTGGTCATGGGTCTGATCGGTCTGCTGTGGCTGTCCCGCCTCAACCTGGGCAGCACCTACTCGGGCGGTATCCTGCCGGCCATCATCGTGATGTCGATCGGTATGGGCTTCATCTTCATGTCCACCACCAACGTCGCACTGGTCGGTGTGTCCAAGGATGACGCCGGCGTGGCCAGCGCCATGGTCAACACCACCCAGCAGGTCGGCGGCTCCCTGGGTACCGCGCTGCTGAGCACCTTCGCGCTGACCGCGACCACCAGCTACATCGCCGGGCACTCCACCCCGGGCCAGGCGCCTTCGCAGCTGATCCAGGCTGCGGGTCAGGTGCACGGCTACAGCGTGGCGTTCATCGTCGCGGCGTCGTTCTTCGCGCTGGCGACCATCGCCTCGCTGCTGCTGATCAACGCCGGGAAGAACGAGGTCCCGGCCGAGGGCGTCGTCATCGTCTGACAGCTTCCCCGATCGCCCTGAACGGGCCGGTGCGGACGAGTGATTCGTCCGCACCGGCCCGTTCGGCGTTCACGGGTCCGGCAGGTTTACCACCCGCGGACGCGCCACTCGGCGAGGTGTGGTCGCTCGGTGCCCAGGGTGGTGTCGTCGCCGTGTCCCGGGTAGATCCAGGTCTCGTCGGGCAGTCGGTCGAAGACCCGATCGGTCAGGTCGTCCATCAGCGAGGCGAAGGCTTCCGGCGATCGGGTGCGCCCCGGGCCGCCCGGGAACAAGGAGTCGCCGGTGAACAGGTGGGCGGCTCCGGACGGCTCCTGGTAGAGCAGGGCCACCGAACCCGGCGTGTGCCCGCGCAGCGAGATCGACTCCAGTTGGCAGGTTCCCAGGGGCACGACATCGCCCTGACCCAGCAAGACATCGGTGGGTACCGGCAGGTCGGCGGCGTCGGCGGTCCCGGCGTAGAGGTTGGCCCCGGTCTGACCCGCGATCGCGCCGAGCGCCTGCCAGTGATCACCGTGGGAATGCGTGGTGACGATGCTCCGCAACCGCGGGCGGTCCGGCCCGGTGCCGAGCAGGTCGGCGATGCGCTCGCTGTCGTCGGCCGCGTCGATCAGCAGGCCGTCACCCGTCTCCAGGCACACCAGCAGATAGGCATTGTTGTCCATCGGGCCGACCGACAGCTTGGTGATGCTGATATCCGTCAGGCGCCGGGTGGCCGGTGGGCCCTGCGGGTCGACGTGGCCGGTGTAGTCCGGGATCTGCGCTGAGCTCATGGCCGCCAATTTACTGGTGGGACGTCCGGTCGACGCAGGGCGATACTCGGGCAGGCAGCTCGACCACCCGGTGCTCGGCCGCCGAGAGGAAGGCAGCGTCGATGACCGTCGCGGTGGCCACCGCATCGGCCGCCGCCACCGGGGCCGTTCGGGTTCCGCGCACCGCCGCGGCGGCGGCCGGATAGAAGGTGTCCCACCGGCCGCGTTCGCTCACCACCGGCCGGGTTCCGTCGGCAGTGGTCAACAACCCGTACGCGGACGGATCTTCCACCCCCCAGGAGTCGCCCAGCGTGGTCGGACTGCCACCCTCCTTGAGCTGGGCCTCCTGGACGTCAAAGCCATTGATCAGGAAACCGCCGGCCGAGCCGTCGACCTGGAAGCGGGGTCCGTCGGATGCGGTCGCCATACCGGCCGCGATCGTCGAGAAGACGCCGGAGGCGTGCTCGAGGTGTAGTTCGATCTCGTCATCGGTCCGCGATCCGGACCTGATCGCCCTGACCTGGGCGTGCAGCCGAGCCACCGGCCCGAACAGGTAGAGCGCCTGGTCGATGAGATGCGGACCCAGGTCGAGCAAGGTGCCTCCGCCGTCGGTCGGCGCATCAGTCCAGTTGGCCTTGACCGGCCGCCACCGGTCGATCCGCGAGGTGAATCGATGCACGGTGCCGAGGACGCCGTCGTCGATCAGCTTCTTCACCGTCAGCAGGTCGGTGTCCCAACGGCGGTTCTGGTAGACGGTCAACATCCGGCCGGTCCGCTCGGCATGGGCCACGAGTTCTGCGGCTGCGGCCGCGTTCAACGCGAACGGCTTGTCCACCACGACGTCGAGCCCGAGGTCGAGAGCTTCGTGCGCGAGAGCGGTGTGCGTTCCGGGTGGTGTGGTGATGGTGACCGCCTCGACGCCCAGGGCCGGAAGCGCGGCGAGTGCGGGAACCGTCCGGACGCCGGGGAGATTCGCGGCCACCTCGGCCTGGCGGCCCGGATTCCCCGTCACCACCGCCACCAGTTCGACGCCGGACGCGGAAGTGAGCAGCGGAGCGTGGAAGATTCGGCCACCCGAGCCGTATCCGGCCAGGGCCCAGCGGACAGGGGAGTCAGTCACGCGAACCATCCTGCCCGGTCGCCGCGGACGGACCTGCGCGGGGGTCGAACCGCGCAATTGACCCGGTACTCAACCTGTCCTTGAGGCACGTCAGCCGGCAGAAGTCACCTGACCTGCACAGACGACCAGCTGTCGGTGGGCCCACCTACCATTGGGAATCGTGACTGATCACCTCATCGTGCGGGGCGCCCGCGAACACAACCTTCGCAACGTCGACATCACGCTGCCCCGGGATTCGATGGTGGTCTTCACCGGGCTGTCGGGGTCCGGGAAGTCGTCCCTGGCCTTCGATACCATCTTTGCCGAGGGTCAACGACGCTACGTCGAGTCGTTGTCCTCGTACGCACGCCAGTTTCTCGGCCAGATGGACAAGCCGGACGTCGACTTCATCGAGGGTCTGTCACCCGCCGTCTCGATCGATCAGAAGTCGACCTCGCGCAATCCTCGGTCGACGGTCGGGACGATCACGGAGATCTACGACTACCTGCGGCTGCTGTACGCGCGGATCGGTCACCCGCACTGCCCGATCTGCGGCGAGATCATCTCCAAGCAGACCCCGCAGCAGATCGTCGACCGGGTGCTGGAGATGGAGGAGGGCACCAGATTCCAGGTGCTGGCCCCGGTGATCAGGGAGCGCAAGGGGGAATACGTCGACCTCGTCGCGGACCTGCAGGCCAAGGGCTTCTCCCGGGCCCGCATCGACGGGACCGTGCACCAGCTCACCGACCCCCCGAAGCTGAAGAAGCAGGAAAAGCATTCCATCGAGGTGGTCGTCGACCGCCTGGTGATCAGGGACAGTGCCAAGCAGCGGATCACCGATTCGGTCGAGGTCGGGCTGGGACTGGCCGACGGTCTCGTCATCCTCGAGTTCATCGACCTGGACGAGGACGACCCGCTGCGCGAACGCCGGTACTCCGAGCGACTCGCCTGCCCGAACGACCATCCGCTGGGGCTCGACGAGCTCGAGCCACGCTCGTTCTCGTTCAACTCGCCGTTCGGTGCCTGCCCGGAGTGCACGGGATTGGGGACCCGCAAGGAGGTCGACCCCGAGCTGATCGTTCCGGACGGCGCCCAGACGCTGGCCGGCGGCGCGATCCAGCCCTGGGCCGGCGGCGTCACGAGTGAGTACTTCGTCCGGCTGCTCGAAGGTCTTGCCAAGGTGATGGGTTTCTCCGTCAACACGCCGTGGGACGATCTGCCGGCCGCCGCCCGGAAGGCGGTGCTGAACGGGTCCAAGGACCAGGTGCACGTCAGCTATCGCAACCGCTACGGCCGTCAACGTTCGTACTACGCCGAGTTCGAGGGTGTCATCCCGTTCCTGGAACGGCGCGCCACCCAGACCGACTCGGAGTCGGCGCGGGAGAAGTACGAAGGGTACATGCGGGAGGTGCCCTGCCCGGTGTGCAAGGGCACGCGCCTGAAGCCGGAGATCCTCGCTGTCACGGTCCAGCACGACGAGATGGGACCGGTGAACATCGCGGAGTTGGCCGCGCTGTCCATCAAGGACGCCTTCGCGTTCTTTCCCGGGTTGGTGCTGTCCGACCGCGATCGGATGATCGCCGAGCGGGTCCTCAAGGAGGTCGCCGCCCGCCTCGGGTTCCTGCTCGACGTCGGGCTCGACTACCTGTCGCTCAATCGCGCCTCGGGCACCTTGTCCGGCGGGGAAGCACAACGGATCCGGCTGGCCACCCAGATCGGTTCGGGTCTGGTCGGCGTGCTCTACGTACTCGACGAGCCGTCCATCGGGTTGCACCAACGCGACAACCACCGCCTGATCAAGACGCTGACCAGACTGCGGGATCTCGGCAATACGCTGATAGTCGTCGAGCACGACGAGGACACCATCCGCACCGCGGACTGGGTGGTCGACATCGGCCCGGGCGCCGGCGAGCACGGGGGCAAGGTAGTCGTCTCCGGCCCGGTCCAGGAGCTGATCGACTCCGAGGAGTCGATCACCGGCGCGTTCCTGTCCGGCCGCCGGGAGATCGCCGTCCCGCTGGTGCGGCGACCCGTCGACCCGGCGCGGAAGCTGACCGTGGTCGGCGCCCGCGAGAACAATCTGCGCAACGTCAGCGTCGACTTTCCGCTGGGCACCCTCATCGCCGTCACCGGCGTGTCCGGCTCCGGCAAATCCACCCTGGTCAACGACATCCTGCATGCCGTGCTCGCCAACCGGATCAATGGCGCCCGGATGGTGCCGGGGCGGCACACCCGGGTCACCGGGCTCGATCTGGTCGACAAGGTGGTCGGCGTCGACCAATCGCCGATCGGCCGAACGCCCCGGTCGAACCCGGCAACGTACACCGGCGTGTTCGACCACGTTCGCAAGCTGTTCGCCTCGACCACCGAAGCGAAGGTCCGCGGTTACCAGCAGGGCCGCTTCTCCTTCAACGTGAAGGGCGGCCGTTGCGAGGCCTGCGCCGGCGACGGCACGTTGAAGATCGAGATGAACTTCCTGCCGGACATCTACGTGCCCTGCGAGGTGTGCAAGGGAGCCAGGTACAACCGCGAAACGCTCGACGTCCACTACAAGGGCAAGACCATCGCGGACGTGCTGAACACCCCGATCGAGGAGGCCGCGGTCTTCTTCGAACCGATCGGCGCCATCCACCGCCACCTCAAGACGTTGGTCGACGTCGGTCTCGGCTACGTGCGGCTCGGCCAACCGGCGCCGACCCTCTCCGGCGGCGAGGCCCAGCGGGTCAAATTGGGTAGCGAGCTCCAGAAGCGGTCCACCGGTCGGACGGTCTATGTGCTCGACGAGCCCACCACCGGTCTGCACTTCGCCGACGTGGAGAAGCTGCTCATCGTGATCAACGGACTGGTCGACAAGGGCAACACGGTCATCGTCATCGAGCACAACCTCGACGTCATCAAGACCGCGGACCACATCATCGACATGGGCCCCGAGGGTGGGTCCGGTGGCGGTCTGGTCATCGCGGAGGGCACCCCGGAGGACATCGCCGCCAACCCGGCGTCCTACACCGGTGAGTTCCTGGCCGAGGTGCTCAGAGGCCGCGGCACCCCGACTGTGAACGGCAAGGTCAACGGCGCAGTCGCGTCGTCGAACGGGGCCGCCAAGAAGGCGCCGGCCAAGACCGCAAAAGCCGCCGCCGCGGCGAAGGGTCCGAACGGTCGGCCGGCGGCCAATGGCGCCGACCCCAAGGCGCCCGCCTCGAGAACCACTGCGAGAACCTCTGCGCCCGTGGTGGTCTCGACCATCCCCGCGCCGGTGGTCACGGCAGACATGACAGAGGCCAAGGCCGCCGCTGCGAAGGCCCGGCGGCGGGCGGCGAAGCTTCGATAAGCGAGTGACGCCGCCGCACGTCTTCGATAGCGTTCGCAGCATGGAGATCCGGCTGCTGACCGAGGAAGACGCCGACCGCTCGACCCTGCTGAGCCATCACGCGTTCGGGGTTCCATCCGGCCCGCGGCCGGCCTTCATCCTCGGGCCAGAGGTCAGGCGTTGGGGACTGTTCGACGGAAAGACCTTGGCGGCCAAGGCGAACGACCGTAGCTACGAGTCGATGATCGGCGGTCGTCGAGTTGCGACGGCCGGCGTTGCGGGTGTGGTGGTGGCACCGGAATACCGCGGCACCGGGTTGGCCCGTCAGGTGATGACCCACCTGCTGGGGCAGGCTCGGGAGCGGGGTGCCGTCATCTCCACCCTCTTCCGCACCGCGCCCGCCCTGTACCGCACCCTCGGGTACGAGCAGGTCGCAGAACTCGTCGACGGATCTTTCCCGACTTCGGCGCTCCGGGGCGTGCGGCCGACCGGGACGGCACTGCGGCGGGCCGAGGTCGCGGACGTCGCAGACATCCGTCGGGTCTACGCCACCGTCGCCGCCTCCGGTTCCTGCCTGCTGACCAGGGACGGAGCCGCTTTCGACCTACCGGACGAGCAGATCCTCGCGGCCACTGACGGTGTCACCCTGGCGGTCGACGAATCGGGGGTGGTGGGGTACGCCAGCTGGAACCGGGGGACCGGGTACGGCCAGGCAGCCGCGCTCCGCGTCGTCGAGCTGCTCGCCCTGACCGGCGATGGTCATCTCGCCCTGCTCGCCGCGCTCGGGGCGTTCGAGTCGGTGGTCCCGACGGTCAAGATCAGGACCTCCGGTGACGATCCGATCCACTGGGCCATCGCCGGCGCGGGCTGGGGAGTCGACGAGGTTCGCCAGTACATGCTGCGCGTCGTCGATCTGGCCGGCGCCGTCGCCGCCCGGGGTTGGCCGCCCGGCGCGAGCGCCGACCTGATCCTGGAACTGGACGATCCGGTATGCCCGTGGAACACCGGTCGGCACCGACTGGTCGTGGAAGGGGGCGCGGGTGTGATCGAGAGCGGACCGGCGCAACCGGACCTGCCGTGCGGGACGATCCTGACCGTGACCGGGCTGGCTCTGTTGTATGCCGGCGGAATCTCGGTCTCGACGCTCCGCCGGGCCGGCCTCGTCCGAGGCGGAAATCCCGATTCCGACGCACTGCTCGATAGCGTCTTCTGCGGCCCACGACCGTCCATCCTGGACTACTTCTGATCAGTCGGCGTCGCGCTGTCACCCACGGTGGTCGAGGGACGCGTGAAGTCTGGGAGAATGGAGCATCGTGAAGACTTTCGACGCGCTGTTCGCCGAGTTGCTCGACCGTGCCTCAGAGCGCCCGGCCGGGTCCGGCACCGTCGACGCGCTGGATGCGGGCGTGCACGCCCAGGGCAAGAAGCTGCTGGAAGAGGCCGGTGAGGTGTGGCTGGCCGCCGAGCACGAGGGCGACGATGCGCTTGCCATGGAGATCTCGCAGCTGCTGTACCGGGCTCAGGTGATCATGATCGGTCGTGGGATCGGTCTCGAGCAGGTCTACAAGCATCTGTAGGCCGCGTCCGGCGGAGTCTCGTCGGGCGTCGCGCGCTGTCTGGTCGAAAGCCCCCTCGAACCCATCTTGAAGGATCATCGCCATGTTGAGAGTTGCCGTCCCGAATAAGGGCACGCTGAGCGAGCCCGCCGCCGACATGCTCAGGGAGGCCGGCTATCGCCAGCGGCACGATTCGCGAGACCTGACGGTGCTCGACGCCGCCAACGACGTCGAATTCTTCTTCCTGCGTCCCAAGGACATCGCCATCTACGTCGGGTCCGGCGAGTTGGATCTCGGCATCACCGGCCGCGATCTGACTGCGGATTCCGGTGCTCCGGTGTCCGAGGAACTCGGCCTTGGATTCGGCCACTCCACCTTCCGGTACGCGGCGCCGACCGGACGGGATTGGAAGGTCGCCGATCTGGCCGGACTGCGGATCGCGACGGCGTACCCGAACCTGGTCCGGCAGAACCTGGCCGCTCAGGGGCTCACCGCCGACGTCATCCGGCTGGACGGTGCGGTCGAGATCTCGGTGCAACTGGGCGTCGCCGATGCGATCGCCGACGTGGTCGGATCGGGTCGCACCCTGCGGCAACACGCACTCGTGGCGTTCGGCGACATCATCTGCGACTCGGAGGCGGTGCTGATCAGCCGCGCGGGTACCGACGTCGGCAGTGCGGCCCGCCAGGTGGTGAGCCGGCTCAAGGGAGTGGTGTTCGCGCAGCAGTACCTGATGCTCGACTACGACTGCCCCAAGAAGTACCTGGCGGAAGCGACCAAGATCACGCCGGGCCTGGAGTCACCGACGGTGGCCCCGCTGGCCGACTCGGATTGGGTCGCGGTCCGGGCAATGGTGTTGCGCAGCAAAGCTAATCCGGTGATGGATGCGCTGGCGGCGCTGGGGGCCAAGGCCATCCTCGCGTCCGACATCCGATCGTGCCGGCTGTAGTTCCGGTGACCTGGCGCCGCCGCTGGCTGACGCTCCGGCCTCATCGCGGGGCCGCCGTGGTCAATCGAGCACCCGCACGGTCAGCGTCTGCGCCGCTCGGCCGAACGGTCCGGTCAGGTCGTGCAGCACGGCGGAGGTAAGCCCGAGCCCGCCCGGCCCGAACGAGACCTCGGTCTCCAGCCCCAGCCAGTCTCCGGACGGTTGGCGGAACAGGTGCACCGTCAGGTCGGTGTTCGGGAACATCACCTCCCGCGGCTGGGCCCGGACGGAGACGCCGTTCGCAGTGTCGATCAGCCCGAACAGCCGACTGGCGGGCGAACTGGGCTGGCCCTCGATCAGGTCGACGCGTGGGCGCAGCCAGACGGTGGCCCGGCCCGGTTCCGGCCGACCGACCGTCCGCGCCTCGATCGACCTGATGTAACCGCCGGGCCACATCGAGGACAGGTCGACGGGTGCGGCCTGGTCCGGTCCCGGGATCGGAGCGAGGTCGGTGACCGCGATCGCGGACGTGTCGGAGGCGACCAACCGCCAGGCCGTCGCCCGCACGAGAGTCCTTCCCCCCGAAGTCATCTCCGCCTCGACCAGTTCGATGGTCCGGCCGGGGCGGACGACCCGGGCAGACACGCCGAAGGCGCCGCCGGGGATCATTCCGAGGACGTCGAACACGACCCTCGACATCACCAGATCGGATCGTGGAGAGCAGTTCTCCAGAGCATGCGCGAGCAGACCGGAGACCGGGGCCATGTGCTGTTCGAGCTCCGACCAGGCTCCCTGCGCATGACCGGTCGAGGTGAACGAACCAGGTCCGAGTTGCCGGTAGTAGGACTGCGGGTCCGCCAGTGCATCGGTCACGGCGCCCACGTTAGCCGTCGAGGCGCGCCCGGTCCGGGAGCGGCGGTGGGGTGCCGCCGAACTCCGGACACTGCGCCTGGAACGAACACCATCTGCAGGCAGCGCTCCTGTTCGGCGGGAAGTCGGCCGTTCGGAGCGCGGAGGTGATCGCAGCCCACAGCGCGACCAGTCCACGTTGGAATGCCATCAGCTCAGCCAGGTCGGGGCGGTAGGTGAGGGTGCTGGCATCCGCGAGATAGAGAAGTTTGAGCTGCGTCGGCACCACGCCGCGGAGTCGGTAGAGCATCAAGGCGTAGAACTTGAGCTGATAGAGGGCGTCGATCTCACGGTGTTCCGCCGGCGAACGGCCGGACTTGTAGTCGACGACGCGGATCTCGCCGGTCACTGCGACGTCGATCCGGTCCACGATGCCTCGCAGCGGCACCGTCTCGGTGCCGTCGTCGTCGAACAAGGTCACCTCGAGGGGCAGCTCGCACGATTCCGGGTCGAAGCGCGTGGGATCCTCCAGTGTGAAATAGGCGCCGACCAGAGCGCCGGTCTCCGCGAGCCACGCCGGATCCGTAGGATCCACGACCTCGACCAACTCGGGCTCGTCGACGAGGATTCGGTCCCAGAGGCCACCGATCGATTCGACCGCCGACAGCTCGGTGCGTTCCGCGGCCGGGAGGCTGAACATCCGCTCGAGGACGGCGTGCAGCAGCGTGCCCCGGGCCGCGGCCGGGCTCGGCGCCTCCGGCAGGCGGTCGACCGCCCGGAACCGGTACAGCAATGGGCAGGTCTTGAAATCGCCGGCCCGTGACGGTGACAGGGCCAGCCGCCGGGACGCTCCCGGCTCCCGCGCCGTCGCCGATGTCATGTCTGCAGAGGGTAGATCCGCCCACCGACAGCGCACCCCGGCCATTACCCTTCGAGGGTGCCCGCTGACGCAGTCCGAACCATCCCGTCCGTCCCGCGGGGCGGACGGCGCAGCTTCGGCATCCCGCTCGGTCGCATCGGCGGCATCCCCATCGTGTTGTCGCTCTCCTGGCTGATCTCGGTGCTGATCATCGCGATTCTTGCGACACCTGTGGTTCAGCAGGCGATTCCCGGTGTCAGCACCACGACGGCCGTCTTCGTCGCCGTCGGGCTCGGCGTACTGCTCGGAGTCAGCGTGCTCGCGCACGAACTCGGTCATTGTCTGGCCGCCCGGTCGCTGGACGTACCGGTGATCGAGGTGCGGCTCTACCTGCTGGGCGGGGTTTCCGAGCTGGGCCGACTGCCGGATTCGCCGCGGGAAGAGGCGGCCATCGCGGCGGCCGGACCAGGCGTGTCGGCGTTGCTCGCCGCGATCTTCGGGCTGCTGATCGGCAGCACGACTCCGCACACCATCAGCTGGTTGCTGCTGATCCAACTCGCGCTGGCCAACCTGGTGGTGGCGATCTTCAACATCCTGCCCGCCCTGCCACTGGACGGTGGCCGGGTGTTGCGAGCCGGGGTCTGGCGGGCGTTCGGCCGGCGTCGCTGGGGGACCCTGTCCGCCGTCATCGGCGGGTATGCCATCGCTGCCGGTCTCGTCGTCTGGGGGTTGATCCAGATCACCGGCTCGACGCGGGCCGCATTGTTGCAGGGCGTCATCGCGTTCGTGATGGCATTGTTCGTGGGGCTCGGCGCGGCCGGTGAACGGAACTCCGACAAGGTGGTCAGCTGGCCCTCCGACGTGACCATCGCCGGGCTGGCGAAAGCCGTCGTGCAACTGCCCAGGGAGTCGCCGGTGGCCCTGGCCAACCAGGTGGCCGCCGGCCGGGCGGTCATCCTCATCGGTGCCGACGGTGTGGCAGTCGGACTGATGGACGACCGGGCCGCCTTCGACCTGGCCCGCACGCAGCCCAACGCGCCCGCGACCATGGCGGCCCGGCCGATCACCGCGGAGATGGTGATCCTCACCAGCGACGAGCCCGGGGACATCGCGGAACGCATCAGATCGGTGTCCGCCCCCCAATTCCTGCTCGTCGACGACGCCGGCCGTCCGGCCGGAGTTGTGCTCGCGAAGGACATCGCCCGGATACTGAGCAGGCGCCGCGGCAGTTGACCGAACCGGTCGCTGCCCGAGTGGCACGCACTGTATCGAGGGAGTTCGCGTGAGCAGGGAGTTCGTTGTCGGGGATCGGGTGCAGTTGACCGACCCCAAGGGCCGGAAGTACACGATGGTGCTGGAGACCGGTGCCATGTTCCATACCCACCGTGGTGCACTGGAGCACGACGCGTTGATCGGCCAGCCCGAGGGTTCGGTGATCACCTCGGCCGGCAAGACCGACTATCTGGCGCTGCGTCCGTTGCTGACCGACTACGTGCTGTCGATGCCACGCGGGGCCGCGGTCATCTACCCCAAGGATGCCGCTCAGATCGTGCACTGGGGTGACATCTTCCCGGGGGCCAGGGTGATGGAGGCGGGCGCCGGATCCGGCGCGCTGACCTGCTCGCTGCTACGTGCTGTCGGCCCGGCGGGATCGGTGGTGTCGTACGAGATCCGGCAGGATCACGCCGACCACGCGATCCGCAACGTCGAGACGTTCTTCGGCACCCGGCCGGACAACTGGGAACTGCGGGTGGCCGACATGGCCGAACACACCGGCGAAGTGGACCGGATCGTGCTCGACATGCTGGAACCCTGGTCGATGATCGATACGGTGGCCGGCTCGCTGGTGCCCGGCGGTGTGCTGATGGTGTACGTCGCCACCACCACCCAGCTGTCCAAGGTGGCCGAGGCACTGCGGGATCACACCGGTTTCACCGAACCGGAAGCCTGGGAGTCGCTCCACCGGCCCTGGCACCTGGTGGGTCTGTCCGTCCGTCCGGAGCACCGGATGCAGGGCCATACCGCCTTCCTGCTCAAGACGCGTCGGTTGGCGCCGGGGGTGACCGCCCCCCGTCCGCAACGCCGCCCGGTGTCGACCAGGTAGCTCAACGGCAGACCTCCCACCGACCCGATTCCTGGATCAGTCTCAGGTGGTCCTGTTTGCGCTGTGCGTCGGTCGTCTTCTGATACGTGAACGCGAGCGTTCCGGTCGGTCGTGCCCCGGCGGGCTCGTCGAGCGTGACCGAGGTGATGATGATCGAACCGGCGACCGACTGGACGAAGGCCGCATCGATGTTCGCGCGCACCGCGGCACAGGACAACGCCCGGGCCGGGGCCGGCTGGTTCCGGTTGATCGCATCGACCCACGCTGTCGCAGCCGCTCGTGCCGCCACCAGGGTGATCCCGGTCGATGACGTGGGCGGCGCGATCGATGTGGTGGACGGGCTGTCGTTGGCGTCCTCGGTGCCGGACGGTGAGTCGGTGCCGGATGGTGAGGTGACCGCTCGGGGAGAGTTGCCGGGCATAGCTGGCGACGCGCCGTTCGACCTGGGGACGGTGGCCGTGCCAGCGGTGGGCGGCGCGGCCGTGGTCGAGCCCGAGCGGTTGAGCAGGATCAGCACCGCCGCGGCGACGATGACGACCATGACGATGGACGCGACGATCAAGGACCAGTCTCGAACAGCTTCGGGTGCGGCCGGCAGAGCAGGTGGATCGCTCGCAGTCGGGTCCAGCCACCGTCCGTGAGTGTTGTTCTGTGCCTCCGTATCCGGCTGGTTCCGCTGCTGGGCATACGCGGCGGGCAGGTACGGGTTCTGCAGGTAAGGATTTCGCCGGTACGAGTTGGAGGTGGTGGCGGGGTGCTGGCCGGTCGGTCGGGTGCCGTCAGATCCGGTGAGGTAAGGATTTCTGCGCTGCGGGTGCTGCCAAGGGGCATCCGAGGCAGTCGGCTCCATCGCGTCCACGAGATGGCGGTCGACGGGCTCGGGTTGGGTCGGTTCGGCCTGCAGATACGGATTCCGCCCTTGCTCGCTGGTGGCGGCATCCTCGGGACCGTCCTCTCGGCCGTAGCCGGCCCAGGGGCCCGTCATGTCGAATCGTCCCCTCTGCGCCGTCCATCGGATGTCGTGTGGAGTGCTCCCTGATCATGGTGCCCTGCCCTGGTCCCCATCGGGCGGTATCCGGGGTTTCCGGATCCGGGTCGGCGGCCTCCTGCCCATCGGCCGAAGGCCCGGCCACGCCGCCGACCGGATCACAGCGGAACGCCGGGACGGCGCAGGTAGTGTTGAAAGATGTACAAGCCCAAGGGCAAGGGGAGGGCGACGTGACAGACGACGACACCGCCAATGGCGGCGACACTGCGGATTCGAGCCGGTCTGGACCCGAGTTCGGTTACCTGCAGAGTCCGGCCGCACTCAGCGCGCAGATCCGGGTACTGAACGACGAGGTGGCCCAACTCCGTCGTCGGCTTGCCGTGGCCCCGATGGACACCCGGCCGCTGGAGCGCCAGCTCTCCGAATCGATGACCAGGATCAACGGTCTCACCGAGCGGAACGAGAAGCTCGTCATCACCCTCCGCGAAGCGCGCAGTCAACTGCTGCAGCTCAAGGAAGAGGTCGACCGGCTCGCCCAGCCGCCCAGCGGCTACGGCGTCTACCTCACCGCCGGACCGGAGGGCACGGTCGAGGTGTTCACCGGTGGCCGGAAGATGCGCCTCACGGTGTCACCGTCGATCGATGTCCCCGCCCTGCGCCGCGGCCAGCAGGTCCGGCTCAACGAGGCGTTGACCGTGGTGGAGGCCGGCTCCTATGAGTTGGTGGGCGAGGTCAGCTCGTTGCGCGAGGTGCTGGACGGCGACCGCGCGCTGGTCGTCGGGCACGCGGACGAAGAACGCGTCGTGCACCTGGCTGCCCCACTGATGGACATCGCACTCAAGCCGGGCGACTCCCTGCTCGTCGACACCAAGGCTGGGTACGCGTACGAGCGAGTGCCGAAGGCCGAGGTCGAGGATCTGGTGCTGGAGGAGGTGCCGGACGTCGAGTACAGCGACATCGGCGGTCTGACCCGGCAGATCGAGCAGATCCGCGACGCTGTGGAACTGCCGTTCCTGCACGCCGAATTGTTCCGCGAGTTCGCCCTGCGACCGCCGAAAGGCGTCCTGCTGTACGGCCCTCCCGGTTGTGGAAAGACGCTGATCGCCAAGGCCGTCGCGAACTCGCTGGCCAAGAAGGTGGCCGCCGCTCGCGGGGTCGAGCACATCACCAGCTACTTCCTGAACATCAAGGGTCCGGAGCTGCTCAACAAGTATGTCGGTGAGACCGAGCGGACAATTCGGCTGATCTTCCAACGGGCGCGTGAGAAGGCCTCCGACGGCACTCCGGTCATCGTCTTCTTCGACGAGATGGACTCGGTGTTCCGAACCCGTGGCACTGGCGTCTCGTCCGACGTCGAGACGACGATCGTGCCGCAGCTGCTCAGTGAGATCGATGGCGTCGAGGGGCTCGAGAACGTCATCGTCATCGGCGCCTCGAACCGCGAGGACATGATCGACCCGGCCATCCTCCGGCCCGGCCGGCTGGACGTGAAGATCAAGATCGAGCGCCCCGACGCCGAAGCGGCCACGGACATCTTCGCGAAATACCTGGTGCCCACGCTGCCGATCCACCCGGATGACCTGGCCGAGTTCGGCGGAGACCGGCAGGCGACGATCACTGCGATGATCCAGCACACGGTCGACCGGATGTACACCGAGACGGATGAGAACCGGTTCCTCGAAGTCACCTACGCCAACGGCGACAAGGAGGTGCTGTATTTCAAGGACTTCAACTCCGGCGCGATGATCCAGAACATCGTCGACCGGGCGAAGAAATCGGCGATCAAGGAGCGGATCGAGAAGAAGGGCGCCGTCGGGAGTGGGGGATTGCGCGTCACCAACCTGCTGGATGCGATCGTCGACGAGTTTGCCGAGAACGAGGATCTGCCGAACACCACGAACCCCGACGACTGGGCCAGGATCTCCGGAAAGAAGGGCGAGCGGATCGTGTACATCCGCACCCTGGTGTCCGGAAAGCAGTCAGAGGGGTCCCGTGCTATCGATACCGCCTCCAACACGGGGCAATATCTCTAGACTCTGCAGAGCATGAAGCCAACGGCCGGGCCAGGCGTCCGCGGTGTGGCCCACCGGGCCCGCAGGTCGACGTGAGTGGGTCCGACGGTCCGGACGACGAAGTGACCGGATCGTTCACGCCCGACTTCTCGAAGCCGGTGCCGCACGGTGTGCTGCCCGATGTGCCGGGTGTGCGCCTGGACGTGCAGATCGGCCGAGGCGGTTACGCTACCGTGTACCGCGCCCGGCAGATCTCGGTCGATCGCGACGTCGCCGTGAAGGTGGATGACCGCCGGCTCATCCAGGACCGCGACAAGCGTCGGTTCACGAGGGAAATCGTGGCGGCGGGCGCAGTGTCGGCGCATCCGCACATCGTGACGGTCTACGACGGCGGTACGACAGCGGATGACCATCCGTTCCTGGTGATGGAGTACTACACCGGAGGGTCGTACAGCGATCGGATGAAGAAGTCCGGTCCGGTCCCGCCTCCGGAGGTCCTGGAGGTCGGCATCGGTATTGCCGATGCGCTGTCGGTGGCTCACGTCGACGGCATCCTGCACCGGGACGTGAAGCCCGGCAACATCCTGATCTCGCGCTACGGCACCCCCGCGCTGGCCGACTTCGGCCTGGCGGCGCTGCCGCGGGCGGCCGAGGGTTTCTCGGTGACGATGGAATCGCTGACACCGTCGTACGCGCCACCGGAAGCCTTCAGCGGTGCGGATCCAACGGCGTCGATGGACATCTACTCGTTGGGTGTCACCCTGTACGCGCTGTTGGTCGGGCGCGCGCCGCGTAGCGACAAGTCGGGCACGGTACCGCCTTTGGCTCGCCTGCTGTTCATGTTGAACGACCCGCTGCCGTTCCCCGACGTGCACGGCGCCGAGGCGATCATGCCGGTGATCTGGCGCGCCACCATGTTCGACCCGGCCCAGCGCTACCCGTCGGCACGGGCGCTGCACGACGCGCTGCTCGAAGTGCGTTCTGCGGCAAGCACTTCGGTCCAGCCGCGCCCGCCGGCATCGTGGTCTGCGGCACCGCCAGGACTACCGACTTCGTCTTCGGCTTCGTCGTTGCCACCGCAGCAGCAGACGTCCGGTCCGCGCACGGTGTCCAGGGCGCCGCAGGCGCCCGGGTCGGGGCCAGCCTCCGGATCAGGGCAGGCGACCGGTGCGCAACAACCGGTTGGGCCGCAGTTGGTTTCCAGGCGGGACGAGGATTCGTCGTCGGGTCCGCTCTCGCTGTTCGGCCATCCGGACCCGACTGGAAAGGCTGCCGTCCGGGCTATCCCTGCCGCGGGGATCCGACGGCGCTGGTGGTGGATGATCGGGACGGCAGCCGCGGTCGTCGCGCTGCTGGTGACCGGGTTGGTGGTCGTCGGCGGTCGGTCGACGACCGGCGGGATCGCACAGGCGGGTGCCGCCACCGGCGCACCCTCCCGGTCGACGGGTGCGAGTTCGCCCTCGGCGAGTGCGGCCAGGCAGAGCTCCGGACACTCCGCGGCGCCGGTGCTCAATGTCCCGCCAACCGTGCCCGCGTCCACCCGGGCCGATGTCTCGGCCGGTTCCAGTCCCGCGCAGCAGAGCGCCGCGGTCGGTCCGTCCACCGGACCTGCGACGAGCGACGCCACGTCGCCGGCGGTCGCCCTGGTCAGCCCGAAGGCCGGCAGCTGCTGGTCCGGGCTGGTGAACATCTCCGGTCAGATCACCGCCGACTCGGTTCCCTGCAGCAAACCGCACTACTGGGAGGCCTACGCGGTCGGATCGCTGGCCCCGGTGACAGCGAGCCCGCTGGCCAAGGACGTGATGCATGACCCGAACATCGCGAAGACGTGCACGGCGACCGAGTTGAAGGCCTATCTCGGCCCGGCCAGCGCCGGCACCTTCAATCTCGAGACGTTGCCACCGACGATCACTGATTTCTCCCACGGCAGCAGAGGATTCTGGTGTCTGGTCTCGATCCCGGGGGCCGGTCAGGTGACCGGCTCGCTCAAGTCGAACTGAGGCACGCCCGGGTTGCTCGATGCCCGGTTGCGCTTGACGGCTCCGTCGTAGGTCCGCATCGCCTCCAACTCCGTACTCGCGATGGCGTGATCCTGCGGGCGCCGGTCCATCCTGCTCCCTATCCAGGTCTTGATCTACAGCTGGTGAGAGCGTAGAATCGAACATACGATCGGATGATCGACGGGGGGTGTCAGGTATGGCCAAGTCATCGAGCGTCGTGTCCGACGCCGCCATCGACTGGCCGTGCCTGGCGGCTGAGCTCCCGAGCGTCGAATCGTTCGATGCGGCGTGTGCGGTGTCACCGCAGGAGCTGCGCTCGACGGAGTTGCCGGATCTGATCGTGTCGGTCGACCGATTGATCTCACGGCTGCAGGCCGTGCAGATGGCGGCGGTCGCCGAGTTCGCCCGGCCGGGTCGAGCGGGGAGCATGCAGCGGTTGATCGACGCTCTGACCGACAAGGCCGGGTTTGCGCTCAACCCTGACGGCACCCTGGACGCCGAGCGCCTGCAGTCTCTGATCGAGGAACAGGCGCGGGTGATGGCCGGGGCGCAGATCGCAGCCGCGCTGCACCAGCCGCCGATCGGGGCGGGTCGGCGGGTGGATGCGGCCCTGGACTTGGTGGACGAGTTGCCGGAAACCCTGTCGGCTTTGCGGGATGGTCTGATCGATCTGCCCCGGGCGCGAACGATCGCGGAGCGGACCCAGAATCTGCCGCCGGAGATGCGCCGTGCGGTGCAGTGCGCGGTGTTGCCGTTGGCGCAGTCGCGGACTCCGGGCCAGCTGAATCCGATGATCGACCGGCGGGTGATCGCCAAGGATCCGGAGGCTGCGTGGAAGAGATGCCAACGGGCGCGGCAGGACCGGTTCGTGGAGTACACGCCTGGTCTGGACGGGATGGGGACGATCAAGGCGCACCTACCCGCTGAGGGTGCGGTCACCGTGTTCGACGTGTTGGATTCGATGGCCAGGGCGACCGAGGGAATGGATGCTCGGCCGATCGGGGCGCGTCGCGCGGATGCGCTCGTGGATATGTGTGAGGAGTTGCTGACCAGCGGCCGGCTGGATCTGGGCGACGTCGTGAGCAACGCCTCTTCAGGTGACTCCGGTACTGATGATGCCGCTACCGCAACAGGTTCCGACGACTCCCGTCTGGCCCCGAGTTCGCCTGACGATGGTTTGGGCGGCGACTTGCCTGCGCCGATCGAGGCCGCTGCCGGATCGGCCCCCGCGGGCCGGAAACTGTCCCGCGTTGTGAAACAACACGGTCGGTCCACGCATTTCAATCTGACGATGTCCGTGGAGGCGTTTCTGGGGTTGTCCGACGACCCAGCCGAGTTGACGGGTCATGGGCTGATCCCGGCGGCATTGGCCCGGTTGCTGAAGAAGTCAGCCAGGTCGCTGGCCGTGGTGACCGTCGACGGAAAGGGCCACGCGGTCGGCGTGGGAGCCACGGTCTACGCGCCGAATCGGCTGATCACCGATCAGGTGATCACCGCGGCCGGGACCTGCCGGTTCCCGTCATGCCGGGTGCCGGCGGCGAGTTGCGATCTGGATCATCGCGAGCCGTTCGATCATTCGCATCCGGAACGGGGTGGCTTGACGCGTCCAGGAAACTTGGACCCGGAGTGCACCAAGCACCATGGCCTCAAAACGCACACGGATTGGTCCGCGGTGCGCAGCACGGATGACGGTGTGACGATGATCTGGACCAGCCCGACGGGCCACCGGTATGCCGATCATCCTCGCGAATTCACGCTGCCCGAAGCTGAACGCCAGCTCCTTCAGCAGAGTAGGACAGTGATGGACCGGGGCGCCGGCTGCGGGTGTGGCGGCGATGGGGGTCGCGATGATCAAGCTCGGCCGCTGACGGTGGAGACGAACCCTGGCCCAACGCAGGCCGAATTGACGAGATTGCTGATCGCCCGGAAACAGCAACAGGATGAGGATGCCGAACGGGAACAGCAGCGCCAGCGTCTGAACCTGCGCGCCAATCCGGTGTGGATGTATCGGCTCGGCCTGCCCGCCGACCATCAACGTCGACTGGACGACGGTGCCGAAGACCAACTGGTCGAGGACGACGACTTCGACATCGACGAGTACTACCGGAACTACCAGCCGCCGACCCAGGCCTTCCTGAAACGCTTCTGCCCGGCCCAGTTCAGCATCGAACAGGCCGCAGCGGAGCGAGCGGCCCACCCCGACTCCGACGTCCCACCGTTCTGAGATGCAGGTGCGATGCCCTCACACACTCCGGACGACGTCCGGCAATGTGCGGCCCGGACTGTTGATGGTGCGCCTATCTGGAACGCTTTCACACCAGATAGGCGCACACCGGACGGAGTCCGGCAGTGTCGCGGTGCGCCCGGCAGGATTCGAACCTGCGACCGGCGGATTAGAAGTCCGCTGCTCTATCCAGCTGAGCTACGAGCGCGTGCGTGGTAGAGCCTAGCGAATCGTCAGGGCAACTATGTCCGGTCGCCGGGCGGCGGCCTGACATGGGAACGAGTGCAACGACACCGTCGGACGGGCGCCGACTACAGCGCACCTCGGTACGCTCGACAGGTGCCCGATACGACGTCCCCTGACGCCGGTGACGTTCTGATCCCTGACGCGCCGAGCGACATCACGAGCGATTCCGCGCAGCCCGGGATCGGTGCCCGACCCGCGCCGCGCGACCGGTGGCGCGTCACCACCGTTGCGGTGGCACTCGCCGTGATCGGTGCGAGCGTGGCCGTCGTCATCTCGGTTTTCCTGCCGTCGCGCAACGCGGTACCAGGGATCACCGATTCGAATCAGTTCACCGAGCTCCTGCTCGCCGCGATGAAGGCGTTGTTCGACCTGTCAGCCGCGCTCACGGTGGGCTGGCTGGTGGCCGCCGTTGCGCTCGCGCCGCCGCAGAAGTCGGGGATCTTCGACGTCGGTGGATATCGCGCCATGCGGGCCGCCTCGTTGTCGGCGTGGGTCTGGACCGCAGTCTCGCTCGCGATGATCCCGCTGACCATGGCCGATCTTCTGGGCAGATCTCTGGGCAGTGCCGTCGACGCGAACGTCGTCAGCGAAGGTATCCGTGATCTGACCAACGTCCGCGGATACCTCATCTGCGCGTTCATCGCCGTCTTCATCGCCCTGCTGTCCCGGATCGTGCTGAAGCCCGGCTACGCCGCCGTACTGCTGCTGGCCGCCATCATCGGTTTGCTACCGCAAGCTCTCTCTGGTCACGCTTCCGGTAGTGACGACCACGACGTGGCGGTCGACACCATGATCTTCCACCTGATCGGCATCTCGCTGTGGATAGGTGGGCTGCTCGCCTTCCTGGGCATGGTCCGCCAGAACGTCGCCCACCTACCGACGGTGGCGCGTCGGTACTCGACCCTCGCGCTCGTGGCCTTCATAGCGGTCGCCATCTCCGGGATCGCGAACGCCTGGATCCGGATCAGCTACCTGTCCGATCTGTGGACGACGGCCTACGGACGACTCGTGGTCGTCAAGGCGCTGGCGCTGATCACCCTCGGGATCTTCGGGTACGCCCAGCGAAAGCGAGCCCTGCCGGCGATCGCCCGCGGTAAGCGGCGCCCGCTGATCAGACTGGCCAGCATCGAGTTGCTGATCATGGGCGCGACCGTGGGCGTGGCCGCCGCACTGGGCCGCACCGCGCCGCCCGCAGCCAACGGCGTCCTGCCCACCGGCTTGAATGCCTCCGTCGAACCGATCTTGGGCTTTCCGCTGTCAGGTCCGCCCACCGTGGCCAGGTTGCTGTTCGACTGGCGGTTCGACTACCTGCTGGGCACTATTGCGTTGGTGGCGGCCGGTCTCTACCTGGCGGCTCTGCGCCGGCTGCACAAACGCGGCGATGCCTGGCCCGTCGGACGGACCTGGGCGTGGATGTTGGGCTGCCTGACGATCCTGCTGGCGACCTCGTCCGGGCTGGGCCGCTACGCCGAGACGCAGTTCTCGCTGCACATGATCGCGCACATGATGCTGGGCATGATCGCGCCGATCCTGCTCGTGCTGGGCGCCCCGGTGACGATGGCGCTGCGGGCGCTGCCGGTTGCCGGGCGGGACAACCCGCCGGGCCTGCGGGAAGCGATCGTGGCGACGGTGCACGGCCGGGTCGCGAAGTTCGTGACCCACCCGTTGGTGGTGTTCCCGCTGTTCGTCGGGTCGTTCTACGCGATCTACTTCACCGGGCTGTTCGCGGTGATGATCGATTCCCACTTCGGGCACCTGCTGATGAGCGTGCACTTCCTGGTCGTGGGTTACCTCTACTACTGGGTGATCATCGGCATCGACCCCGGACCGCGCCGGGTGCAGCCGATGGTCAAGTTGGCATTGCTGCTGGCGGCGCTGCCGTTCCACGCGTTCTTCGGCCTGGCCCTGATGAACTCGCACACCCTGCTGGCGCCCACCTACTACCGCGGGTTGGCGTTGCCGTGGGTGAACGACCTGATCGGTGATCAGCGGCTCGGCGGCGCGATCGCCTGGGGGGCGACCGAGTTGCCGATCATCATCGTGATGATCGCGCTATTGGCTCAGTGGGCCAAGGCCGACGACCGCGAGAACAGGCGCACCGATCGCCGCAAGGACACCCAGGGCGATGAAGAGTTGGACGCCTACAACAACATGCTCGCCGGGATGGCCGCCCAGTCCGCAAGAATCGGCCGTGTCGAGAAATCCACAATCGGAGACGTTCCGGCGGCGGAATAGGTTCTCATCTGCACGGACGTCGCGTCGACGTCTGGCGCCACTGGCGGAGTTGTCCCCATACCGCTCGGACATCCACATTTCATCGTTACCCCTGTCGGTGAGCCAAGCCCGCTGCGACCGTTGTCCTTACATCAACCAGCGGACCGGCGGCGCCGGCTCGCCGACAAAAGGGGACACCATGCGGATGGACGGCGCGGAATTGACGATGTCGGGCAGGGCGGCTACGAACCCGACGATCTCGGGGGGCAAGGGCGAGCGCGTCTCGTTCCGGGCGGTGTCGACCGAGCGAAGGTATGACGAGGCGAGCGGCGACTGGGTCGACGGCGATGAGTTCGGCATCACCGTCGTGGCCTGGCGAACGCTGGGCGCGTCGGTGTTGCAGCTGGTCCGCAAGGGCGATCCGGTGGTCGTCACGGGCAAGATCAGCACCCGCAAGTTCGAGCGAGACGGAGTGATGGACTACTTCACCGAGGTCAAGGCCGATCACATCGCGTTCGACGTGGCCAGGTCCGGCGGCCGGATCAAGCGCGACGACGGTCACCACCACGTCGACAATGCCACTTCCGGGACACCTCAGGACGTGCCCGACGACAAGGATGCGGGCGACGACGGCACCCTTGATCCCTTCCAGCCCACGGCGGATGCCACGTCGCGGCGCGAACTCGTCGAGGTCCTTTGAGCCCGGACGCCGCCGGGGCGACGGAAACGGGGCGCACCGCACACTCGGGGTGAGGCAGACTGTTCGTGGTCGAGGTGTGCGGCTGGACCAGTTCCAGCCGCAGGCCCGCGCCGACGGGGCCTGCCGGTCCGAGTCGGCGCCCGGCCGCATCCGTAGCTGCTGGTGAGAGGGAAACCGTGCCCGAGTTCATTTACACCATGAAAAAAGCCCGAAAGGCGCTCGGTGACAAAGTCATCCTTGACGATGTCACGATGTCGTTCTACCCGGGCGCGAAGATCGGCGTGGTCGGCCCCAACGGGGCGGGCAAGTCGACCATCCTGAAGATCATGGCCGGGCTGGACACGCCCAGCAACGGCGAGGCGTTCCTGACGCCGGGTTTCTCGGTCGACATCCTCATGCAGGAGCCGGAGCTGGACGAGACGAAGGATGTCCTGGGCAACATCCAGGAGGCGTTCGGCCCGCTCAACGCCAAGCTCGCCCGCTACAACGCGGTGCTGGCCGAGATGGAAACCGAATATACCGACCAGCTGCTCGAGGAGATGGGCACGCTCCAGGAGGAACTCGACCACGCGAACGCCTGGGATCTGGAGGCGCAGATCGACCAGGCAATGGATGCGCTTCGCTGTCCGCCGGGAGACGCCGACGTCACGGTCCTCTCCGGTGGAGAGCGCCGCCGGGTAGCGCTGTGCAAGCTGTTGCTCTCCGCGCCCGACCTGCTGCTGCTCGACGAGCCCACGAACCATCTGGACGCCGAGTCGGTGCTGTGGTTGGAACAGTTCCTGTCCAGCTACCCCGGTGCCGTCCTCGCCGTCACCCACGATCGCTACTTCCTCGACAACGTCGCGCAGTGGATCGCCGAGATCGACCGCGGACGCCTGATTCCCTACGAGGGCAACTACTCCACCTATCTGGAGAAGAAGGCCGACCGGATGTCGGTCGAGGGTCGCAAGGACGCCAAGCTGGCCAAGCGGCTCCGCGAGGAGCTGGCCTGGGTCCGATCCGGCGCCAAAGCCAGGCAGGCCAAGAACAAGGCCCGGCTGGATCGCTACGAGGAGATGGCCGCCGAAGCCGACCGGACCCGCAAGCTCGACTTCGAGGAAATCCAGATCCCGATGGGCCCGCGGCTGGGCTCGATCGTCGTCGAGGTCGACAAGCTCAAGAAGGGCTTCGGCGATCGGGTGCTCATCGACGGACTGTCGTTCACCCTGCCACGCAACGGGATCGTCGGCGTGATCGGGCCGAACGGCGTCGGCAAGACCACGCTGTTCAAGACCATCGTCGGCCTCGAGGATCCCGACGCGGGCAACGTCAAGGTCGGCGAGACCGTGAAACTGTCCTACGTCGACCAGAATCGAGGCGGTCTCGACGCCAAGAAGAACGTCTGGGAAACCGTGTCCGACGGGCTCGATTTCATCAAGGTCGGGCACACCGAAATGCCTTCGCGTGCTTATGTTTCAGCTTTCGGATTCAAGGGCCCGGACCAGCAGAAGGCGGCCGGCGTGCTCTCCGGTGGAGAGCGCAACCGGCTCAACCTTGCGCTCACCCTGAAAGAGGGCGGGAACTTGATCCTGCTCGACGAGCCGACCAACGACCTCGACGTCGAGACGTTGAGCTCGCTGGAGAACGCTCTCGAGAACTTCCCCGGCTGCGCCGTGGTGATCTCTCACGATCGCTGGTTCCTCGACCGGACCTGCACGCACATCCTCGCGTGGGAGGGCACCGACGACGATCCGGCGCAGTGGTTCTTCTTCGAGGGGAACTTCTCCGACTACGAGAAGAACAAGATCTCGAGGATGGGTGCAGACGCCGCCCGGCCGCACCGGGTCACCCACCGCAAGCTGACTCGGGAGAGCTGACCCAGAAACGTCTGGTGTCCGAGATCACTCATCGGGCCGGGCCGAGCACATCGGTTCGGCCCAATGCGGTCCGATCGAGGATTTCGGGGGCAGTTCGCACTACGAATCGGCACCCCCACGCAACGACTCGACGCAGCAGGTATGAATTGTTGCCCGTCGGACAACCTGATGGGTCACCGTTTCGTTGCTACCGGCTGCGTCGAGCTCACAGGGTTAGGCTCGATTCCGGCAACGGCGCCAAACGTGTGGAGAAAGTGGAACTGATGACTGCGACCGAACAGATCCCGACGGTGCTCACCGAGCGGGCGAGTTCGGTGGACCAGGCCTGCGAGCTGCGGCCGGAGTCGGCGGGGCTGATCCGGTCCTATTTCGCGCATGTCCCCGAAGAAGACCGGCCGCGCAACCCGCAGGACGTGCTGGACGTGGTGGACGGCCACCTGCGAGTGGCCAGGCAGCGCAGGCCCGGGGTCGCAGTGCTGCGCATCTTCAACCAGAACGCCACCACCGAAGGAGTCAGCGGCTGGTCGGCTACTTCCACCGTGATCGACATCGTGAACGACGACATGCCGTACGTGGTCGAGTCGGTCGTGAGTGCGATCACCGCTGCCGGAGTGACGGTGCACCGAGTGCTGCATCCGATCCTGGCGGTCCGCCGGGACACCGACGGCAGGCTCGTCGACGTCGCGGGGGAGTCGCGGCGCGGGCTCGACCCCCAGGACTGCATCCGGGAGTCGTGGGTGCACATCCTGATCGATCGTCTCTCCGACGCCGAACGCGCCGAGGCCATCGAGGTGGCCCTGCACGACGCGCTGGAAGCCGTCCGTGCCGTCGTCACCGACTCGGCCGCACTGATCGGCGCGGCCGCGGTCGTCGCCGCGGAGCTCCGGTCCAGCTTCTCTCCCCGGTCGACCCAGGAGGTCGCCGAGGCGACCGACTTCCTCTACTGGCTGACGGCTGGCAATCTGACGTTCCTGGGCTACCGATGCGACGAGAGTGCGCCGGCTGGGGACGCCCACGTCATCCACCCCGTGCCCGGCACCGGGCTCGGCATCCTGCGCGACGAGCTCCCGTCCGCGGCCGATTTCGACGAGGAGTGGGTCAGCGCCGAAGCCGACGCCGGCCACCTGGTCCTGACCCAGACGTCCAACGGCACCGCGCTGAGCCGGGAGGTGCCGCCGTTTTCCGTCGCCGTTCGGATCCTTGGCTCGGACGGAAAGATCATCCGACAGCACCGCTTCCTCGGCGTGCTCACTCCGCGGGCTCTGAACGCCGAGATCACCGCCACCCCGGTCCTCCGGCAGACCGTGGCCGGCGTGCTCGCCTCGCTCGGCGCGGCGCCGGACTCCTACACCGGTCAGCGAGCGATGGAGCTGCTGGCCACCTATCCGCGGGCCGAACTGTTCTGGGCGTCACCGGAGCTCGTGCTGGACACCATGAGTGGGGTGCTGCAGCTGTCCAGCCGACGTCGGCTCCGGGCATATCTGCAGCCCGACCCCTTCGGGCGGTTCACCTCGGTGCTGGTCTATCTGCCCCGCGACCGATACACCACGGACGCCCGGCTGGCCATGCAGAAGGTCCTCACCGATACCCTGCGCGGCACCCGCATCCGCTACACCGCCCGGGTGGGCGATTCTTTGCTGGCCGCAGTGCATTTCACCGTCACAGCCGACCGGGCCCACCCGGTGCGCCTCGACGTGGCCGGGCAGACCGAGCTGACCAGAGCGCTGCGCGCCACCATCCGCACCTGGGAGGACCGACTCGTCGCCGCCGTGGTGGGCGGCGACGAGGAGTTGGACACCGCAGCCGCACTGGCGCGCTACGGTGAGGCGTTCGACCAGGCATACAAGGAGGACTACGGCGTCGATGACGCCGTCTACGACCTCAAACAGCTCGACGCGCTGGCCGGCCCGGACGATCTCGGACTCGGATTCACCACCTCCGAGGTGCACCGGTCGGAGAACCGCCGGCTGAAGCTGTACGTCACCGGCGGCACGGTCACCCTCTCCCGGGTGTTGCCGGTACTGCAGAGTCTGGGTGCCGAGGTGATCGACGAACGGCCGTACGAGGTCCGCCGCTCGGACGGAACCCCCTCTCGGATCTACGATTTCGGGCTCCGGTTCCCGCCGGGTCTCCTCCCGGAGGAGGGCAGCCTGCCCGCGGTCCGGGACAGATTCGCCCGGGCTTTCATCGCGACCTGGAACCAGCAGGCCGAGGTCGACGGCTTCAACGCCCTCGTGTTGGTGGCCGACCTGGACTGGCGGTTGACCGCGGTGCTCCGCGCCTACGCGCACTACCTCCGTCAGATCGGTACCCCTTACACCCAGGGGTATCTCGAGCAGGTCCTCACCGCGAATCCGGCGATCACCGCGGACCTGGCGGCGTTGTTCGCCGCTCGATTCGATCCAAGCGCCTTCCCCTCCCGCTCCGGGAACGAGGACGGACCAGCGCGTTCCGCGGAGTGCGACCGGTTGACCGCGCGGATCACCGTGGCCCTGGACGATGTCACCAGTCTGGACGCCGACCGGATGCTGCGCACCTACCTGGCCATGATCACAGCCACCCAACGGACCAATGCCTATCGCACCGACGACGACGGCACTCTGCGCCAGACGATGTCGTTCAAGCTCGACCCGCACCTGATTCCGGGGGTACCCAAACCCGTTCCGGCGCATGAGATCTGGGTCTATTCCCCACGAGTGGAGGGCGTGCACCTGAGGTTCGGTGCGGTCGCTCGCGGTGGGCTGCGCTGGTCGGACCGGCCGGAGGACTTTCGCACCGAGATCCTCGGCCTGGTGAAGGCTCAGGAGGTGAAGAACGCCGTGATCGTGCCGGTCGGCGCGAAAGGTGGTTTCGTGCTGAAGCACTCGCCGGCGTCGACCGGCGACTCGGCGGCCGACCGGGACGCGTTGATGGCCGAAGGCGTTGCCTGCTACCGGATCTTCATCTCGTCATTGCTGGACCTGACCGACAACCGGGTCGAGGGCAGGGTTGTCCCACCAAAGTCGGTGCTCCGCCACGACCGGGATGATCCCTACCTGGTGGTCGCCGCGGACAAGGGCACCGCGACCTTCTCCGACATCGCCAACGGCGTCGCGGCCGACTACGGCTTCTGGCTCGGCGACGCCTTCGCCTCCGGCGGCAGCGTCGGTTACGACCACAAGGCGATGGGCATCACTGCCCGCGGGGCGTGGGAGTCGGTCAAACACCACTTCCGTGAGTTGGGGGTCGACACCCAGACCCAGGACTTCACCTGCGTCGGCGTCGGCGACATGTCCGGCGACGTCTTCGGCAACGGCATGCTGCTCTCGGAACACATCCGGCTGGTCGCAGCGTTCGACCACCGACACGTCTTCATCGACCCGACCCCAGATGCAGCAGCGAGTTTCGTAGAGCGCCGTCGATTGTTCGACAGACCGCGCTCCTCGTGGGCGGACTACGACACGGCACTGATCTCGGCGGGCGGAGGCGTCTGGCCGAGGTCAGCGAAGTCGATCCGGATCACCGACCAGATCCGCGAGGCCCTCGGGATCGAAGCAGGAATCACCGCATTGTCGCCGGTCGAACTGATCCGCTCGGCGCTGCTGGCCCCCGTCGACCTGCTGTGGAACGGGGGCATCGGCACGTACGTCAAGGCGTCCACGGAGGCAAATGTCGCCGTTGGGGACAAGGCAAATGATGCGGTGCGCGTCGACGGGAACGAACTGCGCGCCAAGGTGATCGGCGAGGGCGGCAACCTGGGCGTCACCCAATTGGGTCGGATCGAATTCGCCCGCGCCGGCGGCCGGGTGAACACCGACGCCATCGACAACTCGGCCGGCGTCGACACCTCGGACCACGAGGTCAACATCAAGATCGCGATGCAGCCGGCGGTCGCGGCAGACCGGCTCTCCGAGACCGGACGCGACGAGTTGCTCGCAGCCATGACTGACGAGGTCGGCCAGCTGGTGCTGGTCGACAACACCGCTCAGAACCGGGTGCTCGGTGTGTCCCGGCACCACGCCGTCCCGATGTTGTCGGTACACGCCCGGCTGATCGATCACCTGGTGGCCTCGGGTCGGTTGGACCGGGCGCTGGAGTTCCTGCCCACCCACGCCCAGATCGCCACGCGCATCGCGGCCGGGGAGCCGCTCACCTCACCAGAGTTGGCCGTTCTGCTGGCGTATGTGAAGTCGGCCCTGTCGGAGGCGATGCTCGCCGACGGACTGCCCGACGAACCGGCCTTCGCCTCCCGGCTGGCGGAGTACTTCCCACGCGAGCTCCGGGCCGTGGCCGCGAGTGGCGTCATCGACATCGCAGCGCATCCGCTGGCTCGGGAGATCGTCACCACCATGACGGTGAACGAGGTGGTCAACGGCGCGGGTATCACGTACGCCTTCCGTCTCCAGGAGGAGATGGCCGCGTCGTACACCGACTCCATTCGCGCGTACGCCATCGCCACCACGATCTTCGAACTCCGCGAGTTCTGGGCCGACGTCGCGGCGCTGGACAACGTGATCCCGGCGGCGTGCCAGGACACGCTCTACCTGGAGGCCCGCCGGTTGCTCGACCGGTCCGCCAGGTGGTTGCTGACCCATCGACCCGGTCCGCTGGATGTGGCGGGGGAGATCCAACGGTACGAGAACGCCGTCAAGGGGCTGACTCCGAAGATGCCGCGGCTGGTGCGCGGGATCGAGCACGACAATGTCCGGTCGGACGCCGCCAGGTTCATGGAACTGGGCGCACCAGCCGAGATGGCCAACCGGATCGCTTACTCGCTCTACACGTTCAGCGTGCTGGACATCGTCGACATCGCCCTGCAGGCCGGTGCCGAGCTGCTCGAAACGGCTCAGCTCTACTACGCGCTCTCCGCACACCTCGACTTCGATCGGATCCTGTCGTCCGTCACCGCGTTGGAGCGAGGTGATCGGTGGCATGCGCTGGCTCGCCAGGCGCTGCGGGACGACCTCTACCGGTCGATGCGGCTGATCACGGCTGATGTGCTGGCGATGACCGACCGCACGTCGGCGGTGATGGAGCGGATCGAGCAGTGGGAGAGTCAGAGCACGGCCAAGCTCACCCGGGCCCGGACGACCCTGCAGCAGATCGCCGAGGCCGGAGCGGGCGATCTGGCTGCGCTGTCGGTGGCCGCCAGCGAGGTGCGGTCGATGGTCCGCTGAGGACGCGGGGATCCGGCGGCCGACGAGCAGCGACAATAGAGGACCGGCCCGACGGGCACGACCAGAGATCGAGAGGCACGAGAAGTGCACAAGAGTCACCACGACGGCCGTCGGTACACCACCGAGGTCAGAGTGCGTTGGTCCGATCTGGACGCCTACGGGCACGTCAACAATGCCCGGGCCCTGACTCTGCTGGAAGAGGCCAGGGTCGACTGGTTGTTCACGGAGGCGACGCTGCGCGGCGCCACCGGCCTGACGGGCGGCATGGTCGTGTCCCGGCTCTCGATCCACTACAAGAAGTCGATCACCTTCGGTCCGCCGGTTTCGGTCTCGATGGGCGTCGTCGAGCTCAGGAGTGTGTCGACCACCATCGACTACGTCGTCCAGGCAGAGGGCGAGGTGGCGATCACCGCGACCACCCAACTGGTCCCGGTGGATCCGGTGAACTGGCGGCCCCGCCGGTGGGACACCGCGGAACGCGCATTCCTGACCGAATACCTGGCCGGCTGACATGGCCTCGCTCACTCCGACGGACACCGTCGACCGGGACGACGCGGCGGCCTTCGCCGGTCGCGTATCGCGCTGGGACCCGATGGGCCCGGTGCGGCTGAAAGCCGACGGAGACGCCGTCCGGATGTTCGCGACCACGCCGTTCGACACCTTGGTCTCCCGCACCATCTCCGGCCGGCTCGAGCCACGTGACGTGACCGTCCACGCGGGCAACCTGTTGTCGGCGTTGGCCGTGGCCACCGGCGCGGCTGTGGATCCAGGACGCGTCGTCGACGCGTCCTGGCGGTCCCAGCTACCACCGACCAGCGGCTGGGTCAGGGTCGACGACGTGCCCGCTGCGCTGGTCAACGGGCTGGCGGACCAAGGGACGACACAGGCCCGCGATCATCCCGGACCAGCGGGCGGGGCCTCCACCGCGCTGCTGGATTCCGAGGTGCTCAACGTGACCGGCTCTGGGATGGACGTCGCGGTGCCGCTGCGCATGTTGTTCGCACTCTCCGGGATGGGGTTCGCACCGCTCGACGAGGGCGAGATCGTGCGGGTCAGCGCGACCGACTCATGGGTGAGGATCGATGCCCGATTCGGAGCGGTACTGCGGCGGCGGCACTCCCTGCTGCCGTTGCTGATGTAAGGCCGTGCATCATGCTCTCAAACGAGAGCAGCGCTCTTGAGGCGGGTTGTTGCCGCGGTACCTGAGTTCAGACCGCCGGACTCCGGGGCAGCACGACGAACGCGTAGCCCTTCGCGCGCAGTGCGGTGATGATCTTCGGCAGCGCCGCGAGGGTCTGGGTGCGGTCCCCACCCCCGTCGTGCATCAGGATGATCGCCCCAGGGGTCGCCGCACCGACGACGTTCTTCACGATCGCGGCCACACCCGGTCTGCGCCAGTCCACCGAGTCCACCGCCCAGGCCAGCGGGATGGTGTGGAACCGGGCCAATTGGCTCGGCAGCCTGGCTGTGGTCCCGAAGTCGCCGCCCGGGGCCCGGTAGTACTGCGGGGCCGATCCGGTGGCTGCCTTCACGGCCGACTGCGTTCTAGAGATCTCGGAGTCGATCACGGCCACGCTCTTTGCGGGCAGGGCCTCGTCGTGGGTCCAGGTGTGGTTGCAGAGGGTGTGCCCGTCCGCGGCGATCCGGGCCTCCACCGCGGGAAACGACCCGACCTGCTCGCCGATCTGGCAGAACGTGGCCTTGACGTGGTACCGGTCCAGTATGTCCAACACCCGGCCGGTGTATGTGGACGGTCCGTCGTCGAACGTCAGGCTGACCACCTGACCGCCGCTCACCCAGCCGAGCGGATGCTGGTACTGGACCGGAACAGGAACCACCGTGGGTGTGGGTGTGGGCAGCACCGGAGCCGGGGAGGACGGCCGGGCCGGCGTAGCCGAGGTCGTCGGTCGGTGGGCTGGACTCGGGTTCGCCGGGGTGCTCGGTGTCGTCGGACGTGGTCTCCGGGGCGTCGATGCAGATGGTTGGGTTGCTGCGGATGTCTGGCTCGGCGGCGGGGTCGCCCGGCCCAGCGCCAGCGTCTGCAGCGAGGACGGTGTCAGCAGGTCGGGGACCGTCACGACCACGGCCGTCGGAGCCGGCGGAACGTCGGTCTCCGTCGATGCCGAACGTGTGGCGGCGGTCGTCGAGTTCGTCACCGTCATTCCTACGGGGGGAACGGTGCTCGCAGCGGTGACCAGGTGATCCACCGGGATGAGATCGACAGGGGAGGCGGTCTGGGTGGGCTGGAGCATGGCCACGACGACCACGGCGGCGATGGCGGTGGCGACGACCGAGCCGGCGATCAGCCCGACCCGTCCGGACCTGTTGATCTCTGGTCTCCTCGACGTAGCAGCTCGGTAGGCCTGGCCGGGGTACTCCGGCGTCAGGTCCTCGGCAGCAGCCAGGCGGCCGCGTTGGCCGGGAGCCGACCTTCGCGGTCCAGCTGGGCCGAGGCCAACAGTAGGTCGCCGGGGGGCAGAATCACCGGAGCCTCGCCGGTGTTCAGCACGCAGACCAATCCACCGCCGGTGCGGCGGAAGGCGAAGCAGTGCTCCGGCCCGCCATACCACTCGATCTCGTCACCGGTGAACTCAGGACGATTGGCCCGGTGGTCGAGGGCGGCCCGCACGAGGTTGAGAGTCGAGCTGGGGTCTTCGAGCTGCGCTTCCACCCGCAGCGGCCCGTAGTCGGCCGGGACCGGCAGCCACGTCTCCGGATTCGTCGAGAACCCGTAGGGCGGTTCATCCCCCTCCCAGGGCATCGGGAGGCGGCAGTTGTCGCGTCCCCGCTCGGTGAAGCCACTGCGCACCCAGGTCGGATCCTGGAGGGCGTGATCGGGGATGTCGATGCTCGGCAGACCGAGTTCCTCGCCGTTGTACAGATACACCGCCCCGGGCAGAGCGAGCTCGACGAGGATGGCTGCCCGGGCCCTGGCATCGCCGACGGCCCCGCCGCCGAACCGGGTGACCGTTCGGAATTTGTCGTGGTTGGACATCGTCCACACCGGCAGAGATCCCACCGCAGCTGCCGAGGCCATCGAGCTGGTGATGGCCTCGCGCAGTGCGTCGGCCTCGAACGGTGACTCCAGGATCGCGAAGTTGAACGCCTGGTGCAGCTCGTCGGGCCTGATGTAGGCGGAGTAGCGCGCCGGATCGCCCACCCACACTTCACCGACCGTCATCCGTCCCGGGTATTCGTCGAGCACCGACCGGATGAAGCGATGCACGTCGTGGACGCCGTCGTCATCGAATCGGGGATCCCTACCGCCCTCGCTGATCGGCACGACGCCGCCGTCCTGCCCGGCGAGGCTCTCGAATCCGACGGCCTCGACCTCCCACGCCGCTTCGGCGGCGGCCCGGTCGAAGGCCTGCCGATCGAAGGCGGCTCCGCCGGGGGGCGCGTCCGGCAGGTCCGGTGGTTTCGCCATCCCGTGAGCCACGTCGATGCGGAAACCATCGACACCGCGGGCCAGCCAGAACTCCAGCGTGGTGCGGAGATCGGCGTGCACGTCGGGGTGTCGCCAGTTGAGATCGGGCTGGGCCGAATCGAACAGGTGCAGGTACCACTGACCGTCGGCGACCTGCGTCCAGGCGGGCCCGCCGAAGATGGACGCCCAGTTGTTCGGCGGCTCCGAACCGGCTGGACCCCGGCCGTCACGAAACAGGTAGCGGTCCCGCTCCCGGCTACCCGCAGCGGCGAAAAGTGCCGCCTGGAACCACGGGTGGGCCGACGAAGTGTGGTTGGGGACGAGGTCGATCAGCACCTTGAGCCCGTGCTCGTGGGCTCGCTCCACCAGGGCATCGAAATCGGCCAGTGTCCCGAAGGCCGGATCGACGTCGCGCGGGTTGCTGACGTCGTAACCGGCATCGGCCATGGGGGAGGGATAGAACGGGGTGATCCAGACGGTCTCGACGCCCAGCAGTTCGAGGTAGCCGAGGTGGCCGGTGATGCCACCCAGATCACCGACGCCGTCACCGTTCGAGTCCGCAAAAGATCGGATGTAGATCTGATATCCCACGGTGTGCGACCACCAGTGGCGAGGCTGATTGTCGACGGCGGGGTCGGGCGTTGGTGAGGTCTCCACGGTGGAGCGACCGTCTTCGGCATTCGTCACGCTTGACGATCCTGCCACGCCGGTCGGTGTGGACTCGCTCAGTGCAGGCTGTTGACCATGCTGTCGGCGGCCATGACCAGATACGACCAGAGTCGTTCGCGGGATTCGGGAGTCAGGTGGGCGCCGTCGATCGCCTCCGACATCGCTCGCAACCAGGCGTCACGCTCGGCCAGGCCGATGGTGAACGGAGCGTGCCGCATCCGGAGGCGGGGATGACCACGCTGGTCGGAATACGTACGGGGGCCGCCCCAGTACTGCTCCAGGAACATCCTGAACCTGACCTCGGCCGGCCCCAGGTCCTGTTCCGGGTAGAGCGGACGCAGGATCGGGTCGTGCTCGACGATGGCGTAGAACCGCGCCACGATGCCGGTGAAAGTTGGTCCGCCGCCGATCTCGTCGTAGAAGGATTCGGGAGCGCTCACGGCGTCCATTGTCCGCCATCGCGGGTGCCGGTCAGCACCGCGCAGGGTGCCGGATTCACGACGATCGCCCGCCGTGCCGCAATCCGGACGAGAAAATGCTGGCCCATCAGGCCTTCGGCAAGGTTCACTGGGTCCAGGCGACGGCCGGCCGGCCGTGACCTCGGTGAGCGCTGACCCAACGGGTGGTGAGAATCGACGTGACGACACATGTGCCGGCGGGGGTGGCCAGGGTCCTGCTGTTGAACGCCACCCACGAGCCATTGGCTGTGCTGAACGGTCGTCGGGCTGTGGTGCTGATGCTGGCCGGGAAAGCCGAGTGTCTGGTGGAGCGGTCCGCCGGTGAACGGGTTCGCTCGCCGAGTTTCGTGCTGGCCGTACCCGCCGTCCTGCGATTGAACAGATTCGTACGAGTTCCATATGCCCCGGTTGCCTCGATCACCCGGGCCGGTGTTCTGCGCCGGGATCGCAAGCGGTGCGCGTACTGCCGGAGTGCGGGCGACACCATCGACCACGTCGTACCGCGTAGTCGGGGAGGAGCTCACTCCTGGGAGAACTGTGTGGCCTGCTGTTCGAAGTGCAACGCCCGCAAGGCAGATCGGTTGCTCTCCGAGATTGGCTGGACGTTGCCGTTCGTGCCGAGCAGCCCGCGCCGCATCGGTTCCGGACGCCTGTGGTTGGCGGAGGATGCGGACCCAGCCTGGCATCCGTGGCTCAGCGACGCGGCCTGATGCGCGACCTGAGCCAACTCGCACGATCAGCCGACTCGGCCACCGCGACCGACACGCCCACCGCGACCGACACGCCCGCCGCGACCGACACGCCCGCCGCGACCGACACGCCCGCCGCGACCGACACGGCCACCGCGACCGACACGGCCACCGAGGATGATGGACTCCGCAAACGACTGAGACATTAGTGTTTCTCCTTCAGAGTGGTTAGTGATCGATGAACCGACAACATGGTGTCGAAATTCAGGAAAAGTAAGCGCGATATGTATTACAATTGGCGACGACGCGAAACCCCGTGTCCCACACGACTTGTGATCAGTGTAAGACTTTCGAGACTCCCGGTCGATTGCTTGGCTGTCGGTGTTGATGTTAGTGGGTCAAGATTAGGGGTTGATGAGCTGTACCCAAAAATATGACGCTGCGTAACGATAAGAACGGGCCGAAATAGTGGATGGTCGGCTCCCAGTGACAGCGTGTGCATCCATAGGCCCAACCAGCCGCTGGCAGATGGATGACGGATTCACTCTAATGACTGATTGCGAGGGGCATTATCCAACATTGTGAACGGGTGCGCCGTGTTACAGGTTGTGTCCTAAATCACAATAGTGGCTGGGATCGCTGGCTTGCGCCGTGTCGCCGGGACCTCGTCCCCGCACTGCGATGCTTGTGCGCTGGGTTCGGTGCAACTAGCGTCGGGGGTTCAGGCGGCAGTTGATCCCCGATCCGAGATCGGTTTCGGCTGCCCAATGTTCCGGGGGCGGACGTCGTCGAGCCAGGGGTGTCGTGCAGAGTTTCAAGTCGCAGCGCAACGCAACGCTCCCGATCGAGTTCAACCGCCTACTCATCGCGTGGACCTCCTCCCTGGTTGCCGACGGCATGCGTTTCGCAGCCATCCCGTTGCTCGCCCTGGCGACGGCGCCGTCCGCTGCGGCGGTGTCCGCCGTGGCCGCGGCCATGTCACTGCCCTGGCTGCTGGTGGCCCTGCCGGCAGGAGTCCTCGTCGATCGACTCGACCCGGCCAAGGTGATCGCCACGGCCAATCTTGGTCGTGCGCTCACCGTCGGTGTGGTGGTCGCCGCCATCCTCACCGGGCAGGTCGGCATCCCACTTCTGTGCATCGCGGGTTTCCTGTTGACCGCAGCGGAAACCTTCGCCGACAGTGCGGCTCAGTCGCTGCTGGTGCGGATCGTCCCGTCCAGACAGCTGGAGAGGGCCAACGCCCGATTCGTCGGGACGGAGAACCTGGGCCTGGATCTCATCGGCCCGTTGGCGGCCGGCGGCCTCTTCGCTGTGTCGCAGTGGCTTCCCTTTGCCGTGGCCGGCGTCATCTTCCTGGCGGCGGCCGGGGTGATGCTGAGCCTGACCGGGTTCCGGGAGGAGTCGGCGCCGATGCCGGTCCAGCGGCCGGAGTCCGGCGGCGACCAGGACTCGGCCGAGGTGCAGGTAGTCGCCGATCACACCCCGGCCCCCGCCCGCACCTCCGTACGCGAGGGCTTCCGGGTGATCTTCTCAGATCCGGATCTGCGATCTCTGGTCATCACCGTGGCGGTGCTGGCCGGTAGCATCGCGGCCGCCGAGGGCGTTCTGGTCATCTATTCCGCGTCATCACTGCATCTGCCGGAAGCGCTGTACCCCACGCTTCTGGCCTGCTACAGCGTCGGACTGCTCACTTCGGCCGCGGTGGTCAGCCGCTGGGGCAGGGGAGTTCGTCCCGGGCCGCTCATGATCGGGGCCGTCGCGGCGATCGGCCTCGCGCTGGTCGTCCTTGGCGTCTTCCCGCAGGCAGTGGTGGCGTGGTGCTGTTTCGTCGTCATGGGTGCAGGTGGGGGAGCGTGGAACATCCTCTCAGCGACCCGGAGGCAACGCCGCACGCCCAGGAACATGGTTGCCCGAGTCTCCAGCACGTTCCGGGCCATCGGCTGGGGTGCGCTCCCGCTGGGCACCGCCCTCGGCGGATGGATCGGCCAGGCCTGGAGTGTCCCGTTGGTCTTCGTGATCGCGGGCGGGGTGGTCCTCGCCATGGGCATCATCATGGTCCCGTTCTTCTTTCGCCCGCAGTCGGCGCTTCCCGACGTCGAGCGAACCATCGGGACCAGTGGCGGGCAATCCGTCGGTGACGTTCACGGCGACCACGCATCGCCGGGACCGTCGGCGGGTTGACCGGACCCATCGGGTGCACTTCACTGCGGGTCGGCTAGCGTGGTAAGGGTGAACATTCTGCAGACCTTGCTGGTCTTCGTCGTGGCGCCGTTGGTGTTGTACGGCCTCATCGCGCTGCTCACTGTGGTGCGGATAAACGGGAAGAGGCGGCCAAAGTATCGGCCGGGCCAGCCGTGGGACTATCCGGCACAATGGTGGGCGGGCGACTATCCGGTCTCCGCAGTGGATCCCGACCTCGTGGTCGCAGGTACCGAAGGAGGCGCACGTGGCACCTGGTGAATTGGTCAAGGCCCAGCAGACGGGCCAGATCCAGCCATGGCAGCGGGCGGTATGCGGGCCGGTGGGCGCGGCCGATCTCCCCTTGGTCAGCGAGCAGCTCACTCTGCTCGACGAGGTGATCGGGAGTGCGGAAATCCTCACCGGGCTGCGGTTCTCGGTCTATCTCGGGGATCTGGGCAGCGATTCCCGGGTGACGGCGCTCGACCTGCACGCCGGGCTGGGGGCCGAGGCTCCCAACGCGGTGCTGATCGCTCTGTCACCCGGCCAGCGCATCGTCGAAGTGGTCACCGGCACGGTGGCCGCGCTGCGCATCACGGACCGGGCTGCCCGGTTGGCCGTCCTGAACATGGTGTCCTCGGCCGGCAGTGGCGACCTGGAGGGTGCGCTGGTCAACGGCATCAGAACCCTGGCAGATCAAGCGGGAACGCTACCGGACCGCATCACCTGGTAGTGCCTGGGCACGACCCCGAAGTCCGGCTGCACGGTGACACCTTTCGCCCTCAGTGACACCGGTCGCCCCCAGTGACACCGGTCGCCCCCAGGACACACGATGGTCGCGCACAGAGACACGGGTCGTCCCCAGCCCCGACAACGGCCCGGTAGCGCGAGCTGCCGGGCCGTTGTGAAGCTCTGACTGGTTCAGCTGCTGTCGCAGGCCCGCGCGCGCAACGCCCGCTCGGTCCCGGCCCGCCCTTCCGACACCAGCCTGGCCAGCGCCGGCGGATGCTCCCCGGCCTGCCATTCCTTGGCCAGATCAGCAGTTTCCGGCGAGACGGCCCATCGGGGATAGAGCCCGACCGCGACCTTCTGGGCGACCTCGTTGCTACGTCGGGCCCAGACCTGGTCCACGACAGCGAAATATCTGGCCGCGTATCCCGCCAGCAGTGCCCCCTGGGCGGGGTGCGAGAAGCCGCCGATCGCCGCGTCCTGCAGAGCATTGGCCATTCCGTCGTCCTCGATCAGACGCTCCCAGATGGCCGCCTTGGACACCTCATCGGGCAGCAGCGCCCTGGCCGTCATGGCCCGCCTCTCGCCGGACGCCGTGGGGTCCGCAGCGGCGGCGGCCTCGATATCGGCGGGTGTAGCGGCGCCGTGCGCGACCAGGGCGCACAGCAGGGTCCAGGAAAGGTCGGCGTCGACGGTGAGGCCGGCGAGCGGAGCCGAACCGTCCCGCCAGCCGCCGACGATCTGCAACTGCTCCTCGGATAGTTTCGCGGCGCACAGCGCGTTCACCGCAGCCAGCTGCACGTCGCTCCCGGGCGGGGAGGTGGTAGCCAACCCGAGCAGGGCGGCGGTGAAGGCAGCCCAGCCCTGGTCTGCCCACACCGGGTCGGCATAGGCGCCGATGGCGGAGTTGACCTGGGAGAGGGTTCGCTGGACCACGCCGATCTGATCTTCCCGCCGGACGCCCGACAGGGCAAGCGCCACAAAGTCTCTGGCCCGCATCTTTGCGTCCCGGGTCATTTCCCAGACTGCCGACCAGACCAGCGTGCGGGGCAGCGAGTCGGCGATGTCCCCGATCCTGGAGATGGCCGTCTCCAGGGATCGGCCGTCGAGAGCGAGCTTGCAGTAGGTGAGATCGTCGTCGTTGACCAGGACGAGAACCCCCGCAGGCACCCCGACGAGTTCGGGCACCGCGGTCCGATCGGTGTCGACATCGAACTCCACCCGGTGGGTGCGCACCAGAGACCCGGAGCCGTCATCGCCGTAGATCCCTACCGCCAGACGGTGGGTCCGCAGCTCGCCGGCGCCGGGTGCGGCACCTTCCTGGACGACGTCGAATCGGGAGTACCGGCCGTCGGTGTCGACTTCGAAATCCGGCCGCAGCACGTTGATCCCGGTGGTCTGGAGCCACTGGCTGGTCCAACCCGACAGGTCACGGCCCGACGCGGTTGTCAGGTGCCCCATCAGGTCGGCCAAGGTGGCGTTGCCGAAGGCGAACTCCTGGAAGTAGCCGCTCAGGCCCGCCAGGAACTGGTCGAAGCCGACGTAGGCGGCCAGCTGTTTGAGGACGCTGGCACCCTTGGCGTAGGTGATGCCGTCGAAATTCACCTCCACCGCGGCGAGGTCGACCATGTCCGCGGCGATCGGATGGGTGGACGGCAACTGGTCCTGCACGTAGGCCCAGGACTTCTCGCTGTTGGCAAAGGTGGTCCAGGCACTCGTGTACTCGGTGGCTGCATTCTGTGCGACAACCGAGGCCCACGTGGCGAAGGACTCGTTGAGCCACAGGTCGTCCCACCAGCGCATGGTGACGAGGTCGCCGAACCACATGTGCGCCATCTCGTGCAGGATCGTCTCGCAGCGGCGCTCGTACCAGGTGTGGGTCACGCGGGACCGGAACACGTACTCCTCGCGGAAGGTGACGGCCCCCGCGTTCTCCATGGCCCCGGCGTTGAACTCGGGCACGAAGAGCTGGTCGTATTTGCCGAACGGGTAGCGGACACCGAAAGCCTGGTGGAAGAAGTCGAAGCCCTGCTTGGTTTCGAGGAGGAGTCGGTCACTGTCCAGGTGCTCGGCCAGCGAATTGCGACAGAACAGGCCGAGATCGATGCCGTCGTGGTGATCTCGCACGACGTGATATGGCCCGGCGATCAGCGCGGTCACGTAGGTGCTCATGGGTTCGGTGGTCGCGAACTGATGCACAGAGGCCGGCGCGCCGCCGTCGACACCGGGCGGCGTGGCGACCGCGACGGTGGCGCCGTTGGAGACGACCTGCCAGCCGGCCGGAGCCGTCACTGTGAACGCGAACGTCGCCTTGAGGTCCGGCTGGTCGAAGCAGGCGTACAGCCGCTTGGCATCCGCGGTCTCGAACTGGGAGTACAAGTAGACGGCCCGGTCGACCGGATCCACGAAACGGTGCAGGCCCTCGCCCGTATTCATGTAGAGCCCGACGGCATCGACCACCAACTCGTTCTCGGCCGCCAGATCGGTCAGCTCGAGGCCGCCCCCGTTGGTCCAGCCGCCGACGTCGAGCGGCCGCCCGTTGAGGGATGCGGTGCGGATGCCGTCCCCGACGAAGTCGACCGTGCTGCTGCTGCCCGGCACGGCGCCGAAAGTGATGACACTCTTTGTGGCGAAGGTCTTTTCGCCAGGTCCGCCGCGGCCGTCGGTGAGGTCGAGTTCCACCTGGTAGGACTTGGTGGTCAACAGTGCGGACCTCTCGGCGGCCTGCTCCCTGGTGAGATTGGGCGGCTGGGAAGGGTGGGGGTGACCGCCGTGTGCGGCGGCGAGAACTGAAGACATGCCTGCATCAGATCAGAAACCGGGCCACCCCCGCATCTGGGAACATCCGCCGGAGTCAGGTGGTTGGCTGAGCTAGGTAATTCTGTACAACATCGACGCTCTCGACATACCGCTACCGGAGGCCTTCATGACAGCGACCCAGACCCAGACCGCCCATCAGTCCGAGAAGCAGAAGAACAAGGCTGGACTGTGGTTCGACCCGCTCTGCCCGTTCTGCTGGATCACCTCCCGCTGGATTCTCGAGGTCGAGAAGATCCGGGACATCGACGTCGAGTTCCACGTGATGAGCCTGGCCGTGCTGAACGAGGGCAGGGACCTGCCCGACGAGTACCGGGCGATGATGACGAAGGCCTGGGGGCCGGTGCGAGTGGCGATCGCCGCCGCGCAGGCGCACGGCGACCAGGTCCTCGCGCCGCTGTACACGGCGATGGGCACCAGGATTCACAACGAGGGCAACAAGGACTACGCCGAGGTCGTAGCGCAGTCGCTGGCCGAGGTCGGCCTGCCGGCGGAACTGGCCGAGGCGGCGGATACGGATTCCTACGACGAGGCCCTGCGGGTCAGCCACCACGCCGGCATGGACAAGGTCGGGCCGGATGTCGGCACACCCACCATCCACATCAACGATGTGGCGTTCTTCGGGCCCGTGATCAGCAAGATCCCGCGCGGTGAGCAGGCCGGTGAGCTGTGGGACGCCACGGTGACACTGGCGTCTTTCCCGTACTTCTTCGAGATCAAGCGGAGCAGGACCGGCGGCCTCGACTTCAGCTGAGCGCAAGGGGACGACCGCCCCGTGGGCGAGATGGCGTCAGCCTGCGGGGAGTCTGCGTCGCCATGGGGTCACCTTCGGGTTAGCGTGGGGCCTACCCGAACAGGTGAAGGACCGGCGATCTTGATGATGAATCCATCCGGCATTCCGCTCCCGCCCGATCTTGCGGGCGGCCCGGTCGTGATCGGCGTCGACGATGTGACCACGTGTGGCCGCCCGTTGCGGGCAGCGGCCTTCCTGTCCCGTGCGTTGTGTCGGCCCCTGCTGTTGATCCACGTCCGTCGGCGCAACATGCCGATGGTGGAGGGCTATGTCCCCATCCCCGAGGAGATGGGCGTCAACGACCAGGCCGAGGACGCCATCGAGAGTGGCCTGCGGGCGATGTTGGTCTCTGGCGGTGATCTCGAGGGCATCGATTGGGAACTGATCTCGGTGACCGGCGAGGCCGCCGGCGAGATCATCAGGGTCGCCCAGGAGCGTGATGCCGCCTGCGTGGTGGTAGGCAAACGGCACAAGGGCTTTGCAGAATTTGTCCACCGGATCGCGTCCGGTTCGGTGTCCAGGGCGGTGGTGGCGACGCAGAAGTTTCCGGTGCTCGTAGTGCCCTGATCGATCTTGGGTGCGTCTTTGTCCGGGGGCTGTGAGCAGGGCTCGCTGTCCGGCTGGAAGACTGACCACATGCGCGTCTACATCGGCTCAGACCATGCCGGCTTCGAGTTGAAAGCGTTCCTGGTGGACCACCTGTCCGCGGCCGGTCACCACGTCGTCGACATCGGCCCACACGTCTACGACGCGCAGGATGACTACCCGCCGTTCTGCATCGAGACAGCCCGGCGTGTCGTCGCCGACGCCGGCAGCCTCGGGGTGGTGATCGGCGGGTCCGGGAACGGCGAACAGATCGCCGCCAACAAGGTCGCCGGAGTTCGTGCTGCGCTTGCATTCTCGACCGAGACGGCCCGATTGAGTCGACAGCACAACGACGCCAACGTCATTTCCCTGGGCGCCCGCGAGTACGACATCCCCACGGCCGCCGGGTACGTGGACACGTTCCTGGCCACGCCGTTCTCACACGACCCTCGGCATCAACGGCGTATCGACCTCGTCGCAGCGTACGAGTCCGATCCTGTACCGCAGCACCTTCCGGCCACCTGACGCTGGTCGCCTCCTGCTAACCGGCCGTCCCCGGTCCGCGCTGCTGGCGTCGCCCGGTCTGGCCCCGTTCCGCCGTCCCGGAGCGCCTCTCCGACGCCCGGCGTTCCGGATTCGGGTCGGCTGCCTTCTTGGCCGTCGGCAGCGGCGCGGGCGGGACGTAGTAGCGGCGGACGATCACCAGATCCTTCTCGGCCGCGGCCAGGTCGGCGGCGGACGGGCTGGCCACCTCCCGGGCCCGCATGGCCACGCTGGGCGACAGAACGGTGGTTCTCGTCGAGACCAGTGCTCTGAGCGACCGTTCCGCTGATGATTCCGCGCGGCGCCGGTCGTCGCGATGGGGCGGAGGCGCACCGGTCTTCCTCGACGTCGCCTTGGAGGTCGGTGTCTGATCCCGTCCCGGGTGATGCCGCGCTGGTGGGATGTCGGCCGGTTCCGCCGCGGGCGGCTCCTCGACCGATCCTCGCGCGGTCCGCTGTCGGCGTCGGTGCTGCGATGGTTCGCTTTCGGCCCTGCCCGCTGCGGTGAGTGGTGCGGCACCCTCGGTCGGCGGTGCAAAGACCGGAGCGACCTGGGTCGGGGGCGCGGGCATCGCCGGCCCAGGGGCCACCGCCGGCCCGGTGCTCACCGGATTCGGCGGACCGGCTGGGCGGCCGGCAGCCCGGCGACGGGGTTTCTCCACTACTGCAGCATGCCGCACCGAGGTGGCGCGATCTCCAGGCGACCCGGGTCAGAAGCCTTCCGGTGTCCAGGGGCGGAGCGAACCGGCCAGCGCGGCGTCCAGCAAGTCGATGGCACCGGCCGAGCCGGTGATGCGGCCGGACGCGGCCAGGCGGGCAATCCGGGAACCGCCGAGGAAGGCGGCCCCCAGGTCGGCGATGCCCAGCTCGATTTCGGCCGCGTCGTCGGTGGCGGTCGCCCTGCCGCCTGTTCCGCTCAGCTCGAGCTGCCAGGCACCGGAGTTCCACGGACAGAAGTCGTCGTCGACGCGGACCACCACCCGGGCCGGCGCCGCGTAGGTACGCAGCGGGATCGCCCGCGCCAGGTCGACCAGGCGGACCCAGACGTGGTCGGTCTGTTGCATCGACAGGGCCCGTGGATCGGCCAGCAGATCCTGCAACGGGTCGTCCGCCCAGGCCATCGGGTACTTCACCGTCCTGACCATCGGATAGTGCAGCAGGAAATTCCAGATGGACGCCCAGGCCAACGGCGTCGAGCCGCAGATCTCCTCCACCTCGAGAGTGTGGTCAGGCCCGCGTTCGTTCCAGTTCTCGATGATGTGATACGCCGCATATCCATTGGGGTGCAGAGCAAATCGTCGCGGGGACCGCCCACGGGCAACTTTCGGATGCTCGCTGAACCGGCTCTCCCAGTCCAGATCCGACCGACTGAGAAACCCGGTGCGCGTTGGCTGGTTGGCGGCGTAGAGCGGTTTCATCGCGGTGATCGCGTCGTCGCGGCCGACCTCCCACATCCGGTCGACCGCGACGCCTGGCTTGAGTGCGGCGGGCGCCGAGATACTCAGACGCAAGCGGGATTCGGCGTTCCCGTAGCCGAACCGGCCGTAGATGGCGGCCTCGCTGGCCGTCAGGATCGCGATCGGCTCGGCGGCATCGCCCCGCAGTCCGTGCAGTTGGTGGGTCATCACCTGTCGCAGGATCCCGCGACGCTGCTGATCCGGACGCACCGCCACCCAGGTCACAGCCGCGACCGGTGTGGTCCTGCGGCCGGGCAGAGTGAGGTCCCTGGACTGGATCCCGCCGATGCCGACGAGCGTTCCATCCAGTTCGGGATCGAACACCCCGGTGAATCGGCGCATGTCGTAGGTCGGCAGCGCCACGGTGTCCAGGAAGTCGTCATCCGGCACGTAGCCGAAGGCCGCGCCGTCGACAGCCTTCACGGCCGGCCAGTCCTCGGTGGTCAGGGCGCGGACGACAAAGCCGCCCGTCCCGGGTGCGGTGGCAGGGGCGGGCGGCTTCGTGGTGGTGTCGGTCATGCGGTAGAGCGTGCACCAGGAACGCGGAGTTGTCGCGCGGATTTGATTGCGGGCGTTCCCGGGGGCACTGTCAGTGGGTCGCGCCGGCAACGGCCGGCGCCTGACCGATCCCGGCCAGCAGATCCCCGAACCACGGGGTACCGATATCGAACGATTTGCCGCCCTTGATGCGGCTGAACTCGATGGCGCGCAACCGGTCTCCCGCTTCCTCATCGTGCCCGATGACGCCCGGCTCGCCGCGCAGCGCGCAGTCGACGGCGTAGTCCGTCATGGATTTGATCAGGCGGAGGTCTTCGTTGTTCGCGGCTGCGGACCGGGAGAAGTATCCGGACTTCTGCACCATGACCTTCTCGGCACCGAGCTTCTCCGCGAACTGCTTGGCGAACCAGGCACCCGGGTTGATGTCGTCGAGCCGGACATGGCCGAACGGGTCGCGCGGAACATCCTCGCCGGAGGCCTCGAGCTGGCTGACGATGGTGTCCATTCCGGCGCCCTCGGACAGGAAGATCGTCACGTTGCCGACGCGGTCCATCACCTCACGCAGGCGGGCGGCTTCGGCGTCCATGTCGAAGGCCGCTTCCGGCAGATACACGGCATGCACGTCCCAGGCTTCCCGGGACACACCGAACTCCGGCAGCCATTCCTGGGTGTCGAGCCACGCACGGTAGGCCTTGGCCGTCGCCGCGGTCAGCCAGCCGCAGTGCCGTCCCATGACTTCGTGGACGATCAGCATCCGCGAGCCGGAGTTGTGTTCGCCGACCACGTTGCGCGCGAACACGGCGCCCTGTTCGGCCGCCGTCCAGGCACCGAGGGACTGTTTGATCGGGATGACGTCGTTGTCGATGGTCTTGGGCAGACCCACGACGGTCAGCGCGTAGTCGTGCTTGGCCAGGTAGGCGGCCAGATCCGCGGCGGTGGTGTTGGTGTCGTCGCCGCCGATGGTGTGCAGGACGTCGATACCGTCGGCAGTCAACCGGTCCGCGGCGACCTTCAGCGGATCCTCGCCCTCGGCGACCAGACCGCGCTTGACCAGATCCTTGACGTTGGTGAGCTTGACCCGGGAATTGCCGATCGGCGAGCCACCGAAACGGTGCAGCAGGCCGGAGTTCTCCCGCACCTGGGGGGTGACGTTGAGGTAGTCGCCCGCGAGCAGACCCTGGTAACCGTGCTTGTAGGCGATGATCTCGACCTCGGGTGCGAGTTCGGTGTACCGCTCGATCAACCCTCCGACTGCTGAGGACAGACAGGGGGCGAAGCCCCCGGCGGTGAGGAGCGCGACCTTGCGGACCGTCATCTTTGTTTCAGGCCTTTCTCATACATCGGGCGTACGGGTCGGTTTCTCGACCGCCCGCGGCTCCGTTCGAGCCCCGGCCACTTTAGCCGCTTCGGCCGGAGCGTGGCCGCTGGCGCAATCGGCGGCCGGCCGGAAGCCGCATCAGGCCCAGGTAGCCCGCGCCGGCGAGCAGACCCCAGAACGCGGCCCCGATACCGCCGAAAGCCACGCCGGAAGCTGCGACCAGAAACGTGACCGCGGCCGCTTCCCGGTGCTCCCCGTCGGCCAGGGCCGACCCCGCCGCGGACGCGAAGGTGCCGATGAGGGCCAGACCGGCGATCGCAGCCATGATCCCGGCAGGGGCCGCCTGGGCGACGGCAGCCACCATGGTGGATGCCGGACCGAGGGCCAGATAGACGATCCCGCATGTCACGCCGGCGACCCAACGTCGCCGGGCGTCGGGGTGGGCCGCCGGTCCGGCGGCCAGAGCCGCGGAGATGGCGGCGAGGTTGATGGCATGGGCGCCGCCAAAGGCTCCGACCACGCTGGCGCCGCCGGTGTAGAGCAGGGGTGGTGCCAACGGCGGACGGTAGCCGAATGACGACAGCACCGCCATCCCCGGGATGTTCTGGCTGGTCATGGTGACCAGGAAAAGAGGCAGGGCGATCGCGACGATGGCAGCCGGCTCCCAGGCCGGCGGAACCACGACCAGCACCGGGGCGAGCCGGGCGCCGGCCAGGTGCGCGAACGATCCAGAGACCGCGATGACGATCAGAGCCGTGGCCAGCGCCCCGGGTACCGCCCAGCGCCTGGCCACCCGCATCAACACCACCCAGGTCACCAACACGGGCGCGATCGCGGCGGGGGACAGGCTCAAGGCCCTGAACGGTTCCACGCACAGCGTGAGCAGGACGCCGGCGAGCATGGCATTGGCCAGCGCGGGCGGGATCGACGAGACCGCGACGCCCAATGGTCTGACCAGGCCGCACAACGCGATCAGCACACCGGAGAGTGCGAAGGCGGTGACCGCGACACCGAATCCCAGTGCCGGCACCGAGGAGCTCGCCAGCAGCGCGGCTCCAGGCGTCGACCAGGCCATCGTCATGGGGATCTTGAGCCGCCAGGAGAAGATGATCGACCCGGCGCCCATGGTCAGACAGAGCACCAGTAGTCCCGATGCTGCCTGATCGGTGCTGGCGCCGACCGCGCGGAGGCCGGCCAGCACCACGGCAAACGAACTGGTGAATCCGACGACCGCGGTGACGATGCCGGCGATCACGGCCGGACCGATGCCCCCGGTTGTGGGGGGCGTCACCGTCAGGTCGGCCTGGTTGGTGTTCATGGCTATCTCCTCGGCTGCGCTACCGTTCTGTAAACAGAACGCAGTTACTCTAGCCGGGATCGGAGGGACAGCCGATGGATTCCGATGATTCCGAGGTGGCAGCCGAGGTGGGGCGTCGGATCACCGCGCTGCGCCGGTCGGTCGGGTTGTCACTCTCGGAACTGGCCCGGCGCGCCGGGCTCGGCAAGGGCACGCTGTCGGAACTGGAGGCGGGGCACCGGAATCCCACCCTCGAGACGCTCTATGCGCTCACGGCTCCGCTGGGGATCGGGCTGGCCGCGCTCATCGATCTGGGCCGCACCGGCGGGTCGGTGCGCGGGCGGGTGACAGGCGACGGCGTGCAGGCGGTGCTGCTGGACGTCATCGGCGAACCTGGTGGTCCCACGGTCACCGAGGTCTACCGCCTGACGATCGGGTCCGGGGCTCGGCGTCTGTCGCCGGCTCACGGACCGGGCGTGCGGGAGCAGCTGACCGGTGTGAGCGGCTCGGCTCTGGTGGGGCCGCTCGGTGACGAGCAGATGGTCGAAGCGGGCCAGACGGTGCAGTGGGTGTCGGACGTCGAGCACAGCTACAGCGCCCGTGGGGATCACGAATCGGTAGGCGTACTGATGATCGCCTACGGGCTGGCATGATGACCCCACGCCCGCGTGGCGACAGGGGGAGCCCCTGGTAGAGGCGACAGTGGGAGTCTCTGGTGAAACGGTGGAGCGGGCGACGAGAATCGAACTCGCGTAATCAGTTTGGAAGACTGAGGCACTACCATTGTGCTACGCCCGCACTGCCCGACATCGTTGCCGTGCACGGTAATGGTAGCTCAGCCGTTAGGCTGCTCCAGGCACACACGAGCGGTCCGACGATGCGGATGTGCGACGTGTGCGGATGTGAGATGTGTTCGGTATCGGGATGTAGCGCAGCTTGGTAGCGCATCCGCTTTGGGAGCGGAGGGTCGCAGGTTCAAATCCTGTCATCCCGACAAGAGCATTCGACTGCGCGTGCGTGACGCACCTGTCGCAAGACGTGGCCTGATCGTGCGACTCGGGCGGACCGTCGACACGTCAGGGTCGGACGGATTCCGCTATGTCGAGGTGTTGAGGGAAGATGGCCCCATGCGACTCGGGTCCGGTAAGCGATATCTGGCGCCGTTGGGTGCCGTGCTGGTGTTGACGATGACGGCGTGCGCGGCCCCGACCTCGGCGAACTCGGGAGCGAGCGCCTCACTCGGTGCACCGGGCAGCTCGTCCCAGCTGCCCGCGACGTCCGCCTCGGGAGCGGTGAGCTCACCGCAGCTCCCCGTGACGTCGATCGGCGCCGAGTCCAGTATCCCGTCGGCACCCGGGACGATCGGATCCGGCGCGCAGCCGTCGGTGGCCCCTGCGTCGCCCGTCACCACCGCGCCGGGCGTGGTGGTCACCGCCTCGCTTCCTGCCTGCAGTCCGGAGTCGCTCGTGACCTCGACACCTGGCAGGTTGACCTTCGCCGCGCCCACCAACCCGACTGCTCCATGGTTCGTCGGCGGTCCGGCCCAAGGTCAGGGCTATGACGCGGCGGTCGCCGCCGCAGTGGCCAAGCTACTCGGCTACGCCCCCGGCGAGGTGGTCTGGACCACCGCTGACCCCAGTGCCGTGGTCTCCGGACGGGCTGCCGGCTTCGATGTCGCCATCGACCAGTTCGCCACGCCCAACCAGCTCGGCGGTCCCGTCGACTACTCGACCGGGTACTTCTCGTTGTCGGACTCGGTCGTGGCCCTGGCCGGCAGCGCCGCGTCGAAGGTCACCGGCCTCGCCGGCCTGACCACGCTGCGCGCCGGGGCGGTTTCCGGTGGGATGAATGTGCCGGCCGACACTTCGAAGATCGCCGGCGGCAGGACCCCGACCATCTACCCGAGCCCCGCGGCAGCACTGGCGGCGCTGCGCGCCGGGTCGGTCGACATCATCGTCATCCCGACCTCGACAGCAGTGTCGGCGGGTGCCGGCGTGACCGTCGTCGGCCAACTCGACGATCCGAGCGAGCAGCCGCAACAGCTCGGCATGGTGCTGCCGACGAAGTCCCCGTTGACCTCGTGTGTGTCGGCCGCGATCGACCAGCTACGGGTGACCGGTGCCCTCGACAAGCTCCTGCGGAGCTGGATTCCGGCGGCCGACAAACCGCTCGGCTGACTCGCAGTCGGGGTCCGTGCTCGAGTGCTGGTGTTCGACTGGTGGTGTTCGACTGGTGGTGGTGCCAGTGGTGGTGTTGGAGTGCCCCGCTACCTGAGGTGCGCGTAGTAACCACCGGTGCCGGCCCGGTCGATGGTCACCTGGGTGATCAGGACACTGGGGTGCGGCCCGCCATAGGCGGCCCAGGACGAAACGTAGGAGGCCTTCCCTCCGACAACCCGGTAGATCTTCCCGCCGGGTGCGCCCTCGATGAACGAGCCGTCAGCCGGGTAGAACTTCAGGTGGGCCCAGTAGCCGCCCTGGCCTCCGTGGGCGATGGCGGCCGGGTCGACCGCGACCGTCGGTCGTGCCCCACCGATGAGATTCCAGTTGGCGACGTAGAGCGGTGCGCCCCCCGCGATGCGGTAGACGGCCCCCGCTCGCGGGTCGAGGACGAATGTTCCATCTCGAGGCACTGCGGTCAGGTTCGCGTAGCGGGACGACAGCCCGGCCCGGGCAATCGTCAGGGAGTCGACGGCCGGCGCCGGGTGGGCACCGCCGAACGGGGACCAGGACGACACGTAGACCGGAGCGCTACCGACGATCCGATAGACCGCGCCCGAGCCCGTCGCCTGGATGAACGACCCTTCGGGCAGATATTTGCGCAGGTGGGAGTAGATGCCGGTCTGACCGGCTCGAGAAACCGCGGCGGCATCCACCACGGTGTAGGTCTGGCGACCGGGGAAATTGCTCCAGGAGGTGACGTAGGTCGGCGTGCCTGCGACGACGCGATAGACGGCACCGTCGCCCGACCCGACGATGAAGGTGCCGTCGGCGGGAACGGCCCGGAGATGGGCCCAGGCGCCTGCCTGCCCAGCATGCGCGATCGCCGCGGCGTCCACCGCGACAGTCGGCTTGGCCCCACCCAAGTGCCCCCAACTGCTCACATAGATTGGCGCACCACCGGCAATCCGGTAGACCTGACCGCCCTTGTAGGCCGAGATGAACGTCCCATCGGCGGGCACGGAGCGGAGGGCGGCCCACTGGGCGGCGGTGAGCCTTCGGACGGCACGTCCACCCCCCACCGCCGACCACGCGCTCACGGCGAGCGGAGCTCCGCCGGCGATTCGGTACACCGTCTGGGACCCGGGCGGAACCACGAAATCGCCGTCGCGCAGTGGTGCCGGCGGCGGCGGAGCGGCGGCTGCGACGCGCGAGGCCGCGATGGTCGACGCCGCGTAGGTGCTGGTGGCGCGGGCGGGGTCCGGATAGGAGTTGCTCAACTGCAGGATGGCCACGTAGTAGCGGTCCGTGTAACCCACGGAGTTGATCACGCTGCTGGCGGACGTCCAGAACTGATCCTGCCCCCAGCCCTGCTTCGACCCGTGCGTCCCGGTCAGGGCGTTCATGCCGAAGTGTTGGTTGAAGCCGTCGGACCCGTTGGGGGCGACCTGGGCCATCACCGGCATCAGCCACGGGCCGACCTGCGGATCGTGCGCAGCCCGGTACAGGAACGTCGTCATGTCGTGGGCGGTGATCCGGGCGGCGCCCCAATGGCCGACCCGGTCGGTGGCATTGATGGTCGAGGACATTCCGTAACGGGCGGCGATGGTCGGCACGGCAGCCGAGGTGAAGTAGGCGCTGGCCGTCGCATCGTCCGAATATCGGATCATGTAGGACAGCTGGTCCCGGACTGTAGCGCTCTGGTTCTGGTACCCGCCCGCGATCACCATGTAGTACGCCGCGATCATCAGCTTCACGATGGATTCCGAAGCAACCTGGGTGCCGGAGTTGGCGGTCTGTGCGACCACGGCGCCGCTGGCGACGTTGGTCACGCTGATGTAGTTGGTGATGCCGTTCGAGGCTGCCTCGGATCTCGCCTTGGCCACCGCCTGAGCGGGCGTCAGGGTGGCCGCGGCCAGACCGGCAAGCAGAGTTCGGGCGCCGGTCGCCGCAGTGCTGGAGCCGGGTGTCGAGCCTGCCAGCGGGGCGACGTCGGCTGCCGAAACGGAGCTGGTCGACGGGAGGGTGCTCGCGGTGACCGCTTCGGCCGGTGTTCCGATCACGGTGCCGGCGGCGAGAATGGCGACCAATGCGGAGGCGGCAATTTTTGGCGTGCGCAAGCGGTTCCTCACCGTCGAAAGATTCCCCGGAAGGCTCGATGGTAGTGGACGGGGAGCAGCTTGCCCCTTGCCCTCCGATGGGTGTTCCCGGTGCATTGGTCCAGGTAGGCAATTTGACGCCGCCGGTGTCACCTAGAATCGTGGGGTTGCACAACGTGCGCCGGCGAGGTCAGGAGTTCGAGGCTGCCGACCGCTGATCCGTCGCCGCGGCCGCGAGGCCGTCGTCCGGCCCACCAGCATTCGCCGGCGCGGTCGTGCCCCAGATATCAGCTCACCCTGCACCCAGCAACCGAGGAGTCCTGCACGTGAAGAGCACTGTCGAACATCTGAACCCGACCAGGGTCAAACTCTCCGTCGAGGTTCCGTTCGACGAATTGAAGCCGCACTTCACCAAGGCCTACGGCGCGTTGGCCGGCACGGTGAACATCCCCGGTTTCCGCAAGGGCAAGGTGCCGTCGAAGATCCTCGATGCCCGGCTCGGGCGCGGGACCATCCTGTCCGAGGTCGTCAACGACGCGGTGCCGGTGAAGTACGGCGAAGCGGTGGCCGAGCAGAATCTCAGCCCGTTGGGCCAGCCGGACATCGAGGTGACCAAGATCGAGGACGGCGACATCCTGGAGTTCACCGCAGAGGTGGACATCCGTCCCGAGATCGTGCTGCCCGCCGTCGACGAGATCGCGGTCCAGGTTGATGACGTCGACGTGACCGACGCCGACATCGACGAGCAGATCGAGGCGCTCCGCGACCGGTTCGCCACGATCACCCCGGTCGAGCGGGCCGCCGGCGACGGCGACTCGGTGAACATCGACCTCCGCGCAGTGGTGAACGGCGAGGACCTGCCCGAAGCCAGTACCGACGGCCTGACCTACAAGATCGGCACCGGTGACCTGGTGGACGGTCTGGATGACGCCCTCATCGGCCTGACCGCACCGGCCACCGCCACCTTCACCACGAAGTTGGTCGCCGGCGAGCACTCCGGTGACGACGCCGAGGTCACCGTGACGGTGAACACCGTTTCCGAACGCGCCCTTCCCGAGATCGACGACGACTTCGCCCAGCTGGCCAGTGAATTCGACACCGTGCAGGAAATGCGTGATGACCTGGTCGAGCGGATCCGCCGGGTGAAGAACGTGGGCCAGGGCAGCGAGGCACGCGACAAGGTCCTGGAAGCGCTGCTGGAGGCGACCGACATCCCGGCACCGGCCAGCATCGTGCAGTCCGAGTACGACGCCCGCCAGCACGACGCGGTGCACTCGTTCGACCACGACGAGGAGAAGTTCAACGCCTACCTCGAGGGCGAGGGCCAGACCCGCGAAGAGTTCGATGCGGAGACCAGGGCCGCGGCCGAAGAGGCCGTTCGGACCCAGCTCCTGCTGGACGCGCTGGCCGAGCAGCAGAGCGTCGGCGTCTCCCAGGAGGAGTTCACCGATCGGATCATGTACAACGCCGAGCGTTTCGGTGTCAGCCCCGACGAGTACTTCAGGCGCGTCCAGGAGGGTAACCAGCTCGGCGCCGTGATCGCCGACGTCCGCCGCGGCAAGGCTCTGGCCAACGCCGTCCAGCTGGCCAAGGTCACCGACGCTTCGGGCAACGTCCTCGACATCGCCGCGCTGTTCGGTGTCGAGATCCTCGAGGACGAGGACGAGCAGGACGGCGTGATCGAGGGGGGCGTCGTCGAGGCTGCCGACGCAGAGGAGTCCGCCGAATCAGCCGTCGACGGCACCGAGGACGAGCAGACCGCGCAGGCGCCCGAGACGGCCGACGCGAAGTAGGAGATACTCCGGGGCCGATGCGATGTCCATGACCACAGCCGTGGTCACGCCGTCAGCGAACAGCTGACGCAACGGGCATCGTGTCGGCTCCTTCGTCGTTACTGTCGGATGTGTCGCCACCCTGGCGGGTGGCGACGGCAGTTCCGACAGCGGCCCGCAGGGCCGGACCTGTTCGTGCGTTCGAAGATCCACCCCACCGATGAAGATCCCGGCGGGCCTCACCGCCTACGCCCGGAATTCTGACAGGAGACGTCAGTGAGCCACCGTCATACGCTTGCCGGCCCCGGCGCCCACCAGGGCACTGCGAACCAGCTTCGGGCCATCGAGAACGCCGCCCCGGAGATCCTGCCCGCAGTCATGCGCGGCACGCCCGGGCTGTCGCTTTCCGACTCCGTGTCCGAAAGGTTGCTCCGCGAGCGGATCATCATCCTCGGCTCCGAGGTGCGTGACACCAATGCCAACGAGATCACCGCGCAGCTGCTGCTGCTGGCCGCGGAGGATCCGGAGAAGGACATCACGCTGTACATCAACTCCCCGGGTGGCAGCGTCACCGCGGGCATGGCGATCTACGACACCATGATGTTGATCGAGCCCGATGTCGCCACCACGGCAATGGGTCTCGCCGCTTCGATGGGTCAGTTCCTGCTCACTGCCGGGGCCCCCGGCAAGCGTGCCGCCCTGCCACATGCCCGCATCCTGATGCACCAGCCCAGCGCGGGTGTCGGCGGTACGTCATCGGACATCGCGATCCAGGCCGACATGCTGAACAAGTCGAAGCTGGAGATGGCCGAGCTGATCGCCCAGCACACCGGCCAGACGGTGGAGCGCATCACGCTCGACTCGGATCGTGACCGTTGGTTCACTGCGCAGGAAGCCCTGGAGTACGGGTTCATCGACAAGGTGGTGGCCCGAGCGTCCGAGAACCCGGCGAGCACCCCGCCCGGCAAGTAGCGGGTCGCACTCGCCACGGTTTCTCGACCCCTGAGCCCCGCCAACCAAGAGCAGAAGAAAGAAGTCCTTAGATGAACCGTCCCGGCCACCAGATGCCACTGGGCGTCGCTCATGGCAACGCGCTGAATCTCCCGCAGGCCCGCTACATCCTGCCGTCGTTCACCGAGCGGACCAGCTACGGGATGAAGGAGTCCAACCCGTACAACAAGCTCTTCGAGGAGCGCATCATCTTCCTCGGGGTGCAGATCGACGATGCCTCCGCCAACGACGTGATGGCCCAGCTGTTGACGCTGGAGTCGACCGACCCCGACCGGGAGATCGTCATCTACATCAATAGTCCCGGTGGTTCCTTCACCTCGATGACGGCCATCTACGACACGATGCAGTTCGTCCGCCCGCACATCCGGACAGTCTGTCTGGGGCAGGCCGCCTCGGCCGCAGCCGTCATCCTCGCCGCCGGCTCCAAGGGCATGCGGATGGCGCTGCCGAACTCCCGCATCCTGATCCACCAGCCGGCCACCGAGGGTGTCTACGGTCAGGTCTCCGACCTGGAGATCCAGGCCAAGGAGATCCAGCGGATGCGTAATTCGCTCGAGGAGATCCTCGCCCGGCACTCCAACAAGACGCCGGAGGAAGTCCGCCTCGACATCGAGCGGGACAAGATCCTGACGGCCGCGGAAGCCAAGGACTACGGCCTGGTGGACGACGTCCTGGAGTACCGCAAGATCGTCGACTGACGGTCGAGGTCGATTCGCCGGGCGGTGTGCAGACGGCAGCGGCAGACTGTCGGATCCACTCCGTTCGGCGACAGTCGGGCAATTTCGGGTGGCATTCCCGTCATCGGCCGATAGGCTGAGCCAGATATCGGCTGATGACGTGCCCACCCCTCGTCGTCGCCGATCCTGGCGTGGACGGCCACCAGCCGTGTCCGTGTCGCACGCGGGAAAGTCCAGCCGTGCTGCGGCACACCGGGTACGGTCAGGAACAGCGAAGCATCGACCGCACGACCACCGTCTTCAACCAGGCCAGAGCTGGCCAGATCAGGATCGAGAGGGCTCATGGCGCGCATCGGCGATGGGGGCGATCTACTGAAGTGCTCCTTCTGCGGCAAGAGTCAGAAGCAGGTTCGCAAGCTGATCGCGGGACCCGGCGTCTACATCTGCGACGAGTGCATCGATCTCTGCAACGAGATCATCGAAGAGGAGCTCGCCGAGACCAGTGACGTCAAGCTCGACGACCTGCCGAAGCCGACCGCCATCCGCGAGTATCTCGATCAGTACGTCATCGGTCAGGACACCGCGAAGAAGGCGTTGTCGGTCGCGGTGTACAACCACTACAAGCGGATCCAGGCCGGTCCCGACCGTGGACCCGAGCCGGTCGAGCTGGCCAAGTCCAACATCCTGATGCTCGGCCCGACCGGTTGTGGCAAGACCTACCTGGCGCAGACCCTGGCGAAGATGCTGAACGTTCCGTTCGCCATCGCCGATGCGACGGCGTTGACCGAGGCCGGCTACGTGGGCGAGGACGTCGAGAACATCCTGCTCAAGCTGATCCAGGCCGCCGACTACGACGTCAAGCGCGCCGAGACCGGCATCGTCTACATCGACGAGGTCGACAAGATCGCCCGCAAGTCGGAGAACCCCTCGATCACCCGTGATGTCTCCGGTGAAGGGGTCCAGCAGGCCCTTCTGAAGATCCTGGAGGGCACCCAGGCCTCCGTCCCGCCGCAGGGCGGCCGTAAGCATCCGCACCAGGAGTTCATCCAGATCGACACCACCAACGTGCTGTTCATCGTGGCCGGTGCGTTTGCGGGCCTGGACAAGATCGTGGGGGAGCGGGTCGGCAAGCGGGGCCTCGGCTTCGGTGCCGAGATCCGCTCCAAGTTCGACATCGATGCGTCCGACATCTTCTCCGACGTGATGCCGGAGGATCTGATCAAGTTCGGTCTGATCCCGGAGTTCATCGGGCGACTCCCGGTGGTCGCCGCTGTGACGCACCTGGACAAGGAATCGTTGATCAAGATCCTGACCGAACCCAGGGACGCGCTGTCCAAGCAGTATCAGCGCCTGTTCGACATGGACGGCGTCGCGCTCGAATTCGAGACCGACGCCCTGGATGCCATCGCGGACGAGGCGATCCTGCGTGGCACCGGAGCTCGCGGCCTGCGTGCGATCATGGAGGAAGTCCTCCTCCCGGCCATGTACGAGGTGCCTGGTCGTGACGATGTCGAGCGCGTGGTGGTCACCGCTGAGACAGTCAAGAAGAACGTCTATCCGACGATCGTTCCCCGTGCCCCCAAGCGGGCGCCCCGCGAGAAGTCGGCCTGACCCAGGATCAGTTCCGCGCTAGGAGCAGTTGCTCGAGATCCAGGTGCTCAGGTCCTGGATCGCGCCGACCACTTTGCCGTCCTGCAGCGTGAGGGCGAGATCCATCACGGTTTTCCCGGTGGCGCCGACGGCCGCGGCACGGAGGATGTTGACGTCCGCCTGAGCTTTCGGCGGCAGCCCCGACGCGGGCAGGTCCTTGAGTGCCGTGGCGACCTGGGCCTGGCTGATCCTGGCATCGGTCGAGCCGCTCGAGGCGGCGGAGAGCAACTTTCCGAAGGCAGTGACGCCGGCCAGCACCTGGTTGCAGTCCGCGGAGAATCCCGGGATCGACGTCACGTCGCCGGGCGTCTCAGACCTCGACGATCGGGTCGTCGTCGGTGACGCGGTGGCGATCGGTCCGCTGGTGTTCGGTCGGGTGGTCTGTGGCGGCGCGGTGGTGGTGATCGGACCGGTGGTGGTGATCGGACCGGTGGTGGTGATCGGACCGGTGGTCTGTGGCCCCGTGGATGGCTGGACGCCGCTCTGCGGCTCGGTGGCCTGTTGCTCGGTCGTCGATACGTCGTTGCTGGACTCGGACCTCGTGCTGGCCGTGGTCGGCGGTCGAGCGGATGACGAGACGGCAACCACCGCGGCAGGATCGACCTGCGCCTGACCAGCGACCGGAGTGGCGCAGCCGGAAGCCGCGAGGGCGACGCCGAGGCCGGCAGCCACGACCAGTCTGCGAATCTTCATCGGTCGTCTCCCGGGGCGTCACCTGGACCGGCAGGACCACGTGCCCACCGGATCAGGTGATGCTAGCGCCCGGCCTCGCGCTTGGCGGGCAGTTCACCGGAATGGGTACCGAGGGTGCGGTCAGACCGCGACCGGCGACTTCGACAACGCAAAGGCAGCGCTGATCAGCTCGAACGACCGGAGCCGGGCGGCCGGCCCGTGCACCCTGGTGGTGATCATGAGCTCGTCGACCTCGAACTCGTCGACGAGTTCGCGCAGCCCGTCGGCCACCTGGTCCCCGGTGCCGATCACCTCCGTGCTCTGCATGGCGTCCACCATGTCGCGCTCCGACTGCGTATAGGGATAGACGGCCGCTTCCTCGGGGCTCGGCGTCTGCTGCAGGCGGCCACTGCGGAGCAGCACCATCGACAGTGCCCCGGCCGCGGCCTGGTAGCGGGCCTCGCCCTCGGTATCGGCCGCGAGGGCGTTGACCCCGATCATCGAGTACGGCTCGGAGAGGTCCGCCGACGGCTGGAAGACGTCCCGGTAGAGGTCCAGCGCGGCGGTGGTGTTGCCGCCCGCACCAGCGAAGTGGTGGGCGAAGGCAAACGGCAGACCCAGCCGCCCGGCCAGTCGGGCCGAGTAGTCCGACGATCCGAGGAGCCAGAGAGGCAGTGGGCCCATCGGGGTCGCCTGGATTCTCGCGAAGGGGTGCCCGCCGGGGAAGTCCTTGCGCAGAAAGTGATCCAGCTCGGTGAGTCGGTCGGCGAAGTCGTCGCCCTGATCCTGGCCGGCATGTCGGCGCAGTGCGAACGCGGTGAGCTGGTCACTGCCGGGCGCGCGTCCGAGGCCGAGATCGATGCGGTCGGGGTGCAGCGCGTTCAAGGTCCCGAACTGCTCGGCTACGGCCAGCGGCGCGTGGTTGGGCAGCATCACTCCGCCCGACCCGAGCCTGATCGTGCTGGTGGACGCCGCCAGGTGGGCGATCAGGACCGGCGGGGATGCCGAGGCCACCGCCGGGATCCCGTGATGCTCGGCGACCCAGAAGCGGTGATAGCCGAGTGCCTCGGCTCTGACCGCCAGTTCGGTGGTGGAGAGCAGGGCATCTCGTGGCGTGCTGCCGGTGCCCACCCCGGCAAGATCGAGAATGGACAACGGGACCGGGGCGGTGCCGCGGGCGGTGCCGCGGATCTGGTGAGTCATGGGAGTCTCCTTGGACGTCTGGTGCGGTCGGCCGGTCTTGAGAACGGCCCGGCCACCTCCTCGGTCAACCGACGAACGGCTGGAGGTGTTCCCCGGTCAAGAGCTGCCGACGACCCGCTGTCCACCGGAGTAGAGGTTGAAGCCGTCGTCACGGGTGAACCCGATGAGCGTGAGCCCGGTCGACGCAGCCAGCTCGACGGCCAGGGATGATGGCGCGGACACGGCGATCAACATCCCGATGCCCGCCATCACGGCCTTCTGGACGAGCTCGAACGAGGCGCGCGAGGAGGTCAGCAACGCGGCGTCGGAGACAGGTAGCTCGCCGGCCAGCAGGGCGCACCCGATGACCTTGTCCACGGCGTTGTGTCGTCCGACGTCCTCCCTGATGTAGCGGAGGGAGCCATCGACGGACAGCAGGGCGGCCCCGTGGATGCCGCCCGTCAGGCTGAAGGTCTTCTGCCCGGCACGCAGCAATCCCGGTGCAGCGGTGATGGTGTCCGGAGGGAATTGCAGATCATCGGGCAACGGGTACCGGGTGCGCAGCTGCAGGGCCTCGATCGCAGCCTTGCCGCACACTCCGCAGGACGAGCTCGTGACGAACGACCGCTGTGCGGCCCTGGCGGCGAGCGGGACCGGCCCGGCTAGTTGGACGTCGAGCACGTTGTACGTGTTCCGACCCTCGTCGTCCACCCCGTCGCAATACCGCATGGCGGTCACGTCCTGCGCCACGGTGATGATGCCTTCGGCGTGGAGGAAACCGTGGACCAGTTCGATGTCGTTGCCGGCGGTGCGCATGGTCACGTTCAGCGACTCGCCACCGAGTCGGACTTCGAGCGGTTCCTCACCGGCCACCACGTCGGCCCTGGTCGAGAATGCGCCGTTGCGGTAGCGCCGCACCTTCGCCCGCGCTGTCACTCTGTTCATCTGCTCAGTATCTACGTTGTGCGGCTCGCTCTACGTTGTGCGGCTCGCCCGACCGGCCGCGCCGACCTGGCCGTCGGGCCAGCAGGACCGAATCTACCTTCTGACCATCCGTATTTCGAGAATGCCTGCGCTGTCGATCTTCTCGTTGCCATCCGGGATGAAGTCGTGGTGGACGTAGAAGGCGCTGGCGCGTGGGTTGTCCCGGTAGACCCACAGCGAGGCCGGTCCGGCGCCGATCGTGGCGTCGAGCAGGTCGTCGGCGACCCCGGAGCCCTGCTGACCCCTTCGTACGTAGATCGCGTACAGCTCGCGCTCGGCCGGTGGATTGTCGTCGCGGGTAGGCCCGGCGATCGCGATGCCGATCACCTCGCCGTCCAATTCGGCCATGAAGTGGTCGGCGATCCCACCCTCGATCTCCTTGCGGCGGCGGACGGCCAGCTTGGCCGCATCGAACTCGGCGAATCGCTCGGAACCCCACAGGTTTTCGTAGGCCTCACGCCAGCACGCGAGATGACAGGCGGAAAATGCTTCGGCGTCATCGGGCTGTGCCCTGCGAATCGTCGGAGTGCTCATATATCCACCTTCGGCGCGCCGTCGGGCGAGGTCGGATCAGCGCCACCGGCCGGCGCCTCGACATCACCGATCGGCGAGTGTTGCTGCGCTTCAGGCTAGTGCACGCCGTTGATCAGCCGGAGACAGCCGCCGGGGCGGCATCGGTCACCCCGATCATCGCCTGCTGGGCGGACACACCCTGGAAGGAGGTCAGGTAGACCCGAACGGTGGTTCACCCGGATCGCCGGGCCGGATCTCCGGGTCCAGACCGGATTCGGACCCCCACAGTGGCACCATGGTCTGCGTGACGGTCTATCGCGACTCCGCAGTGGTGCTGCGGGTGACGAAACTCGGCGAGGCCGATCGGATCGTCACGCTGCTGACCCGTCGGGAGGGTCGCGTACGGGCCGTCGCCAAGGGCGTGCGCCGGACGAAGAGTCGATTCGGTGGACGACTCGAACCGTTCAGCCACGTCGACCTCCAGCTCTACGCGGGTCGCAATCTGGACATCGTCACGCAAGCCGTCACGCTGGACTCGTTCGGCTCCGTCATCGCGGCCGACTACTCGCGGTACACCACCGCCACGGCGATCGTCGAGACCGTGGAACGGCTCACCTCCGAAGAGCGGGAACCGTCGCTCAAGCTCTATCTGTTGCTGGTGTCCGCCCTGCGCGCGCTGGCCGAAACCGACCGCGACCCGTCGCTGCTGCTCGACGCCTTTCTCGTCCGGTCGATGTCGTTGGCCGGGTGGGCGCCTGCGCTGTCCGAGTGCGCCCGCTGCGGTGAACCGGGTCCGCACGCGTCGTTCCACGTGCCCTCGGGTGGGCTGCTGTGCGCCGGCTGCCGTTCGCCGGGGGCCGCTCGGCCGGCGCCGGGCGCGATCGCGCTGATGGCGGCCCTGGCCTCCGGTGACTGGCCCTCGGCCGAGCTGGCGGACGGATCCATGCGCCGGGAAGCGTCCGGCCTGGTGGCGGCTCTGCTGCAGTGGCACATCGAGCGTGGGCTCAAGTCGTTGCCGCTGGTGGACCGGGGGAGCCTCACGCCCTCGCCCGAGCTGCGTGGCTACCCGGCGGCCAGGGGCGCCGCCCTGGTCCAGGCGCGTGCGGATGATGCCGCGGCGGCCCGGGTCGTCACGGCCGAGTTCCTCGCGGACGAGGTGACTGCATGAGGGCACAGGCCGCCGCGCCGGCTCGGGCGCCGCAGCGGCGACTCCCGCATCCGCATCCCACCGGGGCCCAGCCGCCGGTGATCCCGGCCGACGCGGTGCCGCGCCATGTCGCGCTGGTGATGGATGGGAACGGCAGGTGGGCCAAGGCCCGCGGCCTGCCGCGGACAGAGGGGCACAAGCTCGGCGAGGCCGCCTTGTTCGACGTCGTCGAGGGCGCCATCCAGCTCGGTGTGAAACACCTGTCGGCCTATGCGTTCTCGACCGAGAACTGGAAGCGCTCACCCGAGGAGGTGCGCTTCCTCATGGGTTTCAATCGGGATGTCATCCGCCGCCGGCGCGACGACATGCACGCTCTCGGTGTGCGGGTGCGGTGGGCCGGTCGCCGGCCGCGGCTGTGGCGCAGTGTCATCCACGAACTCGAGGTGGCCGAGCAACTGACCGCCGACAACGACGTCCTCACTCTGACCATGTGTGTCAACTACGGCGGCCGCGCCGAGATCGCGGACGCCGCGAAGGCGATCGCCCTCGAGGTGGCCGCGGGCCGGATCAACCCGGCGAAGGTGGACGAAGCAATGCTGGCGAAGTATCTGGACGAGCCCGACATGCCCGATGTCGACCTGTTCCTGCGCTCGTCCGGTGAACAGCGCACCAGCAACTTCCTTCTCTGGCAGTCCGCCTACGCCGAGATGGTCTTCCTGGACACCCTGTTCCCCGACTTCGACCGCCGACATCTCTGGCATGCGTGCGAAATCTTCGCCTCCCGGCAGCGCCGGTTCGGCGGCGCGGTCGGCCTCGAGCCCGCGGGCGTGACAGCACCAGCCGATTCCGGGACCGGTCTGTAGAGATGACCGACCTGAAGAACGAAGTCACGGCACCGACCCGACCCACGCGACGTCGGTACCGTCCGGGATCCCTGGAGATCTTCGGTCTGATCCTGTTGACCGCGGTACTGCTGCGGAGCCAATTGGCTGCCGTGCTGAACGCGATCCTGAAGCCGGGCTGGGCCACCGTCTTCGTGGCGATCTGCGTCCAGGCCACGCCGTTCCTGGTGCTGGGCGTCCTGGTCTCGGGTGCGATCGCCGCCTTCGTCCCGGCCAGTTTCTTCACCCGGGTGATGCCGAACAACGCGGCCCTGGCCGTCCCGCTGGCCGGTGTCTGCGGCATGGCCCTTCCCGGCTGCGAGTGCGGCTCGGTACCGATCGCGAACCGGCTGATGCACCGAGGTGTACGCCCGTCGGCTGCACTGGCCTTTCTGCTGTCGGCTCCGGCGATCAATCCGATCGTGCTGGTCGCCACCGCGGTTGCCTTCCCGAACGAGCCCGGGATGGTCTGGGCCCGGCTGACCGCCGGTCTGCTGACGGCAGTGCTCGTCGGCTGGATCTGGGAGAAGATGGGTCGGCCCGAGTGGATGAAGCCGCAGCTGCGGACGCCGCGACAAGGGACGCAGAGCGCGGAGGGGTCCGAGACCGGCCTCGCCGTGCTGCTGCCGACCATTCGGGGCGACTTCACCCAGGCCGCCGGATTCCTGGTCATCGGGGCGGCCGCGGCCGCCACCCTGAACACGCTGGTACCGCGCCAGTTCATGGTCACGGTGGGATCCTCGGTCTTCCTGTCCATCCTGGTGATGGCGGTGCTCGCGTTCTTCCTGGCCATCTGCTCGGAGTCGGACGCCTTCGTCGCCGCGTCGTTCTCGACCATCCCGGTGGTCGGCAAGCTGGTCTTCCTGACCGTCGGTCCGGCCATCGACATCAAGCTGTTCGCCATGCAGTCGGGCACGTTCGGCCGGAAGTTCGCTGTCCGGTTCGCTCCACTGACCTTCGTGGTCGCCATCGCGGTGGCGACCGTGACGGGGCTGCTGTTCTTCGGAGGCTGGCGATGAACAAGACGACGCAGTCGGTGCTGATCGCGCTGCTCGGCGGGTTGATGATCTCGATCACCGTCAGCGGCCGATACACGTCGTACGTGAAGCCGAGCTACGGGCCCCTGCTGATCATCTCCGGGATCATCCTGATCCTGGTCGGAGTGCTGTCGATCATCGTGGGCATCCGGTCGGATCTGCTCGCCGACCGGGCTCGGGAGACCGAACTGGTCGCTGCCGGCGGTGCGCCGGGTGCGTCCGCTGCGCACGGTCAGGAAGAGCACCCGCAGCATGAAGGGCACCGGGAGGGCGGCGGGGAGGACGATGCCCATGGCCATTCGCACGACAGGTCGCGGGCGCCTTGGTTGATCATGGCGCCGATCCTGGTGTTGCTGCTCTTGGCCCCGCCGGCCCTCGGGGCGGACGCGGTCGCGCGCAACGCCGGGTCGCAGGCCCTGATCGGCCTCAACGGTGTCGCCCCCGTGTCCGGCGCAGGTGCGGATGTCGGTGCGGGCGGTTCCGCAGGGGGCTACGCCCCCAATGACGGCAGCGGGCACGGCATGGGTACCAAGGCCTTCGCCAAGCAGCGGCCCACCATGTCGTTCCCGGCCTTGCCGAACGGCAAGGACCCGACGCTGACGATCAAGGACTTCGTGATGCGCGCGCTCTACGATGGGGGAAACTCCGTCTCCGACAACGACATCACGGTCATCGGGTTCATCGCCCCGGCGGGTGACGGCTACTCGTCGGGGTACTCGTTGGCGCGGATGACCATCAGTTGCTGCGCGGCCGACGCCAGCCCGATGCGGTTACACGTCGCGGGCACCGCGAAATTCCCCTCGAACACGTGGGTGACCGCCGTGGTCAGTGCGCAGACCGGCAGCGCGGGCGCCGACAACGACTACGTACCGACCGTCGACCTCACGTCGATGACCCAGATCGCACAGCCGTCGGACCCGTACGAGCACTAGGCGTGTCGTGGGTTCGGGCGGTTCCGTCCAGTTCTTCCCGGGTCAGCCCAGTTCGCTGCGCAACGCAGCTTCGAGGGTCTGGTGCTCGAAGACGTACCCCGACTCCGTCAGGACCCGCGGCAGCGCGTTCTGGCCACTGACGATCTCCTCGGCGAAATCGCCGACCGCGAGCTGCAGGGCGAACTTGGGCACCACCCACGGGGTGGGTCGGTGCAGCTCGTGGCCGAGGGCCTTGGTGAACTCCGCATTGGTCACCGGCTTCGGTCCCGACATGTTGGCCGGGCCCGAGACGTCGGCGGTGAGCAGATGCAGGATGCCACCGATCTCGTCGGTGACCGAGATCCAGGGGAAGTACTGCCTGCCCGAGCCCAGCTTTCCGCCGGCCAACAGCTTGGTCAGCAGGTTGAGTTTCGGCAGCAGACCTCCCTCCCTGCCCAGGACGAGCCCGGTGCGCAGATGGACCACCCGGACCCCGGCGTCATCGGCCGGCTTGGTGGCGTTCTCCCAGTCCACGCAGACACCCGCCAGGAACGAACGGCCGGGCGGTGCGGTTTCGTCGATCTCTTCGTCGCCGCGCGGGCCGTAGTAGCCGATACCGGAGGCGTTGATCAGCACCGGGACGCCGACCTCTGCGCTGGCCGTGGCGAGCAGACCGGTGGGGCGGACGCGGGAACTGCGGATCAGCTCGCGGTAGGCGGGCGTCCAGCGCTTGTCGCCGACACCGACGCCACAGAAGTTGACCACCGCGTCGGCGCCCTCCAGTACTCCGCGCTGCAACTCGCCCTTGTCCGGGTCCCACAACGCCTGCCCGGGCCCGCTGGGCGCACTCCGCACCAGCTGGGTGACCTGATGGCCGCCCGAGTTCAGTCGGTCGAGCAGACGCCTGCCCAGAAACCCGCTCGCTCCGGCCGCGATGATGTGCATGCTCTCCCGATCTGCCGACGTATTGGTTCGCTGAACAGATGACCGGAGGCCGGCCACTCGAACAGGAGTGGCCGGCCTCGTGATCTTTCAAACCTGCTGCGTCCTAGAGGCCGAGGTCGCCCTCGAACTCGCCGGCCTCGATGCGCTTCTTGACCGCGGCCAGGAAGCGTGATGCGTCTGCGCCGTCGATGTTGCGGTGGTCGTAGGACATCGCCAGATACATCATCGAACGGATCGCGATCACCTCGCCACCGTCTTCGTTGGTGAGCACCACCGGGCGCTTGACGATGATGCCGGTACCCAGGATCGCCGACTGCGGCGGCACGAAGATCGGGGTGTCGAACAGAGCCCCCACCGAGCCGGTGTTGGTGATCGTGAAGGTGCCGCCCGACAGGTCGTCCGGGCCGATCTTGTTGTCCCTGGTACGGGCGGCGAGGTCGGCGATCTTGCGGGCGAGGCCGCCGATGTTGAGGTTGTCGGCTTCCTTGATCACCGGCACGATCAGGCCGCGGGGGGTGTCGACGGCGATGCCGAGGTTCACCGAGCCGTGGTAGGTGATCTCCTTCAGATCGTCGGAGATCGACGAGTTGATCACCGGGTACAGCTTGGTCGCCTCGACCGCGGCCTTCACGAAGAACGGCAGGAACGAGAGCTTGACACCCTCCCTGGCCTCGAATCCGGACTTGGCCTTCGCACGCAGGTTCGCGACCCGGGTGACATCGACCTCGATGACCGTGGTCAGCTGAGCCGCCGTCTGCAGGCCGTAGACCATGTTCTTGGCAATGGACTGACGGATGCGCGGCAACTTCTGGGTCGTACCGATCAGCGCCGTGGCGCTCGCGTCCGGAGTCGGCTTGGACGCGGCCGGCTTGGCCGCGGCGGCCGGTGCCGGTGCTACGGCGGCCGCCTTGGCCGCTTCCGCGGCGGTGCGGGCGGCTTCACCTGCGGCGACCACGTCCTCCCGGCGGATCCGGCCGCCGACACCCGTCCCCGTCACGGTCGAGAGGTCGACGCCCTGGTCCGCAGCGAGCTTGCGGATCACCGGGGTGACATAGGAGCTGGTCGCCGCCGGTTTCGCGGCCGGTTGCCAACTGGCGGCGGCCGGGGCCGCGGGTGGCGCTGCTGCATCGGGTGAGGGAGTGACCGGAGCCGGTGTGGGCGCCGGAGGAGTCGGTGCCTCGGCCTGGGGTGCCGGTTCGGGGGCAGGGGCGGCTTCGGGCTCCGGCTTGGGCTCGGGGGCCTTCGGTTCCGGGGCGGCCGCAGCAGGCGCCGCGCCTCTGGCGCCGATGATGGCGAGCTGGCCGCCGACCTCGACGGTCTCGTCCTCGCCGACGCTGATCTCCAGCACAGTGCCGGCCACCGGGGACGGCACCTCGGTGTCGACCTTGTCGGTGGAGATCTCGACCAGTGGCTCGTCGACGGCCACGTCGTCGCCGACGGCCTTGAGCCAGCGGGTGACGGTGCCCTCGGTGACCGACTCGCCCATGGCAGGCAGGTTGACCGCCGTGCCGGAGGCCGCGGGGGCAGCCTCGGCGACCGGCTTCTCAGCCGGCGTCTCCACCTCGGTGGAGGGAGCTTCCGGCTCCGGTGCCTCCGCGGCCGGAGCAGCTTCGGGTTCGGGCGCGGGCTCAGGCTCTGCCTGGGGTGCCGCGGCGGCCTCGGTTGAGGAGCCGCTACCGTCGCCGATCACCGCGAGTTCGGCGCCGACCTCGGCGGTCTCGTCCTCGGCCACGACGATCTTCTCGAGGATGCCGGCAAACGGGGAGGGGATCTCGGTGTCGACCTTGTCGGTGGAGATCTCGACCAAAGGCTCGTCGACGGCGACCTCGTCGCCGACCTCCTTCAGCCAGCGGGTGACAGTGCCTTCGGTGACGCTCTCACCGAGAGCCGGCATCTGCACGGAGTTCGACATGAATTCTCTTCCCTACCTTGGTCGACGAGCGGGTACGTGATTCGGGGCCGGTATGTCAGTTGTGCACGTGCAGCGGCTTGCCGGCCATCGCCAACATCGCTTCGCCGATGGCTTCGTACTGGGTGGGGTGGGCGTGGACCAGCGGCGCCACGTCCTCCGGGTAGGCCTCCCAGCCGACGATCAGCTGCGCCTCGCCGATCAGGTCGCCGACCCGGGCGCCCACCAGGTGGACGCCGATCACCGGGCCGTTCTTCACCCTGATCACCTTGACACCGCCCGCGGTGCGCAGGATCTGGGACTTCGGGTTGCCGGCCAGGTCGTAGACGAAGGTCTCGATGCCGTCCGCACCGTGCTCCTCGACGGCCTCGGCCTCGGTGACTCCGACGGAGGCGATCTGCGGGTCGCAGTAGGTGATCTTCGGGATCAGCGAGTCCGGGATGACCTCCGGGTTGAGCCCGGCGATCTCCTCGGCGACGAAGACGCCGTGCTGGAACCCGCGGTGGGCCAGCTGGAGGCCGGGAACGATGTCACCGACCGCGTAGACGTTCGGGAGGTTGGTGCGCAGACGCTCGTCGGTGATGACGAAGCCGCGATCGACGGTCACGCCGGCCTCCTCGAAGCCGCAGCCGGCAGTGGCAGCGCCACGCCCGACGGCGACGAGCAGGAGGTCGGCGGAGAAGGTCTTGCCGTCCTCGAGGGTGACCGTCACACCGCTGTCGTCCTGGGTCACTCCGGAGAACCGGACGCCCGTGGAGAAGGCGATCTTGCGCTTGCGGAAGGCGCGCTCCAACAGCTTCTGGGCCCAAGGGTCCTCGGCCGGCACCAGGCTCGGCAGGGCCTCGACGATGGTGACCTTGGTGCCGAAGGAGGCCCACACCGAGGCGAACTCGACGCCGATGACGCCGCCGCCGAGCACGATCGCCGTCTCCGGGATCCACTCCAGGCCGAGCGCCTGCTCGCTGGTGATGACCCGGCCTTCGATGTTCAGGCCGGGCAGCGACTTCGAATAGGAACCGGTCGCGAGCACCACGTTGGTCCCGATGTACCGGTCTTCGCCGACCACCACGCTGTTCGGTCCGACGAACGTGCCGGTCCCCTCGATCACGGTGATACCGCGGGACTTGACCAGGCCGGTCAAGCCCTTGAAGGCCTTGGTGACGATGCCGTCCTTGTACTTGTGCAGACCAGGGACGTCGACGCCGTCGAAGCTGGTCCTGAGGCCGAAGGCTGCGCCCTCGCGGGCATCGTCGGCGACTTCGGCCGCGTGCAGCAGCGTCTTGGTCGGGACGCAACCACGGTGTAGGCAGGTGCCGCCCAGTTTGTCCTTCTCGATCAGTACGACGGAGGAACCCAGTTCGGCGGCGCGCAGTGCTGCGGCGTAGCCGGCTGATCCTCCACCGAGTACGACCAGGTCGACGGTGGTGTCGCTCATTGAATGCAAACTCCTCGGGCTCTTGTGGAAGAGGCCACCGACATCGCGCGATGATCACGGGCGACGATGGTGCGGCCTCCATCTTGGCATCTTCGTCGGAGGGACGCGCCACGGGTGCAGGTTTGGCGCGGCTGGCCCCTGGGGTCGGGTTCCCGGCCCGGGGGACGAACACGCGCAGTTCTCTGACCGGAGTTGCCGACTCGATGGTTGACACTTGGTCCAACATCTCGGTCGCCCGAACGGGCTCCCGATTCGCCCAAGGCGTAACGCCGGTTGAGGATGCTGACGATGAGCTGGTTCTCCAGGAGAGGCCGCCGCAGTGGGGGCGCCGAGGAGAGCCCGCGTGCCCAACGTCGGGCGAACGAAGAGGCGCTGACCGAATGGGCTGCCGCACGTCGAGGCGTCGAGGTCTACGTGGAACCCAGGACGTCGGTCACCCCCGTCACCGTGCTGCTGGTGGCCCACGACGGCGAGTTCACCCGCAAGCCGATCGATTCGACGTCGGCGGCGCAGAGTTTCGCGCGCGATCACCAGCTCCCGATCTACGACGCGACGATCATGGGTTATCCCCAGCGGATGCGCGACTACTCCCGCCGCCAGACGATCCTGGACCAACAGGCCCGCCGCAAAACCCTCGGCGACACCTGACGCGATCTGCCCCCGACCCCGGCCTGGATCAACTTCGCAGGCATGGACGAAATTGGCGACTCTGGTCCCACGAGTCCCAAATCGACGAAGTTCATCCACGCCTGGGTAGTTGATCCATGCCGGTTGAGGCGGGGACAGGTCAGTTGGCGAGGTCGGCGATGACGGCGAGCAGGGTGCGGACGGGGACGCCGGTGCCGCCGGATCCGTTGTAGCCGTAGGGCTTACCGGTGTTGAACGCCGGTCCGGCGACATCCAGGTGGGCCCAGGGCAGACCGTCGGGGACGAAGTTGCTGAGGTAGTGACCGGCGACCAGCATGCCGCCGACCCGGTCCCAATTGATGTTCTGCAGGTCGGCCACCGGAGAGTCGATGCTGTCGCGCAGCTCTTCGGGCAGCGGCATCGCCCAACCACCCTCGCCGACCTCACGGGCCAGCTCGGCGACCCGGTCCCGCAGTTCCGCCGAACCCATCACGGCCATCGTGCGGTTGCCCAGCGCCACCACTTGCGCACCGGTGAGCGTGGACGTCTCGAGCAGGTAGTCGGGCTGCTCCTCGGCGGCGCGGACCATGGCGTCCGCGAGCACCAGTCGGCCCTCGGCGTCCGTATTCAGCACGTGCACCGTCTTGCCTGGCTCACCGTTCGCGCCGTAGTGCCGGATGACGTCGCCGGGGCGGTAGGCCGAGCCGGATGGCAGGTTCTCGGCCAGTGCGGCCCACGCCGTCACCGCGACCGGAATCTCCAGGGCGGCGGCGGCGATGACGGTCGCGGTCACCACCGCGGCTCCGGACATGTCGCTGGTCATGTTCTCCATGCCCTGCGCCGGTTTGATCGACAACCCACCCGAGTCGAAGGTGATGCCCTTGCCGACCAGCGCCACCGACTTCTTGGCACCGGCGGGGGAGTAGCCGATGCGCACCAGCCGCGGTGGCCGCGTCGACCCGGAGCCGACGGCCAGGATGCCACCGAAACCCTCGGCCGCCAATTGGTTCTCGTCCCAGACCTCGACCGACAGACCGGCCGCTTCGGCGGCGGCCGTCGCGCGTTCGGCGAACGACTGGGGGAACAGGTCGTTCGGTGCCGTGTTGATCAGATCCCGGGCGAGCAGCACGCCTTCGGCGGTGGCGACGGCCGCCCGGAGCTCGGCCTCGGCCGTCCTGTCGTTCTTCGCAACCGACAGCGCCACGGCTTCGACGGGGGTCTTCGAGGGGGTCTTGTAGCGGTCGAAGACATAGGCACCGAGCAGGTGGCCCTGCGCGGCCGCGGACAGGTCGATCGCCGACAGCGTCGAGAGGATCGCCGGCCGGCCGGCCAGCGCCCTGGACGCGATCCCGGCGCCGCGCCGCAAGACCTCGGGGGTGAACGTCTCCGGCGAACCGAGCCCGACGACGGCGACCACCTGCGCGGCGACCGAGCCGTCGCCGGGGACCAGGGTCAGCTCTCCGGCTTTGCCGGTCGCCCCGGTCAGGGCTGCGGCGGCGACGCCATCGGCAAGGGCCGGATCGGCGGCCACGGGACCGTTGGGTCCGGCGTAGGCGCCGACGACCAACACGTCGGTCTTGGCCTTGGACGGGTCGGTGGTGGTCAGGGACAGGGTGGTCATGGTCATATCTCCTCGAGGGCTGGTCTGCTCCTGCACGGTAGCTGCCGCACCACGGCAGGCCGTCGGCGTCCGCTCCAGGTGGTGATCCTGCGACGCGCCACTAGGGTCTGGAGGCATGTCGACCGATACGTCCTCCGAGCTCCTGCACTCCCCGTTGCACGACGCCCATGTCGCCCTCGGCGCGACCATGGGTGCATTCGGCGGCTGGGACATGCCGATCTCGTACGCCGGCAGCGGGGTGGTGGCCGAGCACACAGCGGTGCGCACGACGGTCGGCATCTTCGACGTGTCGCACCTGGGCAAGGCGACCGTCACCGGACCTGGTGCGGCTGCCTTCGTGAACGGCTGCCTGAGTGCGGATCTGGCCAAGATCGTCCCGGGTCAGGCTCAGTACACTCTCTGCTGCAACGAATCCGGTGGTGTCGTCGACGATCTGATCGCCTATCTGGTGGCCGACGACGAAGTCTTCCTGGTGCCCAATGCCGCGAACACCGCCGGTGTGGTTGCCGCGCTGGCGGCGGCCGCGCCGGCCGGCATCGAGGTAGTCGACCGCCACCGGGACTTCGGAGTGATCGCGGTGCAGGGTCCGCTGTCGGCCGACGTGGTGGGCGCCCTCGGGCTACCCACGGAGCTGGACTACATGGGCTGGGCCGACGGCACCTGGACCGGGCCCGACGGTGTCGTGGTGACGGTCCGGGTCTGCCGGACCGGCTACAGCGGTGAGTACGGCTTCGAACTGCTGCCATCGTGGGGGTCGGCACGCGCGCTCTGGGACGCGCTGGCGGCCGAGACCGGAGCGCGAGGCGGTCGCCCCGCCGGGCTCGGCGCGAGGGACACTCTCCGCACGGAGATGGGCTACCCGCTGCACGGGCAGGACCTCGGCCCGGACATCAGCCCGGCGCAGGCCAGATCCAGCTGGGCGGTCGGGTGGCGCAAGCCGGCCTTTTTCGGGCGGGACGCGCTGATCGCCGAGAAGACGAAGGGGCCGGCGCGGACCCTCAGGGGGCTGGAGGCGCTCGACCGTGGTGTGCTGCGCCCTCACCTGCGGGTGGTCGGCACCGACGGGGCGGACATCGGCGAGACCACCTCGGGGACGTTCTCGCCGACCCTGGGCAAGGGCATCGGGCTGGCGTTGATCGACACCGCCGCGGACGTTCAGGACGGCGACGAGATTTCCGTCGACGTGCGAGGCCGTTCGCTGCGGGTGCGCGTCGTCCGGCCGCCCTTCGTGCCGAGTCACGTCAGATAGCAGCACTTCTGGCGCACCGCGTCGCGATCCTCACGTCCAGTTGGTGTATTCGGCGCGAGGATCGCGACACGGTGCGGTGGATCGGCGATTTACAGGACGTACAGCATCTCCTGGTAGGTCGGCAGCGGCCAGAGGTCGTCTGCCACGATGCCCTCGAGGTGGTCAGCGGCCGATCGGACGGCAGCCATCGCCGGGATCAGTGTCGTGTAGGCGTACTTCGCCTCCTCTTCGGCGGTGCCGGTCCAGGCTCCCAGTGCATCACGAAGACCGGCGACGGCCGACCGTAGGTCGGTGACCGGACCGGAGACCTCGTCGAGCGGCGCCGTGTCCACCTCGACCCCGGCTGCCTTCAGCGCACCGAGGTTCATGGCAACCTCCGTCTGGTAGCGCACCGACGCCGGCAGTACGGCGGTCGAGGCGATCTCCAGGGTGGAGCGGGCCTCGACGCCGATGCTCCGGGTGTACTGCTCGAGTCCGATCTCGTAGCGGCTGTGCATCTCCCGATGCGTGAAGACGTTGTACTTCTCGAACAGCTCCATGGCCTCGTCCGAGATGAGCTCGGGCAGGGCGTCCATGGTGGTCCGCAGGTTCGGCAGACCCCGGGCGGCCGCTTCCTCCTGCCATTCCTCGGAGTAGCCGTCCCCGCCGAAGACGGCCGCGCCGTGGTCGGTGATGATCTTGGCCAGCAGCGTCTGCACCGCGGTGTTGAACTCCGTTCCGGAGGCCACCGCGGACTCCAGATCGGACGCGATGTAGTCGAGGGCCTCCGCCATGATGGTGTTGATCGTGACCATCGGCGTCGCGATCGACTGCAGCGAGCCCGGTGCGCGGAACTCGAAGCGGTTGCCGGTGAAGGCGAATGGGCTGGTCCGGTTGCGGTCGCCCGGGTCGGTCGGCAGTACCGGCATGGTGTCCACGCCGACCAGCAGCCGGCCACGCTCCTTCGACGTGGTGGCGCCCCCCTTGGCGATCTGGTCGAAGACGTCGGACAGCTGGTCGCCCAGGAAGATGGAGATGATCGCCGGCGGGGCTTCGTTGGCGCCGAGCCGGTGATCGTTGCTCGCCGAGGCGACCGACACCCGCAGCAGGCCGGCGTACTTGTGCACCGCGCGGATCACGGCCGCACAGAACACCAGGAACTGGGCGTTGTCATGCGGGGTGTCGCCCGGCAGCAGCAGGTTTCCCTGGGTGGAGTTGCCGAGCGAGAAGTTGACGTGCTTGCCGGAGCCGTTGACGCCCTCGAAGGGCTTCTCGTGGAAGAGGCACTCCATGCCGTGCTTGTTGGCCAACCGCTTGAAGGTGGTCATCAGCAGCTGCTGGTGGTCGGCGGCGATGTTGGCCCGCTCGAACATCGGCGCGATCTCGAACTGGCCGGGCGCGACCTCCTGGTGGCGGGTCTTGGCCGGGATCCCGAGCTTGAACAGCTCCCGCTCGCAATCCATCATGAACCCGAGGACGCGCTCCGGAATCGCACCGAAGTAGTGGTCGTCGAATTCCTGGCCCTTCGGCGGCTTGGCGCCGAACAGTGTGCGGCCCGAACTCATCAGGTCCGGGCGGGCCAGGAAGAAGTGCCGGTCGATCAGGAAGTACTCCTGCTCCGGACCGGCGAACGACACCACGTGATCGATCTTCTCGTGCCCGAACAGTTTCAGCACCCGCTCGGCGTGCCCGGCCATGGACTGCTGGCTGCGCAGCAAGGGGGTCTTGTGATCCAGCGCATCACCGAACATCGAGACGAAGATCGTCGGGATGCAGAGCGTCTTGCCGTTGGGGTTGTCCAGGATGTAGGCCGGGCTCGTCGGATCCCATCCGGTGTAGCCGCGGGCCTCGAAGGTGTTCCGGAGTCCGCCGCTGGGGAAGCTGGAGCCGTCCGACTCGCCTTGCGTCAGGGTCTTGCCGGCGAACTCGGCCAGCGACAGCCCGCCGCCGGCAGGCTCGAAGAAGCTGTCGTGTTTCTCGGCCGTCAGGCCGGTGAGCGGATAGAAGACGTGCGAGTAGTGCGTACAGCCTTTCTCCATCGCCCAGTCCTTCATGGCCGAGGCGACGGCGTCTCCGACCATCGGATCGATGATGGCCGAATGCTCGATGGTGGCGACCAGGGACTTGTAGACCGACTTGGGCAGGCGCTTCTGCATGACGGACATGCTGAAGACGTTCTCGCCCCAGATCTCTCCCGGTGCTTCGTCGACATCGAAGGTGGGGGTGGGCGGTACGTACGCCTGAACGTCCTTGATGGCCTGCAGACGGACATTGTTTGCGCTCATGTACTTGCTCCTGACAAGTGCGCTGCGCTGGCGCAGCTGGCGGGACCCGACCTAGGAAATCTAGGGAGGTGCCATATCCGGAGCATTTCCTAGCTATGAACGTCGCAATTTCCCGATCAAACGGACAAGTGGTACGAATCACTTGACTCGATACGGAGCGGGGTCCACCGTCTCGCCACCCGCGAGCTGGCCCGCGGGGCAGCGGCGAGAAACAGGATACTAGGACGTCCGACAGTCGTAGTAGATTTGGCGCATGACGATCGCCTTCACTCGCGCCCTCAACCCGTCTCCGGTGTCCGACGGGCGTCGCGCGGAGATTCTGGGCGAGCCGGGTTTCGGGCGCCACTTCACGGATCACATGGTGTTGATCGACTATCACGACGGGGTATGGCACGATCCCCGGGTGGTGCCCTACGGCCCGTTCACGGTCGACCCGGCCACCATGGTGCTGCACTACGCCCAGGAGATCTTCGAAGGGCTCAAGGCCTACGCCCAGCCGGACGGCTCGGTGGCCAGCTTCCGGCCAGAGGCCAACGCTGCCCGGATGAACCGGTCCGCCGATCGACTCGGGATGCCACGGCTGCCGGAGGATCTGTTCATCGCTTCACTGCACGAACTGGCCGACGTCGACCGGGCATGGGTGCCGACCGGTGACGAGGCTTCCCTCTACTTCCGCCCGTTCATGTTCGCCACCGAGGTCGGGCTCGGTGTTCGGCCGTCCAACTCCTACGTCTACGCGGTCATCGCCTCGCCGGCCGGGGCCTACTTCGCCGGCGGCATCAAGCCGGTGAGCGTCTGGTGGTCGACGGAGTACGTCCGCGCGGCGCCCGGTGGCATGGGAGCTGCGAAGACCGGTGGCAACTACGCAGCGTCGCTGGCCGCCCAGGCGCAAGCCGCGGCGGAGGGGTGCGATCAGGTGGTCTGGCTCGATGCCGTCGAACGACGCTGGGTGGAGGAGATGGGCGGGATGAACCTGTTCTTCGTCTTCGGATCCGGCGCCGACGCCGAGGTGGTCACACCTGAGCTCTCCGGGTCCCTGTTGCCGGGCGTGACCAGGGATTCACTGTTGCAACTCGCCCGGGACAAGGGCTACCGCACCGCCGAACGCCGCATCTCCACCGACGAATGGGCGAAGAAGGTCGAATCCGGGGAGTTGACCGAGGTTTTCGCCTGCGGGACCGCAGCCGTGATCACCCCCGTCGGCTCCGTCAAGCATGCCGAGGGCGGTTTCGAGATCGCCGGTGGCCTGCCGGGTGCCGTGACCATGGAGTTGCGCGAGTCGTTGACCGGCCTGCAGCGGGGCGTGGTGGCTGATCCGCACGGCTGGATGGTGCCGCTCAGCTAGTTGGGGCGGGCGATGCCGCCACGTGCCGGGGCAGCCGTCCGTTCTGCCCGGTATGACTCCACCCGCTTCGGCCCCTGGGGACGCGAAAAAGGCGGCGGCCCCCAGGGACCCGCCGCCTTTTTCGCGTGGGAACGAATTAGCCGCGGACGACCTTGCCGGCCTTCAGGCAGGAGGTGCAGGCGTTGACCTTCTTGACGGTGCCGGGAGCGACCTGGGCACGCACGGCCTGGATGTTCGGATTCCACCTACGGTGGGTGCGGCGGTGGGAGTGGGACACGCTCATCCCGAAACCTGGGCCCTTGCCACAGACGTCACACACGGCAGCCACTTCGGCTCAACCCCTATCGAAGAATGCGATCTCGGCCCGTTGGTCGGATCGCCTAAGTTTTGGATGACACGGTCTTGATCAGCACGCTGACCGCCGCTCGGTCTCGAACCGGGCAACCCTCCAAGGATAGCCAGCTCAACGCACCAGGCCAAATCGGTCGGACGGTGTCCGCCCGGGCGGTGTCCTTCGCCGAGACTACCGGCGCAAACTCGCCGAGCCTTCGGACCCATCGCGCGCCGGTCCGACGGCAAGATGGCCGCATGACGACCTTCGATGCGGACCTGGTCGGCCGCTGGTTCGGCCCGCTGGTGGAACACCGCGAGGGATCTGACGGCCCATGGGATCTGCGGCCGACGCAGGTGGAACATCAGGTATTGGCCGAGGGCGGCCGCGCGATCGCGGCTGCGGTGGGTTGGTCGGAAATGCCGACCGCCCAACAGGATCCGGTCGAGCCGGCCGCGGCCGTGCTGCAGGTGTATCTGGCCGGCCTGGCCACCGGGATAGCCGGTGCCAGGCACACCATGGCGACGAACGGGGACCTGGACGACGCGCCGATCGCCGACCGGTTGTCTCTGGTGGCGGGGCTCATCGCCGGCGGGGCCGCCGTTGCGGTCGGTCCGCAGCTCACCCCACCTGGGTTCGGTCAGCACTCGGATGCCGGCGCACTGGCCATCACCGCGGGCACCGCGGCAGCTGAGCTGGTGGTGGACGGTGCCGACCTGGCCGCGATCACCACCGCAGCCGCGTCGGCGGCACTGGCCGCCGGCCCTGCTGATGCAGCGAACCGCGATCCCGGCTACCGCAGCAGAGCCCTCGTCGCCCAGGTACTGGTCGCCCTGCAGCGCAGCACGGCCCCGGTGGTGGCACCGGTCCGCCCGCCCAGCTGTGGCGCCCGTCCAGGGGTCAACAGCGGAGTGCGGTTGACCGCCGAGGTGACCTTCACCTCCTTCCTCCCGGGCGAGATCAGCGATCGACTGGAGGCCACCATCTCCGGCCTGTCCGACGAAGTCGTCGTCTGGTCAGAGGGCGATCGGCGGTACTTCCACGTCCACACCGAAAATGCCGGCGAGGTGATCGCCGAGGCCTATGCAGTCGGGACCTTGTTCTCGCTCGTGATCGGCCGGCTGGTCTGATCCGCCCACAGCGTTCCGCCCCGATGCGGGGAGTGTCGGTCAGGCGAGGCACGATGTCGGTGGAGGAGATCGGCCGTGGCGGTGAAATCAACGCGGGCACACGGACGCGGTGAAATCAACAAGTTGGCGGGGGAGACGTGGCACAGCAACCTGCAGGCAAGATCGGGTTGGACACACCACTCAAACCCGTGCTCGGGCCGCGCGCCGCGCGGCAACTGGAGGACAAGCTCTCACTCGTCACGATCGGTGAGCTGCTCCGCTACTACCCGCGGAAGTACGATCGCCGCGGCAAGTTGACGGATCTGTCGAGCCTCAAGGTGGGTGAGCGCGTCACCGTCTGGGCGTCGGTGCGCTCGGTGAAGGAGCGCAGGCTGGGCCCGCACAGCAAGGTCAAGATCCTGACGAACGTCGTCATCGGGGACTCTAAGACCAGCCTGACCTGCACGTTCTTCAACCGCTGGAATCTGGAGCGGGTGCTGCGGGTGGGCACCAATGCGATGTTCTCCGGCACGGTCAGCATCTTCAACGGCCAGTTGCAGATCACGTCGCCGCAGGTCGCCATCGTGAGCCTGGAGGATGTCCCCGGGCCGGCCGGTGCCGGCGCCGCCACATCCGCCGTGAAGCAACTGGTCGAGTCGAACCTGAGTACCGACGTCCGGGCCGACACTGCCAACACCAGCGCCAAGGATGCGATCGACGTCCTGGAATCGTTCCCCGGCGGCATCATCCCGGTCTATCCGCTGTCCGAGGGGATCACGGGCGCCCTGCTGCAGCGCTGTGTCCGCACCGCGCTGGATGTGCTGGACGTCGTCGTCGATCCGCTGCCCGACACGTTGTTGGCCCAGCGCGGCCTCGTCGACCTGGCCAGTGCGCTGCGGGATGTGCATCGGCCGCGGGACGAGAAGGCGCTGGACGCTGCGATCGCCCGGCTGCGCTACGACGAGGCGCTGTCCATCCAGCTGGTCCTGGCCCGGCGCCGGGCGGAGATGCGCAATTTCCCGGCGGAGCCCTGCCCGCGGATCGACGACGGACTGCTCAGCGCTTTCGACACGGATCTGCCGTTCACCTTGACCGATGGGCAGCGCGAGGTCGGCGAGACGATCGCCACCGATCTGGCCACCATCCACCCGATGAACCGGCTGCTGCAGGGCGAGGTCGGTTCCGGCAAGACGGTGGTGGCGCTGCGGGCGATGCTGCAGGTGATCGACTCGGGGCGGCAGGCCGTTCTGCTCGCGCCGACCGAGGTGCTGGCCGCCCAGCACGCCCGATCGCTGCGATCGGTGCTGGGCCCGCTGGGCAACGGCGGCGAGCTCGGCTCGTTGCCCGGCGCCATCAGGATCACCCTGCTCACCGGGTCGATGACAGCGGGAGCGCGGCGGGAAGCCCTGCTGGACATCGCCTCCGGCCAGGCCGGAATCGCCGTCGGCACCCATGCGCTCCTCTCCGAGGGAGTGTTCTTCGCGGGACTCGGGCTGATCGTCATCGACGAGCAGCACCGGTTCGGCGTCGAGCAGCGAAATACGCTGCGCAACAAGCACCCCGAGGGAAACCCGCCGCACCTGCTGGTGATGACGGCGACGCCGATCCCGCGCACCGTCGCGATGACGGTGTACGGCGATCTCGACACGTCGAAGTTGACCGAACTGCCCAAGGGCCGCTCGCCGATCTCCACGACGGTGGTGCCGGCGGCGGAACGCCCGACCTGGCTCGAGCGGGCGTGGCACCGGGTGCACGAGGAGGTCGCCGCCGGCCACCAGGTCTTCGTCGTCTGCCCGAAGATCGGTGACGACCAGGAACCGGCGGCCACCTCCAAGCCGAAGAAGTCAGCGACCTTCGCGGATCAGGACGATGCGCCCGACGATTTCGACGAGGACGATCCGGGGAACTCCGACGAGAAGCGCCCGCCGCTGGCCGTGCTCGACGTGGCCCGGATGCTGACGGACGGACCGTTGGCCGGGCTGCGGTTGGCCGTCCTGCACGGGCGGCTTCCGTCGCCCGAGAAGGACGCGGTGATGACCTCCTTCGCGGCCGGTCAGATCGACGTACTCGTCGCCACCACCGTGATCGAGGTCGGGGTCGACGTGCCGAACGCGACCATGATGATCATCCTGGACGCGGAGCGGTTCGGGATGTCTCAGTTGCACCAGCTGCGCGGCCGGGTCGGACGGGGGCAGGACCCCGGCGTGTGTCTGCTGGTCACCGAGTCACCCGGAGGCTCCCCGGGGCGGGTGCGACTGGCCGCGGTGGCTGCTACCAACGACGGTTTCGAACTGGCCGAGGCCGATCTCGGTCTGCGCCGGGAGGGCAACGTGCTCGGTACCTCACAGGCCGGCAAGTCTTCCGGACTCAGACAACTCTCGCTGCTGCGCGACCGCGCGGTGATCGAGCAGGCACGGGACGACGCGTCCGGGTTGATGAGGGACGATCCATCGATGGCCGCCCATCCCGGGCTGGCCGCCATGGTGGCCGCGGTGATCGACGACGAAGGGCAGGAGTTCCTGGAGAAGGGCTGAGCCGTCAGGGTTGCACTGAGGAGTCCCGTCACCGGTTGGACGGGCCGAGGTCGTGGGGACCCGCAACCGCGCCGGACCCACCGTCCGGCGTCACGACGTCCGGCGGATAGGTTTCGATCCATGTTCACCAAGATCCTGGTCGCCAATCGCGGCGAGATTGCCATCCGGGCCTTCCGCGCCGCCTACGAACTCGGGGTCGACTCGGTCGCCGTCTACCCGTACGAGGACCGCAACTCCCTGCACCGGCAGAAGGCCGACGAGGCGTACCAGATCGGTGAACTCGGCCATCCGGTGCGGGCGTATCTCGACGTCGACGAGATCGTCAGGGCGGCAAGAGATTCCGGCGCAGATGCGGTGTATCCGGGGTACGGCTTCCTGTCAGAGAATCCGCAGCTGGCACAGACTCTCGACGAGGCCGGCATCACCTTCATCGGGCCGCCGGCCGACGTACTGGAGCTGGCGGGCAACAAGTCGAGGGCGATCGAGGCGGCCCGCGCGGCCGGGCTCCCGGTGCTGGAGTCCTCGGAACCCTCGCGCGACGTGCCGAGCCTGTTGCGAGCCGCCGAGGTGGTCGGTTTCCCGCTCTTCGTGAAGGCCGTTGCCGGCGGCGGTGGGCGCGGGATGCGCCGGGTCGAACGGGCCGAGGACCTCGAGGAGGCGATGGGCACCGCGATGCGGGAGGCCGAGTCGGCCTTCGGGGACGACACGGTGTTCCTCGAGCGCGCGGTCATCGATCCGCGGCATATCGAGGTGCAGCTCCTCGCCGACCACACCGGTGCCGCGGTGCACCTGTTCGAGCGCGACTGCTCGGTGCAGCGTCGGCACCAGAAGGTCATCGAGGTGGCTCCGGCGGTGAACCTGGACCCGGAGATCCGAGCGGCCATGTGCGCCGACGCAGTCGCCTTCGCCCGGCACATCGGCTACCGCAACGCCGGCACCGTCGAGTTCCTGCTCGACACCTACGGCCGGCACGTATTCATCGAGATGAACCCGCGGATCCAGGTCGAGCACACCGTCACCGAAGAGATCACCGACGTCGACCTGGTGTCGTCACAGATCCGCATCGCGGCGGGCGAGACCCTGGCCGACCTGGGCCTGGCGCAGGAGAACATCCACGTACGCGGGGCTGCGCTGCAGTGCCGGATCACCACCGAGGACCCGACCAACGGCTTTCGTCCGGACACCGGCCGGATCATCACCTACCGCTCGCCGGGCGGCGGCGGCGTCCGGGTCGACGGCGGCACCGTGCATTCCGGGGCCGAGGTCAGCGCCCACTTCGATTCGCTGCTGGTCAAGCTCACCTGCCGGGGTCGGGATTGGCCCCAGGCCGTGGCCAGGGCGCGCCGGGCCCTGGCGGAATTCCGGATCCGCGGGGTCGCGACCAACATCCCGTTCCTGCAAGCGGTACTCGAAGATCCGGACTTCGCCGCCGGCGGCGTCACCACGTCATACATCGAGACCCACCCCCAACTCCTGACGGCCAGGCACTCCGCCGACCGCGGTACCCGGCTCCTCACCTTCCTGGCCGACGTCACGGTGAACCAGCCCAACGGAAAGCGCCCGGCCAACCTGGTCGAGCCGGAGTCCAAGTTGCCCCTGGTGGATTCCGGTCCGGCGCCCGACGGCAGCAGGCAACTGCTCGCCCGGTTGGGGCCGGACGGGTTTGCCCAGTGGCTGCGGCACCGGACCGAGTTGGGCGTCACCGACACCACGTTCCGAGATGCGCACCAGTCGTTGTTGGCCACCCGGGTGCGCACCCGCGATCTCACGGCCATCGGGCCGGCGGTAGCCCGACTGACGCCGGAGTTGCTCTCGATCGAAGCCTGGGGCGGCGCGACCTACGACGTCGCCCTCCGCTTCCTGGCCGAGGACCCCTGGGAGCGGCTCGGCGCGCTCCGGGGTGCCGTCCCGAACATCGCGCTGCAGATGCTGCTCCGCGGACGGAACACCGTGGGCTACACCCCGTATCCGGAGGCCGTCACCGACGCGTTCGTGACCGAGGCGGCGTCCTCGGGCATCGACATCTTCCGCATCTTCGATGCGCTCAACGACGTCGAGCAGATGCGGCCGGCGATCGACGCGGTCCGGGCCACCGGGACATCGGTGGCGGAGGTGGCGCTCTGCTACACCGCGGATCTTTCGAACCCGGGGGAAAAGCTCTACACGCTCGACTACTACCTGCGGCTGGCCGAGGAGATCGTCCAGGCCGGGGCGCACGTACTGGCCGTCAAGGACATGGCCGGTCTGCTGCGGGCGCCCGCCGCGCACACCTTGATCACCGCCCTGCGCAGCCGCTTCGATCTGCCTGTCCACCTGCACACGCACGACACGGCCGGTGGCCAGATGGCCACCTACTGGGCGGCCGCCGCAGCCGGTGTTGACGCGGTCGACGCAGCCAGCGCGCCGATGTCGGGGACGACCTCCCAGCCCTCTCTGACAGCGCTGGTGGCAGCGTTCGACAACAGCGAACGGTCGACCGGTCTGTCGCTCGAGGCGGTGGCCGACCTCGAGCCGTACTGGGAAGCGGTCCGCGCCGTCTACGCCCCGTTCGAATCGGGTCTGCGTGCCCCGACCGGACGGGTGTACCGGCACGAGATCCCGGGCGGTCAGCTATCCAACCTGCGTCAGCAGGCCATGGCCCTCGGCCTGGGCGGCAAGTTCGAGGCGATCGAAACCGTCTATGCCGCAGCCGATGCCATGCTGGGCCGGTTGGTGAAGGTCACCCCGTCGTCCAAGGTCGTGGGTGATCTGGCTCTGCACCTGGTCGGCTCGGGCGTCGACCCAGCCGAGTTCGAGGCCGACCCCGCCAGATTCGACATCCCGGACTCCGTAGTGGGTTTCCTATCCGGCGAACTCGGTGACCCGCCGGGTGGCTGGCCAGAACCCTTCCGCACCAAGGCATTGGCCGGGCGTACCGTCAAGCCGACCATTCCCGACCTGCCGGCCGCCGATGCGCAGGCCCTGGCCGCGCAGCCGCGACCGACGCTGAACCGGCTGCTGTTCCCGGGGCCGGACAAGGAGTTCCAGGCCGCCCGCGAAGAGTTCGGAGACGTGTCGGTCTTGCGCACCTCGGACTACCTGTACGGGCTGCGCCGCGGCACCGAGCACGTCATCGACCTGCAGCCCGGCGTCCAGCTGACGGTCGGTCTGGAGGCCATCGGCGACGCGGACGAGCGCGGTCTGCGGATGGTGGTGACCACGCTGAACGGGCAATTGCGACCACTGCAGATCCGCGACCGGACGGTCACCGTCGACGTACCGACCGCCGAACGCGCCGATCCGAACAACCCGGCGCACATCGCTTCGCCGTTCGCCGGCGTGGTGACGTTGGGGGTCCGGGAGGGTGATGAGGTCGAAGTGGGCCAGTCGGTCGCCACCATCGAGGCGATGAAGATGGAGGCCTCGATCACCAGTCCGGTGGCCGGCACCGTCCTACGGGCCGCGATCAACACCGTCCAGCAGGTCGAAGGCGGAGACCTGGTGCTGGTCGTCAAGGCTTCGCCGTGACGGGGGCGTCGCCCGTGCCATCGCCGGGGGCAGCACCGCGACCGGCTGCGGTGGCCGCCGGAGGAACGCGATGACCCGGATCACCGCGGGTGTCTACCGGGGACGGCGGCTGCAGACGCCGCCGGGGGACACCACGCGGCCGACCAGCGAGCGGGTGCGCGAGGCGCTGGCCAACGCTCTGGTGGCCGCGGGTGGCCTGGACGGGGCTCGCGTGCTGGACCTCTACGCCGGTTCGGGAGCCCTCGGCCTCGAACTGCTGTCGCGTGGAGCGGACTCGCTGGTGCTGGTGGAGGTGGAACGCAGTGCGCTCGCCTCGCTGCGCGCGAACGTGGCCGCGCTGCAGGCACCGAATGTGCAGGTGGTCGCCGGTGACGTCCGCGTTTTCGCGTCCACCCCGACCGTCCGCCCATTCGATTTCGTGGTGGCTGACCCCCCCTACGACGTGCCCACTGCGGACCTCACCGAGGTGTTCGACGCGCTGTATGCCGCCGGGCAGCTGAACCCGGGCGCCGACCTGATCGTCGAACGCAGCCGACGGTCGGGCGAGATGGCCTGGCCGGACCCGCTGGTCGCCGTGCGGACGAAGAAGTACGGCGACACCCGGCTCTGCTACGGTCGCGCCCCATGAAGGCTTCGCGCGAGTGAGCATCGCACCGAGGCACCAACGAGGAGCGGAGCGGAACGAGCGATGAGCGCTTGCGCGAAGAGCCGGGATCAAACATGACTCACGCGGTCTGCCCGGGCTCGTTCGATCCGCCGACGCTCGGACATCTGGACATCATCGGTCGGGCGGCGGGCCTGTTCGACCGGGTGACCGTGGCGGTGCTGGTCAACCCGGACAAGACGGGACTGTTCCCGATCGCGGAGCGGCTCGAGCTGCTGCGCGGCATCACCACCCGCTGGCCCAACGTCGTCATCGACTCGTTCGCGGGCCTGCTGGTCGACTACTGCACCGATCGGGGCATCACTGCGATCGTCAAAGGGCTGCGGGCGGTCTCCGATTTCGACTACGAACTGCCGATGGCCCAGATGAATGCCGGCCTGACGAGCGTCGACACTCTGTTCCTGCCGACGGCTCCTGAGTTCTCGTTCGTCTCGTCGTCGCTGGTCAAGCAGGTGGCGGCCTACGGCGGCGACGTATCGGGCTTCCTGCCGGACGCGGTGGCCGGCGCTCTGCGGGCCAAACTCGGTTCCGCTTGACCCATCGGTGGTGGCAGCCCACGTGGCGTGCCTGCCGTGCGATCGGCCCGCGACTTGGCAGACTGACCGAGCAGGGGTGTGTCGCCCGCAGCCGCTGCACGAGAAGGAGAGGTTCCCAGCGTGTATCGCGTATTCGAAGCGCTCGACGAATTGGTCACCATCGTCGAGGAGGCCCGGGGCCTCCCCATGACCGCCTCGTGCGTGGTGCCGCGGGGGGACGTCCTCGAGCTGCTGGACGATGTCCGCGACGCACTCCCGGGTGAGATGGATGACGCACAGGACGTGCTGGACCACCGCGATCAGATGATCAACGACGCGCGCGCGGCCGCCGACAAGAGCATCGCCGACGCCGAGGCCGAGGCCGGCCGGCTGGTGCACACGGCGCGGGCCGAGGCGTCGGCCACGGTGGCCGGCGCCCAGTCCGAGGCGGACCGGCTCGTCGAAGAAGCCTCGGGGCGGGCGGAGGCGATCCTGGCCAGAGGCCAGGCGGACGCAGACCGCACGGTGCAGTCGGGGCAGGACCAACACGACGCTCTGGTGTCCCGCGGGCACGGTGAAGCGGAGCGGCTGATCGCAGCGGGCCGGGCCACGTACGAGCGGGCTGTGGCCGACGGGCGCAACGAGCAGGCCCGGCTGGTCTCCCAGTCCGAGGTCGTCCAGGCGGCCCACGTCGAGTCGGCAAAGATCCTGGATGCGGCGCACGACGAGATCGACCGGATGCGGGCCGATTGCGACTCCTACGTAGACGCGAAGCTGGCCGCTCTCGAGGACACCCTGACCAAGACCCTGCGGACCGTGGGTCGGGGTCGGACGTCACTGCGCTCCGGGGCGGTCGCCGACTACCGCGACTAGCTCGAGCCTGACCGGTTCCTCGCTGGAAATTGGGGCCTGGCTGATCTTCGACTACTCTGGAACGGTTGCCCCGGCAGGCACGACCCACAGCACCAGCACGACGGCGGCCAAGGCTGCCCAGACCCGAAGAAATGACTGATGACCACCATGCGCCCCCACCACGCTTCGCCGTGGGTGCTCGACACCCGGCCACTGGGCCGGCGCCCGGGCAGCATGAAGCCCTACCGCCTTTCCGCTCCCGTCGGGGACCCGATGGGTATCGAGGTCATCGCGATTCCGACCGGCGACGAGGTCGATCTGGACCTCCGCCTCGAGTCGGTCGCCGAGGGCGTACTGGTGTCCGGGACCGCCTCGGGTGTGGCAGTGGGCGAGTGTGCGCGCTGCCTGATCGAGATCGACTTCCCGGTCACCGCCGAGCTGCGGGAACTGTTCGCCTATCCGGAGTCGACCACCGCGGCGACCACGGAGGACGACGAGATCCCGAGACTGATCGATGACCTCATCGACCTCGAGCCGCTGGTGCGTGATGAGATCGTCCTGGGCCTGCCGATCGCGCCGCTCTGCCGGGCCGACTGTGCCGGTCTGTGCTCCGAGTGCGGCGAGCGGTTCGATGATCTCGAGCCTGGTCATTCTCATGAGATACTTGATCCCCGGTGGGCCGATCTGGCCGCCAAGTTTGGCGTGCCCGGTGGTACTCCCACCCCGGACGGCCGATCAACCGTTCCACCGACTGCTCACACCAACGGTTCCACCCGCAATTCCGGAGTCGGAGATTCTGACGCCGATTCCATCCGAGATAACTAGGAGAATCAACCATGGCCGTTCCGAAGCGGAGACTGTCGCGCGCCAACACCCATGCGCGTCGCTCGCAGTGGAAGACCACTGTCCCCACCCTGGCCACCTGCCCGAACCGGGCCTGCGGCGCACTGACGCCTCCCCATCAGGCCTGCACCAACTGCGGTCAGTACAAGGGCCGCCAGATCGTCGGCGTCTGACCTTCGCGGTGATGGACGGTATGGGTTCGCCGGCTTCCTCCGGATCGCGGTCTGCGATCACGGCGAGCAACATCCCGGACCCGCAAAAGCTGTTCACAGAGCTCGGCGTCGAACTGGGCGCCGAGCTCACAGTGCTCGCGTTGACCCACCGATCGTTCGCCTACGAGCACGGGGGTCTACCGACCAACGAGCGCCTCGAGTTCCTGGGTGATTCGGTGCTGGGCATCGTGGTCACCGACGCGCTCTATCACGATCATCCGGATCTGCCCGAAGGGCGACTGGCCAAGCTCCGCGCCTCCATCGTCAACATGCACGCCCTGGCCGGCGTGGGTCGGCGGATGGGCCTCGGCGACATGCTCCGGCTGGGCAAAGGCGAAGAGCTGACCGGTGGCCGGGACAAGGCCTCGATCGTGGCGGACGCCGTCGAGGCGGTGCTGGGTGCGGTCTACCTCCAGCACGGCATCGAAGTCGCCCGTGCCGTGGTGCACCGTCTGTTCGCGGATCTGATGACGGAGGCGCCCAAGCTGGGCGCCGGCCTCGACTGGAAGACCTCGCTCCAGGAGATCTCCGCTTCGACCGGACTGGGCGTCCCGGAGTACCGGGTGACCGAGGACGGACCAGATCACGCCAAGACTTTCGAGGCGGTGGTCCTGCTCGGCGGGCGCGAACGCGGCGCCGGCGCCGGCCGCACCAAGAAAGAAGCGGAGCAGCAGGCCGCCTCAGCCGCTTTCGCCGCGCTGCAGGCCGACGCCGAGGCGCGCGCGACTGCGGTCCTCGATCCGGCGGCCGAGCCGACCGACAGCAACGGTGCCTGAACTCCCCGAAGTCGAAGTGGTCCGTCGCGGACTTGCCGAGCATGCGGTCGGCCGCCGTATCCAGCTGGTCTCGGTCTTCTCCGACCGCGCCGTCCGCCGCCACCTCCCCGGTCGTGCCGACTTCGAGGCCGCGGTGGCCGGCCACCGGGTGCTCGACATCCGGCGTCGCGGGAAATATCTGTGGTGGGTGCTCGACGACGGGGACGCCCTGCTCGCCCACCTGGGCATGAGCGGCCAGTTCCGGATCAGCGCCGCCGAGTCGGCCGAAGCGGCGGGGCATCCCCATCTCCGGGTCCGCTTCGCCTTCGACGACGGTGGCCCGGACATCGACTTCCTCGATCAACGGACCTTCGGCGGAATGGCTTTCCTTCCGGGACAGGCGGATCTGCCCGATCCCATCGCCCACATCGCACTCGATCCGCTCGACGCGGCGTATGACCTTGCGGCCACCGTCGCCCGGATCCGGGCGAAGAACACCGAGATCAAGCGGGCCCTCCTGGACCAGACCGTCGTCTCCGGCATCGGCAACATCTACGCGGACGAATCGTTGTGGCGCGCCGAGTTGCACTACGCCAGATCGACGGCTGCGCTGACCCGGCCGGTCGTCCGACGCGTACTGGAAGCGGCGACCGAGGTGATGACCGAGGCGCTGGCCGTCGGCGGCACCTCCTTCGACGCGCTCTACGTCAACGTCAACGGTGATTCCGGTTACTTCGACCGTTCGCTGGCGGCGTACGGGCAGGAGGGCCACCCCTGCCCCCGGTGCGGCACCCTGATCCACCGGGACGCGTTCATGAACCGTTCGTCCTTCTACTGTCCGCGCTGCCAGCCCAGACCCCGGGTGCGACGATGAGCGAGCCGTCGACCAGTGAGCCGACGGCGAGCGAGCCGGCGATCAACCGGTCAGTGGACGACGTCCGGGTGACGGCCTTCGTGCACGGGCAGGTCCAGGGTGTCGGGTTTCGCTGGTGGACCCGGGCAAGGGCCCTCGAACTCGGCTTGTCCGGCAGCGCCACCAATCTCCGCGACGGCCGTGTCCAGGTGGTCGCAGAAGGCCCAGAGGCCCGCTGCGACGAGTTGATCGCCCTGCTCAGGGGCGGTGGAACACCCGGGGATGTGGCCCTCGTGGTGACCCAACAGGGAAAAACGCGGGGGGAGACCGGCTTTCTGGAGCGCTGATCGCGGGCTCTGGCCGGGTAATCTCTGAGAGCGGCGGCATCGGATTGCGCACGGTGATCCGCGTGACCGACCGGAGGAGGAGGGACTTCAACTCGTGTACCTGAAGTCCCTGACCTTGAAGGGTTTCAAATCGTTCGCCTCCGCCACCACGCTGCACTTCGAAAAGGGCATCACCGCTGTCGTCGGGCCGAACGGCTCCGGCAAGTCCAATGTGGTGGACGCCATCGCCTGGGTACTCGGCGAGCAGGGCGCCAAGGCGCTGCGCGGCGGCAAGATGGAGGACGTCATCTTCGCCGGCACGGCCGACCGGCCGCCGCTCGGCCGAGCCGAGGTCACGCTGACGATCGACAACTCCGATGGCGCCCTGCCCATCGACTACGCCGAGGTGTCGATCACCCGCCGGATGTTCCGCGACGGTGCCGGCGAATACGAGATCAACGGATCGACCTGTCGCCTGCTCGACATCCAGGATCTGTTGTCGGACTCGGGTATCGGCCGCGAGATGCACGTCATCGTCGGACAGGGCCAACTGGACGCCGTGCTGCAGGCCCGCCCGGAAGACCGGAGGGCCTTCATCGAGGAGGCCGCCGGCGTGCTCAAACATCGCAAGCGCAAAGAGAAGGCCCTCCGCAAGCTGGACGCTATGCAGGCCAACCTGACCCGGTTGACCGACCTCACCGGTGAACTTCGGCGGCAGCTCAAACCGCTGGGTCGGCAGGCGGAGGTGGCCCGCCGCGCGGCGGGGATCCAGGCCGATCTACGGGATTCGCGGCTTCGGCTGTTGGCCGACGACTACGCCACGCTGACCGGGACCATCGCCGCCGAGTCCGCGGACGAGGAGGCGGCGCTCCAGCATCGCGCCGCCGTGCAGAAGGCCCTCGCGGAGGCCTCGGAAGCAGCCGAGACCGCGACCGCCTCGGCGGCCGTCGCTGGGCCGAGACTGGCTGCGGCGCAGGAGACCTGGTTTGCGCTGTCGGCGTTGGCCGAACGGTTCCGCGGCACCGTGTCATTGGCCGAGGAACGCAGCCGGAACCTGTCGGCTCCGACCGACGCGCCCCGCCCAGGACGAGATCCGGAGGAGCTCGAGGCAGCGGCCGAGGCGGCCCAGGAGGCCCAGGCCGAGAAGGACGAAGCCGTCCAGGCCGCCAGGGCCGCGCTGGCCGAGGCTGTCGGCCAGCGCACCGAGACCGAGAACGGCCTGAAGGCCGCGGAGAATCAGCTGCTCGCGGCGACCAGGGCCATCGCCGACCGGCGGGAAGGTCTGGCCCGGCTGTCCGGACAGGTGAACGCGGCACGGTCCAGGCAGGCAGCCAGCGGCGACGAGATGGACCGTCTCGCTGCGGCGATGACCGATGCCAAGGACCGCGCAGCCCAGGCCCAGGAGCGTTTTGCCGAGTTGCAGGACTCGGTGGGCGACCTCGACTCGTCCGAGGTCGGGCTGGACGAGAACCACGAATCAGCCGAAGAGGCCGTCGAGGTGGCCCGGCAACGGGTAGCCGACCTGACCGATGCGGCCCGGGAGGCCCGGAGTCTGCAGACCGGTCTCCGGGCCCGGGTGGACGGGTTGTCGGCCGGCCTGGAACGTCGCGATGGCGCCGGGGCGCTACTGGCCGCCGGCGGCGAGTTTGCCGGACTGCTGGGATCCGTGGCCGCGCTGTTGGACGTCGACACGGGCTTCGAGGGTGCCGTGGCGGCGGCCCTCGGCCCGGCGTCGGACGCCGTTGCCGTGTCCTCACCGGCGGACGCGGTCGGTGCCCTGACCCTGCTGCGCACCACCGACGGTGGCCGGGCCGGTGTCCTGATCGGCGGCGTGGCGAGCAGTTCCGGCTCCGAATCGTGGGGACCGTTGCCGGATGGGTTGACCTGGGCGCTGGACCACGTGCGAAGCCCGGTCGCGTTGCGGGCGGCGGTCGCCATCGCCCTCGATCGGGTCGCCGTCGTCACCGATCTGGCGGCGGCACTGGACGTTGTGCAGTCGTTGCCGACGATCAGGACCGTGACCAGGGACGGTGACCTGCTGGGTTCGGGGTGGGCGTTCGGCGGGAGCGCCGGCAAGCAGTCGGTGCTGGAGATCCAGGCGGCCGTCGATGAGGGTGAGACCGCGCTGGCCGAGGTGACCGGCCGGATCGCCGACCTCGACGCCGCACTGTCGGGCGCGCAGTCCGAATACGAGCTGCGTATCAGCGAGAGCCGGGCGACCCTCGCGGCCCTGCACGAATCCGACGCCCAGCTCTCGGCGGTGTCCGAGCAGCTCGGCAGGCTCGGCGAGGCGCTGCGCTCGGCCAAGGCCGAGACCGAGCGGCTGGAACGGCAACGGCAGGCCGCGCACACGGCTTTCGAACAGAACCGGGTTGCGGTCGCCGATCTGGAATCGCGGCTGTCCGCGGCGGAGTCCGACGAGGCGCCCGAACAGGTCGACACCGAGATCCGGGACGGGCTGATGGATCTGACCGCCCAGGCCAGATCGGCGGAGGTGGAGGCGCGTCTCGCGTTGCGTACCGCGGAGGAGCGGGCCAGGGCGTCCGCCGGGGTGGCCGAGGGCTTGCGCCGTTCGGCACGGCAGGAGCGGGAAGCACGCGCCCGGGCCGAAGCCGCGCTGGCGCGCCGCGCCGCCGGGGCGGCCGTCACGGCCTCCGTTGCGGCCGCCGGCCGCCGGGCGCTCGCTGCGCTCGAGGGATCCCTGGACGTCGCGACCAGGTCGCGCGAACAGGCGGCGGCCGATCGCGAGCGGGCGGACGCGGCGTTGACGCAGGCCCGCGGGTCGGCCCGTGAGCTACAGGTTCAATGGGATGCACTCACCGATGCGGTGCACCGCGACGAACTGCAGCGTGCCCAGCAGCGGATGCGGGTCGAACAGCTCGTCGGTCGTGCGGCCAACGAGTTCGGGCTGGGCCCGGAGGATCTGGTCGCCGAGTTCGGCCCGGAGGTACCGGTTCCGCCCACGGCTCTGGAACGCAGCGAGTACGAGGCGGCCAAGGACCAGGGCGATACCGTCAGCGCACCCCGGCCGCAGGCCTTCGACCGTGCTACCCAGGAGCGGCGGGCCAAGCGTGCGGAACGCGACCTGAACCTACTCGGCAAGGTCAATCCGCTTGCGCTGGAAGAGTTCGCGGCGCTGGAGGAACGGCACACCTTCCTGGCGACCCAGCTCGAGGATCTCAAGTCCACCCGCAAAGACCTGCTCACCGTCGTGGGTGAGGTGGACGACAAGATCCTCGAAGTCTTCACCGCGGCCTACCACGATGTCGCCCGCGAATTCGTGACCGTCTTCGCCGAGCTTTTTCCGGGCGGTGAGGGCGAGCTGATCCTGACTGATCCCTCGGACATGCTCACCACCGGGATCGAGGTACATGCGCGACCGCCGGGGAAGAAGGTCAAGCGGCTGTCGCTGCTGTCCGGTGGCGAGCGGTCGCTGACGGCAGTGGCTCTGCTGGTGTCGATCTTCCGGGCCCGGCCCAGCCCGTTCTACATCATGGACGAGGTCGAGGCCGCCCTCGACGAAGTCAACCTGACCAGGCTGGTCGGCCTGCTGACCATGTTGCGCGACTCGTCGCAGCTGATCATCATCACCCACCAGAAGTTCACCATGGAATCAGCCGATGCGCTCTACGGCGTGTCGATGCGCGGCGACGGCATCACCCAGGTCATCAGCCAACGGATCCGGCGGACGGAACCGGAGGTTGCCGCAGTAGACCCGGACGAGGTACCTATCGTCCGGCAGGAGCCGGCCCTGCCCTGATCGGGCCCTGACCTGTCACCGGTTGGCGGCCGGTTGACGTCCGAAGGGCAGCATGCGGTAGTTGCCTGTCAGGCCCAGGGACCCTTGGACTGCGCCCACGGTCGGACCAGTCGCGCACTGATGAAGCCCCGGACGGCGAATGGATCGGTATCGAGCATCGTCTCGATTTCGGCGGCTGTACCGGATTGGAAGATCAGCAGCGCGCCTGCGGGTTCGTCTGTGTACGGACCGCTGGCCAGGAGCTGGACCTGTCCTTCGAGCAGCGTGTCGAGGAACGCCCGGTGAGCTGGACGGTACGTGTCGCGACCGTCGGTCGAATCGTCCCGGTAGGTGTAATGGACTGCGAAAACCGGCATGGGTGAGCCTTTCTGGACCGGGCAGGTAGTCGCTGCGAATGTACTGCGTCCTGGTGCCGGCGCGCGCCCCAGTTCATCTCAGGTCGGCGGCCGTGGTCCGTGAACGACTGCGGGGCCCCGGCGTAGTGCCGGGGCCCCGCAGTCGTTGGTCGTGCCGTGGTGAGAGCGCTGCTCTGCGGTGATCAGCAGTCGTAGTACATGGCGAACTCGTGCGGGTGCGGCCGCAGCCGGATCGCGTCGATCTCCTCGCGCTTGAGCTTGATCCACATGTCGATCAGGTCCGGGGTGAACACGCCGCCCTCGAGCAGGTAGTCGTGATCCTCCTCGAGGCGGTTGATCACGGCACCGAGCGAGCTCGGAACCTGCGGGATGTTGGCGGCCTCGTCCGGCGGCAGCTCGTAGAGGTCTTTGTCGACCGGAGCCGGTGGCTCGATCTTGTTCTTGATGCCGTCCAGGCCGGCCATCATCATGGCCGCGAACGCCAGGTACGGGTTGGCCGAGGGGTCGGGGCAGCGGAACTCGAGTCGCTTGGCCTTGGCGTTGGTCCCGGTCAACGGGATGCGGATGCAGGCCGACCGGTTCCGGGCGGAGTAGACCAGGTTGACCGGCGCTTCATAGCCCGGCACCAGCCGGTGGTACGAGTTGACCGTCGGGTTGGTGAAGGCCAGCAGTGACGGTGCGTGGTGCAGCAACCCGCCGATGTAGTAGCGAGCCATGTCGGAGAGCCCGCCGTAGCCGGCCTCGTCGTAGAACAGCGGCTTGCCGCCGGACCACAGGGACTGGTGGGCGTGCATGCCGGATCCGTTGTCGCCGAACAGTGGCTTGGGCATGAAGGTGACGGTCTTGCCGGCCTCCCAGGCGGTGTTCTTGACGATGTACTTGAACAGCATCACCTCGTCGGCCGAGGCCAGCAGGGTGTTGAACTTGTAGTTGATCTCGGCCTGACCACCACCGACCTCATGGTGGCCGCGCTCGATGTCGAAGCCCATGCTGATCAGGTTCGCGGTCATGTCCTCACGGAGGTCGGCCTGCTGGTCGTACGGCGGGACCGGGAAGTAACCACCCTTGACCCTGGTCTTGTAGCCGAGGTTGCCGCCCTCTTCCTCGCGGCCGGTGTTCCACCAGCCTTCATTCGCATCGACCTGGTAGAACGAACCGTTCATCTGGGTATCGAACCGGACGTCGTCGAAGACGTAGAACTCGGCCTCGGCGCCGAAGTAGCAGGTATCGGCGATCCCGGTGCTGGCCAGGTACTCCTCGGCCTTGCGGGCGACGTTGCGCGGGTCGCGGGAGTAGGGCTGCAGCGTGAGCGGGTCGTGCACGAAGAAGTTGCAGGTCATCGTCTTTCGACGGCGGAATGGGTCGACCCTGGCCGTTGTCACGTCTGGCAGCAGGGTCATGTCCGATTCGTGGATCGACTGGAAGCCCTTGATCGACGAACCGTCGAAAGCCATGCCGGCGGCAAGCGAGTCGACCGTCACGGACGACGCCGGAACGGTGAGGTGATTCATCAGGCCGGGCAGATCGCAGAACCGGATGTCGAACACTTCGACGTCGTTGTCCTGGATGTAGGCGACCAGTTCTTCGGGGGTAGAGAACACTCACGCACTCCTTCGTGTCGGACTTCGTTTCAGCCTTCGTAGTGGGACGTGCTCCGAACGGATAGCGGCCCGAGGCGCGCTCGTATGACGCCAGCCTTCTTCTTGACGGCTATGAAGCTAGGCAGGGGGTGTTGCCCCTGGATCGCCGCGCTGTTTCGCGGCGGTTAACGCGACTGTGCCAGAGGGCAGCCCGAGGCCTGGATCGGGGTGCGGCCGGGGCCTCGAAGTCCGCATCGGCAGAGGGTTTCGACAGACCTGCGGTCTGCACCGCCCACCCGAGCTGACAGGTTCGACCGGACTCGCAGTACGCACCGCGCACCTACCCTGGAGGCATGGCCCCGACCAAGAACGAACCGTACCCAGGCAGTCGGCTCGGATTGCCCGACTCCGGCGCGGGATCGGCGGCCCCGATGGGCGTCCGGGTGGGCGCCTTCGCGCTCGATCTGCTGGTGTCGTTCCTGATCGCCCTGCTGTTCACACGCCCGGAGCTACCGCGCAACTGGAGCCTGCTCGCCTGGGCGGTGATGACCGTCGTCGCCGTGGGCCTGTTCGGGTCCACGCCCGGCCAGGTGGTCTGCGGTCTGCGTGTCGCACCCCTGGGCCGAACCTTGGTCGGTCTGTGGTCGATACCGCGGACAGCGCTGACGTTCCTGATCGTTCCGGTACTGATCACCGACGTCGACGGTCGTGGCCTCCACGACCGGTGGTGCCGGACGGTGGTGGTCCGGACGCGGGCGCGCGAGTCGGCGGGGTAGAGACGAGGCCCACCGCCTGGTTTGCGCAGTTCAGCGACGGCGGGCGGCCCGCTGCATGTTGCGGGTCTTCGCCCCCGCGGGGAGCGGGCCCTTGGGCATGCCGGCCTGACCCGAGCGGGCGCTCAGAGCGGTCAGCCTGTTGTCCAGATCGGAAACCTGCGCGGCACTGATGTTCCGGGGGAGCTTCATCAGGGACTGGTTCAGCTTCTTGAGCGGGGTCTGGCCCTCTTCGTTGCCGACGATGATGTCGTAGATCGGGGTATCGCCGACGACCCGGGCAATCTTCTTCTTCTCCTGGGCCAGGAGCGGCTTGACCCGATGAGTCGCGCCCTCCCCGATCAGGATGATTCCGGGCCGGCCGACCACCCGGTGGACGGCGTCGAGATGCGAGGTACCGGCGATCGCCGGGGTGATCCGCCATTTACCGCGCAGCTGGTTGTTCTGGAGCGACCAGGCCGCTGCACCCGGAGTCCCGTCGGCCTGCTTGTACACGTTGGACTGGACGCGCCGAGCGAAGAAGATCATCGCCACCAGTGCACCCAGGATCAGGCCGAAGACGAGTGCGGCCCACCACGGGGCGAGGAACGAGACCAGCCCGGTCACGACGGCGGCTGTACCGACGAGGCACAGGATCATGTACGGCAGGAGTCGCTTGTCTTCCTTGCGCTGCGACTGGAATGCCTGCCAGATCTGGCCGCGTCGTTCCTTCTTGCCGGCTCTGGCTGCCGTCTTGGCCGCCTTCTTCTCCTCTTTGGAGAGTTTCGGGCTGCTGGGGGTGGTCTTGGCCATACCTTGAGGATACGACGGGCCGGGCCGTGATCAGAACGCCGGATCTTGGCTGACCAGGCCGGTTCCGCCGGTCCGGGACGAGGTGGTCCCAGCACCGTCAGGGTCCCAGCACCGTCAGGGTCGCACCACCGTCAGGTCAGTCTCACCACCGTCAGGCCAGTGCCACCACCGTCAGGTCAGTCCCACCACCGTCAGGCCAGCGGCGAGGCGGAGTGGACCACCGAGCGAGCGAGCCGAGCCGCGTCGGACGGGGTCTGGGTGTGTCGCCGGTCCCATTTCCTGTTGCGGTCGTGTTTCAGAGCTGGTGAACAAATCGTGTCGTGAGCGGGATCACACCCAGATGTGTCGATCGAGTCCTCGTTCCGACGATTCTGTCCCGGCCGCACTCGTCGACCGGGGCGCACCGAGCCGCTCGGGAGGGCCCACACCCCGGCTACGTGCACAAACGGCGCGGCTGGAGCGCGATGCCGTCGGTCGAGGAGGCCGCAGACCGGTGGTTCGGGCACCGCCCGCTCGTGCCCTCGAGTGGGGCCTTTCTCTCCGTAATCGGTCAACTACACACCGCAACTGGGTTAACACGGTATGTCCGGTCTTGCGTGCGCGTCCAGGGGGCTTAGTCTTGGTCCATCGACCAGGTGGCGGTCGGTTCGGATCACCACCCGGGAGAGCCGAAACAGCAGGAACCTCAACGAAGATCGAATCGCCCAGCCACGGCGACGGTCCTCAAACTCCAACGATGTGCTCAGCGGGCGGAGCTGTGCCCCGGCCCGTTCGAACCCCGGGGTGGCGACGATCGCGACCCCACAGATCAGGTATCACCACCAGCGTCACGACGAGGTGAGCGGCCGACCGGACCGCATCGTCGTCGAATCATCTCAGATGGTTTGGGTTGCGACACAGATCTTTTGCTCCGGCCGGATCAGCACGAACCTGCAGGCGAACCAACATGCGACCCACCTTCCAAAGGAGCCGACCCGCGATGACAACCATCCGCCCGCAGCAGCCGCGAATCTCCATCGTCATTCCCGCCCGAAATGAGGCACGGAATCTCCGCATTGTTCTGCCCGAATTACCTGAAGTCCACGAAGTGATTCTCATCGATGGAAACTCTGTCGACGGCACCGTCGAGGCCGCACGCGAAATGATGCCAGACATCAAGGTCGTGCAGCAGACCAGGCGAGGCAAAGGAAATGCCTTGGCTTGCGGATTTGCGGCCGTCACCGGTGACATCATCGTGATGTTCGATGCCGACGGCTCTGCTGATCCGGCCGAGATTCCGAGATTTATCGAAGCGTTGATGGATGGTGCGGATTTCGCAAAAGGCAGTCGCTATGCCAAGGGCGGAGGTAGCGAGGACATCACCCGTATCCGGTCACTCGGGAATCACGGACTCAGTATGTTGGCCAACGCCGTGCTGCGCACGAATTACACGGACCTCTGTTATGGGTTCAACGTCTTCTGGGCCGATGTCCTGAGGGACCTGGACCTGCCCGACCATCGGATCCGTCCGATCGATCCGGCGGTGATGCTGTGGGGGGACGGCTTCGAGATCGAGACGGTCATCAACTGCCGAATCGCCTTCGCCGCTCTTCGGACCGCCGAGATTCCGAGCGTCGAGCGTCGACGAATCTACGGGGAGAGCAACCTCAATGCGGTGCGGGACGGAATCCGGGTGCTCAAGACGATCGGAGCCGAACGACGTCGGGCCGTCAGGCTGCGGTCCGCTGCGAACGTGGGCAGCGCGGTTTCTCAGCCGGCCGCGCCCATGCAGTCCACACTCGATGACGTCGCCATCGAGTCGGCCTAGTCCCTTGTCAGTCGACGAAGCAGGACCTCGCTCAGAGCTGCCCGGCGGACCGAGAGGGGAGCGAGTCGGCACTCTGCGGAGCGACCGTGGCAGTGCTCGGCGCAGCACGGAACGACTGGCACGACTGCGCCTCGCACAGGGCACAATCGCTTCCCGCCCGGTAATGCTCGTGAGCCTCGTGTGTGTGTCCGCAAACGCACAGCTCAGAACCAGTCATCTTGGACAGCTTTCGAGAAGAGGCGCAGCAACGCCTAGGGAATCACTACAGGTTACCAGCGTCGCTTTCCTTCACCTAGTTGGAGTAGTAGCGGACCCAGTCGACCAACATCGTCGCTGGGAAAACCGTTGCGCTGGTAGGTGCTCCAGGAACGTCGCCACCAACTGCCAGGTTCAGCTGTACGAGATGGGGCTTGCTGAATTCCCATACGTCCGCAGCCGGCAGGCCGGCCTTGGTGATGGTGTTGAAGGCCACGCCGTCCAGGTACCAGGTAATGCCGGTCGAGGTCCAGTTGATGGCATAGGTGTGCCAGGACGCGGCCAGGCTGCCGGTGGCGGGGTAGCCCTTGGCGCTGATCGCATATGCGCCGCCCCCGGTGGTCGGGCCGTGGATGGACCCGGTCGCCTTGGGCATCAGGTTCTCCGCCTCCATGATGTCGATCTCGCCGGTCTTCGGCCAGGGCACACCTTGCAGGACATCGGAACCGAGCGTCCAGAAGGCCGGCCACAGGCCCTGACCGGACGGCAGGTAGATCCGGGCCTCGATGTAGCCGTACAGCATCGACACATTGCTGTAGAGCCGTGCGGAGGTGTAGTCGCGACGGATGCCGTCGACGCCGGTGTACGTCTCCTTGCGGGCGACGATCTGCAGGTGCCCGCTTCCATCCAGGCTGGCGTTCGAGGTGCGGGTGGTATAGCTCTGCAATTCGTTGTTTCCCCAGCCGCTGCCACCCGTCAGTTCGGTCCAGTTGCTACGGCTGGGAGTCGACCCGGCTGCGCCGGTGAATTCGTCACTGGCCAGCAGCGTTCGTGTGGTGTCGGCGTGGCTTGCCGGCGTGGCGACCAGCACGCCCAGTACGGCCAGCGCGGTGGCGGCAGAAGTGCGGACACGCATTGTGCGTCGTCGGACATTCAAAATGGACTCCTTGTGGTTGGAAGGTCGAACCGGAATACCGGCACGACAGATGCGGCCCGTCGGCTGGGGGTCCGCGTTCTTGTCAACGCTGGTGTACCTGGCCTCAACCGCATCGTATTCCATGATCATTTATTTGGTAAGTCCTACCAGTTGATTTACACCCGTAAGTGTTCGGCAATCCACGCATCGACCGGCATTTGGGATGAGCGGTCTTGAACGCCCACCTGCTGACCGGACGGTCCAACACCCCCTTTTCCGCGGATGGTGGCAAATGTCGGCCCGCCATTATCGTCGATGTCGAGATGTCACTACCGGTGACCGCTATCAACTCCGAGGACGAGAATGGTGCCCGATCGAGTGCGGTATGGCTCCTGGTCCGCATCTTCTCCGAGCCTGTCGGCCTGATCCCGATCCAATTCCCAGGTCCTGCCCTGTCCGTTCGACACATCGTCGAGGCGGTCGACGCCAACTGCGGTCCGGTGGTGCGCGCGCGACTGGAGCATGCCGGTTGCGACGTGGCCGCCGCCATGGCGGGGCAGGGAAGCACTACGGACCGCACTCCTGGCTTCCTCAGCCGGCACATCACTATCGCGGCCGAGGGACCCGAGATCACGGTGGCCATCTGCACCCGAAACCGGCCGCACGATCTCGGGCGGGCGATCGCCTCCCTGGCCAATCAGAGCTACCAGCGGTTCTCGGTGCTGGTGGTGGACAACGCGCCGAGTGACGATCAGACCGAGAAACTCATCCGGTCGCTGGTGGAAGCCGACGACCGACTTTCCTACGCACTCGAGCCGCGACCAGGGCTTTCGTGGGCCAGGAACCATGCCCTCGACCTGATCGAGTCCCCGGTCGTGGCCTGGCTCGACGACGACGAAGTCGCCGATGAACACTGGCTGATGGAGATTGCCGGCGCATTCTTGGAGGACCCCGGAACGGTAGCGGTCTCTGGCTCAGTGATCCCGGCCGAGCTGAAGACCGAATCTCAGATGTGGTTCGAACAGTTCGGCGGCCATTCCAAGGGCCGAGGTTTCTCTCCGGACATCTTCGGTCGTCCTGGCGACACCCGACAGAGTCCGCTCTATCCGTTGCCGCCGTTCGGCGTCGGCGCGAACATGGCCTTCGACGTCGAGACGCTCAGGGAGCTAGGTGGTTTCGACACGGCGTTGGGTGCGGGCACGACCACACTCGGTGGCGAGGACACGCTGGTATTCACCCAGATCCTGCTGCGGGGCGGCCGAATTGCCTACCGGCCGTCAGCTTTGACTCGTCATTTCCACCGACCAGACTATCCGTCGCTGGCTCGCCAGATGCGCGGCTACGGCGTCGGTCTCACTGCCTACTACGTTGCTCTGCTCCGGTCGAACTGGCGCCTGATCCTTCCGTTGCTGCGGCTCGTCCCCAGCGCACTGAAGGACACTTTCGGCCGGACCGGGGCGGGCCTGGCCGGAGTCCCGGATTCCTTCCCACGTGAGTTGCTCCGGGTGAAGACTCGCGGAATGCTGGCCGGTCCGCTGGCCTACTACCGGGCCAGACGGCTGGCAAGGGCGATGCGCGGGGGCGGACGATGAGCGAACTGACCGCATCCGTGGACATCTCGATGCCGGCAGCCCGGGGACGAACCGCGAAACTCTACCGTGACGCGTTGTCGCTGGCTTCGTCGTCCATGCTCACCGCCCTGTTCGGGGTCGGCTTCTGGGCGTTGTGCGGCAAGCTGATTCCGCCCGAGGTGCTGGGCGTACAGACCGCATTGTTGTCCATCATCTTCGCCCCGGCGATCGTGGTGGCTTCCGGTGTCGGGGATGCCTTCACCGCCATCGTTCCCGTGTCCGGCCCCGACCGGGAGAAGGTGGTAGCCAGGGGATATCGCCTCGTTCTGGTCATGTCGGCGATCTCGGGCCTGGCCGCCGGCATCGTCGCAGCGGTCTTCCTCCCCGAGACGCGGGGATCCGTTCCGATCGCGCTGCTGGTGATGGCCGGCGTGATGACCTGGTCGCTGTTCGTCGTGCAAGACCCGGCCCTGACCAGCATGGGCAAGGCGCACTGGCTCCCCGTCGAGAACGGTTCGGTCAGCATCCTCAAGGTGTTGCTGGTGCCGGTCACGATCGCGATCGGGGTGGCCGAGCCGGCGCTGGTCGCGACGCTCATTCCCTCGGTCATCGCGGTGGTCGTTCTGTATCCACAGGTCAGGCGGCTGTCGAGAACGAAAGGCCACGCGGGGGCGGTCTTCGTCCCTGACGCGCTCGCCCAACTTCCGCGCATGGTGAAGAGAACCACTACAGCGGTTGGACTCTCGCTCGGAACGTTGACGGTGACGCCGTTCGTCGTCACGGCGGTGGCCGGTCCGACCCAGGGCGCGGTGTTTGCGCTGTGTCTGAGCGTGGTGCAGGCCCTGGATTTCGTCGGTGCGGCCATGGGGGTCTCGCTGGTCGTGCACGCTTCTCCGTACGCCGCTGAGGCCGGCAAGATGGCAATGGCGGTCTTCCGACGTACGGCCGCCGTGGTGGGGCTCGGCGCGGTGGCCCTGATCGTGGTCGCTCCGTTCGTACTCCGCATGCTCGATCCCACGTACGTGAATCTGCACGGTGCAGCCGTGATCGCACTGCTGGCCGTCGGGTCGTTCGGCCGGACCATCTATGTCATCTGGGCCGCCTTGCAGCGGGCCCGCCGCACCATGCGAACCCTGTTGGTTCTCAACAGCATTGCCTCAGTCTTCGTCTTTGCGAGCGTTGGCCCGATGGCAGCCCACAGGGGAGCCGTCGGCGCGGCCATCGTCATCGCGGCCGCTCAGATCATCCTGAGCCTCGGCGCGCTGCTCGACTTGCTCTGGCGACGGATCCGGGTCCGACATGTCTGAGCGTGCGATGACGGCGGCTGTCGGGGTACACCAAGCGATGGTGCCGTCCGGTTCGCCGGAGTATGCCGACGCGGTGTGGATCGGTGTGATCGATGACGTCGAGTTCACCGCCGGTCGCCAATACCTGGTCGGGGTCGAGGGTTACCGGTCCGTGCGGCTGCTGGTGCGGTCGGGCCGGCATCCACGTGGGTTCATCGAGATGCCCGCGAGGTCTGGGCAATACGATCTGCCGAAGGCGCTGGCGGCCATCGCGGCGTTGCCCGCCGCGCAGGTCCAGCCCCCGGCTCCGCGGCCGCCGATCAGCATCGTGCTCTGCACCTTCGATCGGCCGGACATGTTGACCGATGCGCTGCACACGCTTCTGCGTCTGGACTATCCGGATTTCGAAGTGGTCGTCGTCGACAACCATCCGGCCAGTGGTCTGACCGGACCGGTGGTGAGATCGGTAGCCGACAGCCGGATCCGCTTCGTCGAGGAGGGCCATGCCGGCCTGTCGAGGGCTCGGAACCGTGGCGCGATGACTGCGCGTCACCGCCTCGTGGCGTTCACCGACGACGACGTCGCAGTGGACAGCTATTGGTTACAGGGGATAGCCGACGGATTTGCGGCGGGTTCCGATGTCGCCTGCGTGTCGGGGATGGTGCCGACCGGGGTCATCCTCTCGCCGGCGCAGGGCTATTTCGACCGTCGCGTTTCGTGGGCGAAGAATACGAGCCGGGAGGTGTTCTCCCTGGCCACTCCACGACCGACCGAGCCACTGTTCCCCTTCCAGGTGGCCCGATACGGAACCGGGGCCAATTTCGCGGTCGACCGGAACATCCTGGTCGAGATCGGTGGTTTCGACGAGGGTCTGGGTGTCGGCTCGAAATGCGGTGGCGGCGAGGACATCGACCTGTTCGTGCGAGTTCTGCTGGCCGGTCACCAGCTTGCCTACGAGCCCAGTGCTCTGGTGTGGCACCGGCACCGCATCGACTTCGAGAGCCTGCGTCGCCAGATCATCGACTACGGAACGGGTCTTGGTGCCTGGCTGACCAAGTCGGCGCTGCACCCACGGACCTTGTTGATGATGATGCGTCGGGCCGTGGCCGGCGTCAGACATCTCGGTCGGGTCACCCAGATCGATGAGCCGGTGCCCGGTCTGCCCCCGGAACAACTGGCCCTGTGGAAGGTCGAGCGTCGAGCTGTACTGCTGGGACCGGTTGCCCTGGCCCGGTCACGTTTCGCCGGCGCCAGGAAGCGGCCGCTGGCCGGGTCCGGTCGGTCCGCTCTCGGGGTCGAATCTCGAATACACGCACTGGAGGAATCGTGACTGCCCTTACCTCGGTACAGAAGATCCTGCCGCTGGATGAACTCTCGTCCTGGGCGATCCTGGGCGCCGGCTGCGGGATCGCGGCTGCAATTCCGGGACTGCCGCCCCTGGCCTCCGGGTTGCTGCTGGCCTTCTTCGCCTTTGTCGGGCCAGGGAGCGCTGTCGTAGACACGTGGTTCGCCGTGCTGCCGACGGTGGCAGTGCGCGCGCTGGTTCCGGTGGTGTCGTTCTCGGTTGTCCTGCTGGTGATATCACTGAGCCTGATGCTGGGCTTCTGGTCACCGCGGGTGGTGCTGCTGGCTCTGGCCGCAGTGACCGGAGCGGTGGGAATACTCCAGCGAAGGCGTTCGGCTCCCGGGGAAGTGCGCTCATGAGCGGCGTCCTCGAGATGGACGAGCCGGCCGTCCCGATGGTCGGTCGTCGCCGTTCGGTACGGATGAATGCCGGCCGGTGGTTGATCCTCGCCGCGCTGGGGATGTGGCTGGTGTCGCTGCACACCCTGCGCTCGGCCGTGTTGTCCCAGTTCGGCTTGCTCTTCACCGCGTCACCGCTCTTCCTGGGATCCATGCTGGCCGTCGCCGCGGCTTTCCTGGTGAGCATTCGTTCGAGGCTTTTCGCCGAGGCCTCGGTGGCGCTGGTACTGGCCAGTCTCTTTGAACGGCTACCCACCACATTGGCCACCGATGTTCCCCTCTATTCCTGGACCTACAAGCACCTCGGCGTGGTGGACTACATCCAGCAGACCGGCCAACTGGCCCACGGTCTGGACGTCTACCAGGGCTGGCCGGGGCTGTTCGCCATGACGGCCTGGTTCTCCGACATCACCGGCGTCGATCCGCTGACCATCGCGCACTGGTTCACCCCGGTGATGCATCTGGCACTGATCGGACTCACCTACGCACTGGCCCGGGTATGGAAGCTCGGACCGTACCCGGCGCTGGTCGCGGCGTTCCTGGTGGAGGTGCTGAACTGGGTCGCCCAGGATTACTACTCGCCCCAGGCCATCGGGCTGCTGCTGGCCGTCGGGTTCCTGATCGTCGTCGGGTTGAGTCTGCGAATGGCCGTGGCGACACCCTTGGCCCTGATCATCTTCGCCGCGTTGGTGATCACCCATCAACTGACGCCCTATTGGCTGATGATCGCCTGCCTCGCCCTCGTGCTGTTCCGGCGGCTCCAGCCCCGGTGGCTCATCGTCGCGATGGTTGCCCTCGCCGGGGCTTATCTGGCCTTCAACTACGACGTGGCCAGCCACTTCTCGCTGCTGTCCTTCAACCCGGTGCAGAACGCGCAGTCGAACGTGCCGACTGTGGGCGTGTTCGGCCAACGGGTGACCAGTCTGGTGGTTCGGGCGCTCTCGGTGCTCATGTGGGTGTCAGCGGTCGTCTGCATGTGGTTTCAACGACGTCGAGGCGAGGCCGTCCTCGCGCCAGGGGTTCTCGCGCTCAGTGCGTTCGTGCTCCTCGGGGGTCAAGGCTACGGCGGCGAGGCGATCTTCCGTGTTTTCCTGTACTCGTTGCCGGGTTGCGCCCTGCTGATCGCTCCGGTGGTGACTCGCGTCCTGAGCGCCAAACTGCCCTGGGCGGTGCTGATGAGCGTGGTGGTGATCGGCTGCGTCGCCGCCTCCGCCCAGGGGTTCTACGGCGGTTGGTTCGCCAATCGCATGTCGCGCGCTCAGGTCGACGAGGCGCACAACCTGTTGGCGACCGCCGCGTACCCCGCCTACCTGACGGTGGCCGCACCGGTCTGGCCGGAGCGTTCGACCGGCCGCTACGTGCCGTACGCCGAATGGACACTGCCCGGTGACCCGACCTACGACTACCCGATGATCTATTCGGCCAAGCTCACCGGAACCGACTTCTCCACGGCTGCCGAGTACAGCCAGTTCATCAAGACGGCCGGAAGCCGGACGGCACCGACTTATCTCATCATCACGCGGCAGATGGCCATCTACGACTGGTATTTCGGCATACTGCCGGTCAATTCCCTGGACAATCTGCAGACCCGGCTGCGGGCCGATCCGCGCTGGACCGTCTACAAGGACACCGACGAATTCGTGATCTTCAAGAGCACGCCGGCTTTGATTGGAGCGGTGCGCTGATATGGCTGCCATTCTCGAGGATGCCGTCTCGGCTCCCACCCTGGCCGATGCCCAGCAATCTTCGGCGCTACGGACTTTTCGGCCTGACGTGGAGGGTTTGCGAGCGGTCGCCGTACTGCTGGTGGTGCTCTATCACGCGGGCGTTCCGGGCATCACCGGCGGCTACGTCGGCGTGGACGTCTTCTTCGTCATCTCCGGGTTCCTGATCACCGGGCTCTTGCTGCGGGAATTCGCCTCGTCCGGCCGATTCTCGATGGCCGACTTCTACGCTCGCCGGGCCCGCCGGATACTTCCCATCGCTTCCGTGGTGCTGATCGCCACCGTGGCGGCCTCGGCCCTCATCCTCGGAGCAGCCCGGCTCGACTCGATCGCGCACGATGGTCTGTGGACGTCGTTCTTCGCCGCGAACTTCCATTTCGCGCAGACCGGAGCGGATTACCTCAATGCGACGGCCCCGCCGTCGCCGCTTCAGCACTACTGGTCGTTGGCAGTAGAGGAACAGTTCTACCTCGCGTGGCCGGCGTTGCTGCTGGTTGCACTGGTGGTCGGACGCCGACTCGGCGACCGGGCCAGGGTGGCGGCCGCCGTCACGGCATCGGCACTCGTCATCGCGTCCTTGACCTGGTCGATCGTCGAGACGACGAATGACGCCAACCAGGCCTACTTTTCGCCGTTCACCCGTGGGTGGGAGCTGGGTGCCGGGGCACTGGTGGCGATCTGCGCGCACTGGTTGGGCCGGATGCCGGCCGTCGGCGCCGCGTTGTGCGGCTGGATCGGACTGGGGCTGATCGCCTTCGCTGCCTTTGATTTCACGACCTCCACGGTTTTCCCCGGAGCGGCAGCGGCGGTGCCGGTGCTGGGTGCTGTGTTCGTGATCATCGGCGGGCTGTCCATCGTTCGAGGTGGGCCCGAGAAGGTCTTGGCGAATGATCCGATGCGCAAGCTCGGTGGCTACTCCTATTCGCTGTACCTGCTGCACTGGCCGATCCTGATCCTGGCACTGAGTGAGTTCCCCGACATCGGCGTCCCGGTCAAGCTCGGTCTGATCGTCGTCAGTTTCGGCGTCTCGGTGATCACCTACCGCTGGGTGGAGAATCCGACCCGGCGTTCACCGCGACTGACCAAGTCGGTGCGCAACAGTCTGGTGCTGGGAGTGGCTCTTGTCGTCGCCACGGCCGCGTATTCGCAGATGTTCATCGTCGGTGGGCAGGCCGAAGCCCGGCAGGCGGAGGCGCAATTCGCGGTGCAGCAGCAGATCAACAGCGGGAGCGGCGCAGCTGGTGGCGAGGCCACGAGCGCCGAGGTCGAGGCTGCCGTCGCCGCCAGTGTGGGTCTGCGAACGGCGCCAAAGGGCGTTGCGCCGCCGATTGCACTCGCGGCCAGGGACATGTCACCTGCGTATCAGAACGGTTGCCTGGTGGATACCGGCCCGGTGACCTCGCCGCCCTGCGAATTCGGCGACGTCTCGGTGAAGAAGACTGTGGTCCTGCTGGGCGACTCCCATGCGGCTCAATGGTTGCCGGCGCTCTCCGCGCTCGGAAGCAGGAATCACTTCCGGGTGGTCGTGCTGACGAAGCATTCGTGCCCGGTGGCCGACGTCAGCACCTACGACGGCATCGTCAAGCGCTTCTACAGCGAATGCGTCGACTGGCGTCAATGGGCGTTGGGACGGATCAAGCAGATTCGCCCGGACATGATCGTGGCCAGCGAGACCTCGCAGGCTCTGGTCGATTCGTCGGGCCACCAGATCCAGTCGAACGATGGGATCTGGCAGCATGGCCTGGCGACGACACTTGCGGCGCTCACGTCGGACTCGCGCTCCGTGTACTTCCTCTCGGACACACCCGAGCACCACTCGGATGTTCCTATCTGCCTGCAGGAAAGCACGACCGACATCTCGGCCTGTGGCGATCCTGCCGCCACCGCGATCGATCTCCCGCAACAGGTGCATGACCAAGCCACCGTTCGGGCGGCCGGGGCGAGATTTGTGGACGTCGTTCCTTGGGTGTGTTCCGGCGGGATCTGCCCCGCGGTGATCGGCGGCATGGTGACCACCTTCGACGACAGCCGCTTCACGGCAACGTATTCTGCCTATCTGACGCACGCTCTGGGCACCGCGTTGGGGCTGGAATCATGACGCGGCCGGCGGTGGGGATGGCAGCGCAGGGATGGGCTAGGGCCCAGACGGTCGTGATCGGTAGCCGAAATCGGGTCCTCGGTCGTCCGGTAGCGGGACCGGACCGCATGTGGGGCTCGGCCTCGGTGGTCGCATCTCTCGGCCCGATCACCGTTCCCGGTCGGACGGAGCTGGTCGCCGCGGTCGGTCACCTGGCCGAATTCAGTGCCATGACGCGAGTCGGCTGGCTCCAGGTCCACGCCGGCCGACGATGGCAGGAGGCGGTCGACCTCGACGCTTTTGCGGAATCGTCGGTTCGGACACTGCCCCCGATCCCCGGAGAGGATCCGGCGGCCATGGTCGTCCGGGTGCTGGGCCTTGGTCGGGGTGACCTACCGTTCACGTTGTACGTCGGCGACGACACCGCGCATCTGAACATCGCACACGCCTGCGCGGACGGCTATTCGATGACGCGGATGCTGGCAGCCATACTCGAAACCGCCCGTACCGGCTCGGTTCCGGCCTGGACGACACACCATCCGGTGCATTTCGGCGCCACCCGGGCCACCGTCTCGTTCTTCGGCAAGAACCGGTCACAGGCCAGAGCCCTGCTCGGTGGCGCACGTCAACGGAGTGCGGGACAACCCATCCCACCGCGCCTCCGGCAGCGGACTGCCTGGAGGCCAAGTGTGGCCTGCCGATTCCGGGCGTCCACCCTCCAGGTATTCGCCGATCTGAAGGCCTGGCGAAAGGAACATGCTTCGGGAATCTCCACGGTGCCCTTGACCATCGCGGCCACGGAATTGGCCCTGCGTCGGTTGGGCATCCACACCACCGGGCAACCCCTGGTCGTGTTCGACGCGCGCCGCTACCTGCGCGACGCCGGCGCCGACATCTCCGGGAATTTCTGCGCCGGCCTGCGGATGCGAGTGACCGACTCCGGCGATCCGCTCGCGCTGGACCGGGAGATCAGATCCTCGGTGGCACTGGGTCGGCCGCTGGCGGTACTGGCGACCGGTGCCGCCCGCAGCTATCTGCGGAACGGCGAATCCGCATCGGCCGCTGACTCGGGCGAGAAGGCCTGGGACATGGCGTATACGCACATGGGGCGGCCGGCGGAGATCTCCCGTCAGCCCTGGCTCCGCGGCGGCCCACTGCCTTACTACATGGGCGTGCTCACCCCGGCTGGACCGAACGGGGTGACCATGGGCTTCACCGAGGTCGGCAACCACATCAATGCTTTCGCCTCGTTCCACGACAACGTGGTGGACCCGGCCGTCGTGGAGTCCGTAGTGGAACTCGTCACCACCCAGATCGTGTCGCTGCTGGAAGAGCATCGCACCCAACACATGTCGAGCCAAGGGGTGTCAACATGAACGAACGGACCACAGTGCTGGTGCTGGACCAGGCCCGCGGCGTGTGGGGAGCGCAGCAGTATCTGCTCAGGCTGGCGGCGCCGCTCGCCGAGCGAGGGGTCGACCTGGTACTCGCCGCTCCACGCGACCTCGAGCTGGCCCAGGCGTGGACGGCCAGGGGATTGCCGCTCGTCGACATCGCCCTGCCCATGGCGCGTTCCGTCCGAGTCAGCGGAGACGGCTCGCGACTGAGCGTCCGGGCGTTGCTGCGCGAGGCGGCGAACATGGTGCGCGGAGCACGGGCCATCCGGCAGGCGGCACGCTCGATCGGCGCGGACGTCATCCAGGCGAACGGACACGCGGTGCACCTGGACGCGGTGCTGGGCGGTCTCATATCGCACCGGCCCGTGGTGCTGCACCTGCACGAGGAGATGACCCAGGGATTCGGGCGACTGCTCCGCAGCGTAGCGGTGGCCGGTGCGACCAGAACGCTCGCGGTGAGCGGTGCCGTCGCCAAGGCATTGCCGGCCCGGCTTCGAGATCGGGTGGTAGTGATCGCGAACGGTGTCGATGTCGAGGAATTCAGCCCGGGCGAGGCCGACCCGCGGACCAGGGAGTCGCTGGGCGCAGCACCCGACGACGTCCTGCTGGTCGCACTGACCCGGCTCGACCCGGAGAAGCGCATCGAAGATCTGATCACAGGCCTCGCCCCGCTGACCGGCCGGCCGGGCTGGCACCTGGCGGTGGTCGGAACCACCTCGTCCTACGACGACTATGCCGACCAGGTCAGGGAACTGGGGGCCGAGTTGCTGGGGGACAGGGTCACCTTCACCGGTCGGCGCAGCGACGTCGTGGAGATCCTCCGGGCTGCGGACGTGCTCGTGCATGCCGGCATGGTCGAGGGAATGCCGTTGGGGATGATCGAGGCCCAGGCCTGTGGACGCCCGGTCGTGGCCTACGGGGTGGCGGGGGTCCCGGAGGCGGTGCTGGACCGGGTCACCGGTCTACTGGCGCCTGGTGGCGCGACGACCGAGCTCGGAGCGCTGATGACCGCCGTCGTGGTGGACGGAAAGTTGCGGAGCCAGTTGGGTACCGCGGCCCGAAGCCATGCCGTCGAAAGCCATTCCGTCGAGGTTCAGGCCGATCACCAGGCGCGGCTGGTGCTCGGGCTCGGGCGGCACCGCGGGGCCGGCCGGCGTCGCCCGGCGGTGCACGCCGACCCAACGCCTCGGGTCCTGCTGGTCAATCACTGGCACGACGACAACCGGGGTGACAGCGCGATCACCCAGGGAATTCTGACCCTGCTGCGGGCGGTGGCGCCGCAGAGTCGGGTCACCGTGACCACGTTGTCCGAAGATGGCCCGCACTGGGCGGCCAGTACCCGGCACCTCGAACGGTTCTGGCCGGGCCTGGTGGCTCTGCCCAGTCCCTATCCCACCGAACTGCGGGGCCGCATGGCACCGCGGGCGCGTTCGGCCATCGCCGGGGACGCCGCCATCTGGTACGCCCGGTTGGCGCCCTACCTCCCGAGCCTGCTCCGACTCCCGGGCCCGTCGCCGTGGCGACGACTGCTTGCTGATCACGACCTGGTGATCGGTGTCGGTGGCTCTAATGTGTTCGACGATGCGGGTGTGCCTGCGGCGCTGAGCCTTCCGCGGCTGGCGACGGTGCTCGGCCCGGTCCAGGATGCCATCGGGTCGGGCACGCCTGTGCTGCTGGTCGGCCACACCCTCGGCCCTTTCAGCCGCTCGTTGGGCGGCACCATCGCCCGCCGATTCCTGCACGGGGTCGATCGCGTGGTGGTGCGCGAGGCGCGATCCATCGACGTCGCGGTGGGGCTCGGCATCCAGGAGGTGGAAGAAGCGCCCGATCTGGCCTTCGCGATCGTGCCGGAACTCTCGGATCGGGTCGAGGAGCTTCTCTGGTCGCTGCCGGCGGCACCGAGCCGGACGCTGGTGCTCTCGGCACGCCAGCATCCGACGCTGGGGGCAGCGGCGGATCGCCGACTGGTCGACGTCTTCGCGCAGGCGGCCCGGTCGTTGATCGCGGCCGGAGCAGTGGACGCGGTGGCCATCGTCGCGCACACGATCGGGCCGACCCCGGTGGAGGACGATCGACCGATCTCCACCCGGCTGGCTGCCGCGCTCGCCGATGTCCCCGTCGTCTTGATCGACCAGGACATCTCGCCGGCCGAACTCTCGGCGTTCTACGGCGCCGTTGCCGGCGTGGTGGCGGTCCGATTGCACGCGTCGATCCTGGCACTGAACGCCGGTACCCCGACCTTCGCGGTGTCCTACCTGACCGCCAAGACCCAGGGTGTGATGACGCAGGTCGGTCTACCCGGTGCGGTGGCCGATTTCGCCTCGGTCACGGTCGCCGACGTGGTCGACGGAATGCTGGTGTTGTTGCGGGACAGCGATTTGCGCATCTTGCTGGAGAAGAAGGCAAGCGCCCGCAGGGCCGAGTTGTTCGGGGCAGCCAGCCAGTGGTTCGCCGCCGTCGCCGGTCCGCGGTCCCATGGGCTGGACCACCATGACGGCTGAGGCGCGAAGCGGCCCGCTCGAGGTCACCGTGGTGAGCCTTGCCCGGGAGGTCTGGGGATCGGAGATCAGCATGCTGAATCTGGTTCCGCACCTGGCCGAACGCGGCATCACGGTGACCATCGCCGCCCCCGGCGACGGGGCCTTCGCGGCCGAGGTCGCCCGCCGCGGGATTCGTGCTGTCCCATTACGTCTGCCGCCCCACGTCGGAGTGGTCGGTGAGCGGCCTGGGGTGCGGTCCTCGGTCGTCAACGCTGCGCGCGAAGTACCCAGGGTGGTCCTCGGTGCGCGGGCGGTCGGTCGGGCCACCAGAGGAGCGCAGGTGATCCACTCGAACAGCCTGCTGGCCAACATGGACTGCGCCGTGGCCGGGAGGGCCTGGCGTCGGGGGACCGTGATCGAGATCCACGATCTGGTCCGACCCGGTCTGAGCCGGAAATTGTTGTCGGCCACCGTGCGGGTGGCCGGGCTGGGGATTGCCATCAGTTCGCCGGTCGGGAAGAGCGTGAGCGGTTGGGCCGGTCGGGGTGTCCGGCTGATCCCGCAGGGGGTCGACACGGAGGTCTTCCGTCCGGGTGCGGTCGATCCGGCAGTGCGTGCTGCGCTGACGGCGCGGCCCGAAGAGCCGTTGGTGGCGATGATCGGGCGGTTGGACCCGGTGAAAGGTGTGCATCGGCTGCTGGACGCCGTGCTCGAACTCAACCGGGCAGGCCGGGCGTGCTCAGTGGTACTGGTCGGTGCGCCGAGTTCGGGCCACGACTCCTATCTGGCTGACGTCCTCGCCAGGGCAACAGCTCTCGGTGATCGTGTCCGATTGGTCGGGGTCCGTTCGGATATCCCGGACGTGCTGCGCTCCGTGGACATCGTGGTCAATGCCTCTGAGGCAGAGCCGTTCGGGTTGTCGGTTCTGGAAGCCCAGGCCTCGGGTGTGCCGGTGGTCTGCGCGGACAGCGGCGGAATTCCCGATTTCGTGGGTGACGAGAGCACCGGCCTGCTGTTCGCCCTGGACGAGCCCACGGCGTTGACCGGGGCGCTGCGCCGTCTGCTCGAGTCGCCCGAGCTGTCCTCGTCGCTACAGGTCGGGGCGCTGGCCCAGGCCAGGACCCGCTATTCGCTTGCGGCCAGAGCGGACTCGATGGCCCGCGTGTACCGCGAGGCAGCCCGATCCAGGAGGTGGCGATGACCACGAGCCCACCGACGGTGACCAGCGTGTCACCGGTCGCCGCACCAGCCACCGGTCGTTGGCTCAGAGTCCCCGCAGTCGTTGCGCTGCTGGCATTGTCGGCCGGGTGGATACTCGGGGCGGCAGCCTGGCCCGGCCACTACTCGTCGATCGATTCGACCATCAGCGACCTGGCGTCGTCCTATGCCCCGCACCGCGCGATCATGACGGCAGGCCTGGTGGTCTCCGGAATCTGCCTCGTGCTGCTCGCTGCAGGCTCTGTACGTCGATCCCGGGCGTCCAGGGTTGTCCTCGGCCTGGCCGGATTGGGCGTTCTTGTGGTCGCCATAGCCCCACTGCCGACGTACGGCCAGCTGCACAGCGTTGGTGCGCTGGTGGCATTCGGGTGTTTGGCCGGATGGCCGCTGCTCGGCTTTCGCCTCGGCGGGACGCCGCGAGTCAGGGCTGTGATGGCCGTCCTGGTCACGACGGTGAATGCCATCTTCTTCGTCTGGCTGGAATTGGCACCCGGCCTGTATATCGGATTTGCGGAACGAGCGCTGGCCACCGCGGCTCTCCTGTGGGTGGCTGTGCAGACTTTCGACGACACGTCGCGAGTGCGCGGATGAAACCGTTGCTACGCGCGGGGGTGGCGGCGCTGTGCCTCGTCACGGCCGGGTGCGGCGCACTTCCGAACTCATCCGCCGGATTGGCGACGCGTGGATCCTTTGTCCCAGGCGCCTTGTCGGTCCCAGGCACCTTGTCGGCGGGTCCCTCGGCACCTGCACCGACTCGGTTGATACGCACCGGTGGCGCCCCGGCGTCCACGATTCCGGTGTCGTCGGCTCCGCCGGCCCCGATGATCACGAACCCACTCCCGGCTCCACGGGGAACGGCCCGGGCCTGGGTCGAGAACTTCGACGGTGCGGCCGGCAACGCGCCCGACCCGACTTTGTTGCAGTATCGGTTCGGCGGGAACGGCTGGGGGAACCAGGAATTGGAGACGTACACGACACATCACGCGAACGCGGCCCTCGACGGCCGGGGACATCTGGAGATCAACGCGCTGCGACAGAAGTTGACGGGAGCGGACGGCCTCACCCGTGAATGGACGTCGGCTCGGCTGGACAGTCTGGGCAAGTGGGCGTTCACCTCGGGCACCATCGCCATCCGCATGAAGATGCCTTCCGCTCCGGGGCTCTGGCCCGCGTTCTGGCTCGAGGGTGCCGATCTTCCCTCGGTGGGTTGGCCGAAGGCCGGCGAGATCGACGTGATGGAGGCACCGGCCGGTCACCAAGCCGTCTTCCAATCGGTACACGGCCCGAACGGCACCCCGGCCGGGTACTCCTACACCGCCAAGACAGCAGTCCCGGCCGGACAGTCGATCGACGACGCCTTTCACATCTTCTCGGTCACCCGCAACGCGAACCGGATCGAATTCGGTATCGACGGGAAACTCAGCGGAACGATCACCCCGAAGATGCTGAAGAAATCCGAGCTATGGGTTTACGACAAGCCGATGTTCCTGATCGTCAATCTGGCCGTCGGCGGGTTCTGGCCTACCCCTCCAACGGCGGAAACCCCGGCGAAATCCACGGTGGTCATCGATTGGATCCGTTACGAACCCGAAGGGGCACAACAATGACTGACGTCGTGGCCGGAGCGAACTGTGCTGTCGGAGGCATTTCCGACGAGGCCGAAGAGCCGTCGGTGACCGTGGTGATCGCCTGTCACGACGAGACGAACTGGCCGGCCATCGTCGGCGCGGTCGACTCGGTCCGGCTGCAGATGCCCGCTGTTCCGGCCATCGTGGTGGCGGTGGACCACAATGCCGGACTGGTCGCTCGCCTCCGCTCGGAAGTTCACGGAATCACCGTGGTGGACAATGATTCCGGACACAGAGGGGCTTCTGGGACCCGCAATGCCGGGGCGCTGGTGGCCGGGACCGAGTTCCTGGCCTTCCTGGACGACGACGAGGTCGCCGAGCCGGATTGGCTGTTCCACCTCCTGCAGCCGTTCATCGACCCGACGGTGGTCGGGACGGGCGGTCGGTATCTGCCGGTCTGGGATGTGCGGCGTCCTCATTGGTTCCCGGACGAACTGGCCTGGGTGGTCGGCGGTCACCATACGGGCATGCCCGGCGAAGCAGCTCCGGTGCGCAATGTGTGGTCCGGCAACATGGCCGTCCGGTCGAACGTCTTCCGGAGCGTCGGCGGATTCCGGACGGACTTCGGGAAGCTCGGCTCGCGATCTCGGCCCGAGGACACCGATCTGTGCATCCGGATGGCGGCGGCCCGGCCAGGCGGCTACTGGACCTATCTGCCGAGCGCGGAGATCCACCATGCCGTGCCTGCCAACCGCAGTTCGTTCGCCTTCTACCTCCGCCGCTGCTATGCCGAGGGTCGCGGCAAGATCGAGTTGAGGGAGGGGGTGGCCACCGAGGGCACCCTCGACGTGGAACGGGACTACCTGCGGCGCACCATTCCGCTCGGCATCAGGACGCACCTGCATGATGCCGCCGCAGCTACGGGGCGGGCGGGTGCGATCGTGGCCGGGATCAGCGCTGCCGGTGCCGGTGCAGTGGTCTCCACGGTGGCGGGCAAGCTTCGTCAGCGAAGCGGGCAGTGATCGGCGGACACCTTCGATGGGGTGGCCGAGGGTCGGCCGACCTCGATCCCGATCGGCGGGACCCCTTGCGCCACTGGGTCATTCTGGTGGCCCTGGCTCTGGTCGGGGTCGGCATCCTCGGGTTGGTTCTGCGCTCTATCGCATTTTCCGTCAATCCACCCCTGGCGATGGCAGCCTTCTCGCCCTACCTGATGGTGGCTGCTCTCATCGGCCTGGTGTTGCTGGTGACTGCCCGGTGCTGGCCGGTCGCCGCGGTCGCCGCGGTCGTGGTCGTGTTGGGCGCGCTCACCCAGATCGGTTTGTACGTGTCGGATCCGGACCCGCCGGCCGGCTCACAGCTGACGATGATGACGGCCAATCTTCGCCTGGGTCAGGCCGATCCGGCGGCCTTGGTCCGATCGATCCAGGAGCATAGGGTCGACGTGCTGAGCGTCCAGGAACTCACTCCGGCCGAGGTGGATCGTCTACGGGCCGCCGGCTTGGATTCCGTGTTGCCCTTTTCCACGGTCGCAGCCGGATCAGACGCCACCGGTGTCGGCATCTGGAGCCGCTACCGCTTGCAGCAGCAGCAGAGTCCGACAGGGCTGACCTTCCACCTCGCCGTGGCCAGGATCGCGGTCCCCGGAGTCCTCCCGGAGCCGACCGTCGTCTCGACCCACCTGGCCGGGCCGTGGCCGGGGTCGCCGGTGTTGTGGTCCGCCGACATCGCCCGGCTACGGGTCATCCTGGATCAGCTGGCCGGGCAGGTCCCGGCAGGCATCCTGCTGGTCGGCGGCGATTTCAACTCGACGATGGACACCGCTCAGTTCAGATCCCTGTTGACCGGCGGCGGGTTCCAGGATGCCGCCGCGCAGGCCGGGGCGGGAATGACCCGTACCTATCCTGGCGACCGCTGGTACCCGCCGCTGATCGCCATCGACCACGTGCTGACCCACAACGCCGTAGCGACCTCGGTGTCGACCTTGGCACTGCCCGGGTCCGATCACCGGGCGCTCCTCAGCTCGATCACCTTGGCGCGGGGCTAGCGTGACCGCCTAGCGGGAGGCCTTGGCCGCCACGGCCTGCTTGTAGAGCGTCCCCGCCCGGTAGGACGAGCGGACCAACGGACCGGACATGACGCCTGCGAAACCCAGCTGTTCGGCCTCGTCGCGCAGCTCGACGAATTCTTCCGGCTTGACCCATCGATCGATCGGATGATGACGCGGGGTGGGCCGGAGGTATTGGGTGATGGTCACCAGATCGCACCCGGCGTCGTGCATGTCGGCCAGCGCCTGGGAGATCTCCTCGCGGGTCTCGCCCATACCCAGGATCAGGTTGGACTTCGTGACCATGCCGGCAGCCCGACCCTGGGAGATGACATCGAGCGACTTCTCGTAGGTGAACGCCGGCCGGATCCGCTTGAAGATCCGCGGCACGGTCTCCAGGTTGTGTGCGAACACCTCGGGCTGGGCATCGAACACCTGACCCAGCAGTTCGGGACGCCCGGAGAAGTCGGGAGTCAGGATCTCCACGCCGGTTCCGGGCGCGAGCTCGTGAACTTTCCGGACGGTCTCCGCGTATAGCCAGGCGCCCTCGTCAGGCAGGTCATCCCTGGTCACGCCGGTGATGGTCGCGTACCTCAACTGCATCGTGCCGATCGACTCGGCCACCCGCCGTGGCTCGTCACGGTCGAGCGGTCCCGGCTTGCCCGTATCGATCAGGCAGAAGTCGCAGCGCCTCGTGCACTGGTCACCGCCGATCAGGAAGGTCGCCTCTCGGTCTTCCCAGCATTCGTAGATGTTGGGGCAGCCGGCTTCCTGACACACGGTATGCAGGCCCTCGCGCTTGACCAGGGCCTGCAGTGCCGTGTACTCCGGCCCGGTGCGCAGCTTGGTCTTGATCCACTCGGGCTTCCGCTCGATGGGGACTGCAGCGTTACGCACTTCGAGGCGCAGCAGCTTGCGCCCCTCCGGGGCAATGGTCACGCCTTACCGCCATCCTTCACTTCGTCGACCTTGGTCTCGGCCGACTTTGCCGCTGACTTGGCCGCAGCAGCGGTCTTGTCCGCAGCGGCGGCGACGTTGTCCGAAGCCTTCGCTGCGGTGTCCTTGACCGTGTCGGCTGAGTCGGAGACCTTGTCCGCGACCTTGGCGGCCGTGTCCTTGACCGCGTCGCCGGCCTTGGCGGCCGTGTCCTTGACTGCGTCGGTGGCCTTGGCGGCCGTGTCCTTGACCGCGTCGCCGGCCTTGGCAGCCGTGTCCTTGACCGCGTCGGTGGCCTTCGCGGTCGAGTCCTTCACCGTGTCCGCCACCTTCGCCGCCTGGTCTTTCAGCGCTTCGACCTTCGGCGGTGCCGTGGGCGCCGGCCGGTTGTCCGGTGCCGGGTAGGTCGGGGCTTTGAGAGCCTTCGCGATCGCCACCCCGCCGGCCGCGACCACGACAAGAATCACGGTGTTACGGACATGATGCTTCTTCTTACCGGCCTTGCCGGCCGCCTTGACAGTCTTCTTGTCCATCGACGCTGCGGCAGCGGCCAACGCTGCGGCCGCCTTGGCCGCCTTACCCGAAGCGCCGGTCGCGACGGTCGACGCGGCATCCACTGCCTCGGCCTTACCCAACGCCAGCAATCCTTCGGCCTTCTTGCCGTTCTTCTTGACGCTCTTGCGGAGGCTCTTCTCCAGGGCTTTCGCGTTGGCCTTGCTGGCCTTGCGCGCCTTCCGAGAGGCCTTCTGGGCGGAATCGCCCAACGAGTGGGCCACCTCGCCGGCCTTGACCGCCAATTCGTGTGCGGCTTCGGTAGCGAGCGCGGCTACCTTTCCGGCGACGGATTCGGCCTGCTCGACAACCCGGTCCGTGACCTTCTCCGCGACATCGCCCACCTTGTCGGCGACGTCGCCGGCCTTTGCCGCCAGGTCGTGGGTGGTGTTCGAGGCTGTGGTGGAAATGCTCATCGTGAGCTCCTTGACTGTGTCGCTGCTCTGTTCGGACGTGCGTCCGTTGTTACCGGACGGTGTGACGGGCCACGTTGGCGCTGCTCTCATCCTGCCCGATTGTCACAACCCGCCCAGGACGGGGTCCAGGTGCCACTGGATGGAGGATCCAGAAAGCTGCCCTGCCTCCGGGCGTGCTGCAGCAGTCGCCAGCGTGCTGCCGTCACGTTCGATTTGCCCATTCAGCGCCTGCTCCAATCGCCCCCTGACCACCGGGAGTGCGTCGTCGACGGAAATCGGGCGGCCGAGTTCTGCGGACAACGACGTGACCCCGGCGTCGCGGATACCGCAGGGGACGATCCGGTCGTAGGCCCGCAGATCGGGATCGCAGTTCAGGGCGAACCCGTGGGTCGTGACCCCCTTGGCGATCCGTACCCCGATCGCGGCGATCTTGCGTTCCGGCCGATGATCCCCACGCAGCCAGACGCCGCTGCGGCCGGCGACGCGGCCCGCGCCGACCAGACCGAGGTCCGCACAGGCCAGCATCAACACCTGCTCGAGCAATCGGACGTAGGCCACGACGTCGATCGGGTCGCTCAGCTTGACCAGCGGGTATCCCACCAACTGGCCCGGACCGTGCCAGGTGATGCGACCGCCGCGGTCCACGTCGATCACCGGCGTTCCGTCGGTCGGCCGGTCGGCTGGTTCGGTCCGCCTGCCGGCGGTGTAGACCGCAGGGTGGGTCAGCAGCAGGACAGTGTCGGGTCCACGTCCCTCTGCTCGTGCGGATGCCAGGTCGCGCTGCCAGTCCCATGCTGCCTGGTAGTCCACCTCGCCGGCCTCGACGATGTGCAGAGCCGACATCTCATCTCGCATGCGCCCAACTTACGCCGGTGGGCAGACGCCGGCCCTGACCTGGGCCGGTGCCCGTCGGGCGGGAATGGCTGGACCCAGGCCGGCCGGCGGAAGGGGGAGAACGGAACGGTGGACGGAGCATTGTGGACAAGCCAGTCGTCCTGGTCTTCGGTTGTTCTACGTTGCCTGCCATGAGCTTCCAGGTGGGGGACTACCGGGCCGTGAGCCTGATCGGCGTCGGTGGCACGGCACAGGTGTGGTCCGGCGTGCGGGTCGCGACGGGCGCACCCGTCGCGATGAAGGTCTTCACTCCGGACCAGCTGCCGGCCGCACGGAGGGAGGCCGCCCTCGCCGCGGCCGTCGACCACCCCCATGTCGTCTCCGTGCTGGACGTGCTGGGAACGGCGGAGCGGGCTGTCCTGGTCACCGAACTGGCGGCCGGTGGCGACCTGGCCGAGCTGCTGATCCGGCGGGATCGGCTGACCCCGGGTGAAACCCTGACCGTGCTCGTGCCGATTGCGGCCGCACTGGCCACCGCCCACGAGCGACAGATCGTGCACGGCGACCTCTCGGCGCAGAATGTCGTCTTCGACCGAGCGGGTCGCCCGCTGCTGGCTGATCTGGGTGCGGCCAGAGCGGCCGCGGAGGTAGGTCTACCGGTCGCTGCGACGCCGGTCGATGCTGCCCCCGAGCTGGCCCGCGGCGGCCCACCGACAACCGCCACCGACATGTTCTCGCTGGGCTCGATCGCGTTGGCCTGCCTGACCGGCCGCCATGCGTGGCCCGCCGAGGATCTCCGGGACGTCCTCATCCAGGCCGCCGCGGGCCAGTGGCCCGATCCCGGGGACGATGTCGGTCCACCAGCTTTGATCGCGGTCGTCCGGGCACTTCTCGAACACGACCCCGAACGCCGACCCGGCGCCGCCTCGGTCGCCCTCGATCTCCGCGCGGCCGGCCGTCCTGAGCCGGTCGAGCTCGGACTGTCGGGCTCGGGGGGTCCGACAGTCGGCAACGGCGCTGTCCTGGCCGGCGAGGAAGGTCATCGGTCCGACAGTGATCCCACCGAGGGTCACCGCACTCTGGGTCACCGCACTGAGAGTCATCGCACTGATCGTCACCGTGCGGAACGACATCGTGCTGAACCGAGCCCAGAGGTCGGCGGTGGCACCCACAACCCCGAACGAGCGAGGTCGCGTGAACAGCCCCCTGGGTCCGGGCGTCATCTCAGGACCGCGCGGTCGGACGAGGACGATGACGAGTACCTCCGGCCGTCTGGAGGGATGGACCGGCCCGCTGGGCAGAGGCTGGCCGGCGCCAGGGCCATCACGCGGGTCCGGTCGGACGCACCGCGCGCCGCGACATCGGCTCGGGTCGGCCTCGGTTCTCGACGAGTTCGCCTCGGGTTGGTCCGGCCGCTGTCGGGTCACCCCACCGGCGGTTCCACTCGTTCGCTCGTCCGTCTCGGAGTGATCGCGGCCGCGTGCCTGGTGGTCGCCGGCCTGGCCGGTGCAACGGGGCTGTGGTGGGCCCGCTCGGATCGGAGCGACCCGGTCACCCTGCAGCCCGCGAGCTCGGCGGTGACCGGGACATCGAACGCAACAGCTTCGCCGGGTCAGCGCGTCCAGGCGCCCGCGATGTCACCTTCCGTGCTGCCGCCGGTGCCGGCGGTGTCGGCGATGCAGCGTCCCGCCCCCTCGTCGTCCCCGCCGATCTCCCCGAGGGCGCCGTCGACCACGTCTCGCACGTCGCCGCCGGCCGGTCCGAGAGCTGTCGATCCGGTCGGAGCTTCGGCGGACACGCCGCAGGGGTGGCTGGCCACCGTCAATGCCCTGGACGGTGCCAGATCCAGGGCCCTCGTGGCCCGTGACCCGACGCTGCTCGACGCCGTCTACACCTCGGACTCGACCGCGAGATCGGCTGATGCCGCGGTGATCGCGAAACTCCTTGCGGAGGGTCTGCGGGTGTCCGGGGCCGAGCACGCCGTCCGGACCGCGAAGCGGCTGGGTGGTGCACCGCTCCGCGTCGCAGTGAACGACTCGCTCCCGGCGTACTCCGTCCTGGACGCTAGCGGCAAAGTGGTTGGAAGGACATCGTCACGACCGGTGGCCACCCGGGTGCTGATCCTGGTCCGGACCGAGGCGGGATATCGGATCAGCCAGGTGCAGTCGGCCTGAGCCCGGACCCGATGCTGCGGAAGTCGCGCACCAGAAGGTGCACGTCAGCAGGTATGAGGGCGAACAAGTGAACGATTGCTGCGGCATGGCAACCATGGACTGTCGGTGCTCGCACCTAGCGTGTTGATCATGCGATTGCTGCACACCTCGGACTGGCACATAGGCCGGACCTTCCACGGACAGGACCTGTTGGCGGACCAGGAGTTCGTGCTCTCCGCTCTCGCCGACCTCGTCGCCGAGCACCAGGTCGACGCAGTGATCATCGCCGGCGACATCTACGACAGAGCGGTTCCCTCTGCGGAGGCCGTCCAGGTCGCCACCCGGGCTCTCCAACGAATCCGGGAGGCCGGCGCGGTCATCGTGGCCTCGTCGGGCAACCACGATTCCGCACCGAGACTCGGTGCGTTCGCGGACTTCCTGGCGACCGGCGGCCTGCACCTGCGGACCTCTGTGGCCGGTGTGGGACGGCCGGTCATGCTCGCCGATTCCGATGGTCCGGTGGCGATCTACGCGTTGCCCTATCTGGAGCCCGAACTCGCCCGTGCGGTACTGCACGTCACCGGTCGAGTGGGCCACCAGGAGGTGACGAGCGCAGCGATGGATCTGGTGCGATCGGATCTGGCCGGGCGCGACCCGTCGACCAGATCAGTCGTTGCGGCTCACGCCTTCGTGGTCGGCGGTGTCGCCGGCGGGTCCGAACGCTCGATAGCGGTCGGCGGCATCGAATCGATCACCTCGGATGTCTTCGACGGCATCGACTATGTGGCCCTGGGACACCTGCACGGAGCCCAGCGGCTGAGCGCCCGGATTCGGTATTCGGGATCGCCGCTGGCGTACTCCTTCAGCGAGGCCGGACAGCGCAAGGGTGCCTGGCTCATCGATCTCGCTGCCGACGGTTCCGTATCCGATGCCTGGTTGGAGCTGCCCGTGATCAGAGGGCTGGCCACGCTGACCGGCAACCTCGCCGACCTGCTGATCGGGCACGCAGACCTGTCCGATCACTATCTCGCGCTCGTACTGACCGATGTGATTCGCCCGTTGGAACCCATGCGCCGCCTGCGCGAACGTTTCCCTTTCGCATTGACGGTGTCCTGGGAGCCACCGGCCAGACCGACCGGGCGATCGACGACAGCCGCTGCCGTGAACTCCGCAAGCGATGCGGAGGTGCTCGCTCAGTTCCTGCTGGACTGCCGGGGATGCGGCGCCACCGTGACGGAGCAGATGCTGCTGGACGAATCGCTCACCGCCGATCGCGTGCTGGAGATCGCATCGTGAGGTTGCACCGCCTGCAACTGTCGGCTTTCGGGCCGTTCGCGGGCGAGGTCGACGTCGACCTCGACAAGCTGGGAGCCGATGGCCTTTTCCTCCTGCACGGGGACACCGGCGCCGGCAAGACCACCCTGCTCGACGCCATCGCGTTCGCGCTGTACGGCCGGGTGCCCGGAGCCAGGAACGACGCCAAGCGGCTGCGCTGTGACCGGGCGGATCCGTCGACGAGGTCCTCGGTCCGGCTGGAGGCGACTCTCGGTGGGCACCGGGTCGAGATCGTGCGCAGTCCCGCCTACCTGCGCCCCAAGGCCCGCGGTTCGGGGTTGACCGAGGAGAAGCACAAAGTCCACCTCCGTTGGTTGGATGCCGCCCCGGACGGCGCCCGGGCCGACGGGCTGACCAGAGCCGACGAGGTCGGGTTGGCCGTCACGGACCTGCTGGGTATGTCCGCAGACCAGTTCTTCCAGGTGGTGTTGCTGCCCCAGGGCGATTTTGCTCGGTTCCTCCGATCCGACACGGCTGACCGGGAAGTGCTGCTCGAGCGGCTGTTCGACACCGGCAGATTCGGCACCGTCGAGGAGTGGTTCGCGGGGGCTCGGCGGGAGTCGGGATCCAGGGTCCGTGACCACCGCGAACGGATAGGGCAGCTCACTGCCAGAGTGGCCGAATCCGCTGGGCGCAGTGAGCATCCGGTCGACGGCATCTTCGAGTGGGTGGCGGACCTACGGGATCGGCTGGCCGACGATGCCGCCGCCAAGCTGCACATCGAGTCCGTGGAACGCACCCGCAGCGCAGAGGCCGAACGGCGACTGCTCGAGGCGAGGCTGATCGCCGGCCGAGTCCGCAAGGTCCGGCAGCTTCGGGCCAGGGAGCTCGAGCTCGACCGGGGCGCCGGGGACCGCGCCAGATGGCGGCAGAGCATGGCCGCCTACGCCGATGCCCAACCGGTGGTCGCGGCGGCGTCGCAGGCCGTGCGGCTCGCCCGCCGGACCCGACAGGAGCAAGAAGCGGTCGAAGCGTGCAGGGCGGCCGCCGAGCGGCTGGTCGCGCCGGACGAGGACCTGCCCAAGACCGCCGCGGACCTGCGAGCCCTCGGTGCGGTGACCCGGGAACACGCGGGCGCGTTGGTCGGGATGATCCAGCAGGCCGCCGACCAGGGCCGGGATCAAACTGCTCTGTCCGAGGCCCACCGAAGCCGGCAACGCGGGGAACGCCGGCTCACCGAGCTCGATGACACGGCAAGGGAGTTGCCGGCGCAGGTCGAGACACTGACCCGTCGGGTGGCCGCCGCGCGGACGGCCGCGGGGCGCGTCGGCATCCTCCGTGAGCGACTGATGGCTGCGCAAACGGTGCTGGACGCAGCCAGGTCCGTTCCACTTCGATCGGACGAGTACGAACGGGCCACAGCACTGTCCGTGGCGGCCACGGACGAACACCACCGGTCGGTCGACCACCGGCAGCGCCTCATCCAGCTGCGCATCCTGGGTATGGCGGCCGAGCTCGCTGGTCAACTGCCGCCGGGCGGCCACTGTCCGGTCTGCGGATCCGAAGAACACCCGCACCTCGCGGCTCCGGTCGCCGGTGCTGTGACCGCTGAGCAGGTCCTGGCCGCGGAGGAGCAGGAGTCGGCGGCCGCGGCTGCCCGCGATCGGGCGTCGCGGTCCGCCGAGGCTGCCACGATCGAACTGGCACAGGCGAAGTCGCTGACGATGGGTCATAGCCTGCACGAGGCCACAGCCGAATGGACGGCCGCATCGACGGAGTTCGACGTCCAGTCAGCCATGACGGCGGAACTCCCCACAGCAGAGCGGTCCCTGTCGGAGATCTCGGATCAACTTCTCCGCGCCGAACGGGAACGAGTCCTGGTGCTGGCCGCGCGTGCCGGTCTGGACGCCGAGATCGCACGATTGCAGTCGGCAGTGAAGGAGCGCAGCGAGCGACTGTCGGAGGCGAGAGCGGGCCATCCGGACGTCTCCAGCCGACGAAATCATCTACTCGAGTTGGCTGCCGAGCTGGACCGGCTGGCGGCTGCGAGCGAGAAACTCGACGCGGCCGAGGTCGCACAGTCGGAGGCCGCCACCGCACTGGTCGGGGTACTGGCGTCGTCGTCGTTCGCCACCGTCGGCGATGCCAGAGCGGCAGCCGGGATTGATCTCGACGAACTCAGTCGGCAGCTGCGGTCGGCCGAGGATGAGATCACCGTGGTCACCGCACAGCTGTCGGACCCGGAGCTGTTACTGGTCGACACGGCGCTCGAGATCGATCTGCCCGGCCTGGAACAGCTCGCCGACGATGCGAAAGAGAGAACTGAGGCCGCCACCCTGGAGACTGCAGCCGCGGCCGGCCGAGCAGAGCAGGTGGCGGCGGCGGCCCGGAACCTGGGGATTGCCTGGAGCGAACTGCAGCCGGTGCTCGTCGCTGACGCCGAGCTCGCCGCGCTGACCGACGTCATCCTCGGCAGGGGGCAGAACGCCATGTCGATGTCGTTGCGCACGTTCGTCCTCGCTGCGAAATTGGCACAGGTGGCTTTGTCCGCGGGGGAGCGGTTGGCCGCGATGTCGGGCGGTCGCTACACGTTCGTGCAGTCGCAGGAGAAGGAGGCACGGGGACGATCCGGCGGGCTGGGGCTCGACATCCTCGACGCCTTCTCCGGCCTGGTTCGGCCGGCGAAGACGTTGTCCGGCGGAGAGTCGTTCCTGGCCTCGCTGGCCCTGGCTCTGGGCTTGGCCGACGTGGTGGCTGCCGAAGCCGGCGGGCGTCAGCTGGACACGATGTTCATCGACGAGGGTTTCGGCAGCCTCGACTCGGACACGCTCGACATGGTGATGGGCACCCTCGACGAGCTTCGCGCCGGCGGCCGAACGGTGGGCCTGGTCTCGCATGTCGAAGAGCTTCGTCAGCGGATACCCTCACGGCTGCGGATCAGGCGGACGGCCGCCGGGTCGGAACTCGAACTCTCAATCAGCTGACCACCGGATCGGCCTACTGACATCGAGATCGATCGCCCCCGAGACTCTGACCACCGGAGACGCCGATGTTCGTGCTGGTAGCCCATTTCCGGCTGGACGCGCCAACCAGGCGGGACCGTCCGGAAGCCGACCCGATCCCGGAGTCGGCCCGTGAACCGCTGGCATTGCTGGGCGCCTCCCCGCAATGCCTCCGCCTGCGTTTTGCCCGATCCACCGACGCCGCCGACCGTTTCGTGCTGGTCGCCGAATTCGAGTCTGCGGCTTCCTACCGGCGGTCTCTGTCACCGTGGCCGATGCGCATCCACGTGATCCCGTGGCTCTCGACCGCCGAACTCGATGTCACCGCCGTCAACGAAGTTCTCTATTCGTCGATCGAGGGTGCGGTCACCGTGACCGAGCCGACCGTCCTCGATCCGGGGCGCTGATCTCAACCTGACTCCCTGCTCCGTCCGCCGGCAGTAGGGGTGCCGTGGCGAGCGCTGCGGGGGGTCGATGCTGTGGTGTCATCTGTGCTGGTCAATACGGTGGCGCACGGTGGCTAGGCTCGGAGTCGAGACCCGGACGGTGCGCCGGTGTCCAAGACCGCGGCGGAATCCACCGCTCGCGGACCATGCTCGGCCCCGGGCCCACTGGTCGGCCGGGGGAGAAACAGGAGTTGCGCTGTGGCCGCCGCCAAGAACGACGCCAAGATCGATGCCATTGTCTCGCTGGCGAAGCGCCGCGGATTCGTCTATGCATCAGGCGAGATCTACGGCGGGACGAAATCTGCCTGGGACTACGGCCCACTCGGTGTCGAACTCAAGGACAACATCAAGCGCCAGTGGTGGAACTACATGGTGCGCTCCCGCGAGGACGTGGTCGGGCTCGATTCCTCGGTGATCCTGCCACGCCAGGTGTGGGTGGCTTCTGGACATGTCGCGACGTTCTCGGATCCGCTGGTCGAGTGCACCAACTGCCACAAGCGGTATCGGCAGGACCACCTGCTCGAGGAGTTCGAGGAGAAGAAGGGCCGGGCCCCCGAGAACGGCATGGCCGACATCGTCTGCGCCAACTGCGGGACGCGCGGGAAGTGGACGGAGCCGAAGGAGTTCAGCGGCCTGCTGAAGACTTTCCTCGGCCCGGTCGAGGACGAGTCGGGGCTGCACTACCTGCGTCCGGAGACCGCCCAGGGCATCTTCGTGAACTACAACAACGTCGCCGGGTCGGCCCGGAAGAAGCCGCCGTTCGGTATCGGCCAGATCGGCAAGTCGTTCCGCAACGAGATCACGCCGGGCAACTTCATCTTCCGTACCCGCGAGTTCGAGCAGATGGAGATGGAGTTCTTCGTCAAGCCGGGCACCGACGAGGAATGGCACCAGTACTGGATCGATCAGCGCACCGACTGGTACGTCGACCTCGGGATCGACCGCGACAATCTCCGCCACTTCGACCACCCCCGGGAGAAGTTGTCGCACTACTCCAAGCGGACGGTGGACATCGAGTACCGGTTCCACTTCCAGGGCAGCGAGTGGGGCGAGCTCGAGGGGATCGCGAACCGGACCGACTTCGACCTGAAGACGCATTCCGAGCACTCGGGCACGGACCTGTCCTATTTCGACCAGGAGTCGGGGGAGCGCTGGACTCCCTACGTGATCGAGCCGGCGGCCGGCGTCGGCCGACCCATGATGGCCTTCCTGCTCGAGGCGTACACCGAGGACGAGGCACCGAACACCAAGGGTGGTATCGACAAGCGGGTCGTGCTCAAGCTGGATCCGCGGTTGGCGCCGGTGAAGGCGGCGGTGCTCCCACTGTCGCGTCATGCCGACCTGTCGCCGGTGGCCAAGGATCTCGCCGCTCAACTTCGGAAGGCATGGAATGTCGAATTCGACGATGCCGGACAGATCGGTCGCCGCTACCGACGTCAGGACGAGATCGGCACCCCGTTCTGCATCACCGTCGACTTCGACACCGCGGGCGATCAGGCCGTGACGATCCGGGAACGGGACACCATGACCCAGGAACGGGTGGCCCTCGACCAGGTCCAGTCCTACCTGGCGGTCCGCCTCGCCGGCGCCTGACCCACCCTGCGCTGATCCTCTTCGGAAGCGCCTGTCGTCGTGCGCGGGACCGGAGTGACCAGAGGGGCCATCTTCATAGATGGCGCGCAATCAAGGATGATGAGCGAGGGGGAGCGGCTCGGATACTCGGGGCAGAGCAGAGGTTGCTATAGGCCGCCGGGGTGCAGGTACTTCACCGGTGGGACGGTTGTGCCCTTGAACCAGGCGTCCATGAAGGGCGTCAAGTTTTGCCCGGAGAGTTGGTTCACGTAGGCCTGGAAGTCATCCCAGGACGCCGCCTTGTTGGCGTACGCCTTCGGCCAACCTTTCAGCAGAGTAGCAAAAGCCCTCTCGCCCATCTGTTTCCGGAGCGCGTGGATGGCCAGCGGGCCGCGGGTGTAGACACTGGTGAATTCGTTTCCGGCGCCCATGTCGACCAACGGTGACGACCAGAACTCAGGGTCGCCGCTGACCTGGGCCATCTGGGTCGCCCACTGCGCGTCGAGGTCGGTGCCCTCCACGTCCTGACCGTAGAGCCATGGGCCGTAGGAGGCGAAACACTCGTTGAGACAGATGTCCGACCAGCGTTTGATGACGACATCGTCGCCGAACCACTGGTGGGTCTGTTCATGGATGACCGTGTCCAGGTCGACCCAGTCGGCATACACCGGTCGAGTAGCGGTTTCCAGCGCAAAGGCGAGTTTCTGCCCGCTGTAGATGCCGCCGGCGGAGTCGAACGGGTAGGGGCCGAAGTGATCGGACAACACCTGCAGGACCTTGCTGGTGGCCGCAGCCAGTTTGTGGTCCTTGACCAGGTTGTCGCCGGGTGCGAACGCGGAGATGATCGGCTTTCCGTCCGCCGTCCTGCTTGTCACGGTGGTGAAGGTGTCGATGTAGAGGGTCTCCTCGTAACTCGTGATCGGCTGCTTCTGGATCCAACGAGACATCTTCATGCCGGCCGGGGGGGCCGGGAGGCCAGTCGTGCTGGGCAGGCCGTTGGAGATGACGGACCACTTGCTCGGCACCGTCGCCGTCACCTGATAGCTCGCGGGGTCGGAAGGGTGTTCGTTGACGGGGTACCAGGCTGACCCGGAGAAGGGCTCGCCGATGGCAAGAGCGCCCCCCGAGGGGGTGCGGTACCAACCGCCGTCGCCGAGGTTGGCCGTCCCATCCGTGATCACACCAGGATTGCCGGCGTAGGTCACCGCGACCTGCAGCGCGCTGCCGGGTTGCAGGCCGGTGGCAGGCGTGATGATCAGCTCGCTGCCGCTGTGGGAGAACGTTGCCGTCGTTCCGTTGACCATGACCGCGGAAACCTTCATCGTCGGTCGTAGATCGAAGTTGAATCGGCCGAGTTTGCCGGTCTGGGTGACCGTACCGGTGACGATGGTGCTGGCGGACAGGGCATTTGAGGCGGGGTCGTAGGTCACCGCGATGTTGTAGTTGTCGACCTGGTAGCCGCCGTTACCCGAATCCGGGTAGTAGGCGTCGCCGATACCGGTGCTCCCGATCGCGCCGTCCGGTGTGCTGCTCGGTTCGGATGTCGAGTCCGGTGCCGAGGTTGACTGTGGGGTGAGAGTTGCGCTCGGCGACGGTCTCGGACTCGACGGACCGGATTTCGGGACCGTGATCGCGTTGGAGGAACCCGATGGGGCCGGTTCGGCGGTCACCGCCGGGGCTGCCGCGACCAGGGCCTGACCGGCCACCGATCTCGTGCAGGCGGCCAGGATGCCCACGCCGAGGACCAGCGCCAGCAACCGGTATGACGATTTCATGTGCTGAAGCTAGCAATGGCGCGGGGCCGGATGGCGGCGATGTGCCGTGAGCGACGTGGGAAACCGAACCGAATGTTGGATCGCTGGCCTCGCCCGATGGGCTGTCAGGCGATGACGGTCGGGGGTTCGAACCTGCGTTCCTCCCGGGCGTCACGGTCGGAGAACTGATCCGTAGGTTCCGAGTCCTGCACCGTCCTCTGATCGCGGTCGGGGAGGCGGTGCGAGTCGGAGAGCCGATGCGACGAGCCGAGATCACCGATATCGAGCATCCCCCGCACCAGCGGTATGTCGGGCGGCCATTCCCGGCGAGCACGACACGCACTCGGGATCGTTACCGCGAAAAGGTGGTGGTGACCGTGGGCGACCGGCGACCGGCGCCCTCGCCCGTCGGCAGCTGGCATGATCGAGGCGGCCGCAGGCGTCGCCAGGCGGTGACAATCGGGGAGGAACCTCGAACGGAGTGAAGGCGAGGTCACCGGGTGCGAGTGCTCCGCGTCCTCGGCCGGTACCTGGCCGGCACCGCGCTGGTTGTGCTCCTCGTGGTGGCGGGAGTGGCCCTGCACATCGTCCAGATCGGCCATCAGGATCAGCGTGCCGAGTCCGACGCGATCATCGTGCTGGGCGCGGCGCAGTACAACGGCCGGCCGTCCACCGTCTACGCGGCGCGGCTGGACCACGCGGCGGAGCTCTATCGGGCCGGCGTGGCCACGCACGTCGTGACGACCGGGGGTGGACAGCCCGGTGACCGCCTCACCGAGGGCGAAGCGGGCCGACAGTATCTACTGGATGCGGGAATCCCGGCGTCCGCACTCATCTCGGTCGGAACCGGGAACGACACGCTGGTGTCGATGCGCGCGGCCGGCCGTGTGCTCCGTCAGCGTGGCTGGCACTCGGTCGTCCTGGTCACCGACCCGTGGCACGCGGCCCGATCAGAGCGGATTGCCGCTGATCTCGGTCTGTCGACGCAGGTCTCGTCGGTGACCCGGGGGCCGGCCACCGAGCCGGGTATCGAGGCGCGCTATGTGCAGCGGGAAACCCTGGGCATGCTGTTCTACCTGCTCACCGGTGGTTCGTCGGGCGCCGGATCGGCCGTCCTGTGAAGCGGCACCGCTGAGATGACGGAACCCAGATACTCCGCAGCCGACGTCGAGCGATTCATCGTCGAGCCGGCGAAGACGGCCGGCCTCCCGATGGCCGGCGGCGTCATCGGGCGAACCGCTTTCGGCCGAGATCGGGCGCGGGTGCTCCATTCCGCTTCGTTCCGCAGGCTCGCCGGCAAGACGCAGGTGGTGGCGCCCGACGAGGACGACGTGCCCAGGACGCGGCTCACCCATTCGCTGGAGGTCGCGCAGATTGCCCGAGATATCGGGTCCCAGCTAGGCTGTGACGCCGACCTGGTCGATATGGCCGGTCTGGCCCACGACATCGGCCATCCGCCGTTCGGGCACAACGGAGAGGCTGCGCTGGACCTGGCCGGCGCACCAGCAGGGGGATTCGAGGCCAACGCCCAGAACCTTCGCCTGCTGACCCGGCTCGAGCCCAAGGTCATCGCGGCGGACGGCCGGTTGGGCGGCCTCAATCTCACCCGGGCCGCCCTTGACTCGGTCGTGAAGTATCCGTGGGAGCGACCCGAGGGGGGCGGCAAGTTCGGCGTCTACCACGAGGATCTCGAGGTCTTCGAGTGGATGCGGACGGACGCCGACCCCGGCCGTCGGCCGCTGGAGGCGCAGGTGATGGACTGGGCCGACGACGTCGCGTACTCGGTCCACGACGTCGAAGATGGCGTCGGCTCCGGTCGCATCGACCTGGAATCCCTTGGCAAGCCTGAGGAACTGAACGCAGTGGCGATGGCGGCCGCTGTCTATTCGACCGAGTCTGCTGCCGATCTGCAGACCGTTCTGGCCGAATTGCTGGCCCTGCCCGCGGTGGCGACCGGCGTGGCCGTTCGCGGGCCGGCCGCGGCAGCCGCACTCAAGACCCTGACCAGTGAACTCACCGGACGGTTCGTCACCGGTGCCGTCGCCGCCACCCGGAAGGCGCACGGCGTCGGGCCGCTGCTGCGGTACGCCTGCGATCTGCAGGTGCCCCGACTGCTGCGTGCGGAGGTGGCGGTCCTCAAGGCGGTGGCGTTGCGCTACGTGATGGCCGACCCGATGCGCCGGGCCATCCAGCAACGGGAGCAGGAGATGCTCGCCGATCTGGTTCAGGTCACCGCCGATCGTGGTGCGGATGCGCTGGACCCGGGGTTTGTCCCCGCATATGAGCTGGCCCCCGACGATGCCGGCCGCCTGCGGGTGGTACTGGACCAGGTGTCGCTGCTCACCGACGCGCAAGCCATCGCCAGGCACCGCCGGTTGCTGGGGTAGCAGTGGACGGCGGCGACGCCGCGCCCATTGCGCACATAGACTCGTGGCGTGGCAGGACGGATCACGGACGCGGACAGAGAGCGGGTTCGTGACGCCAACCGTATCGACCAGGTGGTCGGCGAGTACGTCGCCCTCAAGCGGGCCGGCGGGGACAACCTCAAGGGGCTCTGCCCTTTTCACGACGAGAAGACCGCCTCGTTCCAGGTGAGCCCGAGTCGTGGCACCTACCACTGCTTCGGGTGCGGGGAGGGCGGCGATGTCTTCGCGTTCATCGCCAACTACGAGCACCTCGATTTCGTGGAGGCCGTCCAACGGCTGGCCGACCGGGTCGGTATCACGCTCACCATGGTCGAAGGTGGCACGTCGACCCGGGTGGAACGGGGCAGCCGGTCGAGACTGATCGCGGCCAACAAGGCGGCAGCGGCCTTCTATGCTGAGCAACTGACCACCGAGGCCGCCGCCCCGGCCAGGGCCTTCCTGACCGAGCGCGGATTCGACGACGACGCCGCGGCCAGGTTCAGTTGTGGATACGCACCGGCCGGCTGGGACCAGCTGTTCAAAGTTTTGACCGCGCAAGGGTTCACGGTCGAGGAGTTGGACAAGGCGGGGCTCATCAGCAAGGGTCAGCGTGGCCCGATCGATCGGTTCCATCGTCGACTGCTCTGGGCGATCCACGATGCGGCCGGGGATGTGGTCGGATTTGGAGCGCGCCGTCTGTACGACGACGACCGGCTCGAGGCCAAGTACATCAACACCTCCGAGACGCCTCTCTACAAGAAATCACAGCTGCTCTTCGGGCTGGATCTGGCCAAGAAGGAGATCTCCAGGCAGCGGCAGGTGGTCGTGGTCGAGGGCTACAGCGACGTCATGGCCATGCATCTGGCCGGGGTCACCACCGCCGTGGCGTCGTGCGGCACGGCCTTCGGTGACGAGCACATCAGCGTGCTGCGACGGTATCTCGCCGACAACGAGATCATCCGCGGGCAGGTGGTGTACACCTTCGACGGTGATTCGGCCGGTCAGAAGGCAGCGCTCAAGGCTTTTGATTCAGACCAGCGGTTCGCCGCCAACACGTTTGTCGCGATCGCACCGGACGGAATGGATCCCTGCGAGCTGCGGCAGAGCCGCGGCGACGGCGCGGTCCGGGAGCTGGTCGCAGCCCGCCGTCCACTTTTCGAGTTCGCGATCAAGTCGATCCTGGCCGGGTACGACCTCGACACGGCTGAGGGTCGGGTGGCGGCGGCCGCAGCGGCTGTTCCCATCGTCGCCCGCATCAAGGAATCCGAGCTGAGGAACGAGTATGCGCTGCAGTTGGCCGGGTGGCTCGGCGCGGACCATCAGGCGATCGGGACGCGGGTCCGCAACCAGGCCACCGCCGAGGCCAAGGCGGCCGGCGTGGCCGAACGCCGGGCGCAGCGACCGCAGGCCGTTGACGAAGGCGCAACCGCTACGACCGAGCCGAGGCCGGCTCGACCCAATCCTCGGGATCGGGACACCTTCGCGGAGCGGGAAGCACTGAAACTCGTTCTGCAGCAGCCTGGATTGCTCGCCGGCGGCTACGGACAGATCGACCGGGTCGCGTTCACCGACCCGGCCTATCGGGCCGTACACGACGCGGTGATCGCGTCCGGCGGCCCGGCCCGGGCCGATGTGATGGGCGCCAATGCCTGGCTCGCCTCGGCCGCTGAGCACCTGCCCCTCGGCGGTCTGCGATCGCTCGTGACCGAGCTTGCACTCGAGCCGCTGCGCACCAAGACCGACCTGACCCACTACGCCGGTTCGATTCTCGCCAAATTGGCCGAGCGCGCAGCGAAGCTCCAGGAGGACAGCCTGCGATCGGATCTACAGCGGGCCGAGGCTTCTGGCGATGCGCAGCAGGCCGCGGCACTGAACGCGGACCTGGCCGAGATGGCCAAGTATCGGCGTGCCCTGTCCGAGCGCGCCAAAGGGGCATGAGCGTGGCGCTGAAGTGGCCGTGGCGACGTGCGCCGGTACCGCCGGCCCTGACCACCGCGCTCGGTCCGGACGAGCAGGTACAGGTGGCGACGTCGCTGGTCGGGGGAGAGCTGTTGGCCGTCAGCAGATTTGGTCTGTGGCTGGTCAGCGGTGAGAACGCCATCAGGTGGAATTGGGAACGCGTGTCGAAGGCGCGGCTGACGGGGACCATCCTGACCGTGATCGCCGCGGAGGAGATCTCCACCAGCGACGAGGGTCTCGTGCTCCTGTCGGATCGGCCGCCGCGAGACTTCGTGCTCAGCGGGACGAGCGCGTTGACCGATGCGGTGCACGCGAGAGTCCGACGCTCGGTCGCGGCCAGCCAGTACCTGCCGTGGCCCGCTGCAGGGGGCTGGGTGGTCCTACGCCGGGTGCCGGGACGGGACGGGCTGACCAGACAGCTGCGGCTCGATCCGGGTGCGAATGCTTACGCTGCAGGCTTTCTCGCCGCCGCTGCACAGACTGCCGGAGAGCTCGAGGCCGAACTCCTCGAGGACACGTGACCGGGTTGTCGCCATACCTGCCGACCTGCGGAATAGCATCAAGCCGTGACCTCCGATCCGACGCCGCTGCCGGGACCGCCCCCGATGCGGGCCTCCCACGACGACCGCGAACAGGTCGCGACCGCCTTGCAGAAGGCGATGTCCGAAGGCCGGATCACGGTCGCCGAGCTCGAGACGCGACTGGACTCGGTCTATGCCGCGAAGACTCTCGATGAACTGGAGCCGCTGACGCGAGATCTGCCCGGGCAGATCCTGTCGTTGTCCAGGCGGCCGTCCCCACCCGTCCAGGCGGTGTCGGCCGCATCAGCGTCCTACCCGGCAGTCCGCTCGGGTGGCGCGCTCGCCAAGTCCAACCTGGTGGGAATCCTGTCGGGGTTGGTGCGAAAGGGTCCGTGGGTGGCCGCGGAGAAGATCACCTGTGTGGCGATCATGGGCGGGATCGAACTCGATTTCACCGAGGCCCAACTCAGTGGCATGGAGACGGTGATGAACGTGACCGCCATCATGGGTGGCGTCGAGATCACCGTCCCGGAGGGCATCACGGTCATCGTCGAGGGCGTCGGGATCATGGGTGCCTTCGAGGACAGCGCGCACCAGACCTACGGCCCGGAAGCACCTGTGATCCGATTCAAGGGGCTGGCCCTGATGGCTGGGGTGGAGATCAAGAGCCGCAAGCGGGCTCTAGGATCCTGAGCGCCGCCGACCGGCACTCACAGCTCTCGTGGCCGGGTCAGGAACGGTGGACGGTTTCGGAGATCTTGGCTCGGACGAACCCCGCCGCACCCTGCACGGCAGGGTGATCGGCGGCCCGCGTGGACCACCGCTTGATCTGCTCGTATCGCTCGCGCCCGGCCCGGGAGCCCAATACGTAGCCGATGCTTCCACCCAAGAGGAACCGGAACATCTACCAGCCAACTCCCTCGATCGTCGTGCCGGACATGTTCCGCCGAGCGCGCGTGGTCGTCTCCCGCGTCTGACGTTGTGTTCGAGAAACAATATCCGGTGGTGAGCTTCTCCCTTCCACTGCGAGCGCAGCCGACCCGCCCGACGGCTACGTGACAGAGGTAGCAGTAGGGTCCGCCCATGAGGTCGAGAGCGTGTGCCCTGGTCGGACCAGCATGTGGATTGCTCGGGATCGCGCTGATGCTCGGGGCAGCCGGATGCAGTGCCGGCGACCCGCAGATCACCGCCAAGGCGGCCTTCTTCTCCGATCAGATCACCGGCGCCGGTGGCAAGTACGTGCAGGCGCTCCCAGGGGACGAGGACAAACTGGGCGCGGACATCTGCCGCATCTTCGTCATCGACGGCTCGGATTCGGTCGTCGAACTGTCCTGGAATCGGGCCGTTGGCTCGCTCGTCACGCGCGGCTACTCAGCCGCGGAGGCCCGGCGGATGATGACCGACGGCACCGCTGCCTACTGCCCCGCCAAGTCCGCCGCTGCTGCTGGCGCGCTCACGGCAGCAGGTTCTCCGGCCCTCGCCACACCAACCGCCTGAAGGCGCGGCGGTGACGACAAAAGCGGCCTCGGGCTGATGCCCGCGACCGCTCCTGACCTGCTAAAACAAGCTCCCCCGACTGGACTCGAACCAGTAACCGTCCGATTAACAGTTGCATTTTCGCGTCTACGGCCGTCCCCATGAATCCATCAGAATGCCAGTCCCACAATTGATCTCGCGAATACATGCCCTGTGATTCTATCGCATTCCATGGTTGTAGTTCAGGTTCTAGTTGACATTGAGTTGACAAGGACCCTCGGGTTGACCGGTAAGGCGACCCGGCTCTCGATGTCACCGACTGTCACGCCAGTACCTGCTCCGGTTTCACCCGCCCGTGCGCCCCGAAATGTCGGGGTGCATGTCACGCTCGTTCGCGAGCACCGCGCAATACCAACGAAAGGCACCCGAGATGACCAGCACCATCGCACCCGAGATGACCAGCACCATCGCACCGAGCACCGAGGAACTGTCCATGTGGGTTCGTCACCCCGACGTGATGGACGGGGCGTGGGTGCACTGCGCCGACGGCGCCGACCGCACGGTCCTCAACGCGTCATCCGTTGTTTGGGAGGACGGCCACTACCGCCCCACCCGCTGCGCAGTCCTGGGAGGCCGCAGGCTGCAGCACATCGTGGTCCTACCCTCGGGAATCACCCCGCGCCCCGAGTGGATCGGGGCGGACTGCCACATCGACGGCACCAGCGACGAGGTCACGTTCGCCATGTCGCCGCAGGACGCTGCCTAGCATGAAGCCGCTTGCGGGCGTTCGGATCACTGGAGCTGTATGCCTGGTGCTCATGGCGGGGTGTTCGGCCGGCTCGGCCAGTACCGGAGATACATCTCCCGCTGACGCCCGGATGGAATTCTTCAACACGGTCAATGCTGTCACGTTCGGCATCTCTCAATCGGATGCCGACAAGCTTGGCGCCGACGTGTGCGGCGACCTCACGCCAGCGTGGACCGGCGGGACGCCCGGGCTCGCCTACATGCAGGAGCGCGACGGGCTGCAGGCCCTTCACTTTTCGCTGCAGCAGTCGGACCTGTTGATACAGGATGGCGTGGTGGGCTACTGCGCCGCTCAATACCCCAAACTGGTCTCGGCGTTGGCGCACATCGGAACGGCGGTGAAAACGACCGGTCTCGGCGTCGAGGAACGGGACGTCGCGACCACGAGCTAGGGGATGGGGCAGGCTGGCTCTCGGTTTGCACCGAGCCGCTGCTGCAAGCCCTCCAGCCAGGCATGTCCGGCCTTGCGAATGCTGAGTCGCCATGCAGCCATTGCTACGGATAGGACCAGGTCGTCGTGGGTGGCACCCTGCCCGCCGAACGCCTTATGGCCGGAGTCGTTGATCTCGTAGCCGAAGGACTGCATCTCCTTGTGGAACTCGGCCGCCAACGGATCCGCGGCCGACACCTTGAGTCGCCGCGACGCCACCAGGACCTGCAGCGCGGCCACCAGGTCGTTCTTGGGCACGTGGTATTCGTTCGGTCCGAGGTTGGTAACCTCGCGGCCCGAGGTGATCACCAGGGCCTCCACGCTGGTCGCTACTTCCCTCAGCATGTCGACCACAGCCCGGCCGACGCCAGTGGCGTCCACGATCACGGGGCAACCAGCCAGTGCGGGATCCTTTAGCATCGAGGCGACACGCGTCACCACCGCGGGATACGACTGGTGCCGGACGCGTTCCATCCGCCGCACATGGATCTCCGGCGGCCCGGCGTCCGGCCGCACCATATCGACGATGGACAGGGCTGTGTAGTCGTCCTGTCGCCCCAGGTCGAGGCCCACAACGCGGCTGATCACAGGGCACCGACCGCCAACTGCAACCGTGGGATGTCGCATGCCATGGCTTCCAGGTCGGCGCCGTCGAACACCGACCCCGTGGCGTCCACGAACTCGCACAGGTACTCCTGCAGGAACATCTGCTCTCCCAAGGCATCTCGTTCCTCCATGAGGAACTCCGGTTTGATTCGTGGGCAGTCAGTGGCCCGGACGAAGTGCCGCTCCCATTCATTGCTGGCCGTTGCGGTTTCGTAGAACCAACCACGGCGACCGTTCGGCGTGCTCATGACCATCAGCTGCCCGCCAGACACCGCGAGCATGGGCCTGATGGCGTGGTAGAGCTCGTCGCTGACGTAGGCGGCCTCGTCGAGCAGGATCAACTTCACGGCTGCGAACCCGCGGATCGTGCGGGGGTCCGCCGGCAATGTAACCACCCGAGAACCGTTCTCCAGGGTCAGGCTCATCGCGTTCTCCGTCTCGGCGGTCACCGGCCGCCCCAGGGTGCGGTACAGCCGCAGCACCGCCTTGAACAGTTCGATTGCCTGCCGCTGCGATGGGGCGACGAGCAGGGTCAACGAACCGGGGGTGTGGAGCGCCGTGTGAATGGCCTTCACCGCGGCGATGGTTGACTTGCCGACCTGCCTTGAACAACACAGCAGGATACGAGAAGACGGTGACCGCAACACATCTGCCTGCCACAGGTCAGCGATCATGCCGGACCGTGCAGCCAGGGTCACCGGGTCCAGCGCCTCGGCCATCGCGTCGACCAACGGGTTACCCGCCATGATCGGCACCCCCAATTGCCAACCGGACAGCTTTGTACGCATCGGGGAACGACCCCAGGGCGCCGAGGATCCTCTGCTGCAGATCGATCCACTCAGCGGTGCTGGTCAGATTGACCACCAGCGTCTGTGGGCGCTCGTCCAGTTCGCCCGTCACCCGCGCCCGCAACTCCAACATCTTCATCTGCTGCTGGATGGCAGATAGGACCACCGTCAATTTGCTGCTGCCTTCGGCCGCGTCCATAACCTGTGACGCCTTGTCGATCAGGTCCTCCAGTCGTTCCAGCAAAGTGGCGCCCCGCTTGACCTCCCTGGCGGCCGCCAACTTGGCCAGCCCGGGCGTGATGTGCGTCTTGCGATGCCGCGAAATGGAGGATTCCGAAACGCCAGGGAATCGTTCCGCTAAATCTCGGTATGGCGCACCGCCAACGAGGGCCTTGTCGATGGCGATGCGGTCATCCCGGGCGCAAATCGTGCACGCCCTGCCCATCAGTTACGGACCCCGCGACGCGCAGGCTCGGCTGCCACACACAGGCCCTTCGTGATCGCGATCGCCTCATTCGGGGCGATGCCCATCTTGACCGCGAGGGCCAACGACTCCTGGGCGACGCGAGACCGAATCAGGACGGACTGGACGGGGCCGACACGGGCCAACATCGCAGACCAGCGCGCATCCGTGCTGGCCGACTTCGTCAGGGTGGCGACGTCGGGGGTGGAGTCCAGCGTCGTCTGGGCCGGGGTGGCCGGCGACGTCTGCGTCTTCTGCCACTCGGCCCACGCCGTGGTCAATTCGGTCATCAGGTTTTCGATGGCGATCGGCATCGGCGGGAGTGTGGACGCGGCGGCTGCTTTGTGGATCAGGCGGATGCTCGGGTTGGTGGTCATGATCGCTCCAGGGCGGGTCGGGGTGGCGGGGCGGATGTACGTGGTCATCAGAGGCCCAGTTCGGTGCGGCGGGCGTCGGCTGCGGCGATGAGGTCGACGGCGGCCAGGTGCTCGGCGGTGAACTTGGGCAGTGAGTCGTGGGTCCAGGAATCGACGAACGTGAGCGCCTCCAGCGGGTGCCGGTGACCTGCGATGACCTCGGCGGCCGACTGCTGTGCCATGGCGGGAACGTTGGCCGAACCTTCACGGTTGCGGTTGTATGCGTCCGCTGCCTGCTCGGCTGCGAGGTCAGCGTCGGTGGACCGCGGGGGTGTGGCGCCCTGTGCCTGGTGGTAGTCGTGGTGGTCCTGCAGTGCGACCTGGAACCGGGAGAGCGGCAGGGGCGGTAGTCCGGTGATGCGGCCGGCGGTGAGGCGGACGTAGGTGGCGAGGTCGTCGGTCCATCGCGCGGCGGGGTTGGTGTTGGCGGTGGCGCGGTCAACGAGGCGCGTGAGCGTGGCCAGGTGTGCGTCGGCGGTGGCGGCTGCGGTGATGTCCTCAGGCGCCGGGATCGAGTGCCACAGCTGCCCGTACAGGGCCTCGGCTGCGGCTGCCGCACTATCGCGGGATTCGGTGAGCAGGCGCAGACCAGCGCGCCGCTCAGCGTCAGCGACCAGCTCGGCGACGATCGCGGCCGGCGGCTGGACGTGCAGCGCAGCAACACCAGCAGTGACCTCCACAACCTCAGGCACATGGGACGTCGACTCAGGTAGGGCGATGTGGCCGTAGTTGGCGGCAATCGGGGTGGAAGCGGAACGAGACACGGGGAAACTCCAAGGGTTCGTAGTTGACATCAAGTTGACAAGCATCGCGCCACCTGCACAAACAGGCCGCGAATCCGATTCATAATCGGACGGTTACCGCAAAAACACTGGCCAGCCGAGCCGAGCGATTAACGCCCCGGCTGCCCGGCTGGGGCCTCATGTGTCGCTTTGGATGGTGGCGCCGGGTTTGTTGGGGTCGGGGTGGATGATTGTGCGGGTGTTGGTGAGCCGGCCGTAGCTGTCGTATTCGTAGGACCAAGCATGCTGTCCGTCGGCGGTGGTGGCGGTCTCTACGTCGCCGAAGGCGTTGTAGCGGTAGATGGTGCCGTCGGTGGGGCTGACCCATGGGCGGGTGGGGCTGCCGGGTCCGGTGGGGTTGCCGTTGTAGGCGCCGGCCATTTCTTGGCGGGTCATCGGGTGGGGATCACTTCGTCGGGCGGGGTGTCCTTGGTGATGTCCTGTGCGAGCGTGCGGTGGAGTCCGAGGGCTTCGACCATGGCGTCGTCGTACAACTCTTGGGTTAGCGCGCGGCGGTTGTGGTGTGGCTTTTCGGCCCAGGTGGTGAGGAGGGCGCCGAGCTTGCCGGCTTGCCGGGGTGTGAGGTCGATGCGGGTGTACTGCTCGATGCGGAGTACGGCACCGAGGTCGAGTGCGATGAAGTCTTCGTCGTCGCCGTTCGTGATGACGATGTGGCCGTTGACGCTTTGGATGTCGGTCATTGTGTCCTGTCTTGTCGGGGGCGGTGCGCCGGCGCCCGTCGCGCCGGCGCGTTGGGGGTTATCCGGTTTTTTGTCGGAGCGCCCATCCGAGTTCGCTGGCGATGCGGCCGGCTGTGGCGTTGGTGTTCACATTGATGTTGTTGGTCACGTTTTGCGTGTGGTGCGTGCCGGCGCCGGTTGTGGTGTTGCTGGTGGGCAGTTGTTTCCCGCCGGGGGTGGACGGGTTGCTGTACACCGTGGATTGGCCGCCCGATGTGTGAACCCATTCCGGGCCTTGTTCGCCGACGGTCGCCCACCCTTGTGGGAGGGTGCCGCCCTGCGCGAGGTGGGGGACCTGCGGAATGTCGGGGATGTTCCCGAACGGGTTGACGTCGTTGATGCCGTGGATCAGTCAGTTCGCGCCGTTGATCAGACCGTTCAAGCCGTCGATCAGGAAGTTCATGGCGCCCTTGAATCCGGAGGTGATGTCATCCCAGATGCCGCCGAAGAATGAGCCGATTCCGGACCAGGCGTCTTTGATGTCCTGCACGGCGCCGGAAAAGACGGAGCCGAACCACGAGCCGATGCCGCCGATAGTTTTGGTGATCCAGTTCCAGGCGTCGGAGATGGGGGTCACAATGTTTTGTTTGATCAGTCCCCAGGCGGCCTTGGCGACGTTGGCGACGGCGGTCCAGGCGTTGGACAAACTGTTTTTGATGCCCTGGATGGCCAGGTCGAACACGGCTTTGATGCCCGTCCAAATCCCTGACAGGAAGTTGACGATGTACCGCCACGCCGTTTTCAGGGCGGAGGTGACGTCGTCCCAGAGGTGCACAAACCAGTCTTTGATTTGCGACCAATGTTTGATGATCAGGATGGGCAAACCGATGAACGGGGCGATGACGGCGAGGATGGTGAGTCCCCACTTTTTCATGAATCCGATCACGGCGTTGAAGACGTCCATGATGATGTCCCATGCGCCCTTGAAGACCTTTTTGATGCCGTCCCAGAGTCCGATCCAAAAGTTGCGGAACGCTGCGGAGTGGTTCCACAGGTACACGAATCCGGCGACCAGCGCGACGATGGCGGCGATGATCAACCCGATGGGGTTCGCATCCATGGCTGCGTTCAGCAGCTCCTGGACTGCGATGTAACCTTTCACGACCGCCGAAATGACTTTGAATGCGGTCACCAGGCCGAGGATCACCAGAATGATCTTGGACACCCACGACCAGTTGGAGGTCAACCACTGCACCATCGACTGCAACTTTTCGACGACAACAGTCACGGCGGGCAGCAGCGCTTTGCCGATCTGGATACCGAGGGCAGCAATACCCGCGCCGAGTCGCTTGGCGTGGGACGAAGCTGTCTTCGTTGACTCGCCCCATGTCGCGATGTCCACGCCGCCCTTGTTGTACTGCGCCTGAATGTTCTTCATCGCAGCGGTGTTGTACGCCAACGAACTCGACGACTTGTCAGTCGCCGAACCGGTCAACATCAACGCCGTCTGCAGCGACGTGGAGTCGCCCACAACATCTTTCAGCGCACCCGCGGCGTTGCGGGTGACCTGGTTGCCCTTCGTGAGCAGCGTGTTGAACCCTGTCGCCTGCTTCGCCGTCGCAGCGAAACCCAGAGCCATCTGCTTCTGCTGCAACGACATGCTGTTCGACGTTTTGGTGTAGGTGGCCAACGGCATGGATCCGTCGAGGAGCGCCTTCGAGTTGGCCAGCAAATCCCCGGACATGTGGGACAGTTCCGTCTTCAGGTTGGCTGTGGCCTGCCCTGACTTCTTGAACGTGTCGATGACAACTGCGCCGGCCGGGCCGAGGTGGCTGCGGATCGAATTCTGGATGATCTCGATGGCGCCGGTCAGGCCCTGCGGCCCAGCCATCGCATTACGCAAATCCTGCGACTTGATGCCCAACATGTTCATGGCGTTTTGCATCGGCACAGTCGGGGTGCCGTTGAGTTTGAGGATGGTGTGGCGCAGTTCCTGTGTGGCCTCATCGGCCGACGTGCCGTGTTGCGTCAACGTCGCGATGTTCGCGAGGACACCCACCAAACCCATGTGGGCGCCGTTCGCGGCGGGCATCACGGTGGACAGCGACGACGCGAAGCCCTGCATGGTGGTCTTCGCCAAACCTGCGCCGCGGTCGATGGCGGACATCGCCTTCGCGGCGTCCTTCGCCGGAATGTTGAACGACTGCATGACGGACGTCAGCGCATTGGCCATCACACCGACGTCGGCGCCCTCATTGGACGCGCCCTGCGCTGCGGCCTTGAGAACGGTCAGGCCGTCTGCGCCGCGATGCCCCGCCTTTTCGACGATGTACATGCCTTCGGAGACCTGCGAGGCGCTCTCGCCGGTCTTCGTTGACACCTGCAGGATTCCGTCCGACACCATTTGCATGTTGCCTGCGGATTCACCCGCGGCGGTGTGAATGAGGTTGGTGGACTGCTGGAAGGCCATGGCTGACTTGATGGACACTGCTGCGACACCGATAGCGCCGAGCGCCAAGCCCTTGTAGGCGGCGCTGCCGACAGCGCCGGCCTTCTGCGCCATCGTCGCGCCACCCTCACCCTCCTTGTTGAGGGTGGCAATTTCCTTCTTCGCCTTGCCCAGCTCGGAAAACATCTGCGCGCCATGCGCCCTCAGCTCCAAGACCAGCGGTGGCAGACCGTCCGCCATTACAGGAAGTCGTATCTGATATCAGAGGTGCTGGCGCTGACCAGGTAAATGGTCCTCAGGTTCATCGGAAATTGCTGATGTTCATATAGTCCGTTGACGCCGATCTGGATACCCGTTGCGGTGGTGACGTTTGCCGCCGTGGAGAAGAAGACGACGCCCGGGCCGATGTTCTGAATTACTGCGCGGAATCCGGCCTGCACGGGGATTGGGATTGGTGCCGTACTGCCTACGGTGATTTGGGCCATTCGTTTTCCTTTGGGGGTGTGGTGGTGACGCGCCGATCGCATTACGCGGTGGTCACGCGGCGGCGTTGCCTTGGTCGGCAATGCAGGTCCCGCACTTGGCTGCGGGTGCGCCCGGGTGGCCGCAGCTGCGCGCAGATAGGGCCAGTTGCGCAACGGTGGCGACACTGTCGCGGGGAGTGTCTAAGAGCTGGCGCGACTGTCGTGACAGGAGATCTGCTCCAATAGCGCCATCCTGTTTATGCAGGTCAGCGGTAGTGGCGACAGTCGCGCCCAGTTCTGAGGCTCCTAAGTCACTGTCGCCGCTGTCTGTCGCGACAGACAGACACCAGGTTGTCGTCCTGGGGAAGCCGCTCGACCGAATGCTGAAGTCGCTGCTGGCCTTCATGGCTCGTTGGAGCGAGCGTTCGGAGAATTCGCCGCGGGCCGCCTTGATGACGTCTTTCCGGGCCACCTGGCCGCCCTCCGATGCGAGGAAGTCGGTCAGCCAATGGCCAGCCCCGGTGCGTACCGAATCGTCATCGTCATCGGCTGACACGGAGCGCGAGTCGCGGAGGATGTCCTCAACCGATCGGTCAGACGTGCCGGTGAAGGTGAAGCGGCCGATGCTGGACAGCTGCCCCTTGATGGCGACGTCGACAGGTTCGATCTTGTACGCCAAGCTGGGCAGATCGTCGCGGCCGAGGCTGTTCTTCACCTGGGTCATGACCCGGCCGCCGGCGTCGTCCGAATCGTCCTTGGCGAAGCCAAAGACGGAGCGCGGCACGTTCTTGAACGCGCCGGATCCGGTGATCAGTGAGGCCGCGTCCGAGCTGTTGGATTTGCCGAAGTGGGCGATGCCTACCACCAGTGCGCCGGTGCGGTCGGCCAATTTTGCCAGAGGGTCGAGAGCAGACCGGGTGTCGCGTTCCTTGTGTGTGTCGATACCTGCGCCCATGACGGACATGAGCGGGTCGATGAAGACTCCGGCGGCTCGGTGGTCCTTTACTGCCTGTTCCAGCAGGTCGTTGTCGACCGGGAGCGAAAGGGTGACCTCTTCGTCGCGGGCCACGACCACGTCGAACCGGCCGACCTTGCTGAGGTTGGCCCCGGCCGCAATCAACCGCGGAACCAGTGTGTGGGCCCATGAGTCCTCAACTGCGACGTACAGGACCGTGCGGGGGTGCCCGAAGAAGGTGCCCGGCAATGTGCCTCTGGTGAGGTGAGCTGCGAGCCATAGCGCCCATGACGATTTGCCGGTGCCCTCGCGGCCCGCTGCTATCGAAAGCGACCCTGCGGGTATCCGCCCGGCGTCACCTTCTGACCAGGCCCAAACTACCGGGACGGGTTCGATCTCGGACGCCCAGGTGATGCGAGCCCGCCTGGCCGCCACTGTGCGGGACTGCCCTTCCGCGGCCGGTGATGCTGCATTCGTCCGCTGCTCGGCCAGTTGCACGTCAAGGGCCGCGAGATCAGCTGCAGGCCAACTCATGCGACGCGCACCGCGGTCGGGCAACCGCAGGCGCAGGGGACAGCCGCAGGCTTAGGTGTGATGCCGAACTTTGCCGCGATTTCCCACAGCTGCCATCCGTCGGCCCACATGTCGCGAGCATGCTGCAGTAGCTGTTCTGGCTCCAGCCCATAAGTCGACGGGGCTAGGGGCCTCGCTGCCGCCCATGGGTCCAGCGTGCCGTCACTGAGTGGCTGGCAACGCACAGATGCCGCGCGCCGGCGCCGTAGGGCCGCGGGGAACCACCTTCTGTCTTGCTCGTCGTCCGGGTGTTCGCGTGACGCGGTCGGGGTCATCAGGCAGCTTTCTTAGCGCTGTTGGGGAGGCCAAATTTGGCCGCGATGGCTTGGCCCAGATCGGCCGAACCTATTCGCCGGTTGTTAAACGGAATTTGAGGGCGGTTGCCCGCGGGCCCGTGCAGGACTGGGGCTTTCGAAACCGAGAAGCTGCGCATGTCCATGACTTTCGTGTGACTGCTCAACATGGCCGCTCGGCGCCGCGCGGCGGACTTCACGTTGCCGCCCCGAGCAGCATGGCTGCGATGTCGGCGGTTCGGAATCGCAGCGAGCGTGCGCCGACTCTCAATGGCTCAACGGGGCAACGGTCCAACGCGATCAACTGATAGAGGCTTTTCACGCTGATACCGAAAGCGCCTGCAGCGACATCGGTGGTGACCAGGTTGGGGAGCAGTCCTAGATCGGACTGGCGCAGCCGCCCGGTGGCGAGACGGCCTAGGGCAGTGGTGGTTTCGTTGGCATCTGTGGTGGGATTCATGGGGTAGTTGTATCCCTCGTTTTCGACGTCGTCACCTTGTCTTGGACACCCCGCCTGGGACGCCGCCTGCAAATGTGCACGTGGGGGGCTCGAATTGCTGGACACCAATTGATGTTCAGACCCGGCCGCTCGGCGGGGGCCCGTTTGTCACAGACCGACCAGTTGGGCGATCTCGGTGGCCTGTGCCAGGAATTGCGCGTAGCGCGCCCGCTTGTCGCCCCGTGGCTCGGAGCCTCGCTCCCAGTAGGACACGGACCCGACGGAGCAGCCGACCGCGCGCGCAACGTCCTGGATGGTCCAGCGGGCTCGTAGGCGGATCATTCGGCGCTCGAACGGGTCGGGGAGGGCGACGGGCTGCGCAACGATTCTGGCCATGCTTCGGAGTGAACCATCGAGGCCACCAACCGTCAAACTATTCAGGGCGTTTGCGCGATACTGCCTGCGTAATCAGCATGGCGTTGGGGTTGACGGTTGGTACTGACAGTGGTAGACCTGTCATATGCCACTGCATCCGAACGAACGTTTCCTAGCACGGAGGCACCTCGAAGGCGCCCAGGCCGAACGCGGATCCTGGCATGTGGACGTGCTCTACCTGCTGACCGAGGACTGGGTGACCGTCGGGCACTACTTCGGCGGCAATCCGCGTTGGTCCCTCGGTGAACTGACAATGCACCCAGTACCGGACGACGTGGCGGTAGCGGTTCAGCGGTCCCAGGTGTCGCCCTGGCCCGCTGGAGGGCCAGCCAGCAGCCCAACCCTCGCCGGCGGCGTCGAGGGCCAGTTCGACGGCAACTTCGGCACCTGGGAATGGCCACGTACCGCTGATGGCCTCGCCAGCGCGCAGCCGCCAGAGATCTACGCCCGAATGTTCCGCGACGTGCCATTCGAAGACATGCGCCGCGCGGCCACGGCCGCAGCTAACGGACTCATTGGCGTGGGCCAGGACATGCGGGAGATTGAGCGGCTCGGCCTCGCGAACGGCACCGACAATGCGCGGTGGATTCACCTAGCCGACGAGCTGACAGGCCAAGCCGGTGACGTCCGGCTGACGAAAGCGCAGCGAACCTACCTGCTGACCGCGGCCCTGTTCGAAAAGCACCAGGCTGCCGCGCAGGTACGGTTCAAGATCGCCAAGGAGCTGGCTATGACAACTGACCTCGTCGCCGGCTTGAGCAGGGAGCAGTCTCAGGCCAAGGTTCGTGGGTGGCTTGACGGGGCCCGTCGCCTCGGCTACCTGACGACGCACGGCGCCGGTCGCACAGCCGGGACCCTGACCCCCCTCGGCCGCACCCTCGTTGCTGCCAACTTCCCAGAAGTGCTGACCGAAGCGGCGGGACGATGACCGAGCCTGTGGAAGCGAACGCCAGGAGGCGCGCAGCGTCGGGCGCCGGATCCGTCCGGCTCCGCGGCAAAACCTGGACGGCCTATTGGTTTGTGACCGATCCGGCGACCGGTAAGCGTCAGCAGCGCTCGAAGGGCGGCTTCCGTATCCAACGGGAGGCGCAAGCCCACCTCAACTCGCAGCAGACCAAGGCCGCAGAGGGTCCGTACCAGGCCAAGGCCGACCTCAAACTGACCGTCGCCCAGCTCATCGACGCATGGCTGGTCAACCGGAAGCTCAAGGGCTTGAAACCGGCGACGCTCGCCGGGTACAGGAACACCGCCGACTCCTGGATCGTCAACAAGATTGGCGGCCTGAAGGCTGAAGAGCTGTCCACGGAGATCGTCGAAGAGTGGATGGCCAGATTGCTCGCATCTGGGGGCAAGCGCGGTGGCCCGCTATCGGCCCGGTCCGTGCAGTACGCCGGGACCGTCCTGCGGATGGCCTGCAAGTGGGGTGTGAAGACGAAGCGCCTCCGGTTTGATCCGACCGCAGTGGTGACGCTGCCGTCGGCGGCCGGAACCAAGATGCTTGTGTGGGGTCGTGAGGATGCGACGTCGTTTGCGGCGCACATTGGCACTGACCGGCTCGGGGTGCTCTACCTGATCGGCCTGACCCGGGGGATGCGTCGCGGCGAGCTGTGCGGACTGCGTTGGGCGAACGTCGATCTGGTCGCCGGCCATCTGAACGTGGTCGAGACGCGGATCATCGTCGGCGGCACCGACGTCCAGACCAGCACCCCGAAGACCGAGGCGGGGAAGCGCCGCGTGCCGCTCGACGCCGGACTCGTTGCCGCGCTGACAGCTCACAGGCTCCGACAGAAGGAGGAGCGCATGGCATTCGGGGCTGGATGGACGGACACCGGTTACGTGTTCACGATGGAGGACGGAACGCCGGTCAAGCCCGACTATGTGTCTGACAAATTCACGCGCCTGTGCAAGGCCGCCGACGTGCCCGTGATCCGGCTCCATGACCTGCGTCACGGCGTCGTGTCTCACCTGCTGGAGGCTGGCTATTCGCCGGGCGTGGTGGCGGACCTGGTGGGCCACGCGGACGCCTCGGTCACGCTGCGTGTCTACGGCCACAGCATGCCGGGCGCCACGGACGTGGCCGGCGAGGCCCTGTCAAGGTCGCTCGGCATCGTTGTTGACAAGCTGTTGACAAAGGGGGTGTGAAATGACAAAAAGGCGGCTCCGGACCGAAGTCCGAAACCGCCTGACCTGCGAAAACGTGGCTCCCCCGACTGGACTCGAACCAGTAACCGTCCGATTAACAGTCGGATGCTCTGCCAATTGAGCTACGGAGGACCGGCACCCCCCGCTAGCGGCGAGTGCTGGACCAGAATAGCCCACGGAACGGGGTGGTTCGAACAACCCGGCGGCCCGGGGGATCGGCAGTGTCACCGTTGTGGTGATTGTCCGAGTCGCAGCGGGCGGGGGCATCCGGCTGACGGACGTCGGGTCGCGGAGACTCCCGCTGTCCGGAGTCGATAGGACGATGAGACAGAACCCGAAGCACGCTGTCCGTCTGTTCGAACCCACCCGCAGGCGCTGGCGCAACGGGATGACCGGCGGGCACGATCTCACACGCAGCCTGTCGGATCGAGGTGCTGCCGACCGGTAGGGTTTCCAGCGGGGCGGTAGCTCAGTTGGTCAGAGCAACGGACTCATAATCCGTCAGGTCGTGGGTTCGAGCCCCACCCGCCCCACGTCAGGCATAGATGGAGCCGTTGAATCTGGACCCTTCGGGCTCTAGGTGTCCAGATCGGAATCCCAGCCGTTGACTGAAGATCAACTTTCGTGCTGGTCCCTGCGGGGACGGCCAGCCACAGGTTGGGCGCTGACCATGCCCATGGCGCTGTTTTCCGATCGCACGCACCAAGGGCCTGGTGACGCCCACGGAGCGGTCATCGTAGGAGCGCGTTCGATCTGATTTGGGCCCGTACCTTCAACGGTGTTTCCAGCATTTTCGTCATTACGTTTCGGCTGCCGGGAATCGGTCGCCGAAGGTGATCGAGAATGTGTTCAACGCCGGTTTCCAGCGTACGGCCCAGCGGGCCTGACCGATCCCTGTCGGGTCCAACGATCTGGTCACCAGATACAGACACTTCAAGGCCGCCTGCTCGGTCGGGAAGTGACCGCGGGCCTCGATCGCCCGCCGGTACCGGGCGTTGAGCGACTCGATCGCGTTGGTGCTGCACAACACTCGCCGAATCTCCACGTCGTGGTCCAGGAACGGAATGAACTCCTCCCAGGCGTTGTCCCACAGCCGAACGATGGCAGGGTATCGGCTGCCCCACCGCTCGGCGAAGTCCTCGAACGCCGCCCGGGCGGTGGGCGGCGTTCACGGCGCTGTAGATCGGTTTCACATCGCGGCGGACTGCGTCCCAGTCCTTCTTCGAGGTCAACCGGAACGTGTTGCCGATCGAGTGGATCAGACCCGTCTGGACGATCGTTTGCGGCCAGATGTTGCCGACTACCTCGGGCAAGCCTTTCAACCCGTCGCAGACCAGGAACATTGATCGGGTTGGCCTAGATAGTCGCTACCGCACCCATCTCACGGCCCGGTGTGACACAACGGTCGCACGCGGTGCCGTGGGTCCGAGGGCCGTCTGTCAATGGCCATCGTGATGTCCCCGGTGGTGGCCAGGTAGAAGTCCCCACCCTTTGCTGAGGTTTTAGGTGTTCGTGGGTGCCTCCCGGTGGTTGCGGGCGTCTTGCATGCGGCGGGATTCGCCGTGGGTGACCACGACGGTGGCGTGGTGCAGGAGCCGGTCCAGGATGCTGGCGGCGGTGGTGTGTTCGGGCAGGAAGTGGCCCCATTGGTCGAAGGGCCAGTGGGAGGCGATCGCCAGGGATCGGCGTTCGTAGGCGGCCGCGACCAGTCGGAATAGCAGTTGGGTGCCGGTGTCGTCCAGTGGGGCGAAGCCGACTTCGTCGATGATGATCAGGTCGTTGCGGATCAGGGTGTCGATGGTTTTGCCGACGGAGTTGTCGGCCAGTCCGCGGTAGAGGGTTTCGATGAGATCTGCTGCGGCGCCGTATTTCACTTTCATCCCGGCGGTGACGGCGGCGTGGCCCAACGCGATCAGGGTGTGGGATTTGCCGGTGCCGGGCGGTCCGATCAGGGCGAGGTTGGATCTGGTAGTGATCCATTCGAGGCCGGCCAGGTAGGCGAACGTTGCTGCCGGTATCGATGATCCGGCGACGTCGAAGGTGTCCAACGTTTTGGTGACGGGGAACGCGGCGGCTTTGAGCCGGTTGGCGGTGTTGGAGGCGTCCCGGGCGGCCAGTTCGGCTTCGATCAGGGTGCGCAGCAGCTCTTCCGGGGTCCACCGTTGGGTTTTGGCGGTGATCAGCGTTTCCGCGGCGATCCCGCGGATGGTGGACAGTTTCAGGCGGCGGAGCCCGGCGGTCAGGTCGGCCGCCAACAGCGGGGTGACCGGCGCCGCTGGTGGGGTGGTGCGGGCGGCGGTCATCAGCTGACATCCGTTGCAGCCACGGCGGTGTGACCGGTGATAGCGGTCAGGCTGTAGGCGGCCAACGGTCTGCCCGCCGCGACGGGCAGGTCGACGATCAGGGCGCCGCCGGCTGGGACGGGGGTGGGGGCGGCGCCGGCGGCCAGGATGGACCGGACGTCGGCGGCGCGGAACCGTTGGAACGCCACCGCCCGCCCGAGTGCGGCGATCAGAGGTTGGGTGCCGTGGGCGGCGCCCAGGGCGAGCAGGTCCTCCAGTTCCGAGCCCAGGCGGGTGTTGCCGATCGCGGCGGCGCCGACCAGGAACGCCTCCGCGGCCGGGCCCAGGGCGCAGAACCGTTTCTCCGAGGTGGTTCTGGGTCGTGGTGCCCGGGACGGCGCCGGCCGCGGCCCGCCGTAATGGGCGTCCAGGATGGACACCTCGCCGGGGGCGAGTAGGCCGTGGTCGGCCAGGACTTCCCCGGTGTCGGGGTCGCCGATCAGCATCCGGCCGCCGGCCTGGACCAGGCGGACCTTGCGGCCGATCATGGTGGTCGGGACGGAGTAGCGGGCGGAGGCGAACCGGACGCAGGAGAGCCGGTCGACCTTGCGGATCACCGGCGGCGGCCCGAAGTCCAACCGCAGAGATGGCAGCGCTTGCAACACTTCCCGCTCGATGACCAGGCGGTCGTTCGGGACGGCGGCGATCTCGCTGTGCACCGCGGCGTTGACCTCGGCGCACCAGATCTTCCCGGCGGCGTTCGCGGTGTGCACATCCACCAGGCCATCGTTGATCGCGGTCTCGGTTAGCAGCGGGACGACCAGATCCCGTTGGGCGTAGCCGACGAGGTTTTCCACGATCCCTTTCGATTCGGGGTCCTCCGCGTGGCAGAAGTCCGGCGCAAACCGGTAGTGACAGGCCAGGCGCACGAAATCCGGGGTCGGGATGACCACGTTCGCGACGACCCCGCCTTTGAGGCACGCCATCCGGTCGGTCAACAAGCTGCGCGGGACCCCGCCGGCGGCGTGCAACGCTTCGGCGAGCAAACCCAAAGTGGTGGAGGCCTTCTCGTCATGGGCGAACGCGACGAACCGCCACCGCGACCAGGCCAACACCGCGCAGAACAGATGCAGGCCAGCGCCGACATCAGCCCAATCGAAGACCATGAACGCGCCCGGTTCCCACACCGCTGGGCGGCGGCCACGATGGTTGTCCCGCCGCCACAACGCCTTTTGTGCCGCGACCAGGCGGCGGAAGTTCCGCGCCGAACCCTGATACCCGGCCGCGACGGCGACCGGGAGGAGCCGTTTCGCCGAGATCCGGCCCTTGGACTTGTCGACCCGCTTCCAGACCAACTCGGTCACCGACTCGAAGTTACGGACCCGGACCTTCGAAGCCGGCCGGAAATCGCCGGCCTCGGCGCGTTCCAGTACCCGCCGGACGGTCTTATGGGTGGTCTGGCAGATCTCGGCGGCGCCACGGTAGGTGCCGACCTCTCGGTAAGCGGAAATGATGTCCATACGTTCCCTCGCTGACAACATGGAGCTCCCTGGGCGGTGCGGCGACTGGCTGACACCGTCACCGTCACCGCCCAGGGCCTCACGGCTCGACATGACACGACGAGCAAGGGGTGGGGACTTCTAACTGGCCAAAACCGGGGACCATCAACCGGCCACCAACGGGGACTTTCCCATGGCCACTGACACCGTCAAGACAATCTGCCCAGAAGTTCCCCCTATCAGTGTCGACCTGTCAATCGAGGCAACACATTCGTCGGATGAGCAGACCGACAGGGCCACCAGCGGCACGAAGCAGCTACCGCAGACCCGCACGCGCGTCCTGATCACCAACCAGGGCCGCCGGAGGTCCGGACCGACGGCACTATCGGGCAACGAGTACCTCTGGACGCTGACCGGCCCGACTGGAAGTCGTGGCGCGACCCAAGCCCGGCGATTTGTGCGACGTCCCGATGCGGCAGCGGTCTGAGCGTCACTCGTTCATGCGTAGTGGCGCACTGCCGCGGGTACCGACTCGGGGTGCATCCCAATCAGGGTTGCCATTCGAGGTTGGAGTATTCGTTGCCATCGAAGAAGCCGGTATCGAAAAGGCAGGCCGCAAAGAAGTCCGATGCTCCGGTGCCGGGCGTTCCGGGGGCCGAGCCACCGACATTGGCTGAGCCGACGACGCCGCGGGAGCCGTTGCCTCCGAAGGCTGATCAGCAAGGCCCTGACACACGGACGGCAACCGGAGCGTCGACGCGGGTGTCGTCGACCGACGTCGCCCAGCAGGGCGCGTTTCTCACCACGGCGCACGGTGCCCGCCTGGTGGACACCGACCATTCCCTGAAGGCTGGCTCACGGGGGCCGACCCTGCTGCAGGATCACCACCTGCGGGAGAAGATCAGCCACTTCGACCACGAACGCATCCCGGAGCGTGTCGTCCATGCCCGCGGTGCCGGCGCGCACGGCGTGTTCGTCTCCAACGGGGCCGGCGAAGGGATCTGTCAGGCGGGTTTCCTGTGCAGCGGTGTGCAGACGCCGGTATTCGTCCGGTTCTCCACCGTCCTGGGTTCACGCGGTTCAGCGGATCTGGCCCGGGACACCCGAGGGTTCGCGACCCGTTTCTACACCGACGAGGGCAACTACGACCTGGTCGGCAACAACATCCCCGTGTTCTTCATCCAGGACGGCATCAAGTTCCCGGATGTCATCCACGCCGGCAAGCCGCAGCCTGACCGCGAGATTCCTCAGGCGCAGAGTGCGCACGACACGTTCTGGGACTGGGCGTCCTTGCACACCGAATCGCAGGCCCACACCATGTGGAACATGTCCGACCGCGGGCTACCTCGCTCGTTCCGCACCATGGAAGGCTTCGGGGTCCATACCTTCCGGATGATGAACGGCGCCGGCGAGACGTGCCTGGTGAAGTTCCACTGGAAGCCCAAGCAGGGTGTGCATTCCGTGACCTGGGAAGAGGCCCAGCTGACCAACGGCAACGACCCGGACTTTCATCGACGAGACCTGGCCGACGCGATCGAATCCGGCGCCCACCCGGAATGGGATCTCGGTGTTCAGGTCATGCCCGACAGCGAAGACCAGAGCTTCGAGGGCATCGATCTGCTCGACCCGACCAAGTTCGTGCCTGAAGAGCTGGCACCGGTCCAGATCCTCGGGACCATGACGCTCAACGCGAATCCGGTCAACTACTTCGCCGAAACCGAGCAGGTCGCATTCAATCCGTCCAATCTGGCACCCGGAATCGATGTCACCAACGACCCGCTCCTGCAAGCACGACTGTTCTCCTACCTCGACACCCAGATCACCCGTCTCGGCGGCCCCAACTGGAACCAGATCCCGATCAACCGCGCACACGCCCCGATCAACGACATGCTGCGCGACGGCCTGCACCAGGACGCGGTCCACGGCGGCGCCGCGGCATACCGGCCGAACTCCTTGGACGCCGGCTGCCCGTTCCTCGCCGGCACCGGGGATCACCCGTTCATCGATATCCCGGTGCCGGTCGCCGCGGCATCGAAGGTGCGGGAGAACCCGGTCACCTTCGACGATCATTTCTCGCAGGTCAGCATGTTCTTCCGCTCGTTGGCTCCGGTCGAGCAGGACCATGTGGTCGCCGCCTACACGTTCGAGCTGTCGAAGTGCTATGAGCAGGTCATCCGGGAACGGCAGCTGTTGGCACTGGCCAACATCGACGTAGAACTGTGCAGCCGGGTCGCGGCCGGTCTGGGTCTGGACGCACCGGTGCCCACCATCGAACGGGTCGGCGCAGCCACCAGTGCGGCGATCAGTCAGCTCGGCGGGACCTGGCCGGTGGCCGGCCGCATCGTCGGCGTGGTCATCGGCCCCGACAGCGACCAGGGCGACATCGAAGCTGTCCGGGCCGCCTTGATCAAGACCGGAGTGCTCCCCCTGGTGGTGGGTCCGCACGGCGGCGCGGTCGGGTCCGTCACCGTGCAGCGGACCTACGCCACGGCAGCCTCGATCGAGTTCGACGCTCTGATCATCGTGGGCGATACCCCACCAGCGGCAGACGCGACACCGTCGCTGGACGCGACGAGCGCCGCCGAAGGCGGTCCCGCCACCGGTATCGATCCACGGGTGAGCAAGTTGATCGGCGAGGCCTGGCGGCACTCGAAAGCCATTGGGACGACTCCCAGCGCAGCCTCAGCGGCGCAGGTGCTGCCCGCACATACTCCCGGCATCGTCGACGGCAAACCGGCCCAGGTCACCGCCCAGATCGTCGAGTTGCTCGCCGCCCACCGGAGTTGGGAGCGGTTCCCCGGCACGGCCGGCGCCTGAGCACCCCGGGAGAGGTATCCGACGGCTGACGCCTCCGGATACCTCTCCCGGCCAACCGTCGGTATCACAAATTTGCCATGAGCCCGATCGGCAGTCGTCACTTGATCGCCGAAGCAACAACGGGTGTCGGCGGCTGAAGACGTCAGGCTTCTCTGGCACCTCTCTCGGTGAGCTGGGGTGACAGGCCTCCGGTGCGGCCCAGCCGGGCCGACCTAACTACAACCAGGCTCGGATGGCCCCGAAAAGGGCCGCCGAGTAGCTGGAAGCGAATCCGCGAACCGGTCCCTGTCCAAGACGGTGGTGAAGGTCGCCGACGCCATGGCCAGCGATTGGGTGGTGAACCACCACGGCATCGCGTTCGGCCAGGGCGGGGTGCTGGTCGACGTGCCACACCGCCTGGTGGCGATCGTAGAGGCGCATTCCGGGATGGGGATGACCGTGTTCACCGACGGTGCGCGACCCGGGACGTCCGCGAGCTCCTGTGCCGCGTCGGACGTCGCCGAACCTCGCTGGACGACACCGTCTGGATTTGTGGGGCCGCTACCCGTTCGTCACAGAGGGTCCACGAGCCAGTCGACCTAGGCGTGTAGCGAGCGCCGTAATCCGATGGCGGAAGTGTATGAATTCCTTCAGAGTTTCGTTTCTGGCTCCTCCAGGTATTTGGGCTGAAAGAGCACTCTGCAAGGCCTCCGGCCTGCCGATTCCGCGCAATCCAGCCTGCCCGACCGACACCCGGACCCGTGACTTCGGCGGCAACTGTGGTGGTTTCGGCGTACTAATGATGATGTGAACGCGTAGCAATGCCCGACGTGAACCATATCTGGAGATTCGATGATGCAGGGTGCACAAGACGACAAGCCGCTCACCGAACGTCGCCCGAGGGCGGCCTTTTCGTCAGGCGTCAGCATCACGCAGGGTAACGAGCGACAGGAGGCCGTCGACGATCGAGGCGGCCTGGAGGGTCTCGAATGGGAGTATGCGATCCTGAAGTCAGTCTCGAACTCCCCGATGCGCGACGATCTGGATCGGTGCCTCGACGACTTGGATCGGCTCCTACCTACCGCACTGGCGACCCTCGCGGTGTCCGGGACGAGCTTGGCGGTGGAGATGTCACACAGGCGCGAAATTATTCTGGCGGCATTGTCGTCAGGATATGAGATCTGATGAGTCAGAACGGGTTGATGATTCTGTCGATGCAGGCCGTCCGTCACGGGGAATTTGGTATCTGCCCAACGACCGATCGCGAATCGTCGGCGGTACTCGTCGCGGCAGTTCCGAGGACAGTGCCGAGTGAGTCGCGGTAAAGAGGCAGCCAGCGCCGATCTATTGGCCCGGCTTCGCTCCGTGCTGATTCCGGAAGTGGGTGACATCAGTCCAGCCGACCTTGGCGTCCAAGTAGCCTTGAACGTCATCCTCGGTGAGGTTACCTCTGCCGCCGAGTCATCGCACAAAGGGCCAGCTGTCACCACGAGCCTGGCGTTCGGGCAGGTCATTGCTCTGGAGATCCCGCTGACAGCACTGCTGGCTCAGCGCATCCATATGACCCAGCCCTTGATGTCCCCGGGTGAGGTCGAATTCAAAGCGACCGCGGCTGCTCGACTGATTGTCTCTACCAGCATCCTGTCTCTCGGGGAATGCCAACAGCCGCTGCGGCGGTCGGAGAGCATTTTCGGAATGTAGAGGTTATCGGTAACGGGCATCATGCGGTTCTTGGCCTCATCTGTCTCATTCTCATTGCCTGCTGACCGGCCCGGCGGGGCCGCTCGTTCGATCCGCCTCACGTTGGCTGAACCGGCCGCAAGCGTCCTCACGGTCTCACGGCCGAGGAGCGGGCGGTCAACCTGGTGACGGGGGATTCGCCACTGGCGCTGGCGCTGCGGCTGCAGCGAACCCGCAACAACCCTTCGAGCCAGCACCGTCAGGGAGGATCCAGCGGCGATTCGGGACCGGACGAATCAGGCTCAGGTGACGGTGCCCGCTGACGGACTGGGGGAAGGCGGGTACTGGGCTCGGCTGTTGGGCAGCTTGCTGGTCCAACGTTCTTCGACGTGCCCCAGGTGCCAGTAGGCGACGGAGCCGAGGAAGACGACTGCGAAGAGTCCGACCACGACGTACCCGACGGTGTCGAGACCGAGGCCGGCGATCCAGGTGGTGAATGGATCGGTGAGGCCGAACTTCTGGTGGACCAGGGCGAGCAGCTCGATGCCCCCCACGAGCAGAGCCACTGTGACGGACAGGCCGGTGGTGGTCAGGTTGTAGTAGATCTTGCGGACCGGGCGGATGAAGGCCCACTGGTAGGCGCTGTGCATGAATGCTCCGTCCAGGGTGTCGCACAGACTCATGCCCGCCGCGAACAACAGGGGCAGGACCATGACCGCGTACCACGGGAGGCCAGTGGCCGCGCCCGCACCGGCGAGTACGAGCAACGAGATCTCGGTGGCGGTGTCGAAGCCGAGACCGAACAGCACTCCGAGCGGATACATCTGGCCGGGTCGAGTGATCCTATTCATCACCGGCCGCAGTAGTCGCGCGAAGAATCCACGAGAATTCAGCGCCCGTTCAAGGGCTTCGTTGTCCAGGCCGGTCCTGCGGGCGTCGCGCCAGACCTGGGCGATGCTGGTGAGTCCCATCAGGTTGATGACGCCGATGAGGATGAGGAAAACCCCCGACACCAAAGTCCCGATCGTGCCGAGAGTCTGGCGGGCGGCAGAATCACCGGCCGCCAGCGTGGAGGCCAACTTTGCCCCGATCGCGATGAGCAGCGCCATGGTGAAGACGACGGAGGAGTGCCCCAGTGAGAAGAAAAGTCCGACGCTGATCGACTTGCGACCTTCGCCGACGAGTTTGCGGGTGGTGTTGTCTATGGCAGCGATGTGATCGGCGTCGAACGCGTGCCGTGAACCGAGAATGTAAGCGGTGAAGGCCAAACCGAGGCCGAAAACTTTTCCGTTGACCTGGTAGTGCCCGGGGATGACGAATGCGAGCAAGGTGCCGAACGCCAGTACGTGCAAGGCGAGCACCACCAGCAGCGCACCCCCGGCCGCGCGGATGGCCCGTCGGGGCCCGGTAGACCGCGGCAGGCTCGGGTGCGGGGTGGCGGGTATCGACACAGGTTCTCCTACAGCGCTGTCTGGCGGGTGAAGCGAGGCCGGTATTGATGTCTTCGTAGGAATTATTCGTCGGGTTATCGGAACAGATGCGACCGCGAATACGGCTCGTTCGTAGCAGAGCGGGGGTTGGATTGGGCGCGACGGCGCCCCGACATAACTGGTGTGTGCGCTCTTCCGGGGCCAGTCCGGCAGCGGCAGCTCTCGGGCCACCGGAGTCACCCGTTCGGCCCCAGTTCTGCTTGAATCGGCACCCGGATTCGGCAATTTCGCCGAGCCAAAAGGGACGTGATGTTCACAGGAGTGATCCAGCGGATTTCGGTCCCGTGTCACCAATCCGGGCGGCAGGGGCTACCGAACACCACATCACGCTTGTGTTTCAGGTCACGATCGGCGTCCAGTCGTCGCCATCGGAACAGTTCTTTTGAACCGTCCACGGGGCCCCGAAGCGCGAGAGCAACCGCTCGATGCCTGTCTCATACCTGCACATGGAAATGAGAATTGTGTGAAGATCAGAACCGCTGTGAGCACGGGAACGGCGGCGGCCCTTGCCCTGTCGCTCTCGATCGTGCTGACTCCACCGGCCCGTGCCGACGACATCACGCCCGGCTCGTTCAACGTCGTCCAGACGAGCCGACTGCTGGACACCCGGACCGGGCTCGGCGCGCCGAAGATCGCGGTTGCTGCTCATGCAACCGTCACGTTCACGGCGACCACAGGCATCTCCGAGCCCGTGTCCGCGGTGGCACTCAACATCACGGCCGTCAGCCCCAAGGTTGCGGGCTACCTCACCGTGTTCGCTGCGGGTGCCGCGAGGCCGTTGGCCTCCAATCTCAACTTCCAACCGGCCCAGAACGTGCCGAACCTGGTGATCACGCCGGTCGGTTCCGCCGGCCGGGTTTCCGTCTACAACGGCTCTGGCGGCCCGGTGGACGTGCTCGCCGACATCCATGGTTACTTCCTGGGTGGCGTCAGCACCGCGGGCGCCGGTACGTTCGTTCCCGCAGCCCCGCAGCGCTTCCTGGACACCAGGATCGGCCTGGGCGCCGCCAAGGCCCAGGTGCCGGCGACGAGCGACGTCAAGTTCACAGTGGCCGGCATCAAGGGCATACCGGCCGACGCCTCGGCGGTGGCGCTGAATGTGACTGCGACCGGAGCGCGCGCAGCCGGCTTCGTGACCACGTACGCCGGCGCTCCGTTGCCGCTGGCCTCCAGTCTGAACTTCGTCAAGGGCCAGGACCGCGCGAATGCCTCCCTGGCCGAGATCGGGCCGGACGGAACGATCTCGCTGCACAACGGTTCTGCGTCTCCGGTTGATCTGGTGGCGGACATCAGTGGCTACTTCGTCGGTGGAACCCCGTCCACCGATGGCACCTTCGTACCGAGCACACCGGTGCGGACGTTCGACTCTCGACTGCCCGGAGGCAGGCCGGCCGGGGCACTGACGATCTCCAAGATCCAGATCTTCCCGGCCGATGACCCGACGTTCTCCACCTACGTCAAGGCCGTCGTGATCGATGTGACGGCGACCCAATCGCAGGCCGCAGGCTTCCTGACCACGTGGGATGGGGTCGGCCCGCTGCCGTCGGTGTCCAGTTCCAACTTTGCTGTCGGCCAGAACGTGGCCGGGTCTGTGATCGTGCCGGTCAATCCCGACGGCACGATCTCCATCTACAACGGGTCCTACGGCAACGTGGACCTCGTGGTGGATCTGAATGGGCTGATGTTCGCGTTGCCGGATCAGGTCTCCGGCGCCCGGACCTCGGCCGGCTCGCTCTCGATGAGCTCTCGCGCAGCTCAGCTGATCGCCCAACTCGAGAACGCCAAGCCGGCGGCCGTTCCGGTGTCGGTCGTGAGAACCCATTGAGTCATTCGCATATCACACCGTTGATCCCATCTGCTCATCTCGGAGGAACCATGAACAACGCAAATCGCCGAACCTTCCTCAAGACGGCGGGCGCCGGCGCTGCCGCGGCGGGCGCGGCCATCGCACTGACGCCGTCGGCCGTCGCTGTCGAAGGGGCTCCGGTTGCCGCGTCGGAGACAAGCCTCCCGGTGGAGGCCACCGGCTCGATGGTCGCCTATATCCACGACGTGACCACCGGTGAGGTGTCGGTGATGGTCGAGGGACATGAAGTGACCGTCACCGACCACCAGTTGGTGGCCAAGATCGCCCACGCCATGCACACCGACAACAAGGTCTGACCCAGCCCGTTCCCTGCACTGCGATCCGACCAGAAAGGCCAGGAATGTCTTCTCACCGCGAGGCACCGGAAATCTCGAAGGACCCGGCGGCGGACAACACCGACGTCTATGCGTTCGTAGATCAGAACGACCACACCAAGGTCAACCTGATCGCCAATTTCAACCCGTTCGAGATTCCCTACGGTGGACCGAACTTCAGTGAATTCGCTGATGATGTGCTGTACACCATCAACATCTCGAACAGTGGCACCGCGCAGGCCGACGTCAGCTATCAGTTCCGCTTCACGACGCTCATCCGCAACCCCAACACTTTTCTCTACAACACCGGACCGATCACGAGTATCGACAGCACCGCGTGGAACCGACCGCAGACGTATTCCGTGACCCGCGTGGTGCGGGCCGCCAACGGCGTCCTCACTTCCACGATATTGGGCACCGGCCTCAAGGTGCCCCCGTGCAACGTCGGTGAACGGAGTACCCCTGCCTATGAGAAGACGTTCGGGCCGGCCGCGGTGCAAGCACTGGGAACCGGCCGAAAGGTGTTTGCCGGCCAGCGTTCCGACCCGTTCTTCGTCGACCTCGGCAGTGTCTTCGATCTCGCCGGTCTGCGGCCGCTCAACCCGGCCCACGTCATCCCGCTCCCGGTGATGCCGGCCATGAACGGGTTGCAGGGCCTCAATGTGCATACGATCGCTCTGCAGGTCCCGAAGACGGAACTGACCCGAGCGGGTCACGCCCCGACCGACCCGCTCGCCAGCAGTTCGGTGATCGGGGTGTGGTCGTCGACGTTCCGGTCCCGGGGCCGGCTCTTCGACTCCACCACCGGCAAGTTCAAGTCCTTCGGCGACCCGGTCCAGATCTCGCGTCTGGGCAATCCGTTGTTCAACGAGGTGATCAACCCGATGTCGGTCAAGGACAAATGGAATTCGCTGCCGCCGTCGGGCGATTCGGCGTTCGCCTCCTACACCAGCCAGCCGGAACTGGCCGGATTGATACCGGTGCTCTATCCGGGCGCCTTCCCCAACCTGGCCGCATTCCAGAAGACCACCCAACCGAGGACCGACATCACGGCGGTCTTCCTGACCGGCATCCCCGGAAGCATCCTCAAAACCTTCACCACCGCCACCGGCGGCCCGCAGGCGGACCTGCTGCGCCTCAACCTGGCCGTCGCGCCAACGGCGGCCGGCTCGGAGAACAACCTGGGCGTCCTCGGTGGCGATCCCGCCGGGTTCCCGAACGGTCGACGGGTGGTGGACGACGTCACCACCATCGAGATCCGTGCGCTGGCCGGATTGACCCTCCCGCTGACCTACCCGAACTACACGGTCGACGCAATTCTGAAGACGGACGCACTGCGGGACGGAACCAAGAACACCAATGCTCCGTTGCCGACCACCTTCCCGTATGTGGCGCCGCCGGCAAACGGCTACCTGACGTCACCACCGGTCCCGGCCGTGGGCTGATCTCGCACCAATCATCTGATCATGTGCGTCAGGGCGCCGGCGACTCACGCCGGCGCCCTGACGTCCGATTCGTCGACCGTTGGAGAGCCATGTCCACTCAGGAAAACCCCCATGCAGGAACAGGTCCGGTCGTGCTGGACATCGGAGGCGATATCGGCGCGCTCATCGTGACCATGCCCGCCGACATGGTGGACCTCGAGGTCGAGATCATTCCGGCCGGCACCGACGCCCGGTCGGTCGGTCTGCCCGTGGACCGGGTCGGATCCCGTGATCACCATCACGATGAGGGAGTGCACGACCACGATCACACCCACCACGATCACATCCACGACGATCACATCCACCACTCCGGTCGTCCCGGCGGCCTGCCCCCGCACGTCGCCGTGATCCCGCGGCCTGCGCCGAACGGAGAAGTCGTACCGTCACTCGTCTACGGTGAATTGGCCGCGGGCGACTACGAACTGTACGTCCGCCCGAGTGGCCCGATCCGGCTGACGGCGTCCGTCGTCGGGGGGCAGGTCACCTACGCGACCTGGCCTTCGGACGCTCCTGATCCGACACTTTCCTAGCGGGACGCGGCCTGCGGCCTGACCTCGCGCGCGGGGCTCAGGTCGGAAGCGAAGAACGGCTCAGTCCGGCAGGGTGATGGTGCGGCCGTCGGAGTTGTCCTCGATCGGCGCCCCGGCGTCGATCTGGGCCTTGTGCTCGGTGCAGACCCAATATTCCCAGGCACCCCAGGGAGTCGCCTTTCCCGCGATCGTCGAACCTTCGCGGTCGCACCATAGAACGACGCATTCACTGATTGCCACTGTGCCCCTCGTCCTGACGTCGCCGCCAGCTACAGCCCCTGGTGGCTGTCTGTTCAACCGGGCAGATGAACAGTAGACCCCACGCGTGCGGGGGTGGCGGCACCGTTGGTGTATTCGCCTCCTCGACCGTCGATCCTGGTTCATTGCTGGGCCGCGGCCCGGCTACTCGAGAAGTGCGCGAACCCGTTCGGGTGTCGGTCCTCCGGGTTCGATGAGGACGACGGCGTCGTCAAAGCCTGCCTCGGCGTAGCGCGCCAGATCCTCGCCGGCGCGTCCGAGGTCGCTCCTCTCGTCCAGTCGGATGGCACACACGACGGCCCGTCGACCACCTGCGGTTCGAAAGTGAGCGTGCGCGGAGATGATCTCGTCCGTGGTGCGACGGTAGGCGGATGCGACCCAGCCGTCGAACTCTCGGGCGGCCCGGTCCACGTTCGCGCCCCACGAGCCGAGCAGCAGTGGCGGGCGCCCGGCGATCGGAGCGGGAGCGAGGTCGGCTCGTTCGTCCCGGCCGTTCTCGAGCAGGACACGCAGTCGGGCCAGATTCGAGGTGAAGGTGTGGAAGCGGGCGGCGTATGTCCGGTCGAGGGTGGCGAAATCGATGTCGGTCGACCCTGGGCTGACGCCGAGGGTCAGGCGATCGCCGCACACCAGCTGCAACGACAGGATTCGGTGGGCGAGTTCGGCGGGATGGTGAAGTGGGATCTGGAGGGTGGCGGTCCCGAGTTCGACGTCCCGGGTCGCCACGGCCGCGACAGCCAGCGTCACGAACGGGTCCGGCACCAGGAAACCCCGCCCGATGATCTGGGGGACCCACAGGCTGTCGAACCCGGTGTCCACCAAGTGCTTCGACCATGCCGCGACCGGTCTCGGGGGCGCCGAAGACAGCGAACCGAGGGTGGCACCGAGGCGCATGTGCCCTCCGTCAGCCCGACTGCTGCAGCCGGTCCGCGGCGAACTGCGCGTACCAGCGCAGCGCGTCGGGATTGTCGACCGAGGCAATGTTCGCAGCCTTGTCCAGCGGTCTGCCGGCCAGCAGTTTCTTGATCGGGACTTCGAGTCGTTTGCCGGTCAGCGTGTGCGGAACCGCAGGCGCTTCGACGATCTCGTCCGGGACGTGTCGCGGCGTCAGTCTTGTGCGCAGTGTCGTCATGATCTTCTGCTTCAGATCGTCGTCCAGCGCCTGCCCGGGGGCGGGCACGACGAAAAGCCCCAGCCAGTACCCGTCGTCGGGCAGATCGACGCCTATCACCAGCGTCTCGATGATCTCCGGCATGCTTTCGAGGACGTCGTAGAAGTCGGCGCTGCCCAACCGGACGCCCTGGCGGTTCAGCGTCGAATCCGACCGGCCGTGGACCGAGACGCTGCCGTCGGAATGCACCGTCACCCAGTCGCCGTGCCGCCATACTCCTGGCCACGTCTCGAAATAGGATTCGATGTAACGCACAGCGTTCGGGTCGTTCCACAAGTAGATGGGCATCGACGGCATCGGCTGGATGACGACGAGGTCTCCGACGGAGTCCACGACAGGCTGCCCGTCGTCATCCCAGGCCGCGCAGTCGACGCCCGCGAGTGCGCCGCCGATCCGGCCCACCTGGACGGGGGTGTATTCGTTGGCACCGATGAACGAGCCGGAGATGTCGGTGCCGCCACTGGTCGAGTCGATCCGCAGGTCCGGGCTCACGTGCTCCATCACCCAGTGGTAACCGGCCGGTGGCAGGGCCGACCCGCTGACGAACACGTGCCGGAGCCCGGTCAGGTCCCACCCCTGTTCAGCGGGGGAGACGCCGGCGTTGGCGGTGGCGGTGATGACGGCGGCGCCGAGCAGCATGACCTGCGCCCCGGTGCGAGCGGCGACCTCCCAGACCGCGCCGGGCGGACAGGAGGGGCTGCCCTCGTAGAGCACCAGGCTCGCGCCCTGCATCAGCGCGTTGATCTGGATGTTCCACAGGGCCCAGCCGGTGGAGGTGTAGGTGAAGATCCGTTCTCCCGGGCGGAGTCCGGCGTACAGCCCGGACCACTTGAGCCCCTCCACGGTGATTCCGCCGTGGCCGTGCACCAAGCCCTTGGGCAGCCCGGTGGTGCCGGACGTGAACAGGACCCACAACGGGTGGGAGAACTCCACCTGCTCGAAGACCAGAGGATCGTCGCCGGACACCAGCACGTCCCAGGACGTCGAGCCTGCGGGGGCCGGCCGGTCGAAAATGTACTCGACATGCACGAAGTGCCGCACGGACGGCAGGTTCTCCCGCAATCGTGCGACGACGTCACGGCGATCGATGTCCTTGCCGTTCCAGTGGTATCCGTCTGCTGCGATGAGCACGGTGGGTTCCAGTTGCGCGAGGCGACCGATGGTGCCCTCGGCTCCGAAATCCGGTGAGCAGCAGGCCCAGACGGCCCCGACTGCGGCCGCGGCGAGGCAGGCGATCACCGCGTGCTCGGTGTTCGGCAGGTAGGCGGCGACCCGATCGCCCGGACGCACGCCCGCGCGCCGCAGCCAAGCGGCGGCGGAGGCCACCGATCGGCGGAGGGCGCCGAACGGGATGTCACGGGCCGGGCCGCCGCCCTCGCGGACGCAGACCAGCGCAATGGCATCGTCGGAGGAGTTGCGTAGCAGATGTTCCGCCCAGTTCAGCCGGCCGCCGGTGAACCACCGGGTGTGCGGCATCTCGTCGTCGGTGCGGACCTGGGTCCAACCGCGCGAGAAGCTCACCTGGTAGTAGTCGACCACCGAGAGCCAGAACCGGTCGAGGTCTTCGACCGACCAACGCCACAGGGCGTCGTGGTCGGTGAACGGCCGTCCTTCGCGCGTCTGCAACCAGTCCAGGTACTCGCGGAGTGCCGACGCCGCGATGCGTCCGGCCGAAGGAGTCCAGAGGGTCTCGGTCAACGGGGTCCCGGATGTGGCCTCGCGGTCGGTCATGGCCGTCGCCAGTCAGGACGCATTGACTTTGGGCATGATCTCCTCGGCGAGACGCTTGAGATCGTCCATCGTCTTGGACGTCGGCACGTCGCGGAACGGCGGCCACAGGAACGGCATCGTCATTCCGGCCTCCTTGTAGCGCTTGAGGATGTCCTCGAGCTGACGAGCAGAACCCGCCAGCAGATTTGAGGCCTTGCCGGCCGGCGTCTGATCGATGTCCTCGTCGGTGATGACGAACCAGATCATGCTGCACATGTCGAAGTTCTCCGGCAGCGTGCCGCCCATCTCGTTCAGCTCCCGCTCGATCTCGGTCCGCCAGCGCTTGATGTCCTCCGGCGAATCCTGGATCCCGATCCAGCCCGAGAGTCCGTATTTCGCAATACGTCTCGCCGACCGCTTCGGATCCTTGAGCCCGCTGAAGTAGATCGGTGGGTGTGGCTTCTGGATGGGCTTGTGGCCGAACCCGCACAGATCGAAGTCCGCGAACTCGCCGTGATATTCGAACAGCTCGTTGGTCCAGATTCCCTGCATGATCTCGATGGTCTCCCGCACGTGCGCGTGGCGGCGCGGGAACAGGTCGGTAGCACTGGCAGCGGCGAATTCCTCGGGCATCCAGCCGGAACCGATACCGACATTGAGCCGTCCGCCCGACAGATGGTCCTGGGTGGCGAGTTCAGCGGCCAGCACGGCCGGCGCGCGATATGGGGTGTCGATGATGCTCATGCCGATGCGAATCTTCGTGGTCTTCGCAGCGAGCCAGGGGATGAGCGTCATCCCCTGGAACCATTCGCCCCGTGAGATGACCGGCATGCCCGGAGGGAAATCCATCATCATCCCGAAGGGATATTTCATCTCGGCACGGTCTGACGTCTCCGGAACGACGACCCGGTCGAGCGTCCACACGGAGTCGAAGTCGAGATCCTCGGCCAAGGCGGTGAGATCCTCGAGTTCGGTGACGGTCACCTTGTCGCGGAAGTTGGGAAGGTACAAAGCCAGCTTCATTGCTGCTCCTTGGAGTTGTCGTCGAATGGACGAGCCCGACCGGCACGGTCGAGATCCGATCGTGCCGGTCAGGCGTGATCTCACCGTCGTCGGCCGGTCTGGTCGTCCGCCCAACAGCGTCTCAACAATTCATCAACTGTGGGGCCGGTCACAACTCTGCTGGCTATCGTCGGATGGCCCGGTGGTTCTGTCCGGGCGCGCAAGTGCTTTGCCGTCGACCAGTCGGATACCACCTGTCGATGAGCCAGATACCAACACGAGCCGGACACCAACAATCAGGAGGATGTCGTGGGAAGAGTAGAAGGAAAGATCGCACTGGTCACCGGTGGAGCGAGAGGCCTCGGTGAGGCGACCAGCCGGACTCTGGCCACCGAGGGGGCCACCGTGGTGCTGACCGATGTGCTCGACGAAGAGGGCACCTCCGTCGCCAAGGAGATCAACGAGGCCGGGGGCAAGGCCCTCTACCTGCATCAGGACGTGACCGACGAGGGTCGCTGGAGCGAGATCACCGGTGAGATCGTCGAGAAATTCGGCCGGCTCGACGTGGTCGTCAACAACGCGGGCATCGTGGTGGACGCGACGGTGGAGGACACCACGCTGGCGGACTGGCGCCGGGTCAACTCGATCAACAGCGAGGCGGTCTTCCTGGGTACACGGGCGGCCATCGCCGTGATGAAGAACCAGGATCCGATCGGCGGTTCGATCGTCAACATCTCGTCCATCGCCGGGCTGGTGGGCATCGAGAACCTGGCTGCCTACAACGCTTCCAAAGGTGCGGTGCGGATGTTCAGCAAGTCCGCCGCCCTGCACGTGGCCAAAGCCGGCTACCGGATCCGGGTCAACTCGGTGCACCCGAGCTACACCTGGACCCCGATGGTGCAGGGCCTCGGCGACAACACCGGGGACCGCGATGCCTTCTTCGACGCGCTGGGTGCTATGCACCCGCTCGGACGTCCGGGCGTGCCGATGGACATCGCCTGGGGTGTCCTCTATCTGGCGTCGGACGAGTCAACCTGGGTCACCGGCTCCGAGCTGGTCATCGACGGCGGCATCACCGCGGCCTGACACGCACCCGGGATATGCTGATGGCGCCTGAGCTACCCGCCGCAGGCGAAGAGGATGCCATCAACGAGGATGCGCCCGTGACGACCAGCTTGCTGCAGAACACCCCCCGGCCGGACAGCCGCGGCACCCGGACGATCCTCGTCGTCGACGACGACGAGCGGGTGCGGGAAGTCGTCAGCTGGCAGCTGGAGGCGGAAGGTTTCGTGGTCGTCCAGGCCGGTGACGGGCCGGCGGCGCTGCAGTCGATCGCAGCGCTGCCGCCCGATCTCGTCATCCTCGATCTGTCGTTGCCCGGCCTCGGCGGGCTGGATGTCCTCCGTCGGCTACGCCAGCACAGCCGGCTTCCGGTGATCGTGCTCAGTGGGCGGAACGGCGAGACCGACCGGATCGTCGGCCTCGACCTCGGCGCTGACGACTATCTGGTCAAGCCGTTCTCGCCCGAGGAACTGGCTGCCCGCGTGCGGTCGGTGTTGCGCCGGTGTGAGCCCCCGAGGGACGACGAGGCGGTCGATGCGCCCGGTGGCACCGGTGGTGCCCGGCTGCGGATCGACTCCGGCAGTCGAGAGGTCACCGTGGACGGGGAGGTCGTCGAACTGACGGCCAAGGAGTTCGATCTGATGGCCTTCCTGGCGGCGCACCCTCGTCACGTGTTCACCAGAGCCCAACTGCTGGAGCATGTCTGGCGATCGGACCCCGGGTGGCAGTGTGATGCGACAGTGACCGAGCACGTCCATCGGGTACGCCACAAGGTCGAGCCCGACCCGGCGCGTCCGCGCTGGTTGCTGACCATTCGTGGAGTCGGCTACCGGTGGGAGCCGGGTCCGTGACGGCGACGATCGGAGCAGCCCGGCACCTGGGACTCGACCGGGCCGACGGGGCGACGACTGTGGGCATCGACCACGCCGACACCCTGACGCTCGTCGAGCGGCACACCGAGGTGCTCGATCTGCTGGCCTCCGGCGCCGAGCTGGCGGAGGTGCTCGACGCGGTCGCAGTGGCTCTGGAGGAACTCATCCCGGGTAGCCGATGCTCGGTGCTGTTGCTGGACCCGGCCACCGGTACGCTGAATCATGGTGCGGCGCCGCATCTTCCGGCGAAATATATGGCGGCGATCGACGGCGTCACCATCGGTCCGAATGCCGGCTCGTGCGGTACCTGTGCGCACCTGCGGACTCCGATCATCGCTTCGGACATCACGTCGGACCCGCGGTGGGTCGGCTTCCGGAATCTCGCAGCCGAACATGGATTGCGGTCCTGCTGGTCGCAGCCGATCTTCGGCCGGAACGGAGCGGTGCTGGGGACTTTCGCGGTGTACCACCGCGAGCCCCACGTTCCCGACGATCGCGAGCTGCGGTTGGTCGGACGTTTCGTGCACCTCTCGTCGGTGGCCATCGATCACGCCGGACTGTTCGGCGCCCTGGTGGAGAGCGAGGAGCGATTCCGCCGGGCGTTCGAGGACAACGCGGTCGGCATGGCCATGACCGATCTCCGGGGCGTACTCATCAAGGTCAACCAGTCCCTTCGAGTCATGCTGGGGTGCAACGGGACCGACCTTCTTGGCCGTTCGCTCGCCGATTTGGTGCACCCGGACGACCGGGCCGCGGCTACGGCCGCGCTGCAGACGTCCCCGCAGCAGGACAGCAACGGTGTCGAGTTCGAGGCACGTTTCGCAGGCGCCGGCGACAGAACGGTTGTCGTCGCCGTCACGGTGTCCGCCGTGCGGGGGGCCGGCGGACGCCCGCTCCGATGGTGCCTGAACCTGCTGGATGTCACCCAGCAGCGGGCCGTGCAGGCCGAACGGCAGGGCCGCCGGGAGGCGGAGGCTGCGCAGCGCACCGCAGAGGCGGCCAGCCGGGCGAAGTCCGATTTCCTGGCCGCGCTGAGCCACGAGATTCGCACACCGCTGCAGGCCGTCACCGGTTTCACCGAACTGTTGCAGAATCTCGACCTCTCGGCCGAGCGCAGGCGGCTGGCCCTGCACCACATCGAGGGTGCCGCCGGGCACATCCTGGCCCTGGTCGACGACGTGCTGGACATCGCCAAGATCGAGGCCGGCGCGCTATCCCTGCAGATCGAGCTGGTGGACGTGGCTGCGCTGGTCCGCGAGGTGGTCGAGTTGTTACGGCCATTGGCCGACCAGCGGGCCATCGCCCTGCGCCTCGAGACGGCGGAGACCGGCGACGGCCACGTGTTCGCAGACCGTCGGCGGTTGCGGCAGGTGTTGATCAACCTCATCAACAACGGGCTGCTCTACAACCACGCCGGGGGGTGGGTCACGTTGAAGGTCGAGATCACCGCCGACGCGGTGGTGGTGGAGGTCTCCGATTCCGGCCCTGGCATCGCGGACGAGCTCCGGGACCGGCTGTTCCTGCCGTTCGACCGGCTCGGTGCGGATATCGGGGGTGAGCCGGGAGCGGGTCTCGGACTTGCTCTCTCGCGAGCCTTGACCGAGGCGATGGGCGGTGGGCTGAGGTTGCGCGGCGCATCCGGCGGCGGTACCACGGCCGCGGTCACGCTGAAGGCAACCGGAGCCGGGCCGGCCGGTTCGATGGTGCATCGAGTACCCAGATCCTAGGTACGGTCGGCTTGCTGCCCGACCCTCTGCCAGGGCTGTCCAGGGCAGTGCACCGGTTGCTCGACCTGTGTGTGCGCCGTCACGTCGGGGTTCCTTTGCCTGCTCGGCGGGAACCTCTGACCGATCGAACAAATGCCCCAGCATCGAGTAGCGGCTCTACCTCGTGCTGTGGATCAACTCGCCGAGGAGATCCCGATGTCGCCCGAATTCACCTCTACCGAGACAAGTGCCAGTTCCAGCCCCGCGAAATCGCCGGCCGGGTCGGCGGGCCCGGAGCCACACAAGTGGTGGACCTTGGTCGCCGTGTGCCTCGGGACATTCATGTTGCTGCTCGACGTCACCATCGTGAATGTCGCTCTTCCGGATATCCAGACCGCGCTGAACGCGTCCTTCTCCGATCTCCAGTGGATCGTGGACGCCTACGCCCTGACGCTGGCCACGTTGCTGCTGACGGCAGGAAGTCTGGCTGACCTCTACGGACGTCGGCGGCTGTACATCATCGGACTGGCCATCTTCTCCGTCGCCTCGTTGCTCTGCGGCCTGGCCGGCGACGTACTGCTGCTCCAGTTGGCCCGGGGTTTGCAGGGCGTTGGCGGCGCAGTCATGTTCGCGGTATCCCTGGCGTTGCTCGCCGATGCGTTCCGCGGCAAGGACCGAGGGGTCGCCTTCGGCGTGTGGGGCGCGATCACCGGTCTCGCGGTCGCGATCGGGCCCCTGCTGGGCGGCCTGCTGACGACCGGTCTGTCGTGGCGATGGATCTTCTTCGTGAATCTGCCGATCGGGGTTCTGGCCGTCGTCATCACGGCGACCAGGGTGTCCGAGTCGAAAGCGTCGCAGGCCCGCCGACCGGACTGGCCCGGCTTCGTGTTGTTCACCCTCGCGCTGTCGAGCCTGGTGTACGGACTCATCGAATCCAACCAGCGGGGGTTCGGCGACGCCGTAGTGGTTGGCTGCCTCATCGCCGCTGCGGTGCTGCTGGTCGCCTTCCTGGTCTTCGAGGTCCGCAGCCCCGCACCGATGTTCGACCTGTCGCTGTTCCGCCTGCCGACGTTCACCGGCGGCTCCGTCGCGGCCTTCGGTCTCAGTGCCTCCATCTTCGCGCTCTTGCTCTATCTGGTGCTGTACATCCAGGATGTGCTGGGATTCAACGCGTTGGAGACCGGTGTCCGACTCCTGGTGTTGTCGGGTGGCATCCTGCTCACCTCCACGATTGCCGGGCGGCTGACATCTCACGTGCCCGTGCGCTTTCTGATCGGTCCCGGTCTCTTGCTCGTCGGGATCGGGCTGCTGCTGATGCGCGGCTTGGACGCGGGCTCCACCTGGACCCAGCTGATCCCCGGATTGTTGGTCAGCGGGGCCGGCGTCGGTCTCGTGAACCCACCGTTGGCGTCGACGGCTGTCGGTGTCGTTGCTCCCGAGCGAGCGGGCATGGCGTCGGGCATCAGTTCCACGTTCCGTCAGGTGGGTATCGCTACCGGAATTGCCTTGCTGGGCACGCTCTTCTCGAGCAAGGTCGTCAGTGAGGTGACGGCCGGAGCCAGCGGCATTCCCGCCCTGGCTGGACAGGGCAGCAAGATCGCCGCCGCCGTCCAGTCCGGCCAGGTCTCGCAGACCCTGCAGGGTCTGCCCACGGCACTGCGAGCGCAGGTCGAGCAGCTGACCAGGACGGCCTTCACTGCCGGTCTGGACCGCATCCTGCTCGTCGCCGCAGTCATCGTGCTGGTTTCCGCGGTGGTGGCCTTCAGCCTGATCCGGACCAAGGACTTCGCCCAGCAGAGCCGGCGCTAGGGCTGGGTCTTCGCCGACGTGTGGCCGGCCGCGGAGACGGCCACCGCACTCCCATGTTGACGTCATCAACCGTGGAACTTCTCGCGGTCCACCCTACTGGCCGGCCGGACATCACCCGAGAGAAGGAACAGGCCGAGGCCGGCGTCGAGCAGACCGGCGACAGGGCGAAGGACGCAGCGAAGGACGTATCGGCAGCTGAGGACGTCTTACGGTCGTACCTGTTGTCGGGTTTGTGCGCACCGCGACGCAAAGCCGATACCGCGGCGTCATCCGGGCAGATCGTCAGACATATCCGCCGAAGACTGCCGCCATTCTCGGCTCTCCGATGATCAGATCGATTCCGCAATCCTCGGGTTCGAAATCCCGATGGTCGAAATGTGCGACGGTCCTGGGATAAGCCCACCGCCGTCGTCGTCGCCGCGAACGGGTCGATTCGATCTCGACAACCGTCTCCCCGCCGACTGCGACGGTCACAGTGCCCCAGTCCTTCTCGAGCATCCGGGTGAGCATCTGGTTGAATGCGGAATTCACCCGGAAGGGACGATGGATCCACATCCGGAGCCGGGCTCTGGACATCGGGTAGGTGTCGTCATCTTCGTCCACCGGGCGGGCCATCACGCGTTGGTCGAGCCGGAAACTTGAGCTGAGCACATCTGTCTCGGCACCGTCCCCGTCGATCCAGATCGAGCTGTCGACAGCGCTGAGCACCGACCGGATGCAGAGCACACCGGCGCCCAGCGACCAGCCGTCCGAGTGGACCGTGACAGCGATATCGGCAACGGGGTACGTCTGGCCGTGACCTCGCATGGACGTTTCGGGGATTCGCTCGGCCAGCATCATCACCTCCCGATTTTTCTGGGCGGTGCGTCTGTCCGGTTCGGTGCGGCCGGCCCAATCGGGCCCGTCGTGCCACGCCACCGCCTCTGGCACGTAAGCCAGTACGGCACCGGCGTTGAAGGCCCGGTACGTGAGGTCGTAGTCCTCGCCGCCGTAGCCGGTGATCGTCTCGTCGAAACCACCGATGTCGTCGAACAGGTCGCGTGAGCAACCCAGGACCGCACCGATCTGGTATTTGTAGCTCCGCGGGTGCGTGGTCAGCAGATTTCCGGTGCGCCGATATTCATCCTCGAGCCAGGAGAGCTCGTCCCACTCTTCCGGAGGCGCGATGTTTCCATCGGCGAGCCAGGCCAGCAGCTGGGTCGGTGTCCAGGTGGCGAAGTCGGCGTACCGACGTCGCCCGGACACCACCGCGTCCGGCAACAGGGCCGGGAGTCGACCCAGAGCGCTGACGTAGTCGCGAGTCGGAACTGTGTCCCCGTCGAGGAACAGGATCACCGACCCCTCGGCGCGGCGGGCGCCCAGGTTGCGGGCGGCGCCGGCCCGGAAACCCTCATCATCCTGGCGGACGATCGCTACGTCCAGATCGGCCGCCTCCTCCGGGATCGTAGGGGTCTCGGGGGAGCCGTCGTCGGCGATCACCACTTGCAGGCGACCAGGCGGATGAGTCTGCACCGACAATCCGGTCAGCACCAGATCCAGATCATGCTGGTTGTCGAAATAGGGAATGACCACCGAGATGTCCACGGCCGCAGGTGCGGCGGATGTCGGACCGTTCGAGAGGAGATCCCATCGGTTTCCCGGTACGACGTAGCGACCACCGCCGATCGGGTGCGGTTCCGGCATCAGATCTCCGGCGGTCAGATGTCCAGCGGGGCAAGAACGTCGGTGAGCCGTTCGTACGCTCCCACCTCGGTGCCCAGCGACCAGCTGCTGATCCCGGTGAAAGCCTCCAGCACCTTCGCATGGTCCCAGTCGTCGACCACGTGGTGCTCGTGCTCGTTGCCCTCGATCTCGCCCTGCGGGTAGTGCACGATCGGAATCGACAGGTAGACGGCCCGCCTCGCTGCCGCGCCGGCCCGCTGCCACAGATCGAGAGCCTCGACCTCGGTCATGTGCTCGGCCACATCCCCCAGGATGACGACGTCCGCCGCAGGCAGGTCGACCAGCCGCGCGTCGCCGATGATGATCTCGTCGTAGTACTCGCGGAGCCGGTAGGTGTGGACGTAGGGCTCCCAGATCTCCAACCCGATCAGCGAGGCGATGTCCGGTCCCGCCAGCAATTTGGCGTAGGTACCCACTCCGGGTCCGATATCCAGCACGGTCAGAGGGTTACCGGTAGCCAACATCGCCACTCGTTCTTTGATCCAGTCTTTTCCCTCACGCGAACTCATCGGCACCTCATTGTCATGCCCCGCCGCCGGGGTGACGAAACGAGCGGGCCCCCGGGAGCGACCCACACTTCACGGTTGACCGTGTCCCGCCAGGGGAACAAACACGGTTTGGGGAACAAATACGACAGAGTCCCGACCGGAGAGGATCGTCATGTCACGTGCCGCACCATCGGTCATGTTCGTCTGCGAGCACAATGCCGACCGGTCGCAGATGGCACAGGCCTGGCTGACCCGATTGGCCGGTGACCGGATCACCGCGGTCTCCGCCGGACCGGCCCCTGGTCGCCGGTTGAATCGATCTGCGGTGGCGGTGATGACCGAGGTGGGTATCGATATCAGCAACCAACGCCCGAGAGTCCTCAGTGTCGACGGGATGCGGGACTGCGACGTGGTGGTGACAATGGGCGACGAGGCACTCTGCCCGGCCTTGCCGGGCCAGCAACACCAGGATTGGGCTGTCGCCGACCCGGCTCGCTGGGATGTTGCGGCCGTACGCCCGATGCGGGATGAGATCAAGACCAGAGTTCAGGCATTGATAGCCGAGTTACTGCCGCCCCCGAGCGGTGGGATCCTCGATAGATGACACCGGACCAGATCACACCGGAGCCGGTGACGATCGTCGGTGCCGGGCTGGCCGGCGCATCCTGCGCGGCCAGGCTGCTCGCGGCCGGTCTGCCGGTTCGGGTGTTGGAACGGGGCCGGGCGCCGGGCGGCCGGATGGCATCGCCGGAGATCCATGGTCGTCGGGTCGACCTCGGGGCCGCGTATTTCACGGTGAGCGATGGCCGGTTCCAGGACGTCGTGGACAGGTGGGCCAGGGCGGGTCTGGTGCGACCGTGGACGGACACCTTCGCCGTCATCGGGGCGGAGGGACAGCGTGTGACCTCCGGTCCCATCCGCTGGGCCGCCCCGGGCGGGCTGCGCAGCCTGGTGCGTCGTGAACTCGACGGCGTCGAGCTCATTTCCGGCCACCAGGTGACCGTGGAGACGGCGTTCGGAGACTGGGCGCAGGGCACGGTGGTGTTGGCGATGCCCGACCCGCAGGCGGTGCGACTGGCAGCCGTGCCCGACCAGGTCCCGTACCGGCCCACCATGGCGGTGGTGTGCGGGTTCCCGGAGAGATCGTGGTCGATCAACGACGCGGCGTTCGTCAACGATCATCCCGACATCGAGTTCGTCGCCGACGACGGCGCCCGTCGAGGCGACGGCGCTCCGGTCTTGGTCATGCACACCACCGCCGCGCGTGCGCGGCAGCACCTCGACGACCCGGATTCGGCGGCCGAACCAGTGGCCGCCGCACTCGGCGAACTGATCGGAACCCCCACTCCGGCTTGGACCCATGTGCATCGCTGGACCTTCGCAAAGCCCGACGGCCGGCACGGGACCGCATTCGGTCACGGCGTCTCAGCGGACGGGCGAGAGGTGTTCCTGGCCGGCGACCAGTGGTGTCCCGAAGGCAAGCCGCGGGTCGAAAGTGCCTGGCTCTCCGGACATCTGCTTGCGGCAACGATCGCTGCAGGCCGGTAGGAGCCAATGCCGACCGAGGTGGACGTGGTAGTGGTCGGGGCCGGCCTCGCGGGCTTGGCCTGCGCCCTCGGGCTGCAGGCCAGAGGCCTGCACATCCGGGTCCTGGAGCGCTCTGATCGGGTGGGCGGGCGGATACGCACCGAGGTGATCGACGGCTTTCGCTGCGACGTCGGCTTCCAGCTGCTCAACCCGGCCTACCCGGAGGTAAAGCGGACCATCGACCTACCCGCCCTGGGGATGCAGTACTTCGCCGCCGGCGTCCGGGTGGACCGAGGCGGTCGCACCGTCGTGCTGGCCGACCCTCGCCGTGCCCCGCGATTGCTACCGGCCACGTTGCGCAGCGGCATGCTCGGGGTACGGGAGATCGTCGGCCTTGCTCGTTGGGCGATTCCGTCATTGGTTGCGCCGCAACGGGTGTTCCGGCGAGCCGATGGCACGCTGTCGCAGTCACTCGACTCGGCGAGCGTCGACGGACCGTTGCGCCACGAAGTCCTGGAGCCGTTCCTCGCCGGGGTCCTGGCCGACGAACCGGGGCAGGCGTCCGCTGCCTTCGTCCGACTGCTGATCCGGTCGTTCCTGCTCGGCACGCCCGGATTACCGACCGAGGGCATGCAGGCGTTGCCCGCGCAACTGGCTGCACGATTGCTCCAGCCGGTGGAAACGAGCGTTGCGGTGTCGGGCCTGGGCCCCGGACCGTCGGTGCGTACGCAGGTGGGGGAGTTGCGGGCCCGCGCCGTGGTCGTGGCCACCGATCTCCACGACGCCGTGCAACTGGGCCTGGCGACTCCGCGACGCGTGGGCGGACTGACGACATGGTGGTTGGGTACGCCGACCGGCCTGCCGGTCGATCGCCTGCTCTGTGTCGACGGGCAACGGGGGCCGGTGGTCAACACGGCCGTGGTGTCCGCGGCCGCGCCCAGCTATGCACCGCCGGACCGCGGACTCGTCGAGGTCACCACCCTCGCCGCGGCCGAGCTGACGGATGCGCAAGCTCGCGCCGAGGCCGGGCGTCTCTGGAGCACCGACGCCTCCGGTTGGGATCTTCTTGTCCGTCACGACATCCCGCGGGCGCTGCCCGTGACCAGCCCGCCGCTCGACCCGCGTCGGCCCGTGCAGCGGGACGAGTGCGTCTTCGTCTGTGGAGACCACCAGGACACCCCGTCGATCCAGGGAGCACTGGTTTCCGGCCGGCGGGCGGCCGATGCCGTCGTCCGCGCACTCGGTCTCCCGTGCCGGGATTGACCGGGCAGGTTGCGCTGTGTGTCCCGGTCCGCGGCCGACCCATCGCCTTCGTTCGCGCTATTCGCGCTTGCGGCGGAACATCTTGGCAAACGGGTCGTACTTGCGGTCCACGACCCGTTCCTTCAACGGGATGATCGCGTTGTCGGTGATCTTGATGTGTTCCGGGCACACCTCGCTGCAGCACTTGGTGATGTTGCAGAGGCCCAGGCCGTGTTGCTCCTGTGCCGCCATCTGCCGGTCGGCGTTGTCCAACGGGTGCATGTCCAATTCGGCCAGCCGGATGAAGAAACGTGGGCCGGCGTAGGACTCCTTGTTGTCCTCGTGGTCCCGGATCACGTGGCAGACGTCCTGGCACAGGAAGCATTCGATGCATTTCCGGAATTCCTGAGATCGTTCGACATCGACCTGTGCCATTCGATAATCCCCGGGTTCCAAGACCGGCGGAGGTGAGAACGACGGTATGGAGCGGGCTTTCACATAGTTGAACGAGACGTCGGTGACCAGGTCGCGGATGACGGGGAAGGTTCGCATCGGTGTCACGGTGACCACCTCGTCGGTGGCGTAGGTCGACATCCTGGTCATGCACAGCAGTCTCGGCCGCCCGTTGATCTCTGCCGAGCACGACCCGCACTTACCGGCCTTGCAGTTCCAGCGGACAGCCAGGTCCCCGGCCTGGGTGGCCTGGATCCGGTGAATGATGTCGAGTACCACCTCGCCTTCGTTCACCTCGACCGAATAGTCCTGCAGCTCACCGCCATCGGCATCGCCGCGCCAGACCCGGAACCTGCCCTGGTAGGCCATGTCAGTGTCCCCCCGGGTCCGCAGCGGCAGGCATCTCGGCGTCGGTGAAGTATTTCGAGAGTTCCGTCGGGTCGAACAGGGCGAGCAGATCGCTCCGAACCTGCGGCTGGGTCACGTCGTCGATGTGCACATCTCCATCGACGAGCGAGCAGACCAGCAGTCGTCGGCGCCAGTCGGGGGACATCGTCGGGAAGTCCTCACGGGTGTGTCCGCCGCGGCTCTCCGTCCGCAGCAGTGCGGCGGACGCGACACAACGGCTGACCAGCAACATGTTCTGCAGATCCAGCGCGAGATGCCATCCGGGATTGAACTGCCGGTGGCCTTCGACGGAGACCTTTTCCGCGCGGGCGTCCAACTCGTCGAGCTTGGCCAGGGCCTGTTGGATCTCGCCCTCGCGCCGGATGATGCCGACCAGATCGTTCATCACCTGTTGCAGGTCGCTGTGAACGGTGTACGGGTTCCCGCCGGACGACGGGCCGCCCTCCCGGAACGGCGCCACCGCGGCGGCAGCGGCGGCCTCCACGTCGGCCTCCGCGATGACCGGTAACGCTTCGCCCAGACTGTCGAGGTAGTCCGCGGCGCCGACACCCGCCCGCCGACCGAAGACCAGCAGATCGGACAGCGAATTGCCGCCCAGCCGGTTCGAGCCGTGCATGCCGCCCGAGCATTCGCCGGCCGCGAACAGGCCCGGTACCGACGATGCGCCGGTGTCCGGATCCACCTCGATGCCACCCATCACGTAGTGACAGGTAGGTCCGACTTCCATGGCCTCGGCGGTGATGTCGACGTCGGCCAACTCGGAGAACTGGTGGTACATGCTGGGCAGTTTCTTGCGGATCTCTTCGGCGGAGCGCCGGGACGCGATATCCAGGAAGACGCCGCCGTGCGGCGTGCCACGACCGGCCTTGACCTCCGAGTTGATCGCGCGCGCGACCTCGTCCCGGGGGAGCAGTTCAGGGGGACGGTGGTTGTGCTCGGGATCGGTGTACCAGCCGTCCGCCTCCTCCTCGGTGGTGGCGTACTGGGTCTTGAAGACGTCGGGAATGTAGTCGAACATGAAGCGCCTACCGTCCGAGTTCTTCAGCACGCCACCGTCACCGCGCACCGATTCGGTGACCAGGATGCCCTTGACACTGGGGGGCCAGACCATGCCCGTGGGATGGAACTGGACGAACTCCATGTTGATCAGATTGGCCCCGGCTCGCAGGGCCAGGGCGTGTCCGTCACCGGTGTACTCCCAGGAGTTGCTGGTGACCTTGAACGACTTTCCGATCCCCCCGGTGGCCACCACCACGGCCGGGGCCTCGAAGACGACGAACCGCCCGGTCTCCCGGAAATAGCCGAACGCACCCGCGATGGCACCGGCGCTCTTGAGCAGTTCGGTCACCGTGCACTCGGCGAAGACCTTGATGCGGGCCTCGAAGTCGCCGAGCTCGTGCTGGTCTTCCTGCTGCAGGGAGACGATCTTCTGCTGCAACGTGCGGATCAGTTCCAGGCCGGTGCGGTCGCCCACGTGGGCCAGCCGCGGATATTCGTGGCCGCCGAAATTGCGCTGGCTGATCCGTCCGTCCGGGGTGCGGTCGAAGAGCGCACCGTAGGTCTCCAACTCCCAGACCCGCTGCGGCGCCTCTTGCGCATGCAGTTCCGCCATGCGCGGATTGTTCAGGAACTTGCCCCCGCGCATGGTGTCCCGGAAATGCACCTGCCAGGTGTCGTGGGAATTCACATTGCCCATGGCGGCCGCGATCCCGCCCTCCGCCATCACGGTGTGCGCCTTGCCGAACAGCGACTTGCAGATGACGGCCACGCGTCTGCCGGATTCGCGGGCAGCGATGGCGGCCCGCAGACCGGCTCCGCCGGCCCCGATCACCACCACATCGAACTGGTACCGCTGCGGACCCGGCATCAGAAGATCTTCAGATCGGTGATGGTGCCGCCGGCAACCAGCCGCACATACAGGTCGGTGAAGGCGACGAAGCCGAGAGAAAGCCAGGCGAAAAGCATGTGGCGTTCGTTCAGCACAGACACCTTCATCCAGGCCCAGTACCGGACCGGATGTTTCGAGAAGTGGCGTAGCCGGCCACCGATCAGGTGGCGGCAGGAGTGGCACGACATCGAGTACAGCCACAGCAGTACCGCATTGACGACCAGCACCACGGTGCCGACGCCGGCGTGGAACCACTGCCCGTCGTGATTGCGGAAGGCGGTGACCGCATCCCAGGTGAGGATGACGTTGAAGATCAGCCCGAAGAAGAAGAAGTACCGGTGGACGTTCTGCAGGATCAGCGGGAAACGGGTCTCACCGGTGTAGTTCTGATGGGGTTCCGGGACCCCACACGCCGCCGGTGATCGCCAGAACGAGCGGTAGTAGGCCTTCCGGTAGTAGTAGCAGGTGAGCCGGAAGCCGAGCGGGAAGATCAGGATGATCAGGGCTGGGGACAGCGGCCACCAGGTGCCGAAGATTCCGAGCGAAGGAGCGCCTGACGTGGTGCACGACGCGGCCAGGCACGGCGAGTAGAACGGCGAGATGTACGGCTCGTGGAAGTAGTTCCTGCCGACGAACGCGGCCCAGGTGGCGTAGGCGACGAAGGCGAGCAGGCCCAGCATGGTGATCAGCGGTGAGCGCCACCACCGATCGGTCCGCAGGGTCGGCACGCCGACGAGAGCCCGACCCGGCGCTCCCACTCCGGCGGGCGACCCGGCGCGGGCCATCACGACGACTGACCTTCCTTGATCCCGATACCTTCGGGCGTCGAATTCACCGGTGGAAACGCGACTTGGTCTGCGGCGCTGGCGGTTGGTGGAACCCGCCGAGACCCTCGTCGTCCACGCCCTGCCACAACGATTCGTCGTAAGGGGCGTCCGGGATGACCTCGAGTTGCCGCGTGGGCGGTACCGGGTGGAGCTGTGCGCAGTCGCCGATATCGATCTGAATGCGCTCGACGTCATTGCGCAGCCGCCGCACCGCGGGCACATCGCCGGCCTGCAGGGCCACACCCTCGACCGCACGTGCAAGCTGTTCGACCGCGTGGTGCAGTGCCGCCGTATCCACCTGATCGGGCATGGACGATCCCTCCGGCTCGAGCCCCGCCGGCCCGAGCCCGCCCGACGGAACGCAGTTCGAGAATGTCACCCACGTCACACTTGGCCTGGGTGGGTCCAGTGTCGCCCCACGGGCGACATGCGGCAAGGGGACGCGCTCGGCGGGTGGGCTAGCATCGGCCGGTGCCGACCTACTCGATCAAGATCTCGCTCACCGACCAGCCCGAGCCACTGCTGATCGCACTCCCCGGATTCGATCGGGAACAGGCCGAGCTGTTCACCGCCGACCTGCGGCACGAGGTCGAAGAGGCCGTGGCCATCGATGCGCCATTCGTCCAGGTCCAGATCGAAGGTTCGGCCGAGGTCACCCTCGACCCGAACACCATCGGCGAACTCGATCTCGAAGAGGACTGAGCGCTGACCTGTAGTGCCTCGCCACGAGTGCTGCGCGGCGCGCTACCCGGTCGACGGCGCGACGAGGCGCCGGCACACCACGAGTGCCGCGCCTAGACACTTCCGCGGCTCGATAGTTCGCAATTCGTAACACCCTCCCACGAATTCATCGTTCCCTCTTACGGGGCCATGACAGCCATGGCCGATCACTGGATCCGGCCGCTCTCCGGGCGTTCACTTCAGCGGGGCCCAATCGGACCATCAAAGATCCCGCCCCGCTTCCTTTGGAGAGTGATATGCGTAAACGCTCGGGCGCAACGGTTTCCGCGGCGGTATTGGCCGCCGGAATCAGCTTGTTCGGCGGCACGGCGTCGGCCGGTACGCCGCACGGTTCGCAGATCGTCGGCCACACGTACGTCAACGACAACGCCGCGGTGGCCAACACCATTGCCGCCTTCGATCGGCATGCCGACGGTTCGCTGACACCCATTCCGGGATCTCCATTCGTCGCCGGCGGTGTCGGGTCCGGTGCCGGTCTGGGTTCCCAGGGTGCGATCCAGTCGAGCCCGGACCACCGGTTCCTGCTGGCGGTCGATGCGGGCAGCAACCAGATCTCCGTGCTGCGCCTTGATTCCCGTGGGGTGCCCGAGCCGGTCGGCGACCCGGTCCCTTCGGGTGGCGTGAAGCCGGTCAGCATCACGATCAACCGCTACGGACTCGTCTATGTGGCCAACGTGGGCGACGGCGGCAGCAACTACACCGGCTTCTTCCTCACCCGCAGCGGCCGTCTGGTCCCCCTCCCCGGCACGACCGTTCCGGTGCCGGAAGGTTCCGGCGTCGGGGACGTGTTGTTCAACTCGACCGGTGATCGGCTGGTCGGTACCCGTGACAACCCCTCGCTGATCGACAGTTTCTCCGTCCGGTTCGACGGCCATCTCGTCGCGGCGCCCGGATCGCCCTTCACCGCCGAGAGCCTCGGGCCGATCGGAGCGGAATTCCGCCCCACCGACCCGTCCCAGCTGTACGTCAGCAATGCACATGCCGGTCCAGGCCTCGGGACGGTGTCCGCCTTCCAGGTCAGCCGCCGCGGAGTACTGACCTCCATCACCGGATCGCCGGTCCCCGATGGACAGACGGCCCCGTGCTGGGTGGAGATCAGTCACGACGGACGCTATCTCTACGCCATCAACACCGCCTCGACCACTTTGTCCACCTATGCAATCCAACGGGACGGGTCCCTGGTACTCGAAGGCACAACGCCTTTCAACGACGGGGTCGGCGCGGTCGACGCCCGGCTGTCGCCCGACGGTAGGACGCTGTCGGTGACCGGCGGCCGCGGTCTGGTGATCAGCACGTTCGCCGTCGACGGTGCGCGGCTGACGGAACTGCCGAGCTCGCCGACTCCACTGCCGGCCGGTACCTCACCGATGGGGATCGTGGTGCTCTGACCCGGTCTCAGACTCCCGACTGCCGACGCCGGTGACCGGACAACAAGCGGGGCAACGGGTCCGCGTCGCGCTCGAGGAGCGCGACGCGGGCCGGCCCGGCCACCAGCGCCTGCAGGCGACGCGCCGCGTCCAGGTGATCGCCGGTCCAGATCATCCGGACGGCCGTGGCGTTGGCCTTCCCGTCGTCGCCTCGCAGGTCGTGTTGCACAGCGTCCACCAGGCGCTGGTCGGCATCTGGATCGTGAGGTAGCGGCTCCGGCAGAACCCGGTCGTGGGTGAAGCTCTCGCCGAGTTCGGTGTACCAACCGGTCACGGCGGCCGCGGTGTGGAGGACTTCACGCCGGGCGGCCGACCGATCGCCACCGGCCGTACCATCGTCGCGCTGCCACAGGTTCAGCACCGCATCGCCGGCCAGGCGCAGTGCGGCGACTCCGGTCACCAGGCGGGTGACCGCGGCCAACGGCACCGGCTTGCTGCCCCGCTCGGCCAGATAGTTGCGGTAGGTGTCGTCCAGTCGACGCGATGCCGCTGCCGCCCGGTCGGCCAGGTCGGCCGGCGGGGGGGCGACCGGGATCGCACCCACCCGGACACCCGCGTCACAGCGAACCATGCCGAACGCAACGGCCGCGTCCAGGTAGTCGGCACTGTCGGTGTACGCCGCGGCCAGTGCGCTGCCGAGCGCGGCGGCCGCCCCGCGTGGCCAGAACAGCAGTCCGACGACCAGGCTCACCCCCACGCCCAGGGCGATGTCCTCGACACGCAGCAGGCCGACCTCCCAGCCGACCGGCACGATGATGTTGAACAGGATGACCACCACCAAGGTGAAGGCCGCCTGCCCGATCAGAAATGTTGCGACCGCTGGGGCCAGCCCGGCGACCAGGATCGCGATGGGGAGCAACAACCAGAGTGCAGCGGTGTCGGTACCGATCAGCGCGAGCACCGCGGCGCCCACGATGAAGCCGGCCACGGTGCCGAGCAGGCCGCGCAGCGCGTTCTGGCCCGTACTCAGGGCGTTGGAACGCAGGACGGAGAGCGTGGCAAGCACGACCCAGAACGAATGCTGCACGCCGGAGAGGTCCGCGACGAGCACGGCAAGACCGAGCCCGATGGCACCGCGGACACTGTTGTGCAGCCACACCGAGTGGCGGTCGAGGTGTGCCGACGCCCGCTGCCATCCGGCGGTGAACGGGCCCGTCAGGTCCCCGGGCTGACGACCGAGCAGGCGATCCCGCCAGCCGCGCTGCTCGGCCGCGACGGTCAGATCGATGTTGGTCGCGATCGCCGACACCGCGAAGCTCAGTTCCTGTGCCCGGAAGCTCGGGTCGAGCGAGCTGATGACGTCTGCGACCGGTCGGCGCTGCGTCGGGGCATCGGATTCGGCGTCGACCGGTTTGCGGTTGATCGGCAGATCGACGGTCGCATCCCCCTCCATCGCATCCAGGGCATCGCCGAGCCGTAGCCGGTCGGCCCGCAACGCGGCGGGATCTCCGCCGGTCCGCAGCAGCTCGGCGCCGCGTCCGAGGACCTGCGCCGCAGCCGCTCTGACATCGCAGGTGGCCTGATCGACCGCCGTGCTCGCATTCGACGCGGCGGATCGTTGCAGGATCGCATCGAGCCAGTTCAGCTCGTCGACCAGTCGGACGACGGTGCGTGTCGAGCTACTCAGGCCGGTCGGACGATAGGGCGTCGCGAGGAACGTCTTCTGGAGGGCGGCAACGGCTCCGGCCGCCGCGGCCGCGGCATCACGATGCGACTGCAGATCCTCGGGGCGTCGGCCGCCGAGTACGAAGTCCACGTCCGACTGCATTCTTTGCGACAAGGCGCGGCAGGCCTCGACCGCGCGGCCCCGCAACGGCTCTCGGGCCGGGGCGGGCCAGAGCAGCGCCACGGCGACGAAGGAGGCCAGCGACGCCAGACCCCACCCGGCGAGCCGGGCCGGGATTTCCGAGGGTGGTCCTGACAGGGTCACCGGAAGTATGAAGGCCAGTAGCAACGAGGTGCTGGCGGCGGCCAGCACGGAGCTGACGACTCCGGCGAACAGCACGCAGAATCCGATCACGGTCATGGCGGCGGTGGCGAGCCAGGGGTTGCGTGAGGCGAGAGTGCCGACACAGACGAAGACCGCGCCGACGACGGCCAGCGACGCCTGAGCCTGCAGGCGCTCACGCATCGGGCCGCCGAAGTCGACCAACAGCAACATGGCGAACGACCCGAAGGCCGCGAACGTCGCCAGGCCCGGATCGCCGATCACCTTGTCGCCCAACGCGAACATCAATGGCATGACGATCGCCGTCCTGGTGGCTCGACGCAGCGCAGAGAGCCCTCGGTCGCGCTCGGCGAGCCATTGCCAAGGGTGCATCGGCGTCCCGTTCGTTCGAGTGTCCGCTTTGGATCGAACCCCGAGTATCCGCTGTGGGTTGATCGCCCATTCGCGGACGGCCCGACGCGTAGGGTGACGCAGATGTTGGGGGCCATCTGGGTGACCGGGCAGCAACTGGAGTTGGCGACGTCAGCCACGGAGGTCGGCACCACCACTGATGTTGTCGTACTGCGACCGGTGATGTGGATGTTCATCGCCATTCTCGTCACCTTCCTGGCGACCCGGCTGGTGACGCGTCGAATCCGGAGCCGACAACGCGCCGCCGCGTTGGCCGTCCGGCAGGGCGAGCCGGGGGAGGACGTCGGTGCCGGTGGGCTGCTCCGCAACGTCAGTCTCGGCGGCGTCCACATCCACCACCAGGTGTTCGGCATCCTCATCATGTGCTCGGTCGGGATCGCGCTCATCGCACTGTCACCCGAGGGCACCGCGCTCAACGTGCGCGCGGCCCTGTTCGGGGTCGGCGTCAGTCTGGCCTTCGACGAGTTCGCGCTGTGGTTGCACCTGGATGACGTGTACTGGTCGGCCGAGGGTCGACGCTCGGTCGACGCCATCTTCTGCCTGCTCATCATCGTCGGAATCCTGGTCGGCGGGGTCGATTTCGTGAGCGGCGCCGTCGGCACGGCCGATTGGTGGACCTCCATCGGCGCCCTGCTGATCACGCTGGCGATCTCGGTGATCGCGATGCTCAAAGGCAAGACCATGACCGGCATCATCGGGATCTTCTTCCAACTGGCCGGCCTGGTCGGCGCAATCCGCGTAGCCAAGCCGGAGTCCTGGTGGGCCAGGCGGCGCTACCAGCCGGGATCGAAGAAGGCAGCGAAGTCCGCTCGCCGATTCGACGCTGACTACCAGCGTCGCTGGAACCGGCTGCGCGACCTGGTCGCCGGCGCGCCCGATCCGGGTCCGTCGGAGTCCGCACCTCACGGGTGAACCCGGGTGGCGGTCACTGTCGGTGTCAGGCCCTAACCTGAGCGCATGAGCAAAGTCAGTGCCATGCAGGCCATGCGGGAAGCCCGGTACAGCGCCCGGCCGACGCCGAAACCGACCGTGCCACCCAGCGCACCCCGGTTGGCTGCGGTCCCGGTGATCGCCACCATCCCGCCGGTCGTCCTGGATGAAGCGCTCGTCCCAACGGGCAGGCCCGTCGTCATGGCGCTCGCGGAGTTGCCCGCCACCGGCCAGCCCGCCGCCGTCAGGGGCGACGAGCCGGAACTGGCGCTACTGCCGGCCCCTGACGTCGACGCATCGGAGACCGAGGAATTGTGCGGGCACCGCAGCATGAACAACCGGAAGTGTCGGCGACCGGCGGGCCACTCGGAGAAGAACCACCGGTACAACTAACCACCGGTACAACTGACGGTTGGGTCAGGCCCGGATCCAGGGCACCACGTCCGCCAGTGCCCGTCCGATCATCGGTTCCAGTGCTCGGCTGTACGACTGCGTCATGTGTGTGGAGTCCCGATACATCAGCGTGTCTTCCAGGATCACCGGGCAGTTGGTCGTCGAGCAGAACCAATTGGTGGGATCGATCACCGGGACGCCGATTCCTCGGACGGCAGCGAGAACCGTCGCCCGCCGGGCCGGGAACTGGTTCCCACTGGTGAGACCGTCCGTTTGTGATGCACGGCTGAACTGGCACTGCTGCGGCTGGGCGAGATGCGCGGCCAGACAGAGCGGGACGCTGCTGGTCGGAGCCGGGATGTCGGCGAGGTAGACGAGCTGTTTGGTCGACCTGGCCAGTTCGGCGAGGACTGCGGTGGTGTCGGCCGCCCAGGTCTCATTCGAGTACGCGGGGCCGGGTAGTGCGTCGCTGCCGCTGGCGATCACCAGGTCCGGATGCAGGTCGGCGATCTTCTGTGCGGTGTCCGCGTGCCAGGCCGGGCATTCGGTGAAGGGTCGCTGCAGTTGCGAGCTCATCAGCAACACGTTCGCCATCGGGCAGGCGGCTTTCGTCCACGAGACCAGCTTCCAGCCCTGGGCCTTGGCCAGCGCATCGAGCGCGCCGAACCACTGTTCGGCGTGCGAGTCGCCGAACAGGACCGCGGTCTTCGAGCCGGTCACATCGCCGAACACGCACGGGCCCTCACTGGTCACCAGGAACGGCGCATTGCAGCCGTTGGCCGTGGTCGGTGGTACGTCGTTCACGGCCGCCTGCAGCCCCGGAGTGAGATTCGACGGCACGGCAGGGTGCGTGTAGGCGGCGTCGAGAAGCGCGGACATCTCGGCCGGTCCCGTTTGCCGTAGGTCGAGAGCGACGGCTGGACCACTGTTGGCCAGCGGCGCGGCCGGTAACACGATGATCAACATCGCGACCGTGGCGACCACCGCAGACATCGCGCCACCGATCAGGAACCAGCGCCGACGGCCGAACCGATTGTCGGCGACCGGTTGTTCGATGGTCAGGTTCATGACGACGGCCAGGCCGAGCCCGACCAGGGCGACCGCGAGATCTTCGACCCAGTTGAAGGTCATGCCGACGATGGCGGGAAGGAGCACGATCAGCGGCCAGTGCCAGAGGTACCACCCGTACGACATCCGGCCGACGAACTGCGTGCCCGATCCATCCAACGCTGCTTCGGCGCCACCGCGGTGCTCGGTCAAGCCGGCCACGATCACCAGCGCCGCACCGACGACCGGGAGGGCGGCCGCGCTGCCGGGAAACGGGGTGCTGGTGGTGAACAGGAACGCCGACGCAACGATCATCGCCAGGCCGCACCAGCCGGCCGGGACCGCCACCACGCGCGGCAGGCGGACGAGAAGCGGAATCGTCAGCGCGATGAGGGTGCCGACCCCCAGCTCCCAGGCCCTGGTCTGGATCGCGAAGTAGGCCAGGATGGCGTTGTGTTCGGTGGTGCCGACAGAGACCAGGAAGGAGAGGCTGACACCAAGGGCCGCGAGTACGACGAGAGCTCGACCCATCCGCCGACGGAACAAGAATGCGACGGCGATGATCGCCAGCGGCCAGAAGATGTAGAACTGTTCCTCCACGGCAAGCGACCAGAAGTGCTGCAGCGGAGACACCGGACCGCCGGCGTTCTGGTAGTCGACGCCTTCGGCGGCCAGCCGGTAGTTCATCAGGTAGAACGTGCTGAAGAGGCTGTCCTTGGCTGTCGGTACCGCCTGGAGCGGCGGCCCCCAGAGCCGGGCGGCCACTTCGGTCACCAGGATCACCGTCAGTGCCGATGGAAGCAGCCGCTTGATCCGGCGCGCGTAGAAGCCACCGAGCGAAACCCGTCCGGCGCGCCGAAGTTCGGTGACCAGTTGTCTGGTGATCAGGAAGCCGGAGATGACGAAGAAGACGTCCACGCCGACGTATCCGCCACCGACCCCCGGTACGCCGCAGTGGTAGAGCACCACCAGGATCACAGCGACGCAGCGCAGGCCCTGGATGTCGGGACGGAATGTCCGGTCCCCACGTGCCGTGCGCGGTGCGGGGCCCTCGTTGCGCCGGTGCGGCGCTGCGACGGTGTTGGTCAAGGGCACTCGGACGATGTTATCCGCGCTGCGCGCCGGAAACTGTTCGGTTCGCCCACCTCGGCCGGTACGGAGGTCTTCGTCGCGCGACCAGGGGCACGGTCCGAATAGGCTGCGAGCGACGAGAACATGACTGGATTTGAGAAGATGCGGTGCCGCCGCCTGAAGGAGATGCCGTGCCGCGATCGCTGATCATGTCCCGCCGTGACCTCGAATTCCTGCTGTATGAATGGCTCGACGTCACGGAGCTGACCAGTCGTGAACGGTTCGCCGAACACAGCAGGGAGACCTTCGACGGATTGCTCGACCTGAGCGAGGCGATCGCGACCGAGCGTTTCGCGCCGTTGAACCGCAAGGCGGACAACGAGGAGCCGCTTGTCGGTGCGGACGGCAGGGTGACGTTGATCCCGGAGATAGCCGAGGCGCTGCGCGACTACGCCGAGGCCGGACTGACCGGCAGCACCTTCGACGCCGAACTGGGTGGCCTGCAGCTGCCGTTCGCGGTACATCAGGCCGCCTGCATGTATTTCCAGGCGGCGAGCATCGGCACGTTCGCCTACCCCTTTCTCGCCACGGGCAACGCCGGACTGGTCGCCGCCCTCGGGACGCCCGAGCAAGCCGAGCGGTACGCCAGGCCGATCATCGAAGGCCGCTGGTTCGGGACCATGTGCCTGTCCGAGCCGCAGGCCGGCTCTTCTCTCGGCGACATCACCACCCGGGCCGAGTCGCGCTCGGATGGCAGTTATCGGCTTTTCGGTACCAAGATGTGGATCTCCGCCGGCGACCACGAGCTGGGCGGAAACATCGTGCATCTGGTCCTGGCCAGAGTGCCCGACGCGCCGTCCGGCGTGAAAGGGATTTCCCTGTTCATCGTGCCGAAGTATCTGGTGGACGACGAGGGCAGCGTGGGCGAGCGGAATGACGTGGCGCTGGTTGGTCTGAACCACAAGATGGGATATCGAGCCACCACCAACACCCTGCTGAATTTCGGGGAGGGCCTGGCCCGGCCCGGAGGCGAGCCGGGTGCCGTCGGCTTTCTCATCGGGCAGGAGAACCGCGGTCTGACCTACATGTTCCACATGATGAACGAGGCCCGCATAGCGGTCGGCGCCGGCGCCGTGGCCCTGGGCTACACCGGATACCTGCATGCGCTCGACTATGCGCAGACCCGGCAGCAGGGCCGGCCGGTCGACGCGAAGGATCCGTCGGCACCGCCCACCGTGCTGACCGGACACCCGGATGTCCGCCGGATGCTGTTGGCCCAGAAGGCCTATGTGGAAGGTGGTCTCGGGCTGATCCTGTACTGCGCTCGATTGGTCGACGACGAGCGCACGGCCCCGGCGGAGAAGGACAGACAGCGCGCCAAGGTGCTGCTGGACATCCTCACGCCGATCGCCAAGTCGTGGCCCTCGCAGTGGTGCCTGGCTGCCAATGACCTTGCCATCCAGGTGCACGGCGGCTACGGCTACACCCGCGACTACGCAGTCGAGCAGTTCTACCGGGACAACCGGCTCAACCAGATCCACGAAGGTACGCATGGGATCCAGGCGCTCGATCTGTTGGGTCGCAAGGTGGTTGCCGACGGCGGTTCGGCCCTTCGGGTGCTGGTCGAGGTCATGAAGGCGAGCGTCGGTCGGGCGGCGACCGGTCCGGCAGAACTGTCCGGGTACGCGGCCGATCTGGATGTGGCGGTGGATCGGCTGGTCGCGGTGACGGCGCGGCTCTGGGAGCGCGGCGACCCTGCGCTCGCCCTGGCCAACGCTGCCCTCTACCTGGAGGTAGCGGGACACACGGTGCTGGCCTGGATCTGGCTCGAGCAGCTGATGGCAGCCGGGGATCAGGACAGTCCGTTCCACCGGGGCAAATGGGCTGCGGCCCGGTTCTTCTTCCGGTTCGAGCTACCGACGGTCGGCTGGCGCCTTGACCTGTTGGCCGACCTGGACCGAACGACCCTGGACCTGGATCCAGCGGTCCTCTGAGTGTCCGGTTGAATTCGTGCCTTGAAATGTGGATGATCTCGCCGACGAATGCGCTGCATTCGGCTCGGCCGTGGCAATTACGTCGCGGTAAGTACTTGCCGAAACCTGCTGCCATGAGGCTCGACTCGACCACGAACTTGCTGACGCGAAAAAGGGCAAACCGGATGTTCGGTATGCTTCGGTCTCTTTTCCTGCGGCCAGGGGCAGAAAGGCCCGCGTGTACGATCCATTCGACGTCGATCGATCGCCCGAGCGAGCGCACCATCTCGACCGGTGAGTCGTGGTGGGGTTTCGTGGAGGGGTGCCATGACCGGACTCAGAGTCCCGCAGATCAACTCTCGTGTACAGAGGCGATTCGCCGCCCTGGCCGGTGTGGTGGCCTTGGTTGCTGTTTCGCTGGTCATGTCATCACCGGCGGCGAGCGCCGTGGACGCTGCGACTCTCGTGCTGTCCAAGACGACGCCGGACGTCGACGGGCCGCTGGTTCCGGGTCAGACCTTCACCTACGAGTTATTGGCCCAGTGCTCAGGGCTGACGGCCAGCTGCATCAACGCCAAGACCGTCGATGTGGTCCCGGCCGGTATCGACATCGTGCCGCCGCCGTCGACGAACCAATATCACGTGGACTATGTGCCCGCGACCCGGACGCTCACGATTACCTACACCGACCGGCTGGCGTCGCCGCCGAATCCGCCGGACTCGGTCGGGATGGTGGCCGGCGCATCCCGTGTGACCACGATCAAGGCCACGGTGCGCTCGGATATCGCGGTGCCGACGGGAACGGTCATCACCAACACCGGCACGTCGACGGCGGACAACACCGGCGATCCCAGTGTGAGTGCTGCCCCCGTCACGGTCGAGATTCCGCGCCGGGTGACCGCTGTGGCGAGCAAGGCGTTCTCCGACAACTCGCTGATCGCCCAGTCAGGTGCGCTGACCACCGTCACCCTCGGCGTACACAATGCGTCGAGTAGCTCGGCGGCTGTGTCGTCCTTGAGCGTGTCCGACACCAGCAAAGCCACCTGGGACGACTTCGACCTGCAGTCGATCGGACCGGTCGGCACCTTCCCCGCCGGTGCCGATCAGGTCTCCGTGCAGTACTGCACCACCCCGGCGCCTTGCACGAACTTCACTGCCGGCCCGTTCGTCGCCGGTCCGACCATCGGTCTGCCCGGTGGAGTGGATCCGGCCACGATAACCGGCCTGCAGTTCGTCTTCAGCAACTCGGCGGGAACCACCCTTCCGATCGACCCGACCAATGCGCAGGTTCCCGTCGCGCTGAAGCTGCGGGACACCGTGCGGTCCACCGGGGCGGCCCTGAATCCGACCACGGCGCTCAGCCAGACCAACTGCGCCACCCCCGCAGCTACCGATCCGGTCCTGGGTACGGTGCCCGGGGCGAATGTGTGCGCGAACTTCACCGTGCAACCCGGGACTGCCTCGGTCGGGGTCAGCAAGACGTTCTTCCCCGATGCATCAGGCAGTTTCAGCAGCAACGGCACGGCGATCGCCGGCCAGTCGTCGGGAGCCTCCGCCATCTCGACCGCCAAGAACAACTCGGCCTTCCCGGTCCCGACCCTCACGATCGTGGAGCCCTCGCAGACGCAGGGGAGCGATTTCAACCAGCTGAACGTCTCCGATCTGCGGCTGACGTTCCCGACCGGTGCGACCACCGCAACGGTCACGGTGACGTGCCGGGATGGTTCCACTCCCGCCCCAGTCACCCTGACTCCGCCGCCCACGACCAGGCCGATCGCCTCCACCGGCTGTCCGGCGGGTAGCCCGCCCGGGAAGATCTCGGTGACCTACAGCGGATCGATCGCCGCCGGAGCCAGCGGATCGTTGGGCGTGCACGGCAACGTGGCGACCACCGTCGCAGGCAATGTCAGCGATTGCTCGGACGGCGCGATCGATGCCGGCGCAGCAGGTTCCGCCGCCGGGTTCGGCTGTGCGAACCTGCCGGTGCGCGCGCCTGTCGGGACGGTGAGCGGTACCAAGACGGTGGCCACCGGTACCACCGGCGGCAAGTTGGTCAGCGGGCAACCGCTCACCTTCAACCTGTCCGCCACCAACACCGGAAACCTGACCCAGACCGGTTTCACCCTGCAAGATCCCGACCCACAATCGACCAGTGCCAACCCCTTCGGTGTCGTTCGCCTGACTGTGGCCACGCTGACCGCCAGCGGCGGAGCCACCAACGGCCAGTTCCAGATCCAGGTGCTCGACGGCACCAACTGGGTGCCGTACAACGCGGGCGATTCAGCCCTGCTGACCCGGGCGGTCGGTATTCGCGCGCAATTGGTCAACGGCTCGATGCCCCCCAACGGCAAGATCAACCTCAGCTTCAATGTCGCGGTCCGTGACGGCATCCCCGACGGTGCGTCGATCCTCAACTGCCAGCGGACCTTCGGGACATCGACGGTCGGCGTGACCAATGCTTCCCAGTGCGCTCCTGCGCTGACGGTGGTGCCCCCATCCGGAGCGGGCAGCGTCCACAAGACGATCAACCCCGCCTCCGTGCCGCGGCCGATCGCCGGCGTCCCGCCCGCGAAAGCCCAGGTCAGGTTGCAACTGCAGAACACCGGCAACACCCCGATGAACCGCCTGGTGGCGACCGATATCGACACCACGTTCTTCGACTCGGTCGATTTCGCGAGCATCGACGGAGTCAACCTGCCGCCCGGGGCCAACCTGGTCAAGGTCGACGCCTGTACGAGTGTCGCCGACTGCGCCGCCGGCACCTTCGTCGAAGGCACGGCTGCGCCGGTGCCCGCGGCTCTGCCCGGGACGGTCAACCCGGCCGATGTGCAGGGTCTGCGGTTCACCTTCAGCAACAGCGCCACCGGTTCCCTGCTCGTGCCCGGCGCCAACCTGCCGACGACGGGCAGTTGCCCGAACGCAACGGTCTGTTTCAGCGTGACTCCGCGCGCCACCTCACGAGCCAATCCGGCCACGCCGATCGGCAACGCCTTGACCGACAGCGCTTCCGGCGCCGGGTATCCGGACGCCACCACCACCACCCCGATCGTCTTCCCGAACTCGCAGGCACCCTTGGGCATCACCGAGGGCACCATCCAGCTGGGCACCAGGAAGACAGCTGACCCGACGGCGGTCGGGGCGGGCCAGTCGGTCATCTACAGCTTGAAGACCACCAACACCGGTACCGGCGCGGTACCGGCCCTGACGGTGACCGAGCCGGTCCCGGACGGGCTGGTCTTCGACGACGCCTTCGCCGGTACCGGCGGAAACCCGTTCACCGTCACCACGACGGTGCCGGCCGGCACCCCGGCCGCACCCACCCCCACCTACACCGCAACCAGGGATCCCGGCACTGGCAAAGTCACCCGGCTGACCTGGCAGTACCCGGTCGACTTCCTGTTCCTGCCGACGTCCACGGTCACCTTCGGTTTCCAGGCCCAGCTCTCCGCCGGTACCGCGGCCGGCCAGACGATCACCAATACCTTCGGCGCCTCCACCACTGACCCGACCGCGAACGCGTCGCTGACCTGCGCGGCCGGGAATGTGCTCGATCCGACCCTGGGTTGTACTTCGTCGGCCGATGTCACCGCCCAGGCCGGCAGCGCCGTCAATGCTCAGAAGTGGGTGCACGGCGACGATGCGCGTGGCTTCTACAACACCCGGACCCAGCAGTACGTACCGGTGGGCGACGCGACCTGCCCGCTGCTGCTCGGTGCCACCGGCCTCAACTACACCCGGTTCCCCTGCATTGCGCTCACCGCGGCCGGTCAGAGCCTGGACTTCCTCCTCAACATCACCAATGTCGGTACCACGCCCGCCACCCAGATTCGTATCGTCGACGAACTACCCCGGGTCGGTGACACCGGCGTGATCGTGCCCGGTGGCCGCGGGACCGAATGGGAGCCGAGCCCGATATTGGCGGGTGCGCCCACCGTGGTCGGCGGCGTTGGTGTACTCACGCTGTCGTACTCGAACGCGACCAAGCCGTGTCTCACCGATCTGGCCCGGCCACCTGTGGCCTGTGCGGCGTCCGCCTGGAGTCCCGCCTTCGCCGCGGATGCGACCGCTTTCCGTGGATTCCTGGACTTCCCGAACCAGCTGCGCCCGGGGCAGACCGTGCAGATCGACGTGCCGATGCAGGCCCCGACCGATCTGGATACCGGCACCAACCCGCTGCCCGTGGCCTGGAACTCGTTCGCGCACACTGATTTCATGGTGCAGGCGGGCAAGCCGTTCCAACTGCCGGCCGTCGAACCCCTGAAGGTCGGCATCGGGCTCCCGTTCGGCAACCTGCAGATCAACAAGACCGTCACGGGTCCGATCCCGGCCGGTTCCTTGATCGGCCCGTTCCGGGTCCGCTACGAATGCACGGTCACGCCCGCGCAGGGCACCCCGGCCGTCGTCACCACCGGGACCGGTGAATTCGGACCGAGTGCGCCGTTGTTGGTCAGTCACATCCCGTTCGGTGCGGTCTGCAAGGTATGGGAGACGGACACCGGCGGCGGTCTCAGCGAACACAGCAGCGAGGCCACCGCTCTCACGGTCCCGATCGACGCCGGCACTGCCGATGCGACCCTCACCGCCGACCTGACGAACAACTTCCCGGCGCCGAGACTCATCATCACCAAGGCGATCACCGGCAGCGCGGCCACCCTCGTACCAGGCCCTTACGTGCTGCGTCTGGCGTGCCTGATCGCCGGCGCGCCGGTGCCCGGCTACCCGAAGGATCTGACATTCCCGGATCGCGGAACCCAATCGATCACCACTGTCCCGATCGGGGCGACGTGCTCCGTCTCCGAACCGGACGATCATGGGGCGACGTCCACGACCACCACGTATTCCGACGGTGATCGGGCGGTCATCGGCGCCCTGGTCGACGCGACCGCGGCCGTGACCAACACCTACGACCCGTCGACCCTGACCGTCACCAAGACGGTCGTCGGGTCGGGCGCCACCGGCCCCTTCCACTTCACCACCACCTGCACGCTGACCAGCAACATCGGCACGGTCATACCGGTCGAGCTGGCGGCCGCCGACGCGAACTTCGAGCTGTCCAACGCCGAACGCCATGCGTTCAGCGTGCCGAAGGGATCCGTCTGTGTGGTGCGCGAGATCGACACCCCGGCCGGGGTCACGGTGACCTACGACGGATCCGGCGACCCGGCCCCGGTGACCGTCGACGAGCCCACGACCCTGAGCGTGGTGAACACCAATCCGCAGACCTACGCCGTCGGCGACTACGTCTGGATCGACAGCAACGGCAACGGAATCCAGGACGCGGGCGAATCACCGGTCGAGGGCGTGACCGTCACCCTCGAGGATGCGGATGGCAAGCCGGTGCGCCACGCGGACGGCACCCCGGTCGCCACGACGACCACGGATCCCAAGGGTCATTACGTCTTCGACGACCTGCCGACCGGCAGCTACCGGGTGGTCTTCTCCGGAACACCGGTCGGCTACGTGTTCACCAAGCCTTCGGCGTCGGGTTCCACTGCGGCAAACGACTCGAACCCGAACCGTCTCGGCGTCACTCCGGTGTTCACGCTCGGTCCGGCGTCGCCCGATCTGCGGCCGGTGACCCCGACCGATGGCGCCGGCAAGGCCGGCGCGATCAACCCGACGATCGACGCGGGATTGGTTCCGCTCGTCGCCGTGGGCGATCAGGTCTGGCTGGACACGAACCGCAACGGAATCAGGGACGAGGGCGAGAAGCCTTTGCCTGGGGTGACTGTGGCTCTGTTGAACGCCGATGGAACGCCGGCCAGATACGCCAACGGCAAGCTCGTGCCGCCGGTCAAGACCGACAGCGCCGGGCGGTATCTCTTCGACGACCTGCTGCCCGGTGGCTACCGGATCACCTTCTCCGGCATCCCGAGCGGTTCGAAGTTCACGACTCCGTCTGCGCCCGGGTCCACTGCGGTCGACGACTCCAACCCGAACGCGCTGGGGACGACCTCGGTCTTCACCCTGTCGCCCTCGGGCCCGGGTAACCGGCCCGTCACTGCAGGGGACAGGACCACCAAGGCGCGCTACATCAATCCGACCATCGACGCCGGAATCGTGCCGCCCCTGTTCGCCGTGGGCGACTACGTCTGGCTGGATGCCAACCGAAACGGTATCCAGGACATCGGTGAGAAGCCGGTCGTCGGGGTGATGGTCACCCTGCACGACGGCAGCGGCTCAGTGGTCGGCACCACGACGACGGACAGCAAGGGACACTACGTCTTCGACGGCCTGCCGGGTGGCAGCTACTACGTGGTGTTCAGCAAGGTCCCGGCCGGCTACAGCTTCACCGGAACACAGGTGGCGGCCGGGACTTCGGCGAGCGACTCGAACCCAAATTCCGCCGGTCTCACTCCGCAATTCACAGTGGGTGTCGATTCTCCGGACATGAGGTTGACCGTCGGCAGCGACGGCACCACCGTGGCCTGGATGATCAATCCGACCATCGACGCGGGGTTGATCGTGATCACTGATGTGGGTGGCTCCGGGGGCTCCGGCGTCGGCCACAGCGGCAGCGGTGGCCAGAGTGGTGGCGGTGGTGGCCAACCCCCGGTTGACCTCGCCACCCCGTCCGGTGAACTGCCCAATACCGGCGTCCCTGCCACGTCCGAGGCCGGGGTGGGCCTGCTGCTGTTGCTGGCCGGCTCCGCCTGTCTCCTGATGGCTCGACGCCGGCGCGGTCGCGGCCCGGATCGGAGCTGTGGTCCGGGCCGGTCCTGATGACCGGGTCCTCACCGGCAATATCGACGATGAATTCTCCTGGGCGGAATCCGCGCATCTCTGGTGATGCGGCTTCATCGCCGGGGGGTGTTTGTGCGGTGTCGACAATGGAGTGCTGTGGCCGGCGCGTAACCATTGTCGGGTCGGATTTGCGGTACATTCTTGGCTCAGGCGACGGGGGTTCGTCGGGGCCGGCCGCTTCTGGTTCCGAGTCGAGGGTCAGCAGGGGGAGTCGTGAGATGTGCATCCATGTGGTCGCTCCACCGGCTGGCCGTCCATACCGAGACCTCCTGCCAGGGCCAGGATCTCACTGACCATGTGTGCTGAATCGACCGCGACCGGAACATCGCTGACCGCTGTGCTGATCGACGGTTGGGCCGCTGTCGGGGAGGTCTGGGCGGACCCGGGTGGATGGCTGTATCTCAGCGATGACCAGATGGCGGCCATCGCGGACGCTGCCTACGGCTCCCGCCGATTCGAGCGCCGACTGACCGGTGGTTGGTTGGAACGCGAGACCGGTTCCGAGCCGTTGACCATGGCTCGGAGGGATGTCGACGGAGCACAGTGCTATCGGATGCCGGCGGACTGGTTGAGGCGCCACGGCTCGGAGCCCGGTGACGATCGGTCCGGGGCAGGACCGGATTCGAAGTGATCGTGGTGGCAGCTGCCGACATCAACGCTGTGGCGTCGACGCGTCTGTGCTCTCGTCGGTCGACCACGCCCGACCGGCGGCCTCGATCGCACTGTCTGCCGGCCGACTCAGCGCACCAGCCAGTGCAGTGAGCTCGGCGAGGACCGCATCCAGGTTGGCGGCCCGGCCGGTGTGATTGATCCGCAGAGTGGTCGCAGCCAGCGGGCCGGGAGCAGTACCGAGAATGCGGGAGCCGGCAGCCCTTGCCGCAGCGACCAACGCGGCCGGGTCGCCGGCGGGCGCCTCGATCGTGGTGACGACCGTGGCGGCGGCTGCGTCGTCGTTGATCCACGGCGTCAACCCAAGCTCGCGCAACCCGGCCCGGGTGGCTGCGGCGGCCGATCGGTGGCGGGCGATGACCCGGTCCAGGCCTTCGTCCCATACGCGGTCGAGTGCCTGCCCGAGCGCGGCCGATTCCAGCGAGGACGGCGTGCCCACCATCGAGTGGCGCCCCGAACCCAGCCAGCCGTCGTGCAGGTCCAACAACGAAAGCACGGATTCCCTTGGTGCATGCGGGTTCTTGCTCAACACCGACCACGCGCGGGGGCTGATCGACGCCAGCGAGACGCCGGCCGGGCCGGCCAGCGCCTTCTGCCCCCCGATCACCACGATGTCGGCGCCCCAGGCATCCGGCGTGACGGGGTGTCCGCCCACGGACGCGACCGCGTCGACGACCAGCAGTGCGCCGTGGGCGGTGACCGACGCGGCGATCTCGTCCATCGCGTTGGCTCCGCCGGTCGCGGCCTCGGCGTGCACCACCGCGACCAGGTCGACATGCTGCGCGGCGAGGGCTTTCGTCACCTCTGGACCCGATACGGTCCGGTGGTAGGGAACAGCGAGAGTCACCACCTCGACGCCGGCTGCGGCCAGCCACCGTCCGAAGAGGGCGCCGTAGGGCCCGGTCACCACATTCAGAGCCCGAGACCCCGGCTGGGCCAGGCCCTTTGCCACCGCCTCGAGCAGGACGATGGCTTCCGCCTGCAGCAACAGCACATCCGATGTGGTGCCGAGCAACCGCGCAGCGGAATCCTCCACCACAGCAACCTCGGCCGCGGTGATGACCCCGAGATCGAGCAGCTGGGCACCGGTCGGCCCAGCCGGTGGGGGCACCGTCATGGTTGTTCCTTCCGGAGGCGGGGGACCGCCCCGATCAGTTCTTGCGTGTAGCGCTCGCGCGGGTGGTCGATGACGTCTGCGGCACTGCCGGTCTCGATAACCAAACCGGCGAGCATCACCGAGACGTCGTCGCAGAGGTGTCGGATCACCGCCAGGTTGTGCGAGATCACGATGAGTCCTACGTGCAATTCGTCCCGCAGTTTCATCAGCAGATCCAGGACGGCGGCCTGGATGGACACGTCCAGCGCCGAAGTCGGCTCGTCGGCCACCAGCACCTTCGGCTCCACCGCCAGCGCTCTGGCGATCGCGATCCGTTGACGCTGTCCGCCCGAGAACTGGCCCGGGTAGCCGTCCAGCGCAGACGCGGGCAGCTGCACCTGGTCGAGCAGTTCGATGCATCTTGCTTCGATCCGGCTCCGGGGCAATCCACGCACCAGGCTCAGCAGCTCGGACAGTGTCTGACGCACCGTCATTCTCGGGTCGAGCGAGGAATACGGATCCTGGTAGATCATCTGGATACCACTGAGCTGGTCCCGGGTTCGGCGGTCGGCTAGCGCCTGCCCGTTCAGTTCGATGACTCCGGTGTCCGCCTGCAGTTGCCCCGTCAGCACCTTGGCCAGGGTCGTCTTACCGGATCCCGATTCGCCGACCAGGCCATGGATACGGCCCGCCGCGACGGACAGGTCGACCCCGCGAACGGCAACCACCCGCGAGGCTCCGGTGCCGTAGCTCGCTACGATCCCGGTGGCGGTCAGCAGGTGCCCCGCAATGGGTGTCGGCGGGGGCTCGCATTCGGCCGGTGTGCTCAGGTCGGGCTCGACCGGAGGTAGTTCGAGTACCGCGTCGAGCAGGTTCATGGTGTACTCCTGCACCGGAGTGTTCATCACGGCCGCGGTGCCGCCGGCCTCGACGGGGTGTCCCGATCGCATCACCAGCAATTGGTCGGCCATCGCACTGACGACTGCGAGATCGTGACTGACGAAGATCATCGACAGACCCGTACTGTCGCGCAGATCCTGCAACAGGGAGAGGATCTCGGCCTGGATGGTGACATCGAGGGCCGTCGTGGGCTCGTCGCAGAGCAGGATCTCGGGCCGGCAGGCCAGGGCCATGGCGATCACCGCTCGTTGCCGCTGGCCTCCCGACAGCTGATGTGGGTAGGCGGCCGCGCGCAGTTCCGGCTCCGCCACCTGCACCAGCCGCAGCAGGTCGAGGGCCGCATCCCGGGACGCCTTCTTCGATTCGCCGAAAACGCGTCGCGGCACCTCGGCGATCTGGGCGCCGATGGTCATCACCGGGTCGAGGGCGGCCAGCGGATCCTGGAACACCATCGCCAGCCGTCGACGACGGGCGGCCCGCACCCCCTTTCCGGTGAGCGGCACCGGCATGCCGGACAGGGTCAAGGCGCCGGAGGTCACCCGGGCCGAACCGGGTAGCAGCCCCATCAGGGCGCGCAACGTGACGCTCTTGCCGCTGCCCGACTCGCCGACGATCCCCAACGTCGTGCCGGATTCGAGTTCGAGATCGAGGGATCGGACCACCTCCCGTCGCTCCCGACCGGCCGGGAAGGTGACGGTCAGGTCGGTGAGTTGCAACGCCGAGCCCGTCACCGCCGCACCCGCCAGACGTCGGCGATCCCGTCGGCCAGCAGGCTGAAACCGAGGCCGGTGATCACCACGGCGAAGCCGGGCAGCGCCGGTAGCCACCACTTGCTGGTGATGAAGGATCGGGACTCGAAGATCATCGTGCCCCAGTCCGGCGTGGGCGGCGCGATGCCCAACCCGAGGTAGCCCAGGGTGATGACGGCGACGATGACGACGACGATGTCGGAGGCGAACAGCACCACCGACTGGGTCGCGGTGTGCGGCAGGACATGACGCCGGATCACCCGTGAGCGGCTCAGTCCGCCCTGCCGCGCCGCGACCACCCAGTCCTGCTCGGAGATGATCACCGTGGCGTTGCGGGTCAGCCGGGCGTAGCTCACCCACCCGACCAGGGCCAGCGCCACGTAGATGCCGCGCTCGCCCGAACCCACGACGAAGACCAGGGCGATGATGAGCACGTAGAACGGGAACGCGATCACCACGTCCACCAGGCGCAGCACGGCCGTGTCGAACCAGCCGCCGAGATAGCCGGCGAGCGTGCCCACGAGGATGCCGAGGGCCGCCGGGAACAGCAGGGCCAGGACGGCGATACGCAGATCGGTGCGGCCGGCCGACACCAGACGCGACAGCACGTCCCGGCCGAGCTGATCGGTGCCCAACCAGTGTTGGGCGGTCGGCCCGGAGAGCAGGGCGTTCGGATCCTGGTATGTGGTGCTCTGCAACCAGATCGGCCCCAGCAACACCACCAGGATGATCGCGCCGGTGAGCACCGCACCGGTGACGAAGGGCACGCTGTGCCGCATCCGGCGCCGCAGCGAGTCACGCCGCGAGAAGGCCTCGGCCGTCGCGCTGATGGGCAACGAGCTTCCGGGCCCGCTCATCGATTGCCGTCCCGGCGGATGAAACGCAGGCGTGGATCGATGGCCGATGCGGCGAGATCGGTCAGCAGGCTGATGAGGACGACGACGATGGCGAAGAACAGTGCGATGCCCTGGACGACGGGAAAGTCACGATTGCCGATCGAGTCGAGCATCAGATTGCCCAGCCCGTCGATCGCGAAGACCTGTTCGACCACCACGGTTCCACCCACGAGGTAGGCAAGGTTGAGCCCGAACAGCGTCAAGGTCGGCACCGCGGCGTTGCGGGCGACGTGGGCCAGCAGTACCCGGGGTTCGGACAGGGACTTCGCCCTGGCTGCCGCGATGTAGTCCGATTCCAGGACCTCCAGCATCCCGGCCCGCAGACTGCGGATCAGGACGGGCGAGATGGCGATGGCGGCGGTGAAGGCCGGCAGGATCAGACCACGGAAGGTGAGCCACGGTCCGGGACCGGCGCCGCCGACCGGAAACCACCGGAGGTGCACGCCGAACACGATGATCAGCAGCAACCCGACCCAGAGAGCCGGTAGCCCGGCGCCGACCGACGGGATGATGCGGATGACCTGATCGGCGGTCCGGTCCTTGCGGACGGCGCCCCACAGCGCGAGCGGCACGGTGATCACCACGCAGATCACCCCGGCCATGAGGATCAGCTCGAGTGTGACCCCGATACGCGGGAAGATCAGCTCACGGGCCGGCACCTGGTAGAACAGCGAGTCACCGGTGTCGCCGGTGGTGAAGAGCCGGGCCAGGAACGAACCGAACTGCGTCCAGAGCGGCCGGTCCAGTCCCCACTGCGCCCGCAGCGCCGCCACCGCCTCGGGGGTCGCCCGGTTCCCCAACATGGACTGGGCCGGGTCGCCGGGAATCAGGTGCAACAGCAGAAAGGTCACCACCACCACTCCGACGACGACGCCGAAGGCGTTCAGCAATCGCCATCCGATGTATCTCCAGGTGCTGCCCGAGCCACCGGTCCGAGCGGCACCGGACGGGTTGTCCGGCCGCGACTCCCCAGGGAGGAGCTCTGCGGTCATGACACGGTGACGTTCTCCAGTCGGACCGCGCCGGCCGGGTTGACCTCGAATCCGCTGACGGTCGACGAGGTGGCCTTGAGCACCGGCGGGTAGGTCATCGGGACGTAGGGGGAGTCGTCGGCGACGATCTGCTGGATCTGCTTGTAGAGCGCCTTGCGCTTCGCGTCGTCCAGCTCGGCCTCGGCCTGCGTCACGAGCTTGATCGCGGCCGGATTGTGGTAGGCCGTCCAGAACGAGGTGGAGCCGCCGTTGACGTCGTCGATCTGGAACGAGGCCATCTCGTCGGGATCGCTGATGTCGTTGATGGCGTTGTTGATCATCATCTCGTAGTCGAACTTGGTGAAGGCGGCCTTGTAGGCGGCCGTGTCGATCGACCTGATCGTGACCGTGATGTTGATGGCCTTCAACGCTTCCTGCAGGATCTGGGCGGTCTGGTTCCAGGCCTGATCCGAGGAGGGCACCAGGATCTCGGTGGAGAACCCCGCTGAGAAGGACGTGGACTTCGCCATTTCCGCCTTGGCCGCGGCTACGTCGTAGTCGAGGATGGTGATCGTGCCGTCGTAGTACTGCAGGCTCGGCGGGAAGAACGAATCGGCGGGCGGTGCCGTGCCGAAGGTGGCCGCCTGGGAGATCTGCTTGCGGTTGACGAGGTGCGAGATCGCGCGTCGCACATGGCGATCCGCGAACTTGTCGACCTTCTCGTTGAAGAACAGGAGGTCGACCGACCACTGCGGGGCATTGACCAGCGTCAGCTTCGAGCTGCTCTTGACATCCGAGACGTTGGCCTGCGGCACCGAGTCGATGACGTCGACCTGCCCGCCCTGGAGCTGCTGCACCAGTTGGTTGTCGTCGCTGACGATGCTGAACGAGACCGCGTCCAGGTGGGGGAGTCCGGCCTGCCAGTAGTGCGGGTTACGGGCCAGCACCACGGTTCCACCCTTGACCCACGACTTCAGGACGAACGGGCCGGTGCCGACCGGCGCGGCAAAGAACGCCGCCGCCGTCTTGCCCTGCAACTTGTTCGGCACGATCGAGTTGGCGAACGCGGAGATGTCCGAGACCAGCGGCGCCCACGGCTGTTTGAGCGTGACGACGACCTCCGTCGGGCTGGTCGCCTTGGCCGTCGAGATGACCCCGTTCAGAAAGCTCAACGGCCCCTTGTTGTCCCGGTTCCGCAACAGCGAGAACGCCACGTCATCTGCGGTGAGATCCGTTCCGTCGGAGAACTTCACGCCGCTGCGGATGGCAAAGGTGTAGGTCTTGCCGTCGGCCGACACGGTGTGACCGGTGGCCAGGCGTGGCTGCAGAGCACCCTTGACGTCGGTGACGTAGAGCGGTTCGAAGATCTGGTTCAGCGTGTAGACATCGCCGGAGACGATGACCGCCTGGGGGTCCAGACTCGTCGGGCCGGTGGTCCTCGCGTACTTGAGAGTGCCGCCTCCACCTGCCGTGGGTGCCGCACTGGCGGTGGTCGACCCGGCCGAGGCGGCCCCTGACGATCCGGCGTCCGTGCCCGAGTTGGAGCCGGCCCCCGTGCCGGCCGCGGTCGCCGACGTCGAGGGTGACGGCGTGGAACCGATGGGAGTGCTGGGGGTGGAGCAGGCCGCGGCGAGCGGTGTGATGATCAGCAGCCCGGCGCTGCCCACGCCGAAACGCAACAGCTGCCGGCGAGAGATGTTCGGTGTCATGAGGTTCAGCTTTCTGGATGGTTCTGGAGTAGGTGAGCGACTGATGCTGGCGCGTGACGGCCTGCGCTTTCGGTGGGCTGGGTCAACATCGCCATCGTGGGTGCGGACGGATGGCGTGCCCGCCCGCGAAGACTGCGGTCACCGAGTTCGGGTCGGTGAAGATCTCGGTGTCGCTGGGGTCGGTGTCCAGCACGATGGCGTCGAACCGGTAGCCCACCCGCAGCCTCCCGGTGACGCCGCCGAGGCCACAGAGTTCGGCCCCGTTCGCGGTGGCGGCCAGCAGGGCCTGCCCGCTGGTCAGCCCCGCGCGTCCCAGGTGAGCGATCTCCGACAAATTGCGTCCGTGCATGTCGCGGTGTGCAAAATCGGTACCGAGAGCGACCGGGACGCCGGCCGCCTGTGCCACCTGGACGGCCTGCCCGAGCACGTCACCGGCAGCGCGGGCCCGCTCCGCGACCGCAGCCGGCATCGAGTCGGCCTGTTCGGCGAGATGGGCGTAGATCCCGAGCGTGGGTACCAGACAGGTGCCCGCTGCGGCCATGGCCGCCGCGTCCGCCTCGGTCAACCAGAGTCCGTGCTCGATGGACCGCACGCCGGCCCGTACGGCGGTGGCGATGGCGGTGCCGCCGAGTGCGTGGGCCATGGCCGGCTTGCCGTGCCGGGTGGCCTCGGTCACCGCGGCCCGGATTTCGTCCTCGGTGTACTCGGCGGGGAGGTGTTCGCCGGTGGAGGTGTCCTGGCCGGCCGACATCACCCCGCCGGTAGCCATGATCTTGATCCAATCGGCGCCGCTGCGCAGGACGGTCCGTACCACGCGAGTCATCTCGTCGACGCCGTCGGCCAGATGCGGCGGTCGGCCCGGATACGCCGGAAGCATGCCATCGGTAGGGATCTCGAGGCCACTTCCGGCCAGGAAGCCATCGCCATGGCCGCCCGTCCGGCTGATCGGCACCACCGAGACCTGTAGCTCGGGCCCCTCCACCAGCCCGGCGGCGACCGCATCGCGAATGCCTGCGTCGAGCCCGCCCGCATCGCGCATCACGGTCACCCCGGCGTGCAGCGCCGCCCGCAGAGCGGAGATCGTCTCGGCGATGCGAAAGCTGTATGGAGTGGACAGCTGCTCCCAGCCGTCGAAACTGTGGGTGACCGCGTGCACGTGGGTGTCAACGATCCCAGGCATCATCCACAGGCCCGCCAGGTCCAACTCCGCGACCGAGCGATCCACCGGCAGGACGGGGGCCAGGGCGGCGATGAACCCGCCCACGACGTGGACGTCCGTCGGTCGGCCGAAGTCGCCGGCTTCGTCCAGCACGTAGGCACCGCGCGCGATGAAATCAGTCGGCGGGGTGCCATGAGCTTCGAGGCTGGCGTGCGCGATGCCTGCCACCGACAGTTCCTTTCCCAACGCCGTATGGCCCTGGGCGCAGGGCCGCGAATTGCCGGGCGGGCCGGCCAGCTCTACCCCCGGGGCACCCCATCGCGGAGAAGGGTTGCCGGTCAGCGAGCCGGATCTTTGCGCTGACACTCTTGAGCTGATTCGAGCATAACCAAATGGGTCACTGAACGTACAGTCGGCCGTAGAGAGGTCGGCCGCTGAACCGGAGCAGGAGCGCAGCATGAGAATTCCCGGACCCAACGATGTGCTGAAGATCGCCGAGCGCGGCTACGAAGCGGCAGAGCGGGTCATCTCGCTGGTGCCCCGGCTGATCATCATCGTGGCCGAGGTCGAACAGATCCTCGGTGCGGTGCGGACCGTCATCGCCCAGATCGAAACCACCCAGACCATGGCCGCAGACGCGGTCGTTCGTACCGAAGCCGTCGTGACCAGGGCGGAGGAGGTGGTCGGACGGACCCAGAAGCTGACGTCGACGCTGGTTCCACTGGCCGAGAAGTTCGAGCCGACGCTGGCCAAGCTCGAACCGATGGTGGCCCACCTCGCCGCGACCACCAGCCCGGACGAGATCGAGGCGGTGGTCAAGCTGATCGACATGCTCCCCGAACTGGCCGGCAACATGCAGTCGGACATCATGCCCGTGTTGGACACCCTGGGCACGGTGGCTCCTGACCTACGTGACCTGCTGGACATCGCGAAGCACGTGAACGAACTGCTCGGCGCGGTACCCGGTCTCGGGCGGGTCAAGAAGAAGATCGACGAGCGGCAGGACGAGGAATACGACTACACGGCAGACGAGACCCCGCCGTCCGCGCCGGACCGCCAGGTGCGGTCTGCTGATCCGGCACCCGTCGGTCCGGCCGTGGGTGACACTCCTGCGGACGCTCCCGCGAATGGCGCGCCGGCCGGTCAGACCCCGTGACCGGCGACTCGAGCAGATAGTCCAGCCGGCCTACCCGTGACCGCTGTCCCTCCGACCGCGGGCAGGCCCGTCAGTCCGAAGCTCGGGCCGGCCCGCGGATCGGTGCTCATCGGTGGAGCAACTGCTCGAAAGACAGGGGAAGGTCGAAGGGATCGACCTCGGGCGCGTACCGGCCGGCATCCAGCAGCGAAACCAGTTCGGTCGCGGCCCGACCGATCCGGCTGCTCAGCGATGCGCCCTGCTCGTCGGACCCGAAGTCCTCGGTGGCGGCGAACACGGCCGTCGGAACGGTCCGGGCGCGCAGGTAGGACATCAACGGTCGCACCGCAAATTCCAGGGCCAACGAGTGCCGCGCCGATCCGCCGGTGGCGGCGATCAGAGTCGGCTTGTTCTCGATCGCATCGCGGTCGAGCACGTCGAAGAACGACTTGAACAGCCCGCTGAACGACGCACTGAATACCGGGGTCACGGCGATCAACGCATCCGCGGTGGTCACCGATTCGATGGCCAGGCGCAGGTTCTCGCTGGGAAAGCCGGTCAGCAGGTTGTTCGTGATGTCGTGGGCGAGCTCCCTGAGCTCGATGTTGATGACCCGCACCGGCTGCGGGCTGCTTCGGGTCACCGCCGCCGCCAGCCGGTCCGCCAGTAGCCGGGTGGACGAGGGCTGGCTCAGGCCCGCTGAAAGGACCGCGATGACGGTCATCGGGTCGCTCCCTGCAGTTCGGGTTGGGTGCTGCTCTGGTCGCGGATGGACATCAGGGACTGGTGGGTCGGGCCGTCCGGCACATGCGCAGGGCGGAGCGCGTCGAACTCCTTGCGCAGCACCGGGATGACGTCCTCGCCGAGGATGTCGAGCTGCTCGAGCACGGTCTTGAGTGGCAGGCCGGCGTGGTCCATGAGGAACAGCTGACGCTGGTAGTCGCCGAAGGTCTCGCGGAAGCTCAGCGTGCGGTCGATGACCTGCTCCGGGCTGCCGACGGTCAGCGGCGTCTGCCTGGTGAAGTCCTCCAACGACGGTCCGTAGCCGTAGACCGGTGCGTGATCGAAGTACGGACGGAATTCCTTGACCGCGTCCTGCGAGTTCTTGCGCATGAAGACCTGTCCGCCCAGCCCGACGATGGCCTGGTCGGCGGTGCCGTGACCGTAGTGCTCGAAGCGGTTGCGGTACAGCTCGATCAGCCGCTTGAAGTGCTCCTTGGGCCAGAAGATGTGGTTGGCGAAGAAGCCGTCGCCGTAATACGCGGCCTGCTCGGCGATCTCGGGGGTGCGGATGGATCCATGCCAGACGAACGGCGGAATACCGTCCAGCGGGCGGGGGGTGGAGGTGAAGCCCCGCAGGGGAGTGCGGTAGCTGCCTTTCCAGTCCACCACGTCCTCACGCCAGAGCCGGCGCAGCAGCGCGTAGTTTTCGACGGCCAGTTCCACCCCCTTGGTGATGTCCTTGCCGAACCAGGGGTAGACCGGGCCGGTGTTGCCACGGCCCATCATCAGGTCGACGCGACCGTCGGCCAGGTGTTGCAGCATCGCGAAGTCCTCCGCGATCTTGACCGGGTCGTTGGTGGTGATCAGGGTGGTCGAGGTGGACAGGATCAGCTTGTCGGTCCTGGCCGCGATGTAGCCGAGCATCGTCGTCGGGGACGACGGTACGAACGGAGGGTTGTGGTGCTCGCCGGTGGCGAACACGTCGAGGCCGACCTCTTCGGCCTTGACTGCGATCGCGACCATGGCCTTGATGCGCTCGGCTTCGGTGGGGGTGGTCCCGGTGATCGGGTCCGTCGTGACGTCGCCGACGGTGAAGATTCCGAACTGCATGGCCTGCTCCTCGGGTGAAGATGCGAACTGGTTGACTGGTCAACTACCCAGTACCCGCTTCAACCTGGCCTGGCGAAGATTCATTCCCGCGCATGCAGTTCATCCAGCGGAGAGGATCTGACCAGTTCAGAGCCATTGGAGATGATCTCGAAATGGACGAAACCCCCGATCCACCGCCTGTCGAGGGCAGTGAACCAGGGGTTTCGGTGGTGGCAACGACTGTCCGACTCCCGGCGGGGCCGTTACCAGTCTGGGGTGCCGGGCTAGGGTGGCCCGGCGGCACTGCCTGATCAGGTTCTGACCTGATCAGGGCTGGCCCGATCTTCAGGCGTCGGCGATCAGGGCTTGTAACCGCGGGTCGGCTTGAACAGCTTGATCAAGGCGAAGCCGGTCAGGATGATGGTCATCACGGAGGCGACGGCCCAGCCGGTGGTCAACACGCTGCGCTGGACGGCGGGGCTGGCGATGTCGATCCAGGCCCACATGCCGACGGCGACGAAGGCGGCCAGAGCGAGCGCGCCGCCGAGGAGCTTGCTGATCATCTTGGTGTTGGCCGAGCCCTTGCCGGACTCGGCAGCTGCCTGGGCGGCCCACCCGTCGCGGCGGGCGCCGAACCAGATGTTGAGCCACGACACCAGAGTCGACCACATGCGGCTGATCATCCACATCTCGGCCGGGATGACGAGGATGGCGTAGAGCAGGTCGGCCGGGGTGCGGTCCGGGACGCGCCACGCGACCTTGAAGTTCAGGGCGATGCCGACCAGGATCGGCAGGAGCCAGATCGGGGACCAGACGAACTGGTGCACGGACAAGGACAGCATGAGCAGGACGACGAAGAGGATCCGGACGATCCCGTTGGAGAACATGTTGAACTGCTGACGCCACGGGATCATGGTGTTCTTGTCGGGCATCTTGTTCTGCCACAGCAGGGCGGCCATGCCTTCGTCCCACTTGCGGCGCTGACCCATCAGGCCCTTCACCGTCACCATCGGTCCGGCGTAGGCGCGGGCGGTCGCGGAGACCAGGGTCTTGCGGCCGGCCTCGTGCAGGCGCCAGGTCAGCTCCATGTCCTCGACCTGCGCGTCCGGGTCCCAGGGGGAGTTCCGTTCGTGGGTGTCGATGACTTCCTGCAGGTGCTTGACGCGGAAGAGGGTGGCCTGGCCACCGAGGACGTAGGTGGACCGGTTGCGGGCCATGATGTCGGTGAGCCAGGAGGCGAAGTCCATCCGCTGGGCGCGGATCAGTTGGCGCGCCACGAACGTGCTGCCCTGATTGATGTCGAAGGTGTAGCGGGCCATCACGCCGGCGGCCGACGGGACGCGGATCATCTCGGTCTCCAGCTGCTCGACGCCGTCCTTCGCGATGACGGTGTCGGCGTCGACGCCCAGGATGTAGTCGAACTGGTGGGCGTAGCGCTGCCAGCCCTGGGACAGGGCGCCGACCTTCTTGTCGACGTTGCCGACGGTCTTCATCACGGTGATGCCCTTGTAGCGGCCGAGGATCTTCTCGGTCCCGTCGGTGCAGTTGTCCAGGATGATGACGATGCGATCGATCTTGCGGGTCTGCGACAGCAGAGCCTCGACCGTGCGGGCGATGTCGGCTTCTTCATTGTGTGCCGGCACCAGGGCCAGGATGCCCTGGGCGCGGGGCTTGACCTCGGCCAGCTGACGCCGACCGAACAAGCCGCGCAACGACTTCTTGGCGGCGACGCTCGCGGCGCCGACCTTGGCCATGCTCGAGTCGAGCAAGGTGGTGAACGGGCTGGGATCGGTCACCGATCCATCGACGTAGTCGTTCTCGTCCAATGTGCGGCGCGCAGGCAACAACGTGGTCATGGTGGCAATCCAAAGGGGAGTGTGCGCCGCGGCGCGGGGTGGATTCGCTGGAGCTGATCCGGGCGAATCTTGGGAGTTGACATCCGATGTGGACCTCGACGTCCATGCTCGGTTGCTGGTTCTAAACTAACACTACGTGGTTATTTTTAGGAGGATACGGGTGACTTACCACTCTTTGGAGCAATCAGATCACCCGAAAAGGACTCTCCGTGAACCTGGTGGACCGAGTTCCATGCGTCGGCATCCAACATATTGGTCGTGGCCGAGACCAGTGCGGACGCAACTTCGGAAGCATAAGGCCAGGTCAGGACTGATCTGTATGAACGTTCAAACATTGCTGGGTGTCCGATCTGGTTGATTCACCCGTTAGGGGTCAAATCTCCGGGCCTTCACCGGATCGGGTGGTGCCCTGCGGCAGCACTCGACTCCCACACAGATGAGACGGCCCCGGGTCGTGTGCGTCACGCGGAACGCGGCTGGATTTTCATGCTTGTGCATGGACCGGCCCCAGCCCATGCACGTTCACGAGGCCGGGAGTCCGGCGCGTGGCGGGTCGGCTCGTGCGGGCTGCCAGTCAGGTTTGTCCGTTGGCACCCCGGGTACCGAGTCCGTGTCGCCTGCCCGCCCGGGGCATGGGGCACCACCACCGGCCGGAGACGGCAGAGCAGGAGTCAACCATGAGCGAGCAGTCGGCAGCGCAGGGCGACCGGTCGACGCCAGACGAGCGGGAGCGGGCCGCGGACGCCGAGAGTTACGGCGGTCAGCCGATCGACGATCAGGAACTGGCGCAGGTCTGGACCGACGGCGGGGCCGAAGAGGCGGCTGTCACGAAGTCCGGCGAACCGACAGACGAACCGGCCGAGGGGAAGTAGCCACCTGGTCGACAGTGGCACGAGGAGCTGTCGACCGGGGCTTGTCTCATCGGCCGGCGGCGAATTTCGCGTGAAACAGGGCCGCCCGGGCCGCGTTCGCCCCGCACGCGCCATGGACTCCGCCGCCCGGGTGAGCAGAGGACGAGCCGAGATACAAGCCGGACACCGGGGTCTCGGCTCGACCCCAACCCGTCATCGGTCGGAAGATGAGTTCCTGCTGCAGGGCGGCGGTGCCGCCACCGAGTGCGCCGCCGACCAGGTTCGCGTTGCGTCGCTGCAACTCTCGAGGCCCGAGAATGCGACGGGCGATGATCCGCGAGGTGAAGCCGGGAGCGTTGCGCTCGATCCTGGATTCGATCCGGTCTGCCATCCACTTCAGGTCGGACTGATCCCAACGGCCGCTGATCTGCCCGGCCGCGTCGCTCTGTACCTGTTGCGGCACATGGGTGTACGCCCACAGAGCCTCGGTGCCCGGTGCGGACCTCGTCGGATCCGTCGTGCTCATCTGACCCAGCAGCATGAACGGATCGGCTGGCACCACTCCGCCCGTCACCTGGCTCATCCAGAGCCCCACCTCCGTCACGGAGGACGCCAGGTGGACGGTGCCGGGGGCGGCCTGCGGTGTCACCCGCCACGGCACCGGGCCGGACAGCGCCCAGTCGACCTTCACGGTTCCGGGATCCCAACGGAAGGCGTCCATCCGGCGTTTCGTCTTGGCCGGCAACTGATCCCAGCCCACCAGATCTCCGTACAGGGCCGGCGCGGAGACGTCCGCCACCACGGCCCTGGTCGCACGGATGTACTCGCCGTTCGCCAGGCGGACGCCCAGCGCCCGGCGGTTCCGCACGACGACCTCGGTGACCTCGGACCGGGTGCGCAGGAGCCCGCCACCGTGGTCGAATCGCGCGGCGAGGGCCGCCGATAGCTGGCCGGCGCCGCCGGTCGGGGCCGGGAACCCGACCCGTTGCCCCATCATCGCCAGCAGCAGGCCGAAGACGCCCGACCCGGCCGCATCGGGGGACAGATCGGCGTGCCCGGCATTTCCGACGATCAGCAATTTAGCCGCCTCGCTCGAGAGATGGCGCTCGGCCAGTGATCTGGCCGGCTCGATGAGCAGGCGCAGGACGGACAGGCCGCCGGCCCTCGGCATGGCCGCGGCCAGCCGTGCGCCACCTTTCACCGGCGGGAACGGGGTCAGCAGCGACTCGAGCAACGGCTCGCCGATCACGTTCCACTGATCGACCAGATCCAGCCAGCCCTGGCCGTCGCCGGGATGCAGTGCGTCGAGCGATGCGGCCGTCCGCTCCGGATCCCGGTACAGCAGCGCCCACTGACCGTCGGCATCCGGTGTGCCCACCACCGATGGAGCGTGCGACCAGGACAGGCCGAACCGCTCCAGTTCGAGCTGCCGCATCACCGGCGAGGAAGCAGCCAAGGGATAGAACGAGCTGAAAGTGTCGTGCTGAAAACCTGGCTCGACGTCATCGCTGCTGGCCACCGCGCCACCGATGGTGGGCTGGGCCTCCAGGACGAGCACACTCCAACCGGCGTCGGTCAGCAGGTTCGCTGCGACGAGTCCGTTGGGTCCGCTGCCGATGACGATGGCGTCAACTGAGGTGGTCACCAGTGATTGATACCCCGCGCCCGGGCAATAGAACGAGTGTGAAGACCACCAGTCGAGATTTCTCCTGCACGCCGCAGCAGGTGTTCGATGTGCTCGCCGACGGCTGGCTCTACGCTTCGTGGGTGGTGGGAGCATCTCGGATCCGCGACGTCGACCCGCACTGGCCGCTGACCGGAAGCCGGATCCACCACTCGGTGGGAGCCTGGCCGGTCCTGATCGACGACACCACGACCGCCAGGGCGTATGACCCACCGCGGCTGATCCGGCTGCGGGCGAGGGCGTGGCCGGCCGGCGAGGCCGAGGTGGTGATCGCGGCGCTGCCGCGCCCGGGCGGATGCACGGTCACCATGTCCGAGGACGCGGTATCCGGCCCGGGTGCACTGATCCCGGTGCCGATCCGGCACGCGATGATCGGCCGACGCAATCGGGAGGCCCTGCAGCGGCTCGAGTACCTCGCCGAAGGACGGGCCCGGCCCGGGACCGACCCGAATTCACCGACCGCCGACGGCTGACATCACGATAGGCGAAGGGGGTGGCGCGACGTGACGGTCATGATCGGCACGTCCGGATGGAGCTACGACCACTGGGCAGACGTGCTCTATCCCGCCGGAAGTCCGGGCCGTCGGCTGGAGTTCTACCTCCGGGAATTCCGGACGGTCGAACTGAACAGCAGCTTCTATCATTGGCCGCGCGATCCCACCTTCGCCGGTTGGCGGACCAAACTACCGGCTGACTTCGCCTTCTCGGCCAAGGCCCCGCGTGGGTTGACGCACGCCAAGAAGTTGTCCGAACCCGAGATCTGGATCGAACGGATCAAGGCCGGGTGGCACGAGCTGTCGGATCGGCGGGGCGTCCTGCTCGTGCAGTTGGCACCGGCACACCAACGAGACGACGCCCGGCTCGACCATTTCCTGGCCCGGATGCCCGACTGGATCCGGGTGGCGGTCGAATTCCGTCATCCCAGTTGGCTCGACGACCGGGTGTTCGCCATCCTCGAGCGGCACGGCGCCGCCTACACCGTGATGAGCGGTGCCGGACTGCCGTGCATCCTCCGGGCGACCGCGCCGTTCGTCTACGTCCGTTGGCACGGCCCGGATCACTCGAATCTCTACGGTGGTTCGTATTCCGATGCCGACCTGCGGTGGTGGGCCGACCGGATCGATGAATGGCGGCAGTCCGGGTTGGACGTCTACGGGTACTTCAACAACGACGGTGGCGGAAACGCCGTCCGCAACGCCCGCTATCTGCGTGACCTCGTCGGACGCTGACACCGCCCAGCGTCTCGGGCGATGCGTGCTGCGCGGCCGAGGTCAGGTGGGTAGGAAGATCTGACCGGTCAGGGTCTGGCGCACGGTCCGGGCCGCGACCGTCCCCCAGGCTCCCAGGAGCACCACGAAAAGACCGATCGCCAGGTCGTCGATGGCCACAGACCCGGTGGTGACACCCACTGCGATCGCCCCGGTCACGCAGGTGCCGATGGGAAAGGTGAAGCTCCACCACGTCAGGGAGAAGCCCAATCCGCGTCGGGCACTGTGCGCCGTGAGAGCGACGGCCAGGGCGAACACCAGCACGCCGAATCCGCCCATGGTGATGCCGAAGACGAGACCGAACACTTCCAGCCCCTGCGCGTACGGAGCGGCGATCGTCGTCCGAGCGGCATGGCCGAGCAGGTTGGCGGCGGTGATCGACTGACCGATCAGGCCGAGCATGATCCAGACCGTCGGCGCGGCCTGCACCGGCGGCAGGCCCTGGTGCACCAATCTGGAGTAGATCAGCGTCAGGGTGATCAGGCCGATGATCAGGCTGAGCCCGAACATCGCGTAGCAGGCCAGCATCAGGGACAGCCGAGGCTGGCCGGCGGCGACGTGGGGGAGGAGCAGAGCGCCGGTACTGGCCGAGACCATGGGCGGTACCACCGGCATCAACCAGGCAGGCAGGGCCAGGGTGCGCTCGTGGTCGTGGGCGGTGATCATCCGGAACGGAATCCAGAGGCTGGTGACCAGTCCGAGAGCCGTGCCGAGGATCCAGAGGCCGGCGTCGATCCGTACCGCCGCGTCGAGCCCGATCAGGTCGCGGCCGACCAGCAGGGTCCCGGCGCCGACCGTCAGCAGCGCCATCGGGGGCGCTCCGTAGAACTGGGACACCACCGGATGCGCGGCGTACCCGGACGCCTGGCGCCGATGGCGATGCCAGTGCACCCCGAACGCCAGCGTGAGACAGACCAGGGCGACCCAGGCGGTGAGCCAGACACAGAGTGCGAACGTCCGGAGCCCGGCGATGTGGACCGGCAGAGTCGCCGCGGCGTTGGCCACGATGCCGGTGCCCATCACCGAGGCGAACCAGTTGGGTGTGACGTTCTCGAAGATCTGTCCGACGTCGTCCAGCGCAGACAGGAGACCACCGCGACGGGGTTCGCTGCGGGTGGCGAGGGTCGCGCCGGCTGGGCGATGCGTTGTGATGCTCACCCTGATAACTGTGCTGGACGGTCGCCGGCGGTGGTATCCGGTGGTTCGTTGTCACGACACAAGCAGCGCTTGTGGCGGGGACGTGGTGTGATCACCTCGTGCTCAGCCGCCGCGTTCCCGATCTTGTCTCGCTGCAGTTGCTGCTCGCGGTACGGGAGACGGGCAGCCTGGCCGCGGCGGGAGCCGCGGTGGGGATCACCCAGCAGGCGGCATCCCTGCGGGTGCGGGCGATGGAGTCGCAGGTCGGCGTCCCGATGATCCTGCGCAGCACCCACGGCTCGAGTCTGACTGCAGCCGGCGCGCTGGTCGCCCAGTGGGCCGCCGCGGTGATCCAGGCGGCTGACCGTTTGGACGCCGGCGTCGCGTCACTGCAAACCAGTCGCGATGCGCATCTGCGGGTGGCCGCCAGCCTCACCATCGCCGAGCACCTCGCGCCCCGCTGGTTCCTGGCGCTGCGGGCCGGGCAGCAGCGATCTGGTGAGGAGCTCACCGACCTGGAGCTGACCACCACCAACAGCAGCGGCGTCATCAGGGCCGTGGTCGACGGCTCGGCGGACCTCGGCTTCATCGAGGCTCCCGGGGTACCCAGGGCGGTCCGGTCCAGGGTGATCGGCCAGGACCACCTCGTCGTCGTGGTCCCCCCCGGGCATCCCTGGTCGCGGCCGGGGCGACAGGTCAGCGTCGAACAACTCGCCCGCACCCCATTGGTCAGTCGTGAAATCGGTTCGGGAACCCGGGACGCGCTGGTCCGGGCAGTTCGCGCCGGACTGCCGCCCGGCGCCGACGTCGCACCGCCGGCGATCGAGTTGGCCAGCGCCGCAGCGGTGCGGGCGGCGATCGCGTCCGGCGCCGCGCCCGGAGCTCTCAGCGCGCTCGCTGTCGCAGATGACCTCGCCCTCGGCCGACTGGTGCAGGTAGCGGTGTCCGGACTGGACCTGCGGCGCAAACTCAGGGCGCTCTGGCTGACCGGCCCACAGCCACCGGCCGGACCGGCCCGAGACCTCGTGGCGGTTGCTCTACGTTCGGCGTCGCCGCCCAGAATCTGAAAGGCTCGCCGGGTGACCGAACTGACCAACTTCATCGCTGGCCTGCCCAAGGCCGAACTGCACGTGCACCAGGTGGGCTCGGCGTCACCTCAGACGGTCGCGGAACTGGCGAGCCGGTACGAGGGCCGGACCCGCGTCCCGGCTGACCCGGCCGAGCTTGCGAAGTACTTCACCTTCACCGACTTCGCCCACTTCATCGAGGTCTATCTCTCGGTCGTCGACCTGGTCCGCGACGCGCAGGACGTCCACCGCCTGACCTACGACGTGGCCAGAGATCTGGCTGCCCAGCAGGTCCGCTACGCCGAACTCACCGTCACGCCGTTCACCTCGGTCAGGACCGGTATCGCCGCTGAGGAATTCTGCGCGGCGATCGAGGACGCCAGGACGCAGGCGGAGCGGGACTTCGGCATCGTGTTGCGCTGGTGCTTCGACATCCCGGGTGAGGCCGGTCTACCGGCGGCCGACGCCACCCTGGACATCGCGCTGAGCCAGCATCCGGCCGGTCTGGTGAGCTTCGGGCTCGGCGGTCCGGAGATCGGCGTACCTCGTCCTCAATTCGCGCCGTACTTCGCCGCGGCCAAGGCGGCCGGGTTGCACAGCGTGCCGCATGCCGGAGAATCCACCGGTCCGCAGACCATCTGGGATGCCGTCCACGACCTCGGCGCGGAGCGCATCGGCCACGGGATCGCGGCCGCGGACGACCCGGTGCTGATGGCCTACCTGGCCGAGCACCACGTCACGTTGGAGGTGTGTCCGACGTCGAACGTGTGCACGCGGTCGGTGCCGTCGCTCGAACTGCATCCGTTGCCGACGCTGGTCGCGGCCGGGGTACCGGTCACCGTCAATTCCGATGATCCACCGATGTTCTCGACGTCCCTGTGCCGCGAGTACCAGGTGGCCGCAAATCTCCTCGATCTGGACGAGGACGGCGTGGCCGGTCTGGCCGTCGCCGCGGTCTCGGCCTCCTTCGCCCCGGCGGCGGACCGGGCCCGGATCCTCGCCGAGATCGAGGTCTACCGGACGGCGGCGGGCGGCCCGACCGGGGTGTCGTAACAGCGTGTCGTAACCCCGGGTCGACAGGTGCCGATGCACTAAACTCGGATGCAAATCCATCGATCGACGGTCACCCATCGGGTGTCCGGAAGTTGCTTGCGCCCTTGGGCTTCTCGCTCGTTCGGCAAGCCGGGCCAACCAGCGAGGAGGTACCGCGATGGGGCAGAGCTCGCCCACCGGAGCTCGTCGCGGGTACGCCTCGGGGCTCGACGGAATCCGTGCGCTTGCGGTCATCGCGGTCATCCTGTTCCATGCCGGTGTTCCCGGTCTGCGCGGCGGATTCGTCGGGGTCGATGTCTTCTTCGTCGTCTCGGGATATCTGGTCACCGCGCTGCTGCAGCGGGAGCACGACCGGACCGGGACGATCAGGTTCGGATCCTTCTTCCGGCGCCGGGCGCGGCGGTTGTTGCCTGCGCTGGTGTTGATGGTCACGGTGGTGAGTGCCGCCACCCTGGCCCTGGGTCATGACCTGGGCGCCGGATTGCGCGGTCAACTGCTCGGCGCCTTCACCTTCTCCAGCAACTGGATGCAGATCGGCCAGGGCACGTCGTACGTCTCGGCCGCCGAGCCGGCCGTGCTGACCCACCTCTGGTCGCTTGCCGTCGAAGAGCAGTTCTATCTGCTCTGGCCGGCCGTCTGCATTCTGCTGCTCACCCTGTTGCGGCGGCGTCAGCGCCGGGTTGCTCTCGTCGTCGCCCTCGCCCTGGCGTCCGCGATCGCCATGGCGGCGACGTTTCACCTCGGGGCGGATCCGACCCGGTCCTACGAAGGGACCGACACCCACGGATTCGGCCTGCTGCTGGGCGCGGCACTGGCATTCGCCCGGCGGTCGTCGGACATCGATCCGGTCAAGGGCCGCCGGCGGACTCCGCTGACCGGCCTCTCCGCCGCGGCCGGGCCGGTGTCCCTGCTGGTGGTGGTGGCCGGCGCCGCACTGCTGACCGACACCGGAACGGCGACGTACCGGGGCGAGTTGTTCGCGGTGAATGTCGCGGCGATGGTGCTGGTGGCGGTCACCGTCCGGGGCGTCGGCGCCATTCCCACACTGCTGAGCCTGCGCCTGCTGCGGGGTATCGGCCGCCGGTCCTACGCGCTCTACCTCTGGCATTGGCCGGCCCTGGTCATTGCCGACCGGGTGCTCACCCCGTCGATCGGACACCCCGGAGCGGCTGCTGTCGCGATAGCGGCCGCGCTGGTGGCCACCGAGATGTCGTGGCGCTGGGTGGAGCTGCCCATCCGCCGGCACGGAGTCGGGGGTTACCTGCGCAATCTGCGGAAGACCCTCGCCGGGCATCAGCCGGTGGCCAGACGGCGAACGGTCGGCTGGGTGGCAGCGGGATCCTTCGGGCTGGTGCTCGGAGTCGCAGCCTGCAGCGTCGTGGTCGCACCGCAGGAGAGCCAGCTCGCCGTTTCGCTGGCGGCCGGCGAAGCGGCGCTCGCCCAGGCCAGCTTGGCACAGACCAGCGCAGCCCCGGACAGTGTGTCGTCGTCGCAGGGGTGGCCGTCTTCGGCGGTGTCGACGACGTCAGCGCCGCCGGTTGTCACGGTTCCTCCACTGGGTTCCTCGTCCACACCGGCACCCGGCGCCTCCTCTACCCGGGCGATAGCCACGACCACCACGCCGACCGATCGGACCCTTGGAGCAACCCCATCGCGTGCGGGCCCGAGGTCGCCGGTCCCGGCGGTGACGCCGGCCCTGCACGCCGGTGCGGCTGCCACCCGGCAGGATCCGGGGCCCGCTACGAAGCTCACCACGAAGCCGGTGCCGCCGCCCGTTACCGGAGCACAGATCAGCGCCATCGGCGACTCGGTGATGCTCGCGTCCGCACCGGCCCTGCTGGCCCGGTTCGGCGGTGCCGACATCGACGCGGTGGTGAGCCGCCAGATCTGGGATCTGGGTTCGCTGATCGGAGTGAAGGTCGCCGCGGGGTCGCTGCGGCCCGCTCTGGTGATCGGGCTCGGCACCAACGGGACGGATTCGGCTCAGCACATCGCGGCCGCGTTGGCCCAACTGCCCGCCGGCGAGGTGGTGATCCTCGTCAACAGCTTCGTGCCGGATGCCTGGCAGGACGAGGTGAACACGAACCTGCAGGCGGTCGCGTCGGCCCGGCCGCACACCTGCACCGCGGACTGGCATGCCGCCATCGGTGCTCATCGCGACCTGCTCGGGCCCGACGGAGTTCACCCGGGTGCAGCCGGCGGTCAGCTGTACGCGACGGTCGTTGCCGAGGCCCTCCGGCGGTGCCAGCCGACCGGCTGAGCGGGCCGGTTCCGGGAAAAGCTGGCCTTCGAGCCGTCTCACGGTGCACAATGGCCACTAGGCTGTATTTCCTGCACTCCAGTTGCATCCCGGCCGGACCGCCGGGAGATGCGGGGGACGGGTGGAGACGGTCGACAACAGAACACGATAGGCGACGACACCGAACCGGTCGCGGCATCCACGTTGGGGAAGACGATGGAGCTCGAGCGGAGGTGGACTGTGGTGAATCGTGACGTGAACGGGACGCGTGCATCGAGGGTGCAGGGCGTCATTTTCGTGCACTCGGCGCCGGCGGCGATCTGCCCGCACGTCGAGTGGGCGATCTCCAGCGTTCTCGGAGATCGGGTCTCGCTGTCGTGGACGGCGCAGCCCGCATCTCCCGGACAGCTGCGCGCCGAGGTCGGCTGGCGCGGCGAGCCGGGCACCGGAGCTCGCATCGCCTCCGCTCTGCGAGCCTGGCCGATGCTGCGGTTCGAGATCACCGAGGACGCCAGTCACGGAGCGGACGGCGAGCGGGTCTGCCATCTGCCTGGTCGGGGCCTGTGGCGCGCGGCGATCTCCGCGAACGGCGACGTCATCGTGGCAGAAGACCAGGTCAGGTCCCTGATGGAACGAGCGACCAGCCTGGACGGTCTCCGCCACGCGCTGTCGACCGCCATCGGCGCCGAGGTCGATGCCGAACTGGAGCCGTACCGCCGCGCGGGCGAGGGCACCCCGGTGACCTGGCTGCACCAGGTCGGCTGAGTCGGAACAACCTCCACTGGTCACCAGGCGTCTTGCGATGGACCCTCCCTGCGCGCCGCGGGCGAGACCACCGAGAGGCAGGAAGTGCGTTGTCGTTCCGTGGGCCTCGGCTGACCGTCAGCTTGCTGACCGGGCTGGTCGTCCTGTTGATCGTCGGCGCGGGCGCCGCCGTAGCCATCTCGCACCACCGGGCCGGAGTCCCAGAAGTCGGCCCGACAGTCGCTTCGACCGGCACCAGTACACCCCATCCAGCGGTTCGCAGCGCCGATCCGACCACCACCACCGCGGATACGTCGACCGGACCGTCCAACAATCTCACGGTGCAGATGGCTCCCGCGGTTGAACGGAAGGCTCGCGCCTCCGACGTGCAGCAGCTCCTGCAGAGTTACTTCGATGCCATCAACCAGCACAACTACCCGGGCTGGGCGCAGACGGTCACCGCCGGCATGGCCGGTGCGCAGAACAGCGCTCAATGGCTCGACGCCTACGCGACCACGGTCGACTCGAGCATCTGGATGCAGACCATGAGTGACGACCCGCTCCGGGTCGGCGTGCACTTCACCTCGCAGCAGGACCCGGACCTGGCTCCCGCTGATCTGCCGGTCGGTTGCATCGAGTGGACGCTGGTCTACCGGATCGAATCGCAGGACGGTCGAATGGTGGTGGGCCCGACGGTTCCGGGCAGCGTCACCATGGCCAAGTGCTGACCTCTGCTGCGTAGCGCGTCGCGACTCTTGCGGCTCCGGGGGCAGAGGATCGCGACTCGTCGGCTCCGGAGGCAGAGGATCGCAAGGCGGAGTGAGGTCCGGTGCGGGCTGTGAGGTCCGGTGCGGGCTACAGCGGGATGTTGCTGTGGGCGCCCCTTCCGGCCGGCGCTGACGCCAGCGCCTCCGCGACGCGTCGCCGGGTCTCGGCCGGGCTGATCACCTCGTCCACCACACCCAGCTCGATTGCCCGGTTGACGCCGCCGGCGATCTTCTCGTGTTCGATCGCGAGCGCAGCGTGCAGCGCCTCCCGTTCGTCATCCGGGGCGGCGGCGAGCTTGCGCTTGTGCAGGATCCCGACGGCGGCCTTGGCGCCCATCACGGCGATCTCGGCGTCCGGCCAGGCGAAGACCGCCGTGGCACCGAGGGACTTCGAGTTCATCGCGATGTAGGCCCCGCCGTAGGCCTTGCGGGTCACCAGGGTCACCCGCGGCACCACAGCTTCGGCAAAGGCGTGCAGCAACTTCGCGCCACGACGCACCACCCCGTCCCATTCCTGGCCGACGCCCGGCAGGTAACCGGGGACATCGACGATGACGAGCAGGGGGATGCCGAAGGCGTCGCACATCCGGACGAATCGGGAGGCCTTCTCGGCAGAGGTGGAGTCGAGGCAGCCGCCGAGGCGGAGCGGGTTGTTGGCGACCACGCCGACACTCCGGCCGGCCAGCCGGCCCAGACCGATGACGATGTTCGGTGCCCAGCGCGCCTGCAGCTCCTCCATCGGCTCGTCGAGGATCCGATCGATCACCGGCCGGACGTTGTAGGCCCGGTTCCGCTGGGCCGGCAGCACGTGTTCCAGCTCCGGGTCGTCGGCCATGCCGGCAACTCCGGCGATACCGGGGCGGGAGAACAGACTGGAGACCCGCCGGGCGCGCACGTAGGCGTCGTCCTCGGAGTCCGAGACGATGTGCACCACACCGGACTTGCGTCCGTGAGCGGACGGGCCGCCCAGGGCCTCCATGTCGACTTCCTCGCCCGTCACCGAGCGCACGACGTCCGGCCCGGTGACGAAGATCCGGCCTTCCGGCGACATGATGACGACGTCGGTCAGCGCCGGCCCGTAGGCGGCGCCCCCGGCGGCCGGCCCCAACACCACCGAGATCTGCGGTACCCGCCCGGAGGCCCGCACCATGGCCGCGAAGACCTGGCCCACGCCGTCGAGCGCTTCCACGCCCTCGGCCAGCCGGGCTCCGCCGGAATGCCAGATCCCGATCACCGGAATGCGTTCCCGGATCGCCGCGTCGATCGCGTCGACGATGTGCCGGCAGCCGGCCGACCCCATGGCGCCGCCCATCCGGGTGGCGTCGGTGCAGTAGGCGATCACCTTCGCGCCGTCGATCCGGCCGCGGACCACCGACACCCCCGAGGTATCCGTGGCGTGCAGGGCCACCACGGTGTCCGGGTCGAGCAGTTTGGCGAGCCGGATCTCCGGCTCGCGGAAGTCCAGCTTGCGCGGGCCCTGCGCGGCCGGGGTGGGGTGGTCGGCGGTGGTGGTCACAGTTGCTCCTGACATCCCGACGTTCGGCCGCAGGACGGCCGGTCGGGTCGATGGATCGATTCGGCGTCGCCCGCCGGACCGGGCGAGCGAGCGTGCCTACTCGAGGACGACCGAACGGTTTACTTGGTGAACACCAGCGCGACGTTGTGGCCACCGAAGCCGAAGGAGTCGTTGACCGCGGCGGTGAGTTCGACCTTGCGGGTCTCCGTGGCGACGTCGATCTCGATCTTGGGATCGAGGTCGAACACGTTCTGGGTCCCGGGAACGATGCCGTTCTTCACCGCCAGCAGGGTGGCGATCGCCTCGACCGCTCCGGACGCGCCGAGCATGTGACCGGTCATCGACTTGGTCGCCGAGACCACCGGGTGATCGCCGATGGCACGCCGGATGGTGTTGGACTCGGCGATGTCACCAACCGGGGTCGACGTCGCGTGGGCGTTCACGTGGCCGATGTCGGTCTTGGACAGGCCGGCCGACCGCAGGGCTTTGGCGATGGCGCGGCTTCCACCCTCGCCGTTCGGTTCGGGGGCGGTGATGTGGAACGCGTCGTTCGACATCCCGATCCCGGCCAGCGTGCCGTAGATCTCGGCACCGCGGGCCACCGCGTGGTCGCGACGTTCGAGCACCATCATGCCGGCGCCCTCGCCGAGTACGAAGCCGTCGCGCCCGAGGTCGAACGGCCGGGAGGCGGTCGTCGGATCGTCGTTCCGGGTGCTCATCGCCCGCATCTGGGAGAAGCCCGCAACCGGCAGCTGGTGGATGCAGGCTTCGGCGCCACCGGCGATGGCGATGTCGATCTCGCCGGCTTTGATCAGCGTGTAAGCCCAGGCCATGCCTTCTGCACCGGCAGCACAGGCGGCCACCGGGGCGTGGACGCCGCCGCGGGCCTTGACCCACAGACCCACGGCGGCGGCTGGACCGTTCGGCATCAGCATGGGGATGGTCATCACGGCCACCTTGCCGATCCCGGACTGCTCCAGGATGTCGTCCTGACCCAGCAGGGTCAGGGCGCCACCGATACCCGTTCCGACCACGACGCCGATCCGCTCGGGATCGATCTCCGGCGAGCCTGCATCCGCCCAGGCCTCGCGGGCAGCCACCATCGCCACCTGCTGAGACCGATCAAGCCTGCGGGCCTCGACCCGCGGGATGATCTCGGTCGGTTCCACGAGCAGAGGCGCGTGGATGGCCACTGGGAGGTGATACTTCTCCACCCAGGGTGCGGTGTTCGCCGTGACGCCGATCCGGCCATCGAGCATGGCCTGCCAGGTCTCGGGCGCCGTTCCGCCGATGGGCGTCGTGGCTCCGATACCCGTGACGACGACGTCGTGGTCGTTGCTCATGCCTTGTTGGCCTCGATGTACGTGACGGCGTCACCCACGGTCTTGAGCTTGGCCAGTTCATCGTCCGGGATCTTCACGCCGAACTTGTCTTCTGCCTGGACCGCGATCTCGACCATCGACAGCGAGTCGATGTCCAGGTCGTCGGTGAAGGACTTGTCGGCGGTGACGTCGGCAGCCGGGACGCCGGCGACCTCTTCGACGATCTCGCCGAGGCCGGCGAGGGTGTCCTCGTTGCTCACGGTGATTCCTTTCGGTGGTGATGTTCCTTCCGGGGACCCGGAAGGTGGTCAGCTTGGCAATTCGTCGGATCGAAAGTGCCGAGCTCAGGGCGAATTGTGCCTCAGCTCGCCGCGCTGTCCTGCGCCGACAGGCGCAAGACCGGTCATGGGCAGGTGAACACCTGTCCGGCGTAGGTGAGTCCGGCGCCGAAACCGACGGCCAGTACCAGCTCGCCGGGGGAGACGCCGCCCGCCTCCCGCATGCGATCCAATGCGATCGGGATCGAGGCGGACGAGGTGTTGCCCGAGGTGACGATGTCCTTGGCGATCCGGAGATCGGGGCGGGCGCCGGCGGCGATCAGCTTCTTGGCGATGGCTTCGACGATGCGCAGGTTGGCCTGGTGGGTGACCAGGACGTCGACGTCGGCCAGCGACAGCCCGGCCAGCTCGACCGCCCGGATGGCGACCGGGGCGATGGCGCTGGTGGCCCAGCGGAAGACGGCCTGCCCCTCCTGGATGAACTTGGCGTCGCGCGACTCGATGCGGATGGCCTGCGTCTGGTTCTCGTCGCTGCCCCAGACCACCGGACCGATGCCGGGCTCGTCGGAGGCGGAGACCACCGCGGCCCCGGCGCCGTCACCGAAGATGATGGCGGTCGCCCGGTCGACCGGGTCGGTCCAGGAGGTCAGCTTCTCCGACCCGATGACGAGCACGTTCTTCGAGCTGCCGGCCCTGATGGCGTGGTCGGCGGCGGCCAGCGCGTAGCAGAAGCCGGCACAGGCCGCATTCAGGTCGAACGACCCCGGGGCATGGATGGACAGTGCGGCGGCAACCTGGGTCGAGCCGTGCGGTACCTGCGTCTCCGCCGTGCAGGAGGCCAGGATCACCGTGTCGATGTCGGCGGGTTCCAGGCCCGAGTCGGCCAGGGCCTTGCCGCCGGCGATGGCGCCCATCGAGGCGACCGTGTCCAGTTCGCCCCCGAAGTGCCGCTCGGCGATGCCGACGCGGCTCTGGATCCACTGGTCGTTGGTCTCCATGATCTTCGACAGATCGTCGTTGGTCACGATCTTCTCTGGGCGGTAATGACCGAGTCCGACGATCTTCGACCCAACGGAGGCGGACGGATGGGTGATCCGGACTGCCGTCATACGGAGACCTCGCTGTGCTCGTCGATGAATGCCGCGGCCTTGTCCAGGTCGTCGGGAGTCTTGAGGGCCAGGGTGGCCACCCCTTTGAGGTCGCGCTTGACCAAGCCGACCAGAGTGCCGGCCGGCGGCAGTTCGAGGACACCGGTGACGCCCAGTGCCCTCATGGTGGCCATGCACAGATCCCAGCGCACCGGCCGGGTGACCTGGGCGGTGAGGAGATCGAGGTAGTCCCGACCGGAGCTGACCACACTGCCGTCCGAGTTGGTGAGCAGTGGCCGGGTCGGATCCTGGGCGCCCACGCCGGCCAGCACGCCAGCCAGTTCGGCCTGTGCGGTGTCCATGTACGGCGTGTGGAAAGCGCCGGCCACCGGCAGCGGGATGATCCTTGATCCCGCCGGGGGCTTGTCGGCCAGGGCCGACAGGGCCGCGGTCGCGCCGGCGGCCACGATCTGCCCGCCGCCGTTCACGTTGGCCCCCACCAGGTTCAGTGCGGCCAGAGCCGCCAGCACGGTCTCAGTGTCGCCGCCGAGAACGGCGGACATCGAGGTCGGCGTGATGGCGCAGGCCGCGCCCATCGCCGCACCCCGCGCGGCGGCGATTCGGACTGCAGCCTGCACGTCGAGGACCCCGGCGACCGCCGCCGCAGCGAGCTCGCCGACGGAGTGTCCCGCTGCCACCGCTCCAGCCGGGATGCGGAGCACGTCGGCTGCCAGCAGGGCAGCGGCGACGACCAGCGGTTGGGTCACCGCGGTGTCCTTGATCTCGTCCGCATCGGCGGTGGTACCGAGCCGAATCAGGTCGAGACCGGCTGCCTCGCTGAACTTTCCGGCGAGTTCGGTAACTCCGTCCACATCCAACCAGGGGACGAGCATCCCGGGCTTCTGAGCTCCCTGTCCGGGGGCGACTATGGCCAGCACGCCTATCAGCCAACCACGCCCGCAGTGTTGATGCCGACTGTCGGTGCTACCAAGTCCACGGCCCTCGTTTGTAGCATTCCTACAAACGGGGGTGCGTATTCGTCCAAACTAACCTGGCTGTGGCTCGCACGGGCTTTGCGGGAGACGCAAAGCGCTCAGACCGCGTCGCTCGACCGACCCACGGCGAGCGCGATCTGCAGGGTGAACGCCTCGCGGCTGTCCGTCGGATCCAGCCCGGTGATCTCGGCGATCCGACGGAGCCGATAGCGCACCGTGTTGGCGTGGACGAAGAGCAATCGGGCCGCAGGCTCCAGGGCACGTCCGGATGAGAGGAAGGCGTCAAGTGTGGCTGCGAACGGCTCGCCGGCGGCCATCAACGGGACATAGACCATGCGCCGCAACTGCTCGCGGGCCTCCTCGTCGCCGGCCAGGATCCGCTCCGGCAGCAACAGGTCGGCGTCCACTCCGCGTGGGGCAGTCGGCCAGGCCGCCACCGCCCTGACCCCGGACAGGGCCGTCCTGGCCGACGACATGGCGCCGGTGATGCCGGTACCGATGGCTCCGCGGATCACCGGGCCGGGTCCGAACACGTCCAGCAGGCCCTCGACGGCGGTGACGAGGGTCGTCTGCTCGGGTGCGGACAGCACCAGGATCAGACGGTCGGCATGCAAGCCGGCCAGGGCGGAGACGCCCAGCTCCGCGGCACGTTCGGTGGCAGCGCGGGCGGGATCGGCCGCGGTCGGTGCCCCCACGACCACCATCACCGGGCCGGACAGGTCCCAGTTCAGCGCTGCCACCCGGGAGGCCAGCGAATCTCCGCCCTCGCCGCGCACGATGCTATCGATCACCAGCGCTTCGAGCCGTTGGTCCCAGGCACCACGGGATTCGGCGGCGGCCGCGTAGACCCCCGCGGCGGAGAAGGCCACCTCGCGCGAGTAGCGCAGCAGCGAATCGGCCAGAGCTGCGGATTCGGCCGGGGTGGCGCCCAGGGCCGGGAGGTGTTGTTCGGCCACCGAGATCGCGATCCGCACCAGCTCCACCGTGCGGCGCAGCGATACGCTGCGGACCAGATCCCTGGGGGCAGAACCGAACACGGCCTCGGTGAGCTTGAACCCGTCCAGGCCGCCGGTGGCCCACCCGACGTACCCGGCAATCCCGGCCTGGGCCACCAGGGTCACCCAACTGCGCTGCTGAGCCGGCAAGGTCCGGAACCACGGCAGCCGCTCGTCCATCAGCGCCACGGACCTGGTGGCGAGACCGCTGGACGCCCGCTCGACCTTCCGCAAGGTGACCTCGCTGATCACCGAGCCCCGGCCGGTGGCGGCGAGGTCACTGGCATTCACCGGCCAAGCGTGCCACGGCCCGACGGCAGTCAGGCCCACCGGGCCGAAACGCGCTCAGGGCCGAAACGCGCTCAGGGCCGATGTCGCCTCGGCAACACCGGCCCTGAGCGGCTGGGCGACCTATTCGGGGGTGACGTTCGTGGCCTGCGGCCCCTTGGGTGACTGCTCGACCTCGAAGCTCACTCGCTGGCTTTCCTCGAGCGACTTGTATCCCGAGCCGCCGATGGCGGAGTAATGCACGAAGACATCCCCGGAACCGTCGTCCGGCGAGATGAAGCCGTAGCCCTTCTCCGCGTTGAACCACTTCACAGTGCCCTGCGCCATGCTGGCTCTCCTCGAGCGTCGTGCGCGGATCTCATCCGCGGGGTCGAACACCCCGGCCGGTGCCGTTCTCCGACCGAGGGGATGCGCCTAATCCCCTGCAGGTGCGCCGGCGAAGAGGAGAAGAGCAACAACGGCGTAAAGATACCGTGCGCACTTTCTCCTGGCTAGAGCCGAATTCGACCCGTTTCGAGGCCGTTACCCGAGCCGCAGAACGATCTCCGACTAGGAATCTCCGCCCGCGTTTCCTGAGGTCCCCGCCTTCACATCATGCAATTGGTACCGCTCGACCGCTTGGGCCGCGGCGCCCGCCCGGTAGCCACCCTGACGTTCCAGAGCCGAGAGTGCAGCGACCACCATGGACGGGCCGTCGATCAGGAAATGCCTTCTCGCCGCCGCCCTGGTGTCGGAGAATCCGAAGCCGTCCGCGCCGAGCGCGACGAAATCGCCAGGCACCCACGGAGCGATCTGGTTCTGCACCGCGCGCTGGTAGTCGCTGGTGGCGATGACGGGACCGGGTCGGTCGGCCAGCGCCGCGGTCACGTAGGGCACCGGGTGGTCGCCCGACGGGTCCAGCAACTTGGCCCGCTCGACGTCGTCACCGTCGCGCCGCAGCTCGGTCCAACTGGTGACCGACCAGACATCGGCGGCCACGTCCCAGTCCTGGGCGAGCAGTTCCTGGGCCTCGAGGGCCCACCGCACGCCGACGCCGGAAGCCAGCAGCTGCACCCGGGCCCTGCCGTCGGTCTCGGCGGCGGGGGCGAGCAGATACATGCCCTTGAGCAGCCCGTCGACATCGAGACCGGCGGGCTCGGCCGGCTGCACGTACGGCTCGTTGTACAGGGTGATGTAGTACAGGATGTCCTCGCCGCCGAAGTCGCCGGCCGAGTGCGTGACGCCCGAGCCGGAGAGCTCCGGGCCGCCGTACATGCGACGCAGACCGTCCTTGACGATGTGGCCGACCTCGTACCCGAAGGCCGGGTCGTAGGCGACCACGTGCGGCATGGTCGCCGCCAGCAGATGTGAATGCCCGTCCGCGTGCTGCAGGCCCTCGCCGGTCAGCGTGGTGCGGCCGGCAGTGGCGCCGAGGACGAAGCCGCGACACATCTGGTCGCCGGCGGCCCACAGGCCGTCTCCGGTCCGCTGGAAGCCGAACATCGAGTAGAAGATGTACATCGGGATCATCGGCTCGCCGTGCGTGGCGTAGGCGCTGGCCACCGCGGTGAAGGTGGCCACCGATCCGGCCTCGTTGATGCCCTCGTGCAGGATGACGCCCTGCTCGGATTCCTTGTAGGCCAACATCAGATTGGCGTCCACGGCGGTGTAGAGCTGCCCGGCGGGGTTGTAGATCTTCTGCGACGGGAAGAACGAATCCATGCCGAAGGTGCGGGCCTCGTCCGGGATGATCGGCACGATCCGCTTGCCGATCTCCGGGTCCTTGAACAGATCGCGAACCAGTCGGACGAAGGCCATCGTGGTGGCGATCTCCTGCTTGCCCGAACCCCGGGACATGACCTTGTAGGTGTCGTCGCCGGGGAGCTTGAGCGGCTTGGCCGTGACCCGTCGTTCGGGCACATAGCCGCCGAGCCGGCTGCGCCGCTCCTGCAGGTACTGGATCTCCGGTGCGTCCTCGCCCGGGTGGTAGTACGGCGGCTGGTAGGGGTCGGCCTCGAGCTGGGCGTCGGTGATCGGGATGTGCAGCTCGTCGCGGAACGACTTCAGATTGTCCAGCGTGAGCTTCTTCATCTGGTGGGTCGCGTTACGCCCCTCGAAGGACGAACCGAGGTGGAAACCCTTGATCGTCTTGGCCAGGATGACCGTCGGCTGCCCGACATGGTGGGTGGCGGCGTGGTACGCGGCGTGCACCTTCTTGTAGTCGTGGCCGCCGCGCTTCAGGGCCCAGATCTCGTCGTCGGACATGGCCTGCGTCAGTGCCTTGGTCCGCGGGTCGCGGCCGAAGAAGTGCTCACGCACGTAGGCGCCGTCGTTGGCCTTGTAGGTCTGGTAGTCGCCGTCCGGCGTCGTATTCATCAGGTTCACCAGCGCGCCGTCCTTGTCGGCGTGCAGCAACGCATCCCACTCCCGGCCCCAGACGACCTTGATGACGTTCCAGCCGGCCCCCCGGAAGAAGGACTCCAGTTCCTGGATGATCTTGCCGTTGCCGCGGACCGGGCCGTCGAGCCGCTGCAGGTTGCAGTTGATGACGTACGTGAGGTTGTCCAGTCCGTCGATGGCGGGCAGGTGGATCAGTCCACGCGATTCGACCTCGTCCAGCTCGCCGTCGCCCAGGAAGGCCCAGACATGCTGCTGCGACGTGTCCTTGATGCCGCGGTGGTGCAGGTATCGGTTCACCCGGGCCTGGGCGATGGCGTTCATCGGGCCGAGGCCCATCGACACCGTCGGGTGCTCCCAGAAGTCCGGCATCAGCCGCGGGTGCGGGTAGGACGGCAGCCCGCCGCCCGGGTGCGAGACCTCCTGGCGGAAGCCGTCCATCTTGTCGGTCGACAGGCGTCCCTCCAGGAACGCCCGTGCGTACATGCCGGGGGAGGCATGCCCCTGGAAGAAGACGTGATCACCGCCGCCGGGGTGGTTCTTGCCACGGAAGAAGTGGTTGTAGCCGACCTCGTAGAGGCTGGCGGACGAGGCGTAGGTGGAGATGTGCCCGCCCACGCCGACTCCTGGCCGCTGGGCGCGGTGCACCATCATCGCGGCGTTCCAGCGGATCCAGTTCCGGTACCGGCGCTCTATCTCCTCGTCGCCCGGGAAGAACGGCTCGGACTCGGTCGGGATGGTGTTGATGTAATCCGTAGTGGTCAGGGCCGGCAATCCCACATGGGCCTCACCGGCGCGACCGAGCAACCGGAGCATCAGGTAACGAGCACGCTGCTGACCGCCGGCTTCCACCATGGCGTCGAACGAGTCGAGCCACTCCTGGGTCTCCTCGGGATCGGCGTCCGGGAACTGGGCGGCGAATCCGTCACGGATCAGGTGGTGGCGGGACGGGACGGTCTCTGCCCCGCCGACGCGCGGCGTGGTGCTGGAGGAAGCCAAGGGATCTCCTCGTCAGGCGACGACGGCTTCGCGTGCGATGGGCACTCCCGCCGTCGAACGGGTGGTTTCGGCCGCCCCGGGTGGGAGTGGCCGCTGCCTGCCATCCTTCCGCATCCGCAGGCGCGCCGCCGCAACACCCCACCCGGGCGAGGCGGTTGGGGGGTCCGGGTGAAGCAACTGACGGCCCGGAGTTCCCGAAAGGGGCGTGACTTGCATAATGTTGTGCACGCCGGGGCACTGCGGACGCAGGTAAGCCAGGGGAGTGGGTTCTGACCGAAGGGTCGGTCCCGCACACCGTAGAACGGCACGACGAGTGGGAAGGCTTGAGAACACAGTGACTGAGGTCTCGGGACAGGCGCACGGCTCATTCGAGAGCGGCGTCGCTGTCCGGCTCGGACTGAAGGCGGGGGATGTGGTCGGCGAGATCGGTTACGACGACGATGTCGATCACGATCTCCGCGAGGCCATCGAGGCGATCGTCGGCTCGGAGCTCCTCGACGAAGACGCCGACGACGTTCTCGATGCGGTGGTGCTGTGGTGGCGGGAAGACGACGGGGACCTCACCGACGCTCTGGTCGACGCGATCACGCTGCTGGCCGACTCCGGCGTCATCTGGCTGCTGACGCCGAAGACCGGTCGGGAGGGCTACGTAGAGCCGAGTGATATCGCGGAAGCGACCAGAACGGCCGGCCTCTCCCAGACCACCACGGTTTCCGGTGGCGCAGAATGGATGACGGCCAAGCTTGCGCGGGCCAAGCAGGGCCGGATCCGTCGCTGAGCGTTCACCTCACGGCTTGCCTTCCAGTAGTGGGATAACCTGCAGCCCAACCCTTTCTACGACGAAACGAAAAGAGAACCCATGTCGGTCGAGGTCGGATCCGTCGCCCCTGATTTCACGCTGCCGGACTCCAACCGGACACCTGTCTCGCTCTCGGACTTCCGTGGCGACAAGGCCGTCCTCGTGGTGTTCTACCCGTTCGCCTTCTCCGGCACCTGCACGGTCGAACTCTGCGCGGTCCGGGACGATCTCAGCTCCTTCCAGAACGAACACGTCCAGGTGCTGGCCGTCTCGACCGATCCGGCCCCCGCCCTGAAGGCCTGGGCGGACGCCCAGGGCTACGAGTTCCCGTTGCTGTCAGATTTCTGGCCGCACGGCGCGGTCACGAAGAGCTACGGCGTGTTCCACGAGCAGGGCGGTATGGCTCTGCGGGGGACCTTCCTGGTCGGCCTCGACGGCGTGGTGACCTTCGCCGAGGTCAATGGCCCGGGCGAGGCCCGGGACCAGAGTGCGTGGAAGCGTGCGGTCGACGCCCTCGCTACCGCCTGACGTCAAGGCCCTCGGGCCCCGCGCGGCACCCGGTCCGCCCGTTCGTCGTTTCCGGCTCGACCTCCGGCGTGGCATCATTCTCCGGTTGCACCAGGGCGCGTAGCTCAGCGGAAGAGCTCCCGGTTTACACCCGGGCGGTCGGCGGTTCGAACCCGTCCGCGCCCACTGTCCCCACTCGATCGACAACGCCGGACCGGCCACCACTGGTGGCTGGTCGGCGTTGTCGATCAGGGCTGACCGGATGCGGTGAGGCCGCTCAGGCGGTGATGGTGTCGAGCGTGACCTCGATGTTGCCGCGAGTGGCGTTGGAGTAGGGGCAGACCTGGTGCGCGGCCTCGACCAGCTTCTCGGCCGTCGTCTGGTCGACTCCGGACATCTCGACGTGCAGCGCCACCGTCAGGCCGAATCCGCCCGCGTCGTTCGGGCCGATACCGACATCCGCGGTCACCGCCGCGTCGGCGATCGGCGCCTGCTGCTGACGGGCGACCACCTTGAGCGCCGACAGGAAGCAGGCCGAATAGCCGGCCGCGAACAGTTGTTCCGGGTTCGTGGCGCCGCCGGTGCCACCCATCTCCACCGGAGTGGCCAGATCGGCGTCGACGAGGCCGTCCGAACTGCGGGTGTGACCGTTGCGGCCGTCTCCGGTAGCGGTGGCAGAGGCGGTGTAGAGCACGTTCATCGTGGTTCCTTCGTATTGGGGTGGATCGGCCCTTCGGGTGCGGGTCGTCCGATGGGGGCAACGCCGGAGCACCCGCCGTGGATTCCCGAGGTCAGGGTGCCGCGCTCAGCGGGACCGCGGCCGGCCGTTCGCAGGTGCTCAGCACATCGACCGCCTTGCCCGTGTGCGCCGATTCGAGGAGCGATTCCATGACATCGAGTACGTGGTACGCCAATTCGCCGCTGGCCCGCGGCAGCCGCCCGGTTCCGGTAGCGGCCAGGTCGGCGATTCCGAAGCCCCGGCCGCTGTTCTCGTACCCGGCGCTCACCGGCAGGGTGGTCCAACCGTCGGCGCCCAGCGGGAACGACTCGACGTCGCCGGCGAAGTGGTTGGGATCCGGCACGCTCAGAGAGCCCGTGTCGCCATGGATCTCGATGTTGCTGGCGTGGGTCGCTACCGCGTCGAAGCTCATGACCAGGGTCGAGAGTGCCCCGGAGTCGTGCACCAGCACTCCGGATACGTGGGTGTCGATGTCGACCGGTACCGATTGCCCGGCTCGGGCGCCGGTGCCGATCGTTCTCGTCTCCCGGGAGTGGCTGGCCGCACCGATGGTCGAGCGCACCGGGCCCAGCAGGGTCACCAGTGCGCTGACGTAATAGGGGCCCATGTCCAGCAGCGGACCGCCACCGGGTTGGTAGTAGAAGTCCGGATTCGGATGCCAGCGCTCGTGCCCCGGCGTCACCATGGTGGCCATCGCTGAGGTCGGCGTGCCGATCACGCCGTCGTCGATGGCTTTGCGGGCGGTCTGGATTCCCGTGCCCAGCACCGTATCCGGCGCGCACCCCACCGTGGTGCCGGCGGTCCGCGCCGCGTCCAGCACCGCCTTGGCTTCCACTCTGGTCGCCGCGAGCGGCTTTTCTCCGTAGACGCTCTTGCCGTGTGCGATTGCCTTGAGTGCGATCTCCGCGTGGGCGGCCGGAATGGTCAGATTGAGCACCAGATCGACGTCGGCATCGGCCAGCAGGTCGTCGACCGACAGAGCGCGGACGCCCTGCTCCTCGGCGACCGTCGCCGCTCTGGCGGTGTCCAGGTCCGCCACCGCGACCAACTGCACGGAATCGAGCCGGGCGAAGGTGGCCAGATACTGGGCGGAGATGGCGCCGCAGCCGATCATCCCGACCCTCAGCGGCTGGCCCACAGCATGCCCCTTTCGATGATGGTGCGAACGTTTCTGTCCTGCAACACATCCAGACTGTGGCCGGGAGTGGCGACGAAGATTCGGCCTTGGCCCCAATCACGGGTCCAGACGGCCGGGGAGGTGACCTCCCGATGCCAGGGATCCCAGGGTCGCACCTTCTGTGTCGTGGTGGCCAGGACGTCGATGTACGGATCGGTCAGCACCCAGTACTGCTCCGTCACGAGATCGAAGTCCTCGATGCCGGCGGTGATCTCGTGCTCGACGTCACCGATGTTGATGGTGTACGGCACGTAGTTGTTCTCCGGGCCGCTGTGCGTGATCTCCTGCGGATCTTTGCCGGGATGGCAGGCGAATTGGCCGCCGATGAGATGGAGGTAGTCGGAGGTGTTCCGATAGGAGTCGGCAATCCCGCCGTGCCAGCCGGCCAGCCCTGTCCCGGCTTCGACGGCCGCCCGCAGTCCGAGGAAGGCCTCCGGTTCGATCGCTCCCATCGTGTAGCACTGCACGATCAGGTCCACGCCCGCCATGAATTCTTCGTCGGCGTAGATCTGCGGGGAATCCTCGACCCGGACGTCATATCCGTTGTCCCGCAGGAACGGCAGGAAGAGATCGGTGGCCTCCACGGGGGAGTGGCCGTCCCAACCGCCACGTACCACCAGTGCGGACTTCGTGCCTGTCGTGCTGCTCATGTCTCCTCTTTCCTCTGCCGTTCCAGGGTCTCGGTCAAGACGCGATGGATGCCCAGGCCGAGTTGTTCTCCGCACTGGCCTCGACCGCCGCCAGTACCCGTTGCACGCCGAGCGCGTCGGCGAATGACGGCGTCGGCTGGTTGCCCTGGTCGATCGCGGTGATCAGGTCGACGACCTGGTGGGTGAAGCCGTGCTCGTACCCGATGCCGTGGCCGGCCGGCCACCAGTGGTCCATGTACGGATGCTCCGGCTCGGTCACCATGATCCGGCGGAAACCCTGTGCACCGGGCGCGTCGGTTCCGTCGTAGTACTGCAATGTGTTCATGTCCTCGAAGTCGAAGGCGATGGAACCCAGGGAGCCGTTGACCTCCACCCGTAATGCGTTCCGCCGCCCGAGGGCGAAGCGGGTGGCCTCGAAGATGCCGATCGGGCCGCCGTCGAATCGGGCGGTGAACAGGACGGCATCGTCGACGGTCACGGGACCCTTGGGCACATCGGCGCCCACTTCACCCCGCCCGCCCAGGCCGACCAGGTCGCCGCCCAGCGGCCGCTCTTTGACGAACGTCTCCAGAACGGCCGAAACACCGGTGATCATCTGCCCGGTGACGAATTGGGTGGCGTCGATGATGTGGGCGCCGATGTCGCCCAGCGCCCCCGAACCGGCCTTTTCCTTGTTCATCCGCCAGGTGAGTGGGGCGTTCTCGTCGGACAACCAGTCCTGCAGATACTGGGCCCGGACCTGCCGGATCGACCCCACTCTGCCGTCGGCGACCATGCGCTTGAACAACGCCAGCGCCGGGGTCCGCCGATAGGTGAAGCCGCACATGGCGAAGACGCCCTTGGCCGCCGCCTTCTCGGCGGCCGCCGTCATCTGCTCGGCCTCTGCCACCGAGTTGGCCAGCGGCTTCTCGCAGAGGACGTGTTTTCCCGCCTCCAACGCCGCAATGGCGATCTCGGCGTGGGTATCGCCCGGTGTGCAGATGTCGATGAGATCGATGTCGTCGCGTTCGACCAGACGGCGCCAGTCCGTCTCGATCGACTGCCAGCCCATCCGATCGGCTGCCGCCTGCGCGGCGACGGCGTTCCGGCCGGCCAGCGCGGTGAGTTCCGGCGTCCTCGGCAGATCGAAGAATCGGGGGGCGGTGCGCCAGGCCTGCGAGTGGGCCGCGCCCATGAACGCGTAGCCGACCATGCCGACCCGCAATGAACCTGTTGAGGACATCGTTGCTCCTTGAAAGTTCTGTGACGCCTGACGAAGTGGCGCCCGGCCCAGCTCGGATGACCTGCTGATCGGACGACACTCGCGCCCCGGCCGAAACAATTCCGCCGATTTGGGCTGCCGCACAAGACTAGTACGCGCCGTCATGAGCGACCGGGGTGGCCGCGCCCAGTCGGGGCTGAGGCACCCAGAGTCTCAATGGCTGGGACGGTAGTCCCAAAAAATGGAACACACGCTAGGGTCGTCCTTGCCGGTGCCTCATCGACCGGTCTCCATCGAGAAGAGGGCGCGTGACATGACTTCATCGCAGCAGCGGGGCGCGGATCGGACGACGAGCGACCCAGAGCCCGCGTACACGCACGGCCATCACGACTCCGTGCTCCGGTCCCATCGCTGGCGCACCGCTCAGAACTCTGCGGCGTATCTGCTGCCGACTCTGCACCGGGGGTTGTCGCTGCTCGACATCGGCTGCGGGCCGGGAACTATCACGATCGATCTCGCCCGGCTGGTCGCTCCGGGTGTAGTTCTCGGCCTCGACGCCAGTGCGGACGTGGTAGCCCAGGCAGCTACTGCGGCGGCGGAGGCCGGTGTCCCGAACCTCGAGTTCTGCGTCGGCGACGTCCATGCACTGGACGTGACGGACGATTCTTTCGACGTGGTCCACGCGCACCAGGTGCTGCAACATCTCACCGATCCGGTCGCCGCGCTGCGGGAGATGCGTCGCGTGTGCCGGCCGGGCGGAGTAGTGGCCGCGCGTGATGCCGACTACCGGTCGATGTCCTGGTACCCGCGGGTGCCGGCCCTGGACGACTGGATGGCGCTGTACCAACAGGTGGCGCGCAGCAACGCGGCGGAGCCGGACGCGGCGCCGGTTCTGCGGCACTGGGCGCACCAGGCCGGATTCGCTGACGTCACGTCGTCGGCGTCGGTCTGGTGCTACTCGACGGAAGGCGAGCGTGCGTGGTGGGGCGGCCTGTGGGCGGATCGGGTGCTGTCCTCATCTTTCGGCGACCAGGCCTTGGAGCGGGGATTCGCCGATGACGCGCGGTTGTCCGGGATAGCCGACGGCTGGCGTGAGTGGGCCGCAGATCCGGATGCCTGGTTTGCTGTGCTCAACGGTGAGATTCTCTGTCGCGCCTGACCTTTGCTGTGTGCTGGCCCGCCGGCCCTGATCAGCTCGACCCGCCGGCTCGGGTCAGATCGCTCCGCCGGCCCTGGTCAGCGCGAGCTGCGCGGCCCGTTCCCGGGTTTCGGCGCTCCGGAGCGTGCGTTGGGCGTCGGCCAGAGTTTGGCGTTCGTGCGCCAACTGCAGGCTGAGCTCGCTCACCCGGCGATCGACCGCGGCCAACGCCCGCCTGGCCGAGGTGGCGGCCTCGCCGGCTTCGGTCGCCTCCACCTGGGCCGCCTCGCGGAGACGGCGCTGTTCGCTCTCCGCTCGGGCCCTATTCGCCGCGGCCGTTGCCTCGGCAGCCTGCGCCTCTGCTGTGGACGCCTCCACCTCGGCCTTGGACGCCTCCACCTCGGCGGCTGCCGCCGCCGTCTTCGCCTTGGATGCCGTCAGCACCGCCGCTGCGGTCTTGGTCTCAACCGTTGGGGCTGCCTTTGCGCTGGTCGCCGACGAGTCTGCCTGCTGCGGCTTCTGCCCGACTGCGGACCCGTCGGTAGCATCGGCCGCACTCTCATCGACGAGCGTTGGCTCGCTGGTGCTGGTATGCGAACCTTTCGATCGACGGTCCCGGTCGCGGTCTCGGATGTCGGTGGCGGAACGCGATCTGCCGGCCGGAGCTCGGGTACGCCGGGCTGCGTCCATCGGCAGTACGGCCGCCAGCTCGGGTAGCGACGTGGAGCCGAAGCCGTCCCAACGCGCCTGGGTGATCAGCGCGCCGGACAGCAACCGGTCGGCCACCTGCTCGTCGGCCAACGCCGCGTTGAGCGTCGCGGTGACCTCCTCGCGCACGGAAGCGGACGGACTTCGCTGGTCTGCGAGCTCGAAGGCCAGGTCGGCCAGTTCGCCGACCAGGTGCCGCCGTCTCGTCGACAGCTCGCGCAGCGCCGGGCCGTCGAGTGCTTTCTCCGCCGCCCGTAGGTCGGCACCCAGGTCCAGCAGCTCGCCCACCTCATCCGGCGCAGCGCGGACCAGACGATTCAACGTGTCCGCAGAAACAGTGGGCTTGCGCAGCGCAGCGATCTGGCCCGCGGACTCCTTCTCACCGGACTTCCTGGCCTCGGATGCGAGTGCCTTCCGACGCGCGATGAATTCGGCCATCGGGCTCGAATACAGCTCGTCGACGGCAGCCTGGAGCAAGGATTGCCCGGTCATCGGCTCATTTTGTCGCACGCAGGGACCGGCTGTGGTCCATCATTGTTCGATGCGCTCCATATGGAAGGGTTCCCTGGTCTTCGGCCTGGTCAATGTGCCGGTCGCCGTGTATTCGGCCACCGAGGACCACGACGTCAAGTTCCACCAGGTCCACGAGAAGGACGGCGGCCGCATCCGCTACCAACGGACCTGCGAAGTCTGTGGCGAGGTGGTCGCTTTCAGTGATATCGCCAAGTCGTACGAGGCCGAGGACGGGCGCACCGCGATCATCACCGACGAGGATCTGCAGAGCCTGCCCACCAATTCCGAGCGCGAGATCGACCTGCTGTCGTTCGTCCCGTCGGATCAGATCGATCCCGTGCTGTTCGACTCGAGCTATCTGCTGGAACCGGCATCGAAGTCGGCGAAGGCCTACGTACTGCTGCGCGAGACCTTGGCTGAGAACGATCGGGTGGCCATCGTCCACTTCGCTCTGCGGCAGAAGACCCGGCTCGCCGCACTCAGGGTGCGTGGCGATGTGCTGGTGATCCAGACCCTGCGGTGGCCCGACGAGGTGCGCGAGGCGTCCTTCAAGTCGCTCGAGACGCCGGTGACGCTCTCTCCGGCGGAGAAGCAGATGGCCGCGCTGCTGGTGGACTCCTACGCCGACGACTTTCATCCTGAGCAGCACGAGGATTCGTACCGTGAAGAGCTACAGCAGATGATCGACGCGAAACTCGAAGGGGCGGAGGCGTTCACCGAAGCTCCGGTGGCCGAAGGGGAGGACGCGGAAGTGCTGGACCTGCTCGCCGCCTTGCAGCGGAGCGTGCAGCGCAACAAGGACAATGCCGCGTCGTCGGCGCAGAGCGAGGTCGGCGTCGGCGACGGCGACGGCGCCCCCGCGCCGGTCAAGAAGACGAGGGCGCGCAAGCCGGCAGCCAGCCCCGTCGCCGCCGACGCGGAGAAACCCAAAGCTCCGACCCGCGCCCGGCCGACTTCCGCCAAGGTCACCAAATCGGCGTGATCGGGCCCTTCGTCAAGGATCGTGTCACCAGCCGCCACTCACCCCGAAGGCAGATGTCCCCGGCGCTGAATCGACGGTAGCGTCCGTGGATGGTGCACGAGCTTGACCGGTGCGGGGGTGAGGTCGATTCCGGTCATACTTCTTCGGTCCACAGCGGGTCACGTGTTCTCGGCCGGTACGTACGTCAGTGGACCATGCCCGGAGGCCGGAGCTGGGGATGCCCCACCCGGAAACGACAACAGCCGGACCCTCTCGACCGAGAAGGTCCGGCTGTGTGTGCGCGTGCCCCCGGCAGGATTCGAACCTGCGCTCCCGCCTCCGGAGGGCGGTGCTCTATCCCCTGAGCTACGGGGGCGCGAGGCAGAACTCTACCGCATCGGCACCGGCGAAAAGGCCGACCGGAGTGGAGATCGAAGAGTTCAGCTGGTCGGCGGGGTGTACGGCAGCGGCTTTGCCCCGCGGGCTTGCAGCATTCCCGTCATCACGCCGATCTCGGACGTCTGGGACTCGAGCATCTTGCTGGCGAAGTTCCGCACCACCGGCGATGCGGCGTGGTCGGCGGCGTAGGTCATCATGGCCGCGCCGCCCTCATGGTGTCGGATCATCAACTGCAGGAAGAAGATGTCCGAGGCCGTGCCCTTGAGCCCTTCGAGCTTGGTGATCTCGGCATCGGTCGCCATTCCGGGCATCACGGCGCCGTCGGACAACGTTCCCGCTGGAACCGATGCAGCCGTGGTGGGAGACATGGCTTTCATGTCGTCCATGCCCGCAGAACCCATCCACGCCATGTGCGCATCCTCGGTGAGCCTGGGCACACCCCAGAGGTCCAGCCAGCCCTGCATGGTCCCGATCTGCGAGGTTTGGGTGAACTCGATGTCGTAGGCAGTGAGACGGGTTTCCTTGTTGTCGGAGTTGAGCTCCGCGATGTGGGCCATGAGCACGCCTTGGTTGTGGTGCACGATCATGTCCCGGGCGAACCCGGTGTCGACCGGGTCCTGTCCATCGGTGCTGATCGAATTGGTCGAACCCGAACTGCCGCTGCCCAACGCCAGTCCGACGGTGGCGCCGATCAGCACCATGACCAAGGCCGCGATGCCCAGCACGAGCGCCGTGCCACGCGCCCCCCACCTCGTCAGGATCGACGTCTGCTGCGGGGCGGACGGCTTCGGCGCCCCGGCGGCGGTATCGGTCGGGTCGAGGTCGGGCGAGCGGGTGTCCGGTGAGGTCATCTGGGGCCCTACTTGGATGTGGTGGCCGCGGCGGATGTCGCGGGAGCCTTCGTGGCCGGGCTCGTCGGGGCGGCTGCCGAAGCGGAAGCGGCGCCGCTGGCCGGAGCCTGCGACTCGCCGAGCGTGTCGCGGGCATTGGCGACGCCCTCCTGGGTATCGGTGGTCAGCCCGGCACCGTTCATCTGGATCGCGTCGGCTCCGGGCTTGCTGGCGTCGAACGCCGGCGGGTTTGCCGCGAAACCTGGCTGATCACAGGATCCACCCGGCTCGGGGGCGATGTACTGGTTCTGTTGCAGTGCGGTGATGAACTGCTTGATGCGGACGTCCGACGCCGACGGGACCTTGAGCTGGTGGGCCCAGGCCTGCAGCGAGATCGGCGAATCCAGGTCCGGGTACGGGCTCATGTAGATATAGGTCTTGCCGGTCACCAGGGCTTTGAGCTTGTCCAGGTCGCCGGCAGCGATCGTCTTGGGGTTGTAAGTGATCCAGACCGCCCCGTGCTCGAGTGGGTGCACCATGTTCTCGTTGCGAACGGCAACGGTGTAGACGTCGCCGTTGCAGTCGGCCCATTCGGCGTCGTGGGGTCCGCCGATGGGCGGGTAGCGGTCATAGGCAACCCGCTGGGTCGAATCGACGTGCAGCGCGGCCTTGTACTCGGTGAAGCTCAACGTTCCGTTGCTCGCCACCGTGCTCTTGCCTGCGTAGATGCCCTCGATCTTGGTGGAGGGATCCTTGTTCGTGTCGGACGGAACGAAGGGGGCGACCGCAGCGGCCGCCGCGTCGTTCTGGTTGTTCTTCTTGAGAACGACGGTGAAGATCCCACCGATCAGCAGGAGTACGACGACCACAGCGCCGATGGTCAGCCACGGCAATCCCTGGCTTCTGGAGACCACGGGGGCCGCCGAACGGGACTTCTTGGCGTTCTTACCACTTGCCATCATCGGTGCTCAGACCTCGTTCTTCTCACGCTGGACCGGGCCGCGCGGCACCGGAGGAGACCGCTGGGAGTCTACGGTGCCAATCGGTGACTTCAGCGTGAGTAGGAGCTGGGTCCGACATGGGAGAAAGCGCCGTTCGCCATCGCATCGACGCTGCGGCCGGAAGCGGTGGCACAAACAGGGTGCGTCGTCTTCCTAGAATGGGTGGGTGAATCCCGCCCAGTTGGCCGATGCTGTTCGCACCGCCCTCTCCCAGGCCGTCTCCGCAGGCGACCTGTCGTTGACGGTGCCCGACGAGATCACCATCGACCGACCCCGCTCCCGGGAGCATGGCGACTATGCAACCCCGATTGCGCTGAAGCTGGCGAAGTCAGCCGGGGTTCCGCCACGGTCCATCGCCGATGTGCTCGCTCGCTATCTGGCTCGGATCGCCGGCATCAAGGCGGTCGACATCGCCGGTCCTGGTTTTCTGAATATTCGCCTGGATACGGCCGCCGCGGCGGCCGTGGTCGGATGGATCGTCAAGGTGGAATTCGTGGCGGCGGTCGGCGGGTGCCGGGTGCCCGGGATGGAGATCGATCGTCGGATGCGTTGGTGGGCAAGCAGATCAACCTGGAATTCGTGTCCGCGAACCCGACAGGTCCGGTCCACATCGGTGGCGCCCGGTGGGCGGCGGTCGGTGACGCTCTCGGTCGGGTGCTCAGCACCCAGGGTGCGACGGTCGTCCGGGAGTACTACTTCAACGACGCGGGTGCGCAGATCGATCGGTTCGCCCGGTCCCTCCTTGCGGCCGCGCGCGGGATGGCAGCACCGGACGACGGATACGGCGGCGACTACATCCAGGACATCGCCGGCAAGATCACCGCGGCCCATCCAGAAGTGGCCGAGCTGTCGGACGAAGAAGCCACCGAGCTGTTCCGTACGCAGGGTGTCGAGCAGATGTTCACCGAGATCAAAGCCACCCTCCACGCCTTCCGGACCGACTTCGACGTGTACTTCCACGAAGACTCGCTCCACGCCAGTGGCGCGGTGGAAACGGCGGTGGGTCGCCTCAAGGAGTCTGGTCACCTGTTCGAGAAGGACGGCGCCTGGTGGCTCAATTCCACGGACTACGGCGACGACAAGGACCGGGTGGTCATCAAGTCCGATGGTGATCCGGCCTACATCGCCGGTGATCTCGCCTACTTCCTGGACAAGCGGTCCCGGGGTTTCGACCTGTGCATCTACATGCTGGGGGCCGACCATCACGGCTACGTCAGCCGGCTGAAGGCGGCCGCCGCTGCATTCGGCGACGACCCCGATGTCGTCGAAGTGCTGATCGGGCAGATGGTGTTCCTGGTCAAGGACGGCGAACCGGTCCGGATGAGCAAGCGGGCCGGGACGGTGATCTCGCTGGACGATCTGATCGAGGCGCTCGGGGTGGATGCGGCCCGGTACTCGCTGATCCGCTATTCGGTCGACACGACGCTGGATCTCGACCTCGACCTGTGGACCAGGCAGAGCTCGGACAACCCGGTTTTCTACGTCCAGTACGCCCACGCCCGGCTGTCGGCGCTGGCCAGGTCGGCGAAGGATCTCGGGATCGACCTCGGCGACGAGTACGACGCGGCTCTGTTGGACACCCCACAGGAAGGCGAGCTGATCGCACTGCTGGCCGCCTACCCGCAGATCCTGGCCGCGGCCGCGGAACTGCGCGAACCGCACCGGGTGGTCCGTTATCTCGAGGACCTGGCCTCGGCCTATCACAAGTTCTACGACGTGGTGCGGGTGCTGCCGATGGGTGACGAGGCCACCACGTCGGCCAACGTCGCCCGGTTGTGGCTCTGTGCGGCCGCCCAACAGGTACTCGCCAACGGCCTCGCCGTGCTCGGCGTCAGTGCCCCGGAGCGCATGTGATGCGCGACCTGACGACCGGTAGCGGGGTTCACTCATGAGGGCGCATCCGGCCGGTCCGCGGCATGGCGAGATTCCGGCGGACCACACCTCCGTCGTTCCCATCGACCTGAATGACCTCGACGCGGCGGTCTGGCCGCGTGGGTCCGCTCGTTCGGGCGGGGTGATGACGTTGGCAGGCAATGACGTTCGTGATCTCGCGGCCCAGTACGGCACTCCGCTGCTGGCGATGGACGAACAGGATTTCCGCAGCCGCTGCCAGGATTTCGCCGATGCCTTCGGTGCCGCAGCGGATGTGCACTATGCAGCGAAGGCCTTTCTGACCTCGCACATCGTCAAATGGCTCGCGCAGGAGGGCCTCTCGCTCGATGTCTGCTCGGGTGGTGAGCTCCGGCTGGCCCTGCGCGCCGGCTTCCCGCCCGCCCAGATCACGCTGCACGGATCCAACAAGTCGCAGGCCGAGTTGCAGGCTGCGGTCGATGCGCAGATCGGCGCCATCGTGGTGGATTCATTCGACGAGATCGGCCGACTGGCCGGCATCGCCGAACAGCTGAGGCTCTCAGCCGGCGGAAGCCAGAACGGGAATGCCACGAGCCGGGTGATCCCGGTGATGATCCGGGTGACGGTCGGCGTCGAGGCGCACACCCACGAATTCATCGCGACCGCCCACGAGGACCAGAAATTCGGATTCTCGCTGGCCGGCGGCGACGCCGCGGAAGGCGTGCGCCGCATCGTCGCCTGCCCTGGCCTGGAGCTGGTCGGTCTGCACTCGCACATCGGTTCGCAGATCTTCGACCCCTCCGGATTCGAAGTCTCCGCGCACCGCCTGGTGTTGCTGCTGAAGTCCGTCATCGCCGACCACCCGCGGCTGGCGCAGTCCGTCACCACGCTCGACCTGGGCGGTGGCCTCGGCATCGCCTACACCTCGGCCGACACCCCGCCGCCCGTCGACGCCATGGCCAAGTCGCTGACCGAGATCGTGGAGCGGGAGTGCCAGGCTGCCGGCCTGGTGGTGCCCCGGATCGCGGTCGAGCCGGGCCGCGCCATCGTCGGCCCCGGCACGGTCACGCTCTACGAGGTCGGGACGATCAAGGACGTCTCGCTGGACGGCGGCGTGGTGCGCAGGTACGTCTCCGTGGACGGTGGCATGAGCGACAACATCCGGACCGCGCTGTACGACGCCGACTACACGGTGGTGCTGGCCTCGCGCTCGTCCGATGCGCCGGCCGCCCGCTGCCGGGTGGTGGGCAAGCACTGCGAGAGCGGGGACATCGTGGTCCGCGACTGCTACCTTCCATCCGACCTGGCCGTCGGTGACCTGCTCGCGGTGGCCGCGACCGGCGCCTACTGCTACGCCATGGCGAGCAACTACAACCGGCTCCCACGGCCACCGCTGGTGGCAGTGACGGACGGCGGTTCCCGTCAGTTGCTGCGCCGTGAAACCGACGACGACCTGATGCTTCTGGAGACATGGTGACCAATCTGAACGGGCCGGGCGCCTCCGACGGGAGCGCCGGTCCTGGCGTTCCGAAGCAGCCCTCGGTCGTCCCGGCGTCCATCCTGCTCGGGCTGGCGGCCGTGTTGATCGTCGTGGTGCTGATCAAGCCGCACATGCCCTCGTGGTTGAAGGTGACGATTGCCCTGCTGGCTCTGCTCGTGGTGTTCGCGTTGTTGATCTATGCCGTGGTGCTGTTCCGCGACACCGCCAAGCGGGGCCGCAGGTGAAGACCATCCGTGTGGCCGTCCTCGGGGCCGGCGTGGTCGGGTCGCAGGTGGTCCGGTTGCTGCGCGAGCAGGGTGACGAGCTGTCCGCCAGGGTCGGGGCGCCCCTGGAGCTGGTGGCCGTGGCCGTCCGCCGGCTGCACCACCACCCCGACATCCCCCCGAGCCTGCTGACCACCGACGCTGCGTCGTTGGTCGCCCGGGATGACATCGACGTCATCATCGAGGTGATCGGCGGGATCGACCCGACCAAGGAATTGCTGCTCACCGCGCTGCGTCGCGGGGCCGCCGTCGTCACCGCCAACAAGGCGCTGCTGGCGGAGGAAGGTCCGGCACTCTACGAGGCAGCCGATGCCGCCGGTGCCGATCTCTATTTCGAGGCGGCGGTGGCCGGCGCGATTCCGCTGGTCAGGCCGATCCGTGAGTCGCTGGCGGGGGATCGGATCTCCCGCATGATGGGCATCGTCAACGGCACCACGAACTTCATCCTGTCGCAGATGGCCGAACAGGGTGCGAGCTACGAGCTCGCCCTCAAGGAGGCGACCAGACTGGGCTACGCCGAGGCGGATCCCACCGCAGACGTCGATGGCTTCGATGCCGCGGCCAAGGCCGCGATCCTGGCGTCGATCGGGTTTCACACCAGGGTCGGTGCGGCCGATGTGCACCGCGAGGGCATCGCCGACGTCACGGCGGCGGACATACAGGCGGCCGCCGAGTTGGACTGTGTCATCAAACTGCTGGCCATCTGCGAGCGGGTCAAGGGCACCGATGGCGGCGATGCGGTGTCGGCCAGGGTGCACCCGGTGATGTTGCCCAAGACCCACCCGCTGGCCGGAGTGGACGGCGCGTACAACGCGGTCTACGTGGAGGCCGAATCGGCCGGCCGGTTGATGTTCTACGGACCGGGCGCAGGCGGCGCACCGACCGCTTCCGCGGTACTGGGCGACCTGGTTGCGGTGGCGCGCAACAAGATCAGTGGCGGCCGCGGACCGCGGGAGTCGGCGTACGCAGCACTGCCGGTGCAGCCGATGGGGCAGGTGCCGTCCAGATATCACATCAGCCTCGACGTGGATGACCGGGCCGGCGTGCTCGCGGCAGTGGCCACCGCCTTCGCGGACGCGGGCGTGTCCATCTCGACGGTGCGTCAGCAGGGCCGCGGGTCCGAGGCCACCCTGGTCGTCGTCACCCACACCGCGCCCGACGCCGCGCTGTCCGACACGGTCGCGAAGTTGTCCGGACTGGATTCCGTCCACCGGGTGACTTCGGTCATGCGAGTAATGGGAGATGTTGCGTGAGTACCGATTCCACCGCCCTACCGGCGACCAGGGCCGCCGTGGGGTGGCCCGGGTTGATCGCGGCGTATGCCGACCGGATCGCGATTCCGCCCGGCGCCAAGCCGATCACCCTGCTCGAGGGTGGGACGCCGTTGCTGGAAGCGCCTGCCTTGTCCGACCGGGTCGGAGCGCGGGTGTGGCTCAAGATAGAGGGCGCCAACCCGACGGGCTCCTTCAAGGACCGGGGGATGACGGTCGCTGTGACACACGCCCTCGCTTCCGGCGCCAAGGCAGTCATCTGTGCGTCCACGGGCAACACCTCGGCGTCGGCCGCCGCCTATGCGGCCAGGGCCGGGCTGACCTGCGCGGTGCTCATCCCCGAAGGCAAGATCGCGGCCGGAAAGCTGGCCCAGGCCGTGGCCTACGGGGCCAAGATCCTGCAGGTGCAGGGCAACTTCGACGACTGCCTCGAACTGGCCCGGAAAACCGCCGCCGCGCACGACGAGATCGCGTTGGTGAACTCGGTCAACCCCGTCCGTATCGAAGGGCAGAAGACCGCCGCGTTCGAGATCTGCGACCTCCTCGGGCGGGCGCCGGACATCCATGTGCTTCCGGTCGGCAACGCCGGCAACATCACGGCCTACTGGAAGGGCTACTCCGAGTACCAGGCCGACGGGATCACCGATTCGCGTCCCAGGATGTTCGGTTTCCAGGCTGCTGGTGCGGCGCCGCTGGTACTGGGACATCCCATCTCCAATCCCGAGACCATCGCCACGGCCATCCGGATCGGTGCGCCTGCGTCCTGGACCGGCGCCATCAATGCCAGAGATGCCTCGGGCGGACTGATCGACGCAGTGACCGACGAGAAGATCCTCGAGGCCTATCGGCTGCTCGCCACCACCGAGGGTGTCTTCGTCGAACCGGCCTCGGCCGCCTCCATCGCCGGATTGCTGGCGACCCACGCAGACGGCCGGCTTCCCGCCGACGCGCTGGTGGTCTGCACGGTGACCGGAAACGGTCTGAAGGACCCGCAGACCGCGCTCGGCGGGCTGACCGCTCCGATGATCATCGGGGTGGAGGCGGCGGCCGTCACCAGAGCGCTGGACCTCGAGTGAGCGAGACCCGTTCGGGGGCAGCAAATTTCGCCTCGAAGGCGACTGAGCAGCGGGTCACGGTAAGGGTTCCGGCCACCTCGGCGAATTTGGGTCCCGGATACGACTGTTTCGGCTTGGCGTTGCAGCGCTACGACGAGGCCAGCGCGTCGCTGTGCCCCGAAGGCCTGCGGGTCGAGGTGGAAGGCGTCGGTGCGGGTGAAGTACCAACGGACGGAACACATCTCGTCGTCAGGGCGATGGCGCGCGCCTGGCAGGCAGTGGATCTGGAGCTGCCATCGGTCTGGTTGCGTTGCCGCAACGCCATTCCGCACGGCGGGGGACAGGGATCCTCCGCCGCAGCCATCGTCAGCGGCCTGCTACTGGGTCGGGGCCTGCTGCCCGGTGGGGGAGCCCAACTGACACCTGAGCGACTGCTGCAGCTGGCCACCGAGATGGAGGGCCACCCGGACAATGTGGCGCCGGCGTTGATGGGCGGGTTCACCCTGGCCTGGACGGGGCCTGACGCCACGGCGTCAGCCGTCCGACTCGACGTGCATCCCGACGTCCGGGCCGTCCTGTTCACCGCGTCGCAGGCGTCTTCGACGCACCACTCCAGAACGCTTCTGCCGCAGACCGTCCCGCATCGGGACGCGGCGGCGAACGTGGCCGCCGCCGCACTCATGGTGCACGCCGTCACCCGTGACCCGAGCTACCTGTGGGAGGCCACACGCGACCGGTTGCACCAGCCCTACCGGGCGGCTTCGATGCCCGAGTCGGCGGCTCTGATGGCCGACCTGAGGTCGGCCGGGATCGCTGCCGTCGTGTCTGGGGCCGGGCCGTCGGTACTCGCCCTGACATCGGGCGACCTCGAGCTGGAACCGTGGCAGCGCAAGGGGTTCAGCGTCGGCCGGGTGTCGATCTGCACGACCGGAGCGATCGTCGCAGCTCCACCCGCCTGAGGGGGCCGGCCGTTGGGGTGAGGCCGCAGGCGACCGGGCGGGGTACCGATCCAGCCCATCATTCGAGCTCCGCGGCCGCCACCAGTGCGAACAGATCACCCAGTCGTCCGAGCTCGGCATCGGTGAGACCGGAGATCCCGACCGGGGGCCGGTCCAGGATTTCCTGCGCCCGACGCGCCATCTCGGCGCCGGCCGGGGTCAGGGCGACGCGCTTGCGCCGCCGATCCGAAGGATGCGTGGAGCGAACGGCCAACTCCCTATCGACCAGGTCACTGACCAACAGGCTGGTGTACGGAGCGTCGGTGGCGAGGGTCGCGGTGAGTTCACCCATGGTCATCGGGCCGAGTGCCAGTCTGCGCAAGGCCCTGGCCTTGCTGAAGCTGATGCCGAGTTGGTCGCCGATCTCGGACCGTCGGGCCGCGAAGTGGTCCATGACCGTGTCCCGGACGGTCTGCCAGGCGGCCACTTCGGCGGGACGTGAACTGCGGGGGGCAGTCGGTGTCGTCACCGGCGTGCTCATCGGACGGCGGCCGGCTGGACGGCTGCGTCGGCACGCATCAGATCGGCCACGTTGCTCACGGTCGAGCGTGCCCAGGGCCCCGTCGACACCCATCCGATGAGGCCGACCGCGACCCCGCACCCGGTGACGATCCACCAGGCGGTCGGGGCACTGTCGAGGATGCCGGCGGCCTGGCCTGACCCTCCAGTCGATCCGGCGCTCGCGACCGCTCCTGCCGCGAGCACGGATCCGATCACGGCTACACCGAGCGTCGCCCCGATCTGGCGACTGGTCGACGCAACCGCGGCGGCGACGCCGGCCTGGCTGATCGGCATTCCCGACACGGCCGTGTTGGTGATCGGGGCGTTGACCAGACCGAATCCGATGGCGAAGACGACATAACAACCCACGAGGTAGGCCAGCGGGGTGGTCTGCGTCATCACAGTGAGCCCGGCCGCTCCGAGAGTCATGGCGGTGCCGGCCCCCAACAACGCGAGGCGCGTCAGACCCGCGGCGACGAGTCGTCCCGACAGCGGCGCGAAGATGATCGTCATCAACGCCATCGGGAGCACGGTAAAACCGGCCTGCAGGGCCGAGAACCCGCGCACCTCTTGCAGATACAGGCTGTTCAGGAACAGGAATCCGGAGAAGGCGCCGAACGCGCAGACGGCGATGACGGTGGCCCCCGAGAACGGCGCACTGGAGAAGAAGCGGAGTTCGATGAGCGGGTCCTCGCGCCGGGGTTCGTAGATCAGCAGCGCGATCAGGGCCAGGACGGAGACGGCGATGATCGACCAGAGCTCGGTCGACCCCCAGTGCAGCCGGCTCGACTCGACGATGGCGTAGGTGAGTGTGCTCAGCATCACGATGACGAGCAGCTGCCCGACCGGATCGATCCGCCGGGCCCGAGGCGCTTTCGACTCGGGTACGAACAAGTGCGCGAGCACGATCGCTGCGATACCGATCGGGATGTTGATCCAGAAGATCCAGCGCCACCCGACGGTCTGGATCAGCAGGCCTCCGATGACCGGACCAAGACCCATGCTCACCCCGACGACGCCACCCCAGATGCCGATGGCCCTGGCCCGTTCGCGCCGGTCGGTGAAGACGTTGGTGATGATCGACATGGCCACCGGATTGAGCATCGAGCCGCCGATCGCCTGGACGATGCGCGCGACGATCAGCAGCGTCAGGTTCGGCGCCATGCTGCACAGCGCCGAACCGAGAGTGAAGGAGGCCAACCCGATCTGGAAGGTCCGACGGCGGCCGACCCGGTCAGCCGTCGACCCCGAGAGGATCAACAGACTGGCCAACGTCAGCGTGTAGGCGTCGATGACCCACTGCAGGCCCGAGACGCTGGCTCCGAGATCGGTCCTGATCGACGGCAGGGCGACATTGACGATGGTGCCGTCCATTCCGACGATCAACAGACTCATGCAACAGATCGCCAGGATCAGGTTTTTTCGCTTGGCGGTGATTTCGGACATCGCGACTTGGCCAATCGTTGTAGGCATACAAAGGTTAGTCTCGGCAAGGGTACCTGAGGGCTGGGCGGCCGACCGGCATCGAATTCCGCAATCCGACACGATCCGGTTTGTTGCCGGTGGGGCGGCGGTGCGTCTAGGCTGGTGGTCGATCACCGGTCGTGAGCTGTGCCGCCGGAATCTCGGGAATTCGATTCACGAACTCCACCATCCCGCTCCTGGTGTTCTGCACCAAGCCTTGGCGGGGGTATCCGATGGTTCCATCTCTGGCGATGTCGAAGTCAGCGGTTGAGTCGGCACTTCAGCAGTTGAGCTGTGCACGTGGCCCACAATGCTCCGTGTCGACACATCGCTGAATGTGCTCTCCACATCTGGCCCGCATCCCGGGCTTGCCCGCGATTCGAGCGGTGATCATCTCTCCGCGCCCGCCAGGGTGTGGATCTGCAGCCGCCGCGCTAGCGCCGGCGCTTCGAACCCGACCGGCATTCCCCGGGTCGGACAGGAAGGATCTTCGTGAGCGAAACCACGGAGCAGCCCGTCTCCACCACCACTGCAGCGCGTGCGCGTCGCGGTGACGGTCTCTCGGGCATGGTGTTGACCGACCTGAAGGCCCTAGCGGGCCAGCTCGGTATCAAGGGCACCTCGGGATTGCGAAAGGGCGACCTCGTCTCGGCCATCACCTCCCACCAGAATTCCGCTGCCGGCAATTCCGGCAGTGCTGCCTCGTCGCCGCGTCACGGGTCGACCAATGGCGGGGGCCCGGACGTCGCGGTCAACTCGGCGCCCGCGAAAAACGTCGCCGAGTCCGCGTCGACCGCTGATTCCGTCACGAACGGTGCAGACTCCGCCCGCACGCAGAGCCGCAACGGTGAGCCGACGCTCTCCCTGGATCTCGATCTTCCGCAGCGACCGCCACGACGGCGCTCGGCCGGGCGCGCCGAAGGCGCCCCGGCATCGACCGACTCGGCCACGGCCCCGGCAGCCCCGACAGAGCGCGGGTACGACTCGGCATCCACGGAGCAGCGGGGCGACGGCGACTCGGCCGCGAGCAACGGTTCCGTGCAGGGCAACGGTTCGAGCGAGGCCGTTGGTTCCGATGGCGGTCAGCAGGGCGTAGAGCGCCCGGAACGCCCTTCGTACGACGGTGAGGACGGACCGCGCAACAGCAGGCGGAACCGCCGGAACCGTCGGGACCGCGACACCCGCGGTACCGACGGTGCCGGCGACGGTCAGTCGACTGGCAACGAGGTCGTGGCCCGTGACCAGCAGGCTCGCGACCCACAGGCGCGGGATGCTCGCGACAGCCAGGGCGGCGGCCAGACCGGTCAGAACCCGAACCGCGACGGTCAGACCCGCGACGCCCAGAACCGGGACGGGCAGGTCAGCCGGAACAGCAACAACGACGGCCAGGGCAACCGGAACAACAACCGTCAGGATGGGAATCGCCAGGACGGGAATCGCCAGGACAGCCGGGGTCAGGACAACAGGGGCCAGGATGGTGAAGACGGGGACGGTCGCCGTGGTCGCCGATTCCGGGACCGGAACCGCCGCTCCCGCGATCGCTTCGCCGACGCCCCGACGGACACGGAAGTGCGTGATGACGATGTCCTCGTACCAGTCGCCGGCATCGTGGACGTCCTCGATTCCTACGCCTTCATCCGTACCTCGGGTTACTTGTCCGGCCCGAACGACGTCTACGTCTCGCTCTCCCAGATCCGCAAGAACGGACTGCGTCGCGGCGACGCCGTCACCGGTGCCGTTCGCGCACCTCGAGAGGGCGAAAGTGCTGCTGCCAGGCAGAAGTTCAATGCGCTCGTCCGACTGGACTCGGTCAACGGGCAGGACCCGGAGCTCGCCAAGGACCGCCCGGAGTTCACCAAGCTGACTCCGCTGTACCCGAACGAGCGGCTGCGACTGGAGACGGAATCGCACATCCTCACCACCAGGATCATCGATCTGGTGATGCCGGTCGGCAAGGGGCAGCGGGCATTGATCGTGTCGCCGCCGAAGGCTGGAAAGACCTCGATCCTGCAGGCGGTGGCGAACGCGATCACCACCAACAACCCGGAGGTCCACCTCATGGTCGTGCTGGTGGACGAGCGTCCGGAAGAAGTGACCGACATGCAGCGTTCGGTCAAGGGCGAGGTCATCGCCTCGACCTTCGACCGGCCGCCGGCGGACCACACGATGGTTGCCGAACTGTCCATCGAGCGGGCCAAGCGGCTGGTCGAGATGGGTCGCGACGTCGTCGTGCTGCTCGACTCGATCACCCGGCTCGGGCGTGCCTACAACCTGGCGGCTCCCGCCTCCGGGCGGATCTTGTCCGGTGGCGTCGACTCGACCGCACTGTTCCCGCCGAAGCGATTCCTGGGTGCCGCGCGGAACATCGAGAACGGCGGGTCGCTCACCATCTTCGCTTCGGCGCTGGTGGAGACCGGTTCCGCGGGTGACACGGTGATCTTCGAGGAGTTCAAGGGCACCGGTAACGCCGAGCTGAAGCTGGACCGGCGGATCGCCGACAAGCGCATCTTCCCGGCGATCGACGTGGACCAGTCTTCTACCCGCAAGGAAGATCTGCTGCTGTCCCCGGACGAGCTGGCCATCACGGTCAAGCTGCGGCGGGTGCTGTCAGCGCTGGATTCCCAGCAGGCCCTCGAGCTGTTGCTCGACCGGCTTCGCAAGACGAAGAGCAACGTGGAGTTCCTGATGCAGGTGGCCAAGACCACCAACGGCGTCGGCAACGACTGATCCAGAGCGGCGACAGGGGCCGTCCGGCCGGGGACAACGCCGGTCGGGCGGCCCCTTCGCACGTGCGTCCGGTCCCACCTGCGTACCGTCAGCCGGATGCAGACCCCGTTCGACATCCTGGCCCGGTCATCCTATGTGCTCTTGACCACATTTCGGCGGGACGGCACCGCGGTCCCGACCCCTGTCTGGGTGGTGGCGATCGGGAAGGAACTGGCCGTCTGGACCAATCCGACCGCCGGCAAGGTCAAGCGGATTCGCAACGACGCCCGGATCGAGATCGGTCCGTGCACCCGGCGCGGTAAGCCGCTGGGTAGGCCGATCAGCGGCTCGGCCAGGATTCTCGGCGCGGACGAACTCCCGGCGGTGATGCCGGCGCTGATCCAGAAGTACGGTCTGATTGCTCGGCTCACTTCGCTGCCGAGCCTGATCAGTACTGCGTTGGGCAAGGCTCCGCGTCCCGTCGGCGGCCTGGCGATCACGGTGGGCGACTGATCGCACCGCGACCGTCGGCTCCACGAAGACCCCGGGAATAGGGCAACCAACCGCTCGCGTTTGGCCAGGAGGTACTGCCATCTGGCAGACTGACAGGTCGAGTCCGGCTCCGGTTCACGTGCTGCGCAACAGCGCAGGCGACCCGGCGGCTGATCCGTGACTCTACGAGAGGAATTTCCCATGAAGGCCGGCATTCACCCTGAGTACGTCACCACTGAGGTGACCTGCAGCTGTGGTAACTCGTTCGAGACCCACAGCACGAAGACCAGCGGAAAGATCGCGGTCGAGGTCTGCTCCAACTGCCACCCGTTCTACACCGGCAAGCAGAAGATCCTGGACACCGGCGGTCGTGTCGCGCGCTTCGAAGCCCGTTACGGCAAGCGCAGCCGCTAGCTCTGCCACGGCGCCCGTCGACCAACAGGTCGGCGGGCGCCGTTTGCTGTCTGAAGGGGTTGCCGCGACGCCAGCGTCCGCACCGACAGCTCGAAGCTCGATAGTCCAGCCGCTGCGCGTCGATCAGGATCGGAAGGGAGCGCCCATGGCCGCCTCCACTACATCGGACTCGACACGCGGGCCGGCTGCCGGTCTCACCGCCGAGTACCTGGAACTGCAGACGAAGCTGAGCGACCCGTCGATCCACGCCGACCAGGCGCTGGCCCGTCGGCTGGGTCGGCGCTACGCCGAGCTCACCCCCATCGTGACCACCGCTCAGGCGCTGGAGGCGGCGCGCGGCGATCTGGCCACAGCCGTCGAGTTGGCCGCCGAGGACGACTCGTTCGCCGACGAGGTCGTCTCGCTGGCGGCCCAGGTCGAGGAGCTGTCCACCAAGCTCGCCGGACTGCTGACCCCGCGCGATCCGGATGACGCCAAGGACGCGATCGTCGAGATCAAGGCCGGGGAGGGCGGCGAGGAATCTGCCCTGTTCGCCGGTGACCTGCTGCGGATGTACCTGCGGTACGCGGAGCGGCACGGCTGGAAGACCGAGGTGATCTCCGCGTCCGAATCCGATCTCGGCGGCTACAAGGACGTGACGGTGGCGGTCAAGGCGCCCGGGTCGCCGGCGCCGGCCGACGGAGTCTGGGCCCGGCTCAAGTTCGAGGGCGGCGTGCACCGCGTGCAGCGGGTCCCGGTCACCGAATCCCAGGGTCGTATCCACACGTCGGCCGCGGGCGTGTTCGTCGCCCCGGAAGCCGAGGACGTGGACGTGTCCATCGATCCCAACGACCTGCGGATCGACGTTTTCCGGTCGTCCGGCCCCGGCGGCCAGAGCGTCAACACCACCGACTCCGCCGTCCGCATCACCCACCTCCCCACCGGCATCGTGGTGTCGTGTCAGAACGAGAAGTCGCAGCTGCAGAACAAGGAATCCGCCATGCGCATCTTGCGGGCGCGGATGTTGTCGGCGGCCCGGGACAGCGCAGCTGCCGTGGTCGCCGACGCCCGGCGCTCGCAGGTGCGGACGGTCGACCGGTCAGAACGCGTTCGGACGTACAACTTCTCCGAGAACCGGATCGCCGACCATCGGGTCGGTTTCAAGGCCTACAACCTCGACGCGGTACTCGACGGCGACATGGATGCCGTGTTGGACAGCCTGGATCAGGCCGACCGGGCCGAGCGGCTCGCCGGAAGTGGCCCCAGTGGCGCGTGAATCGCTGCGGGTGCAGATCATGGCCGCCACCACCGTCCTGTCCGAGGCAGGTGTCCCCAGCCCGCAGTTCGACGCCGAGGAACTGGCCGCCCACATGCTGGGTGTGTCCAGGACGCGGCTCGGGCTGCATCCGCTGGTGGAGACGGAGTGGGTGGAGCGGTACCGGGTTCTGGTGGCCAGGCGAGCCGAACGGACGCCACTGCAGCACCTCACCGGAAGCGCGGTGCTGGGCCGTACCGAGATCCAGGTCGGCCCGGGGGTGTTCATCCCGCGCCCGGAGACCGAAGTCCTGGTGGAGTGGGCGCTGGAGGCGATCAAGGACCTCGTCGCGCCGGTAGTCGTCGACCTGTGTTCCGGTAGCGGAGCGATCGCGCTGGCGATCGCGCAGGCCAGGCCCGACGCCACCGTCCATGCCATCGAACGGGCCGACGGCGCACTGGCCTGGGCCAGGCGCAATCTGGAGCTGCACAAGGACGCCGGTGGCACACCGATCGACCTCCGCGGCGGCGACGTCTTCGACCAGCGACTGGTGACCGATCTGGATGGTACGGCCGACCTGGTGACGGCGAATCCGCCGTATGTACCCGAGGGAACTGTCGTCGATCCGGAGGTGGCGGACCACGACCCGGCTGAGGCGGTATTCGCCGGGGCCGATGGCTTGTCGGTGATCAAGCCACTGATCTCCGTCGCGGCCGGCCTGCTCAAGCCGGGCGGCGCGTTCGCCATGGAACACGATGACACGCATGGTGAATCGGTCCCGGCGCTGCTGTCGGCCCGTCGGGTACTGGCCGATGTCGAAGACCACCAGGACCTGGCCGGGCGGCCGAGATTCGTCACCGCACGTCGTGTCACCATGACGGCGCGCTCCTGAAGGACACCCTGCCGGACGCAGTCCTGCGGGTGCCGTGTTTGTCTGACCGTGCAGAGTGGAGAGGATCGAGCGATGACCACATTCGACTGCAGTGACCCGGTTTCCCGGCGCGCCGGGTTGGAGGCGGCCGCGAAGGCGGCGGCCGCCGGCGAGCTCGTGGTGATGCCGACCGACACGGTGTACGGGATCGGCGCAGATGCGTTCAACGCCGGCGCCGTCCGCGCCCTGCTGGCCGCCAAGGGTCGCGGGCCGGACATGCCCGTTCCAGTGCTGGTCGGTTCGTGGAAGACCATCGAGGGCTTGGTGATCGCCGTCCCGCCGGTGGCGACCAAGCTGGTGGAGGCGTTCTGGCCAGGGGGATTGTCGCTGGTGGTGGAACATGCACCATCGCTGTCCTGGGACCTGGGGGACGCGAAGGGCACCGTCATGGTGCGCATGCCGCTACACCCGGTGGCCCTGGATCTGCTTCGGTCGGTGGGCCCGATGGCGGTGTCCAGTGCCAATCGCAGCGGCTCACCCGCAGCGGTGACGGCTGAGGACGCCCAGGAACAGCTGGGGGAGCAGGTCAGCGTCTATCTGGACGGCGGGCCGGCACCGATCGGCGTGGCCTCCACCGTGGTCGACGTGACCGGTCCCATCCCGGTGGTGCTGCGCCAAGGTGCCGTCTCGCTGGATGCGCTACGGGATGTGGCCGGCCAGGTCCGCGGCGTCGGCGAGTAGCCGGTTCGCTGTCGGAGGAGTCCTGGCTCGGGGATCGACAAGGCCGGCCGCACAAGCCCGGGCGCCGATACCTCCAGACACCGCACGGGCCCGGTCCGAAGAATCGGACCGGGCCCGGGGCAGCTGCTCCCGGCATGGGAGCGCCGCCATTCGCCGGTACTTCGAGGACGTGCGTGGTGGGCCCGGCATGGGACCTGCGGTTCTCGCCCGGCGAAAGGCATGCACCTACTCCGACGCATGATGACTACTCGGGTTGCTCGAATGGACCAGATGGGCGAGTCAGGGTGCACGAACAGCGGTGAGGCGACGCTGGAATGGCCGAAGCAGCCCCGGAGCGCAACTACCCTGAGCCGGTGGCCCAGATTGCGATCCCGGCGCGGGAATATGCCCTCGTCCTCGCGACCGCCGCACTCATCACTTTTCTGGCCACCGGCGGCGTTCGGATCCTGGCCCGCAAGATCGGTGCCGTCACCCCGATCCGGGATCGCGACGTGCACCGTATGCCCACCCCGCGAATGGGCGGGGTGGCGCTCTACCTCGGTTTTGCCGCCGCCATCCTGATCGCGCACAACATGCCGAGGCTGAGCCGCGCATTCGACTCGTCGTCCGCGATCCAGGGCGTCCTGGCGGCCGGCGGCGTCATCGTGCTGGTCGGCGTGCTCGACGATCGGTTCGATCTCGATGCGGTGACCAAGCTGTTCGGGCAGATCCTGGCCGCGGGGGTGCTGGTGCTGTACGGCGTGACCTGGGTCCAGGTCTGGGCCCCGACCGGTGAGAACGGCACCATCGTCTTCTTCAGTCAGACCCAGGGCGCTCTGATCACCGTGTTGATCACCCTCGTGCTGGCCAATGCGATGAACTTCATCGACGGACTGGACGGACTTCTCGCCGGTGTGGCCGCCATTTCCGCGATCGCGCTGTTCGTGTTCTCGGTACACCAGCTCATCGTCTCGGGCGACGACACGGTCGGGTCTCAGCCGCCACTGATCGCCGCCGCGCTGGTCGGGGCCTGTGCGGGATTTCTGCCGCACAACTTCTATCCGGCCCGCATCTTCATGGGCGATTCCGGATCGATGTTCATCGGCCTGACCATGGCCGCCGCCACCATCACAGCGGGCGGGCAGCTGCCGTCGAACGCGGTGAATTTCGGGCCCCGGAGCACGGTCGCACTACTGGCGCCGGTCATCGTGGTGTTGGCCGTGGTCTTCATCCCCGTGCTGGATTTCATGCTCGCCGTCATCAGGCGCACGAAAGAGGGCCGTCACCCGTTCAGCGCGGACAAGCGTCATCTCCATCACCGCATGTTGGCAATCGGACACACACACCGGCAAGCCGTGCTGATCTTCTACATGTGGGCGCTGATCCTGTCGGCCGGCTCGGTCTCGCTGGTGTTCGCGAGTTGGCAGCAGGTCGTCGTGCCGATCAGCGTCGCGCTGGGGGCCGCCCTGGTCATCTCCCTGTGGCCGTGGGTCAGGGCCAGGCGATTGAGCCGCTCGCGCGCGTTGGCCGCCGCGGCCGGTCCGCGCGGCGGTGGGGGAGAATGACGTCTGTGACGGCCTGCAGCCCGCAGCTGCCGGAACCGATGAACACGACCATGGAGCAGGGCCGATGACGCCGGCGAACAAGCCGAAGGACACGACCGGAACGGTCGACGACGCGCTGGCGGCCAACGTCGCGGCGGCCCAGCGGGCCGCCAACCGCAGCCACACCGGGGGCGTGTGGTCGCTGGAGCATCTCCGGATCTGTTGGATCGCGTTGCTGGCGGCCGGCGCGGTCCTGGTCGTCGTCGGTGCCGTCGTAGCCGGAGGTCGTGCTGCAGCCGGGGTCGCACTCGGCACGTTGATCGTCGGCCTGTTCTTCAGCTTCTCGGCGGTGATCATCGCGAAAGCCGGCCAGCGCAGCCCGAAACTCGTGATGCCCGCTGCACTCTCGAGCTACGTCTTCAAGATCATCGCCCTCGGGGTAGTGCTGACCGTGATGCCCAGGGATGGCGCATTCGACACCCGGTGGATGGCGGCCGGCATCGGTTTGGGGCTCTTCGTCTGGCTGGGCGCACACATGCGCTACGTCTGGACCACCCAGATCTACTACGTCGACCCGGGATGATCTCCGCCGCGCCGGTACTCGTCCGGTGATGCACCGGCAGGTGCGACGGGTCGCGGAAACACGGTCGGCGCTCGTGGGTTGCCCGGGCGGATTCATCTTCGACACGTTGTAGAAAGCTGCGCCACCGGGTGCGGTGTTACCTGTGGGTTACTGATAGTGTCCGGGGGCCATGAAGAAGCGGGCCAGAGCCGACTCCACCTCCAGCGGGGCTGATGAGGGCTGGGCCGTGATGACCACCCTGATCGGCGGATTCGTCGTCTGGGGCGGCATCGGGTGGCTACTCGATCGATGGTGGGGAACGACATTCCTCACCCCGGTGGGGGTCATCGTCGGCATGGCACTGGGCATCTACGCGGTGGTCGCCAGACACGGTGGTCTGAAGCCGACAGTCGTTGTCGCAGAAAAACTTCGTAGTACAGCTCACGTTGAGAGTTCCACCCCCGACCCCCGACCCGGGCCGCCTCCGGCCAGCACCCGAAGGGAGACCGAATGTCCCTGAGCTTGTTCATGGCCGCCTCCGATGCCAGTGGCGGCGGGTTCCAGGCCCCGTCCGTCGAGCAGTCGTTCTTCTTCGACAAGATCGGCAACGGCGCCCTCATCACCTCGGTGAAGGCCATGGTGCTGCTGGTTCTGGGCGCCGTCATCATCGTTGCCTTCTTCACCGCCTCCGCGCGCAAGTCGGCGGTGGTCCCCAGCAAACTGCAGTTCGCCGGAGAGAGCCTCTACGGGTTCGTCCGCAACGGCATCGCCATCGAGATCCTCGGCAAGGCAGGCAAGAAGTGGTCCGGCTTTCTGGCCACCCTGTTCGTCTTCGTCCTGGTGATGAACCTCTGGGAACTCGTTCCAATCGCCCAACTGCCGGTGACCTCGCACTTCGCCGTGCCGGCGTTCCTGGCGATCATGGTGTGGTTCGTCTACAACATCGTCGGCATCAGAAAGCATGGCTTCCTCGGCTATCTGAAGCTTTCCTGTGTCATCGCCGGCGTCCCGTGGTACATGCACTTCCTGCTGATCCCGATCGAGTTCATCTCGAACATCATCCTGCGGCCCTTCACGATGGCCGTTCGACTCTTTGCCAACATGTTCGCCGGTCACATGCTCGTCGGCGTGGCCGCCGCGGGCACGATCTTCCTGTTCGAGCAGGGCGGCTTCAACTACGCGATCATGATCCTGCCGTTCGCGGCGAGCATCTTCCTCGCGTTCTTCGAACTGCTGATCTGTGGGCTGCAGGCCTATGTCTTCGTCCTGCTGGCGGCGATCTACATCGAGAGTTCTCTGGCCGAGTCCCACTAGACTCACCCGTCTGAGTCACCCGCCCCACCAGTCGCAACATCAGCGTTTCGCGCTCCACCTGCTTCCGCGCCGGCGGGACCAGTTACCGCAGAAGAACCACCGAAAGGGAGAAAAACTCCAATGTCTGCTGTCGCCCAGCTCGCTGCAACCAACATCTCGATCATCGGTAACCTCGGCACGATCGGTTACGGCCTCGCAGCCATCGGCCCCGGTATCGGTGTCGGCATCGTGTGGGCCGCCTACATCACCTCGACCGCGCGCCAGCCGGAGTCGGCCGGCCTGACCCGGACCTACGCGTTCCTCGGGTTCGCGGTGTCGGAAGCCCTCGCGCTGCTCGGCTTCGTGGTTCCGTTCATCCTGCCCACCAGCTGATCGCCGGCATCCACCGCCCGAGCCTGAGTCGAGGGATACACGCTGATGCACGCAGCTAGCACGCTCGCGAGCGAGACCACCAACCCCATCGGTCTGCCGTGGGGCGAAGTTCTGATCGCCGGGATCGCGTTTGTCGTCCTGTTGTTCGTGCTGGGCAAGTTCGCCTGGCCGATGTTCGAAAAGGCCTATGCCGCAAGGACGGCCGCGATCGAAGGCGGCATCGCCCAAGCCACTGAGGCGCAACACGAGGCGGCTGCCGCGCTCGCCGAGTACCAGCGCCAGCTGTCCGGCGCCCGCGAGGAAGCAGCCAAGATCCGCGAGGACGCCCGTACGCAGGCTCAGGCGATTCGCGACGACATGCTGGCATCGGCCCATGCCGAGACCGAGCGCATCGCCGCCGCCGGTCGGGCGCAGCTGGACGCCCAGCGGTCGCAGATCGTCGCCGAGCTGCGCAGCGACCTGGGCCGCGTGTCGGTCGAGCTCGCCAGCAAGGTGGTCGGCGAGTCCCTCGAGGACGAGGCCCGCCAGCGCCGGACGGTCGAGCGATTCCTGGCCGAGCTGGAGAACTGATGGAACACATCGCCAGCAAGCAGGCGCTGTCCGAATCCACCGGAAAGCTGCTGCTGCAGGCCGCCACTTTGGACGACATGCGTCTGGGCGCCCTGGGCGCCGACCTCGCCGGTGTCGGCGGTCTGTTGAATCGGGAGCCTGCGCTGCGGCGCACGCTGTCAGAGGCGACCACTGATGTCGAGCATCGTGCCGGCCTGATGGCATCGCTGCTGTCCGGCAAGGTGGGGCAACCGGCCGCGGGCATCGTCGACTTCGTGGTGCGCCAGGCCTGGGCCACCGGCCGCGACCTTGCCGACGGATTCGTCCAGCTGGGCCGGACGGCGATGTTCCTGCGGGCCGAGCGAGCTGGGGAGCTCGACGAGGTCGAGGACCAGCTGTTCCGGTTTGGGCGCATCCTGGCGTCCTCCCCAGAACTCTCCGTGATCCTCGACGATCCCATCACCCCCGGTGACGCCCGGGCGTCGCTGGTCGGGCGGCTGCTCGACGGTCGGGCGCACCCGCTCACCGCTGACCTGCTCCATCAGCTCGCCCTGGATCCCGGTGCCCGTTCGTTCTCCCACGGTGTCGAGCAGATCGTCATCCAGGCTGCGGACCGCAGGGACAAGATCGTCGCAACGGTCGAGTCGGCCACCTCCCTGACCATCGAGCAGACCTCCAGGTTGACGACCGCCCTGACACGCATCTACGGCCGACCGGTGTCGGTTCACGTGCTGCTCCAACCCGATCTGGGCGGCGGCATCAAGGTGCGGGTCGGCGACGAGGTGATCGACGGGAGTGTGGCCGGCCGGTTGGCCGATCTACGCAGGAGAATGGCGACCTGACGACCCGTCGCGCTCCAGTGGCGCGATCAGCACGTGTGCACCAGTAGTTGACAAGCAGTGATGACAGACCGGTAATGACGACACAGAACGGGAACGCGATGACCGAGTTGACGATCTCCGCAGACGAGATCCGCTCTGCGATCGAAGGCTATGTCTCCGAGTACGCACCTGAGGTGACCCGAGAAGAGGTCGGCATCATCTCGAGCACCGGGGACGGAATCGCCACGATCGAGGGCCTGCCCTCTGCGATGGCGAACGAGCTGTTGAGCTTTCCCGGCGGTGTGCTCGGTGTGGCCCTGAACCTCGATGTTCGCACCATCGGTGCCGTCGTCCTCGGAGACGCCAACACGTTGCAGGAGGGTCAGCAGGTCACCCGGACCGGCGAGGTCCTCTCGGTCCCGGTCGGTGATGCCTTCCTCGGTCGGGTGATCAACCCGCTGGGCCAGCCGATCGACGGACTGGGCGAGATCAAGGCCGAGGAGAATCGCGCCCTCGAACTGCAGGCGGCCTCGGTGGTCGAGCGCCAGGGCGTCAGCGAGCCCATGCAGACCGGGATCAAGGCGATCGATGCGATGACCCCGATCGGCCGCGGCCAGCGCCAGTTGATCATCGGTGACCGCAAGACGGGCAAGACCGCCGTCTGCGTCGACACCATCCTGAACCAGAAGGCGAACTGGGAGACCGGCGACCCCAAGCAGCAGGTCCGCTGCATCTACGTCGCCATCGGTCAGAAGGGCACCACGATCGCCGGTGTCCGGCAGTCCTTGGAAGACGCGGGCGCACTGGCCTATACCACGATCGTTGCTGCCCCGGCTTCGGACTCCGCCGGTTTCAAGTGGCTAGCCCCGTACACCGGCTCGGCCATCGGCCAGCACTGGATGTACCAGGGCAAGCACGTCCTGATCATCTTCGACGACCTGTCCAAGCAGGCCGAGGCCTATCGGGCGATCTCGCTGCTGCTCCGCCGCCCGCCGGGACGCGAGGCCTACCCGGGCGACGTCTTCTACCTGCACTCCCGTCTGCTCGAGCGTTGCGCCAAGCTCTCCGACGAGCTCGGCGCGGGTTCGATGACCGGCCTGCCGATCATCGAGACCAAGGCCGGTGACGTCTCGGCGTACATCCCGACCAACGTCATCTCGATCACCGACGGCCAGTGCTTCCTGGAGGGCGATCTGTTCAACTCGGGCGTCCGGCCGGCCGTCAACGTCGGTGTCTCGGTCTCCCGGGTCGGCGGTGCTGCGCAGGTCAAGGCCATGCGCAAAGTGTCCGGCACGCTGCGTCTCGACCTTTCCGCCTACCGCGAACTGGAGGCCTTCGCAGCCTTCGGGTCCGACCTGGATGCGGTCTCCAAGCGGGCCCTGGCCCGCGGATCACGCCTGGTCGAGTTGCTCAAGCAGGCCCAGTTCTCGCCGTACGCGGTGGAGGAGCAGGTGGTCTCGCTCTGGACCGGTACCCGCGGTCACCTCGACCGGGTCCCGGTGCAGGACGTGCGCCGCTTCGAGGGCGAGTTCCTGCAGTACCTGCGGCACGCACCGGGTGGACCGATGGAGGCCATCAAGACCTCCAAGGACCTCACCCCGGACACCGAGAAGGCCCTGTTGTCCGCCTTCGAGGAGTTCGCCGACGAGTTCACCACCTCGGACGGACACGTGCTGGGGCGCGAGCAGAAGTTCGACGCGATGGATCCGGCGAAGGTCGGCCAGGAGAAGTTGCAGGTCCGCAAGCCCGCTCCGCCGAAGCAGTAGCGGCGCCGGGAATCGCAGATGCTATCGAACGCGAACAAGACTAACGGGAGGTGAGACATGGCAGCCCAGGTACGGGTCCTGCGTCAGCGAGTGAAAGCTGTGCAGTCGACGCAGAAGACCACCAAAGCGATGGAGATGATCGCCACCTCGCGCATCGCCAAGGCCCAGGCGAAGGTGTTGGCCGCCGCGCCCTATTCGGCGCAGATCACTGACGTGCTGACCGCTCTGGCCTCGGCATCAACCTTGGATCACCCGCTGCTCGTCGAGCGGCCCGACGCGAAGCGCGCCGGGATCTTGGTCATCACCTCCGACCGTGGGCTGTGCGGTGGTTTCAATGCCAACGTGCTCAAGGCCACCGAGGAGTTGTCGGCGCTGCTGCGTTCGCAGGGCAAGGATCCGATTCCGTTTGTGATCGGCCGCAAGGGGGTTGGTTACTTCAACTTCCGCCAGCGCCCGATCGCCACCTCGTGGACCGGCTTCTCCGAGAAGCCGACGTACGACGATGCCGTCCGGGCCTGCGAATCGCTGCTGCCGGCCTTCCTGGCGGGCTCGTCCGGTCAGCTGGAGGACGGTTCGTCGGGCATCGACGAGATCCACCTGGTGTCGACCCACTTCGAATCGATGATCACCCAGACGCCGACCGTTCGTCGGGTGGCGCCGATGGAGATCGAGTATGTGGAAAGCACTGCGGACTCTCCGTTGCTGCCGGCCTACGAGTTCGAGCCGGAACCCAAGGCACTGCTCGATGCCTTGCTGCCGAAGTACGTCACGACCAGGATCTTCGCGGCGCTGCTCGACTCGGCAGCCAGCGAATCGGCCGCCCGACGTGCCGCGTGCAAGGCCGCGACGGACAACGCGAACGACATCATCAAGATCCTTTCCCGCCAGGCCAACCAGGCCCGGCAGGCGCAGATCACCCAGGAACTCAGCGAGATCGTCGGCGGCGCCGCCGCCTTGGCCGCAGCAGGAAGCGACGAGGACTAGAGCATGCCTACCTGTCCCGAGAAAGTGACTGATCAGAAATGACAACTGCCACCACAACAGCAGTCGCCGGCCGCGTCGTGCGCGTCATCGGCCCGGTCGTCGACATCGAATTCCCGCGCGGCGAGGTGCCTGAGCTGTTCAACGCCCTCAACGTGAAGGTCTCCGGTCTCGGTGACGATCGGTTGCTCACCCTCGAGGTCGCGTTGCACCTCGGCGACGACATCGTCCGGGCGATTTCCATGCAGCCGACGGACGGACTTGTTCGGGGCGCCTCGGTGAGCGATACCGGCCAGCCCATCTCGGTACCCGTCGGCGACATCGTCAAGGGCCACGTGTTCAACGCCCTCGGCAAGTGTCTCGATGCTCCCGGTACCGCCGAAGATGCCGAGCACTGGCCCATCTACCGGAAGCCACCGCCCTTCGACCAGCTCGAGGGCAAGACCGAGCAGCTGGTCACCGGCATCAAGGTCATCGACCTGCTGACCCCGTACGTGCAGGGCGGCAAGATCGGTCTGTTCGGTGGAGCCGGCGTCGGCAAGACGGTGCTCATCCAGGAGATGATCACCCGCGTCGCCAAGAACTTCGGTGGTACCTCGGTGTTCGCCGGCGTCGGCGAGCGGACCCGCGAGGGCAACGACCTGATCACGGAGATGACCGAGTCCGGCGTCATCCGTGACACCGCCCTGGTCTTCGGTCAGATGGACGAGCCGCCAGGGACCCGCATGCGGGTGGCGCTCTCCGCGCTCACCATGGCGGAGTACTTCCGCGATGTGCAGAACCAGGATGTGTTGCTCTTCATCGACAACATCTTCCGGTTCACCCAGGCCGGTTCCGAGGTCTCGACCCTGCTCGGCCGGATGCCGTCCGCCGTCGGTTACCAGCCGACCCTCGCGGACGAGATGGGCGAGCTCCAGGAGCGGATCACCTCCACCCGTGGCCGGTCGATCACCTCGCTGCAGGCCATCTACGTGCCCGCCGACGACTACACCGACCCGGCCCCCGCTGCGGCGTTCGCCCACCTCGATGCGACCACCGAGCTCGCCCGGTCCATCACCGAGAAGGGCATCTACCCGGCGGTCGACCCGCTGTCCTCGACCTCGCGGATCCTCGACCCGCAGTTCGTCGGCGAGGAGCACTACCGGGTCGCGCAGGAAGTCATCCGGATCCTGCAGAAGTACAAGGAACTGCAGAACATCATCGCGATCCTCGGCATGGACGAGCTGGCGGAAGAGGACAAGCTCCTCGTCGGCCGAGCCCGTCGGATGGAGCGGTTCCTGGGCCAGAACTTCTTCGTCGCGAAGCAGTTCACCGGCATGGACGGTTCCTACGTCGAGATGGCCGACACCATCGCCGCCTTCGACGCCATCGCCAAGGGCGAATACGACAATATCCCGGAGCAGGCGTTCCTGAACGTCGGCGGTCTGGACGACGTCATGGCCAAGGCAAAGTCCTTGGAGTCCTGAAGCAAGGAGCGCCAGCGACGCGCGGAAGGCGGAAAGGCCATCAAGCGTCCTTGGAGTCCTGAAGCAAGGAGCGCCAGCGACGCGCGGAAGGCGGAAAGGCCATCAAGCGTCCTTGGAGTCCTGAAGCAAGGAGCGCCAGTGACGCGCGGAAGGCGGAAAGGCCATCAACGCGTCACTGGAGTTCTGAGCCGACTTTTGCATAGTCTCGGATCTCAGAATTTGATGCCCGGGAATCAGTTACCCAGTGTGCTTTAGTTGTGAGAGCTGTTGCGGGAGGCCCTATTTCCCTGGTGGGGAAGTAGGGCCCTCGGCGTTTCACCCATTCGGTGCCCGGCAGTGGGTCAACCGGCGGTCAGTTAGACTCATCAGAATCCACCAACGCAGGAAGAGGCGGAGCCGTCAGTGTCTGAGATGCAGGTTGATCTGGTCGCCGTAGAACGGCAGATCTGGTCGGGACCAGCCCAAATGGTCGTGGCTCGAACAGTCGACGGCGACATCGGCGTGATGCCCGGACACGCCCCGCTGCTGGCTCAGTTGCGCGAAGGTTTCGCCGCCCGCATCATCGCTCCGGACGGCAGCGTGAGTTCGGTTGCCGTCCACGGCGGGTTCCTCTCGGTCACCAAAGAGGGCGTGTCGATCCTGGCCGAGGACGCCCAACTGAGCGACGAGATCGACGTCACCGCAGCGCGGGCGGTATACGAGCGGGCCAAAGCGACCGGCACGGATTCCGCCGAGGCCGAAGCCGAACTGCGCCGGGCACAGGCGCAACTCCTCGCCTCCGGCGAGACTGTGTAAGAAGCGATTCGGCACGGTTGGAGGTCATCGTGGGCGCAGAGATCGCAGGTCTCGTGCTGCTCCTTGTCCTCGTGCTGTCGATCATCGCCATTGCCGTCCGCCGTTCCCTCCTGACCCGCGCGGGCGGGGTGGATGTCTGCTGGCGCACGTCCCTGGATCCCGACGGCAGCGGTTGGACGTTTGGACAGGGCCGCTACCGTGAGGGCGAATTCATCCTGTATCGGTCGTTCTCGCCCCTGCCGATCGCCTCACGGATCCTCCGGCGCGATCGGTTGACTCTCGGTGTTCGCCGATCGTTGGTCGGGACCGAGCCCGATCTGTTGCCCGTCGGGTCAGTGGTCCTGCGATGTACCGACAGTGGGTCTCCGGTGGAGCTGGCGCTCACCGACGAGGCGATGACTGGTTTGAGGTCGTGGCTGGAGTCGATCCCGCCGGCCACCGGAAGCGTGAACGGTCGCCAACACGGTGGTGTCCGCGAGGTCTGAGGTGTCGGTTCGCCACCGGCCAGTACGCGTGAGTCACCAGAGTCGAGCCGTCAACTGCGATCCCCGCCGGGAACCCACCTCACGTCTCCGTCCGGGTTCGCTACGCGGCCGAGGATGAAGAGCAGGTCCGAGAGCCGGTTCAGGTACCGCGGAGCCAGCGGGTTGGTGTGTTCCGGATCCACCTCGATCAAGGCCCACGCGCTGCGCTCCGCACGCCGGGCGATGGTGCGAGCCACGTGCAGTAGCGCGCCGGCCCGGGTCCCGCCGGGGAGGATGAACGACGACAGTGCCTCGAGGCTCTCGTTGAACGTGTCGCAGTCGGCTTCCAGCTGATCGATGTACTCCTGCGTGATGCGAAGTGGCGGATACTTCGGCTCGACCTCGATCGGGGTGGCCAGATCAGCGCCCAGATCGAACAGCTCGTTCTGCAGCCGTGCGATGACGGCAGCGACGGCCGGCTCGGGTGACCCGAGCGACATCACCACGCCCAGCGCAGCATTCGTCTCGTCGCAGTCGGCGTAGGCGATGAGGCGGGGATCGGTCTTGGCCACCCTGGAGAAGTCGGAGAGGCCGGTGGTGCCGTCGTCGCCGGTACGGGTATAGATGCGGGTGAGGTGAACGGCCATCTCGCCGAGCCTACGCACCCTCGGGCGGGTGGTGGGGGGTTGACGCCGCGACAGGCCGCCGACCTGCGGCGGCGCTGACCGGCCGGGTGAGGGCACTAGAGTTCCTGCCGTGGACGAGCGCTTTCTGGTGACCGGCGGGGCCCGCCTTTCCGGCGATGTGGCGGTGGCAGGCGCGAAGAACAGCGTGCTGAAACTGATGGCGGCCGCTCTGCTGGCCGAGGGCACCACGGTGATCTCGAACTGCCCGGCGATCCTCGACGTGCCGCTGATGGCCGATGTGCTGATCGGGCTCGGCTGCCAGGTGGAGCTGACCGACGACACGGTCACCATCACCACGCCCGCCGAGCTGTCCCACGAAGCCGACTTTCCGGCGGTTGGCCGCCTCCGCGCCTCGGTCTGCGTGCTCGGCCCGCTGATGGGCCGTTGTCACCGGGCCCGGGTGGCGCTGCCGGGCGGCGATGCGATCGGTTCCCGTCCCTTGGACATGCACCAGAACGGATTGCGGGCGCTCGGGGCGACGATGGGCATCGAGCACGGCATGGTCGTCGGGGAGGCGGAGCGCTTGCGCGGGGCGCAGATCGGTCTGGATTTCCCCAGCGTCGGAGCCACAGAGAACATCCTGATGGCGGCTGTGCTGGCGCAGGGGACGACAGTGATCGACAACGCGGCCCGAGAACCCGAGATCATCGACCTGGCCGTCATGTTGGGCCAGATGGGCGCCAAGATCGTCGGCGCCGGGAGTGCCACCATCACCATCGAGGGTGTCGATGTGCTCAACCCGACCGAGCACCGAACGGTGGGCGACCGTGTCGTCGGTGGAACCTGGGCCTACGCAGCGGCGGTGACCAGAGGCAGTGTGCGGGTGCACGGCGTGGACGCCAGGCACCTCGCCGCGCCGTTGGAGCGGCTGATCCAGGCCGGAGCCGTGGTCGAGGCGTTCGACGACGGCTTCTCGGTCGACATGCAGGGGCGCCCGCGGGCCGTCGATTTCATCACCATGCCGTACCCGGGCTTCCCGACGGACCTCCAGCCGATGGCGCTTGCGCTCGCCGCCGTGGCAGACGGACATTCACTGATCACGGAGAACGTCTTCGAGGCCCGTTTCCGGTTCGTCGACGAGTTGATCAGGATGGGTGCGGATGCCCGCACGGACGGACACCACGCGTCCCTGCGCGGAACCGAGACGCTCTCCAGCGCGCCGGTGTGGTCCACCGACATCCGCGCGGGCGCCGGCCTGGTGCTGGCCGGTCTCGCGGCCGAAGGTGTGACCGAAGTGCACGAGGTCAGCCACATCGACCGGGGTTACCCGCATTTCGTCGAGGACCTGCAATCTCTCGGAGCCAAGATCGAGCGCGTCGTTCTCTGAGGTTCGCGCAACCGGACGACGGTCCCGGGCCGCGCTCGGAACAGCCTCGGCATAGGGTTCCTGCCATGGCATATCGGCACATCGAAGTGTCCGTCGACCGCAGGGTCGGTCGGCTCACCCTGAACCGACCCGACCGGCGTAACGCGCTTTCGGCCGAGGTGTTGGACGAGATCGCCACCGGACTCCGGGAGCTGGCCGCCAGCACGGCGACGGGCGTGGTCCTGGGGGCAACCGGACGCGTTTTCTCCGCCGGTCACGACTTCACCGATGTGGCGGCCCGCGATGCCGAGGGTGTCCGGGCTCTGCTGGGCGCCTGCACGGCGGTGATGCAGCAGATGCACGCCATGCCGCAGGTGGTGATCGCCCGGGTGCACGCGCTGGCCACGGCCGCCGGCTGCCAGCTCGTCGCATCGGCCGACCTGGCGGTAGCGGCGACCTCGGCCGGGTTCGCCCTGCCCGGCGGGAAGGGCGGGTGGTTCTGCCACACACCGGCCGTGCCGGTGGCGCGGTCAATCGGACGCAAGCGACTGTTCGAGATGGCACTGACCGGCGATGTGATCGACGCGTCCACTGCGCTGAACTGGGGGCTGGTCAATCGAGTGGTGGCCGACGACGAGCTCGACGCCACTGTCGACGAGCTGCTGGCCAGGGCGACCAGGGGGAGTGCTTCGTCGAAGGGCTGGGGCAAACGGGTGCTGTACGCGCAACTCGACCGTCCGGAGTCCGATGCCTATGCCATCGCGATCGAGGCGATGACCGAGGCTTCGCAGAGTGCGGCGGCCAAGGAAGGCATGGCGGCATTCCTCGGTAAGCGCCTGCCCGAGTTCCCCGACTGACCGCATTGCCCGTCGTGTCGGGGCGCCCGGTGGCCGTGCCGGCGCCCCGCTGCTGCCCGTCGGGGTGCTGCCTGGTTGCCGTTAGAGTGAGCCCGTGCGTCTAGTGGTAGCTCGTTGCTCTGTTGACTACGTGGGTCGGTTGACCGCCCACCTCCCTCTGGCGACCAGGTTGCTGCTGGTGAAGGCCGACGGGTCGGTCTCGGTGCATGCCGACGATCGCGCCTACAAGCCGCTGAACTGGATGAGCCCGCCCTGCTGGCTGGTGCAGGAAGATCGGGTCTGGCGGGTCGAGAACAAGGCCGGCGAGCAGCTCGTCATCACCATCGAGGAAGTGCTGCACGACTCGCAGCACGAGCTGGGGGTGGACCCGGGTCTGGTGAAGGACGGGGTGGAGGCGCATCTGCAGGTGCTGCTGGCCGAACAGGTCGAACTGCTCGGCGCCGGGTACACGTTGATCCGACGCGAATATCCCACCCCGGTCGGCCCGGTCGACCTGCTCTGTCGCGACGAGTCCGGCGCCGTGGTCGCAGTGGAGATCAAACGGCGCGGGGAGATCGACGGGGTCGAGCAACTGACGAGGTACATCGAGCTGCTCAGCCGTGATCCGCTGCTGGGCAAGGTCAGCGGAGTGTTTGCCGCGCAACAGATCAAGCCGCAGGCCAGGACCTTGGCCGAGGATCGCGGCATCCGTTGCCTGGTGCTCGACTACAACCAGTTGCGCGGCATGGACGACACGGTCGGTCGGCTGTTCTGACCGCCTCCGGGCGAATCTGGCCGACACCGTCCTTGGCTGTTCGCCGTAGGCGCAGGGCCATCCGTCCCGGGCCTGCTCGGGGCTGCATTAGCCTCAAGCTGGAGTACTCCTGAAAGACCGCAGGCCGTGAACAACGGTCGACAGCGGTCGTGCGAACAAGAAATGAGGACCCGGCGTGGATATCAAGATCGGTGTGACCGACAGTGGACGAGAACTGGTGGTCACTTCCTCCTCGCAGCCGGACGAGATCGAGACGCTCGTCAACGAGGCGCTGAAGAACCCGACCGGCACCCTGGTGCTGGTGGACGACAAGGGTCGCCGGGTGATCGTTCCGTCGGCCAGGATCTCCTACATCGAGATCGCGCCGGCCGACAACCGGCGGGTTGGTTTCTCTACCGCGGGCTGAGCTGGAGCCGGCGCTCAGGCTTGGCGGGGAAAGCGCGAGATGCCCCGCCAAGCCAGCGTCGAGAGCATTTCGATCGCCTCGTCGCGAGGTACTCCCGGGCTCTGTGTCAGCCAATAGCGCGCACTCACCTGAGACAGCCCGACGAGGGCTGCGGCCAGCAGACGGGCGCGTTCGGCGTCCACCCCGGTATCGGTCGTGATCGTGTCCGTGATGGCCGCTATGCAGGCGTCCGTCGCCCGGTCGACGATCTCCTCGACCTTGACCTGGCCGCGCAGGTCGGACTCGAAGATCAGGCGATAGGCCTGACCGTTGTCGGCCACGAAGCTGAAGTACGCGCCGACCGCCCGATGGACGCGCTCGTCGTTGTCGGTGGTGTCGTGCAGCGCACCGTCGACCAGGCGCACCAACTCGTCGGCGGAGTCACCGAGCAGGGCCAGATAGAGCTCGAGCTTGGATGGAAAGTGCTGGTAGAGCACGGGTTTGCTGACCCCGGCGCGATCGGCGATGTCGTCCATGGCGGCGGCGTGGTACCCCTGCTCGACGAAGGCGCCCTTGGCCGCCTGCAAGAGTTGGGCCCGGCGGTCGGATCGGCTCAGCCGCGGTGTCGCCCGCGTCGAATCGGTCACCGTCGACCTCCCTCCGGTCCGGTTCGCCGTACGTGTCGTTTCATCAACAGTGATCCACGAAGATCCGGTACTCCGAGGATCCGGTCATGCACGAAGGCATCACCTTACGCGGGACGGGCCATCGCTTCGCTCAACGCGGCAGCGAGGTCGCCGTGGACGACATGCCGCTCGGGTACGTCGGAGAACGCGATGTCGAGCGGCACACCGGCGCTGGCCGCTGCCACCTCGTCGAGCGGTGAGCGGTGCGACAACGGCGGTCGGGTCCCTCCTGATCCACGAATAGGGGGCAGGCGTGGGTGCAGCCAGGTGAGCCGATCCGGTAGCTACCTGGTGCGGCGCCGATTGCCGAACGGCATCTGGTGGCCACGTCAGCGCCCACGTTTGGTCGGAACCCGTTCGATACGACCCACGACGATCGCACCCTCGGCGGCCAGTGCGCGGCCTTCCATGTAATTCTTCATCGAATGGTGTCGGGGGTCGCCCGCGACCCGGAGCAGGGACGGGATCAGACCGGTTCCGGTGACCAGCGGCACGTTGCTGTCGACGTCGATGTGATTGCCGCCGAACGCGTTCGCGGCCGGGTCGGGCCCGAACGGACTTGTCAGACCCACGAGATCCGAGGCCAGGTGATCGGTGGTCGACAGGGTGACCGGGTCCTGGTCGTAGCTCAGTACGTACACCTCCGATGCCGGGACGTTGCGGTAGCCGGAGGCGGTTTCGGTGTCCCAACCGGCGCCCGGCGATCCCATCAGCACGAGCGAATCGACCGGGAGGCGGTATCTCGCCGCTTCGGACACTGTCGTCGACCCCATCGAGAAGCCGAACAAGGTCAACCTGGTGGATGTCTGGGCCATGGATTTGATCGTGGACAGGTCGGCGGCGAGCATCGGCGCGCCGGAGGCGGCGTTCGCCGCGGAACCAGCGGCAATGGTGTCGGCCACGTCGGTGGAGATGTCCGAACCGGGATCCTTCGTCCACGACGCCGGGATGTCGTACCCGTACCAGGCGATCACCGCGGTCCGTTGACCTGGAGCCTGCCGCTGTGCCTCCTCACGAAGGTCGGCCGCCAGGTCCAGGCCGCCGCTCATCGACGACGGCGAGTTGGTGATTCCCGGTACGACGACCGCGACATTCGCGGCCGTGGTCAGATCGCCGACCGATATCGCGGCCCGACCCTGACCCCGGAACGCTCCGGAGTCGTAGACCACGAGTTGGACGGTGCCAGTGCGGTCGCCGGCCTGCTGCAGCGATTCCAGGATCGACAGGGCGAACCTGATCCGGGCCGGATCGCCGGAGTGCAGGTCGGTGGCCAGCGCGCTTCGGTTGTGCCGATCGATGCGGTGCGCCGGATTTCGTATCGGATCGGGTGGCAGCAGGGCCTGTGCCCCGGTGCGCAGTCCGTCGGGTGCGGCGGTGGGATCACCGCCGGCCAGCACCGATTGCAGCCCGGCCAGCGCAGCGTCCACCGCCGCGATGCGGTGGGTCAAGGCCTCGAACAGTCGGCGCACGACGCCGGTCAGGCGCAATGCGTCGGCCGCCTGCGGAACACCGACAGCGGCGCCGAGCAGGTCTGTCACCGTCGTCCGCTGCAGCGCTCGGATCTCGGCGAGCGCCAGCGTCATGTCCAGTGCGCCGTTCGACTTCGCCCGTTCGATGGTCGCGCACGTCGCCTCGATCACGCCGGCTTGACCGGAGAGCAGGCCTGCAGTCTGCTCGGCGGTCTGGAGCAGCCGGGTGATTCCCGTCCGGGCTCCCGGGTTCGACCACCCGCGGGCCAGCTCCACCGTCGATTGTGCGCCGCGGGCGGCGCTGTCGCCCAAAGCCACGGCTTGGGAAGCAATCTGCTCGGCCAGACGGCGACAAGCCGTGGTGTCCACTCCAGCCAGTCGAGCCGCGGGGACCCGCGGATCAGGGGTACCTAGGGTGAGGACCGCCTCGACGAGCCCGGATTCCGAGTTCACCGGGTGCCGGTAGACGGGTCGGCACGGTCGAAGGCATCTGCGGCGACCCGCAACCTGGTCGCCAGTCCCGCCGCGATGGAGCTCAATTGGGCAGCGGCGTCCACACATTGTTCCGCCCGGAGGTTGAGCAACCCGGCCACCGCAGCGGCCTGTGCCGACTGCCCGAGCTGCTCCGCGCCGACCTGCGGTGCCGATGCATTCGACTGCCCGAAACCGTGGGCGGCGTCCTCCAGGCTCGCCGCGGCACGCCGTATCCACGTGGTGTCCACATCGAGGTCGAATTGCCCGAACATGCGGTGCCCCCCTCTGCCGGATGCTGTCCCTGCGATGGTCGGCCGGCGCAGGCCGGGCAATCCAGTGGCGCTCACCGGATGTGGATGGCCGGACACCATGTGGACAACTCCGACGCGCGATCAGGGAAGGCCGATGAGTTCGGAGTCACGCTCTGCCGCGGTGGTGACACCATGGGTTGATGTCCGAGCCGATCCCCTCCGTGTCCGTGTCTGTGTCCGCGTCACGTCCAGCGGTCGGCGAACAGCTCGACGGCCTGGCGGCGTGGTCCACGGCTGCATTGGTCGCCTTCGATGACGAGATCCCTGGTGTGGCCGATGATCCGCCGCGCGGGTGGACGGAGATGGTCGATGGTCGCGGGGTCTTCCTGCGGCGCACGGCGCAGCCCGGGCAGCACCGCGATGGCGTCGGACCCGATGCCTGGTACGTCCACGGCCTGGCCGGTTCGTCGACCAACTGGACGTCCCTGGCCGGGGCCATGTCCCGGCAGGCGACCGGCTACCTCGTCGACCTGCCGGGACACGGGCGCTCCGATCCGCCGCCCGCGGGGCGGTACTCGCTGGTGGCGGACGCCGAACTGCTGGGAGTCCTGATCCGCCGGCGATCACCGGCTCCGGTGCACCTGGTGGGGAACTCGCTCGGCGGGATCGTGTGCACGACGCTGGCCGCTCGCCACCCCGAGCTGGTGGAATCTCTCACGCTGATCTCCCCGGCTGTGCCGGACCTTCGGCTGACCCGGGATCGGGGGGGCGACCCGATGCTGGCGCTGCTGTTGGTGCCAGGCACCGCCGGCCTCGCGGTGCGCAGGCTCGGTTCGATCAGCCCGATGGCACGGGCGAGGGGGATGGGGGAACTGTGCTTCGGCGATCCGTCGAGATTGACCGATGCGGATTTCGAGGTCGCCGCGGCTGAGCTGGCCTGGCGTGCGCGCCTGCCGTGGGCACACCGGTCGACGATCGGCTCGCTGCGGGCGCTCTTGAGGAGCTACTTGCGGCGGTCGGGCTCGTTCGGCGCCCAAGCGGCTCGAGTGCAAGTGCCCGTCCTGGTGATCTGGGGCACACGCGACCGTCTGGTGGACGTCCGTCTCGCCCGCCGCGCAGCGGCGTCGTTCCAACACTCGTCTCTGCTGGTCATTCCGGGTGTCGGACATACGGCTCAGATGGAAGACCCGCTGGCCACTGCTCGAGCGGTCGCCGGACTCTGGGAGAACCCGGGCGCGCCGCACCCAGGTCACACGGCCTCTGTGGCAACCTCGATACCGTGACCCGCCCAGGCAACGACACCCACCGTTCTTCGGGTGGGAGGTCCTCGTCGCGACCCCCGTCACCAGGATCCTCGGACGGTCGGTCCCCATCTTCGGTGGGTCGATCCACGCTCTGGGAGGACGCTGGAGATGGCCGGCAGCCCGGCCCGCAGCCACTCAAGGCCAGCTGGGATCCGGTGGAGCGAGCGCCGCGCCCGACGAAGCCCCGACCAGTGCGACGCCGTCGCAGCGCGGTCGGCTGGTTCTTCCACCGCTACGGCTGGCGTGCCTACGCCATCCCGGTCCTGGTAGCTCTCACCGTGCTCGTCATCCTGCAGGTGGGCAAACCGCCGGCCTCCAACGCGGCTGCCTCGTCAGGGGTCGCGTCCGCCATCACCACGGTGGTCAGCGGTGTCACCACGACGATGACCGTCACGGCGCCCGCCACCGCGACGGTGCCGGTCGGTGCCGTGGCACCCGCCGGTTCGGCCGCTGGGGTCGCTCCGACGTCGGTCGGCGGATCCACCGGCCCGGTGCCGACCGGAACCTTCAAGGGGCTGTCGTCGGCAGCACTCCCGCCGGGAGAGACCTTCGTGCCCAAGGGCAAGGGCACGTGGCACGTGGTGCCGGGACGGACAGCCCCGATGGGGTCCGGACCGACGAAGTTCACGTTCACCATCGAGGTCGAGGACGGCATCGAGAACACCCAGGCAGACCAGGATTTCGCTGCTCTGGTCGACAACACGCTGGCCGACCCCCGATCCTGGATCGGTTCCGGTACCTACACCCTGCAGCGGATCGACTCCGGGACACCCTCCTTCAAGATCTCGTTGACCAGCCAGATGACGGTGCGTGGCGATGCATTGTGTGGCTGGGAGATCCAGTACGAGGCATCCTGCTATGCCAGAGACGTTCATCGGGTGGCGATCAACAATGCCCGCTGGGCCCGTGGTGCGGTCTCCTTCAACGGGGACCGCGGTTCGTACCGCGTCTATGCGATCAACCACGAGGTGGGCCACGCACTCGGCTACATGCACCAGCCGTGCGCGACCAACGGGGGCCTGGCGCCGGTGATGATGCAGCAGTCCTGGTCGACGGCGAACAACGACCTGGCGCCCTTGAACCCGCAACTGATCCCGATGGACGGGAAGGTCTGCAAGTTCAACCCCTATCCGTATCCGTTGGGCTCGGCCTCGGGCGGGGCGACCGCCACGAAGGCCAGCGGCTGAGCCGATCGCCGGGAAGAAATCCTCTCGGGCCTGAGTTGGCATCATCAGCGAGCAGAGGTCGGCGTCGGACAGGTGACGATGTTGCCTGGGCGCTCGGACCACCAACTGCGTCGTCGGACGATCGGCTGTGGCCTCGTGCGGCAGACTGATCGCGACGAGCACGGTTGTGGCACCGATGATGTGGTTGGTCGAGAAGAACTCTAGGAGAGAATTGTGACGTCCCTACCCCCCTTGGTCGAGCCGGCGGAGTCGCTGAGCAAGGCCGAGGTCGAGCGATATTCGCGGCATCTGATCATTCCCGATGTGGGCATGATCGGCCAGAAGCGCCTGAAGAACGCCAAGGTGCTGGTGGTCGGGGCCGGCGGCCTCGGTTCGCCCGCGTTGCTCTATCTGGCTGCGGCCGGCGTCGGCACACTCGGGATTCTCGACTTCGACATCGTCGACGAGTCGAACCTGCAGCGCCAGGTCATCCACGGCCAATCTGACGTGGGGAAGTCGAAGGCCGTCTCGGCGGCCGAATCGGTCGCCGAGATCAATCCGTTCGTGAAGGTCATCCTGCACACCGATCGGCTCGAATCGGACAACGCCCTGGAGATCTTCGGCGGCTATGACCTGATCCTGGACGGTACCGACAACTTCGCCACGCGTTACCTCGTCAACGATGCCTGCGTTCTGCTGAACAAGCCGTACGTGTGGGGCTCCATCTTCCGGTTCGAGGGTCAGGTCAGTCTGTTCTGGGCCGAGTACGGACCGCAGTACCGCGATCTCTACCCCGAGCCACCGCCGCCTGGCATGGTTCCGTCGTGCGCCGAAGGCGGCGTCCTGGGCGTGTTGTGTGCGTCGATCGGCTCGATCATGGTGACCGAGGCGATCAAGCTGATCACCGGTATCGGCGAGACGTTGCTCGGCCGGCTGATGGTTTACGACGCACTCGAGATGACCTATCGCACGGTGAAGGTCCGACGAGATCCGGCAGGCGAACCGATCACCGCCCTCATCGACTACGACCTGTTCTGCGGATCGGTGTCGGACGAGGCGGCGGAAGCTGCGGCCTCCCACACGATCTCGGCCACCGAACTGAAGCGGAAGATGGATGCCGGCGACGATTTCGCGCTCATCGATGTTCGCGAGCTCAACGAGTACGAGATCGTCTCGATCCCAGGTTCGGTGCTCATCCCGAAGGGTGACATCCTTTCGGGTGAAGCTCTTTCGCTGATCCCGCAGGACAAACCGGTGATCCTGCACTGCAAGTCGGGTGCCCGATCGGCCGAGGCTCTGGCTGTCCTGCACAAGGCGGGTTTCGCCGACGCGGTACACGTCGGAGGCGGCGTCCTGGCGTGGATCAAGCAGGTCGATCCGAGTCTGCCCAGCTACTGACAGCTCCGGGTCGGTTGGGCCCGGGATGCTGCCGCGTCCCGGGCCGGTTGGCGCCGGCCTGGCCGACACGGTGACGGTAGAAGTCACTGGGCCTGTACCGTCACTGGTCGTGTCCACGCCGCCGCCCGTCCACGTGCTCGCGGCCTTCGGCGCGGGCGGGGTGACCCCTGAGCACCTTGCCGGCGGTAGGGGATTGGCCTTTCGGTGCGCGGACGTGGTGGTGAAGCCGGTCGACAACACGGCCGAGGCTTCGTGGATCGCGGCCACCTTCGAACAACTCCGGGTGTCGGGCATCAGAGTGGCGCGACCGGTCCGCTCGTCCGACGGACGATGGGTCGTGGCAGGTTGGTCGGCCCAGCGCTTTGTGTCGGGACGGGTCGAGCCGAGGTACGACGAGATCATCGAGACCTCACTAGTGCTGCACGAGGCGCTGGCCGCCGTACCGAACCCCAGGTATCTCCGCGACCGTGACGACCTCTACACCTGGGCCGATCGGTTGGCCTGGGGCGAGCCGGTCGATACCCGGTGGGATCTGGGCGGCGGCCACGGCGCCAGACTCCTCGAGGAACTCGCCATCGGACGCAAGCCGATCGATCTGCCCGACCAGGTCGTCCACGGTGACATGTTCGGCAATGTGCTCTTCGCCGGCTCGGCCCCCCCCGCGGTCATCGACATGACACCGTACTGGCATCCGGCCTCCTGGTCGGCTGCCGTCATAGCCGTCGACGCCCTCAGTTGGGGTGGCGCCCAGACCGAATTGATCGACCAGTGGGCCCATCTGCCGGAATGGCCGCAGATGCTGCTGCGCGCGTTGATGTTCCGGCTGGCGGTCAGCCTGGCCCACCCCCGGAGCACCGCGTCCTCTCTGGTGGAGATGCTGTCCGCCGCGGAGGTCATTCGTCCATTTCTGGACTGATCCTGTTGCCCTGAGCCAGATCTGCCAGTTCTGCCGGTGGTAGCCCGGACGCCATCACGCCCAGCATGAGATGGGCCAGCCGATGGTCGGGATCGATCGCCAGACACCTGTCGACGGCAACCTGCGCCAGCGCTCCGTCGCCGCGCCGGTAGGCGGCGACCGAGAGAACCGCACAGACCTGTGCCGCGTCCTCGTCGGGTATGGCAGAGGCAACCGCCACCAACATCGGAACCCAGCGCTGGTCCGAATCCTCCACCGAACGGGCGATGACCAGGTCGCGGATCTCGACGTCGCAGAGCAGGATCGCGAGGCTCGCCGACGTGGCAGCGGACAGGCCGGCGCCGCTGGTGACCTCGGTCAGAGCCCGATCCACGGCTGCGGTGGTCATGGCCCGCAACTTCTGCCGGTCGAGCGGTCCGGCTGGCCCGACGACGTCCATCAGGCCGGAGGCCGCCGCGTGCAGGGCGGCGCTCGACCGCCGCGCCGCCGGGCCGGTCGGGCCGGCTATCGAGTCCCGCAACGCCTGGCGATTGGGCAGGATCCCCCGGCCGTGCAGGGCCGATGCTGCCGCCATTGCCATCGCCTGGGGATGATCGCTCGCGGGGACCTCGCAGCCGACGTCGATGGCGTCAGGGCCACCGCTCGACGAGGACGTCGGATCGGCCGGTACCGCCCGGCCGTCGCGCACCAACAGTGCGTCCAGCACCGCAACGCCGGCCGCCCGCAGCTCGGCCAGTGCATCGCCCAACAGCGCCGGTCGGCCCGCCTGCTCGGTGTAGCAGATCAAGGCAACCTCGTCCGAGTACTGGTGGGCATGCTGTCGCAACTGGACCACCGGAGCGTCGAACGGAGCGCCAGGATCGGTCAGGTCCACCCGGATGACCGGTCCGACCCGGCGCCGGGTGCCGGCCATGCACACCATCACCAGGCTCTCCTGCGGATGGAAGCCCAGCATCGCTGGCACGGCGGCGAGCAGGCCGGAGCGCCCGGTCAGCCGAACGGTGGTGGTGTCGTCGGTGGTTGTCATATCGCAACCCTGGGCTGCGACCCGATCGACGTCGATGGTCGAAGGTCCGAATGTGGATGGGCAGGCCGTAGGTGCACAGAGCGGGTTCGGCCCTGGCCCGTGTTCGCTGCTCAGCACCATGTGGATGGACCAGCCGATCCGGATCCACCATGCGGCGGCTCCGGATCGGCGAGTTGTCCACACTGCCCGGGGCGAATGGGTCGGTTCATCCGTCGGGCAGGGGTCGCCAGCGGTAGCGGCCCAGATCGACCCGTCCACCGACCATGTCGACGCCTTCGTCCGCCAGCAGGGCCGACTGTTCAGATCGCAGGTGTTCGGCCGGCGTGCCATCCGACCGGACGATGCGGTGCCAGGGCGTCGACTCGTCCGACAGTTCCGCCAGCACCCGGCCGGCCAGGCGAGGCGACCGCGACCCGGCCCTGGCCGCGATATCGCCGTACGTGGCGACGAACCCCGGCGGTACCGCGGACACCTGGTCGAGCATCCGGCCGGCGAGTTCCATGTCCATACCCTGATCCTGGCAAACAGTACGAGATCTACGGTGACCTGCCCGGCTCGTGTCGGCGCAGCGTGTGCAGAGACGGGCTGTCGGTGCGTCGTGATGGGATCCATCCATGACCACCTCGTCCGTGAGCTATCGGCTGCGACCGGTCCGGTCGACCTCGGAACCTGTTCAGTTGTCCGATGATCAGCTGCAGGTGATCGGTAACAGGGACGCGCGCCTGCGCGTGCTGGCCGGTCCGGGTACCGGAAAGACGACGACCCTGGTGGAGGCCGTGGCCGAGCGGGTCGGGGTGCGCGGGGTGACGCCGGACCAGATCCTGGTGCTGACCTTCTCCCGTCGCGCCGCCGCCGAACTCTCCGCCCGGATCACTCGGCGACTCGGCCTGACGACCAGGGCATCCATGGTCCGGACGTTGCACTCGTACGCCTTCGGGGTCGTGCGGAGTCAGGCGATCAGGGCTGCCGAGCCGGTCCCCCGCCTCCTCGCCGCGGGCGAAGCGGACCACATGGTGCGGGAACTGCTCGCCGGTCATCTCGCCGACGGTGGCCGCCCGTGGCCGGACTATCTCCGCGGCGCCCTGGCGTCGCCGACGTTTGCCTCCGAATTGCGCGAGATCCTCCTGCGGGCGGCGGGTCTGGGGATCAGCGCGCAGCGAATGATCGAGCTGGGTCGTCGTCACAAACGCCCGGAATGGGTCGCCACCGGACAGTTCGCTCGTGAATACCAACAGGTGAGCGATCTGCGTCAGGGGATAAGCGGCTTCGGTGTCGCCCTCGACCAGGCGGAGCTCACCGCCGCGGCGCTCGGTGCGCTCCGACACGACGAAATATTGGCGGCGGAGCAGCGGAGGGTTCGACGGATCTTCGTGGACGAGTACCAGGACGTCGACCCGGCTCAGGCCGCGCTGGTGTCCGAACTGGCCACCGGCGCCGACGAGCTGATCGTCCTCGGCGATCCCGATCAGTCCATCTACTCCTTTCGTGGTGCCGAGCCGACTGCCCTGCGTGACGTCGAGGTGGATCGGACGGTCACACTCACCCTCTCGCGTCGGCTACCGGCGACGGTGCTGGCCGCCACGCGTCGGGTCGCCTCCCGGCTCACCGGACCGGCTGAGCATCGGCTGCTGACCACCCCGGAGCAGCAGGCGCAAGCCGGCCATGTCGACATCCAGGTCTTTCCCACCGCGGCTCGCGAGGCTTCCCATGTCGCCGACATGTTGCGACGTGCGCACCTGTTGGACGGCGTCCCCTGGGCGTCGATGGCCATCCTGTTGCGATCACCGGCCATCGGACTGGCCGCCCTGACCAGAGCCTGCAGCGTGGCCGGCGTGCCGGTCGCCGTCGGTGGGGGTGGCGGCGGCGAACTGGCATCAGCCGAGCCGACCGTGGTCGCCCTGCTCCAGGTTCTCGACTGTGGTGTCGATCCAGCCACCCTGACGGGTGAGTCGGCGGTGCAACTGTTGGCGTCGCCACTGGGCGGCATGGATGCGCTAGGGCTTCGGCGTCTCCGACGGGCCCTGCGCAGCGCGCGACCGGATGAGGGATCGAGCTCGGATCTGATCGCGTCGGTCCTGGCCGGCGCTCCTCTGCCGTCGACCATTTCGTCAGATCTGGCCCGGCCGGTCCGCATGATGCGGGAATTGCTGGCCATCTCCCGCGCAGGTGCGTCGAGCCCAACGGCAGAGCAGGTGATGTGGGAGTTGTGGCACGCATCGGACGCCGAACGTGGACTGGTTGCCGCAGCCGAGCGCGGCGGACAGCCCGGCCGGCGGGCTGATCGGACGTTGGACGCCGTGCTGGATGTCTTCGCGATGGCCGCGGACCTGGCCGAGCGGGTTCCGCTCGCCGGTGTGGCCGCTTTCGTGGCGGAGGTCAGGGGGCAACGTCTGCCGACCGACCGCGGTGACCGTCGCCCGGACGATACCGTGTCGATCCTGTCCGGCCACGCCGCCAAGGGACTGGAATGGGATGTGGTCGCGGTGGCCGGCGTGCAGGAGGGCACGTGGCCTGATCTACGGGTGCGGGGCAGTCTGTTGGACGGACGGGAGCTGTTGGACCGCGCGACCGGTGTGCCGGCGGGGCACCCAGCGGCGGGCTCGCTGGCCGAGGAGCGGCGACTGTTCTACGTGGCGTGTACCAGGGCGCGCACGACGCTCATCGCGACCGGTGTGGCGAATCAGGATGAGGTGCCATCCCGGTTCCTCCAGGAGTTGTCCGGGCTCGACGCCGATCTCCCGGTCACCCAGGATGCGTCCCCGTCCGCCAGACGGCGGTCCGACGGGCGTGGTCTCCACCTGACTGATCTGCTCGCCGATCTGCGGCGCGCCGTGACGGATCCAGCGACGTCTGAGGTGGAAGCTCTCTCCGCCGCAACACATCTGGCGCAGCTGGCCGCAGCCGGAGTCAGCGGTGCGCACCCCGACGACTGGTACGGGCTGGCCACGTCGTCGACCGAACGACCGCCGATCGCGACCGGGGCCGAGATTCGCATCTCGCCGTCGCTGGTCGAGTCACTGAACACCTGCGCGCTCCGGGCCCTACTCGAACGTCGTGGCGGCCAGACGGCGCCGGGCCAGGCGCAGATCGAGGGCATCGTGGTGCACGCGATGGCCAGCGGACTTGCTTCCGGAGTGCCGGAGACGGTCCTGCGAGCCGAGATCGATGCGTTTCTCGGGACGCAGGATGGGGTGCCACCGTGGCAACTCGACCGAACCAGGCGTGGACTGCTGGCCATGCTGTCGGCCGCGCAGGTCTGGGTACAGGAGAACCACCCGCCGCGGCGACTGATCGGTTCCGAACTAGCACTCGACGTCTTGATCCCGCCGGCCGGCGCGGCGTCCGACGAGCCGCACCCGGTGCGGTTGACCGGACGCGTCGACTGGCTCTCTGCGCTTCCCGATGGCACCGTGGTGATCACCGACTTCAAGACCGGCGCGAAGGTACCCACCAAGGCCGAGGGCCAAAGCAACCCACAACTGGCCTCCTACCAAGCAGCCATTTCGCTGGGTGCGTTCGCCGACCGCACACCGGTCGACGGCACACCGGATGGTGGCGGCCCATCGCCGGAGCCGCTCCGACCCGGAGGAGCCGAGCTGGTCTATCTGCGGTCCGGTCGGCCGAAGGTCCTGCAACAGGACAAGCTGACCACCGAGTCCACCGCCCAGTGGTTGGGTTCCATCCGGAACGCCGCCGTACATCTGGCGTCCGCGACCGCGTCCGCGCAGGAGAACCAGCGATGCGAACGCTGCCCGGTGCGGACCAGTTGCCCGTTGCAGAACGAGGGCCGGCAGGTGACCAGATGATCAGCGCCGCGGACCTGGCTGCCGTCCTCCAACTCCCGGCACCCACCGACGAGCAGGCAGCGGTGATCGAGGCACCGATGGAGCCGGTACTGGTGGTGGCCGGGGCGGGTTCGGGCAAGACCGAGACGATGGCGGCCCGGGTGCTCTTCCTGGTGGCGAATGGCTTCGTCCGGCCGGACGAAGTGCTCGGACTGACCTTCACCCGCAAGGCGGCTTCGGGTCTGGCGACGCGGATCCGGAAGCGTCTTCGGACGTTGGCGGCCGCTGACCAGGGCGGCACCGCAGCTACGGCGCTGGCCGGTGCCGGGTTACCCGTCTTCACCGGGGGAGGTGAACCGGAGGTCTCCACCTACCACTCCTTCGGTGGGCGCCTGATTGCCGAATTCGGCCCGCTCGCCGGGATCGAGCCGGCGTCGTCGGTACTGAGCGCGACAGGTTCCTGGCAGCTGGCGCGCCGCGTCGTCGGTCGATGGGACGGCGACCTGGAGACCGACCTCGGCCCGGATCAGGTCACCGAACGACTTCTTGCCATGGCTGGCGGGCTCGCCGATCACCTGATCCATCCGCAGACGCTGGCGGACGAGATCAACGCGGTGCTGGTGCGGCTCCGCAGCGCTCCGCCGTCTCCGGCCCAGCGCAGTGCGGTGCACAGTGGGCTGGTCGGCTCTGTGAAGCGGCTGCAGGATCGCGCCTGGATCCTGCCCCTGGTCGATGCGTTCACCGAGGCCAAACGCCGGGCGGGTGTGGTCGACTTCGCCGACCAGATGCAGGTGGCGGCCGGTCTGGTGGCTGCCCATCCGCGGATCGGTGAGGCCCTGCGAGCGCGTCACAAGGTCGTGCTGCTCGACGAGTACCAGGACACCGGCCACGCCCAGCGGATCATCCTGCGCGCGGTGTTCGCGGAGTCGGGCCCGGACCGCAGGGCGACCGGCCACCCGGTGACGGCGGTCGGCGACCCGGTACAGACCATCTACTCCTGGCGTGGAGCATCCGCGTCGAACCTGCCGCGCTTCCCGATCGACTTCCCGTCGCGCGGCGGCGAACCGGCGTCGACCCTGGCGCTCTCGACCAGCTTCCGGAACGCGTCGTCGATCCTGGCCGTGGCCAACGAGGTGTCGGCCGTCGTCAGGAAAGGTCCGGTACTGGTGCGGGAACTTCGCCCGCGGGTCGGCGCGGGCGACGGCGACGTTGGTTTCGGGCTGTTCGACACCGTGCAGGACGAGGAAGCCTGGATTGCCGCGCAGATCGCGGATCGGTGGCGGCGGGCCGGATGGGATCCGAAGGTCGGCGCTGCAGGGCCGACCGACGCGACCACCGCGTCCCGAAGCATCGGTGGGCCGGCAGTTGCCCCGCCGGCAGTCCCGCCGACGACCGCCGTGCTGATGCGGCGGCGGCGCGACATGGAGCCGATGGCGATGGCTCTTCGCGCTGCGGGGCTGCCGGTCGAGGTGGTCGGACTCGGTGGCCTGCTCAGCGAGCCCGAGATCGCCGATCTGGTGGCTCTGCTGCGGGTGCTCGTCGATCCGTCGGCCGGGCCGGCCGCTCTCCGGTTGCTGACCGGGGCGCGTTGGCAGTTGGGGATGGCGGACATCGCGGCTCTCTCGCAGCGCGCGGCGACGCTGACGCCCCGGCCGCGCCGGGAGAGATCGGCGGGAGGGCCCACTGCGGTGGGCGGGCTCGAGGGGGTGCAACAGGCGTTGGATGCAGCAGCTCCGGGTGAGGAGATCGATTCGGCGTCATTGATCGACGCGATCTCCGATCCGGGCGAAGCAGAGTCCTACTCCGCCGAAGGCTATCGGCGACTACGCCGCATCGGCGCCGAACTCCACCGTCTGCGGAGCAGATTGACTCTTCCGCTGCCCGACCTGATCGCTGATCTCGAGCGAGCCAGTGGACTCGACGTCGAAGTGCGGATCTCCTCGCCTGCCGGTCGCGTCCACCTGGATGCCTTTGCCCACGTCGTAGCGGAATTCGCGGCCAGTGGTGGTGGGCCATCGGATCTCGTCGAGTACCTTCTCGCGGCGGCGGAGCGCGAGGACGGCCTGGCACCGGGCGAAGTGGTGTCGGTCTCCGGGCGCGTGCAGGTCCTGACGGTGCACGCGGCCAAGGGCTTGGAGTGGGAGGTGGTGGCAGTGCCGCAGCTGTCGACCAGCGTGTTCCCCGCTGCCAGGGGTAGCACCTGGCTCGGTGATGCGGGCCAGCTGCCGCCGGCGATCCGCGGTGACGGTGCGGACCTGCCGCAGCTGTCCCTGCCATCCGACGGTGACCAGAAGGAGATGGTGGAAGCACTGGCGGCACATACCGACGCGTTGAAGGTGATGCAGTCCGTCGAGGAACGCCGTCTGCTGTACGTGGCGATCACCCGAGCCGAGCGCACGTTGTTGGCGTCCGGGCACCAGTGGGGTCGAACGGGCGCGAAGCCGCATGGTCCCAGCGAGTTCCTGGAAGAGATCGCAGTGGCCGCAGGCTCTTTCGCCGAAGCGGCACACTGGGCGCCCGCCCCCGGTGACGGTGAGGTCAACCCACTCGTTGTCGCACCGCGCACGGTGATCTGGCCGCAGGATCCGCTCGGCGAGCGGCGCGGGCCGATCCGACACGGGGCCGACCTGGTGCTGCGCGCGGTCGCCGAGCGAGTCGGGACGGCCCCCGAGGTTGCTGCGCCCCCGGAGAGGGACGCGGTCGCCGAGGTCGATGGTGATCCTGCACGGCCGGACGCAGACGACCCCAACGGCTGGTCGCGGGACGTGGCGGCACTGCTGGCCGAACGACGTTCCTTTCGATCCCGGTTCGTCGAAGTGGCCCTCCCACAGACTATCTCGGCCACCGCACTGGTCGAACTCACTTCCGACGCGGGCTCGTTGGCGCGCCGGATCAGGAGGCCGCTTCCACATGCGCCGTCCCCGGAGGCACGGCGTGGCACCGCCTTCCATGGATGGTTGGAGCGATTCTTCACGGCGTCGGCGCTGATGGAGATTGCTGATCTACCGGGCGCCCACGACGAGCTGCCGGCGCCGGACCCCGTCCTGGAGCGGCTGAAAGAGCGCTTCCAGGCGTCCACCTGGGCGCTACGGGTGCCGTTCGAGGTCGAGCTGCCGTTCTCGATGACGATTGCCGGTCAGCCGGTACGGGGTCGGGTGGACGCAGTGTTCCGTGATGACGACGGGGGCTGCACCGTCGTCGACTGGAAGACTGGTCACCCGCCCGCCGGGGACCGGCGCTTCGCGGCCGCCGTACAACTCGCGGTGTACCGCCTAGCGGTGTCCCAGATACTGGCGTTGCCGTTGAGCGCGGTGCGCGCGGCCTTCGTGTATGTCGCCGCGGATCAGTCTTTCTCGCCCACGGATCTCCTCGATGAGAGCGAGCTGGCGGCGTTGATCAGGAAGGCGACCTCCGGGTCGCCGGTCCTCGTCGGCGGGGTGTCCGAGAACGATTCGATCGCACGCCCCGCAGACGACTCGGGGGGCGTTGACATGCATGCGCTCCGGGCTGACATCGAACCACCCGACCCCGAGGACCCCGAGCCTTCGGAGAGCGATTTCATCGGTGACGACCTACCTGCCGACTCGGCGGTGCGAGACCCGTGGGACTGGCATGCAGCGGACCAGGACCTCGACGAAGCAGGCGTCACAAGGCGGACCGGGAACCCGGTGAGAGGGCGACCGTAGGCTGAGGGGGTGGAATCTGTGGTGTTCCGGGGGCGTCCGCTCCGGACCGATCGTGCCGCTGTGATGGCGATCGTGAACCGCACCCCGGACTCGTTCTTCGACGGTGGGGCGACCTTCGACGACGGCGCGGCGATGGCCGCGGTCGATGGGGCAGTGGCCGACGGGGCCGACCTCGTCGACATCGGCGGAGTCAAAGCCGGCGTCGGTCGGGTCGTCGAGGTGCAGGAAGAGATCCAGCGGGTGGTCCCCTTCGTGGCGAAAGTGCGGGCCGCGCACCCGGACCTGATCATCAGTGTGGACACCTGGCGAGCCGAGGTCGCCGTCGCCGCCTGCCAGGAGGGTGCTGATCTGATCAACGACACCTGGGCGGGCGTCGACCACGGGCTGGCCCGGGTGGCCGCCCGGTTCGGCGCCGGAATCGTCTGCTCGCACACCGGCGGTGCGGCCCCCAGGACGAACCCGTATCGAGTGGCGTACCACGACGTCGTGGCGGCCGTGATCGACGAGACGACCGCAGCAGCCAGGGCGATGGTCGAAGCGGGTGTGCCACGTGCCGGCATCCTGATCGACCCCACCCACGACTTCGGCAAGAACACCTGGCACGGGTTGGAACTGCTCAACCGGACCACTGAACTGGTCGACACCGGTTGGCCGGTACTGATGGCGTTGTCCAACAAGGACTTCGTCGGCGAGACGCTCGGTGTCTCGCTCCACCAGCGGCTGGAGGGGACCCTGGCGGCTACCGCCGTCGCAGCCATGGCCGGCGCAGCCGTGTTCCGGGCCCACCAGGTGCTGCCGACCAGACGCGTACTGGAGATGGTCGCGTCGATCCGCGGCACCCGACCGCCCACCGCGCCGCGGCGGGGGATGGTCTGAGCCGTCGGCCGCCGATGTCGGTGGTCCATGGCACCATCGTGGATGTGACCACAGTGCTGTTCTACCTTGTCGTTGCCGCCGTCATCGGCCTCGTAGTGTTCTTCATCGCTGTCTTCGTGTTCGGCCGTGGAGAGCAGATGGCGCCACTCGACCCGCGAACCTCGCCGGCTGAACTTCCGGAGGAGGACATCACCGCGGAGGACGTCCGCAAGATCCGCTTCGCCCTCGCTCTGCGTGGCTACCGGATGAGCGATGTCGATTGGACGCTGGAGCGGCTCGGTGAGCAGATCGAGCAACTTCGCCGGGACAATTCCGTACTCCGGGGTGAGTCCGAGCCGATCGAGGCGACACCCGATCTCCCGGCCGGGAATGCCGACGAAGCAGAGATACCCGTCGGCGGTGATGAGCAGCGGAGCGAGCCCGAAGGGCGGCTCAGGACACCGGTGACCGTTGGCGCACCTGCGTTGCACGCGAACAGCGATGGGGCGGCCCGCTCGGCTTCGGGTGGTTCGCTCCACCGTGGTGATGACCCGGACCTGCTCCACCGTGGTGATGACCCTGACCTGGACGCGTCGGCGGACAGACCGATCGCCGGATCCTCCGAGTGGGCCCCGGCCGCGGACGAGCAACGATGACGGCGCGTGTCGAAGCCACCTTCGACGTGCAGGCGCCGGTTGCGGAGGTCTTCGGGGCAATGGTCGATCTCCGCTCACAGGACAAATGGATTCTCGCCACCAAGCTGTTCGCCATCGACGGCGACATCGCGGTGCCGCAGGTCGGTTCCAAGATCGCGGCACTGACCGGAGTCGCCGGTATCGGGGTGCTCGACACCATGACCGTCACGGTCTACGAACCACCGCACCTCTGGGTCACGCAACACACCGGCAATGCGTTCAAGGGAACCGGAATATTCCAGGTAGATCCGCTTCCGGACGGAGCCAGGGTGACGTGGGCGGAGGAGATCGACCTTCCGTTCGGCATCATCGGTCGCCTGGGTTGGCGGGTGGCCGAACCGATCGTGCGCTGGGGGCTGACCGCTTCTCTCAAGCGTCTGGCCAAGGGTGTGCTGGACGGCAGTCTCCCGGTGACCAGGAGTGGCGACAGCTCCGAGCGCCCGTCATGACCGGGGCGGCTCGTCCTGCCGAGCCTGCCGTCGATACAGCGTCCGGCACCTCCGCGATCGATGCCTACATCCGATGTTCCTGGGCCAGTTCCGCACCCGACTACGTCCGGTATCACGACGAGGAGTGGGGCGTGCAGCTGCACGGAGACGATGCGCTGTTCGAGCGAATGACACTGGAGGCATTCCAGTCGGGGCTGAGCTGGATCACGATCCTGCGGAAGCGCCCGGCCTTCCGCGCAGCCTTTTCCGACTTCGACATCGCGACGGTGGCGCAGTTCGACGAGAGCGACGCGCTGCGGTTGATGGCCGACGCCGGAATCGTGCGGAACCGCATGAAGATCGATGCGGCGATATCCAACGCCAGGGTGGCGGGTGAGTTGGATCGCGGGCTGGACGACCTGTTGTGGTCGTTCGCGCCGAGAGAGCGCCGACGCCGGGCCGACTTGTCACAGGTCTTGTCACAGGTCCCGGCGGTCAGTGCGGAATCAACGGCCATGGCCAAGGATCTCAAGAAGCGTGGCTTCCGATTTGTCGGCCCCACCACTGCCTACGCCCTCATGCAGGCCACCGGTATGGTCGACGACCACGCAGCGGACTGCTGGCGAGCGGGGATCTGAGGGGGCGCGCAGTTCACCCGTCGCGGCGAGCAGCTCAGCGAGCTGCGCGGCTGGCCTTCGACGCCGGGCGTGGCGCGGCGGTGGACGACGCGGCGGCCGAGCCATCGGCCCGGGTTGCGGTGCCGGACTTTTCCTTGTTCTGGTCCCGGGTCCCGTTCGCCCGGGCGGCGCGGCCGGCCGCGCCCGAACTCGACCGACGAGCGGCCGCGGTCTGGTTGGTCGGCCGTCCGGCTGCACCAGCGGTGCCTGCCGGTTCGTCGCGGGCGGCAGGCTCCGCAGCCCCGGTGCCGGCTGCGGCTGATCCGCCGTCGGAGGCTGATCCATCATCGAACCCGGTGGCCCCGCCTATCGCCGACGGACCTTCCTGGCGGGCGGACCTGGCCGGGACGCTACCGGGCTTACCGGGGATGTTGATGACCGCTATGCCGGAGGCAAGGTCGATGCGCAGGTCGCCGTCCCGGGCGTTGCCTTCTTCTTCACGCCGGTTCGCCTTGGACTCGCGCTCTTCGATCTCGTGACGCATGCCAGGGTTGAACAGCGCGCCAAGCTCTCCCATAGGTCCCACGGCACCAGAGTACGTGAGGTGGGCCACGCCCCGAGGCCGATCCGCTGACGGTGGAACCGTTCAAGCATCGGGCAGTGACCACTGCCGGTCTGCCGGTGAAATCTGGCTGCTCGGAAGCTCGGGAAGCGCGCGAGACGCTGGGCGACCTTCGAGTCGACGGCCTCGTCCGAGCCGCAGGGGCCCTCGAACCCCTAGGCCTTGGAATCGCCGTCCCACTTCGTGTCCCTGGCACCCTTCGAACCCCGAGCGCCCTTCGAACTGCCAGCCCCTAACGACCTTCGAACCGAGGTGGCCTCTTCTCGGCGAACGCGGTGATGGCCTCGTGATGGTCGGCGCCGGCGAACAGATCGGCCTGCGCACGATTCTCGAATTCGAGGGCCTCGGCGAGATCCGAGGTGGTCGCGGCGTGCATGGACGCCTTGATCCAGGCGTAGGCACGGGTCGGACCCACAGCCAGCGCACCCGCGACCTGAGCTGCCCGACCGGCGAGCTCGTCGTCGGGAACGACTTCGTCGACGAGACCGATCCGCAGCGCCTCGGCGGAGCCGACCCGCTCGCCGAGCAGCATCATCCGTGAGGCGCGGCCGGCGCCGACCAACCGAGGCAAGGTGAAGCTGGCCCCCGAATCGGCCGAGAGCGCCACACCCGCGAAGGCCATCGAGAACGATGCCGACGTGCCCGCTATCCGGAGGTCGCACGCGTAGGACAGGGCGGCGCCGGCGCCGGCGGCGGCGCCGTTGACGGCAGCGATCACCGGTTTCGGCATACCGACGATCGCCGAGATGGCGACGTTGTAGAAGTCCCGGACCGTGGTGCCAAGTCGCGGGTCGGCCGATCGCACGAGTTCGAGGTGCTCCTTGAGGTCCTGCCCGGCGCAGAACGCCCGCCCGTTGCCGGTGATGACGACGGCGCGGACCGATTCGTCGGCGGTGGCCGCGGTCAGCGCGGCCAGGGTGGCGTCCTTGAGGGCCAGGTCGAACGAGTTGAACGCGGTCGGCCGGTTGAAGGTCAGGGTGCGGACGCCGCCGGAATCACTGACCAGCAACGGTTCGGTGGCTGCGGGCGGCTGGCGTGGGCCGGAACTGAGCGTCATCGTCGACTCCTTCACTGCCAGGCTCCACTGCCTCCGTCACTGTTCGTGGCGGACGTTGCAGCACCTGCGGTCGGCACCGCGCCTGACATGGGGGAGAATAGGTCAACCACGTACGTGGGTCGATCGCCGGACGGGCACCACCGTCCGGTACGGATGAATTGCACACGGGTTGCGAGCAGCGCCCACTCGGACCGACACGGCCCGATGTGCACAGTGTGGAGGGAGTCGTAATGGCGGCCATGAAGCCCCGCACCGGGGATGGTCCCCTCGAAGTGACCAAGGAGGGCCGCGGCATCGTGATGCGCGTGCCCCTGGAAGGCGGCGGTCGCCTGGTAGTGGAAATCTCTGCGGATGAGGCTTCGGCCCTCGGAGATGCACTCAAGGCTGTCGTCAGCTGATACCCCTCCGCCCGGTCCGCGCCGCCGATCACAGTCGGGGCAGCGGCCCGGGCGGTTCGCTGTCCGCGTGAAGACCCGGACGACAAGTCCGAGGACCGGATGCCTCAGGCGTCGGCCGGGGTCATCAACGATCGGTACAGATCCACCGTCTGCTCGGCCACTGCCGTCCAGGAGAATTGCGAATCGGCTCGGACCCGGCCGGCCTCGCCCTGCGCAGAGGCCTTGGGCCGGTCCGCGACGGTGGCATTGACCGCGGCGGCGAACGCCGATTCGAATCCGTGGCCGTCCTGCGCGTCGTAGTGCACCAGCGTGCCGGTGACGCCGTCGTCGACGACCTCTGGGATGCCGCCGACGTCGCTGGCAACCACCGGAGCACCGCAGGCCATGGCCTCCAGATTGACGATCCCGAGTGGCTCGTAGACGGACGGGCAACAGAACACGGTCGACGCCGTCAGCACCTGCTTGACCTCGTCGAGGGTGAGCATTCCGTCGAACCAGAAGACCCCGGGCCTCGCTGCTTGGAGAGCACGGATCGAGGTCGCGGTCTCGGCGGCGATCTCGGGGGTGTCCGGAGCCCCGGCACACAGCACCAACTGGATCTCGGGATCGAACTGGTGGGCTGCCGCGATCAGGTGTCCGACGCCCTTCTGTCGGGTGATCCGGCCGACGAAGGACGCGATCGGCGCCGCCAGGTCAACGCCCTTTGCGGTGAGCACCGAACGATCGGCCACCGCCTGGTAGATCGACGTGTCGATGCCGTTGCGGATCACATGCACCTTGGCCGGGTCGAGAGTCGGGTAGCAGTCGAGGATGTCGGCTCTCATGCCCTCGGATACGGCGACGACGGCGTCCGCGGCTTCGTAGGCAGTCTTCTCCGCCCAGCTCGACAGTCGGTAGCCGCCGCCCAGCTGCTCGGCCTTCCACGGCCGACGGGGCTCGAGCGAGTGGGCCGTGACCACATGAGGAATGCCGTAGAGCAACTTCGACACATGGCCGGCGAAGTTCGCGTACCAGGTGTGTGAATGGACCAGGTCGACGTCGCCGCAGACCGCGGCCATCGCCAGATCGACGGACAGGGTGGCCAGCGCGGGGTTGGCGCTCGCGAGATCGGGAGCGGGCCGGTGTCCGGACGCGCCGGGTCGGTCGTCGCCGAAGGCGTGGACGTCGATGTCGATCAGTTTGCGCAGTTCGCGCACCAGGTAGTCGACGTGAACTCCGGCTCCGCCGTAGATGTCGGGCGGGAACTCTCGGGTGAGGATCGCGGTACGCATGGTGATCAACCTAACGGGCCACCGGGGCACCCGCTGAGCGAGGTGTACATGGGCCCGATAGGGTCTCGTCCATGGTCGTCAAACCCAGAGTGCTCGGCATCGTTCTCGCCGGTGGAGAGGGAAAGCGGCTGTGGCCGTTGACCGCCGACCGCGCCAAGCCTGCCGTCCCGTTCGGTGGAAATTTCCGGCTCATCGATTTCGTGTTGTCGAATCTGGTCAATGCCGGGTATCTGCGAATCTGCGTGCTGACGCAGTACAAGTCGCATTCGCTGGACCGGCACATCACCACGACCTGGCGGATGAGTCAGATGCTGGGCAACTATGTGACGCCGGTGCCGGCGCAGCAGCGCCTCGGCCCCCGGTGGTACACGGGCAGCGCAGATGCCATCCTGCAGTCGCTGAACCTCGTGTACGACGACGATCCCGAGTATCTCGTCGTCTTCGGCGCCGACCACGTGTACCGGATGGATCCGTCGCAGATGGTCGCGGACCACATCGAATCCGGCGCGGAAGCCACTGTGGCCGCGATCAGGGTGCCGCGTCACGAGGCCACCGCATTCGGCGTCATCGACACCGACGAGTCCGGACACAAGATCACCAGGTTCCTGGAGAAGCCGGCCGACCCGCCCGCCGTGCAGGACGACCCGAACGTCGCCTACGCCTCCATGGGCAACTATGTGTTCAGCACGAAGGCGTTGATCGAAGCGCTGAAAGCCGATGCGGGCGACGAGAACTCGATCCACGACATGGGTGCCAACATCATCCCGTCGTTCGTCGAGCGAGGTACCGCCAACGTCTACGACTTCGACCGCAACGAGGTCCCCGGTGCGGATTCGCGCGACAAGGGCTACTGGCGCGATGTGGGCACCCTGGACGCCTACCACGATGCCCACATGGACCTCGTCTCGGTGCACCCGATCTTCAACCTCTACAACCAGAAGTGGCCGATCCTGTCGGTCCCCCCGACCCTCCCGCCCGCGAAGTTCGTGGAGAACGGGATGGCCCTGGACTCGATGGTCGGTCCTGGCACCATCATCTCCGGTGCCACGGTGCGGCGCTCCGTCATCTCCGAGAACGTCCGGGTGGAGATGGGGGCCAGTGTCGAGAGTTCGGTGATCATGCCCGGCGTCCGGATCGGTCGAAATGCCGTGGTCCGCAACGCCATCCTGGACAAGAACGTCATCGTGCCGGACGGTGCGACGGTCGGCGTCAACCTCGAGGCGGACCGGGCGGCCTACACCACCACCGCCTCCGGCATCACGGTCATCGGCAAGGGCATCACCGTCGCACGCTGAGCATCCTGTCCGGAGATGCCCGGTCGGTCAACCGATCCCACCAGGGGTCAGCCGAGCGGCTTCGGCTGGCGGGCGGGGCACCCGGAAGTCGCATACACGCGTGAATACTCGAAGTGCCAGGCCTCGTTGTCGTAGATCCGGCACCAGCCGAGCTTTCCCTTCGTCGCCTGCAGCCACTGGTAGGCCGACGCCGGTTGCACGTCGACGGCGTATCCCTTGACGTGGGCGGACTTGCCGGGGGGCAGTACATAGAAGTGTGCCGCGGCCTCGCCGTACTCCTTCACGTACTCGTTGAACAGGGCGACCTGTTGCGCCGCACTGCGTTTGCCGTCGTTCAGGCACAGCGTGACGCCCTTGCGGGCGGCGGCCCTCTTCGTCGAGATCCAGGCGGCCTTGACATCTGCGCGCAAACCGGTCGGAGGTTCGTCGGAATACTGCTTGGCAATCGCACAGGGTGGACCGTCGTCCGGGCCGGCCACGTTGACGTCCGCGCTGACCTGACTGGGCCCGGAGGTGGTAGCCGGTCTGGTAGGTGAGCGGGTCGAGCTCGGGGCTGCCGAAGCCGAGGTCGGCGGGGGAGGGGTCGTCGACGGGCGGCTGACGGGACTGGCCTGCTGCGCGGTCGAGTCGGCCGTGGGAGCTTCGGCCGCTGCGGACGTCGACGAGGTCCGCGGTGGAACTGTCACCGCCGTCGACGGCGCCGTGGAGCTACTGGTGCCGGTCGAATTCACGGTCGCCGTGACCGGCGCGCCGCTGACTCCGGAGCAACCGGCAGCCAGCAGAAGGGCGCCGACACCGAGCGCGACCAGCAGCCGGCGGCCGGCCGGAGTCTGTCGAGAGCTCAAGCTCAACGCTTGACCGCCGCGAGCAGGCCATCGCCGAGCGAGGTCATCAGGGGGACCAGGGTCTCGTCGTCCCGGACCAGCCGTCCCGCCTCCCGGACAGCGACCGTCTCGGCGTCACGCTGGGTCGGATCCGCGACCTTGTCGCCGTGCAGCGCGCCGGCCAGCACCAGTACTCCGCCGGTGCGCAGCAACCGAACCGACTGCTCGACGTACTGCGGGTAGGAGGTGCGATCGGCGTCGACCAGCACCAGGTCGTAGGCGCCGTCGGTGAGCCGAGGCATGACCTCGAGGCCGCGGCCGTTGATCAGCCGGGCGCGGCCCGCTGCCACTCCGATCGAGCCGAAGACTTCTCTGGCCGCGCGCTGGTGCTCGGCTTCGATGTCGATCGAGGTGAGCACCCCGTCGGACGCCATACCGGCCAGCAGATGCAGTCCGCTGACGCCGGTCCCGGTGCCGATCTCGACCACCGCTCTGGCCGACAACACCGCCGCCAGGAAGGTGAGCGCCGCACCGGCACCCGACCCGATGGGTTCACAACCCAGGTCTGTGGCTCGCCCCCTGGCGGTCAGCACCGCATCGCTTTCCGGGATGAAGAACTCGGCGAAGGCCCTGCTGGTGGTCACCGCATACCTCCGGGTCATGACGGGGAACGAAACTCGGTTCGCAGCAGAACCTACCGGGCCGGTCCAACCGGTGGGGGCAGGCGCACCGCACAGGCGGGCGAGCTGACAGCGGGCCCGGACCGCGTTCACAGAGGGCTCACACCCGGTAGCGGAACAATCCATCTCAACTGGCCGTTGATCGGTCAGCAGAGCTGTCTGCAGCAGCACCGCTGTTCACGGCAGATCAGCGGTTGATCAGTCACACTGGGTCCGACGAATTCTTTCCAAGAGGTGAGTCCCCTGTCCATCCTGCCCTCGCAAGACGGTCGTACCGGGAGCAGTGCTGCGCCCGATCCGACGGCCTGGACACCCCCCGCCTGGGAGGACATCGTCAAGGATCACGGCGACCGGGTCTACCGCCTCGCCTACCGGCTCTCCGGGAACTCGCACGACGCCGAGGACATCACCCAGGAGACGTTCATCCGGGTCTTCCGCTCGTTGGACGGCTTCAAGCCGGGTTCGTTCGAGGGTTGGTTGCATCGGATCACCACGAACGTCTTCCTCGACATGGTCCGTCGCCGCCAGCGCATCCGGATGGAGGCGCTGCCGGAGGAAACCGACCGCATCGCCGGCCGGGAACCGTCGCCCGAGCAGGCCTTCGCCGACGCGAATCTGGATCCGGATCTACAGGAAGCACTCGACGAACTGCTGCCGGAGTTCCGGGCGGCTGTCGTGCTCTGCGACGTCGAGGGGTTGTCCTACGAAGAGATCGGATCGACCCTGGGCGTCAAACTGGGGACGGTCCGGTCCCGGATCCACCGTGGGCGACAGGCCTTGCGCGCTTCGATCGAGCGTCGGCGTGAGGCGAGAGCAGAAGGTGGGTCCTACCGGAACGTTCGCAGCGGACTGCTGCCGAAGGTGGTGATGCCATGAGCGGCCTGTTCGATGATCATCTCTCGCTCGATGTCGTCGTGGCCTATGCCGACGGCGAGATGAGCCTCACCGCCTACCAGCGGGCTGCGGCGCACGTCGTCACGTGCGCGGCTTGCGCCGCCGACGTGGCCGAGCAGACCGCCGCGTCGCAGTACCTTCGGCAGGCTCAGGTGCCGACGATGCCGGGCAGCCTGTTCGACGCACTCAAGTCGATACCGGTGGCGCTCCCGCAGGCCGGGCCGGTGCCGGGCATGATGGTCGACTCGGCATCCGGTCGAGCAGTCCGCACGCCGGAGAACCAGTCACACGGTCGCGGTCGCCGGTTCCGACTGGGCGCCGGGGCGCTGGTCGCCGGACTCGCCGTGGGCGCGGTGGTCGTCGTCAGCGCCGGTGAGCGACCCGCCGAACCGGCCGTGCGGTCCAACAAGCCGGACACCACCGTCCTGTCCAGACCGGCTGCGGCCCCGCAGGCTCCCGGCTTCAACGTGATGGCGCGCAGTACCAGGTGAGACGTGCGTCCCTGGCTGCCGGCCCGCGGTGCTCCTGCAGAGCCTGCTCCAGGAATACCGGCGACGGTCACTCCTGCTGCCGTAGTGCAATAGCCTGCTCGTGATGAGTTCACCCCCAGCCGATCCGGCCACGAACGGACGGCCCCGATTGCAGCCGCGGCCGCTCTGGCGCCCCCCCGTCGATCCGGCCCAGACCTCAGCCTTCGGCCGACCGCCCGGCGTGCCCTCCTCCTTCGCTCCGGCTCCCGGCCGGAACGGTTTCGGACGCCGGGCTCTGCCGACAGGGCAAGTGGTCCCGGAGATGTTGGCCGACGCCTTCGGCCGCCCTCCGGGTACCGGGCCCAGCCTCGGTCGTGCGCCGGCCGGACCCCAGGCGCCGTCCGAGCCGATCCCCGAGAACCCGTGGCGGGAGCCCGATTCAGAAGTTCGGCTCGGTGAACCGGCGTTGGCCGAAGCCGTCGTCGTGCAGACCGAACCAGTGGTCGCGGAACGGTTCACTCTTCGACAAGCCCTGTTCGAACGTCGAATCCGGCCGGGAGCGCTGATCGTCCTGGCGGTATTCGCACTGGTGCTGGGTCTCGGCGGAGCCGCCATCGGCGTGTGGGCCGGCGGTCGGTTGCCCGCCATGACTACGGACCCGGAATTCAACGTGGCCGGCGTGGTACCGGCGATCGACCGACCGCCCGGATCGGTCTCGGCCATCGCCGCCAGGGTCACCCCGTCGGTGGTCTCCATCGAGGTCCGGACCGGTGACACCGGTGACACCGGGTCCGGCGTGGTGATCGACGGCAAGGGCTATGTACTGACCAACAACCACGTGATCTCGCTGGCGGCCACCGACCCGACCGCGCAGTTGACCCTCGTCTTCTCGAACGGCAAGCGCGTGCCCGGCACGATCGTCGGGCGGGACCCGGAATCAGACCTCGCGGTGGTGAAGGCCAACATCACCGGTGCGACTGTGGCGCAGCTCGGCGACTCCGGCAAGGTGCTCGTCGGCGACTCCGTGATCGCCATCGGCTCACCCCTGGGCCTGGCCGGAACGGTGACCACCGGCATCGTCTCGGCCAAGGATCGCCCGGTGCGGTTGAGCGGGGGCGAGTCGGACACGAACGCCGTCATCGATGCCCTGCAGACGGATGCGGCCATCAACCCCGGCAACTCCGGCGGTCCACTGGTGGACGCAGCGGGGGCCGTGATCGGCATCAACTCGGCGATCCGCACTCTGGGTGGCGATGCGACCGGGTCGATCGGCCTCGGGTTCGCGATTCCGATCGACTTCGCGAAGACGATCGCCCAGGAGCTGATCCGCACCGGCAAGGTGGTGCACTCGACGATCGGGATCAACGCCAAGTCGGCGACCGACGGCACCACCGATGGAGCCCAGGTCCAGAACGTGGTGGCCGGTGGCCCGGCAGCCAAGGCCGGGATCGAGGAGGGCGACATCATCACACGGGTCGGCGATCGCGCCGTGGGCAACGCCGACGAGCTGGTGGTCGCAGTACAGTCCCACCCGGTCGGGGCCACCGTGCCGGTGACCGTCACCAGAGCGGGAAAGACGTTCCAGGTCCAGGTCACGCTGGCGGCGGAGTGACCCATCGTCAGCGGCAGCCGCTTCGAACCCAGGGTGATCAATCGATGTGGCGCAGCGGATTTCAGGTCCGCGGTCACCGGTAGGCTGAATTGGCCACGTGAGTGGCACCACAATCGTCAAGAGGTCCAGCGGACCGCGAACCAACGGACGGAGGCCGGCCAGATGTTCGGCATGTCCTGGGGTGAAATCCTCATCGTGATCACGGTCGGCATGTTCGTCCTCGGACCTGAGCGCATCCCGGTCGCGGTCAAGTGGGTGGGGTCGACGCTCAAGACGGTACGGACGATGGCGGCCGGTGCTCAGGAGCAGCTGCAGGGCGAATTCGGTCCCGAACTCGAAGAGTTGAAACGACAGATCGCGGATCTGCAGTCGCTCAAGGAGATCCAGGAGCTGCGGTCCCTGCGCGACCTCAATCCCCGCTCGCTGATCACCAAGAACATCCTCGGTGACGAGTTCTCCGGTGGGTTCAGTGGATTGCTGGGACTGAACCAGACGACCGGGACGCCGCAGGCGACCGGGTCAGGGGTGGCCGCGGAGCCGCAGCAGGTGGCCGCGGAGCCGCAGCCGGTGGTGGCGGTAGGGCCGCAGCCGGCGCCGCGCGAGGCTGATGAAACCAAGCCGGATCTGTTCAAGCAGGTGCCGAGCGAGTCCGTCCAGATTCCGGCAGTCTCCGCGCCGTCGGTCGAGCCCGCGCCGCAGGTACCGGCCGTCACCATCAACGAGCCGGTCGTGATGACCACAGAAGTGATGACCACAGAAGTGATGACCACAGAAGTAGAGCCAGCTCCGATCGAGTCGGCGCCGCGTCACCTGGCCGCTGCGTCGTTCGACAGCGACGCCACCTGACCCCAGCGACGCGCGGCGGCGTCAGCGGTGCGCTTCGGCGTCAGCGACGCGACGGGGCGATCCCGAGCGATACTCCGACCAGCGGCCGGGTACGGGCCGCCAACTCGTCCGCCACTGCCCGGAGTGCCATGGCCGCGGGGGAGGTCGGGTCGGAAATCACCAGCGGGACGCCGGCGTCACCGGCCGCCCGCAAGGACACCTGCAGTGGGATCTGCCCCATCAGCGGGACCGGCGTGCCGGTCACCCGGCTCAGTGACTCGGCCACGACCGTGCCCCCACCCGAACCGAACAGGTCGAGCTCGGTGCCGTCCGGGAGCGTCATGGCAGACATGTTCTCGACCACCCCGGCGATCTTCTGGCGGGTCTGCAATGCGATGCTGCCGGCCCGCTCGGCGACCTCGGCCGCCGCGAGCTGGGGTGTGGTGACGACCAGGATCTCGGTGGTCGGGATCAGCTGTGCGGTGGAGATCGCGATGTCCCCGGTGCCCGGCGGCAGGTCCAGCAGGAGGATGTCCAGGTCACCCCAGAACACGTCCGCCAGGAACTGCTGGAGCGCGCGGTGCAACATGGGTCCACGCCAGACCACAGGCGTGTTCCCGTCGACGAACATCCCGACGCTGATCACCTTCACCCCGTGCGCCTCCGGCGGCAGGATCATCTCGCCGATCCGCGTGGGTCGACCGGTGACACCCAGCATCCGCGGGATGGAGAAACCGTAGACATCCGCGTCCAGGACGCCGACGGCCAGGCCCTTCGCGGCCAGCGACGCGGCCAGGTTGACCGTCACCGTCGACTTGCCGACACCGCCCTTGCCCGAAGCGATGGCGTAGACGCGGGTGCGTGATTCCGCCCTGGCGAACGGGATGTCCTTGGTCGCGCCACCTTTGAGGTTGTCGCGCAGAGTGCTGCGTTGGGCGTCGGTCATCACGCCCAGGGTCAGTCGCAGCTCGGTCACCCCGGGTACGCCGCGGACTGCCGCGGTGACGTCCTCCGTCAGCTTGTCCCGCAACGGGCAGGCAGCGATCGTCAGCAGCACCGTCAGTTCGACGATCCCGTTGTCGCTGACGTCGATCGAGTCGACCATGCCCAGATCTGTGATCGGTCGGCGGATTTCGGGGTCCTTGACGCCGTCCAGCGCAGTGCGGATGGCAGCGGTCAGTTCTTCAGCGGTCACTGCGGGGTCCTTGCGTCATCTTTGGGCAGCGGGAGCCGTCGTCCCACACCTGTCAGGCTACGGTGCCCGACGGTCGCGCCCGAACGGCTCCACCGCAGCCGCCCGGTGGACACACTTCTCCGCTGCTCGCACATCCGATGCACACCTACCTGTGCGAGCATGGAGTGGTCGACAGCGCGAGTCATCCCCCTGGGTCTCGAGTCGATCTGACGCTCCGCGTGAATGTAGACAGCACTATTCGGCACCAGGAAGGCCTCCGACGTGACATCGCCCATGGGAAGTTCGCAGCTGCGTTTCCGCGGCGGTGCAGGCGCTCCGACGCTACCCACTCCGCCGACCGGATTCGCGGTGGCCGCCTATCCGACCTACGCCCAGGCCCAGGACGCCATCGAGCATCTGGCCAAGAATGATTTCGCGATCGAGGACGTCACCATCGTCGGCACCGATCTGCAGATGGTCGAGCGGGTCACCGGTCGGTTGACCGCGGGCAAGCTGGCCGGCGCCGGCGCCGCCTCCGGGGCCTGGTTCGGTCTCTTCGTCGGTCTGCTGCTGAGTTTCTACGGCGGCTCGAAGGCCGGGTTCGCGCTCATCCTGGTGGCAATCGCCATCGGCGCGCTGTTCGGCGCGGTGATGGGCTACCTCGGATACTCGGTGGCCAAGGGCAAGCGCGATTTCACCTCCGCATCCCAGGTGGTGGCGCGCCGCTACGACGTGCTCTGCCAGCCGCGGACGGCCGAGCAGGCCCGCAACCTACTGGCGAGGATGGAACTCGGCAGCAGAGGCTGACCTCGCCATCCGGGCCCGAGGTCAGAGCCAGCGTTTGCGGCGCAGGACGTAGTAGAGCAGCGAGCAGACCAGGATGATGCCGACGATGGCCATCGGATAGCCGAACCGCCACTCGAGCTCGGGCATGTGCTCGAAATTCATCCCGTAGATACCTGCGATCGCGGTCGGTACCAGCGCGATAGCGGCCCAGGCCGAGATCTTGCGCATGTCCTGATTCTGTCGATTGGCCACCTCGGCCAGCGCCGCGGACACCAGCGTGGTGAGCATCTCGTCAAAAGTGCTGATCCGCTCCGCGACGTGCGAGACGTGGTCCTCGACGTCCCGGAAGTACTCCTGGACCGCCTCCGGGATGAGCGGATTGGGGGTGTTGGCCAACGAACGCAGGGGGGCCACCAAGGGCGCGACCGCACGCCGTAGCCGCAGGATCTCGCGCTTGAGCCGGTAGATCTGCTCGGTGTCGACGTACTCGTCGGGATCGAAGACGGCGGTCTCCATCTCGTCGATGTCCTCCTCGATCTCTTCGACCACCGCGACGTACTCGTCGACGATCCGGTCGGCGATGGCATGCAGCACCACGGCCGGCCCCAGGGCCAGCTGTTCGGGATCGGCTTCCAGCGCGGCCCGGAGACCGGTGAGCTCGGAATGCTCCCCGTGGCGGACCGTGATGATGAAGTCCTTGCCGAGAAAGATCATGATCTCGCCGCTGGCCACCACGACGCCGGCCGAGCTGCCTGGACTGGCATGCTCCTCGAACTTGACCGTCTTGAGCACGAAGAACAGGTACTTGCCGTAGCGGTCCATCTTGGGCCGCTGATAGGCGTGGACCGCATCCTCGACCGCCAGTTCGTGGAGGCCGAAGGTCTCGGTCACGGCGGCCATCTCCTCGTAGGTCGGCTCGTGGAAGCCGACCCAGACGAAGCCGTGGCGGTCCTGCCGCACCCTGTTCAACGCGGTGACCGGATCAGAGCAACTCGAGTCGCGGCGGCCGTGCACGTACGCGCCGCAGTCGACCAGGGCTTGGTGCCGGGGTTTGAGGATCAGCGGATGCGGCTTCTTCCCGATGGTCATGAAACCTGGGAGCGGTGGAAGGACGGGCATGGCGAATCCTCCTTCTGATCCTGAACAACCCCGACTCGGCGGGGCCGGCCCGCACAGCAGCCTGGTGAGCCCGGCACAGGCTACTCGCGCCGGGTGTCGGGTCGGTGTTCACCATGCCCAGGGCGGACCGGTGCGCGGAACGGCCGCCCGAACCGGGCAGGATGTGGGTGATGCTCATCGACCTGCACACCCATTCCGACTCGTCGGACGGCACCGATACACCCACCGAGCTGGTGGTCGCCGCGGCCGCGGCGGGTCTGGACGTGCTGGCCATCACCGACCACGACACCACCGGCGGGTGGGACGAGGCAGCTGCGGCCCGGCCGGCCGGACTCGGCCTGATCCGTGGCTCCGAGTTCTCGACGCAGGTGGCCGGAGACGGCTGGTCGTACAGCATCCATCTACTGGGCTACCTCTTCGATCCCGCCGATCCGGCGATCGTGGAGGAGCAGGCCCGGTTGAAGCAGGAACGCCGGCGCCGCGGCTTGGCCATCGTCGAGCGGATGGTCGCCGACGGGGTGCCCATCACCGCCGAGCAGGTGTTGACCATCGCCGGCAACGCGCCGGTCGGTCGCCCGCACATCGGGCGGGCCCTGGTGGCCGCCGGCGTGGTGTCGTCGGTGGACGAGGCCTTCGCCACCTATCTGGCCGGCCGGGCCAAGTACTACGTCCGCAAGGTCGACACCGACCTGCCGACGGCGGTCAGGATGATCACCGCTGCCGGTGGGGCCAGCGTGATCGCCCATCCGCGGGGCCGGGGCGAGCATCGCGTGCTCTCCAGCGAGTTGATCGGTGAGCTGGCCGCTCTGGGCCTGACCGGTCTCGAGGTGGACCACCCGGACCACGATCCGGAGGAGCGCGTCGAACTGCGCGAGATCGCTGACCGGTACGGGCTCCTGACGACCGGGTCCTCCGACTATCACGGTCACAACAAGAAGCTGCGACTCGCCCAGGAGCGCACCGATCCTGACGTGTTGTCCGCCCTCGTGGCGGTGACCAGCGGAGTCACCCGCCCGTTGGGGCCGGTGAGCTGACCCGTTGTCCGGATCTCGACAGGAACCCGCCGATCGGGGATCGACGGTTCCATTGCCGATCGTGCCCGGGCGGCCGGATCGGGAACCGATACTTCCTGGCCCGGTGCGCGTCCTGGAAACGACTGCCGGCCTGCTGTCGGCCGGCGCGCTGGTGCTCGGATTGGTGCTTGTCGTCCTGAAGTGTGCTGCGCCTGCTCTGGTGGGCGGATCCGGTCTGTCGGCCGCGACCGGGCCGGAGACCGGACGCGTCGTCGTTCAGCTGGCGGCCGGGCTGCTCGGCGAGGTGTGCCACTGGAACCGGGCCCGCTTTCCGGGCCGGGCCCGGCCCGTAGTGGCGGTCGCGGTCATCGTCGGAGAGCTGGGGGCCCTGTGGTTCTGTTGGTGGCGTTGATCTCTGGGTTGATCTCGGAGCGTGCCACGAGGTCTCGCTCGCGGTCAGACCTGCCAGGCCTGTAGTAGCGGCAGCAGCAGCCTCAGGAGGGCATCTGGGGCCTCGACGGCCGGTGAGTGCGCGCCACCGGGCACCAGGACCAGCTCGGTGCCGAGCCTCCGGGCCATCCGGCGTTGACTGTCCAACGGCCACGCATCGTCGGCCTCACCCGCGACGACTGCGACGGGTATCGACCGGGTCGCCAGTACGGACGCCAGTTCCGGGGTGCGGTCGGGCTCGGTCAACAGTGCACCGCCCATGCCGAGCAGGGCTGCCGGGTTGGTGGTCAGGAACCGGCGGCGGAAGAACTGCGCCAATGGATGTGGATCGTCCGGGTCGAGCCCGGCGGCCCGTTGACCGCCGTCGTACAGCGCCGCGGCGCCGTGGGCCTGCAGCACGGGCGCACCTTTCGTCAGCGCCTCGTACCGGTTGCCGCTGGTGAAGGCGGATGGCCCCGAGCACAGTAGGACCAGGCCACTGACCGGGGCGCCGGCCAGCACCGCCGCACGGGCCACCAGCCCGCCGAAGGAGTGGCCCAGCAGGTAGACCGGCCGCCCGATCGCGAGCGCGGTGACCACGGAGGCCAGGGCGGGGCCGAGAGCAGCGGGGGTGTAGGCGGTGTGGTCGTCGGGCCCGGGCGATTCGTACTGTCCCGGCAGGTCGACGGCCACGGCCGCATAACCCGATCGCGCCATCTGGTCGAGGACGGGCGAAAAGTCTTCCTTGGATCCGGTGTAGCCGGGTACCAGCAGGACGACGGGGGCGTCGGGGTCATCCCGGGGGGTGGCGAGCAGAGCTGCCAGCGGCCCGGCGGTCGAACCGACGGTTCCGTGCACGGCGGAGGTCGGGGTCAGCTGGTCGGCCATCCGCCCATCATGACGGGTCGACGAGCCGACCGGTCGCGCCGGCCCGCGTTCGGTCAGTTCAGCGCCACCACGGTGCTGCCCCGGTCTTCGATGACCATCGAGCCGACGGCAGATACGTCGACCCGCCCGGTGTAGGAGCCTCGATCGACGGGCGTCGACACCGCACCGGCGGCGCTGAGGTCCAGTGGTCCGGTGGCCGCGTCGAAACTGCTCAATCCGGTTCGGGTCGGCATCAGGACGGTGGTGTGGAGGGTGGCGGGTAGCCCGATGGCACCGGCTGCCACCCAGTCCACCTTCAGATCCGCGATGTCGGTCGTCGCCGGCGGATTCAACGCGTTGGTGATGCTGCCACTGCTGGGAGCTCCGGAGCTGCTCGTGGTGGGACTGGTGGAGAACGAGGTGGCCGGCGGAACCGCCTGGATGGTCGGCGTCGAGATCGAGAGCAGGTGCGAGCCCACCAGCGAATAGCGATGGTCGACGGTCTGGACGGCCGGTGTGACGGTCGCGGGCCTGCTGACGTCGTCCGCGGCCACGATGTCGGCTGCCGGGATGTCCACCATCGTGCGGGAGGTCTGCTTGCCGGTCGCGTCGTAGACCACGACGGCCGGCTTGGGGCCGGACACGAGCACGGCCACCCGGTCAGCGGTCACGCCGACTATGCGGGCGGCCGCGGCGCCGGTATCGATGTCCACCCGCACCGAGTGCTGGAAGGTGTCCCAGCCGCTCGGATGACCGGCCACGTTGCCCGGGTCGTCGAAGTTCAGGACCACCCGTGCGTTTTTCTCGGTCGCACAATGTTCGACGGTCGCGAACTGATTGCTCGCCAGCGCCATGTCGGTGAAGGTGCAGCCCAGCCGGGACTGACCGGGCTTCGGCGGGTTGATCTGCTCGCCGTACTGGATGGTGCGGACCAGGTCGTAGCGCCAGACCTCCAGGCGTGTCGGACCCAGCCAACCGGCGTATGGGCCGCCGAAGACCAACGAACCGTTCTCCTGGTTCGGAGAGGTCCGCACCTTGCCGCGCGCTCCGGTGACCGGGTCGAAGCTCATGACCTGGGAGCAGAAACCGTTCTCGTTGTAGACCGTGGTGATGCCCGCGACCGAAGCGCTGGCGCCCATGCTGGCCGGTCCGATGTCGCCCGACCCGACTGCGCACAGGGTGCGGTTGGATCGAGAGTAGGTCCACCGCACGGCGCCGGTCTCGGCATCGTGGGCAGTGATCGAATGCTGGTCGGTGGTGACCACGACCCCCGAAGCCGACGCGACCGATCCGAGCGCCGGATCCGTTGGGGCCGTCCACTTCTGCGTCAGCGTGGTGGGTATCGCCGACGGCGTCGCCGGCACCGGGGCAACTGTACCGGTGACCAGGCTGGCGTTGCGGATGTCGCTGTAGTGATAGACCACGAGGCCGACGATCACCACCACGACTGCGAGCGCCACGGCCAGGGAGCGGTCGAGCAGTCGTCTGCGGCGTTGCGGTGAAGTCACTGCGCGAGCTTACGCAACCGGCCTGGGTGCGATCGCCGACGAGCCGTGTCCTCGCCGGCCGTTCGCTCCGATCGGGCTGGGCCGGCCGGCATCACTCGCCGGCGGGGCTCGACGAGCTCGGCTGGCTGGTGCCGGTGGCCGGCGCGCCACCGCCACCTCGGGTACGACGCCGTGACCGCTGGCGACGTGGGGGCGTCGGGGTGTCCCCGGCGGCGTCCGCAGCGTCGGTGACCGAGGCCGGTGTCTCACCGGAGATCTCGGCCGGCTTGCTGTTGTGCGCACCGGTTCGGCGGCCCTCGTTCGGTCGTCCGCCGCGGCTTCCGCCGTCGCGCGCGCTCGAGTGCCCACTCGACCGGGCCGGGGCGGCGGCGGCCTTGCGGCGCCGGCCGCCGGTCTCGCCGAGGTCTTCGACGACCTCGGCCGCCAGGCCCTCACGGGTGCGCTGCGCCTTGGGAAGACGACCGGTGGTGCCTTCCGGGATGTCCAGATCGGCGAAGAAGTGCGGCGAGTTCGAGTAGGTCTCGACGGGATCCGCAAAGTCCAGGCCCAGGGAGTCGTTGATCAGCTTCCAGCGGGGGATGTCGTCCCAGTCGACGAACGACACGGCGACACCCGTCTTGCCCGCCCGACCGGTGCGGCCGATCCGGTGGACGTAGGTCTTGTCCTCCTCCGGGCACTGGTAGTTGACGACGTGGGTGACGTCCTCGACGTCGATGCCGCGCGCAGCGACATCGGTGGCGACGAGCACATCGACCTTGCCGGCCCGGAAGGCCCGCAGCGCCTGCTCGCGTGCGCCCTGGCCGAGGTCGCCGTGCACCGCGGCGGCAGCGAAGCCGCGTTCGGCGAGCTCGTCGGAGACCTTTTGCGCTGTGCGCTTGGTCCGGGTGAAGACCATCGTCAGTCCGCGGCCGCGCGCCTGCAGCAGCCGGGCCAACATCTCGACCTTGTCGAGCGCATGCGCCCGGTAGACGTACTGGGTGGTGGTGCGGTGGGTCTGACCCTCGCTCGCCACCTCGGCCCTGATGTGGGTGGGTTGCGACATGAAGCTGCGGGCCAGGGTCAGGATCGGGCCCGGCATGGTGGCCGAGAACAGCATGGTCTGCTTGACGTCCGGAACCATCCCCAGGACCTTCTCGATGTCCGGCAGGAAGCCGAGATCGAGCATCTCGTCGGCCTCGTCCAGAACCAGGACCTTGATGCCGCCGAGCTGCAGGTGGCCGCCGTTGGCCAGGTCGAGCAGCCGCCCCGGGGTCCCGATGACGACGTCGGCACCGGAGTGCAGGGCCGCGATCTGCGGCTCGTAGGCCCGCCCGCCGTAGACCGCGGTGACCGAGAGCCCCAGATACTTGGCGGCGCCCTGCAGATCCCGGGTGACCTGGACGCAGAGTTCGCGGGTCGGCACCATGACCAGGGCGCGTGGCGCGCGGCCGGTGGCGAGCTTGCCGTTCTCGTCCTTGGCGCCGTCGTCCCAGGCCAGGCGTTGCAGCAGCGGGACGCCGAAACCGAGGGTCTTGCCCATCCCGGTCCTGGCCTGGCCGATCAGGTCGGACCCCATCAGCGCGATCGGCAGGGTGAGCGACTGGATCGCGAAGGTCCGCTCGATGCCGGCTTCCATCAGCGACTGCACGATCCGGGGATCGACCTGCAGTTCGGCGAAGGTGGGGGCTTCCGGCGCGACCGGTGCGTCACCGGTCAACGGGTGCGAAACGGCTTCTTCGTCCAGCGGCATGTTGGCGACGTGCTCGAGGGCCACCGCCGTTGCCACCTCATCGGTGTGCCGATCGGTGCTCGTGACTTCCACATCGCCTGTCGCCACTGCGATCTGGTCGGTGTCGACGGCGTCGTCGTGCTGTGTACTTTCGGTCATGGGTGAGAAAACCTTCCGTGCGGTCCGCGCGCGTTGGCAGATCACATCCGCCGGGAACGGCGGTCATGGAAGGCTCGCAGATGGGGCCCGGGCGACGCGCGCACAATGCGGCGGCGCCGTCGTGGCGCCGCCTGTCCCGCTCATTCTACGTGGTCAGGGCGTAAAACCGGGCCGGACGCTTCCTGCGCGCGCCGCCCGCTACCACCTCTGTCGTTTCCGGGGAGCGGCGAGCCGTTTAGGCTCGGGGTGAGAACGTCGCGAGGTGTCTGGCCTGCTGGCCGTTCGACGAGAGGAACGCCGTATGACGGAAGCGCAATCGGCAGAACGGTCCGCGACCTCCGCTGTGCCGCCGGGGACGGTCGAACTGCTCGGCGTCCTGGCTTACGGCGAGCTGTCGGCGTTCGACCGGATGGCGGCCGACGCCAGGTATGCACCCACGTTGTCGGGCCGGGTTGCGCTCTCCCAGATGTCGTCCGCGGAGATGGGTCATTTCCGCAGATTGGCCACCTACCTGGACACGCTCGGCGTGCTGGTCGAAGACGCGATGTCCCCGTTCATCGCGCCACTGGAGGCGTTCCACGACTCGACGGCCCCGCACTCCTGGCTCGAGTCGCTGGTGAAAGCGCACGTCGGTGACGGACTGGCGGCCGACTTCTACCGAGAGATCGCCGAATGGCTCGATCCGGTCACCCGCGATCTGGTCTTCGAGGTGCTGAGTGACACCGGGCACTCGTCGTTCGCGGTCCGGGAGGTGCGCAAGGCCTGCCAGGCGGATCCCCGACTCACCGGGGCGCTGGCCCTCTGGGGACGACGCCTGCTGGGCGAGGCGATCACCCAGGCGCAGTACGTGGTCGCCGATCACGACGACCTGGCCACCCTGATCGTCACCGGATCCGGCGATCTGTCCGGTATCGCGGCCCTGTTCCGTCGCCTGCAGCTCGGTCACACCGAGCGGATGAAGTCCCTGGGTCTGGCCTGACCGCCTCAGCGCAGTTCGATCGCACCCACCCCCGGGGTGTCGAACCCGAGCACCTGACCGTAGAAGGCCAGTTCGGCCTCCAGCGCAGTCTTGCGGGCCGTCGCCGCCCGGAACCCGTGACCCTCCTCGGGGAACAGGATGAGCGCGTGCGGTACCCCCTTCGCCGCGCAGGCCGCGGCGAAGTCCTCGGCCTGATCGGGTGTCACGATCGGGTCCTTGCCGCCCTGCAGCAGCAGTACGGGAGTGGCCAACCGGTCGGCGTGGGTCAGCGGTGACCGCTCCGTCATCACCGTCGGGTCGTCGCCGATCAGGTGCACCAGGTAGCGGGACTCGAAGTCGTGGGTGGTCGCGACCAGCGCATTCAGGTCGCCGACCCCGTACGACGAGGTCCCGGCCGAGAACGGGTTGCCCGGCGTCGTCAGCGCGCCCAGCACCGTGAGCCCGCCCGCCGATCCGCCGCTGATCAGGGCGGCCCCCGCGGTACCGTCGGCGATGAGTCCGGTCGCCACCGTGATGGCGTCGGCCACGTCCAGTTCGGCCCAGTGCCCGTTCAGCGCGTCCCGGTACGGGCGGCCGTAGCCGGTCGAACCGCGATAGTCGACCGCGGCCACGGCGAATCCGCGGCTGGTGAAGTAGGCGGTGGCCGCAGAGAGCGTCCGGCTGTGCTGGGCGGTCGGGCCGCCGTGCACCGTGATGATCACCGGGGCGGAGCCCGCTTCGGCGGCCTGCCCCGGGTTGGTGGGCGGATAGACGACGGCGTGCACTCCGTGGAACGTGCGCACCTGTGGAACGGGAACGAACTCGATCGGCAGTTCGTCGTCGACCGACGATCGGATCACCGTGCGCCGCCCGTCCGGGTCGATCGCCACCAATTGGGTGGGTCTCACGTCCGACCCGACGATCAGGGCCATTCGTCCCGATCGGTCGGTGACCAGGTCACTGGTCGACGTCCAGGCCGGGTCGAGTTCGCTCAGCGTGCCGTCGAAGGTGTCCAGCAGGGCCGGCCGGCCGCCGGGCCGCAACAGCAGGCGGCCACCGGGCACGGCGCCCCAATCGCGTCGCCCCAGCACCCACAGCGGGGCGGCGAAGTCCTCCTCCTGTTCGACGAGCGGCCGGCCGGCGCCGGTCCGTCGGTCGATGAGAACGGGCTGCCACCAGTCACTCTCGTCGCTCATCAGCACGATCGTGCCGTCGGGCAGGAAGCCGGGCGAGACCACCGACACCCCCGGCCCGCCGGCGATCGGCCGAACATCGGACAGGGCGCCGAGCCGGTCCACCCTGGCCAGGTGGGCCGTCGTCGAGTCCCACGGCATGTCGGGGTGGTTCCAGGTGATCCAGACCAGGGCGTCACCCGCCGGTGACAGCGCAGGGCCGGCCAGGAAGTCGTTGGTGGGCAGCCGATGCAGCAGATCGGTCACCGCAGCGGGGTCCTGCGCGGCGCTGCCGTCCAGCGGAATCGCCACGATGGTCCGGTCCACCGTGCCGAAAGTGCCGTCGCCCCGGTGTGACTCGCGGACGGCCAGCAGACGCGCCCGTCGGGCGTCCAGGTGGAGGTCGGCGTAGCGCAGGCCGGCGGCGAACGGCGGCTCGGGGGTCAGCGGGAACGGTTCCTGGCCCGGGGTCAGCCGGTACAGGCGCTGGTCGGAAAGGTTCACGAAAGCCAGGTCGAAGCCGGCGGCGGACGGAACCGGTAGCCAGGCGGTGCCGCCGTATTCGTGGACCCGGGTCCTGGCATTCCACGGGGCGGGCAGCAGGTCGACGACCCGACCCTGCTCATCGGTGGTGCAGACGCAGACCCGGCCACCTTCGCCCGGCCGACCCTCGGACCACCACACCTGCTCACCGGCGAAGGCCACCGCCTCCAGCGCACGCCCCGCGGTCACAGCCCGATCGGCCGAGATGGGGGAGGGCCAGGAGCCTGGGCGCAGCGTCGAGTTCGTCGGCTTCGAGTTCACCCACCCGATTCTGCCCGCACCCGCGAATGCCTGGTGCTGCGGGCCGGTCAGCGCGCGACCCCGACCCGGCGCGCGACCGTAGCCCTTGCCTCGGCCGACAATGCCTGTACGTCAACGAGTGTCGGCAGCAGCTCGGACTCGGCTGTGAAGGCCCGGAAGACGGTGGCCACCGTCACGCCGTGATCGGGCCGGTGTACCACAGTGATCTCGTCACCCGCGCGGACCGACCCTGGGTGCAGCACCCGCAGATAGGTGCCGGACTCCGCCCGTGCGGTGAACCTCTTGATCCACCGGCGTTCGTTCAGGAAGCCGGCGAACGTCCGGCAGGGAATGCGCGGATCACTGACCTCGAGCAGCAACGCGTCCCCGACCGCCCAGTGCTCGCCGACGACCGCCGCGCCGATATCGATGCCAACGGTGGTCAGGTTCTCCCCGAAGCTGCCGGACGAGAGCGGATGGCCGAACTCGGCGGCCCAGCGATCGAGGTCCTCCCGGGCATAGGCGTAGACGGCCTGGTCGTTGCCGCCATGGTGCCGCAGGTCGCAGACGTCGTCCCCGGCCAGTCCGCTGCCGCCGACGTGCTTGGGGCCGGGCGCGGTCACCAGCACCGGATGGTCGACCGGCCGTTTGTCGATGCCGGTATAGGACGCCGAAGCATGCTCGGTCGCCGTCACGCGCCCGAGATTGACGGTGAGCACGGACGGGGTGATCCTCATGATCGATCACGGTAGTACCGATCGATGACGGTGGTACCCACAGCGGTACGTGGGAGAATGGCTCTGCCATGACGAAACCCCTTCCGCTGATCTTCAACGCCCCCCGCCGCGGTAAGCCGCCCGTGCACCTCGCCGACCTCGACGGCGACGCCCGGAAGAAGGCCGTCGCAGAGGCCGGCCAACCGGCGTTCCGGGCGGACCAGCTGGCCCGGCACTATTTCGGTGGGTTGACCCGGGATCCGGCGGAGATGACCGACCTCCCGGTCGCCGGGCGGCAGGAATTCGTCGACGCCCTGCTGCCGGAACTGCTCACCGAGGTTCGTTCCATCTCCTGCGACGACGGCGATACCCGCAAGACCCTCTGGCGGGCGCACGACGGAACCCTGATCGAATCCGTGCTGATGCGTTACCCGGACCGGATCACCCTCTGCGTGTCGTCACAGGCCGGCTGCGGCATGGCCTGCCCATTCTGTGCCACCGGCCAGGGCGGCCTGCAGCGCAACCTGTCCACCGCGGAGATCGTCGAACAGGTCCGATTAGCCGCCCGGTCCGCCCACGACGGCGCCATGGGCGAACCCGGGCGGCTCTCCAACGTGGTCTTCATGGGCATGGGTGAGCCGCTGGCCAACTACAACCGTGTGCTGGCGGCGGTGAAGATGATCACCGCACCTGCCCCGTACGGGCTGGGCATCTCGGCCCGCTCCGTCACCGTGTCGACGGTCGGACTGGTACCGGCCATCGAGAAGCTGACGGCCGAGAACATGCAGGTGCGGTTGGCCGTCTCGCTGCACACCCCGGACGACGAACTGCGCGACACCCTGGTGCCGGTGAACGATCGCTGGAAGATCGACGAGGTCCTGCGCGCGGCCAGGGCCTATGCCGACACGACCGGCCGCCGGGTGTCCATCGAGTACGCGCTGATCAAGGAGATCAATGACCAGCCGTGGCGCGCCGACATGCTCGGCGAACTGCTGCGCAGCCATCTGGGTCAGTTGGTCCACGTGAACCTGATCCCGCTGAACCCGACCCCGGGCAGCCAGTGGGACGCCTCGCCGAAAGACGTCCAGGACGAGTTCGTCCGTCGGGTCCGCGCCCAGGGGGTGGCCTGCACCGTGCGGGACACCCGTGGCCAGGAGATCGCTGCCGCGTGCGGTCAGCTGGCGGCCGAAGAATTGGTCGGCTGAGCCGCCCGGATCAGGCCAGGCCGCAGTGATCGATGGCCAGCACCGCGAGAGCGCTTGCGGCGGTGAGCACTTCGGCGATCGGCACCGATTCGCCCGGGCCGTGGGCCAGGGTCACGTCGCCCGGGCCGTAGTGCACCGTCGGGACGCCGCCGATGTTGTCCATCAGCCGTAGATCGCTGCCGTACGGGGCCGCCCAGCGTTGCTGGGGTTGTCCGGACACGACGGCGTGGGCGTGGGCGACCGACGCCAGGATCGGACTGGCGGCCGGTGTCCTGGACGAGGCGAACTGCCCTCCCCACCACTGGATCCGTACCGGGTGATCCCGCAGCCACGGGTCGCCTGCGCAGGCCAGTTCCACCGCCGACTCGAATTGCTGCCTGGCCTGCGCCGGACTCTCGTCCAGGCAGACCCCGTACCTGCCCTCGGCGATGAGCTCGTCCGGCACCGAAGAACTCCACTCACCGGCATGGACCTGGCCGATCTCGATCGGGTAGGGAATGTCCCAGCGGGACATCATCGGGTCGGCGTCGGTGTTGCGGGCGACCTCCAGGGAACGCAGGGCGGAGAAGACCGGCCAGAATTTCTCGATGGCGCTGACTCCTGCTGTCCGCCGGGACGCATGCGCGGCGAGGCCGGGAACATGCAATCGGAAGGTCAGTGCTCCGCCGTTGGCCGGCACCAGATCCAGCGAGGTGGGCTCCGGGATGACGCAGGCGTCGGCCCGCCAGCCGCGATCCAGGGTGGCATAGGTGCCCAGCCCGCCGTCCTCCTCCCCGACGACACAGGCCAGCAGCAGATCGCCGCGCAGTTGCAATCCACCGGCGGCGAGCGCGCGGACCGCCCAGGCGGCGGCGATCAGGCCGCCCTTCATGTCGCAACTGCCGCGCCCGTACACCCGGGCACCGTCGACCGCCCCGTCGAACGGCGGGCGATTCCAGGCCCGCAGATCGCCCGGGGGTACGACGTCGACATGCGCGTTGAGCATGAGCGACGGCCCCTCGCCGGAGCCAGGAAGGCGTCCGACCAGGCCCCAGGCCTCGGACCGGTCTACTTCCGAGCCGGGAAAGTCTTGGGCGGCAAGCGTTTCGGCCAACGGAATTCGCCAGCTGTCCACCTCGAGACCCCAGCTCGAGAATCCGCTGCCCAGACCGTCGAGGATGACGTTTTCTTCGTCAGTACCCGAGATGCTCGGCACCGCCACGAGTTTCCGCAGATCGGCCACAATCTGGGTCGAATGGTCCTGGAGATACTCCAGGGTGGCGTCGCGTGGGGTCAGGGCCGGATCCGACGCTTGCGACGGGTGAGGATGTTGCCGCGGACGATCCAGGCTGCCATCACGGCGGCGATTCCGATCAGCCAGTAGTCCTCGACGTGGGAGACCTGGTTGCCGAACAGTGCCAGACAGACGAGCCCGATGACGCCCAGCCACAGCAACATGGCCTTGCCGCGCGGTGCGAACTCGCTCCAGTGGCCGTGCCAGCCCCATTCTTCGCTGGGGGCGTCCGGGTTGTACGAGACGACCGCGCCGTGATGGACGACCTCGACCTCGCCGGGGCCACCCGTGCCGTGTGCATCCGCGCCGTCAGACGGGAGCTTCTCTAGAGACGTGCCGGACACAGGACCTCCAACGGATGACTGCACAACGATGCTGCCAGTTTGTCACGGATGGCCCGGGCTTCGTGTGCCTGGGTGACGGCGCGTCCGGCGTCAGCTTCGCCGGGCAGGTCGCCGGGTCGGCGGGGCGGCCGCCGGATCGGCCGGCCAGGAGTGACGGGGATAGCGACTCCGCAGCTCCGCCCGGACCTGCGGGTAGCCCTGCCGCCAGAACGACGCCAGATCAGAGGTGATTGCGGCCGGCCGACCCGCCGGTGACAGTAGGTGCAGCACAATGGGAATGCGGCCATCGGCGATCGACGGAGCGGTGACGGCCCCGAACATCTCCTGTACCCGAACGGCCAGCACCGGACTGCCGTCGCCGGTTGGGTCCACACCGGTGTAGTCGACCCGGATCGCCGCACCGGAGGGCACCTCGAGACGTTCGGGCGCGAGTTGGTCGAGCCGGCCCGCCGCGGGCCAGGGCAGCAGTCTGCGCAAGGCCGAGGTCACGTCGATGCGCGCGAGATCGCTGTTCCGGCGGACCTTGTGGAGGTCGGGGCCCAGCCAGGCCTCCGCGGCGTCCAGCAGAGCACAGTCGGAAACGTCCGGCCACGGTGCACCCAGCGCGCGGTGCAGCAGGGCCAGTCGGCGGCGGAGTTGGTCGGCTGCTGCCGACCAGCTCAACAGGTCGAGTCCGTCGGCGCGCAGACCGTCCAGGACGGCCGCGTGGATGGCTGCGGGGTCGGGACGGGATAGCGGGCGTTCGACCAGCACCACGGCGCCGAGATAGTCGCGCTGTCGCACCAGCAGACCGCCGTCACGCCAGGCGATCTCGTCGTCGGTGTGCCGTAGGCCGGCGCCGATCTGCAGGGCTGTCCCGGCATCCAGCTGGGCGGCCAGGCGGACCCTGGCATCCACCCGGCCGGCGGCCCGGTCGGCGACCGCGATGGCCAGCCACTGCGCACCCCGTAGTTCGGTGTCGGGGTTCAGCTGAGCTCCGGTGCCGGCCGCCATCAGGTACGTGCCGGCCGTCGGATCCTGCCGGGTGCGAACTTGCGCCAGCCGTTCCGGAAAGGCCAGTCCGACGACGATGCCCGCGGCCAGGTCGTCGCTGACGAAGTCGGCCGGGACGGCGACGGCGGCCGCGGCGGGCGTCGCGGCCGGGGCAGCTGCGGGTAGCGCCCCGGTCAACCGCCTGACCTCGTCCCGCCACGACGCGGTAGCCCCGGAGTTCCGGCCGGCGGCCAACTCTCGCCACCTGGCGCGTAGATCGTCGCCACGACCCAGCGCGATGTCCCCGGAGATCACCGCCACGATCTCGGCGGCCCGTCGGCTGCCGACGAGCTCCGACCCGTCCAGCAGCGCCCGCGCCAACCGGGGAGAGGCGCCGACCCGAGCGAATCGCCGACCCCGGTCGGTGATCCGACCGACGCCGTCGACGGCGCCGAGTCCTTCCAGGGTAGAAATGGCCGTCGCCAAGGCGGTCTGGGGTGGCTGGTCGATCAGCGCCAGACCGTCACCGGCCGGATGGCCCCAGTCGGCCACCGCCAGCGCGAAGCCGGTCAGGTCGGAGATCGCGATCTCGGGGGCCTGGTGCGGGATGAGGTGCACGTCATCGGCCTCAGACCAGCAGCGGAAAACTCGTCCGGGTCCTTCCCGCGCAGCGCGTCCGGCCCGCTGGGTGGCCGACGAGCGCGAGACCCTGGTGGTGGTCAACCGGCCGAGTCCGCGGCTGTGGTCGATGCGAGGTTCCCGGGACAGGCCGGCGTCCACCACGGTGGAGACGCCCGGAACGGTGAGCGAACTCTCGGCTACAGCGGTGGCGAGCACCACCCGGCGGCGGTCGCCGGGCCGCAGCACCGCGTCCTGCCCGGCCGACGACTGCCGGCCGAACAGCTCCAGCACCTCGGCAACGCGTTCCAGATCGGACAGCCGCCTGGCCATCGAAGCAATCTCGGCCTCGCCGGGGACAAAGACCAGGACATCGCCGGGACCTTCGGAGAGGGCTCGCCGCACCACCGCAGCGACGTGATCGAGCATTCTGGGATCGATCCGGGCGTCGGGCAGCAGGGGGAGGAGGGTGCGTTCCGGAGGAGCGAAGATCACCTCGAGCGGATGGACGGCTCCGATTGCCGTGATCACGGCGGCCGGGCCGCCGGGCGACCCCAGCACGCCGGCCAGTCGCTCGATGTCCGGGGTGGCCGAGGTGGCGACGATGCGGAGGTCGGGGCGCAGGTTGGCGCGAACGTCCAGGCAGAACGCCAGGGCCAGATCGGTGTCCAGTTGGCGTTCGTGCACCTCGTCGAGCACCACCGCATCGATGCCGGCCAGTTCCGGATCCTGTTGCAGACGGCGGACCAGCAAACCGGTGGTGACCACTTCCACCCTGGTGGCCGGTGAGACCCGGCGCTCACCACGGATGGCGTAACCGACCCGGCCGCCCACCGGGTCGCCGACCAGATCGGCCATCCGCCTGGCCGCGGCCCTGGTGGCGATCCTGCGTGGCTCGGCCACGATGACCCGGCCGGTGAGGGCGTCGGCCAGCGCCAACGGCAGCAAAGACGTCTTGCCGGAGCCCGGTGGCGACACCAGCACCGCCGTGCCGGCCTGTTCCACTGCCCGGACCACTGCGGGCAGCACCGCTCGAACCGGGAGGTCGGCACCCGGAGACCCGACAGCCGGCAACAGGGCATGCCGTGCACTTCGGCGGTCGTCCACCGCCGGACGGTATCCCGCAGCCGCCTGGTTTCGGGAACAATGGGTCCGTGACCCATGCTGCCGGCCCTTCGTCCACACCGACGGAACGGCGGCGGGTGGTCGTCCTGGGCTCCACCGGTTCGATCGGCACCCAGGCGCTCGAGGTCATCGCCGCGCACCCGGACGAGTTCGAGGTCGTCGGGCTGGCTGCCGGTGGCGCTCACCCCGACCTGCTCGTCGAGCAGGCTCGCGCTCATCCGGACGCGATCGTCGCCGTAGCGATGCCTACCGGAATCGACCTTCCGGGACGGAAGGTACTGGCCGGGCCGGCAGCGGCGACCGAGATCGTGTCGGCCGTCGATTGTGACGTGGTGCTCAACGGGATCACCGGCTCGATCGGCCTGGGTCCGACGATGGCCGTGCTGAACTCCGGTCGCACCCTGGCGCTGGCCAACAAGGAGTCCCTGGTGGCCGGCGGTTCGCTCGTCACCCGCGCGGCCGCGCCCGGTCAGATCGTCCCGGTGGACTCCGAGCATTCGGCACTGGCCCAGTGTCTGCGCGGGGGCAGCGCCGACGAGGTCGCCAAACTGGTGCTCACCGCATCCGGTGGGCCGTTCCGGGGCCGGACCACGGCGCAGTTGGCGGGCATCACCGTCGCCGACGCGCTGGCTCATCCGACCTGGTCCATGGGCCCCGTCGTCACGGTGAATTCGGCCACATTGGTCAACAAGGGTCTCGAGCTGATCGAGGCCCATCTGCTGTTCGACATTCCGTACGACCGGATCGACGTGGTGGTCCATCCACAGTCGGTGATCCACTCCATGGTGACCTTCCGGGACGGCTCGACCATCGCGCAGGCGTCCCCGCCGGACATGCGCCTGCCGATCGCACTGGGTCTGAGCTGGCCGAACCGCCTCGGCCGCGTCGCCTCGGCCTGTGATTTCTCGCAGGTCGCCTCCTGGACGTTCGAGCCGGTGGACGGCGTCGCCTTCCCGGCTCTCGATCTTGCACGGGCCGCCGGTCGCCTGGGCGGGTTGGTCCCCGCGGTGTTCAACGCGGCCAACGAACAGGTCGTCGCCGCGTTTCTGGTCGGAAAGCTGCCTTTCACCGGCATCTCTCACATCTTGATGGGGATCCTGGATGAGGCGGACCACTTCAGTGCTGAACCCGGCAGCATCTCGGACGTCCTGGATGCCGAGGAGTGGGCCAGGGCGAGGGCGGACGAACTGATCGCCCATGCCTGATCCCGCCTCGTCGACACCGGACCCGGTGCGACAGGTATCCACGCAGCGCAGAGCACGTAGGAGCGAAGGCACTTGTTGACCGCGATCGGCGTCATCCTGTTCGCCTTGGGGTTGCTGTTCTCCATCGCGTGGCACGAGCTCGGCCACCTGACCTTCGCCAAGATCTACAACGTCCGGGTCAGCCAGTACATGGTGGGGTTCGGCAAGACCGTCTTCTCCCGGAGACGCGGCGAGACCGAATACGGCCTGAAGGCCATCCCGCTCGGTGGCTACATCCGGATGGTCGGCATGGTGCCGCCCGGCAAAGATGGGCGCAGGAGCATCACCTCGACGGCCTCCGGCCCGGTGGGGATGTTCCGGCAGCTGATCGAGGACTCGCGAAGTGGCGACCGCGCCCAGGTGATCGAGACCGACGAGGGCCGCCAGTTCTACCAACTGCACCCGTTCAAACGCATCGTGGTGATGTTCGCCGGCCCGTTCATGAACCTCGTCCTCGCGGTGGCGATCTTCGTCGTCATCGTCGTCGGGATGGGGGTACCCACGACGGTGCCGACGGTGGCGACGGTCAGCCAGTGCGTGCTTCCGGCCACGTCGACGGCGAGCACCTGTGCGACCACCGACCCGGCCACCCCGGCGGCGAAGGTCGGTCTCGAGCCGGGCGACAAGATCGTCGGTTTCGCCGGCACCACCATCACCAGCTGGGACCAGATGCGGGACCTCATCAGGGCTTCCGCCGGACAGACCGTGCCGCTGACCTACGACCGCAACGGCGTGCAGAACACCGTCCAGGTACCGATCGTCGCGAACACCCTCGCCGTGGTCGACGATCAGGGCAAGCAGACGGGTACCACCACCGGAGGGTTCCTGGGGATCACCGCGGGCGTCGAGTACCGGACCGAGTCGATCGGGTCGGCGTTCGTGCTGACCGGCCAGTTCATCGGCAACGCCGCTCACGCTGTGGTCAGCATTCCGTCGCGGATTCCCGCCTTGTGGGACTCGATCTTCCACGGAGCCGCGCGAGACGTGAACTCGCCGGTCGGCATCGTCGGGGCGGGCGAGATCAGTGGGCAGATCCTGTCGTCCGACACCGGCACGAAGGACAAGGTCGAACTGTTCCTGCAACTGCTGGCCGGTTTCAACATGAGCCTGTTCCTTCTCAACCTGCTGCCACTGCTGCCGTTGGACGGGGGCCACATCCTCGGAGCGGCCATCGAATGGGTTCGTCGGGGATGGTCCAAGGTGCGGCACAAGGCCGATCCCGGTCCCTTCGACGTGGCCAAGCTGATGCCGGTGGCCTATGTGGTGGCATTGTTGTTCATCGGGCTGTCTTTGTTGACCTTGGTGGCCGACGTGGTGAACCCGGTCAAGCTGTTCGGGTGATCCACTCGGCTCGTCGGGAATCCGCCCGGATCGTCGGTGTCGGTGCTCGTTCTCAGTTCTCGGTTTTCCAGCGGTACTCGAGCGGAAGAAGCAAGATGTCTCAGGCAACAGGCGGTCCGGTGGCCATTGGGTTGGGTATGCCCTCGCTACCCGTCGACCGCGAGATCCCGGTGTTGGCGCCACGCCGCAAGACCCGTCAGCTGAACGTCGGGGGGGTATGGGTCGGCAGCGACCACCCGGTGTCGGTGCAGTCGATGTGCACCACCAAGACCGCTGACGTCAATGCCACGCTGCAGCAGATTGCGGAACTGACTGCGTCCGGCTGCCAGATCGTCCGGGTCGCGGTGCCCGACACCGACGACGCCGAAGCGCTCGCGCAGATCGCGAAGCACTCGCAGATCCCGGTCATCGCCGACATCCATTTCCAGCCCAAGTACGTGTTCGCAGCGATCGACGCGGGTTGCGCCGCGGTGCGGGTCAACCCCGGAAACATCCGCAAGTTCGACGACCAGGTGGGAGCCATCGCCCGCGCAGCCAAGGATGCCGGTATCGGGATCCGGATCGGTGTCAATGCCGGATCCCTGGACAGACGCCTGCTGGAGAAGTACGGCAGGGCGACGCCCGAGGCGCTGGTCGAGTCGGCCCTGTGGGAGTGCTCGCTGTTCGAGGAGCATGACTACCGGGATATCAAGATCTCGGTCAAGCACAATGACCCGGTGATCATGGTCCAGGCCTACGAGCTCCTGGCCGAGCAGTGTGACTACCCCCTTCACCTCGGAGTGACCGAGGCCGGGCCGGCCTTCCAGGGCACCATCAAGTCTGCGGTGGCGTTCGGCGCGCTGCTGTCGCAGGGCATCGGCGACACCATCCGGGTCTCGCTGTCCGCCCCGCCGGTCGAGGAGGTCAAGGTCGGGCTGCAGATCCTGGAGTCGCTGAACCTGCGGGAACGCGGGCTGGAGATCGTCTCCTGCCCTTCCTGCGGTCGTGCGCAGGTCGACGTCTACCGGCTCGCCAACGAGGTGACGGCGGGCCTCGAAGGCATGGACGTGCCGCTGCGCGTCGCCGTGATGGGTTGCGTCGTGAACGGGCCGGGGGAGGCTCGCGAGGCCGACCTCGGTGTGGCCTCGGGTAACGGCAAGGGCCAGATCTTCGTCAAGGGCGAAGTGATCCGCACGGTCCCGGAGGCGGACATCGTCGAGACCCTGATCGAAGAGGCCATGAAGTTGGCCGACATCATGCGAGCGGCGGGTACCCCCAGCGGGGAGCCTTCGGTCAGCCTGGTCTGAGCGCATTCGGATGCTGACGGTCGGGCTCGCCCGGGTACTGGGACCGGGCAATGGCGCCGAGGTGGCCAGGGTGCTGGCTTCCGACCCGGTGGCCGGTTGCCTGGTCGCGGCTCGGTTCGAACAGGCTGGTATGGACGCCCGTGCTCTGGGCGGACAGTTCTGGGGGGTCGGCGGCGGTCGTGACGGTGTGTGTTTCGACGGTCCGAACCTGGTGCCGCTCTCGGGTGACAAGCATTCGCTGAAGGCGTTCGCCCAGGCCGCGTCGCGGAGCGGGCGTCGCTGTGCGTCGATCCTCGGCCCGGCCGAATTGGTGCTGCCGCTGTGGGACCGGTTGTCCGGCCGGTGGGGCCCGGCCCGGGAGGTGCGGCCCGACCAACCCCTGCTGGCCTGCACGGAGCGGGCCCAGATCGCGGTCGACCCGCTGATGCGTCCGGTCCAGCCGGCTGAACTCGAGACCTACTATCCGGCGGCCGTGGCGATGTTCACCGAGGAGGTCGGCGTGGATCCACGCTGGCCGGACGGCGGAGCCGGCTATCACGCCCGAGTCGAAGAGCTGATCAAGGCGGGTCGCTCGTTCGCCAGATTCGACGGCGACCAGGTGATCGTGAAGGCGGAGATCGGCGCCCTATCGTCCCGGGCGGCGTTGATCCAGGGTGTCTGGGTGGCCCCCGAATATCGTGGCCGCGGGCTGGCTGCCCCGGCCGTGGCCTCACTGGTCCAGTACATCCACACGCTGCGCCGGATCCCGAGCCTCTACGTCAACCATCACAACGTCGCGGCCCGCGCCGCTTACAAGCGGATCGGCTTCCGCCAGGTCGGCACCTTCGCCTCGGTGTTGTTCTAGCGCCGATCCGGCTCAGCCCTGGGCAGGTTCGGACGGGACGGGCTCGTCGGCCGGCTTCTCGTGGGTCACCACCCCGCCCGGGTGGAACATCGACGCGACCAGGCAGATGGCCAGTGTGATCGCCATACCGACCAGCACCGCGCGGGTGGCAATGGCGAAATCGTTCGGGATGGCTGCACCGATCTTGGCCATGGCGGCGCTCGGCAAGCCGCTGGTGATCGGTGCGGTCGAGCCGCCGGTGCTGCTGTTGGCAATCCCAGCTGCCACGGCGCCCGCCTGGTCCGGCGGAATGCCCGCCCCGAGAGCGCTGGTGGTCAGCCGCTTGGTGAAGACGTTGCCCAACACGGTGCCCAACACGGCCAAACCGAATGCCGATCCGTAGTTCCGCACCGTCTGCGAGATACCGGTGACTTCTCCGTACGAGGCGCCGATCGCCCGGTTCACCGCATCGGTGCTGGCCGGCCCCAGGATCAGGCCGATGCCCGCTCCGGCGATGACGATGGCGATCCATTGCGATCCGAGTTGCAGATCGGTCAGCTTCACCGCCCACCAGGCGAAGCCCACTGTGCCCAAGATCGACCCGGCGATCAGGGCCGGCTTGGCGCCCCGGCTGTCCAGGATGCGACCACCGACCTGGGCGGCGGGTGCGAATCCGGCGAAGAACACCAGGAGGTACAGACCCGCATTGTTGGCGTCGTACCCCAGGGAGACCTGCGAGTAGACACTGGCGAAGAAGAACACGGGCACGAACGAGATCATCGAGAAGAAAAGGACCACGTTGTCGACCGTGAACGCCTTGTCCTTGAAGATCCGCACCTTGATCAGCGGGTAGTCCGTCCGGAGTTGGGTGAGGACGAACACCACGATGATCGCCAGGCCGCCGACGATGCAGAGCCAGGTACCGGCGTTGGACCAGCTCCAGGTGGACGCCTGCTCGAATCCGAAGACGCTCAGACCCATGCCGAGGGCCACCAGGACGGCGCCGCGGTAGTCGATGGGTTCACGTCGGCCCTTGGTGTTGATGTGCGCCATGACGGCCAGCACGATGGCGATGATCGCGATGGGGATGTTGATCCAGAAGATCGCCCGCCAGGTCCACTGGGTCAGGTGACCGCCGGCGATCGGCCCGATGGCCGTCAGACCGCCGCTCACGCCGAAGAAGATGGCGAGCGCCTTGCCGCGCTCCCGCAGCGGGAACGAGGCCACCACCACCGCCAGCGCGGCCGGAATCATCACGGCGGCGGAGAAGCCCTGCATCACGCGGAAGAAGACGATCCAGGCCTCTGCGAACGAACCGGTCGGCGTCGCCCCGCACAGCGCCGAGGAACCGGCGAAGCCCACGATGCCGATCAACACCATGCGCTTGGACCCGACCACGTCGGCGAGTCGACCACCGAATGCGAAGCCTGCGGCCAGGGCGAGGATGTAGCCGTTGATCACCCATTGCACGCCGCTGCGACTCAGATCCAGTTCACTCTGGATCCGTGGCACGGCGATCGACACGATCGTCTGGTCGATGAACGTCATCGCCACCGCGAACAGCATCGCGGTGAGTGCGAGATAGCGGGACTTGGACGGACCTTGAGCGGTGGTGGGGGCGTTGCCAGGTGCAGTGGTCACGATGGCTCCCTGAGGGTCGCGGAGGTAGGCACGTCATCCGGAAAGAACGGGACTGCACAGAACCAGACTTCACAGAGTCGGACACTGCGGTCTCGCCCGTCGGCACCGTCCGGATTGCGCAAGTCTCACACCTCGCGTTCGCGTCGTATCCCGAGGGCCCGTTTCCCGGCGGCCGCCGCAAGATCAGGCCGCGCCACGGCGGCAATCCGATAACGCTGTCGCTGCGCGCGACTCGGTGCGGTCGTGCCCGGGTAGCCATTTGTCCGAATCCGTCCGACCGTGGCACTCGGCGTGGGACAGCACGGGTTTCACCTGCTCCGAGGCATACTCCGAGACATGATGTTCAAACGTCGCCGCGCGTTGGTCGCGCTGGCCGTCGCGTGCTGCGGCGTGATGGCATCGGCTTGCACGGCAACACCTCCCGCCGTCGATTCCGGACCGGCTCCGGACGCTGCCGTCGCCGCGTTCGCGGCGGCTTGGCAGGGCCTCAAAGCTGACCCGATCGCCGCGCTCACCTCCGATCCCGGCTCAGCGGCCCAGGAGGTCGGGGCGGTCATCAACGATCTCGCACCGGCCAAGATCGTCGTCACCCCGGGCAGGCCGCAGCAGACCGATGCGGACAACGCCACCTCGACCGCATCGTTCGCCTGGACGTTGAAGGACGGAATCAGCTGGAAGTACACGGCCACCTGGGCGTTCGCTCGCGAGTCGTCCAGCGCAGGGTGGAAGGCCCAGTGGGCGTCCACTCTGATCAACCCGCAACTGGGTGACAATCAGACACTGGCGCTGCGCACCACCGACGCGACCGACGGAAGCATCCTCGACCGGGACCAACAGGAAATTCTGAGCCCCGTCACCGTCTACTCGGTGGTGGCGCTGCCGGGCAAGGTGACCGACCTCAACAGCGCTGCCGCTTCGCTGGCCGCCATTCTCGGGAAGCTGGATCCGAGCGTCACCGCGGCATCGGTGGTTGCCGGGGTCAAGACAGCCAGACCGACGGTGGGATACACCGTCACCAACCTCCGGGAGAGCGACTACCAGCGAGTCCGCAGCCGGCTGGACACCATTCCCGGCCTGAGCTTCCCGTCGACGACTCGAAACCTGCCCGCCACCAAGGACTTCGCGAAGATCCTGTTGTCGGAGGCGGAACCGGTGGCGGACAAGATGGTGGTCGGTACGCCGGGCTGGGAGATCGATTCGCTCGACTCGACCGGGGCCGACCTGGCCACCCTTGCATCGCAGCCGGCCAAGCCGGGTGCGAATGTGACGCTGACGCTGGACTCAGCCGTGCAGAAGGCGGCCGAGGCTGCCCTCGCCGGCACGACGGAACCGGCCGTGCTGGTGGCCATCCAACCGTCGACGGGCGAGATCCTGGCCGTGGCGCAGAACCAACCGGCCAACGCGCAGGGACCGCTCGCGTTGATGGGGGAGTACCCGCCCGGATCGATCTTCAAGATCGTCACCGCCACGGCCGGTTTCGACAACAAGATCGTCACGCCGACGACCGCCGTGGACTGCCCGGGACAGATCGTGGTCGAGCATCGCGAGATCCACAACGAAGGATTCGAACTCGGCACCGTTCCGCTGACCACGGCCTTCGCCAAGTCCTGCAACACCACCTTCGCGGACCTCGCGACCAAGATGCCGGACACCGCGCTCACCCAGGCTGCGTCGCAGTACGGCATCGGTCGTGACTTCGTGATCCCCGGGCTCACCACCCTGACCGGCAAGGTTCCGGCCGCGGACTCGGACGTGCAGAAGGCGGAGAACGGATTCGGTCAGGGGGTCGTGCTGGTCACACCGTTCTCGGCGGCGTTGATGGCTGCCACTGCGGCTTCGGGCAACATGCCCATACCGACGCTGATCCGCGGCACCACGACCACCATCGACCAACCCGCGCCGGCCCGATCCGCTGCCACCCGAGCGGGGATCAGGACGCTCATGCGCGCGGTGGTGACCGACGGCACCGCGAAGAATCTCCAGGACGCCGGCACGGTCTACGCCAAGACCGGTACCGCCGATTACGTCGATGCCAAGGGTGTCGATCGCGCCCACGCCTGGACCGTGGGATTCCGCGGCGACCTGGCCTTTTCGGTGTTGATCGTGGCCGGCGACTCCTCGAAGCGGACCAACGTCATCGCCGATGCCTTTCTGAAGGCCGTCCCGACGACGTGACCGATCGGCCGGATGCCACGCTCACCCCGACCTTCGTCTCCACCAGATCCCGACGGACGGGACCGTAGGCTGGACTGCATGTTGCGCACGACGATCCAGCCCGGGAGCCCGACGCCGATCCGAGCGGTACCGGCTTCGATCACCCGCCCGGAATACGTCTGGAAGCCCCGCCCGGCCAAGAGCGCCGATCCATGGGTGCAGACAGAAGAGATCGTCGAGAAGATGCGGGTGGCGTCGCGTCTCGCCGCTCGCGCGATGGCGGAGGCCGGCAATGCGGTGGTGCCCGGGGTCACCACCGACACCCTGGACCGGATCATCCACGAGTACTTGTGCGATCACGGGGCGTATCCGTCGACTCTGGGCTATCGGAATTTTCCCAAGTCCTGCTGTACGTCGCTGAACGAGGTGATCTGCCATGGAATCCCGGATTCCACTCTGATCCAGGACGGCGACATCGTGAACATCGACGTGACGGCCTACATCGACGGGGTGCACGGCGACACCAACGCCACCTATCTGTCCGGCAACGTCTCGGAGGAGAACCGACTCCTGGTCGAGCGCACGGAAGAATGTCTTCGCCGGGCCATCAAAGCTGTCGCGCCAGGTCGTCAGCTGAACGTGATCGGCCGGGTCATCGAGTCCTATGCCAAAAGGTTCGGTTACGGGGTGGTCCGTGACTACACCGGGCACGGGATCGGGCGGACCTTCCACTCGGGCCTCGTCGTCCTGCACTACGACGACCCGAGCGTCACCACCGTGTTGGAGAAGGGCATGACGTTCACCATCGAACCGATGATCACCCTGGGCGGCATCGATTGGGACCAGTGGGACGACGGGTGGACGGTCACGACCAGGGACAAGTCCTGGACGGCGCAGTTCGAGCACACCCTGGTGGTCACCGACACGGGCGCGGAAGTACTCACCCTCCCGTAGTTGGTGCGACTTGTCGTGCGCACCAATTCCTCAGAAGTAGGCGGCCAGGACCGGTTCCAGCACATGACGGTACCGGTCTGTGTCTCGCCGCAGGCTGGTTGACACCACGAGTCGGTCGGGCTCTGGCCGGATGAACAGGCTGCCGAGTACGGGAACGGTCAGCACGGTGATCGACCCCGGGACCGGTGGACGTCCGCGCTGCTCGGTCAGCTCGGCCAGGAGGATTCTCTCGACCGGTGGTGCGGGGTCGGCGGACCGTCGACGCGCCGCCCACTTGTCGAACCACGGCTCGACCTGCGGCCAGGTGTCGCCGAGAGCCGGCGAGAAGGCCATGGCCGCGGTCAGCGGAACAGTGGTGGTGCCGGGCCGGAAATCAACCGCCTGCTCCCACCAGGCCGGCCAGTCGGCCGCCGCCGCCGTGAGCAGGACCGTCCGGTCCGGGCGAACCGAATGCATCAGCCAGGGATCGATGAAACGCTCGGCCGGCGGCTGATCCAGCAGGGCACCCGGCCCCGGTCCCGCCGTCTGCAACCGCAGGAAGTCGCGCAGGAACAGCGGAGCGAGCAACCATGGCGGGTCGACCGTGACCTCAACCGAGACCGCCTCCGGGGCCGGGGTGCTGCCCGTCATGACCCGGAGCTGGAGGGCGAACCGGTAGGCGCGGGCAGACCGAGCAGCGCGTTCTCCACCAGCTCGGACAGAGCGGGGTGGATCCAATACTGGCCCCGGGCCACGTCGTGTGCCGTCTGGCCGAACGACATCGCGTGGATCAGCGGTTGGATGACGGTAGCCGCCTCCGGGCCGATGACATGGGCGCCGAGCAGCAGTCCGGTGGCCGGGTCGGCGAGCACCTTCAGGAAGTGGGTCTTGTCCTCCCGGGCCCAGCCCGCCGCGATGTCTCCGTAGTACTGCTTTTTCACCACGTAGTCGACCTGCTGCGCCTTCGCGTCGCGCTCGGTGAGACCGACCGAGGCGATCTGCGGGTCCGTGAAGACGGCGGCCGGGATGTAGCGGTGATCGGATCTGACCGGCGCATCGGGATGGGCCAGGTTGTACTTGACCACCCGGGCCTCGTGGTTGGCCACGTGCTTGAGCTGGTGTTCGGTGCTGATGTCGCCCAGCGCGTAGATGCCCTCGACCGCCGTTCGCTGGTACTCGTCGACCACGACCCGGCCCCGCTCATCGAGCTCGACACCGGTTGCCGTGACCCCCAGCGTGTCGCCGTTCGGGTGACGACCGGTCGCCACCAGCAGCATCTCGACCTCCAGAGTGCGAGAGCCGGCAGCGGTGTGGAATTGAAGTTCGACCCCGCCCGCGGTCGTACTCACCTTGTCGCCCATCACCCCGAACACCACTTCGTAGCGCTCGGCCGCCTCGGCGCTGTAGGCCGCCGACACCTCGGCATCGTGATGGCGCAGCAGTTCCGACCCGCGGGAAAGCTGGGTGACCTTCACTCCGAACGAGGAGAAGACGTGCGCGAACTCCGCCGCGATGTACCCACCGCCCAGGATGGCGATGCTCGCCGGTAGATCGTCGATCCGCATGATGGAGTCCGACGTGTGGAACTCCACCCCACCGTCGCCCAGACCGGGCAGATCGGGCACGGTGGCCCGCGACCCGGCCGCCAGCACGAAGCGCTCACCGGTGATCTCGGCGGCCGACCCGTCATGCAGGTCGACGTGCAGGGCCTTGTGGCCGGTGAAGGTCCCCCGCCCGGAGAAGACCGTGATGTTGGGGGATCCCGGTCCGTCGCGATAGGCGCGGCCGCCCGCCTCGATGGCGTCGATACGACCGAAGATGCGGTCCCGCATCCCCGGCCAGTCGACCCGGTCCAGATGCGAGGCGATGTTCAGGGCAGCGCCGTGGCGGGAGGCGTCGGCCAGTTCCGCGGGGTGCACGAACATCTTGGTCGGAATGCACCCGACGTTCAGGCAGGTGCCGCCGAAGAGACCGTCTTCGACGATGGCGATGTTCCAATGATCGAACTCCGGCCCCGGAATGGAGTTTCCGGAGCCGGTGCCGATGATGACCAGATCGAAATGGGGCATACCGCAAGGCTAACCGCGCGCGATACCGCCCAGGTGCAGGGCCAGCAGTTCGCTGTCCGCGCCCAGCACGCCGCGTCTGGCGAAGAAATCGGAGATCACCCGGCAATCGCGCTCCAGGAACGATCCACCCTGGGGGTTCGCGACGACGTCGACGGCCTGGGGCAGGTCGATGACCACGCAAGCACCCTCGTGCACCAGGACGTTGTAGGGCGAGAGGTCACCATGGGTCAGACCTTCGTGGGCCAGGATCTCGAGGCTGTGCACCAAATCGTGCCAGAGCTCGTTGAAGTCCGAGGTGTCTCCGGAGAATGCGGAAAGACGCTGCGCTGCAGTGCCATCCGGGCCCCCGATGAACTCCATCATCAGTTCCGACCCGAGAATCTGCACCGGATAGGGAACGCGGGCACCCGCGGTCCAGAGGGTGGACAGCACCGCGAATTCCGCGCCGGCCCATTTGGCGGACAGCAGGTCGCGCCCGAACGACGTCCGGGCGGCCATGGCCCGGTTCTCTCGAGACCGCCGGACCCGACGGCCCTCCTGGTACCCGCTGTCGCGGTGGAACATCCGGTGCTGGGTATCCCGATACGTCTTCACCGCCAGCAGGCAGCCCGGGCCGCCGGGCACAGACCGGTCGAGCAGGCTGACGTCGGCCTCCTTGCCGGTCTTGAGCACTCCCAGCGGGGTGTCGAGAGCCGAGAACGAGGTGATCAGCCAATCGGGTCGGGGAGACGGTCCGTGGGTCGCGACGTCGTACGACGAGTACGGAGCCGGCTCGGGGATCGGATGGCAGCTGCCCTCGGACTGCGGGCGGGACCTGTCGCCCGACGTGTCGCCGCCAGGTATTCCGGCGACGTCGCGGTCGGTGACGACACGGCCCGATCTGCCGTCGGCCACGAGTCGCTGTGGACCGTTGGCCGGTCGGCCGGCTCGTCGTCGCCGACCGGTGGGTGGGGTGTCGAGCGCTTCGTCGTACTCGTCGTATTCGTCGTACTCGTCGTATTCGTCGTACTCGGTGTCGAACCTGGGGTCGAGATGGGCATCGTGGGCGTCGTGCCCAGACACGCGTTGTCGGGGGAAGCCACGCTGGGATGGTCGGGATCGAGGCACTGCCGGCTCCTGGGGGGAGGTGTACCCGCTACCGAGTGCGCCCCTGCGTGCTCGACGTCAGGTGCGCCGCGGAGACGGGCCGGAAGAGGGACGGGGCTGCCGCGCGGACACTCATGGGACTGCCTCCTCTCACCGGGGCGACGTCGGTCGCCCAACCTCACCGATTCCTGCTGCCGCCAACGGTGCTCTGACGCCACACCGGGCCGCAACTGATTTATCGATCGGCTCGCCAGCTCTTCCCGGAGCGGTGACCGTTTCAGCAGGTCAGCGTACCGGTGGGGCGATCAGATCGATCGACGCCGGGCCGGTTCGCTTGACATCCAGGCCCGCGCGGTAGGCCACCCGGAGCAGCCCCGACACGTCGGTGATGTCGGCCCTGGTGGTCGAGACCATCCGGGCCAGCACACCCTTGATCGCCTTGTTGTCGTGGCTGACCGGCTTTCGTACCCCACCCCGGGTCACGGTCACCACTCGTACGGAGATGGCGCCCGGGGCCGGCGCGAAGGCGGCGTACGCGCCAGACCGCAGATCGAGGACCGGCGCATCCAATGAAGCCAACACCTCGGTCATCGACGGGCGCCACAGCGAGGGCATCGTGGGCAGGCCGGGCAACCTCGACCCGGCCGACAACCGGTAGGCCGGGATCGCGTCCCCGCCCCGGACCAGACCGAACAGAGCAGAGGTGATCAGCACCCGCTCGCGCGCTCGCCGGGTCTCGGCCGGGCTGAGTTTCGGGGTGTTCAGGGCGGTGTAGAGCACACCGGTATACCTGCTGAGCGCCGGCATGGTCGGCGCCGTCAGCAGGGCCGCGTTGAGCATGATCTCGGCATCCATGCTCACGGATACCTTCAACGCGGCTCTGGCCGCGGGCAGATCGGCCGCCAGTGCAATGGTGGCGGCGATCGACCGTGCCCGGGTGGCGGCCAACCCGGCGAAGGCCAGTCGCCCGAGGTCGAGAGGCTGGCCCCGGCCGCCGGGATGTTTTGTCTCGGACGGTGGCAGCAGCACGTACACCCGCGGAACGGTAGCGTGCTTCGGCGCGGATTCCCGCCAGGTACCGGCCCCGGAAAGACCTGGGAGCGGGCCAGGCGGCCGGGTGGCAGGTCAAGGGCAATTCGGTCGCACGTCCGACGGGAAGGCTCTACCGTCCAATGCCATGGATGTCATCTACCGCCCCCTGACCGAAGCCGATGCGCCGGCAGTACTGGGGATCCTGCAGGCCGCAGAGCTTGCCGAGCCTGCTGACGTCTTCGCAGACCTGGCGGAGATCCAGGAGGAGATGGCCCAACCCGGTGTCGACCTACCCCGTGGGAGCGTGGCCGCGACGATAGACGGCCGACTGGTCGGCTATGGGGCGCTGATCAGTCCGCCGACGGAAGGTCGCTGGGTTTCCCACCTGACCGGCGGTGTGCACCCGGATTTCCGGCGCCACGGAATCGGTCGCGCGATCGTCGACAGGCTGATCGGGCAGGCGCGAACACTCCGGGACCTGGTCGACCCTGACCTCACGGCAGAGCTCAAGATCTGGGTGTCTCACGGCCGTCCGTCTGCGATGGCCCTCGCTGCCTCCGCAGCCTTCACCGTGCAGCGGTATTTCTTCGACATGCGAGCCGAGCTGGCGGTTCCGCCGGAAATTCCGACGCTGCCCGGCCTGACCGTTCGGCCCTGGTCGGCCGCGGACGACGAGGGCGCGAGACTTGCCTACAACGAATCTTCCGCCGACCACTGGGGCTCTGTGCCGATGGACGTCGAACGCTGGCGGCATTCGTTCGCGGAGTCCTCGTTCTTTCGTCCGGAGGTCTCCCGACTCGCGCTGTCCGACGGAAGAGTTGTCGGGTTCGTGCTGGTGGCCGAGTTCGCCTCCGAGACGGAGGCCCGTGGTTTCCGGACCGGCTACATCGATCGGGTGGGCACGGTCCGGTCGGTGCGCGGGCAGGGCGTTGCCACCGCACTGCTGGCCGAGAGCATGGCCGCGCTCGCTGCATCGGGCTGTTCCGTTGCGGAGCTGGGGGTGGACGCTGATTCACCCACCGGAGCAGGTCGGCTCTACGAACGACTCGGTTTCGCGGTCCGGCATCGCAACGAGGTGTTCGGCCTGGAGTGCTGAACGCCGGCCGTCAGCGGTCACCAGGCGACGGCAGGCCGACCCGGCCGATAGGCTGACCAGCGCGAGCGTCGCAGTCTGCGGTGCCGCCCGATCGAGGAGTTCGAACGCTGTGATAACCCGGATGTCGACCCTGTTCCTGCGCACCCTGCGAGAGGATCCTGCCGACGCCGAGGTGCCGAGCCATCAGCTGCTGGTCCGGGCAGGTTACGTGCGCCGCGCCGCGCCGGGGATCTATTCATGGCTCCCGCTGGGATACCGGGTGCTGCGCAACGTCGAGCGCATCGTTCGCGAAGAGATGGATGCGATCGGCGCCCAGGAGGTCCACTTCCCGGCGCTGCTGCCGCGCGAACCCTACGAGACGACCGGCCGCTGGACCGAGTACGGCGAGAATCTGTTCCGGCTCAAGGACCGCAAGGGCGGGGACTACCTGCTGGGCCCGACCCACGAGGAGATGTTCACCTTGTTGGTCAAGGACATCTGCTCGTCCTACAAGAGCCTGCCGCTGGCGCTGTACCAGATCCAGACCAAGTATCGGGACGAGGCCCGGCCACGAGCCGGTATTCTGCGCGGCCGCGAGTTCGTCATGAAGGACTCGTACTCGTTCGACATCGACGACGCCGGACTGGCCGCGTCCTACCAGCGGCACCGGGACGCCTATATCCGCATCTTCGAACGGCTGGGTCTGCGTTACGTCATCGTCGCGGCGGTGTCGGGTGCGATGGGTGGCAGCGCGTCGGAGGAGTTCCTGGCGGATTCGGAGGTCGGCGAGGACACCTACGTCCGCTCGCCGGGTGGGTACGCGGCCAACGTCGAGGCAGTCGTCACGCCGGTCCCCGCGTCCATTCCGTTCGACGACGCGCCCGCCGCACACGTCGAGGACACGCCCGACACCCCGACCATCGAGACCCTGGTGGCGGTGTCGAACGAACGGTTCCCGCGCGCGGACCGACCCTGGACGGCCGCCGACACCCTGAAGAATCTCATCGTCATGCTCCGCCTGCCGGACGGCACCACCGAACCGCTGGCGATCGGACTGCCCGGCGATCGCGAGGTCGACATGAAGCGACTGGAGGCCCAGCTCTCGCCGGCCGAGATCGAGCCGTTCACCGAGGCCGACTTCGCGAAGAACGCCGCACTGGTCAAGGGATACATCGGGCCGGGCGTGCTCGGCAGCGAGAACGACGCCAAGATCCGCTACCTCCTGGATCCGCGGATCGTCCCCGGAACGGCCTGGATCACCGGTGCGGACGCGCCCGGAAAGCACGTCTTCGGACTCGTGGCCGGCCGAGACTTCGTCGGGGACGGCGTGATCGAGGCCGCCGAGATCCTCGAGGGTGATCCGTCGCCGGACGGATCGGGGCCGCTCTCGCTGGCCCGCGGGATCGAGATGGGTCACATCTTCCAGTTGGGTCGCAAGTACGCCGACGCGCTGGGCCTCCAGGTGCTCGACCAGAACGGCAAGCGGGTCACGGTCACCATGGGGTCCTACGGCGTGGGGGTGTCACGGGCGGTAGCAGCGGTGGCCGAGAACTCGCACGACGACAAGGGTTTGATCTGGCCGCGGGAGCTGGCACCGGCCGACGTCCATCTGGTCATCGCCGGCAAGGGCCCCGAGATCAGCAGTGCGGCCGAGAATCTCGCGGCCGCCCTGGATCAGGCCGGGATCAGTGTGTTGCTCGATGATCGGAACGCTTCGCCGGGGGTGAAGTTCACCGATGCCGAGCTGATCGGTGTACCGACCATCCTGGTGGTGGGGCGGGGTGTGGCGGGTGGGCTGGTCGAACTCAAGGACCGACGCAGCGGTGAGAGTCGGGAGATCGCGCTCGCCGAGGCCGTCGATCGGTTGGTCGACCTCGTCAACAGCTGATGCGGCCGCAGCTCCGGCCGGTCGGGTTTCGTCCGGGCCGGACGACCCGACCGGTGCCCGGCAGCGGACCCAGGGCTGGCCCGGGAACTGACTAGGGCTGGCCCGGGAACGGGACCGTGGCCGGGTTGCTGTTCGCGGCCAGCTTGATCGTGGTCAGCCACACCGCGGAGTCGGACAAGCCGGCCAGCGCGAAGTTGCGGATGGTCGTGTTGTCGGTCGCGCCGATGACGCCACGCCAGGCGGACGCACAGTCGCCCTCGATGGTGGCGGCGAGGGCCCTGGCGCTGGCAGCGTCCGTGACGGGCTTGGGCAGGGCGTACGACGGAGCTGGGCTCGGCGCGGTCGATCCGCCGCTGATCAGCAGGCCGGCCGTGGCCTGGGCGCGAGCCAGGTGGCCGGCCCTGATGACCGCGATGGCGTCGGCGTTGTCCGGCAGATAACCGGCGACCAGGTCGTAGCCCCACACCGCGACCTGCTCGGCGGCGAGCGCCGCCTGCATCGCCTTCGCGGTGTCGGCCGCCAGTTTGATCGGCTTGGCCGGTGCGGTGGTGGCCGCCACTGTGGGCGGGGGAGCGCTGGCCGCTGCGCTCACCGAAGCCGTGCCGGCGGCCGCGGAACCCACGGCGGCGGCACCGCCGGAATCGGGGGCCACGACGCTACCGGAATCGGGGGCCGCGGCGCCGGAATCGGGAGTCTGCGGACTGGTCATGCCAACGCCACCCGATGGCTGGCCAGGCAGGCCGCGACCGAACCGAACAGCGCCGCACGATACCGGGAGGCCAATTCGAACGAGTCGGTGAACAACGTCTGCGCCTGCGCCGCGTCCGACCGCATGGCGGCCAGGATCTGCGTGGACCCGGTCGGTACCGCGATCGCCGGATCGGTGGTGGGGGCGGCACTGGCCTGGGCAGCCGCGGCCGGGCTGGTGCGGGCAAGTTCCGCGATCAACGCGCTGAGGTGAGCTTGGCGGTCATTTCGCAAGGGAGTCAGTCGTTTCGCGAGCGTCGGGTCGGCCGCGATCGCGTTGGTGAGCCGCACCAGGTGCAGCCGCGTGGTCGCGATCAGGGTCGGCATCGGGTCAGCGGCCGGTGCAGCCGAGGCGGTGACCGTCTGAGTGATCTTGGTCGGCGTGGAGAACGGATTGCATCCTGCGGAGGCCATCAGCGCTGCCGCTCCGGCACCGAACATCAGCGCTCGCCGCGCGACGAGCGGGGTGGTCGGCGATCGCCGTGAGTGGGAGGACCGGGGGTGGTAGGGCACAGGCCCATCATCTCAGAGGGAGAGCTGCTCACCGGCCCGCGGCGCCGACCTCGGCGGTTCAGCGTGGTTCGGCCCGCCTGTGGTCATCCGGATAGGATCAACACCTGCCCGGTGGTTGGGCCGTGGTGGAGTGTGGTTGGTCGCAGCAGGACCGTGACCCCGGCGTCCAGCAGCACCGAACGACACCGCACCATCGAACGCAGGAACGACAACTACAGACGGCCGGGAGGCATCATGGCATCGGCGGACCAGGCGCGATTGCGTGAAGTGGTGGACGCAGTGGTGTCCGGTGCCGGCTATGACCTCGAAGAACTGACGGTGGTGGCGGCCGGCCGCCGCCGACTGCTGCGCGTGGTCATCGATTCGGACGCCGGCGTCGACCTCGACGATGCCGCCGCGGTGAGCCGGGACATCTCCGCCGAACTCGATGCGCTCGAAGAGGCAGGTGACCCCATGGGCGCGGCCGCCTACACCCTCGAGGTCACCAGTCCCGGAATCGGACGCCCACTGACGCTGCCCCGACACTTCCGGCGCGCCCGCGGGCGGCTGCTGTCCATCACCCGGAACGACGGGACGGCGATGCTCGGCCGCGTTGTCGGGGCGGGCGAACAGGCCGTCGAACTGCTGGTCGGCAAATCCGGACTCGACGCTCGGACCTTGGATTACGACGACATCGCCAAGGCGAGGGTCGAGGTCGAGTTCAGCGCACCGACCGCCCAGGTCCTGGCCCTGTTGGGCGAGGAGACCGCACAGAAGTTCCAGCACGACTCGCCCGTCTCATTCGATGACGACGGAGATGACGACGGAGCACGCGAACAGCACGACGAGCTGGAAGACGACCAGCAGGACGATTTGGCAGACGAAGACGAAGAGGACGACGAAGACGATGAACGTTGACATCACCGCGCTGCGGGCGGTCGAGAAGGAGAAGGGGATCGAATTCGATTCCCTGATCGAGACCCTGGAGACCGCCCTGCTCACGGCCTACCGGCACACCGACGGGCATCAGACCCACGCCCGCGTCGAGGTCGACCGCAAGACCGGTGACATCCGCGTCCTGGCCGCCGAGCTGGACGAACACGGCGAGGCCGGCCCGGAGTTCGAAGACACGCCTGACGACTTCGGCCGGATCGCGGCCACCACGGCCCGGCAGGTCATCCAGCAGCGATTGCGGGATGCCGAGAACGAGCGCACCTTCGGCGACTTCGCCGGTCGCGAGCACGAACTGATCACCGGCACCGTGAGTGCCGACGCCAAGGTCAACGCCCGTGGCGTCGTGGTGGTCAGCCTCGGTGAGGTCGAGGGCATCATTCCCGCCGCCGAGCAGGCACCGGGCGAGTCCTACGTGCACGGGCAGCGGTTGCGCTGCTACGTGGTCGCGGTCACCCGTGGTGTGCGGGGCGCACAGATCACGTTGTCCCGCACCCACCCGAACCTGGTTCGCAAGCTCTTCGCCCTCGAGGTACCCGAGATCGCCGACGGGAGCGTCGAGATCACCGCGGTGGCGCGCGAGGCCGGCCACCGGTCGAAGATCGCGGTCCGGCCCATGGTCGCCGGCCTCAACGCGAAGGGCGCGTGCATCGGCCCCATGGGCCAGCGGGTTCGGGCGGTGATGAGCGAGCTCGGCGGCGAGAAGATCGACATCATCGACCATGACGACGATCCCGCCACCTTCGTCGGCAATGCGCTGTCGCCGGCCCGGGCGCTGTCGGTGACCGTGGTCGACGCGACCGCCAAGGCGGCTCGCGTCATCGTCCCGGACTTCCAGCTGTCGCTGGCGATCGGCAAGGAGGGTCAGAACGCGCGACTCGCGGCGCGGCTCACCGGCTGGCGCATCGACATCCGCAGTGACGCCGCTCCGGCCGTCCCGCCGACCCTGGACTGATCGACAGCGCCGCGTGCCGGTGAACCGGACGTGTGGCGAGGCGGTAGACTTGGGGGGTTGGGCCGTGCGATGTCGTCGCGGCCGACGCCATTGTGTCGGAACGGAATCTCCTCGATGTCTGCGTCAGCCGCTGGCTCTGCCGGCGTTGCGGGCCAGGGGCCGCAACGCACATGTGTCGGTTGCCGCGAGAAAGCTTCGGCTTCGACACTGCTCCGTATGGTCGCCGTCGACGGGATGCTGATCCCGGACCGCCGGCACCTCCTCCCCGGCAGGGGAGCGTGGTTGCATCCCCGGGTGGGGTGTCTCGATCTTGCGGAGCGCCGACGAGCGTTCGGACGTGCTCTGCGCGTCCCGTCGGTAGCGTTCGACAGTACGGAGGTTCGCGCCTTCCTCGTCCCGAACCAATCGGGCGGACAGGCGGCGGAATCAGGGGCCGAGGCAGCAGCCGGCGGCCCGGAGCAGGACCGGATCCACCAGAACACACCGAAAGCAGGTCGACCCGTCGTGAGCACGCCGTGAAGTCCCAGCAATGAGCCGGTACAACTAACACGAGGTCGAGCGGTCTTCCCGCCCGGCCTCACCGTAAGGAGAGCAGTGGCAGGCAAGGCCCGAGTGCATGAGCTCGCGAAAGAGCTCGGCAAGTCAAGCAAGGAAATCATCTCCAAACTCAACGAGTTCGGAGAGTTCGTCAAGAGTGCTTCGTCCACCATCGAAGCGCCCGTCGTCCGCAAGCTGCGTGACGCGTTCCCGGCTGCGCCGGCAGCGCCCGCAGCGCCGTCCAATGGAGCAGCAGCGTCGAACGGAACGTCAGCTGCCTCGAATGGGGCGGCCGGTACGGGCGCGGCCAACGGTTCCGGAGCGACGACGGCTGCTCCGCGCAGCGCTTCATCCCGGCCCGGTGCTCCCGGTCGTCCGGTACCCAATGCCCCGAAGCCGGCTCCGGCCGTGGCCGAGCAGGTCGCCCCGGTGGCCCCTGCCGTGTCAGAGATTTCTGCTCCGGCGCCGGCCGTCGCAGAACGTCCCGCTGCATCTGCTGCCCCGTCACCGGCTCGCCCCGTCGCACCGCAGCCCAGGGTCACCGAGACGCCCTCGGTCGGTCCCGAGTTCACCGCTGCGCCGACGACGCCTGACGTCGCAGCAGCTCAACCCACCGAATCCGCCGAACGGCCGGCGGCCGGTGCTGCCACCCCGGGTGCGGCGGCCCGTCCGGCCCGCGTTCCGGGGGCTGTGCCCGGCGCTCCGCGTCCGCCGCGAATGGGCAACAACCCGTTCCGACCCAGCGGCGCTGCCAGTGCTCCGGCCCGCCCGGGTGGAGTTCCAGGCGCGCCACGGCCGCCGGCATCTGCTCCCGGGGCTCGCCCCGGCAGTGCTCCCGGCGCGGGTGGGCCGCGCCCGGCCCCGGGTGGTGCCCGTCCCGGTGTTCCCGGTGGCGGTCCCCGTCCCGGCACTCCGGGCGGTCGTCCGCCGGCTGCCGGCGCGCCGGGCGCCCGTCCCGGTGCAGGCGGCGGTGGTTACCGCGGTGGTCCCGGTGGGGCTCCGGCCGGTGGCGGTTACCGCGGCGGTCCGGGTGGTGCTCCGTCCGGAGCTCCGGCCGGTGGCGGAGGAGGCCGTCCCGGTGGCGCACGTGGCGGCGGCGCTCGTGGTGGCGCGGCTCCAGGTGCCTTCGGGCGTCAGGGCGGACCGGCTCGCAAGGGTCGCAAGTCGAAGAAGCAGCGTCGCCAGGAATTCGACAACATGCAGGCTCCGTCGATCGGTGGCGTCACCCTGCCCCGTGGCAACGGATCCATCGTGCGGCTGGCGCGCGGCTCCTCGCTGAGCGACTTCGCCGACAAGATCGATGCCAACCCGGCCTCCATGGTGCAGGCGTTGTTCCACCTCAACGAGATGGTCACCGCCACCCAGTCGGTGTCGGACGACATCCTCGAGCTCCTCGGTGACGAAATGGGCTACAAGGTCCAGATCGTCTCCCCGGAGGACGAGGATCGCGAGCTGCTGGACACCTTCGATCTCTCCTACGGTGAGAACGAAGGCGGCGAGGACGACCTCCAGGTCCGTCCGCCGGTGGTCACCGTCATGGGTCACGTCGACCATGGCAAGACCAAGCTCCTGGACGCCATCCGCAGCAGCAACGTGGTGGACAAGGAGGCCGGTGGCATCACCCAGCACATCGGTGCCTACCAGGTCGCGACCCATCTCAACGATGTCGAACGACTCATCACGTTCATCGACACCCCCGGTCACGAGGCGTTCACCGCCATGCGGGCCCGTGGGTCGAAGTCCACGGACATCGTGGTGCTCGTGGTCGCCGCCGACGACGGCGTCATGCCGCAGACGGTGGAGGCCATCAACCACGCCAAGGCCGCCGAGGTCCCGATCGTGGTCGCCATCAACAAGATCGACAAGGAAGGCGCGAACCCGGACAAGATCCGGCAGCAGCTGACCGAATACGGACTGGTCGCCGAGGAGTACGGCGGGGACACCATGTTCGTCGAGATCTCGGCCCGTCAGCGGCTCAACATCGACGGGCTGCTCGAAGCCGTCCTGCTGACCGCGGACGCCGCTCTGGATCTCCGGGCAAACCCGGACATGCAGGCGGAGGGTGTCGCCATCGAGGCGCACCTCGACCGCGGTCGAGGTGCCGTCGCCACGGTGCTGGTCCAGCGCGGAACGTTGCACGTCGGCGATTCGATCGTGGCCGGCAACGCCTACGGTCGGGTCCGGGCCATGCTCGGTGACCACGGCGAGAACGTCGCCGAGGCCACCCCGTCACGTCCGGTCCAGGTCCTCGGGTTCACCTCGGTGCCCGGCGCCGGCGACTCGTTCATGGTGGTCGAGGAGGACCGCGTCGCCCGACAGATCGCCGAGCGTCGGCAGGCCCGGACCCGCAAGGCCCAGGTCGCCAACCGTCGCCGCGTCACGCTGGAAACCTTCAACGACGCCTTGGCGGAGAAGAAGATCGAACAGCTCACGCTGATCATCAAGGGCGACAACTCGGGCACCGTCGAGGCGCTCGAGGATTCGCTGATCAAGCTCGACGTCGGCGAGGAGGTCAACCTGCGTGTCGTCCACCGAGGAGTCGGTGGCATCACCCAGGACGACATCAACCTGGCCGTCATCACCGACGCGATCGTGATCGGTTTCAACGTGAAGCCGGTGCGTGGCGTGCAGGAGCTGGCGGACCGAGAAGGCGTCGACATCCGGTACTACACGGTGATCTACCAGGCGATCGACGAGATCGAGGCGGCGCTGAAGGGCCTGCTCAAGCCGGAGTTCGAGGAGATCGCGGTGGGTACCGCCGAGATCCGCGAGGTCTTCCGGTCGAGCAAGTTCGGCAACATCGCGGGCAGCATCGTTCGTTCGGGCGAGATCCGGCGGAACGCCAAGGCACGGCTGCTGCGCAACGGTGTGGTCATCAAGGAAGATCTGGCGATCGACTCGCTCAAGCGGTTCAAGGACGATGCCACCGAGGTCCGCGAGGGCTTCGAGTGCGGTATCGGCCTCGGCACCTGGAACAACATCGAGGTCGAGGACACCATCGAGACCTACGAGATCCGGGAAAAGCCCCGCGCCTGATCTGATCGCCCTGGCCGGTGGCATTTCGGTGTCGCCGGCCAGGGCTCAGCAGAACGGGAGGATCACCGTGTACGTGGGCGTGCTGGAACTCGACATCCTGTTGGGTCAGGTCGATTCCCTGAAGTACAAGCGTGCAGTGGTCAGACCGATCCTGGCCAGGCTGCGCAGACTCGACGTCGCGGTCACCGAGGCGGGCGACACCGACCGTCTGCGTCGCGCGCTGATCGGCGTGGCTACGGTGTCCGGTGACCATGCGCAGGTCGAGCGAGTGCTGGATTCCTGCGAGCGGCAGGTCGCCGGCGAGGTCGAGATCGAACTGCTCGAGGCTCGCCGCCGGGTGATCGGTGCCCAGGACGACGAGTAGTACCCGAACGTCATTCTTGTAGAAGGAGAGTGTTCCCGATGGCGGATTCTGCACGGGCCCGGCGGTTGGCCAAGCGCATCGTCGCTATTGTCGCCACCGAGTTGGAACTCAAGGTCAAGGATCCGCGGCTGGCCATGATCACGATCACCGCGGCCACCGTGACGCCCGATCTGCGGGAGGCCGTCGTGTTCTACACGGTCTACGGGGACGACGAGGACGTTGCCTCGACCGCTGCCGCCCTTGCGAGCGCGACGGGTGTGCTGCGCAGTGCCGTCGGCCGGGAGACCGGGATCAAGTTCACCCCCACGGTCAGCTTCAAGCTCGACGCGATACCTGAGAACGCCTACCGGATCGACGATCTCATCGCAGCAGCCAAAGCCTCCGACGCAGCCGTCGCCTCCCAGGCCGCGGGGGCCCAGTATGCCGGCGACGCAGATCCTTACAAGGTTCCGCGACCCGCTGATGAAGACGAGGAGGCCGATTCGGACGAAGAGTTCGAATACGCCGATCGTTGGACGCCGACGAGTAACGAGTCCAACGCCCAGAGCGACAGCTGACAGGACGCCGCACGCGGCCCGCGGTCGCTCGTTCCCAACAGGGCGAAGGCAACCTCCGAGTGGAGGTACGGTGCTACCCGGGATGCGATGGCTCGGGCGCCCATTCGGGCTCGGGATCATGTGGTCGGATCCGGCCTGTTACGCGGCCATCAGGGGTATGTGTTCGCCACTGGAGCAGGAGGTGTAGGTGACCAGAGCCCGAACTTCGGCGCATCGACGCCAAGTCCGGTCCGTCAACGGCACCGCGTCGGTCAACGGCACCGCGTCGGTCAACGGCACCGCGCGCACCCTGTCCGCGTCTGCCCCGCCCGCATTCGGTGCTGCCGCCGATTCCAGTGAGGTGACGATCGCCGGTGAGCTGATCGCTGCGGCTCGGACGGTCGTGCTACTGGCCCACATCGGGCCGGATGCCGACGCACTCGGAAGTGCCCTCGCCCTCGGGCTGGCGCTGTCGCGTACCGGCGTCGAGGTCACCGTTGCCTTCGCCGAGCCCGCGACCGTGCCGGAATCGCTGCGCGCACTTCCGGGCCAGCACCTGATCAAGTCGGCGGCATCGGTCCCAGATCGTCCCGAGCTGGTCGTCACGATGGACGTCAATTCCCGCGAGCGCCTCGGCTCTCTCGCCACGTTGTTGGACACCGCCACCGAAAGCCTGGTCATCGACCACCACGCGTCGAACACCCGATTCGGCCGGCATCACCTGGTGGACGTGCGGGCCGAGTCCACCACGGTGCTCGTCGCGGCGATCATGGATCACCTGGGCCTGCCCATCGACGTCGATGTGGCATCGAACATCTACGCCGGTCTGGCCACCGACACCGTCGGGTTCAGGTTCGCCTCCGCGTCTGCGCACCGTCTCTCCGCGCGACTACTCGATGCCGGGGTCGATCCGGACGAGCTGATGCGGCCGATCACCGACCTGCATCCCTACCGGTGGCTCGACATGCTGTCGCGGGTGCTCGGTGCCGCCGTGCTGGATCCACTCGCGGCCGGTGGGCGCGGGTTGGTCTCGACGATCATCGATTCGACCACTGCCGAGGGGCTGCGCACCGAGGAGCTGGACTCGGTGATCGACATCCTGCGGACAGCGTCCGAAGCACAGGTCGCCGCCGTGCTCAAGGAGACCGATCCCGGGCGGTGGCAGGTATCGCTCCGCTCCCGGACCGGTCAGGTCGGGCCGCCCGGTCCTGGTGTGGACGTCGCCGCGATCGCCTCGTCGCTCGGCGGCGGAGGGCACGTCCGTGCAGCCGGCTTCGGATTCGAAGGCACGCCCGCCGGCGCCATCGCGGCGTTGACCTCCGCCCTGGCGGCCATCTCCACCTGACCCGGCTGCTGCGCCCGGCGCTGATGTCGGCACGAGCCGTGACGTCAGCACTTCACGACGACGTGCACGACGTTGTGAATCTCGTCGCACGAATTGCGGTCTGGAATGGCACCGCTCAAGATAGATACATCATGGATACATCACCCCCCTCGGCCGCGGACCGGGTCTACGGGCTGGTCCGCACCGGAATCCTGTCCAGGCGGTTCGCCGACAACGACCTGTTGGCCGAGGGTCGGATCGCCGAGGAAGCCGGGGTGTCCCGGACGCCGGTGCGCGAGGCGCTCCTCCGGCTGGAGGCCGAGGGCATGGTCACGCTGCTGCCCAAGCGTGGTGCGCTGGTGTTGCCGGTGAGCGCTCAGGAATGGCGCGATGTGCTGGCCACCCGTGAGCTCGTCGAGACGTATTGCGTGCGTCAGGTCATCGAGGCCGGACGTGCGCCATTGCTGTCCGCCCGCCTGGCCAAGGCGGTCGAGGATCTCCAGCACGCTGCCGAGTCAGGCGAGCTGGGGGCATACGTGTCGGCTGATCGGGACTTTCACGCGACCATCGTCGCCGCGGCCGGCAACAGCATTCTGAATCGTCTGTACGGCTCGCTCCGGGACCGGCAGATGCGGATGGGCGCAGCCAACCTGCTCGCCCAGGACGGCGTCGCCGACCCGGACCGGATGGGGCGGACCAACGCCGACCACCGGGCGATTGCCGATGCCATCGTGCGCCAGGACGTCGATGCGGCCGTGTCGCTGATCGTGGATCACCTGGCGACTGCCGCCCGGACGCTGCGGTGACCGAGGCCACCATCACCGATTCCGCCGGCGCCGCACCGCTCCGGCCGAGCAAGGCTCCGGGCAAAGCGTGGCTGGTCTGGGCGATCGGAGCCGGTGTCTATGTGCTCGCCGTCTTCCACCGGAGCACGCTCGGGGTCGCGGGCCCGCTCGCGGCCGAACGCCTGCACCTGACCGCCGCGCAGCTGTCGTCCTTCGTCATGCTCCAGCTGGCGGTCTACGCGCTGATGCAGGTCCCTACCGGCATCCTGGTCGACCGATTCGGCCCCCGTCGGATGCTGCTCGCGGCGACCCTCACCATGGGAACTGCCCAGGTGTTGTTCTCCCTGGTCACTGCCTATGTGCCCGCCCTACTGGCCCGCGGCCTGCTGGGCTGCGGTGACGCCATGACCTACATCGCAGTGCTCCGGCTGGTGGCGGGCTGGTTCCCGGCCCGGCGCTATGCGGTGATGACGAGCTTCACCGGCCTCGCCGGATCGGTGGGCAACATCATCGCCACCGTCCCGCTGACCGGGCTGCTGCATGCCTACGGCTGGCGGACCACCTTCGCGGTGGCCGGCGGCATCTCGATCGCCTACGGCGCGCTGTTGCTGCGGCCCGCCACCGTCGCCCCGTTCCGGGCCGCGGAGGAGCGGGCGGCCCACGGTCCGGTAGCCGGGCGCCGGGTGTGGACCGAGGTCAAGAGTGCCTGGCGGCTGCCGTCGGGCCGACTCGGGTTCTGGGTGCACTTCACCTGCATGGCCGGCCCCACCACCTTCGCCACCCTGTGGGGATTCCCGTACCTGACGCAGGGCCTCGGCTACACCACTGCCACCGCCTCGGCGCTGATGCTGCTGCTGGTGCTCGGCGGCGTGGTGGCCAACCTCGCCGTTGGCCAGATCGTCGGCCGGCGACCCGAGGTCCGGACGCCGATGGCGGTCATCGTCTGCTGCCTGGCCATTCTCGCCTGGCTCACCCTGATCGTCTGGCCCGGCGGCCATCCGCCATTTGTCGTCGTATTGGTCGTGATCGTGGTCTTCTCCATCAGCGGACCGACCTCGGCCGTCGCCTTCATGCTGGCCCGCGACTACAACCCGCGTCACCGGATCTCCACGGCCACCGGCATGGTCAACATCGGCGGCTTCTGCGGCGCGGTGATCGGCATCTTCCTGGTCGGCCAGATCCTGGACCTGCTGGAGCCCACCACATCTGTCCACTCCGCCGAGGCGTTCCGGTTCGCCTTCGTGGCGCTGGTCGTGCTCACCGGTATCGGGCTGTCCCGGATGCTGACCTGGTGGCTCCGCACCAGAGCGATGGTGCTGCTGGCCGCCGCCAGGGGAGAGGAAGTGCCGGTGCAGGTGAACATCCACCGCTGGGAGCTGGTCGACGAGGCCGAGCTCGAGGAGGAGGCGGCCCGGGCGCGTGCGTCACGGGCGGGCCAGGACGCGCAAGATGAGCTGATGGACCAACCACCCGAAGAGACCCAGGCCACCGCAACCGGTCGGACCGGATGACCGCCCCGAGGGCACGACAGGCGAACCGCGACCCGGCGCCCGAGCTCCCGCCGGGCGGCGGCCTGTTACTGGTCGACAAGCCTGCGGGGTGTACCTCACATGACGTCGTCGGCCGGCTGAGGAGGGTGCTGGGCACACGTCGGGTCGGGCACGCCGGCACTCTCGACCCGATGGCGACCGGGTTGCTGGTCGTGGCGGTGGAACGGTCGACCAAACTCCTCGGACACCTGGCGCTGACCGACAAGACCTACCAGGCGACGATCCGGCTGGGGGCGTCGACGACAACCGACGACGCCGAGGGCGAGATCGTCGCGACCGCCGACTGGGAGGACCTGGCCGCGATCAGCGATGCGGCGATCGACACCGGGATAGCCGCCCTGACCGGACCGATCCTCCAGGTGCCCAGCTCGGTGTCGGCGATCAAGGTCGACGGGAAGCGGGCCTACGCACTCGTCCGGGCCGGCGAGCAGGTCGAGCTGGCGGCGCGCCCGGTCACCGTGACCCGCTTTGACGTCGACGAGCGCCGTCGGGGCGACGGCCACATCGATCTGGACGTTCAGGTCGAATGCACGACCGGGACCTATGTCCGGTCGCTGGCCCGGGATCTGGGCAACGCACTAAGAGTGGGCGGGCACCTGACCGCGCTGCGACGGACCACCGTCGGCCCCTTCGACGTCACCTCGGCCATCGATGTCTACGGACCCCGGGGAGTACCCGAACGCGGCGATCGGATCGAGATCACGCCTGAGTTCTCCGCCGGGGTGGCCGCGGCCGTCATCCCTGCGACCGACGCCGTCCGAGGTGCCTTTGCCGTCCGCACCGTCGACGACGACCTGGCCGCCGACATGCGGTACGGCCGACCCGTTCCGGCCGCCGGTCTCCCTGGCGTCTACGGGTTGTTCGGGCCAGGGGGTCTGCTCGCCCTGGTCGAGGAATCGGACGGACTCGCCCGGCCACGGCTGGTCTGGGATCCGGCCGGCTGACGGGAACGCATACTGTTCGTCCGGAACACATTTCAGTTGGCGATCGGGTGTCGATCTGGGCACGCAGGCAAGTCACGGGAGGGGTGTACACGATGGAACGGTGGCGCGGAGTGGACGCGATTCCCCCGGGCTGGGGTCGGTGCGTTCTGACCATCGGTGTGTTCGATGGCCTGCATCGTGGTCACCAGGAACTGGTCCAGGCCTGCGTGAGCAAAGCTCGGGAGCTGGGACTGCCGGCGGTCATGATGACGTTCGACCCGCATCCGGCCGAGGTCGTGCGGCCCGGCAGTCATCCGGCCGAGCTGATCACGTTGCGGCGGAAGGCGGCGCTGGCCGCGGAACTCGGCATCGACGCGTTCCTGGTGTTGCCCTTCACGCCGGCGGTCGCCGCCATCGAGCCGCAGGAATTCGTCCACGACGTGATCGTCGACCGGCTGCACGCCGCCTGGGTGGTCGTCGGCGAGAACTTCCGGTTCGGGCACCGCGGAGCCGGTGACCTCGCCGTCTTGCGAGCGCTCGGGTCGAAATTCGGATTCACCGCGCTCGGACTGGATCTGGTGGCCAAGGACAGCATGACCGTGACGTCGACCCTGGTCAGGGCCAGCGTCGACGCCGGCGACGTGCAGGCGGCCGGCGAGGCGCTCGGCCGCCCGCACCGGGTCGAGGGGATCGTCGTCCACGGGGACGGGCGTGGAGGCAGCGAACTCGGATACCCCACCGCCAATCTCGATGTGGTCCCGCACGGTGCCGTTCCCGCCGATGGCGTGTATGCCGGATGGTTCCTGTTGGGGGACAGGCGTTCTCCGGCCGCCATCTCCATCGGGTCCAATCCGACGTTCTCCGGTCGGGTGCGCACGGTGGAGGCCTTCGTGCTCGATCAGGGTGGAAACTTCTACGGCCGCCGGGTGGCTCTGGATTTCGTGGAGCGGTTGCGCGGGATGGTCAAGTACGACTCGATCGAGGAGCTGATCGCCCAGATCGGCCGCGACGTCGAGCAGACCCGCGAGATCCTGGGACGCACCGGCTGATGGACCCGCGCCGGTCAGGTCCGGAGTCACCGGTCTCGCCGGTCCGGTCGGTCCCGGTCTGGTCCGTCGAGGTGCAGAATGCCGGTACCGGTGAGGTTCTGCTCGAGCGCGAGCCCGGCCAGGTCCTGCGCACCGCGAGCATCGGCAAGATCCTGCTACTGATCCATATCGCTGAACTGGTCGGCAACGGGCAGCTGGACCTGGGCGAAACACTCACCCGGACGGCTCAGGAAACGGTGGCGGACTCGGGCGTCTGGCAGTACCTGACCACGGACAGCTTGCCGGTCGGCGACCTGTGCGAGCTGGTCGGCATGGCCAGCGACAACCTGGCGACGAACGTGCTGCTGGCCCGGGTCGGCCTGGACCGGGTGGCCGAGACGGCGGACCGGCTGGGTCTGCGCGACACCGCCCTGCACGATCGGGTGCGGGATGTCCGGACCCCGGCCGATCCGGTGACGCTGTCGTCCGGCAGCGCCGCGGAACTCACCGGGTTGATGGTGCGGTTGTACCGGGAGGCGGCCGTGGGCGACCCGGTCGGGCTGCTGGTGCTGGGTTGGCTGGCCAAGGGCATGGATCTGTCGCAGGTGGCGTCCGGATGGCAGCTCGATCCGCTGGCGCACCTGCACCTCGACCGCGGTCTGACGGTGTTCAACAAGACGGGTACGGATACAGATGTACGCGCCGAGGTCGGTCTGCTGACGGGCCAGGAGATGACGCTGGCATATGCGGTGATCGCGAACTGGTCGGATCAACAGAACGATCGCCGCGACCAGGTTCGCGGTGAGGTGCTGGCCGAGCAGCGCCGGTTGGGACGGTGGATGGCCCGCCTGGCGTCCGGAGAATGACCGGAGAGTGACCGGCCGACCGCTGGCCGTGCGAATGGTAAAGTAACCAGTTGGGTCCGGCCTCAGTCCGTGGCGGCCGGTACCGTCATCCCCCCGGCGCATCCTCGTCCGGTGCGGGCAGCGCACGTGACAGTACCTCGCAAGGAGCACCACTGTGGCTTTGACCACTGAGCAGAAGAAGACCATCCTGGCCGAGTACGGCCTGCACGAGACCGACACCGGCTCGGCCGAGGCCCAGGTGGCGATGCTCACCAAGCGGATCTCGGATCTGACCGAGCACCTCAAGGAGCACAAGCACGATCACCACACCCGCCGTGGCCTGCTGGCCCTGGTGGGAAAGCGCCGCCGCCTGCTGCGCTACCTGCAGAACATCGACATCGCTCGCTACCGCTCGTTGATCGAGCGGCTCGGTCTGCGCCGATAACGTCCGACACGTCAGGGGAGTGCCCACCGGGCCTCCCCTGACCTGTACGTGCGGCCGGTGGCTCTACCTCGCACAGCACCCCGCACAGCACCCCGCACAGCACCCGCACGGCAGAATGACAACTGAACACCCGCCACGAAGCGTCAGCACCGCTGTGACTCACACGTTGACCGGTCCTCGGTAGTGGCCACCGGAACACCCGCACGGATGCGGGCAGGTCCGTTGGCTTCGATCGACGGCCGGCACAGGAACGATTGAGCCGAGCTGCGAACGCGTGGTGGCGCCACCGCCGGGCACCGATGTCCGGCTGTGGAGCACCAACCCCCCGGTCTACGAGGCCGGGTCACCAAAGAGGAGACACATGTCTGATCCCACCGCCAAGAGCGCAACCGCTGTCATCGACAACGGCGCGTTCGGCACCCGCACCATCCGCTTCGAAACGGGCCGTCTGGCCCAGCAGGCCGCCGGCGCCGTTGCCGCGTACCTGGACGAGGACACCATGCTGCTGAGTGCGACCAGCGCCGGCAAGCACCCGAAAGACCAGTTCGACTTCTTCCCGCTGACCATCGACGTCGAAGAACGCATGTACGCGGCGGGCCGTATCCCGGGCTCGTTCTTCCGTCGTGAGGGCCGTCCGTCCGAGGACGCCATCCTGACCTGCCGCCTGATCGACCGCCCGCTGCGCCCGAGCTTCACCGCCGGCCTGCGCAACGAGATCCAGGTCGTCATCACCGTCATGGCCCTGAACCCCGACGTGCTGTACGACGTGCTGGCCATCAACGCCGCTTCCGCGTCCACCCAGATCGCCGGACTGCCGTTCTCCGGCCCGATCGCCGGCGTGCGCGTCGCGCTGATCGAGGGCCAGTGGGTCGCCTTCCCGACCCACTCGCAGCTGGAGAAGGCCGTGTTCGACATGGTCGTCGCCGGCCGCGTCGTCGTGTCCGCCGACGGCAGCAGTGATGTCGCCATCATGATGGTCGAGGCCGAGGCCACGGTGAACACCATCGAGCTCATCGCGGGTGGCGCCACCGCCCCGACCGAAGAGGTCGTCGCGGCCGGTCTGGAAGCAGCCAAGCCGTTCCTCAAGATCCTCTGCGACGCCCAGTCCGAGCTCGCTGCGCAGGCCCCGAAGGCCACCGCGGAGTTCAAGCTCTTTCCGCCGTACCAGGACGACGTGTATGCGGCTGTAGATGCTGCTGCTTCGGAGAAGTTGGCCGCTGCACTGATTCTCACCGGTAAGCAGGAGCGCGACGAGGCCACCGACGCCGTCAAGGCCGACGTGGTCGCAGCCCTGGGCGAGCAGTTCGCCGGCCGCACCGGCGAGATCGGCCAGGCGTTCCGCAGCGTCACCAAGAAGCTGGTCCGCCAGCGCGTGCTCAAGGACAAGATCCGGATGGACGGCCGCGGGCTGTCCGACATCCGCACCCTGGCCGCCGAGGTGGGCTACCTACCCCGCGTGCACGGCTCCGCGATCTTCGAGCGCGGCGAGACCCAGATCCTCGGTGTCACCACGCTGAACATGCTCCGGATGGAGCAGCAGCTCGACACGCTCTCCCCGGAGACGCGCAAGCGGTACATGCACAACTACAACTTCCCGCCGTACTCCACCGGTGAGACGGGCCGCGTCGGTTCGCCGAAGCGTCGCGAGATCGGCCACGGAGCGCTCGCCGAGCGCGCGCTGGTGCCGGTACTGCCGACCAAGGCCGAGTTCCCCTACGCCATCCGCCAGGTCTCGGAAGCGTTGGGCTCCAACGGTTCCACCTCCATGGGCAGCGTCTGCGCCTCGACCATGTCGCTGCTGAACGCGGGTGTGCCGCTGAAGGCACCCGTCGCCGGTATCGCGATGGGCCTGATCAGCGACACCATCGATGGCAAGACCGAGTACGTTGCCCTCACGGACATCCTCGGCAGCGAAGATGCCTTCGGCGACATGGACTTCAAGGTGGCCGGCACCAAGTCCTTCGTCACCGCCCTGCAGCTGGACACCAAGCTGGACGGCATCCCGTCCAGCGTGCTGGCCGGTGCGCTCAGCCAGGCCCGCGACGCGCGCCTGACCATCCTCGAGGTGATGAACGAGGCGATCGACGCCCCGGACGAGATGAGCGACAACGCGCCGCGCATCACCACCATCAAGGTCCCGGTCGACAAGATCGGCGAGGTGATCGGGCCGAAAGGCAAGATGATCAACTCCATCACCGAGCAGACCGGTGCGGAGATCGCCATCGAGGACGACGGCACGATCTACGTGTCCGCTGCTTCCGGAGAAGCAGCAGAGGCTGCCATTGCGATCATCAACTCGATCGCCAACCCGCAGCTGCCCAAGGTCGGCGAGCGGTTCCTGGGCACGGTGGTCAAGACCACGGCCTTCGGCGCCTTCGTCTCGCTGCTGCCGGGCCGTGACGGGCTGGTGCACATCTCCAAGCTGGGCAACGGCAAGCGGATCAACAAGGTCGAGGACGTCGCGAACGTCGGCGACAAGCTGCAGGTCGAGATCGCCGAGATCGACGCCCGCGGCAAGATCTCGCTGATCCCGGTGGTGGCGGAAAGCGCAGTGGGCGCGCCTGCTGACGCGTCCGTCTGATCGGGGCCCTCAGCTCCTATGGCCGCGCGCACCCGTACCACTGTCCTGGAGCGGGGCGCTGACGGTTCTGCAGTGACGCTCTCGGTGATCCCCGGAGGTTTGCGGGTGATCACCGAGAGCGTGCCCGGTGCACGTAGCGCGTCGGTCGGCATCTGGGTGGGAGTCGGCTCCGTCGACGAGACGCCCAAGCTGGCCGGCGCGTCGCACTATCTCGAGCATCTGCTCTTCAAGGGCACGACCCACCGTTCGGGGCACGAGATCGCATCGTCGATCGACGCCGTCGGTGGTGAGCTGAATGCCTTCACCTCGCACGAATACACCTGCTACTACGCGCACGTCCTGTCCAGTTCGGCCGAGATGGCTGTGGACACAGTCTGCGATGTGGTGCTGGATGCGGTGATCTCGTCCGCGGATGTCGACATCGAACGCCAGGTGATCCTGGAGGAGATCTCGATGCGTGACGACGATCCGGAGGACACGCTGGGCGATGCTTTCGCGTCCGCGGTCTTCGCCGGCCATCCGGTGGCCGACCCGGTGATCGGTTCGGAAGAAACCATCACCGCGATGAACCGGACCCAGATCGCCGGGTACTACAAGCGTCGTTACTCGCCGGAGAAGATGGTCGTCTCGGTGGCCGGCGGCATCGACCACGGCGACGTGGTGCGATGGGTGCGCAAGGCTTTCGGGTCCCGCTTGCACGCCGACATAGCGCCCGAGCCGCCCCGGCTCGGCAGAGGCCACGCCCGGGCCCTGCCCGACGTGCTGGTGGTCGACCGGGACATCGAGCAGGCGCACGTCTGCATCGGCGTTCCGGCGCCCGGTCGGTCGGATCCCGACCGGTACGCCATGTCGGTACTCGCGGCCGCACTCGGCGGCGGGATGAGTTCACGCCTGTTCCGCACCATTCGTGAGGAGCACGGGCTGGCCTACTCCTGCTACGCCGCCACGTCCGGATACGCCGACGTCGGGTCCTTCTCGGTGTACGCGGGCTGCCAACCGGAGAACCTGGGTACCGTGTCCCGGCTGATCGGCCTGGAGTTGGCCGCCGTGGCTGCCGACGGGTTGAGCACCGGTGAGTTGGCCCGCGTGCACGGACAGCTGGCCGGTGGATTGGTCCTCGGGCTCGAGGACACCGAATCCAAGATGAGTCGGATCGGGAAGAACCTGTTGGTGCGCAACCAGTATCGATCGGTCGCCGACGAGCTTGCCGCGATCGCAGCCGTCGACGCCGACCAGGTTGCCGCCTTGGCCGCGCGTCTGTTGACTCAACCGCTGACCGCTGCTGTCGTCGGGCCGTACAGTGCCCAGACGGACCTACCCGCCGAACTTCGGGCGCTCACCGCCTCGTCGTCCGCCAGGGTCCCCGCCAAGAGCACAGGTTCTGCGAATACAGGAAGGCAGCGTCGCCATGTCGGATGAGGTTCTTCGGGTCGGCGTGATCGGCGCCCGCGGTCGGATGGGATCCGAGGTGTGCCAGGCGGTCGATGCCGCCGAGGACATGGATCTGGTGGCCGCTGTGGGTGGTCGCGAGTGGTTGTTCTCGTTGGCTGACGCCGGTAGTCAGGTCGTCGTGGACTTCACCCACCCCGACGTCGTGCTCGAGCACATCCGCTTCTGCATCGACCAGAACATCCACGCCGTCGTCGGCACCTCGGGGATCGACGACGACCGGGCCGACCAGATCCGTCACTGGTTGGCTCTCAAGCCGGAGATCGGCGTGATGGTGGTACCCAACTTCGCGATCGGGGCGGTGCTCACCGCCCGCTTCGCCCGGCAGGCGGCACGGTTCTTCGAATCCGCCGAGATCATCGAACGTCACCATGCCGGGAAGATCGACGCCCCGTCGGGTACCGCGATCGCGACCGCCCGGGGTATCGCCGCGGCGCGCACCACCGCGGGCATGGGACCGATCCCGGACGCCACCACCATCGAGGCGCCCGGTGCTCGCGGCAATCAGGTCGACGGCATCCACGTGCACTCGGTCCGGCTCCCCGGGTTGGTCGCCCACCAGGAAGTGGTGCTGGGCAGTGCAGGGGAGACCCTGACGATCCGGCACGACTCGCTGCACCGGTCCTCGTTCATGCCTGGCGTGCTGACCGCGGTCCGCGGCGTCGCTGACCGGCCTGGGCTCACGCTCGGTCTCGAGCAGCTGCTCGGTCTGGACTGACGACACCACGTGTCCACCCGTATCACCGTCGCCGTCCTGGCGGCTGCGCTGGTCGCGTACTTCTGGCTGCTGGGCCAGCGTGGTGTCTACCTGGTCGAGACCGGGACGCTGGTTGGGATCAGCCTCGGTATCGGGGTCCTCATCCTGCCGGTGATCGGTGCCGTCCTGTTGGTCTTCGAGTTGCGGTTCGGCGCGGCCACGGCGCGGCTGGCCCGCCGGCTGGCCGAGGACGGCGAGTTGCCCGACGATTCGACCTTGGCCCGCCGGCCGTCCGGCCGGATCGAGCGGGCGTCGGCCGACGCCTACTTCGACACGGTCCGCACCAGGGTCGAGGCGGACGAGGGCAACTGGCGCGCCTGGTACGAGCTGGGCTACGCCTACAACCTCTCCGGCGACCGGAAGCGGGCCAGGGCCGCGATGCGCCACGCCATCGAGCTCGCCGGCGCCTGACCCGCCCGCCCCTCCCGGCGCCGCCGCCCGCGCACCCTTCGCGATCCGCGCGCCGGATCGGCCCCGATCGCCCGAGGATCGCAACACGGTGCGATAGACCTCATCAGACGAGCAGCAGGTCCAGGCCGCCGGTGTACCGGATCTCGGTGAACGTTCCTTCGCCGGTGTCGAGCACCCGGCCGGCGCCGTCCGGCGCCCAGCGCACGCCGAGCAGGAACTGCTGGACGCTCTCGTCGGTCTGCGGTGCCCACCAGGCTCCCTGGGTGGCACCCAGCCCGCGGAGTTGCCCGGCCGCAGCCCCCAGCAACCGGCCTCCGTGTCCGCGCCGGGCGAAGCGGGGCAGCACGTGCAGGAGTTCCAGCTGGCCGATGCCGTCCGCAAGCTCTGGTTCGGTGGCGGCCAGGCCGACCGGCTCCGCGCCCTCGAAAGCGAGCAGCACCAGCCCGCCCGCCGCCAGCCGGGCCGACCAGATCTCGCTCTGACGATCCGGGTCGGCGAACAATGCGGAGGCGGGGAGCAGCTCGGAGTAGGCCTGTTGCCAGACTCCCAACTGGAGGCGCGCCAGGGTGCCGGCATCGTCGGGGTCCGCAGGCCGGACCAGGGCGTCTGCCACGTCAGGCCAGTACCACTCGGACGTCGGCGTCGATGAACTCGGCCACCAGCTCCGGGTCGGCTGCTGTATCGGTGATCAGGATGTCGACGTCGGAGGTCGGACAGATGCGGGCGAACGAGCGGTGCCCGAGCTTGGAAGCATCTGCGACCACCACCACGGTGGTCGACTGGCTGACCATCAGCGCATTCACCGCGGCCTCGCCCTCGTGGTGGGCAGAGGCGCCCATCTGGAGATCGAAACCGTCGACCCCGAGCACCACATAGTCCAGATGCAGCCTGGACAGCGCCGGCTCGGCCAACGGCCCGATCAACTCGTAAGAGCTGGGTCGGGCCACACCGCCGGTGACCACCAGTTTGATGTTGCGCCGCACCGCCAGATCGTTCGCGATGTTCAGTGCGTTGGTCACCACGGTGAACGCCGGATTGTCGTTCATCCCGTCGTGGTCCACATTCGACGGGATGGTGACCAGTGCTCGGGCCACCTCCGAGGTGGTGGTGCCGCCGTTGACGGCGACCACGGAGCCCGGGCGGATCAACGCAGCTGCCGCGGCACCGATGCGGAACTTCTCCTCGGTGTGCCGGCCGGTCTTGTAGCGCAGCGGCAGGTCGTAGGCGACGCTGGCCGGAGCGGCACCGCCACGGGTGCGGCTGAGCAGCTGTTGGCTGGCCAGATGGTCGAGGTCGCGGCGAATCGTCGCCGCCGACACGCTGAGTTCGTCGGCAGCCAGCCCGACGTCGAGTCGACCGTCGCGGCCGAGAATGTCCAGCAGTGCGGTCCAGCGCTCGTGCGGGCCCATCGGCACTCCCTTCTCACTGCTGCGTTCGCCGGCGGGTCGGTGACCCGGTCGCCACGGGATCATCGCGTCGACTGCACCAGATCTTGCACTGCCCGGTCGGCGGAACGCGAACCGCCCGCCCGTCTGACCGATCAGTCGATCGGTGCGCACGTCTGCCCAGTTATGTTTGCGGTGGCCCCGGGGCGTGCATGAGTGCGCACGATCGGCGGCCTTGAGTTGTCAGTTCTCGGAACGTGTCGGTGCCTGCTGGCAACATGTGTCCCTGTGATGCAGCAACTGACCGCCGCGCAGGCCCGCCGCACAGCTATCGCCGCACAGGGACTGTCGGCCGCACTGCCGGTCCAGCCTCCGGCGTATCACCGCGGTCATCTACGGCGGGCCGTGGGCCGGATCGGTCTGCTGCAGATCGATTCGGTGAATGTGGTGGCCAGGGCGCACTTCCTGTCGCTTTTCGCGAGGTTGGGGGACTACCCGGTCGAGTTGGTGACGTCGGCCGCCTGGCCCCGGCGGGCCGCCGACCGAACCCTGCTGGAGACGTGGGCGCACGTGGCATCGCTGGTGCCCGTCGAGATCCAGCCACTGCTCCGCTGGCGGCAGGCGAAGTTCGTAGATGGACCGTGGTCCAGCGCCGAGAGATTGCGGGCCGAGCATCCAGGCTTCCTGGAGCGGGTGCTGACGGTGGTGCGTGACCTCGGTCCGGTGTCGGCCGGCGAGATCGAAAAGGTGCTCGAGGCGCCCGGTAAAGGCCGGCCGGGCTGGTGGGAATGGTCCACCACGAAGACGGCCTGCGAGTACCTGTTCGCCATCGGCGCGATCGGGACGTCGCACCGACGGGGGTTCGAGCGTGTCTACGACCTGATGGAACGCATCCTGCCCAGGGCGATCGCTGCGGCTCCGACGCCGGACGAAGCGGACGCCAAACGGGCGCTGATGGCGCTCTCGGCCCGCGCGCACGGCATCGGGACGGTCGGTGACCTTGCCGACTACTACCGCATCCGCAACGACGACGCGAAGCGGGCGCTGGCCGAGCTGACAGAGGAGGGCGTCGTCGTCCCCGTCAGGGTGCACGGCTGGAAGGAGACCGCCTATCTGCACCAGGACGCGAGACTCCCGAGAAGGGTGAGCGGTCGGGCGCTGCTCTGCCCCTTCGACCCGCTGATCTGGGAACGGGCCCGCACGGAGCGGATGTTCGATTTCGTCTACCGCATCGAGATCTACACCCCGCTGGAGAAGCGCGTCTACGGCTACTACGTGTTTCCGCTGCTCGTGGACGACAAACTCGTCGGGCGGTTCGACCTCAAGGCGGACCGGGCCGCCGGTCGGTTGCTGGTGCAGGCCTCCTGGTGCGAACCGGGCAGTGTTCCGGGCGCGGTCGCCGAGGCGGCGATCATCGAGCTGGATCGGATGGCACGGTGGCTCGGACTGGACGAGGTCGCGATCATGCCTCGCGGCAACCTGCACCAGGAGCTGGCCACGGCTCGCCGCCGGCCGGTGCAGCTGCCGTAATCTGCTGCCGTGACGAGAATTCCGGCCGGGGTGGCTGCCGGGCACCCGGCGACAGCGGCGGCCGGTCTGGGGGTGCTCTCTGCCGGTGGCACTGCCGCCGACAGCGCGGCAGCGATGATCCTGGCCGGGTGCGTGTCCGAGACGATCTTCGCCGGTCTCGGTGGCGGCGGCTTCGCAACCGTGTACGACGCGCGGACCCGTGCGGTGACCTGTCTGGACTTCTTCGTCGCCGTCCCGGGTCTCGACGGCACCGTGGCCGGCCCGGCCACCAACATCTCGGTCATCTTCGGCACCGTGCCGGTGCCCTACGCGATGGGCGGCCCGAGTGTCGCTGTGCCCGGCACACCCTGGGGGGCCGCGGAATTGAACCGCCGGTTCGGCCTGCTGCCGTGGGCGGATGTGGTCCGTCCGGCCTACGAACTGGCCGCGACCGGGCTGCCGTTCTCCGACGCCCACGCCCGACTGCTGCCCGAGATCGCTCCGGCCATGATGGTCGGCGCCGGCATCGAGGTGTACTCCCGACCCGACGGCGCGGGCGGGCGACGGCTGCTGCAAGCAGGCGAGACCATCGACCACGACGGTCTCGCGGCCACCCTGGACGCCCTGGCGCGGCTCGGCCCGCAGGAACTGGCCACCGGTCAGCTCGGTCGAGATCTCGTCGCGGCAGTCCGTCAGGACGGTGGCGCGCTGTCGATGCGGGACATGACCCACTACCGGGTCGCCGAGCTGGCGCCGTTGCGGGTCCCGTTCGGCCCGGGCACGCTGCATGTCCGGGGCAACGATCTGGACTCCTTCGGGGCCACCGCAGCCGCGCTGGACCTGGCCGCGGTGCGCCGCGGTGGGATCGACCGCGCCCGGGCGCTCATCACCGCGCTGCGAGCGCCGGCCAGGCGGGCCGAGACCACCAGCGTGGCCGCCGTCGACACCTGGGGAAACGCCTGCGTCGCGACGCACTCGCTCGGGCTGGGCTCCGGCATCTGGGCCGGCGGCGTGCACGGCAACTCGATGCTCGGCGAGGGCGAGCTACTGCGCGGCGAACTGGTTCCTGGTAGCCGGATGCCCTCCATGATGGTTCCCTCCATCGTCACCGACCCGGCCGGTGAGCTGATGTTCGCGGGCGGGGCGGCCGGCGGAAGCAGGATCCGTCCGGCCCTGCTACAGGCGATGGCGGGCGTCCTGATCGAGGGTCGCAGCATGGCCGAAGCGATCGCGGCCCCGCGGATGTCGGTCACCGAGCAGCTGGTCCACCTGGAACCGGGGTTCGCGGCCGATGTCGTTGCGGCGCTTCGCGAGTCGGGTGAGGAACTCCAACTGTGGAGCGAGATGCGGCCGTACTTCGGCGGAGTGGCGGCCGTCGCCGCCGATGGACCGGCGGCGGATCCGCGCCGCGGCGGCGCCGCGATGATCTTCTGACGCCGCACGCGGACAACGCCTGCGGGGGCACCTGACTCCCCGGCGGACGCTGTCGTGGTCCAGTCGGTCCCGACGACCGGTTTCAGGCCGCGCGGTGCAATCGGATGTCGCCGGACGTCGTCTTGACCGTGATGCCCAACACCGGTGCGTCACCGTCCGGCGCCTCTCCACTCACCTCGAAGTCCGTGTCGGTGCTGCCGCTCACGGTGGTGAGGTTGATCGAGGCCAGCGACCCGGCATGCACGCCGATCTGCACGTCACCGGACACGGCGTTGATCTCGGCCTGGCCGGACACCGCGTCGGAAACTCTGACATCTCCGGATACGCTGCGGGCATTGATGTTCCCGGCCACGGCGCCGAGTCTGATGTCGCCGGAGGTGGTATGGATCAGGGCGTCTCCGGCCACCGGGCCGATCTCGACATCGCCGGACGCGGTCCGGATGTCCACCTCCGCGCCGGCGGCCGCGATGGCGATGTCGCCGGAGGCGGTCTGGACGAGGGTCTTGCCCGCGGTCTCGTCGAGCTTCACGTCGCCGGAGGCGGTGCGGACGTCGACGAGGCGTGCGCGCCCCGTCATGGTGACGTCGCTGGACTGCGACTGCACCCGGATGTTCGAGCCGGTCGGGGCGGTCACCGTGACGGTGAAGGCAGATCGCCAGCCGTCCTTGGCCGGATCGGTGTCCACCATGACGCTGGCGTGATCGCCTTCGCGGTGTTCTACGCGTACCGCGTCCGCCAGATCGTCCAGCAGCACATTCGGGGCGCCGGTGGCGTCCGCGTCTGCTCTGACGGTCTGCTGCTCGCCGAACGGCCCGCGACCGAACTGCCGACCGCGACCGAAGCCGCGGCCAGCACCGCCGAGCGCCTTGAACATGTCGTCCAGGAAACCGAGCGGGTGGCTGTCGGTGGGGGTGACGACGACCGTCGTGGTCTGCGTGTCGGTGAGGACGATCTGGGTGTCACCGGCGGCGTTGCGAATCTCGAGGGTGAGTGGTTCTGGTGTCAGGAAGGTATGCATCGGGTCCTCTGAGGGGTGGGAGTGTGAGTAGGGGGCGTGACGGTTCCGGGATCAGCCCTTGATGAAGCCGGTGACCGTCCGGCCGTCGCGTCCGCCGTCGGATCCTCTGCCGCGCTTGCCGTTCCGCCCGTTCGGAACAGCGGTCCGGACGGAGTCTGAGACAGCGCGGGAGATGTAGGTGTTGAGCGAGACGCCTTCGTTGGACGCGGCCTGTTCGGCCTGGGACTTGAGGTCGTTGAACAGGCGCACCGTCGTCCGGGACAGTTCACCCCCGGCCTCCTGCATGGCCCTGCGCAGCTCGTCGGCGGTCGGGCGGTGGGCGCCACCAGCTTCCTCGTCCGACGATTCATGCTGAGTGCCGTGCTTGTCGAAGGCGCCGAATTTGTCCGAGACCGTGACCCGGACGTCGCGCCCGTCGATCTTGATCTCGACCACGTGACGGTCGAGTGCCTCGGTGACCTCCGCGGCGAGATCGGACAGGGCGTTCATGATGGCCAGCCGTCCGGCCGGCTCGATGGCGGCGCCGAGGAGGGCGGCCGCGCGACGAGTTTCCTCGTCGCCGAGTGCTGCTGCAGCGAGGAGATCCTCGCGCAGGTTGCGGATGTAGGGAGTGAGGTCCATGACACCATGATGACACCAACTATGACGTCACGCAAGGGAAGCTAGACGTCAATCTGACATGGCGGTGGCGTCAGCACCCAAGGTGCGACCTCGACTGCACGGACAACTCAGCCGGTGGTCGAGCGGCCGAGTTTGTTCCTAGGATGAGCGCATGACCACGACCGAACACTCGACCACCTATGCCGACATGCTGCGAGCTCAGATCCGCAACGAGTTCAATGCCAGCCAGCAATACATCGCGATGGCCGTCTGGTTCGATACGCGCGACCTGCCGCAACTGGCGGCCCACTTCTACCGTCAGGCCGTCGAAGAGCGGAACCACGCCATGATGATGGTCCAGTGGATGATCGACCGGGATCTCTCGGTCACCATTCCCGGCATCGACGAGGTGCGTTCCGAATTCGCCGACATCGCGGACGCGGTCCGGGTGGCCCTGGCCCAGGAGACAGCGGTCACCGAGCAGATCAAGTCCCTGTTCGCGAAAGCCCGTGCGGAGAACGACTTCCTCGGCGAGCAGTTCATGCTGTGGTTCCTCTCCGAGCAGGTGGAGGAGGTCGCCGCGATGACGACGTTGCTGACCATCGCCGAGCGCGCCGGCACCGACTGGTTCGAGGTGGAGACCTATGTGGCCCGGGAAACCGTGGGCGACAACGGAATCACCACCGGTCCGGCCGCGGCCGGCGGAGCGCTGTAAGCGGGTGAGCGAGCCAGCCCCCGACGGTGCCGGTCGTGCCGACGGTGCCGACGGTGCCGACGGCGCCGACCCATCGGGTCCCGCCGGTCCCGCCGGACCCGGGATCGAGCTGATCGGTCGCACCGAGTTCCTGGCCCCGCCCGGCGTCCCGTTCTCCAGCGACGCAGACGGCGGCCAGGCGCTCGCCGAATTCGCCGGCCGAGCCTGCTATCAATCCTGGGATCGGCCGAACCCGGCCACCGCCACCAACCGGGGCTACCTGCAGCACATCCTGCAGGTCGGTCACCTGTCCGTGCTGGAACACAGCTCGGCGACGTTCTACCTCACCGGCATCTCTCGGTCGGTCACCCACGAGATCATCAGACACCGTCATTTCTCCTATTCGGAATTGTCGCCTCGATTCGTCCCGGCCGGCGGCCCGGTGGTGGTCGAGCCCGACGCGGTGGCCGCAGACGTCGAACTGCACGACCAATTCGTCGCGGCGACCGCGGCGGCGGCCGCCGCACACGGTGACCTGCTGGCGGTGCTGGAAGCCGCCGCCGAGCACGCCCCGAACGGCACGTTGGCCCGCAAACAGGCCAGGCAGCTCGCTGCGGGCCTGCTGCCTGCGGCATCGGAGACGGCCATCGTGGTGACCGGCAACTATCGAGCCTGGCGTCACTTCATCGGCATGCGGGCGACCGAGGCCGCTGACGTGGAGATCAGGACCATCGCGGTGGGTGTACTGCGTCGCTTGCAAGACCTTGCCCCGCATGTGTTCTCCGATTTCCGGATCAGTGCGCTACCGGACGGCACCGAACTGGCGGCATCGCCGCTGGTCGCCGACGCCTGACCGACGGCCGCTCTGCCGGGGGCCGGTCGGTACCGTGCAGGCATGACCCTGGCACAGACCGAACGTGCAGCGCTCGCCGATCTGTTCGCAGAACTCGGTCCTGATCAGCCGACGTTGTGCGAGGGCTGGGACACCGATGATCTGCTGGCGCACCTGCTGATCCGGGAGCGCCAGGTGTTCGCCGCCGTCGGCACCTGGATCACGCCCCTCGCAGGGTTGACGGCGCGCGTCTCCGCCCGCTACAAGCAGCGGCCGTGGACCGAGCAGATCGAGCTGTACCGCTCGGGACCGCCCGGATTCAGCCCGTTCTCCTGGGGCTCGCTCGACGAGAAGGCCAACGGGATGGAGATGTTCATCCATCACGAGGACGCCCGCCGGGGGCAGCCCGACTGGGAGCCACGGATACTCGACCAGGCGACCCGGGACGAATTGGTCCGGATGCTCGGGTCTGCCCTGGTGTTACGCGGGCTGCGGAAGATCGGCGTACCCGTGACGGCCAGACTCACCGACGAGCCACGTCAGCGTGACATGCCCATCGTGCTGGTGCCGTCGAAGGACCTGGACGTGGTCGGCAGCGCGTCGGGCGTGGTCCTGCGCGGCGGAGTGGGCGAAATCCTGCTGTGGCTCAGCGGTCGTTCGGAGGTCCGGATCGACTTCGAGGGCGGGGCCCCGGACGTCGCCGCGGTACGGGCGGGCGGAGGGCAGCCCTCGGGGCGGTAAGTTTTGACCCATGACGACGCTCATCGCCGGTCCGGCAGGTAGGAAAGGCCGCCCGTTCGGAACGGTACTGGCCGCCATGGTGACCCCGTTCACCTCTGCCGGGGACCTGGACCTGGATGCCACCGCGGCGTTGGCCGAGCGGCTGGCCGCGCAGGGCAACGACGGACTCGTCGTCAACGGCACCACAGGTGAGTCACCGACCACCACCGACGCCGAGAAGATTGCCATCATCAAGGCCGTCGTCGAAGCGGTGGGCGACCGGGTGACCGTCGTCGCCGGTGTCGGCACATACGACACGGCGCACTCGGTACGGATGGCCAAGGAAGCGCAGAAGGCAGGCGCGCACGGGGCTCTCGTCGTCACCCCGTTCTACTCCCGGCCACAGCAGGAGGGCCTGCTCGCCCACTTCGCCGCCGTCGCCGATGCCTCGGACCTGCCGGTGATGCTGTACGACATCCCGCCGCGGTCGGTGGTCGCGATCGCTCCGGAGACCCTGCTGCGCTTGGCCGAACACCCGCGGATCACGGCGGTCAAGGACGCCAAAGGCGATCTGCTGGCCGGCTCGCAGGTGATCGCGAACTCAGATCTGGCTTACTACTCGGGCGACGACCCGCTGACCCTGCCCTGGTTGGCCGTCGGCGGCGTCGGCGTGGTCAGCATCATCTCGCACGTCGTCGGCCCGCATGTGCGGGCGCTGGTCGATGCCGGCGAGTCGGGGGATTTCACCAGGGCCCGCACCATTCACGAAGCGCTGCTGCCGGCGCACCTGGCCCAGTCGCGCACCGGAGGCGGTGCCGGGTTGGTGTTCGCCAAGGCCGCCTTGCGGCTGGCCGGATTCGAAGTCGGCGATCCCCGGCTGCCCCAGATTCCCGCCACCCATGATCAGACCGCACAAATTGCGCTCGACCTCGAAGAAATCGGTCCACTGAAATGATTGCTACCCGAATGATTGCTACCCGAATGATTGCTACCCGAATGATTGCTACCCGAATGATTGTCGCCCGATGACAGCAACGTCCAAGTCCATCCCGCCGCCCCGGCTGCCGAAGGGCGGCCTCCGTATCGTCGCGCTCGGGGGCATCGGCGAAATCGGCCGCAACATGACCGTCTACGAATACGACGGCCGACTGCTGATCGTCGACTGCGGCGTGCTGTTCCCGGAGGACGCCCAGCCGGGTGTCGATCTGATCCTGCCCGACCTGCGGCTGGTGGAGGATCGGGTCGACGACATCGACGCGGTCGTGATCACCCACGGCCACGAGGACCACATCGGTGCCCTGCCGTGGCTGCTCCGTCTCCGGAAGGACCTTCCGGTGATCGGGGCGAAGTTCTCGCTCGCCCTGATCGCGGCCAAGTGCCGCGAGCATCGGATCACCCCCAAGCTCGAGGTGGTCGTCGAGGGCGAACGCCGCAAGGCCGGCGCCTGGGACCTCGAATTCTTCGCGGTGAACCATTCCATCCCCGACGCGCTCGCCGTCGGCATCCGGACACCGGCCGGCACCGTGCTGCACACCGGAGACATCAAGCTCGACCAGCTGCCGTTGGACGGCCGGCTCACCGACCTCGGCGGCTTCTCCCGGCTCGGTGACGAGGGCGTCGACCTGTTCCTGGTCGATTCCACCAACGCCGAGGTGCCCGGGTTCGTGGCTCCGGAGCGGGAGATCGGCCCGGTGCTGGACAACTACATCCGCTCGGCCAAGCAGCGGGTCATCGTGGCCAGCTTCGCCTCGCACGTGCACCGCGTCCAGCAGATGCTCGACGCTGCGCAGAACCACGGCCGCAAGGTGGCCTTCGTCGGTCGGTCCATGGTGCGGAACATGCAGATCGCCCAGGAACTGGGGCTGCTGGCCGTGCCCGACGGGCTGGTCCGGTCCCTGGACAAGGTGCTGGAACTCCCGCCGGAGCAGGTGCTGCTCATCTCCACCGGATCGCAGGGCGAGCCACTGTCGGCGTTGTCCCGGATGTCACGAGGCGAACACCGCCAGGTCAACCTGATCCAGGGCGACACCGTGATCCTGGCGAGTTCGATGATCCCCGGCAACGAGACCAGCGTGTTCACCGTCATCAACGAGCTGGCCAGGGCCAGTGTCACGGTGGTCCACCAGGGCATCGCCAAGGTGCACGTCTCCGGCCACGCCTCGGCCGGCGAGTTGATGTTCCTGTACAACGCCGTGCGACCGAAGAACGTCATCCCGGTGCACGGTGAGTGGCGCCACCTGCGGGCGCAGGCCCGGTTGGCCATCCTGTCCGGTGTGCCGTCCGAGCGCGTGGTGCAGGCCCCCGATGGCACGGTGGTCGACCTGATCGACGGCCGGGCCAGGATCTCCGGCCACATCGACGTCGGCATGGTCTACGTCGACGGTGCGGCCGTGGGCGACGTCGGAGAAAATACGCTGTCGGACCGGTTGGTCCTCGGTGAGGGCGGTTTCATCGCCATCACGGTGGCCATCGACGCCCATACCGGTCGCGCGGTCGCCGCGCCGACGATTGCCGGACGTGGCTTCTCGGACGACCCAGGGGCCCTGGCGAAGGTCGTCCCGCTGGTGGAAGCCGAACTGGCCCAACTGGAAGCCGACGGCGTCACCGACACGCACCGCATTGCCCAGGCCGTCCGACGGGTCGTCGGACGGTGGGTCGGAGACGTCTATCGCCGCCGGCCGATGATCGTGCCAACGGTTCTCGCGGTCTGACCACGACGAGATGGCGCTGATCTACCACTTGACCTTCGACGCCGACTGGGACGCGGCCCTGACCGTGGGCACGTACCGGGTCTCGGGGCGGGGGATGACGTTGGAGTCCGAGGGCTTCCTGCACTTCTCCTACGCCGACCAGCTCGCCGGGGTGGCCCAGCGATTCTGGCGCGAGCCCGAGACCCCCGTCGTCCTGCTGACCGTGAATCCGGACCTGCTCGACTTGCCGGTGGTCGAGGAGAACACCTCAGGCGGTACCGAGTTGTTTCCGCACCTGTATGGACCATTGCCGGTGACCGCGGTGGTCAGCGTGACCCCGATCGATACCGGACCGGGGGGCAACCTGATCGTGCCCGACCTATCCGGCTGACCTTCTCTGTCGCCCAGGTGATGGCACATTGTGTGCCATCACCGTGCGACAGGCGCGACCACCTCTCGCACTGGACCATCGCCGGAGTCACGTCTGCAGAACTGAGGCCTCCGCCCTGGCGTGCGCGGCCAGCCTGCGGCGGAGCTCTCCGCGGATCGCCGGCCATTCGATCGCGATGATCGAGAACACCACGGTGTCGCGGAGCGTTCCGTCGCTCGCCAGAGAATGGCTGCGCAGCACCCCGTCCTGCTTGGCCCCGAGTCTGGTGATGGCCGCCCTGGATTGCTGGTTCAGCCAATGGGTCCTGAACTCCACGGCGATGCACTCGAGATCCTCGAAGGCGTGCGAGAGCAGCAACAGCTTGCTCTCGGTGTTGGTCCCGGTGCGCTGGGCCGACCGAGCGTTCCAGGTCGATCCGATCTCGACCCGACGGTTCACCGGATCGGCGTTCATGAACGTCGTCATCCCGATCACCGACCCGTTCCCGGTCCGCCTGGCGGCGAAGGGCAACATCGATCCGCTGGACTGGAGCGCCAGTCGGCGGTCGATCTCGGTCGCCATTGCCTCCGGGCGGGGCACCGAGGTGTACCAGAGGTCCCACAATTCGCCGTCCTGCGCGGCAGTCACCAGTCCGTCGTGATGATCGCGGGCCAGCGGCTCGAGAGTGATCAGGTCGCCGGTCAGCGTGATGGGTTCCAGAAAGGGTCGTCCGAACGTCATGCCCGGCACGATATCCGCTGCGTCCCCAAGGACGACAGGCATTTGAGGGCTGTGCGTGGCCGTGGCCGTGTGCGGGATGCGGTCGGCGGGGCCATCGACTCGGGGGCGCTCTGGGTGCCGGGCGCCAGACGACCGCAGGTCGGATCCGAACAGCGGTTGTAGACAGTCCAGCTTTCTGGTGTGGCAACTGGGACAGGAGTGACGGCAGCGACTAGCGTGACACCTATGGCCGGAAAGACCTCTGCTTCACCGCGTCCGCGATCTGGACCGGGCGACACCCCCAATGGCTCCCGAACGGGGTCCGGTGGGTCAACCGCGCGGTCCGGTACGGCCAAGTCCACCAGCACCCGCGCCTCCGCGAAGACCACAGCCTCCGCGAAGACCACAGCATCGGCCAAGGGTCTGACCACCGGGACCAGTAGCCTCAAGTCCGGTGCCCGCAAGACCTCCGGGACCCGTGCGGGCACCGCGGCCGCCAAGCCACGGGCCACCGGGTCGACCGCCAGGCCACGGGCAGCCGGATCCGGTGCCGCTACGGCCCGGAAGACGGCGACCACCCGTCCGGCCCGTCCGGTCGCCACCCGGCCGTCGGCGCCGTCCAGGATGTTCCGCGGCCTCGGCCGGGGGATCGGTGCGGTCTGGCGCTTCATCGCTCGAGGGGTCGGCAGCATGGTCAGAGCAGTTGGTCGCGGCGCGGTCGCGGCTCGCGACATCGATGCCGCCCATCGGCGTGACGGCCTCGCGCTCGGTCTGGTCGCGCTGGCCGTGATCTGCGCGATCGGGTCCTGGTTCTCCGGCGCCGGCCCGGTGGGCAGCGGGATCGACAAGGCGGTGCGGGTGATCTTCGGTTCGCCCGGCGTGGTCCTGCCGGCTCTGCTGCTCGCTGCCGCCGTGGTGCTGATGCGCACCCAGGGCGACCGGGAGCACCGGACCCGCCGCGTCATCGGGGGCGTGGCGTTCACGCTGGCCGTCACCGGCATCTTCCAGGTGTTCCACGCCGCCTCGCTCCACGGCCGGCCGGACTCGACCGCGCTGCGTGAGTCAGCGGGCGGCGCCGCGGGCTGGCTGCTCGGCCAGCCGCTCTACGCCGGGGTGACCGCCGCTCCCGCCGTCATCCTGCTGACCTTGCTGGCCATCTTCGGCCTGCTGCTTCTCACCGGCACCGCGATCCGCGACGTTCCGTCCGCCGTGATCGGCGGATTCGGCCGGGTTCGTGGCGACCGGCCGGAACATCCTGACTTCATCGATGACGACTACGACGGCCCCGACGGCGAATTCGCCCCGGCCGACGACTACCGCGCCGGAGCGCAGGTCGAGATGGACGAGGACGTGGACCTGGCCGCCACCACCAGGCTGCGTCGCCCGTCCAAACGGCGCCAGGCAGCGGACGCAGCTGCTGCCGCCGCGCAGCTGGATGTCGATGGGACGGCGTTCACCCAGATCCTGCCGGTCCCGGTGGACCTGGCCGCGGCCACCGCGCCGACCGAGGAGCTACCGGCCCGGAGCCGCGCCAGGGTGATCAAGCCGGCGGTGGTGGAGTCACCCGCTCCGCCTGAGGTCACCGAGGCCACCCAGCTGACCCTGGACAGTGCTGTCGACGGCACGTACCAGCTTCCGCCGACCTCGATCCTGAAGCTCGGTGCCCCACCGAAGCAGCAGACCGCGGCCAACAACGAGGTCATCGTCCGCATCTCCCGGGTGCTCGAGGAGTTCAAGATCGACGCCGCCGTCACCGGGTTCACCCGCGGCCCGACGGTCACCCGCTACGAGGTCGAGGTCGGACCCGGCGTCAAGGTCGAGGCGATCACCAGGCTGACCAGGAACATCGCCTACGCGGTGGCCTCCGAGCACGTCCGGCTGCTTGCCCCCATCCCGGGCAAGTCGGCGGTCGGCATCGAGGTTCCCAACACCGACCGCGAGATGGTCCGGCTCGGCGACGTGCTGGCCGATCCCAGCTCCCGCAAGGATCAGCACCCGCTGGTCATCGGGCTGGGCAAGGACGTCGAGGGTCAGTTCGTCAGCGCCAACCTGGCCAAGACCCCGCACCTGCTGGTGGCCGGTGCCACCGGTTCCGGCAAGTCGTCGTTCATCAACTCGATGCTGGTCTCGCTCCTCCAGCGGGCCAGCCCGGCCGAGGTCCGGATGGTGCTGATCGATCCGAAGATGGTCGAGCTGACCCCGTACGAAGGCATCCCGCACCTGATCACGCCGATCATCACCAGTCCGAAGAAGGCCGCGGCCGCCCTGGCCTGGCTCGTCGAGGAAATGGAACAGCGCTACACCGACATGCTGGCCCACGGGGTGCGGCATGTGGACGACTTCAACAAGAAGGTCCGGAACGGCGACATCACCGCCCCTCCCGGCTCCGAGCGGGTCTATCGGCCCTACCCCTACATCCTGGGCATCATCGACGAGCTCGCCGACCTGATGATGACCGCTCCCCGTGACGTCGAGGACGCCATAGTCCGGATCACCCAGAAGGCGCGGGCCGCCGGCATCCACCTGGTGCTGGCCACCCAGCGGCCCTCGGTCGACGTCGTGACCGGCCTGATCAAGACGAACGTGCCGTCCCGCCTCGCGTTTGCCACATCGTCGCTGACCGACTCGCGGGTCATCCTCGACCAGCCCGGTGCCGAGAAGCTCTCCGGTATGGGCGACGGGCTGTACCTGCCGATGGGGGTCCGGAACGCGATCCGCATCCAGGGCGCCTACGTCAGCGACGAGGAGATCGCCGAGGTGGTGGCCTTCGCCAAGACCCAGGCCGAGCCCGAGTACGCCGAGAACGTCACGGTGGCCAAGCCCGATCCGTCGAAGAACGTCGACCCGGACATCGGTGGCGATCTGGATGAGCTGATCGAGGCCATCAACCTGGTGGTCACCTCGCAACTCGGTTCCACCTCGATGTTGCAGCGCAAGCTCCGGGTCGGTTTCGCCAAGGCCGGCCGGCTGATGGACCTGATGGAGACCCGCGGCATCGTCGGACCGTCAGAGGGTTCGAAGGCGCGTGAGGTGCTGGTCCGTCCGGACGAACTGGACTCGATCCTGATGACGCTGACCGGCGGCACCGAAGGTGTGCCCGACGAGATCTGATCGTGCGGTCGACGGCCACACACGACAGCCCCGGGGTTACCCCATTCGGGGGTTTGTACCGGGCGACGGGACGTTGCGGGTATCACTGTCGGGGGTGCGGGGCACTCTAGGAGCATGACGAACGAACCCGCTCCAGACGCAAGAGTTGAACCAGCCCGACGGACCGTTCCCGGCAGCGACCGGGCCCCGCTCCCCGGCACCCAGAAGGTCGCCGATCTGACCTCCGCCGAACCGATCCAGGTGACCGTGGTGTTGCGTCGACGAGCCCAGTTGCCGGACGATCTCCCCGAGCCGATCAGCAGGGCCGAACTGGCCGAGAAGTACGGAGCCGATCCGGCCGACGTCGCGGCCGTCACCGACGTGGTCACGGCAGCAGGCGCGCAGGTGGTGTCGGTGGATGCCGGGTCCCGGCGTGTGCTCGTCTCGGGTTCGGCCGAGACCCTGGAATCGCTGTTCGGGACGAAGCTGGACGTGGTGTCGACCGCGGGCAGGCGGGTCACCTTCCGGCAGCGGGAGGGAGAGCTGACCGTACCGGCCGAGATCGGCGACATCGTCACTGCCGTCCTTGGTCTCGATGATCGGCCGCAGGCTCGCATCCGGGTGTCGGTGCCGGCCGCTGCAGCCGCTTCGGTCAGCTACACGCCGCTGGACCTGGGCAAGATCTACCGATTCCCCACCGATACGGACGGCAGCGGCCAGACGGTCGCGATCATCGAACTCGGGGGTGGTTTCGGTCAGGCCGATCTGGATGCCTACTTCAAGAGCCTGGGGATCACCGGCCCGAAGGTGACCGCGGTCGGCGTCGACGGCGCCCAGAACGAGCCGGGCAAGGACCCCCAGGGTGCCGACGGCGAGGTGCTGCTGGACATCGAGGTGGTCGGCGCCTTGGCACCAGGAGCAGATGTGCTGGTCTATTTCGCACCCAACACCGATGCCGGATTCCTGGATGCGGTGTCCGAGGCCGCCCATGCCGAACCCACCCCGGCGTCGATCAGCATCAGCTGGGGGCAGAGCGAGGACGACTGGACGGCGCAGGCCCGGGCAGCCATGGATTCGGCCTTCGCCGATGCGGCCACGCTCGGAGTCACCGTCACCGCCGCCGCCGGCGACGACGGGAGCACCGACCGGGCGACCGACAACAAGGCGCACTGCGATTTCCCGGCCTCCAGCCCGCACGCTCTCGCCTGTGGCGGTACCAGCCTGCAGGCCGACCCCGGTGCCGGGACCGTCAGCAGCGAAACCGTCTGGGACAACGGCGTCGGCCGCGGCGCCACCGGCGGTGGAGTCAGCGCGACGTTCTCCCGGCCGAGCTGGCAGAGCACAGCCGGCGTGCCCAGCCGGGCCGATGGTGGAACCGGTCGGGGTGTACCCGATGTAGCGGCAGACGCTGATCCACAGACCGGTTACGAGGTCTTGGTCGACGGGACCAAGATGGTGATCGGCGGGACCAGCGCAGTGGCGCCACTCTGGGCCGCACTCACGGCTCGATTGGTGCAGGCGTTGGGAAAGCCACTCGGCCTGCTCCAGCCCGCCCTCTACGCCGGGGTGGCCGCCGGCGTGGTGCAGCCCGGTTTCCGCGACATCACGGTCGGCAACAACGGCCAGTATCAGGCCGGGGCCGGCTGGGATGCGTGCACGGGGCTCGGTGTACCCGACGGAGACGAGCTGCTGAAGGTGCTGCGCGGCAGCGCTCGGTAGCCCGCAGGGACAGCTCGAGAGTACGAAGTCCCTGGCGCACCGCAGTCGAGCGATAGCGCCAGGGACGGCCGCGCTGCTGGCCGGCTCAGATGAGCCCGAGGGCGGTGATCGCGTCGCGTTCCTCGACGAGCTCGGCGATGGACTTGTCGATCCGACCGCGGGAGAACTCGTCGATCTCGAGCCCCTGGACGATCTTCCAGCTGCCGTTCTCCGCAGTCACCGGGAAGCCCGACATCAGACCCTCCGGCACGCCGTAGGAACCGTCGGAGACGAACCCGACGCTGGTCCAGTCACCTTCGGGTGTGCCGTGGATCCAGGTGTGCACGTGGTCGACCGCGGCATTGGCGGCGGAGGCTGCGGACGAGGCGCCGCGGGCCTCGATGATGGCCGCGCCGCGCTTGGCCACGGTCGGGATCAGGGTGCCCTCCAGCCACTCCCGGTCGACCTGCTCCACGACCGGCCGTCCGCCGACCTGAGCGTGATAGAGATCCGGGTACTGGGTGGCGGAGTGGTTGCCCCACACCGTCATCTTGGTGACGTCGGAAACGGACACGCCCAGCTTGGCGGCCACCTGCGACAGCGCACGGTTGTGGTCCAGCCGCATCATCGCCGAGAAACGGTCCGCCGGCACGTCCGGTGCGTGCGACCGGGCGATCAGCGAATTGGTGTTGGCCGGGTTGCCGACCACCAGCACCTTGATGTCGTCGGCCGCGCCGGCATTGATGGCCTCGCCCTGCGGCTTGAAGATGCCGCCGTTGGCGGCCAGCAGGTCACCGCGCTCCATGCCCGGCCCACGCGGGCGGGCACCGACCAGCAGGGCCACCGACGTGCCGTCGAAGGCCGCGGTGGCGTTGTCGGTGATCTCGATGCCGGCCAACAGCGGGAAGGCGCAGTCGTCCAGTTCCATCGCCGTACCCTCAGCTGCCTTGAGCGCCGGGGTGATCTCCAGCAGGCTCAGCTTGACCGGTGTGTCCGGACCCAACATCTGGCCGGAGGCGATCCGGAACAGCAGCGCGTAGCCGATCTGCCCGGCTGCTCCGGTGACGGTTACTTTCACTGCGGGCTTGCTCATACTGGTTCTCCTCCTTGAGGACCGGGGGCGATCCGGCGACCGGATCCGCCCGTCACCGCGGGAGCGTCCCGCAGGGTCGTTCGTGCTCTCAGCATCTCAGCAGCCGCTGAATGATGATGGCCTGCGGAACTGTCGGCTGTATCACGTGACAGCCAATTCACTGGCGGAACCTCGGTCGAGCAGGAAGAGGGTCCGCGCCGTGCCGACCGCGCCGGCTGCGGGCAGGTCGACCTCGTCGGCGCCGGTCAGAGCCGTGGCCACGGCACCGGCCTTGCCCTCGCCCGCAGTGATGATCCAGACCTCGGCGGCCGTGCGGATCGTCGGCAGGGTGAGCGAGATTCGGGTCGGCGGTGGTTTGGGGCAGTCCCGCACCGCGACCACGGTGCGGCTGTCGTGGACAGCGGGGGAATCGGGGAACACCGAGGCCACGTGACCCTCCGGACCGACCCCGAGCATCACGACGTCGAATGTCGGATGCTCGCCGATGACGACCGCGTAGGCCGCGGCAGCCGCGTCGACATCGTCACCGAACTCGCCGTCGGACGCGGCCATGGCGTGCACCAGCGCCGGGTCGAGCGGCACATGGTCCAGCAGTGCGTCGCGCGCTTGCTTCTCGTTGCGCTCCGGGTCGTCACCGGCCACGAAACGCTCGTCCCCCCAGAACAATTCGACCCGCTGCCAATCCACGGCATCGCGGGCCGGGGACGAGTTCAGCTCGGCCAGCAGGCCGATGCCGGACCCGCCACCGGTCAGCACGATTCGTGGGATGCGCCCCGCAGCCTGGACGTCGACGAGCTTGGTGATCAAACGCGCGGCGGTGGCCGCGGCCAACAGATCGGCATCGCCGTGCACGACCACCTCGGCGGCGCTCATCTGACCGCGCCGGTGTTCGAAGCGGTGGCCTTCCGCCTGGTCGGTGCTTTTGACACTGCCGGCTCGGCCGTTGTTGTGGAGGTTGCCGGCTTGGCCGGTGTTGTGGACGTTGCCGGCTTGGCCGGTGTTTTCGACGTTGCCGGCTTGGCTGCTGCCGGCTTGGCCGAAACCTTGGCCGCAGACGCTGCCGGCTTGGCCGAAGACTTCACCGCTGCCGGCTTGGCCGCTGCCACCTTGGCGACGGGTGTGGTCTTGGCCGCCGGGGCCTTGGTGGCCGACGTGGCCCGTGCTCTGCTGCGTCGAGCTGATGCGGGAGCCTTGCCGACCGGCCCACCGGTCGACTCGCTGCCCGACCCACTGCCCGAGCCGCTGCCCGACTCGGTGATCGGGTCGGCCGCCGACGTCGCCTTCGACACCGCTTTGAGTGTGGGCTTGCGGCTTCTGCCGGCGCGCGTGCCCCCGGCCCTGGTACTGATCCGCGCGGCGGTGGCCGCGTCGGCGACGGCCTGTTTGGCCACCAGGTCGAGCCCCTTGGACAGCACGTCGGCGTACACCTCGTCGGCGTCCAGCCGACGAAGCTCCTCGGCGATGCAATCGCGCAGGATGCGGCGGGGGAGGGTCAGCTCCCGGGGCGCCTGGTTGCTGACCGTCAGGGTCGCGGTCACACCCTCGGGGCGGACCAGGCTGATCTCGCCGGACCGTCGCGTCAGGGTGACGGCTCGCAATCCGCTGCCGGCCCGATCGACCTTGATGCGTTTCACCGAACAGCGCAGCTGCAGTGCGAGCCACCCGGCCAACAGGTCGGCCGAAGCCGAATCCGAAGCGCCGGCCACGGTGGCTTCGGTGATCTTCTCGTGCGGTGGCTGATCCAGCGCAGCCGCCAGCAGCCCGCGCCAGTTGGTGAGCCGTGTCCAGGCCAGGTCGGTGTCTCCGGGTCGATAGGAGGCGCGGCGAGTGGTCAGGGCGGCGATGGGTCGCTTGACCGCGGCGGAATCGGTGATCCGGCGTTGGGCCAGCGCTCCGATCGGATCTTCGGCCGGCGATTCCGGAGATTCGCCCGGCCACCAGGCCACCACGGGGGCATCGGCCAGCAACAGCGGGATGACAACGGCAGCACCGTGTTCGGCGAGCGGGCCCCAGAGCCGCAGGATGATGACCTCGCTGGCCCCGGCGTCCCCACCGACCCGGATCTGGGCGTCGAGCCGGGCGGCGCCCCGCTTCGACCCCTTGGCCACCACGATGACGCGACAGGGATGTTCGAACGAGGCGCCGTTGGCCGCGGCGATCGGATCCTCGGACGAGTTCTCGTCCGTGATGATGACGAGCGTGAGCACCCGACCCTGGGCATTCGCCCCGCCCTGCTCGCGCATCTCGATCATCTTCTTGTTGATGGCCGAGGAGGTGGTCGAAGGTAGATCGATGATCACCGGGGGCCGCCTTTCGTACGGTGGTGGGAGGAGAAGTCGGAGAACCCAGCGGGCAGCGACCCGGTCACGGACGCCGCCAGGTGCGACCGTCGCGGGCCATCATCGCGTCGGCGGACGCCGGACCCCAGGTCCCCGACGAGTACGGCTCCGGCTGGGCGCTGGTCTTCGCCCAGTACTTCTCGATCGGGTCGAGGATCTCCCAGGAGAGCTCGACCTCCTCGTCCTGCGGGAAGAGAGACGGTTCGCCGAGCAGGACGTCGAGGATCAATCGCTCGTAGGCCTCGGGTGAGGCCTCGGTGAACGACTGACCGTAGGAGAAGTCCATGTTCACGTCCCGGACCTCCATGATCGGGCCGGGCACCTTTGAACCGAACCGGATCGTCACACCCTCGTCGGGCTGTACCCGGATGACCAGGGCGTTGGAGCCGAGTTCCTCGGTGTCGCTCTGCGAGAACGGCAGGTGCGGAGCTCGTTTGAACACCACGGCGATCTCGGTGACCCGTCGACCCAGGCGCTTTCCGGTGCGCAGGTAGAACGGCACCCCGGCCCAGCGTCGGGTATCCACGAGCAGCTTCACCGCGGCGTAGGTCTCGGTGGTGGAGGTGGGTGAGATCCCGTCCTCCTCCAGATAGCCGGCGACCTTGGTGCCGCCCTGCCAGCCGGTGGCGTACTGCCCGCGTGCGGTCCCGGTGGCGAGATCGGCAGGCAGCCGGACGGCGGAGAGAACCTTGATCTTCTCGGTGCGGAGCTGCTTGGGGGAGAAGGAGACCGGCTCCTCCATCGCCGTCAGCGCCAGCAGCTGGATCAGGTGGTTCTGGATGACGTCGCGGGCCGCGCCGATGCCGTCGTAGTACCCGGCCCGGCCGCCGACACCGATGTCCTCGGCCATCGTGATCTGTACGTGGTCGACGTAGTTCGAGTTCCAGATCGGTTCGTAGAGCTGGTTGGCGAAGCGCAGCGCCAACAGGTTCTGCACCGTCTCCTTGCCGAGGTAGTGGTCGATCCGGAAGACCGCTTCCTTCGGGAAGACCTCGTTCACGAGCTGGTTGAGGTCCTGTGCGGACTCCAGGTTGTGGCCGAACGGCTTCTCGATGACCACTCGGCGCCATTCGTCACCGTGGGGGTCGGACATCCCGGACCGCCGCAGCTGCTGCAGCACCACGGGGAAGGCCCCCGGCGGGATGGAGAAGTAGAAGGCGTGGTTGCCCCCGGTGCCCCGTACCCGGTCCAGGTCGGCCAGCGTCGCGGCCAACGCATCGAAGGCGTCGTCGTCGTTGAAGGATCCGGAGACGAACCGGAAGCCTTCCGAGAGATGCCGCCAGACCTCCTCGGAGAACGGCGTTCTCGCGTACTGGCGGACGGAATCATGCACGACTTTGGCGAAGTCCTCGTTGGCCCAGTCCCGGCGGGCGAACCCGACGAGCGCGAAACCAGGCGGGAGCAGCCCACGATTGGCCAGGTCGTAGATGGCCGGCATCAGCTTCTTGCGGGACAGGTCGCCGGTCACCCCGAAGATCACGATGCCGGACGGGCCGGCAATGCGGGGGAGCCGCTTGTCTCGTGGGTCACGGAGCGGGTTGACGTAGGTGGCCGTCATCTGTGGGTGGGTTCCTTCCCTGCGGTGCGAGTGTTCACTCGAGGCGCTGACACGTCCGGCCGGCGGCGCAATCTGCGCCGCCGGCCGGACGCCGGAGTGGACTCAGCCGGCCAGTGACTTGGCCACAGTTGCCTGCAGCTCTTCCCAGGACTTGACGAACTTGTCAACACCCTCGGTCTCGAGTACCTCGAACACATCGTTGAGGTCGACCCCGATGGCCTCCAGTGCGCTGAACGTAGCCGACGCGGCGCCGTAGCTGCCCTCGATCGTGTTGCCGCGGATCACGCCGTGATCGGCGACCGCGTCGATGGTTTTCTCAGGCGCGGTGTTGACCGTGTGGGGAGCCACCAGCTCGACGACGTACTGGGTGTCGTCATAACTCGGGTCCTTGACGCCGGTGGACGCCCACAGCGGACGCTGCACCTTCGCGCCGGCCGACGCGAGGGCCGCCCACTGGTCGCCGGCGAACTTCTGCTCGAACAGCTGGTAGGCCAGTCGGGCGTTGGCGATGGCCGCCTTCCCACGCAGCGCGGTGGCCTCGTCGGAGCCGATCTTCGCCAGCCGGGCGTCGATCTCGGTGTCCACCCGGGAGACGAAGAACGAAGCGACCGAGTGGATCTTCGACAGGTCGTGGCCATTGGCCTTGGCCTGCTCGAGACCTGCCAGGAAGGCATCGATGACGCCCTCGTACCGTTCCAGCGAGAAGATCAGCGTGACGTTGACGCTGATGCCCTCGGCCAGCGTCGAGGTGATCGCCGGGAGACCCGCCAGGGTGGCCGGGATCTTGATGAGGACGTTGGGCCGGTCGACGATCTTGTACAGCTCCTGGGCCTGCGCGACCGTGCCCGCCGTGTCGTGGGCCAGTCCCGGCTCGACCTCGATCGACACCCGGCCGTCGACCCCGTCGGTCGACGCGTACAGACTGCTGAACAGGTCGCAGGCGTCGCGCACGTCATCGGTCGTCATGGCGCGAACCGCGTCGTCGACAGAAGCGCCGCGCGCCTTGAGCTCGTCCGCCTGGATCTGGTACGACTCACCGTTGGCCAGTGCGGCGGCGAAGATGGACGGGTTGGTGGTGACGCCGACGATGTGCTTGGTGCTGATCAGCTCCGCCAGGTTGCCGCTGTGCAGGCGCTGGCGGGACAAGTCGTCCAACCAGATCGAGACACCGGCCCCGGATAGTTCCGCGAGTGGATCGGTCATGATTCTCAGCTTCTTTCGTCAGGAAGTGGGGATAGATCTAGAGATCGGCCTCGGCGCCCTCGAGGGACGTCGTGCCGTGGGAGACCGTGTCCGGCGTATTCGCCGCAGCCAAGGATTCCTTGGCGGCTGCAACGGTCGCATCTGCGGTGATCCCGAATTCTCGGTAGAGCGTCGCGGCGTCGGCGGAGGCGCCGTAGTGCTCGAGCGAGACCGGCCGGCCCTGGCTGCCGATCCAGCGCCACCACGGCTGGGAGATGGCCGCTTCGACCGAAACCCTGGCGGTGACGGCCTTCGGCAGCACCTTCTCGATGTAGGAGGCGTCCTGGGCCTCGAACCAGTCGAGGCACGGCACCGAGACGACGCGGGTGCCGATGCCCTCGGCCTGCAGGGTGTCCCTGGCGGCCAGTGCGATCTGGACCTCGGACCCGGACGACAGGATGATCACTTGCAGGTCACCCTCGGCGTCGGCCAGCACGTACGCCCCCTTGGCCACGCCTTCGGCGGTCGTGCCGGCCAGCACGGGCACGTTCTGGCGGGTCAGGGCGATGCCGACCGGGCCGGTGTTCCAGACGCTCTGCTTCTCCAGGATGGCCCGCCAGCCGAAGGCGGTCTCGTTGGCATCGGCCGGACGCAGGATGGCGAGTCCGGGGATCGCGCGGAGCGCGGCCAGGTGCTCCACCGGTTGGTGCGTCGGACCGTCCTCGCCGAGCCCGATGGAGTCGTGCGTCCAGACGTAGACCGCCGGGGCGCCCATCACGGCGGCCAGCCGGACCGCGCCGCGCATGTAGTCGGAGAACTGGAGGAATGTGCCACCGTAGGGACGGGTCGGGCCGTGCAGGGCGATGCCGGACAGGATCGCGCCCATCGCGTGCTCCCGGATACCGAAGTGCAGGGTCCGGCCGTAGGGCTGGGCCTTCCACTCGCCGGTGGCGGCGTCGGCCGGACCGAAGGAGTCGGCTCCCTTGATGGTGGTGTTGTTCGACTCGGCCAGGTCGGCGGAACCGCCCCACAGTTCCGGCAGCACCGGTCCGATCGCGGAAAGCACGGCGCCGGAGGCAGCGCGGGTGGCGATGCCCTTGGGGTCGACCGGCCATGACGGTAGCGAATCGAGCCAGTTCGCCGGCAGCTCGCGGGCGGTCAGCCGGTCGAACAGGGCCTTGTTGTCAGGGTTGGCGGCCGCCCAGGCGTCGAACTTCTTCTGCCACTGCGCTTGTGCGGCCTCGCCACGGTCGAGGGCCAGCCGGGTGTGCTTGATGACGGTGTCGTCGACCTCGAAGGACTTGTCCGGATCGAAGCCCAGGATCTTCTTCACCGCGGCAACCTCGTCCGGGCCCAGCGCCGAACCGTGGATCTTGCCGGTGTTCATCTTGTTCGGAGACGGGAACCCGATGATGGTGTGCAGCTGGATGAACGAGGGCTTGTCGGTGACCGCCTTGGCATTCTCGATGGCCTCCAGGATGCCGCTGACGTTCTCGCCGCCCTCGACCTTCTGCACGTGCCAGCCGTAGGCCTCGTAGCGTGCGGCCACGTCCTCGGACAACGCGATATTGGTGTCATCCTCGATCGAGATCTGGTTGTGGTCGTAGAAGACCACCAGGTTGCCGAGCTGCTGGCGCCCGGCGATGGAGGACGCCTCGGAGGTGATGCCCTCCTCGATGTCACCGTCGGAGGCGATGACGTAGATGAAGTGGTCGAACGGACTTTCGCCGGGCGCAGCGCTCGGGTCCCAGAGTCCCCGCTCGCGGCGCGATGCCATGGCCATGCCCACCGCGGACGCCAGCCCCTGCCCGAGTGGGCCCGTGGTGATCTCCACCCCGCGGGTATGCCGGACCTCGGGATGTCCCGGAGTCAGCGAACCCCAGGTGCGCAGCGACTCCAGGTCGCCGATCTCCAGGCCGAAGCCGGCCAGGTACAGCTGGATGTAGAGAGTCAGGCTCGAGTGGCCGGCCGACAGTACGAAACGGTCCCGCCCCGCCCAGTCGTCGTCGGCGGGATCGTGCGTCATCACCTTCTGGAACAGCGTGTAGGCCAGCGGGGCGAGGCTCATCGCCGTTCCCGGGTGCCCGTTGCCGACCTTCTGGACCGCGTCGGCCGCCAGCACTCTGGCGGTGTCGACGGCGCGGGTGTCGAGTTCGGACCAATCGTCCGGGACGTGCGCAGTGGTGAGTTCGGTGATCTGGGCGGTACTGGTCACGTTGAGCGACCTTCCTCGGCCGGGCGACCTTTCGTGGGCCGCGGGTTCTGACACGGTCGCAATCCCCCGGGAGGGTGACCCGGAGCGGCGCGTTCTTCCGCTCCAAACCCTAGTACCCGGGCTCTGCCGTACTCACGCCGCGCCCGTGCTCCGGCCTGCTGGGACGCACCCGCACCCGCCGAAACCGGCGGGGTGCTTCGGGATTCGGCGGCCGCGGCGCCTTACCATGTACTGGCAGACGCTGGCAGGGCGTCCTGTCGGCGCTGTCGTGGCGCTGTGATTGCAGCGATCTGGAGGCATGGGTGGCGTCGCAGACCTCCGCCGACCGGCAGGCCGGGGCCGTGGAGACGTACGTCGGCCGCCCACCCTTGCAGGTCAGGCTCGGTGCCTACGTGGCACTGACCAAGCCCCGCATCATCGAACTGTTGCTGATCACCACGATCCCAGCGATGTTCGCGGCACAACGATCGGTTCCGCCGCTGTGGCTGGTACTCGCCACTCTGGTGGGCGGCACCCTGGCCGCCGGAAGCGCGAACGCCCTCAACTGTGTGGTCGACGCCGACATCGACGCTGTGATGCGGCGCACCCGATCTCGTCCGCTGGCCCGCCATCTGGTGCCGACCCGGAACGCGCTGGTCTTCGGGATCGTGCTGGGCCTGGCCTCCTGCGGTTTCCTGGCCTGGACCACCACCTGGCAGGCGGCCGTGCTGGCGGTCGCCGCGATCCTGTTCTACGTCTTCGTCTATTCGATGTGGCTCAAGCGTCGGACCAGCCAGAACATCGTCTGGGGTGGGTTGGCCGGCTGCATGCCGGTGGTCATCGGCTGGTCGGCCATCACCGGCGACATCGGTTGGCCCGCATGGGTTTTCTTCGGCGTCATCTTCTTCTGGACGCCGCCGCACACCTGGGCGCTGGCTATGCGCTACCGCGAGGACTACGCGGCGGCCGGCGTGCCGATGCTCCCGGTGGTGGCCCCGGAACGCGTCGTCGTGCGGCAGATCGTCATCTACTCGTGGGCCATGGTGGCCTGCTCGATGCTTCTCATCCCGGCTTCGTCCTGGATCTACGCCGCGGTCGCGGTGCCCGCCGGCTTGGCCTTCCTGGCCATCGCGCACGTGCTGCACTTTCGCGTGCTGCGGGGGATCCCGGCCCAGCCGATGACCCTGTTCCACCTGTCGAACCTCTACCTGACCGCGATCTCGGTGGCCTGGGCGGTCGACTCCGCGATCGGCTTGACCGCCATCGGCTGGCCGAGTTGAGCAGGTCGAGTTGAGTACGCCGGGCTCAGCAGAGCCGGCGGCGCCCGGCCAGTCATCGGACCAGGCGCACGTCTCGACACGCTTGCGCGTCTTCGTCGAAGAGCATGGCGGTCCGGGTACCGCGGTCATCGCCTACCTCGGCCGGCCGGGGGCCCGGATCGTGGTGGTGGCGGCCGACGGACTGTTTGCCGATGCTGTCGTGCCGGGAATGGACGAGGCCGTGCTCGTGTGCGAGCAGGCCGGTATCGCAGTCGGGTCGTGGGATCGGGAGCTCACCTCGCGGATCACCCCGAGCCACGCCGATCGGGTCAGAATGGCCGGCACCGGCCGCTGAGCCGGCGCGTCAGGCCGGAATCAGATCCCCCGCGCCGTCGGCCGGGGACCTGGTCCGGGTACCCATCGCCACCGTCGCCGCGGTGGCGACCAGCAGGACTGCACCGAGCACGTGCGAGACCACCAGTGCCTCCGGGACGCCGGTGAAGTACTGGACGATGCCGATCAGTCCCTGTCCGGCGGTGACCACCACCAGGACGACTGCTCGCTTGATCAGGGACCTGGGAGCCCGCACGGCCAGGAAGCCGACGACCAGTGAGATCAACAGACCGAAGTAGAGGAACATCAGATCGGCGTGCAGCTGTGCCAGTGACTCGACCGGGAGGTCGAGCCGGGGAGTTGCGGCATCGCCGCCGTGCGGCCCGGCCGCGGTGACCAGAGTGCCGGCCATGCAGAGCAGCACCAGCACCCCGACCGTGGCCCAGGTGAGCACTCGAAGCGGTCGTGGAACCACGGCAACCGGCGGGTCATCGGTCTCGCCCACCCTGATCAGCACCGCGATCGCGACGAAGAGCAGGGCCAAGGAGATCAGCATGTGCGGTGCGACGGTCCACCAGGCCAGCCCCGTGCGGACCGTGATGCCGCCCCAGACCGCCTGTAGCAGCACGCCGCCGGGGAGCACGGCGGCCAACCGGGTGAGCGAGGTGCGTTTGCGGGGAGCCAGGAGCAGCGCCAAGAAGATGCCCAGTGACGGAATCAGAACGGCACCGGTGAGCATCCGGTTCGAGAACTCGATGGCCTGGTGGAACGCGGCCATTCCGGATCGCGAGACCGGGACCAGCGAGCCGGGCTGGCACTGGGGCCAGGTCGGGCAGCCCAGGCCCGATCCGGTGACCCGGACGGTGGCACCGGTCACGGCGATGGCCCCGTTCGTGATCACGGCCAGCCAAGCCAGGACACGTTGCACGCGAAGCGTCGGCCAACGTCTCCACCAGGGCAGCAGCCGGGGTGAAACTGCCTGCGTACCCGTCGAATTCAAAGTCACTGCCACCGGAACCACCGTACGGTGCCGGCCCACCCGACGACCACCCACGCGACCAGCACGAGGAGGCTGGCCGGGCTGGGCGAGGCCCCGGCCTGGAGCACGGTCCGCAGTGCGGTGGACAGGGCACCGGCGGGGGTCAGCTCCCCGACCACCCGGAGCCACTCCGGTGCTTTGGTCAAGGGCACCACGACGCCGCCGACCAGCACCATTGCGAACCACAGCAGGTTCGCGAAGGCGAGCACCGCTTCGGCCCGCAGGGTGCCACCGAGCAGCAGGGCCAGACCGATGAAGGCGGCGGCACCCAGCAGCACCAGGAGCACCAGCCAGGCCGGATCGCCATGTGGTTGCCAACCCATCAACAGAGCTACCGTGCCGAGGATCACCCATTGGCAGACGATCACGACCAGGGCCGCACCGCACTTGCCGGCGATCAGCAGAGCGCGTCCCATGCCGGCTGCTGCGAGGCGTTTGAGCACGCCGTAGCGGCGGTCGAATGCGGTGGTGATGGCCTGGGAGGTGAACGCGGTGGACATGATCGCGAGCGCCAGTACACCGGGCGTCACGGTATCGATCCGGGGGGCCGCGAGATCGACGATGCTCATCGTGGTCAGGCCGATCAGGACGGCCAGCGGGATGACCAGGGCCAACAGCAACTGCTCGCCGTTGCGGACCAGCATCTTCAGTTCGAGCCCGGACGCCGCCCGCACCATCTGCCAGGACGACGGTCTCCGTGGATCGGGGGTGAACGCACCAGCGGAGAACGGACCGGGGGTCGTGGCGTCCGCGGTCGGCATCGTCTGCCGTTCCTCCCTGACCGGTTCGGTCATTGGCGCAACTCCTTGCCGGTCAGTTCCAGGTAGACCTCGTCCAGGCTCCGCGCGCCGACCTGCAGGTTCGAGGGCATCACGCCCACGCGGGCGCAGAACGAGGTGACAGTCGCCATGGTGGCCGGGACGATGTCCCCGTCGAGCAGGTACCGGCCCGGACCGGTTTCCGTCACCTGGAAGCCCAGCGGTAGCGCCCGCCGCAGGAGGTCGAGTTGCAGCCCGGGACTGGCGGTGAACCGCAGCTGTGACGAACCGCCGCCGGTCAACTCCTGCGGCGTTCCGTCGGCCACGCTGCGCCCGTTGTCCATGATGACGATCCGGTCGGCCAGCAGTTCCGCTTCGTCGAGCAGGTGGGTGGTCAACAGGATGGACACGCCGTCAGCGCGAGCGGCCTTCAGCAGATCCCAGACCAGGTGGCGGGCCTGCGGGTCCATCCCGGCCGTCGGCTCGTCCAGGAACAGCATCTCCGGGCGGCCCACCAGGGCCATCGCCAGGCTCAGGCGCTGCACCTGGCCGCCGGACAGCCGGCGTATCGGGGTCCGGACCGAGGACGCCAGGCCCAGGATGTCCAGGAGCCAGGCCGGGTCGAGGGGATTCGCCGAGCAGCGGGCCATCAGCCCCAGCATCTCGCCGACTCTGGCCGACGCATGCGCCCCGCCGGCCTGCAGCATCACGCCGATCCGGGGTCGTAGTGCGGAGCCCTGACGCCAGGGGTCGAGGCCCAGCACGCGGACCTGGCCGGCGTCGGCCTTGGTGAAGCCTTCGCAGATCTCGACGGTCGTCGTCTTCCCGGCGCCGTTCGGGCCCAGCAGGGCCAGCAGCGAACCGCGGGCCTGTCGGAACGACAGACCATCGACCGCCGTGACTGTCCCGAACCTGCGGTGGAGTGCTTCGATCACGATGGCGTCCGCGCCGACGGTGCCCGACTGGGCACGGTCGTTGCTCGCTGGGTCGGTCCCGATCCCGGAGAGGCCCGGACCGGGTGGCGTCGGTGTCACGCTTCCCGAGAATAGGGATCGCGCGCGTCTTCCGTGGCATCCGAACTACTCGGTGGGACGCCTATCACTGCCGACGTACCGGTGGACGTCCCAGCCGACGCCGGGCCCGCCACCGGGTGGACGAGGCCGCCGGCCGCCGGATGCGATTGCGGGAGCCCCGATCTGCGCAACCACAGGAGGACTCCGCCGACCACCAGAGCCGCCACGATGACGGCCTGGACGATGGTGAACACCGGGATGGTGGCGCCGTTCGGCATGATGATCACCGCGAAGATCGCGGTCAGCCAGACGGTGGCCCTGCGGTAGCCGGAGAAACTGGTCGAGGCGGCCAGAGGGAGGGCCGCCCAGAGCAGATACCACGGCTGGATCACCGGGCTGAGCAGCACAAATGCGCCCAGAGCGATGCCTAGTCCTTGGATCGGCTCCAGGTGCCGTTGCCAGCACCGCCACATCACGAAGACCGCCAGCGCGGCCCCGACCGCGGTGCCGAGCGGCTGCATCACCGCGATGGTGCCGCTGGTGTGGTCGCCCAGGCCCAGGAGTAGTCCGATCTGACCGGCCCCGACGGCCAGCGTGGTGGAGATCGACAGGTAGGACTGGACGCTGCCCGGTGCGGACAACGCGTGGATCCAGCCGAGCCCACTGCCGGCCAAGACCGTCAACAGGCCGAAGGTGACCACGGACGCACCGGCGATCAGGCCCGCGGCGCGAAACAGATCCGGCCATCGGCCACCCGCACGTCTGGCCAGCGCGATGGCCAGGAAGGCCAGCGCCATCGCCGCCGTCACCTTGATGCCGATGGCGACGGTGATCAAGGCGGTCCCTGCGGCCAGTCGCCAGAGGTCGTAGCCGGTCGAACGGGTGGTGCGTGCCAGCGACGACGACGTCGTGGAGAGCCCGATCTCGAGCCCGGCCAGCATCAGCCCGATCATCAGCGCCTCGTTGTGCCCACCGGCGATCAGGTGGAACAGCAGCAGGGGGTTGAGCGCACCCAACCACAGCGCGCTGACCGGGTCGACACCACATCGACGGGCCAGCCGGGGTAGCGCCCAGACGATCAGGGCGATGCCGATCAGCTCGACGAAGCGCTGCAGGAGGACACCGATGATGACGTGGTTCCCGGACACCAGGACCACCGCCTTGGCGATCAGCAGGAAGGCCGGCCCGTACGGCGTGGAGGTGTGCTGCCACCTGGCATCGACCTGGTGGGCGAAGGGGTTGCTGTCGCCGAGCGTGTCGTACGGGCCGGACTGGTACGGGTTGTCGCCGTGCACCATCATCGCGCCGACAGCCAGGTAGGAGTAGACGTCGCGGGAGAAGATCGGCGGCGTCACCAGGAACGGGACCGCCCACATCGCCAGCGTGTGGGTGAGCTGCGTCCTGGACAGCCGGCGGGGACGTCCCGGTGCCGTCAGGCGACCGATCATGAACCAGGACATGACCACCAGGCCGATGCCGCTGTAGGAGATGGCCAGTGAAGCGGGGCCGACCCTCGAGAGCAAGCCGATCACGCGCAGTCCGTCGACCGGATTCGGGATCGGCGTGGCTGCACCATAGGACGAGGTGGAGCCGAACATCATCAGCAGGGCGCCGGCCGTGCCCCAGAGTCGCAGCCGGGACAACTGCTTGCGCTCCACCGGATCGAGCACCCCGACCTGCGGACCGGTCACGTTGATCGATCCGCCGATGGTCACCCGCGCATTCTAGGAGTCCGCCGCTTCGTGACCCGCGCCGAGGAACTTGCTCCGCGCGGCAGGTGGCACTGACGGGGTCGTTCAACTCGCGGAATGTGAAGGTAGGCTTGCCTTTGCCTGACTCAGCTGTTTATCCTGTGCTGCTCGCCTCTTTGATCTTCGGCCTGAAAAAGGTCACACTGGTGTTGTGAAAACATTGCGCCGGGTCGCGGGCGACGGCACTGTGCCGTTGACACGTCCGGTGCCGTTGACAGGTCCGGCGCCGTTGACACGTCCGGCGCCGTTGGAACGCCAGGAACCGTCCCACCGCCAGCGGCCGGATGCCAGCGTCGAGGTGCGCACGCGCGAGGCAGTCGTGCAGCAGTTGCTGGCCGGCGGCCCGTTGACGGCCGCCGCCCTGGCGGAGCACATCGGATTTTCCCCGGCCGCGATCCGCCGGCACCTGGATCAGTTGCTGGCCGAAGGTGCGATCGTCAGCCGCGAAGCCAGGTCCGTGGGTCCGCGTGGCCGTGGTCGACCGGCCCGTACCTATCTGCTCACCGACGTCGGGCGGACTCGTCTGCCGCACGCCTACGATTCGATGGCCGTCGACGCCCTCGAATTCCTGTTGGAGACGGCAGGGCCGGATGCGGTCAGTGCCTTCGCCCGGCGACGTGCCGAAAACCTGATCGACGGGGTGCGTGAGGAACTCGCGGTCGCCACGGATCTGCACGCCAAGACCGAGATCCTGGCCCGGGCCCTGACCGGTGCGGGATTCAGCGCGTCGGTCGAGCAGGTCGGGGTGGGCGAGCAGCTGTGCCAGCACCACTGTCCGGTCGCGCACGTCGCCACCAAGTTTCCCCAGTTGTGCGAGGAGGAAATGACGGTGATCACGCAGGCGTTGGGAACCTATGCGCAACGGTTGGCCACCATCGCCCGCGGGGACTCCTTCTGCACGACGTTCATCCCCGCAGCCCACCATCGTCCGGCGGGCAGGCCCGACCTGTTGGCCGCCGGATCGCTGACTTGACCAGGTACCGACGCTCCCGAGTTCCGCCGCCGCATCATGTTCGTCACGCACCGTTCGCCACTCACGGCATTACTGCCGCAACAGCATCTAGGGAAGGACCGTCATGACGACTGCTCCGGAACGTACCCGCGAGATCACCGATACCCCGTCATCCGATACCCGATCAGCACTGACCCAGGAAGAAGCGATCGATTCGCTCGGGCACTACGCCTTCGGCTGGTCGGACAGTGACGTCGCCGGCGCCTCGGCGCGGCGCGGTATCAACGAGGATGTCGTCCGGGACATCTCGGCGAAGAAGAGCGAGCCGGAATGGATGACGGATTTCCGGGTCAAGGCGCTCAAGCTGTTCGAACGCCAGCCCATGCCGAGCTGGGGCGCCGACCTGTCGGGCATCCACTTCGACACCATCAAGTACTTCGTCCGGTCGGGTGAGAAGCAGGCGGCCAGCTGGGAAGACCTCCCCGACGACATCAAGAACACCTACGACAAGCTGGGCATCCCGGAAGCCGAGAAGCAGCGCCTCGTCTCCGGTGTGGCCGCACAGTACGAGTCGGAGGTCGTCTACCACTCCATCCAGAAGGAGCTCGAGGACCAGGGCGTCATCTTCCTGGACACCGACTCGGCGCTGAAGCAGTACCCGGACCTGTTCCGCGAGTACTTCGGCAGTGTCATCCCGTCCGGCGACAACAAGTTCTCCGCCCTGAACAGCTCCGTCTGGTCGGGTGGATCGTTCGTCTACGTCCCGAAGGGTGTGCACGTCGACATCCCGTTGCAGGCGTACTTCCGGATCAACACCGAGAACATGGGCCAGTTCGAGCGCACCTTGATCATCGTCGACGAGGATGCCTACGTGCACTACGTCGAGGGTTGCACCGCGCCGATCTACAAGTCTGACTCGCTGCACTCCGCCGTTGTTGAGATTGTCGTCAAGAAGGGTGGTCGCTGCCGCTACACGACCATCCAGAACTGGTCGAACAACGTCTACAACCTGGTCACCAAGCGCGCTAAGGCCGAGGCCGGCGCGACGATGGAGTGGGTCGACGGCAACATCGGCTCCAAGGTCACCATGAAGTACCCGGCCGTCTGGATGACGGGGGAGTACGCCAAGGGTGAAGTGCTGTCGATCGCCTTCGCGGGTGAGGGCCAGCACCAGGACACCGGCGCCAAGATGCTCCACCTGGCCCCGCACACCTCGTCCAACATCATCTCCAAGTCGGTTTCCCGCGGCGGTGGACGCACGTCCTACCGTGGTCTGGTGCGGGTCAATCCTGGTTCGCACCACAGCAAGTCGACGGTCAAGTGCGACGCTCTGCTGGTCGACACCATCTCCCGCAGCGACACCTATCCGTACGTCGACGTCCGCGAGGACGACGTGTCGATGGGTCACGAGGCCACCGTGTCGAAGGTCAGCGAAGAGCAGCTCTTCTACCTGATGAGCCGCGGCCTGACCGAGGACGAGGCGATGGCGATGATCGTCCGCGGCTTCATCGAACCGATTGCCCGCGAGCTCCCGATGGAGTACGCGCTGGAACTGAACCGCCTGATCGAACTGCAGATGGAAGGGTCGGTGGGCTGAGCGTGGCCACCCCAGTTGTTGGACTTCGCCCTGTTGGAGAGCAACCGACGCAGGCTCGACCGGTCGTCGTCGGCGATCACGCCGTCGAGACGTTCGTCGGTGGTCGTAACGTCGGTGTGGGGTCACACGCCAGCCGTGTCGGATCTCGAGACCCCGAGGATCACCGGCCGGTCACCGGCCGCGAGGAGGCCTGGCGGTTCACGCCGCTGCGGCGGCTCCGCGGGCTGCACGACGACGCCCCGTTCACCGGGACCGACTTCGCCATCACGGTGCAGGGCCAGGACGGGGTGACGGCAACCTCGCTCACCGGCGCGGACGCCGCTGCGGTCAAGGGAGCATCGAAGTACCTCCCGATCGACTACGCCTCGGCCCGCACGTACCAGGCGGCCGAGTCGGTCTACCTGATCGACATCGCGCCCGGAATCAGCACCACCGCCCCCGTCGTGGTCACCTTCCGCGGCAACTCCACCGCGGAGGCGGTCGCGGCGCACCTCGTGGTGCGGGTCGGCCACCAGGCGCAGGCGCAGGTCGTCGTGGCCTACGAAGGTTCGGCGACCGTCTCCGAGACGGTCGAGATCATCGTCGGTGACGGCGCCAACCTGACGTACGTCTCCGAGCAGAACTGGGCGGACGACGCCGTTCACCTGTCGCACCACCACCTTCTGGTCGGTCGGGACGCGACCGTCAAGCACGCTGCGCTGACCTTCGGCGGGGACCTGGTGCGCGTCGTCGGCTCGGTGGCCTATGACGCTCCCGGTGGCGACGCCGAGATGCTCGGGTTGTACTTCGCGGATGCCGGGCAGCACCTCGAGCACCGCCTTTTCATGGATCACGGTGCGGCGCACTGCAAGTCGCGCGTGCTCTACAAGGGCGCGCTGCAGGGCAAGGCGGCCCACACCGTCTGGGTCGGCGACGTGCTGATCCGGGCCACCGCCGAGGGCACCGACACCTACGAGATGAACCGGAACCTGCTGCTCACCGAAGGGGCCAGGGCCGATTCGGTCCCGAACCTGGAGATCGAGACCGGCGAGATCGTCGGCGCCGGCCACGCCAGCACCACCGGCCGGTTCGACGACGAGCAACTGTTCTACCTGCTGTCCCGTGGCATCCCCGAGCGGATCGCACGTCGTCTCGTGGTCCGTGGCTTCTTCGGCGAGGTGCTGAACAAGCTAGGCGTCGAGTCGGCGATCGAGCGGGCCACCGAGACCATCGAGCACGAGCTCTCCCTGATCGGCATCTGACCTCATTCACCTCGGGTCGGCACGGCCTGACGCAACAACCTTGGAGTACTACATGGCAACCCTCGAGATCCGCGACCTGCACGTCTCGGTACACACCGAAGACGGACCGCAGGAGATCCTGCGCGGCGTCGATCTGACCGTCAGCTCGGGTGAGACCCACGCGATCATGGGTCCGAACGGGTCGGGCAAGTCGACGTTGGCCTACTCGTTGGCCGGTCACCCGAAGTACCAGGTCACCTCCGGCACAGTCACGCTGGACGGCGAGGACGTGCTGGCCATGACGGTCGATGCCCGGGCCCGAGCCGGACTGTTCCTGGCCATGCAGTACCCGGTCGAGATCCCGGGCGTCTCCACGTCCAACTTCCTGCGTACCGCGGCGACCGCCGTCCGCGGCGAGGCGCCGCCGATCCGCAAGTGGGTCAAAGAGGTCAAGACCGCGATGACCGACCTCGAGATCGATCCGGCATTCGCCGAGCGGAACGTCAACGAGGGCTTCTCCGGTGGGGAGAAGAAGCGTCAGGAGATCCTCCAGATGTCGCTGCTCCGCCCGAAGATCGCCGTGCTGGACGAGACCGACTCCGGTTTGGATGTCGACGCCCTGCGCATCGTGTCCGAAGGGGTCAACCGCTACAAGGACTCGTCCGGAACCGCCGGCGAGAGCGTAGGCATCATGCTGATCACCCATTACACGCGGATCCTGCGCTACATCAAGCCCGACCACGTGCATGTCTTCGTCGGCGGCCGCATCGTCGAATCCGGCGGACCCGATCTGGCCGATGAGCTCGAGGCCAACGGCTACGTGCGCTTCGCAGCTGTCGGGGCGGGGACAGCGGGAGTCGGCGGCACTGTGTGACCGCCTCCGGTGTGACCACCCTCCAGACGCCGACCGCGCAGACGCAGCCCTTCGACGTGTCGGTGATCCGTGCCGACTTCCCGATCCTGGAACGCACCGTCCGGGACGGAAAGCCCTTGGTGTACTTGGATTCCGGAGCGACATCCCAGCGGCCCATCACGGTGATCGATGCCGAGCAGGAGTACATCACCACGCATCACTCGGCCGTCCACCGCGGCGCGCACGCACTGGCCGAAGAGGCCACCGACTTCTACGAGGGGGCACGTGCGCGCACCGCCGCCTTCATCGGTGCCGGCCGGCCGGAGGAGTTGGTCTTCACCAAGAACGCCACCGAGGCCATCAACCTGGTCGCCTACTCGCTGGGTAACGCCTCTGTCGGTGCCGTGGGTGCCGGTGGAGGTGGTGGTCTCGACGGGCCGTTCGGGCGCTTCGCCGTCGGGCCGGGCGACGAAATCCTCGTCACCGAGATGGAGCACCATGCCAACCTGATCCCGTGGCAGGAGTTGTGCCGACGGACCGGGGCGACGCTGCGCTGGTTTTCGGTGACCGACGACTTCCGGCTCGATCTCTCGAATATCGACCAGCTGATCAACGCTCGCACCAAGGTCGTCGCCTTCACCCACCAGTCGAATGTGTTGGGGACGGTCAATCCGGTGGAAGTGCTCGTCGAAGCCGCCCACAAGGTCGGCGCGCTCACCGTGCTCGACGCCTGCCAGTCGGTGCCGCACAGCAGTGTCGACGTGTCCGCGTTGGGTATCGATTTCCTGGCTTTCTCCGGGCACAAGATGCTCGGGCCGTCCGGAGTCGGCGGGCTCTACGGCCGCTACGAACTGCTCGAGCAGATGCCGCCGTTCCTGACCGGCGGTTCGATGATCGAGCAGGTCTTCATGGACCACTCGACCTACGCCGCCCCGCCGGCCCGCTTCGAGGCCGGTGTGCCGATGACGTCGCAGGCCGTCGGTCTCGGCGCCGCCGTCGACTACCTGGAAACCCTGGGTATGAAGGCGGTGGCCGAGCACGAAGCCCAGCTGACCGGCCTGGCCCTGCAACAGTTGTCAGCCGTGCCGGGTATCACGATCATCGGCCCGTCGGACACCACGGATCGTGGTGGCGCTGTCTCCTTCGTGGTCGACGGCGTCCACGCCCACGACGTCGGGCAGATTCTGGACGACTCCGGCGTTGCAGTACGTGTCGGTCATCATTGCGCGTGGCCGCTGCACCGGCGGTACGGCATTGCGGCGACGGTCCGTGCATCGTTCGCGGTCTACAACACCCCGGGCGAAGTGGATGCCCTGGTCGAAGCGGTGCGCGAGGCGCAGCGCTTCTTCGGGACAGGGAACTAGGGAGTCACATCGTGCAGATGGAGCAGCTGTACCAGGAGATCATCCTGGACCACTACCGCACCCCGCACCACCACGGTCTTCGCGACCCGTTCGACACCCAGGTGCACCACGTCAACCCGACCTGCGGCGACGAGGTGACCCTGCGGGTCAAGCTGTCCGGGCCCGGCACCGATGCCGTGGTCGAAGACATCTCCTATGACGCGATGGGTTGCTCGATCTCCCAGGCGGCCACTTCGGTGATGACCGACCTGACGATCGGCCGTCCCCTGACCGAGGCGCTGGCCACCCTGGACGAGTTCAACGCCATGGTGACCAGTAGAGGAAAGGTCCTCGGCGACGAGGACACCTTGGGTGACGGCATCGCGTTCGCCGGCGTCGCGAAGTACCCGGCGCGGGTCAAGTGCGCACTACTGGGCTGGATGGCCTTCAAAGATGCCGCCGTACAGGCGGTCAACTAATGCACGCACTGCAGAGACGATAGGAACGCGGCCATGACGGAACCGTCCACCCAGACCCACGACCATGCGGGCCACGACCATGCGGGCCACGACCATGCGGGCCACGACCATGCGGGCCACGACCATGCGGGCCACGACCATGCGGGCCACGACCATGCCGACCCGGCGACCTCGGGTGATGACCGTTCGGCGCGCAGTGCCGCTGCCCTCGACGAGACCGCGGTGGCAGTTTCCACAGCGGCCGCGACGCCCGTCGACGTCGCGTTGATCGAGGACATCGAGGAGGCGCTGCGTGACGTCGTCGATCCCGAGTTGGGCGTCAACATCGTCGATCTCGGTCTGATCTACGACCTGACGGTCGACCCGGCCAAGACACTGACCATCGATATGACGCTGACCAGTGCGGCCTGTCCGTTGACCGACATGATCGAGGACCAGGTCGCCGCCGCCCTGATGGGGGCCGGGCAGGAGTTGGTCGCGGACTACAAGATCAACTGGGTCTGGCTGCCGCCTTGGGGCCCCGAGAAGATCACCGACGACGGCCGTGAACAGCTGCGCGCGCTCGGTTTCAACATCTGATCCCGGCGCGCTCTGACGACTGCACGTCTACCCAGGATGGAATCACTGTTGTTCGAGGGCACCGTGTTCGAGGGCATCGTGTTCGACGGCACGGTGTTGAAGGGCACTGACGTCGCCCGGACCAATGTGGTCGGCCCGGCCAATGCGATGGTCGCCTCGTGATGACGACGAATCCGGACGTCCGGCTGGCCCGGCGGGGGAACCCACGACCCGACCGCGACGCGGAAGCGGCCTACCGCGAGGACCTCGATCGCATCCGGTTCTCGCCGTATTTCTCCCGGTTGGCTGCGGTCACCCAGGTCATCTCGCAGGGAGCCGCCGGTCAGTCGGTGCACAACCGGCTGACGCACTCGATCAAGGTCGCCGCCGTGGCCCGAGCCATCGCCGTGAAGTTGAACCGGGGCCCTCATCGCGAGCTACTGGACACTCTGGGCGGCTGCGACCCCGTGGTGGTCCAGGCGGCGGGCAGCGCGCACGATCTCGGGCACCCGCCTTTCGGCCACCTCGGTGAACGGGTACTCGATCGCATCGCCCGGTCGCGTTTCGGCTTGGCCGACGGGTTCGAGGGCAATGCTCAGACCTTCCGGATCGTCACCGAGATCGACGTGCACGGCACGAGCGGCGAGGGCCTCAACCTCACTGCCGCTGTGCGTGCCGCCGTGCTCAAGTACCCGTGGGCCCGCTTCGGAGTCCCCGAGCCGCACCCGAGCAAGGCGCCGATACCACCCAAGGGCGGCGGACGCGGCGATGAGGGGCTCGGTTCCGGGAAGTTCTCCGCCTACGTGCTGGACGCGGGCGAGATGACCGAGGTACTCGCCGCCTATCCGCGGATCAAGCCATGGCGACAGACCGTCGAGTGCTCGGTGATGGACATCGCCGATGACATCGCCTACTCCCTGCACGATCTCGACGACTTCCACCGCGCGGGGGTACTGCAGCACGCGTCCGTGGCTGCCGAATTCCGGACCTGGATCCGTAACCGTGGCGCCCTGGAGAAGGTGGACGGCCGCGAATTGAAGGCCAACGAGCGGCTGCCGGGCAATTCACTGGAGCTGGTGCGTCGGCGGCTCCACGCCAAGGACAGTTGGATGGTCGACGACGAGGCCTTCGCGGTGGCCGTCGGACGGGTGGGGACGGACCTGGTCGACGGGCTGTTGGCCGTGCCCTTCGACTCGTCGCTCGCCGCCGAGCGACTGGTGGGGGAGTTCACCCGCAGCTGGATCTCGCATCTCCAGGACTCGGTGGTCGTCTCGACCGATCCGCCGCCGCGGGCCGGTCATGTCTCGCTCGACCGCCAAGGGTGGCACGAGGTCGCGGTACTCAAATTCGTGCACCAGCGATTCGTGCTGGAGCGACCCGACTTGGCCATGTTCCAGCGCGGCCAGGGCCAGGTGATGGCGGCCCTGGTGGGCGACCTCGACTCCTGGCTCGCCGACCCGGTCGACGCGGGGCGGGCGCCGCGGCGGTTGATCGACCTGGTCGAGCTCGCCACCAACGCCTACCGGCAGCTGGCGGAGACCAGTCCGGAACTGCTGGTCGACAGCATCGGGGACGCGGCAGGCTCGCCGGACGACCTGGCCCGGTGGGGCCGCGGGCGCGGGATCATCGACTACGTGGCCTCGCTGACCGACGACCGCGCCGCGTCCTCCGCCACCACGCTGGCCGGGCATGCCGCCCGCCTGTGGGACGCCGGATCCGCCCTGTGATCGGGACAGGGTGAGCGCCGTCGGTCGTCCGCGGCCGGCAGCCGGCGGCGGCATCGAGGTCGAGATCTCGGCCAACCGAATCGTCGGTTGGATCAACCGATTCGCCGGCCGCAACACCGGGGTCGCCGACCTGGCCGCCCATCCGGACCGGCTGGAACTGGTGGCCGTGGACGGGACCACGGCCACCATCGAGGTTCCGTTCGCGCCGATGTCGATCGGTCACCGGGAGCCCGTGGAGGCGCTGGTCGGCCACCTGGCGAGCGTCGGGCTGCTGGGCCTGATCCTGGTCCGGGGCGGGGCCCATTCCATCGGCATGGCCATGGAAGGCGTCGTGCTGTCCTCGTCCACCGACCGGGCCTACCTGCAAGGGCGAACCGCCGCCGGCGGCTGGTCCCAGCAGCGCTACGCCCGCCGCCGGGGGAACCAGCTCACCGCGTCCTTGAAAGACTCGGTGACCACCATCGAACGCGTGCTGCTACCGCTCGCCCCGAGGCTGGGCGGATTGGTATTGGCCGGCGACGCTTCGGCGCTCCGGAAGGTCCTGGCGGCGCCGCACCTCGACCCGCTGACCCACTTGCCGTTCCGCATGTTCGGCGACATCCCCGAACCCCGCCGGGCCGTGCTGGACGCGGTTGCCGAGCGAAGCCTGGTCGTCCACATCGTGGTCCGGACCAAGGACGAACAGTCGCGCTTTCAGGCGGGCTGAAGCCTTCGCGCGGCGAGGAAGCCGCGGATTCCCAGGATGCCCACGATGGTTGCGAGGGTCACCGCGGTGATCACCAGCACGGCGTGGACCAGCAGGAACGAGGTGGGCGAGGAATGACCGACGGTCCCGGACCAGGCGCGCGCGTCATCCCAGATGGCAATCGAGAACCGCGGCCAGATGGCCCAGTTGAACACGCCGACCGCAACCAGGAACAGGGACCAACCTCGGGACAGGATCACCAGGTCAGTATCCCGTGCGAACGGCCGGGCTCCGGTGTGAAGGTGGATACAGCGAACGGGCCGGACCCGATTCGGGGCAGAATGCGGGGCGCACCCGCAGAGTCCGTGTCGTGAGAAAGCAGGATCGTGTCCCCAGACGTCAACACCAGCCCCCCCGCCGCAGCCGACTCCGTCCCCACGACGTCGATCCCGTCGGTCAGCAGCCGGATCGCCCTCGAACTGGGCGTACAGCAGTGGCAGGTGGTTGCCGCCGTCGAACTGCTCGATGGGGGAGCGACGGTGCCGTTCGTCGCCCGCTACCGCAAGGAGGTCACCGGCACCCTCGACGACGCGCAGCTGCGAGACCTGGAGGAGCGGCTCGGCGATCTCCGCGAGCTCGATGAACGCCGCGACGCCGTGATCGAGGCGATCCGTGGGCAGGGCAAGCTCACCGCGGCTCTCGAGAGAAGTCTGGCCGCAGCGGAGACCAAGTCCCGGCTCGAGGACATCTACCTGCCGTACAAGACCAAGCGCCGGACCAAGGCGCAGATCGCCCGGGAGGCAGGCCTCGGCCCGCTGGCCGAGAAGCTGCTCCGCTCGCCGGACACCGACCCGGAACAGGCCGCACGTTCCTTCGTCGACCAGACCAAGGGCATTGCCGACACCGCGGAGGCGCTGCTGGGCGCGCGTTCCATCCTGGTCGAGCAGTTCGGCGAGGACGCCGACCTGGTCGGCGGACTCCGCGAGCTGCTCTGGACCAGGGGACGGCTGGTTTCGAGGGTTCGCAAGGGAAAGGAGGAGGACGGCGCAAAGTTCGCCGACTACTTCGAGTTCGGCGAAGCGCTGACCAAGCTGCCGTCGCACCGGGTGCTGGCCATGTTCCGGGGCGAAAAAGAGGATGTCCTGGATGTGTCGGTGGCTACGGAGCTGCAGGATCCGGACCCGCTCGACGTCGGTCCCACCGACTACGAACGCCGGATCGCCGCCCGTTTCGGGATCGCCGAGCACGGGCGCCCGGCCGACAAGTGGCTGCGCGAGACCGTCAGGTGGGCATGGCGGACCCGATTGTCGGTCTCCTTGGGCATCGATGTCCGGATGCGTCTGCGGCAGGGGGCCGAACAGGCCGCCGCCGGGGTGTTCGCATCCAACCTCCGTGATCTGCTGCTGGCCGCACCTGCTGGAAGCCGCGCCACCCTCGGGCTCGACCCCGGATTTCGTACGGGGGTCAAGGTGGCTGTGGTCGACGGCACCGGGAAGGTTCTTGGCTTCGACACGATCTATCCGCACCAGCCGCAGAACCGCTGGGAGGCGGCCCTGGCGACGCTGCAGAAACTGGTGGTCACCCACCAGGTCCAGCTCGTGTCGATCGGCAACGGCACTGCCTCGCGGGAGACCGACAGGCTGGCCGCCGAACTGATCGGCCGGGTGCCGGGACTGACCAAGGTGATGGTCTCGGAAGCGGGGGCGTCCGTCTATTCGGCGTCGGCCTACGCCTCCGCCGAACTGCCCGAGCTCGACGTGTCGATCCGCGGCGCCGTCTCGATCGCCCGCCGGCTGCAGGATCCGCTGGCCGAACTGGTCAAGATCGACCCCAAGTCGATCGGAGTCGGGCAGTACCAGCACGACCTGGCCGAGTCCGTGCTGGCCAAGTCGCTCGACGCGGTGGTCGAGGACTGCGTGAACGCCGTCGGGGTTGATGTCAACACCGCCTCGGTGCCGCTGCTCGCCCGCGTTTCCGGCATCACCGGCACGCTGGCCGAGAACATCGTCAGCCATCGGGACAGCAACGGGCCCTTCAGCTCTCGCAGCGCCCTGAAGGACGTCCCGCGGCTCGGACCGAAGGCCTACGAGCAGTGCGCCGGCTTCCTGCGCATCGCCGACGGCGCCGATCCGCTGGACCGGTCCAGCGTCCACCCGGAGGCCTATCCGGTGGTCCGGCGCATTCTGAAGTCCACCGGCACCGGGTTGAACGAATTGATCGGGAACACCACGCTGCTGCGCGGCCTGTCCCCCGAGCAGTTCGTCGACGACTCTTTCGGCGTGCCGACGATCGCCGACATCCTGTCCGAGCTGGAGAAGCCGGGCCGGGATCCGCGCCCGGCCTTCACCACCGCGACCTTTGCCGACGGTGTGGAGAAGATCGCCGACCTGCGGGTCGGCATGATCCTCGAGGGTGTCGTCACGAACGTCGCCGCGTTCGGCGCCTTCGTCGATGTCGGGGTACACCAGGACGGACTGGTGCACGTGTCGGCGATGTCGAACCGCTTCGTCGGCGACCCACGGGAGATCGTGAAGTCCGGTCAGGTCGTCAAGGTCAGGGTGATGGAGGTCGACCCGAACCGGAAGCGGATCTCGCTCACGCTGCGGCTCGACGACGAGCCGGGCGCCACCAGGTCCACCCCCGGCAACCGAGCTCCGCGAGCGCAGGCACACCGCGGAGGCAAGCCGCCGGCGCGCACCCCGGAGCCGGCCAACGGCTCGCTGGCCGACGCTCTTCGCAACGCGGGCTTCGGCAGGTAGGAACCGGAGTGCTCACGCAGCGTGGGCAGACTCACCGGGTGGTGACCCGGCGACCAGGTGCACGACCCGTAGAATAGGAACACGTGATCACCGCTACCGGACTCGAACTACGGGCCGGGTCTCGGATCCTGCTCGCCGACACCACCGTCCGGCTCCAGCACGGCGACCGGGTCGGGCTGGTGGGTCGTAACGGCGCCGGCAAGACCACCAGTCTCCGCGTCCTGGCCGGCGAGAGTGCTCCGCACGGGGGTCAGATCTCCATCACGGGTCCGCTGGGCTACCTCCCGCAGGACCCGCGCGAAGGCGATCTCGACATGACGGCCCGCGACCGGGTGCTGTCCGCCCGTGGCCTCGACGTCCTCGTCACCCAGCTGGAGAAGGTCCACATCCAGATGGCCGAGCTCACCGGTAAGGAAGCTGAAGAAGCGGTCGAGCGCTACGGCCGCATCGAAGAAAGGTTCTCCACCCTCGGCGGCTACGCAGCCGAGTCGGAAGCCGCCAGGATCACCTCGAACCTCGGACTCCCGGACCGGATCCTGGAGCAGCCGATGCGCACGCTCTCCGGCGGACAGCGCCGCCGGGTCGAACTGGCCCGGATCCTGTTCGCGGCGGCTGACGCCGGCGACGGCACGATGTTGCTCCTGGACGAGCCGACCAACCACCTCGACGCGGACTCCATCACGTGGCTGCGGGACTTCCTCAAGTCGTTCAGCGGCGGTCTGGTGATCATCTCCCACGATGTCGAGCTGTTGGCTGCCGTGGTCAACAAGGTCTGGTTCCTGGACGCAGTGCGCGGTGAGCTGGACGTCTACAACATGACCTGGAGTCGTTACCTGGAGGCCAGGTCCACCGACGAGCAGCGCCGACGGCGCGAACGCGCCAACGCCGAGAAGAAGGCTGCGGTGCTGATCACCCAGGCGGCCAAGCTCGGCGCGAAGGCCACGAAAGCTGCCGCGGCGCACCAGATGGTGCGACGCGCCGAGGCCCTGATCTCCAACCTGGACGAGATTCGGGTATCCGACAAGGTCGCGAAGATCCGGTTCCCGGAGCCGGCCCCCTGTGGCAGGACGCCGTTGACCGCCAAGAACCTCTCGAAGTCCTACGGCTCCCTGGAGATCTTCACCGGTGTCGACCTCGCCATCGACCGCGGTAGCCGGGTGGTGGTCCTGGGCTTCAACGGTGCCGGCAAGACCACCCTGCTCAAGCTCCTCGGCGGACGAGAGAAGCCCGACACCGGCGCCGTCGAACCGGGACACGGCCTCAAGCTCGGCTACTACGCGCAGGAGCACGAGACGCTCGACCCCGATCGTTCCGTCTGGGAGAACATCCGCAGCGCGGCGCCGGATGCCGGTGCCCAGGAACTGCGGAACCTGCTCGGTACGTTCCTGTTCACCGGCGAGCAACTGGAGCAGCGGGCCGGCACGCTGTCCGGCGGCGAGAAGACACGGTTGGCCCTGGCCGGTCTGGTCTCCTCTGCGGCCAACGTGCTGCTGCTCGACGAGCCGACCAACAACCTGGATCCGGCCAGTCGCGAGCAGGTTCTGGATGCGCTCCGGCGGTACGCCGGAGCTGTGGTGCTCGTGACCCACGATCCGGGCGCAGTCGCGGCTCTGCATCCGGAGCGGGTCATCCTGCTCCCGGACGGCAGCGAGGACCACTGGTCCGCCGACTATCTCGACCTCGTCGAACTGGCGTAGCCGCCTGTCGGTGCCTTTCCAGAGGTGGCGATGCTGTGCCTGTACCTGCCAGCGGTGGCGGGTGCGCGCGATCTGCTCGATCATTGGTGCAACACCCACCAGTGGACGCTTCGCGGGCGACGTCGCACCACGGCATCGCCAGCGGGCCGACTCGAGCGAGAAGAAGGTGCGGACGTGGCACAGTCGCCATCAATTCCGACCGTCAAGCACAGCGACATCAGCAAGAACGGCGACAACGGCAAGGCGAACGCCATCCGCAAGGGTGCCCGGATCACCGGGTCCGCGCGCGAGAAACTGACCGCTGATCTCCGGAAGAAGTACGAGAAGGGCCAGAGCATCAGGGCACTGGCCGACGGCACCGGCCGATCCTATGGATTCGTCCACCGGCTTCTGGTCGATGCCGACGTCCCGTTGCGCGGTCGCGGCGGGGCCACCAGGACCAAGAAGACCTAGAGCCGCCACGACCGGGGAGAACTCGAGCGCCAACTCTGGTACGAATGGTCGGGTGAGCGCCCCCACCGAAGAGTCCTTGTTCGACGCCGATCTGCTCAGCCGCGGGCGGTTGTCGGTCGCCTGGGCCGACTTCGTGCTGACGATCACCCTCAACCGTCCCGACATTCGTAATGCCCAGCTACCGGTGACTTGGGAAGCGCTGGCGCACATCGGCTCTCACCTCCCGCTCAGTACGCGCGTGGTGATCGTCAAGGGCGCGGGCGAGTCGTTCTCGGCCGGTCTGGACCGCTCGATGTTCGCCCTGGGTGGCGATTCTGTGCTCACCCAGGTGGCTTCCGCGCCGGACTCGGTCGCACACAACATGATCGCCGCCTTCCAGAGCGGATTCACCTGGCTGGCCGACCCGGCTTTCGTATCGATCGCCGCCGTCTCGGGCCACGCGGTCGGGGCCGGCTTCCAGCTTGCGCTGGCCTGCGATCTGGTCGTCGCGGCCGACGACGCCCAATTCTGCATGGCCGAGGTCGGTCTTGGCCTGGTGCCGGACCTCGGGGGCACCGGGCCGCTGGTGCGCTCGGTCGGCTTCCAGCGGGCCCTCGAGATCTGTGCCACCGGCCGCCGGATCGGCGCGACCGAGGCGGTCCGGATCGGTCTGGCCCTCGCCTCGGTGCCCCGCGGGGAACTGGATCAGGCTGTCGCCGACCTGGCCGATGCGCTGACCAGTCAGCCGACCGAGGCCCTGCGGGCCGTCACCAGGCTGATCGGGTCGGCCGCCGTATCCACTCCCGAGGAGCAACTGGCGGCGGAGCAGGCCGAGCAACTCAACCGGCTGCGTGAACTCGCGGCTCCGGCCGGGCAATCGTCGCACCAGGCAGGTCGGCGCTGACCGGTGTGGTCCCTCCGATCCCGAAACTCAACAGCATGGCGGCCATGACGGGTAGTTCCAGATAGGCGTGGTAGCTGGCGAGCGCTGAGTAGACGGTGCGGCCCTGCCCGTAGTCGACCCAGAACAGCGCCAGCAGGGCGGCGCCCGCACCGAAGCCCAGCGTCCAGATGCGCCACCCCCGTAGCCACGGCACCGATCGTTCGAACGCCGCCGTCGCCGCAGTCGCGTAGCGGGGTAGGAAGAACACCCACACCACGAAGTGCATCAACTGCAGGAACGCGAAGACCGTCAGGAATCGCACACCGATGGTGGTACCCCAGGTGCCGGGCAGGGTGGTGCCGGCGGCCACCACCTGCGGAACGGCTGCGAACAGCCGAACGGTTCCGGCGCTCCCCGACATCCACCGGTCGAAGACGCCGGCGAGCATCAGGCCGGGAATCACCAGCACCCAGAGCACCTGCACCGAGAGAAATGCCCGACGTGCCCGACGGGGGAAGATCCTGGCAAAGTCCCACAGGAACACCAGCGGCACCAGGTTGTGCAGATGGGTGATCACCACGACGTGGTACGCCGGCCAGGTCAGCGAGGCGCCGAGACCAGCCAGCAGGAGCAGCGTGATCACCAGGAGGCCCCGTGGCCGGCGCCGGAGGCCCATCCAGGCCGCTGCGGCCAGGATGCCGTAGGTCAACACGATCTCGGCACGGATGGTCCAGGAGAGTCCGAACGCAGCACCGAGCAACCGGACGAGCACAATGCCGGTGATGAGAGCGACCAGCAGCCGGATCAGCGGACCTCCCAGAAGCGAGCTGGATCGCCCGCCGATGTACCGGAGCTCCAGCACGTTGTGCAGCACTCCGAAGACCATCAGGGCGACCGCCGTGGTGGTCAGCGGTGCCCGCAGGGCCAGCATCAGCGACAGCACCGCACATCCCAGCAGCCCGAAGGTTCCGGCCCGCACCGCCGAGCCGAGCCACCGTTGATCGAGTTCACCGGCTGGTGGGCCGCCTTCGCCCTCACGCTGTCCATCGAGCTGCCGATCTACGCGCTGCTGCTGCGCAAGTGGTGCCGGCCCGCCACGGGTGCCGGGATCGGCCTGCTGGCCAACCTGCTCACCCACCGGGCGCTGTGGGTCACCCTGGGTGGATGGGATGCCCACGGATGGATCTGGGTGCTGGGCTTCCTCGGCGCGGAGATCGCCGTCTGGCTGGTGGAGTGGCTGGTCCTGGTGATCGCATTGCGACACAGAGGTGCCGGACGCGGCGAACTCGCCGCCGTCGCCGGGTTGGCCAACCTGGCTTCGGCGGGGTTCGGACTGCTCGTCCAGTTCCGCTGACGGCGCGGCGGTCACCGCGGCGGATCCTCCGGGCCGCGCCGACCACCCGGGCGTCGATTGCGTCGGACCAGCCAGAGCGCCAGCCCGGCAATCGCCAGGACGATCACCACGATCAGGATGATGACGACGAGATCCGACGAACCGGACGAGTCCTGGACAGAGGGCGCGATATCGGCGAACGAAGCCTGCGGCATCGCGACAGCATGACAGAACGCCTGTTGCCGCTCGGATCGGCAGGTGCCGATCGTGGGACCATCACACGCGTGCAGGCGCTGATCACCGAGACGCTCAACTTCATCGGGTTGGCCGCGTTCGCATTCTCCGGGGCGCTGATGGCGGTGCGCCGTCAGTTCGACATCGTCGGCATGGCCGTGCTGGCCACCATCACCGCTCTTGGCGGCGGAGTCATCCGCGACCTACTGATCGGGTCGATGCCGCCCGATGCCCTGAAGAACACGTGGTGGCTGGTGGTACCGCTGGCAGCGACCCTGGTGACCTTCTTCTTCCACCCGCAGGTGACCAGGCTCCGCCGATCGGTCGCCTTCTTCGATGCCGTCGGGCTGGGCCTGTTCTGCGCGGCGGCGTCCGCCAAGGCCCTGAGCTTCGCCCTCAGTCCGCTCGCTTCGGTGATGCTCGGGGTGGTCACTGGCATCGGCGGCGGCATTCTCCGGGATCTGCTGTGCAACGAGGTGCCGGCCGTCCTCCGCCGCGACTCCCAGCTCTACGCCATCCCGGCCATCGTGGGCTGCACCCTGGTGGTGACAGCGGTGGAACTCGGCGCGCCGGTGACTCTGACCGTTTTCCTCGGAGCGGCCTTCATCACCGGCTTCCGGTTGCTCGCCATCTGGCGCCGGTGGCGTGGGCCGGTACCGGCCGCCGCCCACACCTGACGGGCCCACCTGCAACTTCAGGGCCGACGGACCGACCTCTCGACCACATCGAGTACGGCGGACATGGCATCTCCGGGCAGACCCTCGGCGAGATGGGTGACCAAACCCTCGAGGACCAATTCGAGGTAGGCGGCCAGCGTCTCCACCGCGACGTCGGCGCGGAGGACCCCGGCTTCCAGCTGACGGTTCAACCGGGCCCGGGTCGCCACCTTGACCTGTGCGGACTGCACGGCCCATGCGTCCTTGAAACGGGGGTCGGTGCGGGCCCGCCGGGACACCTCGAGCTGGGTACCGAGCCAGCCGGCATCGGGCGCCGCGATCATGTTGCGCATCACCGCCACCAGGCCCTCGCGGGCGACCGTGGCGGCCATCGCCGCGGCGTCCTGGCCGGCCAGCGCCATGAAGACGGCGTCCTTGTCGGCGAAGTGGTGGAAGATGGCTCCCCGGCTGAGCCCGATCTCCTCCTCGAGGATCCGTACCGTCGCACCCTCGTACCCGTGACGCGCGAACGCGTCACGGGCCCCGTCGAGAATCTGCTGGCGGCGTGCCGCGAGGTGGTCCGGGCTGACCCGGGGCATTTTGCGCTGCTTACTTCGAGGCAGCCAGCAGGTTCCGCAGTACGTACTGCATGATCCCGCCGTTGCGGTAGTAGTCGGCCTCACCGGGAGTATCGATCCGGACCTTCGCCTCGAACACCGTTGGAGCCGACCCGGTGACATCAGACGTGGCCGTCACCGTCACGCTCTTCGGCGTCGAACCGTCGTTGAGCACCGTGATGCCGGAGATGGCGAATGTCTCGGTGCCGGTCAGCCCGAGCGAGTCGGCCGTCTGACCGGCCGGGAACTGCAGCGGGACCACGCCCATGCCGATCAGGTTCGACCGGTGGATGCGCTCGTAGGACACCGCGATGACGGCTTTGACCCCCAGCAGCGCAGTGCCTTTCGCGGCCCAGTCGCGCGAGGAACCCGAGCCGTACTCGGCCCCGGCCAGGATGACCAGCGGGATCCCTGCGGCCTGGTAGGCAGCGGAGGCATCGTAGATGAAGGACTGCTCTCCGCCGGAGAGGAAGTTGCGGGTGTAGCCGCCCTCGACTCCGTCCAGCAGCTGGTTGCGCAGCCGGATGTTGGCGAAAGTCCCGCGGATCATCACCTCGTGGTTGCCGCGCCGCGAGCCGTAGGAGTTGAAGTCCTTCCGGGTGACCCCGTGCTCGGTCAGGTACTGCGCGGCCGGGGTGCCGGCCTTGATGTTGCCGGCCGGCGAGATGTGGTCGGTGGTCACCGAGTCACCCAGCTTCGCCAGTACGCGGGCGCCGTCGATGTCGACGACCGGGGAAGGCTCTGGAGACATGCCGTCGAAGTACGTGGGCTTGCGGACGTAGGTCGAGTCCGGGTCCCATTCGAAGGTCTTGCCGGTCGGGGTCTGCAGACCCTTCCAGCGCTCGTCACCGGCGAACACGTCGGCGTAGTCCCGGGTGAACATCTCCTGGTTGATCGCCATGGCGATGGTCTCCTCGACCTCCGCCGGCGACGGCCAGATGTCGTGCAGGTAGACCGGGTTCCCATCCTGGTCGTTCCCAAGGGAATCCCGGGTGATGTCGATGTCCATCGACCCGGCGATCGCGTAGGCCACCACCAGCGGTGGCGAGGCCAGGTAGTTCATCTTGATGTCGGGGTTGATCCGACCCTCGAAGTTGCGGTTGCCCGACAGCACCGAGACGACGGCGAGGTCGGCTTCGTTGATGGCGGCGGAGATCTCGTCCTGCAGCGGGCCGGAGTTGCCGATACACGTCATACACCCGAAGCCGGCCAGGTTGAAGCCGAGCTTCTCCATGTACGGCAGCAGGCCGGCACGGTCGTAGTAGTCCATCACGACCTTGGAGCCGGGGGAGAGGGTGGTCTTGACCCAGGGCTTGCGTTCCAGGCCCTTCTCGACCGCCTTCTTGGCCAGCAGGGCGGCACCGATCATCACCTGCGGGTTGGAGGTGTTGGTACAGGAGGTGATCGCGGCGACCGCGACGTGCCCGTGGTCCAGTTCGAACTCCTGACCGTCCATCACGACCTTGGTCGGCTTGGACGCGCGCCGGGGGAGGTTCGCGACGTGCGCCGGAACCGGCGGGTAGGCATCCGAGGTCTGGTTCGGGTCGTGGGACGGGGCGTCGGAGGCCGGGAAGGTCTCCAGCCCCTGCTCGTCCACCGAATCGTGGGCTGCGCCGTTGGCATAGGCCTTGAGCGCCTCGCGGAACATCGGCACGGACTCGGACAGGATCACCCGATCCTGCGGGCGCTTCGGACCGGCGATCGATGGGACGATCGACGCCAGGTCGAGGTCGAGGTATTCGGAGAACACCGGCTCGGCGTCGGCGTCGTGCCACAGGCCCTGGGCCTTGGCGTACGCCTCGACCAGCGCGAGCTGGGCCTCCGGGCGACCGGTCAGCCGCATGTACTTGATGGTCTCGTCGTCGATCGGGAACATCGCCGCGGTGGAGCCGAACTCCGGGCTCATGTTGCCGATGGTGGCGCGGTTGGCCAGTGGAACGGCGGCGACGCCTTCCCCGTAGAACTCGACGAACTTCCCGACCACACCGTGCTTGCGGAGCATCTCGGTGATGGTCAGCACCAGGTCGGTGGCGGTGGTGCCGTCCGGCAGGCTGCCGGTGAGCTTGAACCCGACCACCCGGGGGATGAGCATGGAGACGGGCTGGCCGAGCATGGCCGCCTCCGCCTCGATACCGCCGACGCCCCAGCCCAGCACACCGAGGCCGTTGACCATGGTGGTGTGCGAATCGGTGCCGACCAAGGTGTCCGGATACGCGATTCCGTTGCGCACCATCGTCACTCGGGCGAGGTGCTCGATGTTGACCTGGTGGACGATGCCGGTCCCCGGCGGGACGACCTTGAACTCGTCGAATGCCGTCTGGCCCCAGCGCAGGAACTGATAGCGCTCCTTGTTCCGCTCGTACTCGAGCTCCACGTTGCGCTCGAAGGCATCGGCGCGGCCGAAGACGTCGGCGATGACGGAGTGGTCGATGACCATCTCGGCCGGCGCGAGCGGATTGATCTTGTCCGGGTCACCCCCCAGGTCAGCCATGGCCTCGCGCATGGTCGCCAGGTCGACGATGCACGGCACCCCGGTGAAGTCCTGCATGATCACCCGGGCCGGGGTGAACTGGATCTCGGTGTCCGGCTCGGCGTTCGGATCCCAGTTGGCCAGCGCCCGGATGTGGTCGGCCGTGATGTTCGCGCCGTCCTCGGTGCGGACCAGGTTCTCCAGCAGCACCTTGAGCGAGTAAGGCAGGCGTTCCGCACCTTCCAGACCGGCGATGCCCCTGATCTTGTAGATCTCGTACTGCTCATCGGTCCCGCCGGAGCTGACGGTGAGGGTTTCTCTGGCTCCGAAGCTGTCCTTGCTGGAAGACACGTGTTTCTCCTTCAGGAGGTTCGAAATCGTCCGCTGATGCGGAGGTACCCGTGCGGCGAGCCGGGTAGACGAGGGGACGGATCCGTGGTTCTAAGGTGCCTGGTGATCCAGTGAGTAGATCATCCGTCGCGGTCGCCGTCGACCTTGGATGCCCAAACAGTACGCGTGTCCTGCTAGAGAAGGCAACCGGTCCCGGTGGGGCCTGCGGTACGCCCGAAGGGCCCGGACCGAGCAGTCGCTCGGTCCGGGCCCTTCGAGGTCTGTGCTACTTCTCGGCCAGCGACAGGAGGTAGTCCACGTCGGCCGGCTCCAGTCCCTTGAGCAGACCGACGAACATCTGGGCATAGGAACGTACCGGGCTGACGTACCACTGCCCGTTGTCCTCCGTCATCACCACACCGACATTGATGAGCTGCTCGAACTCCTGGCCGATGATCTTGACCAGCTCGGGGTCCATGGCGGATGCCGAGCCGCTCAGGTCGCTGCTGCTCATGGTCTTGCTGACGAAATCGGCAATCGAGTTCTTGTCCAGGGTGATACCTGCCCGGCCGGCGACCGTGATCGTGACGACACCGGAGCCGGCATCGTGGGCCACAGTGACCTTCTGGCCTACCGCGTTCAGGGTCAGGGTCTTCAGCGAGACCAGCTTGCCTCCGGTCACATCGGAGACGTTCCAGGTTGCCCCGCTGACGGTGGCTGCACCGAGCCTGGATGTGGTGGTCGCCGGGATCTTGCCGGTGATCAGCTTGCCGTAGTCGTGCATCACGGCCATCTCCTGGGGCGGCAGGAGAGCGATCACGCCGGCGTAGTTCGCACTGGTCGCCGCGGTCATCAGCTTGGTCATGGCATCTGCGGGGCTGGAACCACCGGCCGGGGCGATGTAGTCAGCCTTCGTCGGATTGCCGACCTTGGCCGATTGGGCCCAGTAGTCGGCCGCCGTGTAGAAGAGGCTGGGGTACCACCGGCCGTCGTGCTCGACGGTGGCGATCCGGATCGGCTTCCCGGTCTTGGCCACCAGGTCGGCGATGTGGTAGGTCTCGCTCTTGGGTTCGACCTTGGCCAGGGCGGTGCCGGCTGCGGCCTTGATCTTGTCGGTCAGCGGCAGCTCGGACGGATCGGTGGTGACGACCACGGTCCCGCCGGTCACCGTGACCACGGTGAGGTGGTCGTTGATCTGATCCGGATCGCTGCCGAAGGTCAACCCCGTGATGGTGATCTCCGAGCCGGTGAGCGAGCCGGCGTTGGCGCTCGGCGACAGGATTTCGAGCCGCTTCAGCTCGGACAGGAACTCACCGTTGAGGTCCCCGAACAGCGACGCCTCGGCCGGGTCGAGTTGGTCGGCGACGCCGATCGGATCCTTCTGGCCCAGCGAGGTGACCAGGGCGGACACGGCGGCCTGCGGACTGTCCTGCCCACCCGCGCTCTTCGTCTCGCGGAACCCGAAGTACCAGAGGCCGGTTCCGGCCAGGAGAGCGACGACGACTGCGACGACCGTCACCACCATGGCGGTGCGGCCCTTCTTTCGATCGCCAGCGGCCGCCGGTGTCACCTGGGCTTCCGGCGGAGCAGGTCTCGGCTGGGTCCGCTCATCCTGGGTCTGGTCACCGTGGGTCTGGTCACCGTGGGTCTGGTTCGGATGTACCTGCCGCGGGTGGCCCGGCGTCGGACATCCCTGGTCGGCCGGTGGCTGCCAACCTCCTGGACCGCTCGGCTGCCAACCCGGCGGTGGCCGGACGCCCTGGGGGCCCTCGGGATACTGCGGGCCGTTGTGCTCGCTCATGGTGAGATGCTTCCTTTCACAGATGGAACTCGGTCGGGAAGGAACTACTCCCGATGCCGCTGATACGTGACGTGCCTGGCTGCTGATCGACGCGATGCCTCTCGCGGGCACTGCGGACGTCGATCAACACCAGGACGGCGCCGGCGATGGCCAGGACCGCGCCGATGACGGTGACGACAGGCCCCGCGTACGCCAGCCCGACGCCGGCCGTACTGTGCCCACCCGCGACGGCCAGAACGCCCGCGCCGATCACGCCGGTCAGCATCCCGATGACGAGGGTGACTGCCGCCGCGGTCCGCCGCAGCCGCAGGATGCCGGCGACCCACGCGAGCATCGTGATCGGTCCGATGAACGGCCACAGGGAGACCACCAACGCGCCGGCGGGGGTTGCGATGACGCCCAGGCGCCCGGCGATGCCGACGATGGCATAGCTGTTCCGCAGCACTCCGCCCGAGATCACCCAGGGCAGGAAGGTACCCGCGATGACCAGCGCCAGGCCACCGCCGGCCAGCAGCTCGCGGACGGATCGGATCGACGACCGCCGCCCGGCCGGTGGCGCTCCCGAGAGGGGAGTCGTCGAGGGGGTGACCGCCATCAGCCCAGTGTGGCTGATCAATCGGGTGCGCCGAGGTCGATCCAGTCGTTTCGCTCTCGCGAGGCGGACCATGAGCACTGGGTCGCGGGGAGGGGACGAGCCCTGTTCCAGCGGGCCCCAAATGGCCTACAGGACCGTGACCATGAGTGAACTCCGGCGATCGGCGGGACAGAGATCTTCAAATAAGTCCTCTATGTCCGGATTGGGACACGCGGGTTTGATGTGACTACTGGCGTATCAGGGGGACAAAGTGGCAAGGTGCTACTTGGCGTGTCGCATTGACAGAAGAAACGCATGAGGTTTATGCGGTTTTGTAAGGATCTAACGAACCAACCGTGGATTGCCGCGGGGGAGGAGTTGTCGTGGCGTCTGCCGGTCGCATGCGATCCATCCTGGCTACCGCGATCTGCGGAACGCTCATCGTCGCCCTGTTCGCTGGTGTTGCCGCGCCCGCCGGGGCCGTACCACCACCTCCGCCGAACCCATCCGATCAACAGATCCAGGACTCGCAGACGCAGGCCTCCTCCTCTGCGGCGGAGGTAGGTCGCCTGTCCGGACTGGTCACCAGCACCGAAGGCGACATCACGCGGCTGAACGACGATCTCGAGCTCAAGGGCGAGCTCTACAAGAAGTCACTGATCGACGAGCAACTGGCACAGGCCGACGCCGTCACCGCCGAGGGCGCGGCCCAGGCCGCGGTGAAGAATGCCGACGCGGCCGGGACCGCCATCACCGTGGCACAGGACAAGGCGGGCGAGTTCGCCGCCGCCTCCTTCCGCCAGGGCTCAGTCCTGGGCTCCATGTCGGCCCTGATGGATTCATCCAGTGCCAGTGATCTGCTCGCCCGTCAGCAGCTGCTGACGGAGATCTCGAAGTCGCAGCTCGACGTCATCGCCAAACTGCAGAGCAGCCTGTCCGACAAGGCCAACATGGACTCCGACGCGAAAGTCGCACGGGACAAGGCCGATGCGGCCCAGGCTGCGGCGGTCCAGGCGACCAAGGACGCGGCGACGGCCAAGCAGACCGCCAACGACGCGTTCGTGGCCGGCAAGGCCCAGTTGGCCACCCTGAACGCCCAACTCGACCAGCAGCAGAACGACTACGAACTCGCGCTGAGCAAGGTCTCGGATCTGCAGAACCAGCGGGCCATGTACAACCAGTGGCTGGCCGAGAAGAAGGCCGAGGAAGAGCGATTGCGGCTCGAGGCGATCGCCGCGGCCAAGGCCGCCGCCGCAGCCAAGGCCGCGGCGGAGAAGGCGGCCGCAGAGAAGGCAGCCGCCCAGGCCGCGGCCGAGGCGCGCGCAGCCGCAGCCGAGCGTGCCCGGCTCCAGGCGCAGGCCAGGGCCGCAGCCCAGGCCGCGGCGGCCAAGGCCGCTGCCGACAGGATTGCCGCCGAGAATGCCGCCCGGCTGGCCAAGCAGCGATTCGACGACGAGCAGGCCCAGTTGCGGGCCGCCGCCGCAGCCAGGACGGCCGCCGCCGCGCGCGCGGCCTCCAACGCCGCCAACCAGGCCGCGAGCCACCCGGCAGCGGTCTACTACGCGAACTGTGTGGCGGTCATCGCTGCCGGCGCGGCGCCTCTGTACAAGGGCTCGCCGGGTTATCGGAGGGCGCTGGACAGCAACGGCAACGGCATCGCCTGCGAATACTTGAACAACGCTCCCAGCACCGGCAGCAGTGGGGGATCGAGCTCGACCCCGAGCCCCGCGCCTGCCGTGTCGACCGGATCGGGTGGTTGGACCGCAGCCAAGGGGGTGGCGGCAGTCGCCGCCGCAGAACGCTGGGTCGGCACGCCGTACTCGTGGGGCGGTGGCAACAGCGTCGGTCCGACGACCGGGATCTGCGGTCCGAACGGAGCCGAGAACGATTGCAATGTGGTCGGTTTCGATTGCTCCGGCCTCACCTCGTACGGCTGGGCCCAGGAGGGGATCTCGATACCGAACTACTCCGTGTACCAGTACACGCTCGGGCAGCACATCTCCATCTCCGACCTACTGCCCGGTGACCTGCTCTTCTATGCCAACGACACATCGGATCCGAGCACCATCCATCACGTCACCATGTATGCGGGTAACGGGATGATGGTCGAGGCACCGTATTCCGGGGCCTACGTCCACGTCACGTCGGCCGAATTCGGCAACGGCTACATCGGTGCCACCCGCGTCGGTACCTGAGCTGCCGCGGCTGGCCATCGTGCTGGCAGGGGGGAGCGGCAGGCGGCTCGGGGTGGTGGACAAGCCGGCCCTCATCGTCGCCGGTCGCAGTCTGCTGAGTCGAGCCCTGGATGCCGTGACGCCGGCGCTGACGGTGGTCGTCGGTCCGTCCCGGCAATTGCCCTCCGCGATCCTGCAAACGCGGGAGGATCCTCCCCGAGGCGGCCCGGCCGCTGCCGTCGTCGCCGGCCTGGCCGCGTTGTCCGCCACTCGCGCGCTCGGTCCGGCCGACCTGGTGGCGGTGCTCGCGGCCGACCTGCCGGGTGTCGACGCGGCCGCCCTTGCGGTGCTCACCCGGGCGGTGCTGGAGCTGCCGGCGGACGGCAGCGCCGGTGCAGGTGCCGTCCTGGTCGATCCGAGCGGACGCGACCAGTTCCTCTTCGGGGTCTGGCAGGCGGCGGCGCTGCAGATCGCGGCGCGGTCTCGCGGGTCGTGGCACGGCGCGAGGCTCGGTGACCTGCTCGCGCCGCTGGTCGGTGTCCGGGTGCCCGCCGACTCTCGGACCACGGCTGACATCGACACCACAGCTGACGTGCGGCAATGGGGTGCGACCTGGTCGGAAGGCCCTGCCGGACCCGCCGACTTCGGCTGACCGTCGCAGGGAGTTCACACACGAGCCGGTCATGATGGCGTGGTGAGATGGAGGCCGGCGCCGCCACTGTGTGCCGGAGCACCAGCAGTCCGGACGGAGTGCAGCCGTCCAGAGGTAGTGCACGGCCAGAGGTAGTGCACGGCCAGAGGTAGTGCAGTCGTCCAGAAGAAGTAGTGCAGTCGTCGAGAAGTAGTGAAGGAGCAGCCGGTGACGGCCGAGGCATCGAGCGGGTCCGAGTTCAATCCCGCCAGGTCGGACGTCCCCCCGGTGGGCCCCGACGCCAAGCACGACGGCGGGTACGGCTCTGCACCCCCGCCGCAGGCCGGCCCGTTCACGGCCCCGCCGCGGCCCTATGCCCAGGTTTCCGCACCGCCGGCTTCGCAGTTCGCGGAGAGACCCGGGCCCGCTCGGGACGCCGCTCTGCTCGAGCGCACGGTGTTCGAGGTCAAGAAGGTCATCGTCGGGCAGGACCGACTGGTCGAGCGGATGCTGGTCGGCCTACTGGCCAAGGGACACCTGCTGATCGAGGGTGTGCCCGGTGTCGCCAAGACCTTGGCCGTCGAGACCTTCGCCCGGGTGGTCGGTGGCACGTTCTCGCGGATCCAGTTCACCCCCGACCTGGTCCCGTCCGATCTGCTCGGTACCCGGATCTACCGGGCCGGCCGCGAGGAGTTCGATACCGAACTCGGACCGGTCGTGGCCAACTTCGTGCTGACCGACGAGATCAACAGAGCGCCCGCGAAGGTCCAGTCCGCCCTGCTCGAGGTGATGGCCGAGCGACACGTGTCCATCGGCGGGACGACCTACCCGATGCCGGACCCGTTCCTGGTGATGGCCACGCAGAACCCGATCGAGAACGAGGGTGTCTACCCGCTCCCGGAGGCCCAGCGCGACCGGTTCCTGTTCAAACTCATGGTGGGCTATCCGGAGCCCGACGAGGAACGCGAGATCGTCTACCGGATGGGTGTCACGCCGCCGGTCGCCCAGCAGGTGCTCCCGATCGCGGAGCTGTCCCGGTTGCAGCAGGTCGCAGCAAACGTGTTCGTGCATCACGCGCTGGTCGACTATGTGGTCCGTCTGGTCTACGCGACCCGGACGCCGGCCGAACACGGTCTGACCGAGGTAGCGTCCTGGCTCTCCTACGGCGCGTCCCCCCGCGCATCGCTGGGCATCATCGCCGCCTCGCGCGCCCTGGCCCTGGTCCGCGGTCGGGACTTCGTGGTCCCGCAGGACGTCGTCGATGTTGCTCCCGATGTGTTGCGGCACCGCCTCGTGCTGTCGTACGACGCCCTGGCCGACGGCATACCGGTGGACACGATCCTGACCAGCCTCTTGCGGGTGATCCCGTTGCCGCAGGTCACCCCGTTCACCACCGGCGCCGCCTGATGCCGGAACCGGCTTCCCCAGTCCGTTCGTCAGGCGCATGGTCGCCATCGCCGCCGTCCACCGCCGATCCGACCCGCCTCGATGCCGCGCTCACCTCGCTCGAACTGACAGTGCGCCGACGGCTGGACGGGCTACTGCAGGGCAACCACCTCGGGCTGGTACCCGGGCCGGGAACCGAACCGGGCGATGCCAGGCCGTACTACCCCGGTGACGACGTCCGCCGGATGGACTGGTCGGTGACGGCTCGGACCACCGAGGCGCACATTCGCCAGACGGTGGCCGATCGCGAACTCGAGACCTGGCTGGTGGCCGACCTCTCGGCGTCGTTGGACTTCGGCACCGCCAACTGCGAGAAGCGCGACCTGGTGGTGGCAGCGGCGGCGGCGGTCGGCCATCTGACCGGCGGCGGGGGCAACCGGCTGGGTGCGGTGGTGGCGGCCGGCAGCGGAACGGTCAGGTATCCGGCCCGTGGCGGCAGAGCCAGCCTCCAGCATCTGCTCCGGGCTCTCGCCCTCACGCCTCGGTCGGCAGTGGGTGAACGAGGAGATCTGACCGCCGCCATCGAACAACTGCGTCGCCCACCGCGGCGCCGCGGTCTGGCCGTCGTCATCTCCGACTTCCTCGGTGACATCAACTGGGAACGGTCGCTGCGGGCCCTGTCCGGGCGACACGACCTACTCGCCATCGAGGTGACGGACCCCCGCGACCTGGCCCTGCCGGCCGTCGGGCTGGTGACCCTGCTGGACCCGGAATCCGGCCGCACCAGAGAAGTGTCGACAACGCCACGACTTCGGTCGGATTTTGCCCGGGCGGCGGCCCAGCACCGGACCGAGGTGGCCACCGCGCTGCGTCGTTGCGGCGCGGCGCAGCTGAGCCTGAGCACCGATCGGGACTGGATCGCTGACGTGCTCCGCTTCGTGCTCAGCCGCAAGCGCGGTTGGTCGGGTGGCCCGTCGACCGGCTCGTCCAACGTGTCGACAGGTAGCCCGTCATCGCCCCCGTCATCTCCTGCAGGGGAGGCATGGTGACCTTCGCGCACCCCTGGTGGTTCCTGATCGGTGTCGTGGTGCTGGCCCTGATCGTGGGCTATGTGCTCGCCCAACGTCGGCGGCGGCGCCACACCTTGCGGTTCGCCAACCTCGAGCTGCTGGAGAAGGTGGCCCCGAAGCGACCGGGCCGTCTGCGCCATCTCCCGTCCGCCGTCATCCTGGTCGGCCTGCTCCTGTTGACCGTCGCGCTGGCCGGTCCGACGGCCGACACCAAGGTGCCCAGGAACAGAGCCACCGTGATGCTGGCGATCGACGTGTCGTTGTCCATGGAGTCGACCGACGTGGCGCCGAACCGGCTGGACGCCGCCAAGGAGGCGGCCACCGAGTTCGTCAAAGACCTGACTCCGGGGGTCAACCTGGGATTGGTGTCGTTCGCCGGCATCTCCACCGTCCTGGTGTCGCCGACCACTGATCGGGCGCCGGCCATCGCCGCGATCGCCGCCCTGAAGCTGGACGAGCGCACGGCAACCGGCGACGCGATCATCTCCTGCCTGCAGACGATCGATACCTTTTCCAAGACGATCAGCGGGGCCGACGGCCCGGCTCCCGCTCGGATAGTGATGATGACCGACGGCAAACAGACTGTCGGCCGCAGTGTCGAGGATGCGGCGAAGCAGGCCGCCGCGGCGAAGGTACCGATCTCGATGATCGCCTTCGGAACTGATCACGGCACCATCACCTACCAGGGATCGGTGATCCCCGTCCCGCTGGACACCAGCTCGATGCAGGAGATCGCCCGGATCTCGGGCGGTGACTTCCACACCGCCGCGAGCGCGGAAGAGCTCAAGTCGGTCTACTCGCAGCTGGGCGAACAGATCGGCTACGAGATCAAGCAGGAGGACGTGTCACGGCCCTGGATGATCGCCGGGACCATCCTGGTGATCATCGGGGCGGCCGGGGCGCTCGTCATCGGCGGACGCATCCCCTGACGGGCGCGCGAGCTGCCGAATCGGCAGGCGAGCCCGGGTGCCGATAGGGTCAGCTGGCCCGGCACGACCAACTCTTCCTGGAGGTAGCCCACGTGACATCGGCTGAACTGGCCGGGGACGGCACGACTTTCGTCTCTCGGTCCGTACTGGTGACCGGCGGAAACCGCGGCATCGGCCTGGCCATCGCACGCAGTCTCGCCGCCGCCGGTCATCGCGTCACCGTCACGCATCGCAGTGGCGAGCCGCCCGCCGGGCTGTCGGGCGTGATCTGTGACGTGACCGATGCGGCTGCGATCGACCAGGCCTTCGGACAGGTCGAAGCGACCCAGGGTCCGGTCGAGGTGCTGATCTCCAATGCCGGGATCACCGACGACACCCTGCTGCTGCGGATGAGCGAGGAATCCTTCACCACCGTCCTGGACGCCAACCTGACCGGCGCCTACCGGATGGCCAAGCGCGCCGCTTCGGGAATGCTGAAGAAGCGCTGGGGCCGGATGATCTTCATCTCGTCCGTCGTCGGTCTGTCCGGTGGCGCCGGTCAGGTCAACTACTCGGCATCCAAGGCCGGCCTCGTCGGACTGGCCCGCTCCATCGCCCGGGAGTTGGGCTCGCGCAACATCACGGCCAACGTCGTCGCTCCCGGATTCGTCGACACCGACATGACCAGAGAACTGCCGGACGCCAGGAAGTCGGAGATCCTCGGCCAGATACCGCTGCGGCGCCTGGCCGCGGCCGATGAGATCGCCGGTGTGGTCACCTTTCTGGCCTCCGACCAGGCCGCGTACGTGACCGGCGCCGTGATCCCGGTCGACGGCGGCCTGGGCATGGGTCACTGATCACCGGTTCGGTCGCCAGACCTGTGGCGCACCGAAACGGCCCGGGACGCCCGCCCAGCAGCCCGCCCAGCAAATCGACCATCCACACACCTCGATACCCACCGACCCAAATACCCACAGACCCATCCACAGACATGCGAGGAACCACCACATGACCGGAATCCTGACCGGCAAGAACCTGCTGATCAGCGGGGTCATCACCGAGGCGTCGATGGCGTTCCACACCGCCCGGATGGCCCAGGAACAGGGTGCCACGGTCGTCCTGACCGGCTACGGTCGGCTTTCGCTGGTCGAGCGCATCGCGAAGCGGCTGCCTGCCGAGGCCCCGGTCGTCGAACTGGATGTCACCGATCAAGGACATCTGGACTCACTGGCCACTCGGGTCGGTGAGCACATCCCGACGATCGATGGCGTGCTCCACTCGATCGGCTTCGCCCCGGCGGGCGCGCTCGGCGGCGACTTCCTGGCCACCGCGTGGCCGGATGTGGCCACCACGGTGCACACATCCGCGTACTCCCTCAAGGCCCTCGCGGTGGCCAGCCTGCCGCTGATGTCGCGCGGCGGATCGATCGTCGGCCTGGATTTCGACGCGCGTCAGGCCTGGCCGGCCTACAACTGGATGGGGGTGGCGAAGGCTGCACTCGAATCGGTGTCCCGCTACCTGGCCCGCGATCTGGGTCCTCGCGGAATCCGGGTCAACCTCATCTCGGCCGGTCCGGTACGCACCATGGCGGCAAAGTCCATCCCGGGCTTCTCCAGCCTGGAAGATGCCTGGTCGGGTCGCGCGCCCCTCGGCTGGGACACGTCGGACCCGACGCCGGTGGCTCAGGCCGCCTGTGCGCTCCTGTCCGACTGGTTCCCCGCCACCACCGGCTCCATGATCATGGTCGACGGCGGATTTCACGCCCTCGGCTTCGCCGAGGGCGAGTCCGGGTCGGCCGCCCAGTAGGCAGTAGCCAGTCGTCGGTCGCCAGTCGTCGGTCGCCTGTCAGTAGGTGCGACTCACGGGCCCCCGGTCGGTCACCAGAGCCGGTCCGGGCCGGACGAACCGCACTCCGTGGCGGTATTCGGCGGGGCAGCGGTTCGGCGACGTCAACCCTGGGCATAAAGGAAAGACAGGGCCGACGTGGAGCTTGTCGGGGGCCCCGCGCCGGTTCTGTCGACAGGTTCGGTCGAGTCGACAGGTGTGGGGTGAGGTCGTTCAGCGGCGGCTGCGGCTGACTGCCGAGGTGGTCAACGCCCGGGCGGCAGCCGCCACCGCGGCCCGCCGTCCGGCGCGGACGGCCAGCGTCAGTGGGCGGAGCGCCTCGTCGACGACGGCAAGTTCTCGACTGGTCACCGCGGCGGTCTCATGTCCGGCCGCCACGGCCAACAGCGCTTCCAGCGAGATGACCTTGGCCAGCAGTGCCGAGGCCGCTTGGGGCGTTCCGGGTGGCACGTCGACGGCCTCGGCCAGCATTCGCTGCCGTACGTGCTCGCGTACCTGGTCGGATCCGCGGGCGATGTCCACCGCCACCAGGGAGTGCGTCGCGTCCGCCATGGCACCGTCGATCTCGCCGTTGGCCTCGCTCAGAGTGAGGGCTCCGTGACCACTGCCACATCGATGGACCCGCCACTGGCCATCGGTCGGGATGATCCCGATCTCGAGATCCGGAAACACCACGACTGCACCCGCGTCGAGCGCCGGCACCGTGATGTCGCCACCGATGGGCAGTCCCCGGAGGTCACCCGCGGTCGGTAGCAGCAGGTCCGGTACCCCGCCGCCGATCATCAACGGGAGCAGGGACATCGAGCCGGCGGTCGGCGACCCGGGGCCGGGCAACCCGGTCGACTCGGCCACCTCGACCGAGGCAGCACGAACGCCCACCCGATGGCCGGCGGCGTCGACCGCGGCAAGCACGTCGTCGGTGCTGCGGCCACCGACACGTGCTGCTGCCCACAGAGCGAGCGTGGTGGCGGCGTGGACTGACGACATGACGGCCACGGTACGTGAGCGGACCGGGTCGGTCGAAGAGTTGTCCCGATGACCCGGACCGGTGCGGCAGATGTCACCCGGGGCGTGCTGCGCTGCTGATGAACGCCGACCCGCCGACGCGCTGGTTCCCGGTCCCCGGGCAGCACCCCGGGTACCGTCTCGCCCCGTGGCGAAGCGATATGACGACAGCGTCCGGGTGCGGTACCAAACTTCGGCCGGGCCGGCTCCACGGCCCGGCGATCCGTACGGTCACGATGTCCTCTCGGCGCCCAGACCGCGGCGCATCGTGCCCGAACTCGGGGCGACCGCGGACCTCGTCGTCGAGGACGCCGCCTCCGGATTCTGCGGTGCGGTGGTGGTGTGCACTTCGACCTCGGTCACGCTCGAGGATCGTCGCGGCCACCGGCGGATATTTCCGCTGGAGCCGGCCCGCTTCCTGATCGATGGTGCACCCGTCACCCTGGTGCGTCCGGCGCAGGCGCCGGCAGCAGCAGTGACGTCGGCATCCGGTTCCCGCGCCGTCGCCGGACTGCGGGCCCGTACCGCCCGGGCTTCGCGCATCTGGGTCGAGGGCATCCATGACGCCGCCCTGGTCGAGCGCGTCTGGGGCCACGACCTCCGGGTCGAGGGCATCGTGGTCGAACCCATCGACGGCCTGGACAACCTGCCGGTGGCGATCGCCGAGTTCGGCCCCGCGCCGCAACGACGCCTCGGAGTGCTCGCCGACCATTTGGTGCCGGGGTCGAAAGAATCGCGGATCGTCGCCACGGTGACCTCACCGCACGTCCTCGTCACGGGCCACCCGTTCATCGACGTCTGGGAGGCCGTCCGACCTGAGTCGGTCGGGATCAAAGCCTGGCCGAGGGTACCGCGCGGTGTCGACTGGAAGACAGGAGTCTGTGCCGCACTGGGTATCTCGGATCCATCCGTGATGTGGGGCCGGGTCAACGGGGCGGTCCGCAGCTATCGGGACCTGGCCACCCCGCTGATCACCGCGGTCGAGCGGTTGATCGATTTCGTCACGGTGGAGCCCGGCGTCGACTGACCGGTCGGCCCGAGTCCAGTGGCAGGATGGAGTCATGTCGGCCTGGGTGGTGTGGTTCAGCGGAGCTGTACTGCTCTCGCTCGCCGAGCTGCTCGGCGGCGAGTTCGTCCTGCTGATGCTGGGCGGTGGCGCACTCGTCGCCACCGGCGTGGCTCTGGTGGCGCCGGACCTGCTGTGGCTGCAGCTGCTGGTTTTCGCGTTGACCTCGGTCGGCCTGGTCATCGGCGCACGACCACCGCTGCTGCGCCGGTTCAGCGGCCCGTCCACGATCCGCACCGGGATCGAGGCCATGATCGGTTCCAAGGCGACGGTGATCTCGACGGTGGATGGCTCCGGTGGGCAGGTCAAGATCGGCGGGGAGGTCTGGTCGGCCCTCGGAGTGGACGGCCATCGTCCGTTACCCCCCGGGACCCCCGTCACCGTGGTGGAAGTGCGGGGTGCGACCGCAGTGGTCATCTGGGGACCGTGAGCCCTCTTCCGCGTCCGTCGACCGGCGGACCGCCATTCAGCGCAGAATGCACGCCATCGAGACTTCGACACATCTCATCCCGAGGCAGGGGGCCGTCATGGATCCAGTTCTGATCGTTGGTCTGATCGTGGTCGTGTTGGTGATCATCACGGTCATCCGCTCGGTCAAGGTGATCCCACAGGCCCAGGCAGCGGTGGTGGAGCGGCTCGGCCGGTTCCACAAGACGAACAGCGCCGGGCTGGTCTGGCTGGCCCCGTTCCTCGATCGAATCCGGGCCAGGATCGATCTGCGCGAGCAGGTGGTCTCGTTCCCGCCGCAGCCGGTGATCACCGAGGACAATCTGACGGTGTCGATCGACACGGTCGTCTATTTCCAGGTGACCGACCCGCGGGCGGCCGTGTACGAGATCGCCAACTACATCGTCGCGGTCGAGCAGTTGACCACCACCACGCTCCGCAACGTCGTGGGCGGGATGAATCTGGAACAGACGCTCACCAGCCGCGACGCCATCAACGGCCAGCTGCGCGGGGTGCTGGACGAGGCGACCGGCAAGTGGGGGATCAGGGTCGCCCGGGTCGAGCTCAAGGCCATCGACCCGCCGCTGTCGATCCAGGACTCGATGGAGAAGCAGATGCGCGCCGATCGCGACAAGCGGGCGATGATCCTCACCGCCGAGGGTCAACGGGAATCCTCGATCAAGACTGCGGAAGGTCAGAAGCAAGCCGCTGTCCTCACAGCCGAGGGCGCGAAGCAGGCGTCCATCCTGGCGGCCGAGGGCGAGCGTCAGTCGCGGATCCTCCGCGCCCAGGGTGAGCGGGCCGCCCGCTACCTGCAGGCGCAGGGCCAGGCGAAGGCCATCGAGAAGGTCTTCGCCGCCGTCAAAGCGGGCAAGCCCACTCCAGAACTGCTGGCCTATCAGTACCTTCAGACCCTGCCGCAGCTGGCCCAGGGCGACGCCAACAAGGTCTGGATGATACCCAGCGACTTCGGCAAGTCGCTGGAGGGCTTTGCGAAGATGTTGGGCGCCAAGGGCGACGACGGGGTCTTCCGGTACGAGCCGGCCCCCGATGTCCCGGTCGACCCGGCCCATCCGCCGGCCCGCCCGGGGGACATGGACGACGACGTCGCGGACTGGTTCGACGGCACCTCGTCCGCCGAGGTGGCCGAGGCGGTCCGCCAGGCCGAGAAGGAGGCCCAGCTGACCGTCGCGGACCAGGACGCAATCCGATCTGCCGGGGAACGCGCCGAGGCGGACGCCGCCAGGGCGGCAGCTGCCCGGGCACTGGCTGCGCCGCCGTACCGGGCGCCGATGCCGGCCGTCGAGCCACCCAGGCAGTCCGGCCCCCCCTCCAGCGGGGCGCACTACCTGCCGCCGGCCCCCGGCTACCAGGGCTATGCCGCGCCCGGACAGCCGGCGCCGGGTCAGCCGGCACACCAGGCGCCCGCCGGTCCTCCCGCCTGGTACCAGCCGCCGCCCGAGGGTGAGCAGTCCCCGGGGCGTCAGCCAGAGCCACCTGGTCAGCAGCGCTGACCCGGTCCCGCGCGGCCATGAGGCAGGATCGGCCCCATGGATGACCTGTTCGGATTCGACTCTGCTGCCGTTCTCGAGCTGGCCCAGGCGCTGGTGCGGCTTCCCACCATCGTCGTGCCGGGGGTCGATGAGGTGGAGAGGCCCGCGGCCACCCTGCTCGCCGGGATCATGCGCGACTTCGGCTGGGAGGTCACCCTCGACGAGGTGGCGGCCGGGCGGCCGAACGTGATCGGTGTCATCGCCGGGCGGGGACCGGGACGGACGCTGATGTTCGAGGGGCACAGCGACGTGGTGACGCCAGGAGACGAGGGTGCCTGGGCCTTCCCACCGTTCAGCGGAGAGATCGTCGACGGCCGACTGCTCGGTCGTGGGTCGGCCGATATGAAGGGCGGCGTGGCCGCGATGATCCACGCGGCTCGGGCCCTGCAGCTGGGTGGGTTCGATGGCCGGATCATCGTGGCGGTGCTGGCCGACGAAGAGGGAATGATGCTGGGCGCCAAACATTTCGCCGCATCAGAGCTGGCCGCATCCGGAATCGACGGGGTCATCGTCTGCGAACCCGAGGCCGGAGAGGTGTGCGCAGTGGCCAAGGGCGCACTCCGGATCCGGGTCGACCTGGAGGGCGTGATGGCTCACGGGGCCATGCCGACCAAGGGTCGTAATCCGCTGCCCGCCATGGGCTCCCTGCTGATGGGGCTGTCGGAGCTCGAGCGGCAGGTGGCCGAATCCGTCGGCAGCCACGAACATCTCGGCGACTTCTATCTGACGCCGACCGTGCTGCTGGCGGGGGACCCCAGTCAGCTCAACGTGATTCCCGCCTCGGCATCGGTGTTCCTGGACGTACGGACGATCCCCGGCGTCGGGCATGCCGGCCTGCTGCATCTGATCACCCGGTTGGCCGAGCAGATCGCAGCGGATTCCGGGTTGACCGCGGTGGTGACGGTGATCGACGATCGGCCCCCGGTGGATACGCCGGTGGATACGCCGGTGGTGCAGGCACTGCTCGCCGCCCACACGGAGGTGACCGGCCGACCGGCTGTCCTCGGTGGGGTGCCGGGGACCACGGACGGCACGATCCTGACGCGCGACGCGGGACTGGTCACCGTGGTCTACGGGCCGGGCGGGAAGTGGATCGCCCACAGCATCGACGAATACGTCGAGGTCCAGGACATCCTCACCTGCACGGCGGTGTACATCTCGGCGGCGCGCCTGTTCCTCGGGGTACCGACACCTGCACCGGCCACCTGATGTTCGACTTCCCGGCCGGGCCGCACAACGGCCTCGGCGACGTGACCGGCCTCCGGGTGGGCCACGTCGACCGGCGGGACGAGGGCTTCCTGTCGGGCACCACCGTCGTACTGGCCCCCGACAGTGGGATGGTGGCCGGCGTGGATGTCCGGGGCGGCGCCCCGGGTACCCGGGAGACGGATCTACTGCACCCCGGTGCATCCCTGCAACGAATTGATGCCATCGTGCTGACCGGCGGTAGCGCGTTCGGGCTCTCCGCGGCCTGCGGCGTGGCTGACGCACTCGCCCGGGCTGGTATCGGATTTCGGGTCGGCGCCGCCGACGAGGTGGTTCCGATCGTGCCTGCTGCAGTTCTGTTCGACCTGGGCCGCGGAGGCAGCTTCCGGGCCCGGCCCGGACCATCGTTCGGAGAGCAGGCCGTCGCCGCGGCGCTGGCCGACGGCACTGACGCCCGGATGGGCCTCGTCGGTGCCGGGATGGGTGCGGTGACGGCCGGAATGAAGGGCGGTGTCGGGACCGCGTCCGCAGTTCTTCCGGACGGGACGACGGTGGCCGCTCTGGTGGTCGCAAACGCGGTCGGCTCGCCGATCGATCCGCGCAACGGCGAACTGCTGGGCGCCCGAAACCTTCGGCCCGGCGACTTCGACGGCCTGCTCGTGCCATCGGCAGCCCACCGAGATGCGTTGCTGGCCATCATCTCCGCGTCAGGTCCGCACCTGGGCGCTGCGCCGATCACCAATACCTCGATCGGGCTTGTCGCCACCGATGCGAAGTTGACCAAGACGCAGTGCGGCAAGCTGGCCTCCATCGGCCACGACGGCCTGGCCAGGGCTCTGAACCCGGTCCACACCCAGTTCGATGGAGACACGCTGTTCGGGGTTTCGACCGCCCGCGGGCGCGTGCCGGACGAGATCGGTCTGCACCACATCCTCAGCGCGGCCGCAGAGGTGGTCACCAGAGCCGTGGTCAGGGGGTTGCTGGCTGCGCGCTCGGTTCGGACGCCCGGTGGTGCCTGGTCCAGTTATCGGGACGTGGCGCCCTCAGCCCTGCCGTCGAAGCATCCGCAGTCGGAATACCCGTCCGGGTGCGGCTGATCCCCGTCCGGACCCACAGGCGGGATGATGGTCAGGTGAGACCTTCATCCGCTTCATCCGCTTCGTCCGCGGAGCTGGCTGCACGCGAGCAGTCGACACCCTGGTCGGTGGGCTGGCTGAGGCTGGGCCGAGTGGCCACGGTGGTTGCGTTGGTGCTGTGTCTGGCACTCCAGCAGATCAACCACGACTTCTTCCCGCCCGAGATCTCGATCTCGCAATACGGAATCGGGCCCAGGGGATGGGTCTTCACTGCCTGGGCCGCGGTGGTTGCGCTGGCTGCGTTGTCGATATTCATCGCCAATCCGGTGCGGCGCCGGTCGGCGGGTTACTTGCTGGTCGCCGGAAGTATCGGGCTGGTCGTGATGGGTATCGTGCGAACCGACGCGGACGGTTTGCAACACTCCTGGCACGCCAAGGTGCACATGGTGTCGTCCATCCTGGCGCTGGTCGCGTTTCCGATCGGCATGGCCCTGGGCCTGCACTGGGCCCAGCTCTGGTGGCGGCGCACCGGCTGGAGCCTGCTGGTGGTCGGCGATGCGGCTTTGATCATGGTGGGGGTGTCGGCCACGGGGGTCGCCACCCCAGGGTGGGATGCTCAACAATCCTGGGCGCTGTGGCAGGCCGTCGCGGTGTCCTTCGACATGGTTCTGCTGGGCGTGTTCGCGTGCGCCACCTTCCTGGCCGGCCAGGATTGACCCGACTGTTCCCCGACCGGTCGCCGAGTAGATACCGGCCGGATGGGTCGGGCCGGGAGACCGCCAGATCGGCCGGTGAAAATGCGGGCTCCCCGGATGTGCCAGAATTTGAGCGCTGACCCGTTGCAAACGGCAGCAGCGAAGGCCCTCGACGACGCCGGTGCCTTGACATACTTCACGCTCCGTTCACCATCGCCGGTGGAACGGCACCTCTGCAGGGGCGTGGAACACAACCACCAGGAGGTTCGGCAAGATGACTGACAGCAGCGCACCTGTTCGGATCGTGACGGCCCGTCGGCGCCCTCACGTCGTCATCGTCGGCGGCGGCATGGCCGGCCTCATGACCCTCCGCGGGCTGCGCAAGGCCGACGTAGACATCACGCTCGTCGACCGTCACACCTACAACGCTTTCCAGCCGCTCCTCTATCAGGTGGCGACGGCCGGCCTGAACCCGGGCGACGTCACCTTCTTCCTGCGCGCTGCACGGATTTCTCAGCGCAACGTGAGCTTCCGTCAGGGCGAAGTCGTGGGGATCGACAGCGATGGCCAGAAGGTGGCTTTCGCCGACGGCGGCGAGATGGCTTACGACTACCTCGTGCTCTCCACCGGCGCCACCACGAACTACTTCGGGACCAAGGGTGCCGAAGAGAACACGATGGCCATCTACACCAGGGCCCAGGCGCTCAAGCTGCGCGACAGCATCTTCACCAACCTCGAGCACGCCGCGGCGTCGGCCACCGGCGAAGACCTGTCCATGGTGGTCGTCGGCGCGGGCCCGACCGGTGTCGAGATGGCCGGCGCACTGGCCGAGCTCCGCAACGACGCCATGGCGTCGGTCTACCCCGAGCTGGATCCGCGGCGGACGCACATCGTCCTCGTGGAGATGACCAACAAGGTACTGGCTCCGTTCGACGTCAAGCTCCAGGAGTTCGCCGCGAAGGCGCTGCGCGAGCGCGGTGTCGAGTTGAAGTTGGGGACGTCCGTGTCGGAGGTCCGCCCCGACGGTGTGCTGTTCGGCAACGGCGAGTTCCTCAAGGCCGGCGTCATCGTCTGGGCCACCGGCGTCACCATCCCGAAGGCGGTCGCCGGCTGGGGTCTGCCGCAGGGACGTGGTGGCCGGATCACGGTCGACGACGAGCTCCGGGTCATCGGCAAGAAGAACATCTTCGCCGCCGGCGACGTCGCGGTCACCCCGGACCCGCTGCCGCAGCTGGGAACGCCCGCGCAGCAACAGGGCCTGCACATCGGCCGCGGTATTGCGTCCCTGGTGGTCGGGCGGCCGCTGCACGCGTTCAAATACCACGACAAGGGCACGATGGCGACCATCGGCCGACGCGCCGCAGTGGTGGACATCAAGCTGGCCGGCCGGTCGATCAAGTACACCGGCACCTTGGCCTGGCTGACCTGGATGTTGCTGCACATCTGGTTGCTGCTGGGCAACCGGAACCGGTTGGCCACATTCGTCAACCTGTTCACCAAGTATCTGGCCCCGTCGCGCCGCACCAACCCGATCGTCGGCGACGTCCCGGTCTTCGAACACCGCTCCGAGGAATAGGCGCAGCGCTGGTCGAGTAGCGACTGAGTCGCTCACCAGCGTCGCCAACCAGGTCTTGCGCGTGGCCACTGGCCCGGGATCCGACGGATTCCGGGCCGGTGGTCTGTCCGCGGCAGTTCGTGCCCGTCGACCGGCGATCAGCGTCACACGGCCTTCGTCCATCGTGACATGGTGATGCGTCAACCAATCCCGTAGGGTGAACAGGTGACCGAAACAAATTGGCTCAGCCCCGAGGAATCGAGGGCATGGCGCGCATTGCAGCACCTGAACATGCCGCTCTCCGCGGCGCTGAACCGACAGCTGTCACGAGACTCGAATCTCTCGAACGCCGACTATGCCGTCCTCGTGCAGCTGTCGGAAGCCGAAGGTCAGCGGCTGCGCGCCCGTGACATGGTGCTGGCGATCGGCTGGGAGAAGAGCCGGCTTTCCCATCACATCCGCCGGATGGAAACGCGCCAGCTGGTGGGACGTGAGGAGTGTCTGACCGACGGCCGTGGAGCCTTCATCACACTGACACCGGCCGGCCGGGCGGCTATCGAGCAGGCTGCGCCCGGTCACGTGAATGCCGTTCGCTCGTACTTCATCGATATCCTGACGCCCGAGCAACTGGTGTCCTTCGCCGAGATCGCCGAGGCTGTCGGAGCCCGGCTCCAGGCTGACGGGTGTGCCGAGATCGAAGCAGCAGCCGAGGATCCCTGCTCCGGCGACTGAGTCGCTGCCGGTTCCGGGCGATCCTCACGGTCCACGCGATCTGCGTGGCTCCTCGCACGCTGCGGCCTGCTTCTCCAGGTAACGCTGCTCCGGCAGGTTGAGGGTGCGGCGAGCTGCCCGGGCGTAGCAGGTAGCCGCGGCTGTGAGGTCACCCGCCAACTCCAGCAGGTGCGCGCGGACCGCATCCGGGCGGTGACTGTTCGCCAGCGCCGGGTCGTCTGCCAATCGGTCCAACTGTGCGAGCCCCGTCGCCGGCCCGTCGACCATCGCCACCGCAACCACCCGGCCCAGCTCCACCATCGGACCGGGGGCGGCGCGACGCAGCAATTCGTACAGACCCAGGATCTGCGGCCAATCGGTCTCGGCGGCGGAGGCCGCTTCATCGTGTACTGCGGCAATCGCCGCCTGGATCTGGTAGGGCCCGATCGGCGTCCGTGTCAGTGCGGCCGTGAGCAGGGCGATGCCTTCGGCGATCTGCGCCGCGTCCCACGTACTGCGGTCCTGTTCGGCCAGGGACACGAGGTCTCCCGCGTGGTCGGTCCGAGCGGGGCTGCGGGCGTCGGTCAGCAACATCAGCGACAGCAGGCCGGCGACTTCGCCGTCTTGCTCGCGTTCGCGGAAGACCAACCTGGTGAGTCGCATCGCCTCTGCGGTCAGGTCGACCCGGTGCAGTGTGCTGCCGGAGCTCGCCGTGTGACCTTCGTTGAAGATCAGGTAGAGCACGCTCAGCAAGGTGGCCATCCTCGCGGGCAGCTCCGCTGCGGGGGGCATCGTGAAGACGGCGCCGCTCGATCTGATTCGTTGCTTCGCACGGCTGATCCGCTGCGCCACAGTGGCTTCCGGAACCAGGAAGGCCCTTGCGATCTCGGCGGTGGTCAGTCCGCCCACGGCGCGAAGGGTGAGTGCGACCTGCGACGACCGGCTCAACGACGGGTGCGCGCAGAGCAGGAGGAGGACCAGCGTGTCGTCCTGCCCGCCGGACCGATCGTCCTGGCTCCGACGCGCCGGACCTGGCTCGGCAGAGGCCAGCTCACGGCGACGGCGTGCGGCGTCGCTTCGCCACTGCTCGATGCGGCGACGCGAGGCTGTCGTGATCAGCCAACCCGTGGGATTGCTGGGCAAGCCGTCGTTCGGCCACTGGAGGGCCGCGGCCAGCAGCGCTTCCTGAACGGCGTCCTCGCACAGCCCCAGGTCGCCGTATCGCCGGACCACGGCCGCCAGGACGTGCGGCGTCGCCCGGCGGAGCGTCATGACGACGTCGGACGGTCGGGGCCCGGCCGTCACACGTCGAACACGCTCAGGTCGAAGACCGGGCGGACCTCGACGAATCCGGTCCAGGCGTCGGGCACCAGCGCAGCCAGTTCGACCGCTCGTTCGATGTTCTCGCATTCGACGAGGTAGAAGCCGGCCAGGTATTCCTTCACCTCCGCGAACGGGCCGTCGCTCGACAATGTCGCGCCGTCGCGGACGGAGACCCGCTTGGCCAACTCCGGATCCGCGAGGCCCTCGGCCACCACCAGGTCGCCGGATTCCAGGAGTCGATCGTGTAGGTCGACATGCGCACGCCCGAAGGCCCAGCGTTGCTCGTCCGACATGGTCTCCCAGAGCGTCCTGGACGCCGGATTGCTCTGGATCAGGATCAGATACTTCATCTCGTCAGGCCATTCTCCTCGTTTCGGAAAAATCTTCTCGCCACCATGTCGAGACCGGTGACCGGGTCTCTACGTACCTTGACAGAGCCCATCGACACCCGCCGACCGGGCTCCCGATGAGAGGAGTGTCCACCGTGACCACAGTGCCCGAACCAGTCGACCCGGAGATGGAGGGCGAAGCCGCAGTCAGGGCCGTCCTGGAGGATCGAATGGCAGCCATGGGATCGGGCGACGCCGACCGAATGCTCGATCTGTACGCGCCGGAGGTGGTTCGCTTCGGTCTCGCGCCGCCGCTGCGGGTTTGCGGCCCAGGAGCCAGGGATGCGGCCGCCGTGCGATCGTGGCTCGAGGGCTTCGAGGCGACCCCCCGATACGAGGTCACCGATTGGACGGTGCGCACTACCGGGGACATCGCGTTCTCGCACAGCCTGAACCGGATGTCGGCCACGCCCCGCGGATCGACCGAGGGATTCCAGCTCTGGTACCGGGAGACCTTGTGCCTGCGAAAATTGGGCGACGAGTGGAAGATCGTCCATGAACACGACTCCGCCCCGTTCCACATGGACGGGTCGTTCCGTGCCGCCGTCGACCTGAACCCGTGACCGATACCTGCACAGCGGCGACCTGCGCCCCGTCAGAAGGAAGAGCACATGCTTGACAAAGCCAAGGCCTACAGCGGCTTTTCGGTGGACGACATCGAAGCTGCCCGACAGTTCTACGGTGAGGCCCTCGGCCTCTCCGTCACCGAGTCGAACGGGATGCTGATCCTGATGACGCCCGGCGACCGGATGACGCTCATCTATCCGAAGGGCGAACAGCACGTCCCGGCGAGCTACACGATCCTGAACTTCCCCGTCGACGACATCGACGAGGCGGTGGATGATCTCGCGTCCCGCGGTGTCGAGATGACCCGATACCCGGGTATGCCGCAGGACGCGAAGGGCATCATGCGCGGGCGAGCAGTTGGCCGAGGACCGGATATCGCCTGGTTCACCGACCCAGCCGGAAATGTGCTGTCGGTACTGCAGGGCGACTGAGCAGCGGGGGATTGGCATGCCAGGGCGCCCGACCAGCAGACCTAGGGCTGCAGACGCCGAGCTCCCCGAGGAGCCACCCTTCTGAACCAGCTCAGGACCGGTACGAGTGCAAGCTCGCCGTCACCAGGAATCGTCCACTGACGGGAGTGATGCGTCAGCACTCCGGGGCAGCCAGCCGCTGCCTCTTTGCACCGGGGTTTGCGGCGCACGGTGCGGGCTACGGTGGAAGGGAGCAGCCGACCAGGATCAAGCCCGGTGCGACTGCGTGCTTGCACTCGATGGAAAGGACTGTGCCATGGCTGACGACGACCCGACCGGCCGCGAGAACGAGGCTGCCGATGATGTTTCGGTCCAGCTCGACGGCGGGGACACACTTCTCGACCGCGGCTTGGTCGACCCGCTCGACGAGGGATACTCACCGCCCGATCGCGAACCGTCCGTCGACGTGCCGACCGAGTCGGAAGAGGAACAGGGTCTGAGTCTGGATCAGTTGCTGTCGGCCGAGGAGCCCGAGGTCGGGGTGGGCGAGCCGGCCAACCTCTTCTCCGAGTACGGCGACGAGGTCGGCGATCTGCGGGCCGGACGGCTGGTCGACGGTGACGAGGGCGCTGACGTCGACACCGACAAGGATCTCTGGGCAGGTGACATCGGCATCGACGGTGCCGGAGCCAGCGCCGAGGAGGCTGCGGTGCACGTCATCGACGTCGATGGTGACGGGGACGGCGAAGACTGAGACGCGGCCGAGCAGGACAGGGATGCTGAGCAGGCATTTTCCAGTACCTGGCGAAAAGTCGTTGCGATCACCTCGAACCGCGGTTACCTTCGATGACGAACCGGAAGGAGGTGGTCCCACGTTGAAGACGTACAGGACTTGTGAGGTGGCTGGCCGCTAGGCCGCCGTTCCATCACGTCGGACCGTGGTCCGTTCCCATCGGGAACAGCGGTCAGGCAGGTAGTGGACAGTCACCCGACCCCCGGGCTGCCGACCATCGTCCAGTCGGCCCTCCATCGCGACCCACCGGCGTCAGATGGAGGAACAGCCCGGGGGTTGTCCTGTCTGGTGAGCCGGCGAACGGGGCCTCACCACAGGAGTGGCTGCAACCCACGACGACCCTGGCCACGTCACTGATCCGAATACTTGATCACGCGAGCACCCGCCGGTTGTCGTCCTCGCTGAGCGACCGATTCGACCGGAGCCCATCCGTTGACGTCACGGCGGGGTCGGGCACAATGATCGGATGACCCGAGGATTCAGCGGTCGCCCGCGTCGCCCCCACAACGATCGGCTGCCCCCGGGTCAGTACGACGTCGGGAAGGACTTTCCGGTTCTCACCGCGGAAGTCACCCCCCGGCTCGATCCGGAGAAACTGTCGATCACCATCGACGGCCTCGTCGAACGAACGTCGACCTGGACCTGGGAAGAACTGCACTCTCTGCCGGGATCGGTCTACCAGGGCGACATCCACTGCGTCACCACCTGGTCGAAGTTCGATACCAGCTTCTCCGGGATCAGCGCCGACATCCTGCTCGCGGCCGCGGGGCCGCTGCCGACCGCCACGCACGTCCTGATCCGATCCACCACCGGGTACACCACCAACCTGCCGCTGTCCGACATCACCGACGGCAAGGCCTGGGTGGTGTGGGACCACGAAGGTCGCCCGCTACCGGTCGAGCACGGCGGTCCGATGCGTTTCCTGGTCCCTCATCTGTACTTCTGGAAGAGCGCCAAGTGGGTCAGCAAGCTGACCCTGATGGACCACGACGAACAGGGCTTCTGGGAGCGGAACGGCTACCACGACCACGGCGATCCGTGGAAGGAGGAGCGTTACCAGGGTGACTAGTTCCCAGCCACACCTCGAGAACGTGGCGGGCGAAGCACCGGTCGGTGCGTGGCGACAGGCCACCGTACGAGAGACGAGCCACCCCAACCCGATCGGCGTCCGGTTGCTACTGGACATCCCGGATCGGATCGACCATCTGCCGGGCCAGCACTACGTCGTCCGACTGCGGGCCGACGACGGGTACACCGCCCAGCGGTCGTACTCGGTCGCCTCCGCACCCCACGAGCCCGGCATCGAGTTGTTCGTCGAGCGACTGGAAGACGGGGAGGTCTCGGGGTTTCTCGCGGACGTCGTGATGCCCGGCGACCGGCTGGAAGTGCGCGGCCCGATCGGCGGCTGGTTCGTCTGGCGCGGTCACACGGCAGCCGTAGGGATCGCGGGTGGGTCCGGCGTGGTGCCACTCGTGTCGATGATGCGGCACGCTGCCCACGTCGGTCGACCGGAGCTGCTAAAACTTGCTGTCTCGGCCCGTACCTACGCCGAATTGCCCTACGCGGCTGAACTTCTCGCCGCCGGCTCGACGATTGCGCTCACCCGCGGTCAGGACGCGGCCGTCGACCGGGCACCCGGTCGACTGACGCCCGCAGACCTGACGCCACTGGTCGGCGCGGCCCAGACCGCCTACGTCTGCGGCTCGGCCAACTTCGCGGAGGCGGCGAGCAGCCTGTTGGTCGGTGTCGGGGTTCCGTCTGACACCATCCGGGTGGAGCGCTTCGGCCCGACGGGCAGCTGATTCGCGCTCGTCACCCCCCGTACTCGACCGGCAGGCGACCGTGGGCCACCGCGCGCACCAGGGCGGCGTGATCTGCCTCGGTCTGGTCGGCGTACCGCCGGGCGAACCGGGAAAGTGCGATGTCGAGTTTGTCCGACGACCCCACGTAGCCAGAGATCATCGACGCACCACTGGTTCTCGCGTGTCCCTTGGCCAACAGCTGGCCGACGATGCCGGCGTAGTCGGCCAGGGCCTGGGAGTCGATGGTGTCGAGCGCGAGCGTGCCCTTCATGTTGCGGAACTGGCGAACGTAGTACTGCCGCCCGTCGAATTCGGTCCAACCGAGCAGCGGATCGCTGACCGTCTGGAGGGCCTGCTGATACTCGACCACGCGCTGCCCCTGATGGGCGTGCCAGGCCGACCCGCCGTGCACGTACTGGGCCAGGACCGAACGTCTGGCTTGTTTGAGCTGGAGGAAGACGACGTCGTCCGGACTGCTGCCCTCGAGCAACGCCACGTAGGCCCGCAGACCCACGCTCCCGACACCGACCACCTTGTGGGCGATGTCGACCAGCGTGTAACCGGCCAGCGCCCGGCGCCAGTGCGGCGCCAACGTCGTCAGGTACTCATCGAGGGCGGCGCCGATCATCTCGTACTCGGTGCCGCCCACCCTGGTGATCAGCGGCGGCTCCTCGACTATCCGCCGCCGGCCGGCATGCTCCTCGGTGAATCGAGGCAGCGCGCGATCGCTCGTCCTGGATCTGGCCCGCCGGGCGGCCCGGTCGATCTCAGTACGCAGCGATCGCTGCGACGTGGTGGCCAGCAGTCGCTCGACATCGAGTCGCTGGTAGGAGCGGGACAGCAGCGGTTGGTCGGCAAGGTACCGGACCTCCCCCCGGTAGGCCGCCACGCAGGCCGCGGCGGCGCCGGCGCACGTCTGCTCGCTGTGATCGTTCTGCCGGCCCGCCACCCAGATGCTGGCGACCAGTCGGCGCAGGTCCCATTCCCACCCGCCGGGATGCGCCTCGTCGAAGTCGTTCAGGTCGATGACGAGATCGCGCTCCGGCGAGGCGTAGAAACCGAAATTGCCGAAGTGCGAGTCGCCGCAGATCACCGGTGTGATACCGGTGGCCGGCAGATGAGCGACGTCGCGCGCCATCACGATTGCCGTCCCGCGCAGGAATCCGTAGGGAGAGGCCACCATCCGGCCCACCCGCAGTGGGATCAGCTGATCGAGCCGTCCCTGGTGCGACTCGATGATCTGGTCCACCGGATCGGGACGATCGGCTGGAGGCTCCCAGTCGCCGAGCGAGGCCCTCGGGACCGTGGACCGCAGCGTCCGGCCCAGTTGGTACCGCTCGGCCCTGGACGTCGGCCGACGGCGGAGCGAGACGAACGAATCGCCTTCCACCTGAGCCAGGACGACGTGTCCGGTCGGTAATCGTGCCGGATCGGTCATCGCCTCGGGGCACCTTCCCGATCGGTCACACGGCCCGGCCTCGTTGGCCGCGGTATCGGCGCACCAGCGCATCGGTCGACGAATCCTGCTGGGCTGCCGGTGCACCGGCGCCGGTGAGAACCGGAGTCAACTGCTGTGCCTGGGTCTTGCCGAGTTCCACCCCCCACTGGTCGAACGAATCGATCCCCCAGATGACGCCCTCGACGAAGGTGGCGTGCTCGTAGAGGGCAACCAGTTGACCGACGACCGAGGGCGTCAACCGGTGCGCCAGGATGCTGGTCGATGGCCGATTACCCGGCATGACCTTGTGCGGCACCACGTTCGCCGGCGTCCCTTCGGCGGCGATCTCCTCGGCGGTCTTTCCGAATGCGAGGACCGAGGTCTGCGCGAAGTAGTTGCTCATCAGCAGATCGTGCATGCTGCCCGTTCCATCCAGCGTCGGCAGGTCGTCGAGCGGCTCGGACAGCCCGATGAAGTCGGCCGGGACCAATCGGGTGCCCTGGTGAAGGAGTTGGTAGAACGCGTGTTGGCCGTTGGTTCCGGGCTCACCCCAGAAGATCTCGCCGGTCGAGGTGCTCACCGGTGTCCCGTCGGCGCGGACGGACTTTCCGTTGCTCTCCATGGTCAGTTGCTGCAGATAGGCGGCGAAACGGTTGAGGTCGTTGCAGTAGGGGAGGACAGCGCGGGATTCTGCACCGAAGAAGTTCGAGTACCAGACGCCGAGCAGACCCATGATCACCGGAGCGTTCTCGGCGAGTGGGGCGGTGGCGAAGTGCTCGTCGATGGCGTGGAATCCGGCCAGCAGATCCGCGAAGTTCGCCCTGCCGACCGCACACATGACCGACAACCCGATGGCCGAATCGACCGAGTATCGGCCGCCGACCCAATCCCAGAACCCGAACATGTTGGCGGTATCGATGCCGAACGCCGAGACGCGCTCGGCATTCGTGGACACCGCCACGAAGTGTTTGGCCACCGCCGTGGTGGCCTCGTCCCCTTCCAGACCCAACCCGACCAACAGCCACCGCCGGGCCGCTGTCGCGTTGGTGAGCGTCTCCAGCGTCGAGAATGTCTTCGAGGCGATGATGAACAGCGTCGTCTCGGGGTCGAGGTCGGCTGTCTTTCCGACCAGATCGGAGGGATCGACATTGGACACGAAGCGGCAGCTGATGCCGGCGTCGGCATAGGCCCGGAGCGCTCCATAGATCATCACCGGACCGAGGTCGGATCCGCCGATGCCGATGTTGACGACCGTGGTGATCTTCTTGCCCGTTGCGCCAACCCAGTCGCCTGATCGGAGCCGGTCGGTGAAGTCGCCCATCCGGTCGAGGACGTCGTGAACGTCGGTGACCACGTCCTGGCCGTCGACGGTCAATGCCGCGTCGGCGGGCAGTCGGAGGGCGGTATGCAGGACGGCCCGGTTCTCGCTGGTGTTGATGTGATCGCCGCGGAGCATCGCATCGCGCCGGCCTTCCACACCGGCCACGACCGCGAGGCCGACCAGCAGGTCCAGGGTCTGCCTGGTGACCCGGTGCTTCGCGTAGTCGATGTAGAGATCGCCGGCCTGCACCGTCAGTTCGCGGCCGCGTTCCGGGTCGTCGGCGAAGATCTGCCGGAGATGCAGCGGCTCGATCGTCGGCTGGTGCGCCCTCAGCGCGGCCCAGGCGTCGGTGGTCGAGATAGCGAATGCTTCGGTGCGCTCGGTCATTGTCTTCGCTTCCCCAGGCAGTCTTGAGTCGGTCGTCCGGGTCCATCCTCGCGCAGGGACCGTGGGGTCCGCTCACCGGGACCCGGGCGCAGCGTAGAGGTGACCGCGGCCGGTCCAGCAGTGGGAAGGTAACCAATCTTCCATGAGTAGATGTCACAGTTTGACGTTTTGATTACCTGTTGAGTCACGAATGTCCGGGTTGCCCGACTTGGCTGCGGAACAGCGCTGATCGCCCGGTTAAAACTGGGTTTCCGGGGTTGCGCCACAGGTGTAATCCAGCGCACAGTCACGTGTCCTTCATTGTCGGAACGTGGCTGTGTCGGGAGGTAGCTGTGACGCAGGTTGAGTCGAAGCCCGAATCGTCAACGGTCCATCTGCAGCGGACAATCGGCTTCTGGGGGTTGATGTTCGTTTCCCTCGGCTCGATCATCGGATCCGGGTGGCTGCTGGGCGCACTGGACGCGGCGCAGGTCGCCGGTCCGGCTGCCATTCTCTCGTGGGTCCTGGCGGCGGGCATGTTGACCGTGCTGGCCTTGATCCATGCCGAACTCGGAGCCGCCTATCCGGTGGCGGGCGGAACGGCCCGATTCCCGTATTTCGCGTTCGGCACGCTGGCCGGGTTCACCGCCGGCTGGTCGGCGTGGCTGCAGGCGGTGGCGATCGCTCCGATCGAGATCGAGGCGTCCATCTCATATGTCAGCAGCGTGGGCTGGGTGAAGGAGCATTTCGTGATGCTCCACGCCGACGGAACGCTGAATTGGCGTGGATTGATCGTCGCCATTCTGGGCATGTTGCTGTTCACCGCGATGAACCTCGCCGGCGCGAAATTCCTTTCTGAATCGAACTCGATCATGGTGATCTGGAAGACGGCCGTGCCCGTGCTGACCATCGTCGTGATCGTTGCGCTGTCCTTCCACCCGTCGAACTTCAGCCACCAGGGCGTTGGATTCATGCCGCACGGCTTCCACGGCGTCTTTGCCGCGCTTGCCCTGGGTGTGGTCTTCGCCCTACAAGGATTCGAACAGGCCGTGCAGTTGGCCGGAGAGGCGAAGAATCCGAAAAAGGATCTCTCGCGCGCCATCATCACCGCGATGACGATCGGCGCAGTGTTGTACATCGGACTGCAGATCGCATTCATCGGCGGTGTCCAGCCCAACGACATCGCGCATGGTTGGGCCAATCCGATCGGTGTCGGTGATTACGGGCCCTATTACACCTTGGCGATCGCGGCCGGCGCGAGCTGGCTGGCGTACGTCCTCATCATCGACGGGGTGATCTCCCCGGCCGGAACCGGTCTGGTCTATGTGGGCACCTCCGCCCGGCTGTCGTACGCGCTCGGTGAGGAAGAGGTGTTGCCCCGTCAGCTGACCCAGCTGAACAAGCGTGGCGTGCCGGCGTTCTCGATCCTGCTGGCGGCCGGCGTGGGCATACTGTGTTTCGCGCCGTTCCCGAGCTGGAGCAAGCTCGTCGGCGTCGTCACCTCGGCCACGGCCATCATGTATGCCTTTGCACCGATCGCGTTGGCCGCGCTGCACCGTCGTGACAACGACCGGGAGCGAAGCTATCGGATGCCGATGCCCAAACTGCTCAACCCGGTCGGCTTCATCTCGGCCAATCTGATCATCTATTGGGGTGGCTTCGACACCACCTGGAAACTGGTGCTGGCGCTGGGCATCGGCCGGGTGCTGTTCGAGATCCGTCTCCGTCGCGCCGATCCGGTGAAGCGCACCGACATCGACTGGCGTGCCGCATCGTGGATCTGGCCGTGGTTGATCGGGATGGTCATCCTCGGGGTCGTGGGCCGATACGGCAAGGATGCCTACCCGACGCTTCCGGAGATCCCGGAGTGGTGGGATCTCGGGGTGGTGATCCTGTTCTCGCTGGGCATCTTCTACTACGCCGTCGACCTGGCCATGGACAAGGAGAAGGTGCAGGCGGCCATCCAGGTCGACATCGACAACCAACAGGAGTTCCTCCTGCCTGCGCTCCCGGAATTGTCCAAGGCCAAGCGCTGAGCGTCGCGTAGAGTCATGATCACCTTCCACAGGAAAGTGATCGATGATCGAGCATGCCGTTGGATCTGAGATCGTCATGGCCGACGCGCCTCCCCAGCAACTCGCTTTCACCGATCTCGGGGCCGGACCCGCAGTGCTGTTCGTCCACGGGTTGATCAGCGATCGCAGCACGTGGCAGGCCGAGATGACGGCTCTGGCCTCCACCCACCGGGTCATCGCCGCGGATCTCCCGGGTCACGGCGACTCCGTCGGATGGCCCGGCGACTACTCGCTCGGCGCCCACGCCGCTGCCCTGCGGGACCTACTGGATTTCCTGGCCGTCGATCGGGTCACGCTGGTCGGGCACTCCCTCGGCGGCGGGATCGCCATGCAGTTCGCCTACCTCTTTCCGGACCGGGTCAGTGGGCTGGTGCTGGTGAGCAGCGGGGGCCTGGGAGCCGACCTGAACCCGGCACTGCGGGCCGCCACATTGCCGGGCAGCGAGTGGGTGCTCCCGCTCCTGGGGGCGTCCTGGGTGCGGCACCTCGGGGATACCGCGCTGGGCATTCTGTCTTTCATCGGCCGGCCGCTCATCAGTGCCAGCACGACGGCGGCCTGGTCCGGCATGGCCACCTTCGGCGATACCGTCAACAGGGCAGCATTCCTGGCCACGTCGCGTTCGGTGATCGGCATCAGGGGTCAGTCGGTCAGTGCGCTGCCCCGGTTGAAGTCGTTGGCGCACCGTCCGATTCTGGTCGTCTGGGGCGGCCGTGACTCGTTGATCCCGTCCACCCATGCCGCCGCACTGTCGCACGCGCTGCCGGACAGCATGATCGATATATTCCCGGCGGCCGGACATTTCCCGCATCTCGACGAGCCGGAGCAGTTCCATCGGGTGCTGGTGGCGTTCCTCGCCACTAGCCCCACCGGATCCTGACCGTCCCCGATCCGCAAAGGTGTTGCACCCATGCGTGAATCATTCCGCGAGGCCTGGGATACGGTTGTCCCCCCGAAGGGATCACCGTTCGGTCCGTTGCCCTCGATGCTGGTCGCCCTGACCGTACTCACCGGTCTGGTAGATGCCGTCAGCTATCTCGCCCTTGGTCATGTGTTCGTCGCCAACATGACGGGCAACGTGGTCATCCTCGGATTCGCCATCGCCGGGGCCGGTGGCTTCTCGGTTCCGGCGTCGTTGACAGCCCTGTTCCTGTTCGCCGGCGGCTCGGCGTTGGGTGGGGCGTTGAACGCCCGGGTCTGGCCGCGTCGCGGGCGGCTGCTGGTGATGTCGACGTGCGCGCAACTCTTGCTCATCGGGATCGCCGCCATCGTGGCTGCGGCGACGCGAGCGGAGGTCCCGACAGCCGGCGCGGCACGGTACGTCCTGATCGGACTGCTCGCCGTGGCGATGGGTCTGCAGAACGCCGTGGTTCGCAAACTGGCCGTTCCGGACCTGACGACGACCGTGCTGACGCTGACCACCACCGGTATCTTCGCCGACGCCAGGTTCGTCGGTGGGCCCGGTTCCAAAGTCGGCCGGAGATCGGTCAGCATCGTCGCCATGTTCCTCGGAGCGCTGGGGGGTGCGCTGCTGGTGCTGCACCTCTCGGTCTGGATCGCACTGGTGCCCGCGGTAGGAATGACCGCCGGTGTCGTCATGACGGCCTCGGTCACCGGCCGCGGAGATCCGGACTGGACGCACCCGGCCAAGGGGTGATGCGCGGGGTTGAACCGGCCACGCATCGTCACCGATGTCTCCTGGTGTCATCCGGCGGAAACATGACCTTGACACAAAGGCACTTGTTGCAACGTCGTCCGTTCACCCATGATTCGTCTCATGTCGACCTCGCTTGCGCAAACCGCCCCGGACCGCCATTACGGATCGAAAGTCGCCGCGGTCGAACCGGGTGGCGCGGAGGGGATACCGCTGGCCGAACGACACGGCAAGCCGGTGCAACTCCTGTGGACCTGGACATCGCCGAACATGGAGTTCGCGACGGTGTTCGTGGGCGTCATCAGCGTGCTCTTCTTCGGGCTGACCTTCTGGCAGGCGGTCGCCGCAATCGTCCTGGGTACGGCACTGGGCAGCATTTCGCACGCTGTCCTGTCGAGCTGGGGGCCAAGCTCGGGCTTCTGTCAGATGGTGTTGTCCCGCCGGGCCTTCGGCTTCATGGGCAACTGGCTGCCCGCCGGCCTGAACTCGCTGACCGCCGGAATCGGATGGTTCGCCGTCAACAGCGTCAGCGGCGCCCTCGCGCTGAAGGCGCTGACCAAGCTCAACGGCTATGTCTGCCTGGTCATCGTGGTCGCGATCATGTTGGGCCTGGCCTACTTCGGCCACAATCTGATCCAGGCGTTCGAGCGGTACGCGTTCCCGGTGCTGACCGTCATCTTCGTCATCGGGGCCATCATCATCTTCTCGAAGTCCCACCCGGGTCTGGGTCCGATCGTGTCCAGCCCAGGAGCTTCCCCGACACCCGGTGGATTCTGGATTGCACTGGGCGCGACGTTCGGCTACGCCGCCGGATGGAATCCCTACGCTTCCGACTATTCCCGGTACCTGAAGCCGGGTTCGGGGCGGACGGCCGGGATCTTCGCCGGCATCGGCGTTTTCGTGTCCTGCACCCTGCTCGAGGTGGTCGGAGCGGCGGCGGTCACCGCGATCGGCGGCGCGGACTGGAACTACGACAACCCGGTCGCATCCTTCACGTCGCTGCTGCCGACCTGGCTGGAGAAGCTGACCCTGCTGGGCATCTGCCTCGGAGCCATCGCCGCCAACGCCCTCAATGTCTACTCGAGCTCACTGTCGTTCACCACCATGGGTATCAAGCTCCCCACCACCAGGGCGCGCGCGGTGATGGCCGTGGTGATGGGGGCCCTTGGCTTCGTCGTCGCGGTCATCGGGCTCAACAACATCAACTCCTACGAGAATTTCCTGCTGGTGATCGCCTACTGGATAGGCCCGTGGCTGGGTGTGGTCTTCGCCGACCGGCTGCTGCGCCGGTCGAAGGAACACGAGATGGTCTACATCGACGAGTCGTACAAGAACTGGGCCGGGCCCATCGCGATGCTGGTGGGTGTCGTGGTCTCGATCTGGCTGTTCTCCAACCAAACCAAGTACGTCGGCATCGTCCCCACCCACGTGCCGGGCGTGGGCGATCTGACCTTCGAGGTCGGCTTCCTGCTGGCTTTCGGCATCTACGCCGCTCTGTACAAGGCGTTGGCCCAGCCGATCGAGCTGGGCGCAGCCGGGACCTCGTTCGCGAAGGCTCGGTGATGGGCAGCGTTCCCACCATCGATCTGACGCCGTGGTTCGACGGCACACCGGCCGGAAAGGCCGCGGTGGCCGACGAAGTGGACCGGGCGTTGCAGTCGGTCGGGTTCTTCATGATCACCGGACATGGCGTCACCAGGGCGGACCGGACTGCTGTCCGCGCCGCGGCCCGGAAGTTCTTCGGGCTGCCGGACGAGATCAAGCGGGCCTACGCGGTCACGGTCGGCGGCCGCGGTTGGTTGCCGCCCGGGGTGGAGGCAAACGGCTACTCCGAGGGCACCGAGACGCCGCCGGACCTGAAGGAGTCGTATTCGATCGGCGCCGACGAGAAGGTCGGCATCGACGAGGTGGACGACTTCTGGTTCGCAGAAAATGTCTGGCCGGTTGAGGTTCCCGCCCTCGAGACAGCCGCGACGAGCTACCTCGGGCAGATGCGGGAGCTGGCCGAGACGCTGTTGACCATCGCCGAGACGGCACTGCAGCAGAGCCCCGGATTCTTCACCGACAAGACCACGCACTCCACCCACACCATGAATATCAACTGGTACCCACCGGCCGACATCGCCGGCGAGCCGGAACCGGGCCAGTTCCGGATCGGGCCGCACACCGATTTCGGCACCTTCACCATCCTCGACCGCGAACCGGGCAAGGGTGGCCTGCAGGTGTGGTCGCCCGACGACGACTGGGAAGACGCTCCGTATCACCCGGATGCGTTCACCATCAACACCGGTGACCTGCTGGCCCGATGGAGCGGCGACCGCTGGAAGTCCAACCGGCACCGGGTGCTGCCGCCCCAGGCGGAGGCGCCGGACGAAGATCTGGTGTCGCTGGTCTACTTCTACGAGGCCGACTGGGACGCCGTGGTGGAATCCGTCCAACCGCCCATCGGCAGGGCGAATGAATACCCGCCCGTGGTGGCGTCCGTGTTCCTCAAACGCCTGCTGGATGCGATCACAGTCGGCTGATCAGCCCACCGCCACACCGAGATCCAGGAGGGTGACGCGTAGCAGGAATGCTGCCTCCTCACCCACGATCGCGCCGACCAACTCCACCATGCGGCCGGTGAATTCGGGGCCGTGTGGTACTTCGCCGGCATCGTCGGCCAGGTGGTGGGCCAACTCGTGCAGGACCACGAGCTCACGTAGCGCCCAGGCGGTGCCACCTTCGTGGAGCGGGACGGCGATCATGCCGGGGAACCGCTCGTAGTGCGCCTTGGCCTGCCCGGCTCGTGCGCGGACGAACACCGGAACGCCCGCGCGGGTCCAACGGGCCCGTATCCAGTGCAGAGCCAGGACCGCGTCGATGTAGGTCCGGACGGACTCCAGCGAGGCGAACTTCCGCTCGGGCGGCAGGGTCAGGTGGGAACCGGCTACCTCGACGACCGGGTAGTCGGCAGATCGGTCGAAGATGCGGCGCACCAGCGCTTCTGCCTCGTACACCTTGGAACGTTGACGGTCAGCGGCCATGTCAGCCGATGGCCGGCCTGGAGCCGCCGATCGCGTGTTCACCGCCGAGCCGGGCGCTCCGCCCGGCTCGATCGCCGGCCCGGCTGGCCAACTCCGAGTAACCGGAATTGGCAGAGGTGCCGCGCCAGTGTCCCCGAGCGGTCGAGGTGGCCCTGTAGTGGTCCCGCAGCTCGACTTCCTTGGCGCGCAAAACGATCTCGACTCCGGTACCGCCCGTGGTGTCCGCTCGAACCGCCTGCTGTTGCGCCTGCTGGGTGGCCTCTTTGAGTCGGGAGCCGATGCGCAGGGCGAACGCCTGCTGGAAGTTGACCCGCGCCGTGGTGGCATGAATGGGACGTTCCTGCCACTCCTGCGAGGACGCGTGCCGGCCGGGCCAGCCGCCGTCCCGCTCCACCCGCACCCACCGGCCGACCGTCTCCTGGGCGTACCGCTTCGACTTGATGTACTCGTCGGACGCCCGGACCATCTGCACGACGAGGGAGGAGTAGAGCGCTTCCGCAGCGTCGATATCGGTGTCGAATCCGTAGGCGTACACCCGCGTCGAGTCGCGGGCGATGTCACAGGTCACGTTGTTGGCGCGGCCGATCTCCAGGAAGAGCTGGACGAATGTGCGGAGCCCGCGCTTTCCCCGGTCACCGATGGTGATGGTGCGCTGCGTCGGGACCGCCCGTTTCTCCTTGGTGGTGGTGTGGGCCCTGGCCACGGCCAGATCCACCGAGGACAGGGTGGCCAGCCGCTGCGCCGCCTGCAGGTAGGCGTCCGCCTCGTGCTCGTTGTCCGTCGTTTCGGCTTTGCGGAGCAGGCCCGCGATCTTCGTCAGATATTTGTCGCTCATGGTCGGTCCAGTGTGACCGATACCCCCGACAGCGGGTGTGGCCGGCGAGCCGACGACACTGTCGCAGGAGTCCAGAAAGTCACCGTCGATTTGAGGAGGACCCCTGATGGATCCATTGGTCACCGTCGCCCAAGGACAGCTCCGCGGACGGGCGAAGAACGGGGTGCACTCGTTCCTGGGCATCCCGTATGCCCAGCCTCCGTTCGGTGCGCTGCGGTTCGCGCCACCAGAGCCGGTGGCCGGCTGGTTCGGCACCCGCGATGCCCTCGAATATGGCGCCACGGCACCCAAACCCGGCTACGCGCCACCGCTCGACGCCGTACTGCCCGAGCCGGTGGTCGCCGGCACCGACTGCCTGAACCTGAACGTCTGGACGCCCGACAACGCGTCGGGTTTCCCGGTCCTGGTCTGGATCCACGGAGGCGCTTTCGTCAACGGCAGCGGCGCCGTGTCCGTCTACGACGGAGCGGCCTTCGCCCGCGATGGCGTGGTGTGCGTGACCATCAACTATCGGCTCGGAGTCGAGGGCTACGGCGCCATCGAAGGCGCGTCGCCCAATCGCGGCGTGCAGGACCAGATCGCCGCCCTGACCTGGGTCAGGCAGAACATCGCGGCCTTCGGTGGCGACCCCGACCGGCTCACCATCGCCGGTGAGTCGGCCGGCGCGATGAGCGTGGGGGCGCTGCTGGCCGCACCGTCGGCCAAGGGGCTCTTCAGCCGGGCCATCCTGCAGAGCGGCGCCGGGCATCACGCCCTGCGTGCTGCCACGGCCGCCGAGGTGATCGGTGAGGTCGCCCGCCGGCTGGACGTGGCGCCGACGGTCGAGGGGCTGGCCTCGATCTCGCCCGACGACCTCGTCGCCGTGCAGGAGGCATTGGGTATCGACATCGCCACCTCCCCGGACCCGGCCAGGTGGCGCGAGATCACCAACAACCTGATGGCTTTCGAGCCGGTGATCGACGGCGAAGTCCTGCCGCAGCAACCGATAGACGCCATCGCCAGTGGCAGTTCTCTCGAGGTGGACGTGCTGGTCGGCAGCAACACCGACGAGCACGCCCTGTTCCTGGTGCCCAGTGGCATTGCCCCGATGGTCGACGCCGACATCCTGCGGATGTCGCTCGGTCTGCTGGGTGCCGACGTCGAGACGCTGATCGACCTCTACGGGGGCAACCGGCCGGACGCGACGCCCGGCGAGCTGATGATCGCCATCCTGACGGACTGGTTCTTCCGCATCCCCGCCGTCCGGGTCGCGGAGGCCCGTGAGGCCCTGGGAGCCCGCACGTTCGAGTACGAGTTCGCGTGGCGGAGCCCACAGTTCGGCGGCCGACTTGCCGCCTGCCACGCGCTGGAGATCGCCTTTGCCTTCGATAATCTCGCCGATCCGCAAGGCGAGCCGCTGGCCGGCCCGAACCCGCCGCAGTCACTGGCCGACGAGATGCACCGGGCCTGGGTGTCGTTCGTCCGCGAGGGCACACCGGGCTGGGCCGCCTACGGCACCCGCCGGACCGTCATGCGGTTCGACGAGATCAGCGCTCCGGTCGACGATCCCCGCGCAGACGAACGCGAGGTGTGGGCCGGAATCCGGTAGCGGTCGCGGCCGGGTTCACCCGACCCGGACCCACGTGGAAGGCTGACCGGGTGCCCGCCGATGAGTTCGCCACCATCCCCGCCCCCGCCCCGACGCCCGGCGCCCGCGGTGTCGCCGTGGTGACCGGTGCCAGCAGCGGCATCGGTGCGGCCACCGCCCGCCAGCTGGCCGCGCTCGGCTACCAGGTCGTCGTCGTCGCGCGCCGACTGGATCGACTCACCGAACTGGCCGCCGAGATCGGAGCGACGGCGTGCCAGCTGGACGTCACCGATCGCGACGCCGTCGACGCATTCGCGGGCACCCTGCCGGAAGTCGATGTTCTCGTCAACAACGCAGGTGGCGCCTTCGGGGCCGATCCGGTGGCCACCGGTGACCCGGCCGACTGGCAGGCCATGTTCGACGTGAACGTGATGGGCAGCCTGCACACCACCCAGGCGCTGCTGCCGAAGCTCATCGCCAGTGGGGCCGGGACGATCGTCTTCATGTCCTCCACGGCCTCTTTCACCGCCTACGAGGGCGGTGGCGGCTATGTGGCGGCCAAGCACGGCACCCACGCGATCGCGGCGACGCTCCGTCTCGAGTTGGTGGCCGAACCGGTCAGGGTGATCGAGATCGCTCCCGGCATGGTGCGAACGGACGAGTTCGCGGTCAAACGAATGCGCGGCGACAAGGACAAGGCCGCCGCGGTCTACCAGGGGGTGGCCGAACCGCTGACGGCAGAAGACGTCGCGGACACTGTCGGGTGGGCGGTGACCAGGCCCGCACATGTCAACGTCGATCTGCTGGTGCTGCGGCCCAGAGCGCAGGCGGCGCAGCACAAGGTGGACCGGAGCTCCTAGCAACTCGTTGTTACCGGGCCGACATTTGTCTGCGGTTTGCTAGGTGGAGGGTCCCGAGCAGGCAGGAGCGTCAGGTGGATTTGAACACCGTCACGAATTATCGCCGCGCTCTGTCGCGGGCGGACCTGCGGTTGGCCGCCGGTGAACGGGTGATGGGCGGCGGAACCTGGCTCTTCTCCGAACCCCAGCCCGACACCACCGGGTTGGTCGACCTGACGATGATGCCCTGGCCGGCGATCGAATATCTCCGTGACGGGCTGCGCATCGGTGCCACCTGCACCATCGCCGAGTTGTCGGAACTCCCGGCTCGGCCCGGGTGGAACGCACATCCGCTGTTCTTCCAGTCGGCGACGGCGCTGCTCGCCTCGTTCAAGATCTGGCACCTGGCGACGGTCGGCGGGAACATCTGCCGGTCGTTCGCGGCCGGCGCCATGGTGTCGCTGTGCGCCGCGTTGGACGGCGTCGCACTGATCTGGCGCCCGGACGGCAGCGAGTACCGCATTCCGGTCGCCGACCTGGTCACCGGTAACGGAAGCAATTCCCTGGGCCCCGGTGAGGTACTGAGGTCCGTCGACCTGCCGGAGCGGGCGCTGCGGGCCAGGACCGGTTTCCGGAAGATCGCCCTTGCCGACCTCGGGCGGTCCGCGGCGGTGCTGATCGGCCGGATCGACGAGGACGGGAGTGCCGTCTTCTCGATCACGGCGGCCACCCAGCGACCCGTGACGTTCCGCTACCCGGGCCTTCCCGATATTGAACAGTTGCGCACCGACGTCGAGGCGGCGCCGGGCTACTACACCGACCCACTCGGGGTGGCCGACTGGCGGCGTCAGGTCAGCGGTGTGCTGCTGGAAGAAATCCGTCAGGAGCTCGCCGGATGAGGCTCGTCGTCAACGGGCGGGAAGAATCCGGCGAGCCCCGAGCCGGCCAATGTCTGCGCACGTTCCTGCGGGAGAACGCCCACTTCGAGGTGAAGAAGGGGTGCGACGCGGGGGATTGCGGGGCCTGTTCGGTCATCGTCGACGGTGCACCCGTGCACTCGTGCATCTACCCGGCGCAGCGTGCGGAAGGACGCGAGATCACCACCGTGTCGGGTCTCGGCAGCGTGGACGAACTGCACCCGGTCCAGCAGGCCTTCATCGACAACTTCGGATTCCAGTGCGGGTTCTGCACCGCCGGGATGATAGTCACCGCGTCGACCCTGGGACCTGGGCAACTCGACGACCTTCCGCGCCTGATGAAGGGAAACATCTGCCGCTGTACAGGCTATCGGTCGGTTCGGCAGGCCATCACGCAGGGCGTCAATGGATCAGCGGCGGGTGGGCCGACCGTATCCGAGGGTCCGACGGTGGGGCAGTCCATCTCACCGCCCGCGGCGCGACGGGTGGTCACCGGGACCGAGCCGTACACCTTCGACACCGACCTGCCGGGTGCCCTCGTCCTCCGGGTGCTCGGATCTCCCCATGCGCACGCCCGCATCCGGTCGATCGACACCACCGCCGCGGAGCACATCGCCGGGGTCGAGCTGATCCTGACTCATGAGAATGTTCCCTCGCAACGCTTTTCGACCGCGAGGCACGAGAACCGCCTCGACGACCCGGACGACACCAGGGTGCTGGACGACGTGGTGCGGTTCGTCGGGCAGCGGGTTGCGGCGGTGGTCGCGACGACCGCCGCGATCGCGGAGGAGGCCTGCCGGCGGATCCAGGTCGACTTCGACGTCCTACCGGCGGTCTTCGACCCGGAGGAAGCGCGTTCGCCGGGCGCGCCGCTGCTGCACGCCGAACTGACGTCGATCGATCGGGTCGAGGAAGCCGGCCGGAACGTGATCGTCGGAATCCACGACGGCATGGGCGGTGATCCTGACCAGGCACTCGAGGCGGCGGCCGTCACGGTCACCGGAACGTGGCAGACGCAACGGATCTCGCATGGACAACTGGAGACGCACGGCAGCATCGGTCGGCTCGACGAGCACGGCCGGCTCGTCATCCGCACCAGCTCGCAGGTGCCGTTCCTGGTGCGGGACGAGTTGTGTGTACTGCTCGATCTGCCGACCGAGAAGATCCGGGTGTTCACCAAACGGGTGGGTGGTGGTTTCGGCGGCAAACAGGAGATCCTCACGGAGGACCTGGTGGCCATCGCAGTGCTGCGCACCGGACGCCCGGTCGCCTACGAGATGAGCCGGACGGAAGAATTCACCCGCACCTCGGTGCGGCACCCGATGCGGGTCCGGGTCAGCCTCGGAGCCGAGAGCGACGGCAGGCTCACGGCGATGAAGGTCGACGTGCTCAGCGACACCGGTGCCTACGGCAATCATTCGATCGGCGTGCTCTTCCACGGGTGCGCCGAGTCGATCAGCCTGTACAACTGCCCGGTCAAGCGATTGGATGCGGAAGCCGTCTACACCAACAACACTCCGTCGGGCGCGTTCCGGGGTTACGGCTTGGGTCAGGTCATCCTGGGGGTGGAATCGGCGATGGACGAGCTCGCCGTCCGGCTCGACATCGACCCGTTCGAGCTGCGCCGCATCAACGCCGTCAAGGCCGGCGATCCGCTGCTCGTCGTCCACCCGGAACCCGAGACCGACCTGGTGTACGGCAGTTACGGGCTGGACCAGTGCCTCGACCTCGCGCAGGCCGCGCTTCGTCGGGGTGGGTCGCCCACCCCCGACGGCGATCAGTGGCGGGTCGGCGAGGGGATGGCGGTGGCGATGATCGCGACGATGGCTCCCCGCGGGCACATCTCGAAGACCACCGTGACTCTTCGCCCGGACGGCCGTTACGTACTGGGTGTCGGCACCAGCGAATTCGGCAACGGCACCACCACGGTGCACACCCAGATCGTCTCCACCGTCCTGGCGACGACGGTCGAACGCATCGAGATGACCAATTCCGATACCGACGGCGCGGAATACGACACGGGGGCATTCGCCTCCGCGGGCACGACGGTGGCGGGCAAGGCGCTCCATGCGGCGGCGGTGAGCTTGCGAGAGGTGTTGTTGAGCACGGCATCCCGGATCGCCGGAGTCACGACAGCGCAATGCCTGTTGTCCCGCGACGGCGTCACCGCGGGGGCCGAGCAGCTTACTTTTGCCCAGCTCATCGCCGCCGCCCCCGCCGAGTTCCGCAGCGGCGACAACTTGTCCGCCGCCGGGACCGAGTTCGGCGATCTCCGTTCGCTGGCGTTCAACGTTCACGCCTTCCGGGTGGCCGTCGACATCCGGACCGGTGAGGTCCGGATCCTGCAGTCCGTACAGGCGGCCGACGCCGGGACGGTGATGAACCCGGAACAGTGTCGCGGGCAGGTGGAGGGCGGAACGGCCCAGGCCATCGGAAGTGCGCTCTACGAGGAGGTTCTCATCGACGAGAATGGCGCGGTGTCCAATCCCGTTTTCCGGACGTACCGGATGCCGCAGATGGCGGACATCCCGGTGACAGAGGTCTGCTTCGCGCGGACAAGTGACGACCTCGGACCGTTCGGCGCCAAATCGATGAGCGAAAGTCCTTACAATCCGGTGGCGCCGGCCCTGGGAAACGCCATCAGACGCGCGGTAGGGGTGCGACCGTTCGAGACACCATTTTCGCGGGACCGGGTGTGGCGCATGCTGGCCGAGCAGACCCAGGACGCCGGCGACGCCGGGGCCAGAAGGGAATTCGCCAGATGACGTTGTTCCGCGGCACTGTCATGGACACTCCGGGCGATCCGTTCAGTGGTGATCCGAGCGATGCGATGACCGTGGACCAGGACGGCGGCATCCTGGTCCAGGACGGCATCATCGTCGATCGTGGCCCGTTCGAATCGCTGCGTCAGAGGTCTCCGCTCGAGCCGGTGATCGACCTGCGCGGTGGAATGCTGGTACCCGGTTTCGTGGACACCCATGTCCACTTCCCGCAGATGCGCTCGATGGGCGGGCTCGGTATGCCGCTGCTGGACTGGTTGGATCGATGCGCACTTCCCGAGGAGAGCAGGTTCGCCGACATCTCCTACGCCCGGGCCGTGGCCGGGGAATTCGTCCAGGGCCTCATCTCCGGCGGCACGACGTCCGCCCTGGTCTTCGGTTCGCATTTCGCGCCGGCGATGGATCTGCTGTTCGCCGAATCCGAACGTCGGGGTCTGAATGTGACCACCGGTCTGGTGGTCAGCGACCGAATACTTCGGCCCGATCTGCTCACGGCTCCGCAGACCGGACTCGCGGAGGGCCGCGCGCTCGTCGAACGATGGCACGGCCGTGGCCGGCTCCGTTATGCGGTCACCCCGCGGTTCTCGCTCTCCACGTCCGACGCCATGCTGGCGGCCTGCGGTGAGCTGCTGACCGACGACGTCTGGTTCACCTCGCACATCAACGAGAACCCTGCCGAAGTGGACACGGTGTCCGGCCTGTTCCCGAATTCGTTGCACTACCTCGACACCTATCACCGCCACGGGCTGGTCACCGAGCGCAGCATCTTCGCGCACAACGTGCACGCCAGTGATGCCGAATTGGAGATGATGGGCGCGTTGGGAGCCTGGGCATCGCATTGCCCGACCAGCAACTCGGCCCTGGGGAGCGGACTGTTCCCGATGCGGCGCCACGTCGACCACGGCGTCGGGGTGGCGCTCGGGTCCGACGTTGGCGCCGGTACCGGCCTGTTCATGCTGAAAGAGGGGTTGCAGGCCTATTTCATGCAGCAGCTACTGGGCGAGCAGGGGCTACCGTTGACCCCGGTCCACCTGCTGTACCTCGCGACCAGGGCCGGAGCCAGAGCCCTCGGTCTGAGTAACCGGATCGGCGACTTCGGCATCGGCAAGGATTTCGACGCGGTCTGGCTGCGTCCCGCCGCCGGCACCGCGCTCGCGGTGAACATCGACAACGCGCTCGACCCGGTCGATGCCCTGGCCCGGGTCTTCGCCCTGGCCACCGCTGCCGACGTGGCCGGCGTGTGGGTGAGCGGAGATCGCATCCTCGGTTGACCTGACGGAGCTGGTCACCATGGATACTGGGCCGGAGATCCGTTGCGCCCCAATACCTGCGGTGACCACCAATGCGACCCCGGTGACCTGCCAGAGGTCGGGTGTCTGGCGCAGCACGATCAGTCCGAGCACGGTGGCAATGCCGGGTTCCAACGCCATCAGCGTGCCGAAGGCGGGGATCGACATGCGACGCAGCGCCAGCATCTCGAGGGACAACGGCAGCAGCGGAAACAGAATCGCCAGACCCAGACCCTGCAGCGCGATGGTGGGCGTCAAGCCCTGGATGACCGCCACCGCGCCGAACGGCGCGACGACGATCGCGGCTGTGGTGAACGAGATGGCCAGTCCCTGTAATCCCTCGACGGCAGCGCCGACGCGCTGGGTCAGGAGGATGTAGCCGCCCCAACCGGCCGCGGCACCGAGTGCGAATCCGATACCGACGAGGTCGAGATGACCCAGCCAGGGCTGGGTGAGGCCGATCACGCCCATCAGGGCCATGGCCGGCCAGATCAGCGCGCGCTTCTGATGGCTGCGGATGGCGGCGACTCCGAGCGGTCCCAGAAACTCGATCGCCGATGCCGTGCCGAGCGGGATACGGGCGACGGCCTCGATGAACATCAACATCATCAACCCGGTCACGGCGCCGAGGGCGACCGTGCCGAGTAGTACCGTCCGGCTGATCGAACGCAGAGCCGGGCGAGTCAGGACCAGCAGGATGGCGGCGGCGAACACCAGACGGAGCCAGGTCGAACCGGCCGGGGTCAGAGCGGCGAACAAATGCGTACTCAGCGCCGCGCCGAGCTGGACGGAGACCATCGCAGACACCGCGAGCGCGGGAGCGGGAACCTTCACCCGGACAGTCAACGGGAGAACTGCCGTCCACGTCCAACCTATGGCTCGTCACAGACCGTCGTCGGCCTCTGGACGATTCAGGCGCCGTGCCACCGGGCCGGCCCCCTCGGAACGGTCAGGCGATCAATGCGCTCCGCGCGGTCAGATAGCGGTAGGTGCGATGGTTCTTGGCCGAAGCAGTGAGCCCGAAGGAGAGTTGGTGGTGCAGGTAGGTCGCCGAGATGGCGAGCCGGGAATGTGTGGCACCGGGAATGGCCTTCCCGTCGAGGTACCACTGCAGCCGCACGACGGGCTGGATCACCCGACCCCGCACGGTGTCCTCACGGAACGAGCCGAAGACGGCGGTCACGGCGCTGTGGCGCCGCAACGGCCCGGCGAGGTGCGGTACCGAAGGTGCGACGATCCGATGGTCCGCCACCGTCCACCGGAACGTCGTCGCGCCGTTGCTGCCCCTGGAGTCCCGTCCGGTGACCGTGACGACGTACTGCCCCGGGGCGGTCGGGGCCCCGTTGATGATCCCGCTGCTCCGCAGTACCGTGCCGGCGGGCAGCCCGGTCGCCGAGTACCGCACCGCGAGACGCCCGGAATCCGAAGCCCTGACGTCGAGGGCGACGGCCGAGCCGGTGTAGCCGGTCACCGTTCGCGGGTTGTGGACCAAGATCGAATACACCGAGGCAAAGCCGCCGACACCGATCGGGCTGCCGATTCCGCTGGGGCCGTCCCACCCCCGACCTGCAGTACACAACGCGTTGCCGCAGTATCCGTTGGCCGCGCCGAGGACGTCGTTGAACGAGCCTCCGTGTGCGTACGGGTAGCTCGGCGACGGGGTCGCGGTGGCCGGCCCAGCCAGGGCGTACATGGCCGCGATGATGGGGGATCCGGCCGAGGTACCGCCGAACTGCCACCAGGACCCGTCCTGGTACACCGCAACACCGGTGGCGGGGTCACCCACGACGGACACGTCGTTCAAGGCGCGGTGGGTGCACAGGGTGGGGGAGACCGACCGCTGGTACGTCGGCTTGGGTTCTACGGAGGAGCAGCCGGAACCGGTCCCGGTTCCGTCGGTGTAACCCCAGACCGATTCGGTCCAGCCCCGGACGGCCTTGGTCGATCGGTAGAGCGAAGTCCCGCCGACCGACACCACATTCGGACTGGCTGCGGGCCAACTGGTCCCGTAGTCCGCATCGCCGGACGCCGCCACGTACGTCACACCCGGGACGCTCAGGTACGTCCGGTCGAAGCCGAGTTGCGCCTGGGACTCGTCGGTACCCCACGACATCGAGACGTACCGCGCCCCCTTGGCGGTGGCCGTCTTCACGGAAGCCTCGATGTTCGCCGCGGCCAGTGCGTCGTTGTCGGCCTCGACCAGCAGGATGTGGCACGTCGGGCACACGGCCGACACCATCTCCACGTCGAGACCGGTCTCCTCGGCCCAGCCCGCATCGGCCGACGGCAGGGGATGTGCCTGCCCGCGCTGGTTGACCTTGGTGAAGCAGCCGTTGGCCGTGGAGCACGTCGGGAGGCCGTAGTGCGCGCGGTACACGGCGAGGTCAGCTTCCACCGTCGGAGCATCGAAAGCGTTCACGATGGCTACCGTGGCGGTGCTGCTCGACGGTGGAATCCGGTATGCCGACGCGAGATCTCGTGGTCCGTAAGCGGTCATCGCGGAAGCCACGGCCAAGTCGCGGACCGCTCCGGTACTGGCCCCGCCGATCCGCAGCGGCTGATGAACCGAAAGACAGGCCATGTGGCCGGCCACCCTGGGACAGCTCTCGACGGCGCTCGTCGAGTCCTCCGACCGGGGTGGGGGCGTCGGGCCGGAGGCGGCGGCCACGGAGAGACCGGTGACGCCGGAGCCGACGAGGAGTACGGACGCGAGCAGCGCCGTCATGGCCCGGCCGCAGGCACGCCGCCAGAGACTGGGCTTGGTGGTGACAGAAAAAGGCACAGCAGACTCCAGGGCGCGCAGGGAAGGACGGATGACTCGACCCATCGCCTGTGGCGGAGAACGCAAGAGCCTGAGCAATTCCCATGATGTCAGCCGAACAGCCGTCGCGAGCACGATCGGTGACCATTACCCCCGGCCTGACGGCGAAGAACACGCAATCGGGTGAAAGGAGGCGTCCGAGATCGTCGGAGCGTCTACCAGAACCCGGTTCTCCCCGTCCGAGGCTCTCGCCCGTCCGGGTTGCCCTGCATCTTTCTAGGAATTGAGCTCCGGCGTGTTCGACTTCGGGCTCGGTTGGGTGGTCTGACCGGCACCGGGAGCGCCGCCCTGGAAGCTCTTGCGCACGGCTTCGAAGATGGCCGAGCCCTGTCCGACCAGGGAAGCGGCGATCTCGCCCAGCCCGTCGGCTCCGTTGAGCACCGTGACGTTCGCCCCGCTCAGGCCGGTCGCGGCAGATTTCACGATGTCCGGTAGCTGCTCGATGAGCATCCGATCGAGCGCGACGCGATTGTTCGAAGCTGCGGCGGCGGCGAGGATCTGGATCTTCTCGGCCTCGGCGGACGCCAGAATCCTGGTCTTCTCGGCCTCCGCCTGCGCGGGCTTGACCACCTCGGCGATCAGCTGCCGCTCCCGTAGCTCGGCATTCCGCTCGGCCACGTCCTTCTGCGCCTGCAGCACCTCGAGCTGGGCCTGGGCCTGGGACAGCGGTCCGGACTGGGCCGCCGACGCCTGGGCACGATCGACCTCGGCCTTGTACTGCGCCTGCACGATGGTGGTCTGCCGCTGGTACTCCGCCTGCTTGCGCAGCGAATCCTGCTCCGCCTGGGCCGCCATCTGATTGGCATTGGACTGCGCGATGGCCGCAGCCTGCTGGATGGCAGCGTTGTGCGGGGCGGACATGGCCAGGATGTAGCCCAGGCGACCGTCGTCGATCGACTGGATCTGCAGGGCATCGACGGTCAGGCCGATCTTTGCCATTTCGCCCTTCGAACCGTCCAGCACCTCGGTGGCCAGCTTCTGCCGCTCCGTCACGATTTCCTCGACCGTCATCGAGCCGATGATCGATCTCAGGTGGCCGGCGAAGATGCGCCCGGTGAGGATCGACATCTGGTCCTGATCGGAGAGAAACCGTTGGCCGGCAGAGACGATCGACTCGATATCGCTACCGACCTTGAAAGCGATGACCGCCTTGACGTTGAGTGCGATGCCCTGCTTGGTGACGCACGTTTCCTGTACTTCGGACTCGGTCATCGCCAGCGACAGCAGGTTGGCCCGGCGAAACAGCGGGAAGACGAAGGCACCGTGGCCGACGACCACCCGGAATGGTGCGCCGGAACTGGAGCGACCACCGGAGATCAACAGTGCTTCGTCTGGGTCCGGGACCCGGTATCCGAACATGTTCAGGCCTCTTTCTGATTGCTGCTGCGATGTTGCGTCGGGCCGAGCGAGAAAGGCGAGAGCGCCCAGGTTCTCGGGCGGGAGGGGCGCTACTGCGGTATCGCGAAGTCGGCCCAGGGCACGACCGTCACATGGCGGTTCGGGGCGACGTCGACCACCATCACCGTCTCGCCGCGTTCGATGGGCCCGTCGCTGTCGGCGATGTAGCACTCGCGCACTCCGCCGATCGTCAACAGCACCTCACCCGACCCGTTGGTGCCCCGGGTTGCGACGAGAACCTTGCCGACAGCACCCACTGCCCCCTGGTCTGTCATCTGATGCTGCCCGTCATCTCGTGCCTTCCTCGCCAACTACTCGCACCTTACGTCGCTACGGCGGCGGATGTGCGAGACCCGGCAGACCGGAGCTCGGCGGTGGCCGGAAACGCAAACTGCCCCCACCCGGCCAAGTGCCGGGCGGAGGCAGGTAGTGCGGAACGACGCCGGCCCGCCGGGGCCGGATTGGATCAGGGACGGATTGGATCAGGACTGCCAGAAGTTGCTGGCGAAGTCATCTCCGTAGCTGTAGCCGTAGGGGCTGCTGCCGGTCAGGTCGGAGGTGTAGCTGTCGCCGTAGCCGTAGCCGTAGGTGTCGCTTCCGCCGGTGTAGCCGTCACCGGAGTTGCCCCAGCCCGAGTTGCCCCAGCCGGTGTCACCGAGGCCGGTGCTGGCCCAGCCGGTGTCGCCCAAGCCGGTGGTGCCCCAGCCACCGGTGCTGGTGTCGCCGAGGCCGGTGGTGCCCCAGCCATCGGTGCTGGTGTCGCCCAAGCCAGTGGTGCCCCAGCCGTCGGCGGTGGTCGTGGTGTCGCCCGATCCGCTACCGGAACCGGTGCTGCCCGATCCGTCGCCGGTCTGCGTCCAACCGGTCGAACCCTGGCCGCTGACATCCTGGCCGGTGCTGCTGGAGCCGCTACCGAGCCACTTGACGGCAAAGGTGTCGCCGTTGGTCAACTCGGACACACTGGCCATCGGGGTGCCGTCACTCGCGACCATGGCGATCTTGCGCGCACTGGCGATGTCGCTGATGTTCTTGTCGTCGACGCGCACGTCGGAGAAGGTCACGGTCTTGAAGTCCGCCAGGGGCAGCACGCTGTTGCCCTCGGTCGACCCGGATGGGGCCTCCGCGATGATCTCGGCGGATGCGCCGGTGCCGGTCGGGGCCGAGCCGGTCTGGGTCTTGGTCCAACCCTGGGTGGCGTCGGTCAACACGAGCTTGTACTGATCGGTGCCCGCGACCGCGACGACGGATGAGTTGATCTTGTCTCCCGCCTTGACCGTGTTCGGCAGTGAGACCGAGTTCTCCGGGAAGAATTCGTACCAGGCCGAGTACGACGGCGTTCCGGCGTCGCAGTCGGACGAGGTGCCGGTCTGCTCGACCGATTTGCTGCCGTCACCATCGAGCCCGACCCAGTAGGCCGAGTAGCTGGTCTCGCCGGGTGCGCAGGTGACGGTGGGCACCGTCCACGATGCGGAGACCGACTTGAAGGTCCCGCCGGTCACGTCCCAGCCTGACCAGTCCGCGCTCGACTCGCCGTCGGTAGCGGTGGTTGCGGCGTAGTTCACGGTGCCGGCCGCGTGAACGGTGGGAACGCCTACGGCGAAGAAGGCGGCCGCCGCCGATCCGACCGCCAGTGATTTCAGAGCAAACACGAATGCCTCCAGCTACTTTGCCGCCGCAACTCTTCGGCGATCTTGTAGTCAATTTCTACGGAGGTAAAATGTGAACCGGCCGGATTTGCGCGGAACGGAGGCTATGAGATCGCCGCGACGATCATGAGAGAAATGGGTTCGCCGTCACGGCGGTGGATGGCTCACCGGCCTGCGCGTCTTGCGGCCATGGCCTTCGGAGTGGCGAAGGCCGAATATCGCGGAACCCATCTCCCCAACCCGATAGCCGCCAGCACACCGATCGACCCGACGCTCACGATCCCGGCGGCCAGCGTGGCGGCGGAGGCGACCACGGCCAGGGCGACCGGACCCGCGGCATTGCCGGAATCGCTGAGCACGCGCCAGATTCCGAGAAACTTGATCCGTCCGAGAGCCGGTGCGGCGTCGGCACCGAGGGTCATCATGATGCCCGAGCCGATGCCGTTCCCGAAGCTCATGACCATGGCGACGATGGTGAGCGAGACGGCGCCGGTGGTCAATGGCAGCGCCATCATGGACAGCCCCAGGATGGTCATCGACGGGAGTGCGATCGCCAATCGACCGTAGCGGTCCATCACCTTCCCGGACGGATAGAACAGCGCCATGTCGACCGCGCCGGCAATGCCGAATATCAGGCTGGTCTGAGCCGGACTCAATCCGAGATGCTCGGACCACAACGGCAGCACTACCTGGCGTCCGGCCCGGGCGGCACCGACGGCCAGAATGGCCAGGCCCAGAGTGGCGAACAGCCTTCGATGATCGGCCAGCATCTCCCGCGAGGAGATGCTCCCGCGTACGGCCGCGATGTGATCGGGCGGCAACGAGACGTCAGGCACCACCAGTAGCAGCACGGCAGCACTCAGCGCGGTGACCATGGCGACCACATATGCGGCCCGCAGATCGAACGCGGCGATCACCGCAGCTCCGATGAAGGGGCCGATGAACAGCCCGATTCGGTGCGACCCGCCCAGTGTCGACATCGCCCTGGCTCGGAGTCCCTCGGGCACCACCTCGGTCAGATATGACTGGCGGGCCAGATAGAAGGTGGCATTCGCCATCCCGATCATGATCAGAGCGATGCCGAGGACCACCAGGCTCGACGCGAAGAAACAGGCGACCAGGCCCACCGCGGCCAGACCGGCGGCCAGGATCATCGCTTTCCGGTCGCCGATGCGATCGGCCAGGGCAGAGGCGGGGATGTCGCCGAGAATCTGTCCGACACCCAGCAGGGCCAGCATGAATCCGGCGGTACTCGGTGACGCCCCGAGACGCAGTGCGGTCAGTGCGATGACCGGGGCGGTCGCACCGTTGCCGATCTCGTAGACCATGGCCGGGAGGAACACCGACGGTGCGATCGATCGCAAGGAGACTGCCGACGGTGCACGATCGAGATCGGTCACGCGGCTCTGCCTCCCTGGGGTCTGCGCGCCCCGAAGTCGTTAGGACAGGCAATTACTTCTCATTCTGCACGGCCGGAGCCGCGGGGTGCTACGTACCCTTGATCAACAAATAGAGGGCGATCGCCACACCGAGGCCGACGACGCTCCAGCGGAGAGCAGTCTCGTTGACGTATCGGGCGATGCGCGCGCCCACGTAACCGCCCACCAGGGTCAGGGGTGCGGCAATCAACACGGCGGCCCAGTCGACCGGACCGAAGAAACCGAAGATGAGCACGCTGATGGAGCAATCCACGAACGACACGACGCCCTTGAGTGCGTTGAGCCTGCGCAGCGTGTCCGGCACCGTCAGGGCGAGAACTCCCAGGATGATGACCCCCAACGCCGCCCCGAAGTACCCCCCATAGATGGTGGCGGCGATCATCGCCGGGAATTGCACCGTCCACACCCGGCCGCCCTCGCGCGGCTCTCCCACCATCTTCTTGATCGTGGGTTGGAACGCCAACATCCCAGCCGCCAACAGGACCAGCAGCGGTACGACCACATCGAAGGCGCCCGGCGGGGTCACGAGCAGCAGGATGCATCCGGCCGTCGATCCGATGAGCGTTGCCAGCAGCAATGGCCGCAACCTGGTTCGCTGTCCGACCAGTTCCGGCCGGAAGCCGACCACACCACCCGCATAGCCGGGCCAGGTCGCTACCGAGTTGGTCACATTGGCGGCCAGTGGTGACATCCCGGTGGCCAGCAACGCCGGGAACAGGATGAGAGATCCGCCGCCGGCAATGGAATTGATCGCTCCGCACAGGAGGCCGGCGATCGCGATCAGCGCCGCGGAGGAGGGACTCACCGCGTCACCCTACGCAACGGTAGTCGGGCCGTCGCACGGTAACCATCACCCCGGGCCTTCTGTGCCGAACAACTGTTCGATACAATCCTCGACGTGGAAGGCGGCCCAATGATTCGGTATCTGAACGAGATCGACCCGAAAACGGTCCCGACCAGGCCGCAAGGCCGCGTCCCGGCGATCGCGAGGCTGGTGATCGACCGGGCCGGCAGCTACGAGATGTGGCCGTGCACGGCGCTGCGCTGGACCGACGAGGCGGTCATGGTCACCATCCAGTTCACCCCGGGGGAGTCGCAGAGTGCGCGCCCGCTCTGGCTGGCGGTGGACGATGTCGCTCGCGTGCTCCGTCAGGCGCTGACCGGACCGGCGAATCCGGCTGAGGTCCCCTGACGCGGTGTTCTACGTGCACAGTTTCGACGTGCACAGTTTCGACGTGCACGGTGGTTCAACGTGCGCGGCGTGCGCGGAGCGTCGCGAGCGCCTTGTCCAGCCGACGCTGCCGGGTCTCCGCCGTCTTGGCGCCCTCGATCGACAGCACATGGGCCGACTGGTTGCTGTAGGACAGGCTGTCGAAGAAGGTCTTCGCATCCGGGTCGCCGGCAAGCAGTTCGGCGAAGTCCGCCGGCACCGCCACCTCGCGCCATTCTTCGTCGAGGTCGACCGCGACGTCGACCTCGTCGCCGGCGCTCAGGCCGGTGATCCTCCTGATCTCCGCGCTCACCGGGATCAGGTACCGCTCCCCGCGGGCCGCGATGGTGCTGCGGTAGGTGTACGCGTTGATCGTGACGGCGACGGCGGGCTTTCGGCCCCGACCCAACGCCATCACCACGTCCTCGGGCACCACCAGTCCGGTGGCGGTCTTGCCTTCCAGGAGCAATGTGGTCCGAAAGTTCATGCCGGGAGTATGCCGGTCGGGGCCCGTCACGTCGGCGTCCACCTATTCCGGTATCTCCTCCGCGCCGGCCAACTCGTCGCGTTCGGCCCACTCGAGCAGCGGCTCGATGGAGAAGATCGCCTCGTCGATGCCTCGGTGCAGATCGCCGAGGGCGGCGAAACGCGCTGGAACGGTGGCGATGGTGCAGTCCTGCGGCTCGACATCGTCGAGCTCGGTCCACGAGATGGGCGTGGAGACAGTGCCTCTCGGCACGCCCCGTACCGAGTACGCGCTGGCGATGGTGTGATCACGCGCGTTCTGGTTGTAATCGACGAACAGCTTCTTCGGGTCGCGATCCTTGCGCCACCAGGTGGTGGTCACCTCATCGGGCATTCGCCGCTCGATCTCTCGGGCGAACGCCAATGCGCCCCGCCGTACGTCCTTGAATCCCCACTGCGGATCGATCCGCACATAGACGTGCATGCCATGACCACCGGAGGTCTTCGGCCAGCCCACGGCACCGATCTCGTCGAGCAGACCCTGCGCGACCCGGGCGACGCGCCGTACCGTGTCGAAACCACAATCGGGGCCCGGGTCGAGGTCGATGCGCCATTCGTCCGGGCGTTCGGTATCGGCCCGTCGCGAGTTCCACGGATGGAACTCCACGCACGACATCTGCACCGACCAGATCACGTCGGCCAGTCGGGTGACGCACAGTTCGTCGGCGTTGCGACCCGAGGGGAAATCCACCCGGACGGTCTCGACCCATGGCGGCGCACCGCGCGGAATCCGCTTCTGGTGAACCTTTTCCCCGGCCAGCCCGTCCGGGAACCGATGCATCATGCAGGGCCGCTCCCGCAGCGCGCGCACGATGCCGTCGCCGACGGAGAGGTAGTAGTTCGCCAGGTCGAGCTTGGTCTGCCCGGTTTCCGGAAAGTAGACCCGGTCCGGATTCGAAATGCGGACGTCGTGGTCGCCGACGACGAGTTCGACCGCCGGCGATCCATCACGCGCTGCCATGCCGTTCAACCTAGTCACACGTCAATCCGGGAGCATGGGCATGGTCCATCCGGTGTCCCGACCCACCAGCACTCCACGGGTGAGCGCCTGCGAGCCGAATCGATGCCGCACTTCGTCGAGAGCCGTGTCCAGCGCTGTCCCGACGAACTCGCCGAACGGCAATTCCAGCTGTACGGCCGCGTCTTCGCCGTCGAAATTGGCGATCGAGATGCCGATCAGGGTCAACCCCTTCTCGGCGATCAACGGTCGTGCCGCAGCGAACAGATCGCGAAAGGCCACCAGCAGTTCCGGGGTCGCAGACGTCGGCCGCGGCAGCGTGTGCGACCGGGTGGCCCTGGTGAAGTCTGCGAAACGCAGCCGCAGGACCACGGTACGGCCGCGGCGATCGGCATCGCGCATCCGCCGGGTCACCCGATCGACCAGGGTCAGCAACACTGCGTCCAGGTCGGCCGGTGTGCGTCGACCCCGGCCCAGTGCGCGCTGGGCACCGATCGACCGCCGTCGCCGGCCGACCTGCACCCGACGGGGGTCCCGGTTGTGGGCCAGCGCGTGCAGATGACGCCCGGATCCCTTGCCCAACAACGCGATCAACGTCGATTCGCCCAGCGTGGCCACCTCGCCGACCGTGCTGATGCCACTGCCGTGCAGCTTCGCCGCGGTCACCTTGCCGACGCCCCAGAGCCTTTCCACCGCCAACGGGTGGAGGAACTCCAGTTCGGCATCCGGTGGAACCTCCAGAAGTCCATCAGGCTTGGCCACCCCACTGGCCACTTTGGCGAGGAACTTGGTCCGGGCGATGCCCACGGTGATCTTCAGTCCGACCTCGTCCAGCACGCGCCGGCGCAGCCTGGCGGCGATGTCGACAGGGCTACCCGACACCCGCCGCAGACCGCTCACGTCGAGGAAGGCCTCGTCGATGGACAGCCCCTCGACCAACGGGGTGGTCTGTTCGAAGACCTCGAAGACCGCTCTGCTGGCCGCGGTGTAGGCGGCGAAACGCGGCTCCACCACGATCGCGTCGGGGCAGGCCTGCCGGGCCCGGAAGCCGTTCATCGCCGAATGGATCCCGAACGCCTTGGCCTCGTAGCTGGCGGCCAACACCACGCCACCGCCCACGATGACCGGCCGCCCACGAAGTCGGGGGTCGTCGCGTTGCTCCACCGAGGCGAAGAACGCGTCGAGGTCGGCATGCAGGATGCTCGCCAGTTCGGACACGAACACATGTTCGCATGGATCGGGTCCGAGCGGAACGATCTGGCCCGCGCCGATCTTCAGGGCGATCGAGGTCAGACTTCGGTCGGAACTACTGAATTCACGTCGGCGTTCCAGCGGGGCTGCCCGGACTCGGCCGGCTTCCGGATCAGGATCAACACCGCGACGCCGGCCAGCAGACCGATGATCCCGGCCGCCCAGAATGCTCCGTGCAAACCGGCGATCGAAGCCCGGTGCACCAGCTGGGTGGCGGCTGCCAGCTGGCCGGGGCCGGCCTCGGCCACGATTCGCGCGGCCTGGCCACCGGCCAGAGCGTGTGACATCTCACCGGAGGCCGGGATCCCGGCGGCCTGGAAAGTGGCAGCTGCCCGGGACGCGAACAGGCTGCCCAGCACGGCGATACCGATGGCGAAGCCCAGCTGCCGCATGGTGTTCACCATGCCGGAGGCCATTCCGCCGCGTTTCACCGGAACGGCGCCCATGGCCGCGGAGGACAGCGTCGGGGTGGCGAGACCGACGCCGACACCGATCACGACGTAACCGATCATCAGGGCCGGCCAACTGGAGTTCTCGTGCAGCATCACGGCGATGAGCGCTGCACCCGCACCGATCAACAGCAGCCCGCCGCCGATGATGGGTCCCGGCGCACGGTCGTGCAGCAACCGTCCGATCGAAGCGGACACGAAGAAGGCAGCGCCGGCCAGCGGTAGGCCGACCAGCCCGGCCTCGATGGGTGAGAGGCCGATCACGGACTGCAGCCAGATCGAGACGTAGGTCAGGGCGGCGAAGGCCGAGATGTTCAACACCAGAGCGGCCAGCAGCGTGCCGACGAAAGAGCGCCCGCGGAAGAGGGACAGGTCGACCATCGCCCTGTCGCTGGTGCTCTCGATGGCGACGAACGTGGTGAGTGCGAGTGCAGCCACGACCATCGGACCCCAGCTCGTCCACGATCCCCACCCGGCCACGCCGGCCCTGATCAGCCCGTAGGTGAGTCCGCCCGCGGCGACGGTGAACGTGGCGGTGCCCGCGTAGTCGACCCGGCCTCCGGCCAGCGGCTCGTCGACTGGCAGCACGCGAAGGCTCAGGACGATCGCCACGACGCTCACCGGCAGGTTGACGAAGAAGATCCAGTTCCAGGAGATGCTCTGCGTGAGGACGCCGCCCAGAACCGGGCCGATAGCCGCCGAAGCGCCGCTGACCGCACCCCAGACGCCGTAGGCGACTCCCCGTTCCTTGCGCTGATAGGAGGAGTTGAGCAGGGCAAAGGTGGTGGCGAACATGGCCGCCGCCCCCACCCCCTGCACGGCCCTGGCGGCGATCAGCGCACCGGCGTCCGGCGCCAAGCCGCAGGCCAGCGAGGAGACGGCGAACAAGACCAGTCCGGCCACGTAGGTGCGGCGATGACCGATCACGTCGGCCAGGCCGCCGATTCCGAGCAACAGGGCGGCGAGGGTGAGCGCGTAGGCGTCCACCACCCATTGCAACGCCGAGAAGGAGGTGGACAGACTCTTGGCCATGTCGGGCAGGGCGACGTTCACGATCGTGACGTCGACCAACAACATGAACGTGCCCAGACAGACCACGACGAGTGGCAGCCATTTACGCATGGAAAGACTCCTGAGGAGAGCTGGGTGGAATGAGCTCAGATCGAACGTGGACCAGTGTGTGGATTGATCACCGGACCGAGTGAGCCAGGGGGCGATCTGCGTAGGATTCCGCCATGACAAGTGCTGAGATGGCTGATCCCACTACCGTCGACGAGTTGAGCCGGAAGATCCTCCATGCTCTGCAGATCAACGGGCGTGCCCCGTTCAGCCTGATCGGTCAGGTCGTCGGCGTCTCCGAACAGACGGTCGCGCGGCGCTATCGCAGTCTGCGGGCAGGTGGCGTGGTCCGGGTGGTCGGGGTGGTGGATCCGAACGTGCTCGGACAGCTCGACTGGATGGTGCGCATCACGTGCCGACCGAATGCCTCGGCCGCCCTCGGTGCCGCGTTGGCGCGTCGTGATGACGTTTCCTGGGTCTCGTTGACCGGGGGAGGCAACGAGGTCGTCGCCTCCCTGCGCGCCCGCACCCAGGACGCGCGGGATGAGCTACTCCTTCGACGCCTGCCGAAGACCGAGCAGGTGCTGGACCTGTCGGCAGCCATCGTCATGCACCGGTTCACCGGGCGGTACGACAACGACTGGCGCGCTTACACCGGGGGGCTGGGCGACCAGGCCGTCGCTGCCCTGGCCAGGCCGATTTCCCCGACTCCGGTTGGGCGCACCGTGGCCGAGGTCCTGCTGGCGGAGGACCGTCCGTTGATCGCCGCCCTCGCTGTGGACGGCCGGGCTCCGATTGCTGCACTCGCCGCGGCCACCGGTTGGAGCCAGGGACGCACCCGCCGGCGGTTGGACGGCCTCATCGACTCCGGGGCGATCTACATCGATGTCGATCTGTGGATGGATGCGCTCGGATACCCGTTGCTCGCCATGTTCTGGCTGACGGTGGCACCGCAGCACCTCGACCCGTTCGGCAACGCGCTGGTCGAGGAGCCGGAGGTGACCTTCGCCGCAGCCACTACGGGCTCGTCGAACATTGCGGCCGCGGTCGCAGTGACCGGCGTGGACGGTCTGTACCGCTTCGTCAATCGAATCGGCAATCTGGCCCCGGGGCTCAGACAGATCGAGGTGGCGCCGGTGATCCAGCGGATCAAGCAATCCGGGTCGATGGTGGACGGAGCCCGGCTCCGGGATCCCGCACCCGCAGGACGCCACTGAACCCGACTCGTCCTGGTGCGTCCTTCGATCATGAGCTCGCCACTGACCACGTCCCAGCATTCGGTCCAGCACAGCCTTTCCGGCTTCGTCGGCCGGTCGTCGGCGGAACGCCGCGCGCACCTGCGCGCGGTCCCCGATCACCGCCGGACGTCGGCCCTGCCGGCTGCCGACTGCGACGACAACTGCCACTACTGCCAGGGACCCGAGACCGACTGATAGTCCTTGCGTGCTCGTCAGTTCGCGATGGGCAGTGGTTTGCTGCCGACGCCGATGAGCGTGTCGTCCAGCTGACTCGGCGGACCCACCGAGGCAAGACAGCCCAGATATCCCTGGAGCATCACAGCCCGCGTCAGCGGCCGCACCACGGACCCGTCCACGGCGTAGGCCGCGATCCTCAGGCGACCGCCCCGGGTCGGATCCGCCGTCCGGAACGCACGCGACGCCATGCCCAGGCAGGACCTGTTGACCTGGGCGACGGTAGTGGTGGCATCGGTGATCTGGGTCAGGGCGATCACCTCGATCGGATGCGGGGTCGAGCACGGTACGTGCTGGTCCGATGTCTGCAGAGACTTCCAGCAGGTGGCGAACACGGGCGGCAGAATGCCGAGCGACAGCGCCGCGCGCAGCGTGCCCCGATAGCTGCTGCGATCCGGTGTGGCACCGACGCAGGCGGTCCAACTCTGACCGCCTGCCGTCTGCAGGTGCGTCGGTCCGATCGCCACCGACTCCACCGACACATCGGCCTGCCAGGCGATGCCCGGCGTGGTGATCGTCGCGGGATCGAAAGGCCCGATCGACCCGACATAGTTCACCTCGGACAGCTCACACGCCGCGCCGGCCAACTGATACGACGCGATGGTGGTCCGCGCCAGCTGGTGAGGGGTCAGATCTACGGACATCACCTCGCCCACGATGGGGCCGGCGCAACTGCCGAACCGGGCCGACGGGTAGTCCGCGGGGGCGTCGACCTCGCCGGCGTCGTCCACCGGCGGCGTCGCCGACAGGCCCGTCACGCACTCGCCGACCGACGGCGGAGCCGGGATGACCATCGCCGTCGGCGCTCCCACGAGATGACGCCCGACGACACCCGGCACGGTGATCGCAGCCAGGGCAACCACCGCCAGGACGAGCAAGCCGACCAACCGTCGATCCACCAGACCATTCCTACACGCCTGGGTGCTGCGACGTCTGCCGGTGGTCATCCCCGATTGCGTCGGTGGGCGGGGGAGGGGGAATCGGGCAACCATGGAGGTAGACGGGACGCAGTCGCGGACCGCTCAGGTGGAAGGGCCGATGAGATGAACGACGACGGCAAGCGAGCGAGCGGGTCGAACTCCGGATGGGGAGGTGACGAGGTCGTGCGCGACCACGGTGGTGAGTCGGGCGGAGAGACGGGTTGGTCTGCCGACGAAGTGGTCCGGGACCACGGTGGCCGAACCGCTGATCCCCAGGACGAGGACGAGGCCGGCTGGACCGCTGACGAAGTGGTCCGCGACCACGGAGCGAGCTCACAGCAATCGGCGACCGCCGGCTGGAGCGGGGATGAGGTTCGCAAGGACGCCGGGGAGTGACCAGCGGTCCGTTCTAGGCCGGCGCCTGACAGCTCGGACACCAGAAGAGATTGCGCCCGACCAGCTCTGTGGTGGCGATAGCTGTTCCGCAGACCCGGCACGGAAGACCGGTGCGCCGATACACGTAGCCGGCGTCCGCCCTCGACAACGGTCCGCGCAGTCGGGGGCGCTGTTCGGGCCGCACGGTCTCGATCCGGCCGGTACGCACCCCTGCGCGCATCAACACCGCGAGGTCTGCCCACATCAGTGCCCATAACTCCGGGTCGATGGTGTTCCCGGGACGAAACGGGTCGAGCCGGTGGCGAAACAGGATTTCGGCCCGGTAGACGTTGCCTATCCCGGCCAGCACGCTCTGGTCCATCAGGAGCGCAGCGATCACCACCCGGCTCCTGGCGATCTTCCGGTATGCCAACCCGGAGTCGCTGCCGGCCGCAATCGGATCAGGACCGAGCCGAGCCCTGAGTGCCTCCACCGCCGGCGGATCCATCAATTCGCAGGCGGTAGGGCCCCGAAGGTCGCTCCACGCTTCCCCGGTGACCATCCGGAGCCGAAGTGCCCCTCTGGGTTCTGGTGGCTCACCGGATCCGGTGGTGAATTTCCCGTAGAGACCGAGATGGACGTGCAGGGTGGGCGCACCCTGGTAGTGCTGGAAGAGATGTTTGCCCAGGGCTTCGACACGCACCAGGCGACGGCCGTCGAGCATCTCCGCTCCGGCAGCGAATCGGCCCTGCGGGCTGGACAAAGCGATGGTCTGGCCACCGAAGATCTTCTGCTGCGCCCGTGCGAGACGGTGCAGCGTGTGGCCCTCAGGCATCCGGGCCCGGTGTTCTCGTCACGATCGCACTGTACTTCGGCGACCCTGTACGTCGACGTGTCGGCATTTCGACGGGCGCCGGGCGTCGGCGGGCCTTACCGCTGAGGTATCAGGACAGCCTGTGGCCGCTCCTTCTGGCGAATGCAAATGGGTGGATCGACCGCGAATGCTCCGTCCTCGACGCAGCCTGTGGTAGGCCTATGGCACTTCCGTTTTGCGAGGTCTGACCGAATCCAAATGATCTGGAGTACATGATGCGATCTGCCGTTTCCCGACGTCGACTCGTGCCAGTGGTGAGCGCAGTCGTGGCCACGGCCGCGCTGGTGCTCCTGAGCGCCGGAACGGCCTCCGCGGCCGACAGACCGGTCCCGCACCTGACGGTGAACGCCGACTCGACCGTCACTCTCGGCAGCGCGCTCACGATCCACGTGACAGTGCAGGGTCCGGCTCCTGCCACCCAGTCCAGCAGTCCACCGTCGTCCAGCACCGCGCCTGCGACGAAGTCGTCGCTGCCGACGACGAGCACCGTGATGACGAGCAAGCCGACCACAAGCAGGCCGACGACGAGCACGGCCACCACGCAGACCACTCCCACCACAGCGTCGACCACGGACACCACGGCCAGCACGCAGACGACCACCACGGACCAGACCTCGACGGTGACCACCGACTCCTCCACGTCCACTTCTTCCAGCGACACGACCACCTCCACCAGCGACACGACCACCTCCACCACCACCCCTACCTCCAGCCAGACGATCCAGCGCGTCGGGCTCCGGGTTGTGCAGGCCGCGTTCGTGCTGGTAGCTGTCGGCGACAGCATCCCGGGGACCGGCCAGGTGACGATCTACAACGGCACTGATGTTCTCGCCGTGGGTACGTTGAACGGCTCCGGTCAGGCGACGATCATCGCCGACACCAGCGAGTTGCACGTCGGCAGTGTCAACCTCCGAGTCGCGTACTCGGGCGACGACGCGTTCGCGCCGGTGTCGGTCACCCTTCCGGTCACCGTCCAGTCTGCTGCGGTCGCCGCCGAGTCCACCAGCGTGTCGGGTTCGTCCGCCTCGTCCGAGGTCACGGCGAGCTCCACAGTCTCGTTGGCCAGCACCGGCTTTGCCGCCGGCACGTGGTTAGCCGGCGGCCTGCTGCTCCTCGGTGTCGGTTCGGTGATCCTGCTCGGTCTGCATCGTCGTCCAGGCCACCGCCACTGACCCCGACGGAGAAAGGGGCGGCGGACCCGGTCGAGGTCTGCCACCATGGGCCTCGTGCAAGGACTGCAGCGCGCCCTGGACCCGGCAGCAGGGTCCTACCGGATAGATGTGCCGTTACGGGTCGACGACCGGCTCAACATCGGCGTCGATGAGCTCGACTGGCGGTTCTCCAGGTCGTCCGGCCCGGGTGGCCAAGGCGTCAACACCGCCGACAGCCGGGTCGAGCTGACGTGGCGGCCGGCTGTCTCGCCAGGCGTCTCCGCCCTGCCGGCGCACCTGAGGGAGCGTCTGCTGGACCGACTTGCGCACCGGCTCGTCAACGGCTCGCTCGTCATCGTGGTCTCCGAACAGCGGGCTCAGCTGCGGAATCGGGAGCAGGCCCGCCGGCGCTTGGCCCAGCTGTTGAAGGCGGCTTTGGCTCCGCCGCCCGCCGTACGCCGGGCCAGCAAGCCCACCCGCGGTTCGGTCGAGAGGCGGTTGGCCGGCAAGAGGGTCCGCTCGCAGGTCAAGGCCGCTCGGGGGCGTCCCGCTCAGCAGGACTGAGCGGACCGGACGCAGCTCGAGGAGTGCCGGCCATCCGCGCAGCGGTCATACTCGAGGCGCCACCTAAGCTGCCGACATGGGTGGCGTGTCGGCGGAGGGACGTCCAAGGTGTGGTCGGCGGTAGGTGGGTGGTTCAGGCGACTGATTGCCAGGCCGAGCATCCGGCATGCGATCAAGGCATTCGAACGGTTCAGCGCGCGGCTGGGTTGGCAGTTCGCCGGAGCCCTGACCTACTTCTCGTTCCTGGCGATCGTGCCCATCCTGATGGTCAGCTTTTCCGTTGCAGGCTTCATCCTGGTCAACCGACCCGATCTCCTGATGTCGCTGGAGAACGCCATCACCTCATTGCTGCCCGCTTCCCTGGCCACGGAGGTCAGCACCGTGCTCAGCAGCGCCATCAACGCCCGACTGACCGTCGGGATCGTCGGACTGTTGTTCGCGCTCTATACCGGCATCAGTTGGATGGGGAACCTGCGCAGCGCCATCCAGGCGATGTGGCGACCCGACTTCGATACCGAGCAGGAAATCGCCGCCGAGCCACTGTGGCGCTACTACGTGAAGAATCTGGCGTATCTGGCCACGCTGGGGATCGGCATCGCGATCTCGCTGGCGCTGACCACGGTCGGCACCTCGGCGCAAACCGGTCTACTGCGATGGTTGGGGTTGCAGCATGCAACCTGGTCCACACCGATCGCCACGGTCGGCCCCATCCTGCTCGCGGTCGCCGCGGACACTGCCATCTTCGTCGGCATCTACCGGTACATCCCGCCGAAGTCGTATCGCCCGGAGCGGAAGGCTCTGCTCCGGGGCTCTTTGGCGACAGCGGTGGGGTTCGAGATCCTCAAATTCGCGCTCACGTACCTGCTGCCGGAACTTCTCACCTCGCCGACGGCCAAGATCTTCGGTCCGATCATCGGCCTGCTGATCTTCTTCAACCTCACCGCGACGGTGGTGCTGTTCATGGCCGCCTGGATGTCGACATCGGCGGGCAGCACGTCGGCCGCGCCGGCCCAGCAGTCGGTGGGTCTCCCGCACGGGGCACGAGAACATCGGCAGGTGGCCGCCGCCAACATGATCCAGTTGACCGAGACCAGCCTGGCGCAGCTGGACCGTATCGCGAGCACCACGGGGACTACGCGGGAGGCGCTCGTCCGGTCGGTGGTGTCCGACTATCTGTCCGAGCGGAGCTTGTCCGAGCGGAGTGCGGAAGCCTCCGGTACGCAGTGACCAACGCCGAGTTCGCCGGCCGGCGCGCCTAAACTCGGTCGCATGGAAGAGCGCACACTCGGCCGCACCGGCCGCGACGTATCGGTGATCGGCCTCGGCACGTGGCAACTCGGCGCCGACTGGGGCGCTGTCGACGAAGACGAAGCTCTCGCCGTGCTGGACGCTGCGTCCGCCGCCGGCGTCACGTTCTTCGACACCGCCGACGTCTACGGGGACGGGCGCAGCGAGCAGGTGATCGGTCGCTACCTACACGACAACCCCGGCCACGACATCTTCGTCGCAACCAAGATGGGTCGTCGCCTGGACCAGGTCCCGGCGAACTACGTGCTCGGGAACTTCCGCTCCTGGACGGACCGATCCCGAAAGAACCTCGGGGTCGAGCGCCTCGACCTCGTCCAGCTGCACTGCCCACCGACGTCGGTCTTCTCCTCCGACGAGGTCTACGACGCGCTCGACACCCTGGTGGCCGAGGAGCGGATCGCCCATTACGGAGTCAGCGTCGAGACCTGCGCGGAGGCCTTGGCCGCGATCGCCCGACCGGGCACGGCCAGCGTCCAGATCATCCTCAACGCCTTCCGCTTGAAGCCACTGGCAGAGGTGCTGCCCGCCGCGGTCAGCGCGGGAGTCGGCGTCATCGCCAGGGTTCCCCTCGCCTCCGGATTGCTGTCCGGGCGCTACACGACGGAGTCCACCTTCGCGGCGGACGACCATCGGAACTACAACCGGCACGGCGAGGCCTTCGACGTGGGGGAGACCTTCTCGGGAGTCGACTTCGCAACCGGAGTGGCTGCGGCGCAGGAGTTCTCGGCGCTGGCACCAACCGGCTCGACGCCGGCCCAGGCCGCTCTGCGATGGATCATCCAACAGCAGGGCGTGACCACCGCCATCCCTGGGGCCCGAAACGCCGAGCAAGCCGTCAGGAACGCGTCCGCCGCCGCCCTACCCGCGTTGGGACACGAGGTACTGACGCAGATCAGATCGCTGTACGACGCCAGGATCCGTGCCCAGGTCGAGGACCGCTGGTAAGCGGGAAGGGTTCACCATCATGGACGACGGATTTGACCTGGAACGTTTTGTCCTCGCACAGGACGCCGACAACACCTACGACCACGCGATTGCCGAGCTACGGGCCGCCCGCAAGACCACCCACTGGATGTGGTTCGTCTTCCCCCAGATTGCCGGGCTCGGACACAGCGAGATGGCCAGGCGTTACGCCCTTTCCTCGCTCGAGGAAGCCAGATCCTATCTGCGTCATCCTGTCCTCGGACCGCGCCTGTTGGAGTCGGCCAACATCGTGGCGGACACCGAGGGGACAACGGCGGTCGAGATTCTCGGCTCGATCGACGCCCGCAAGCTGCAGTCGTCCGTCACCCTTTTCCTGCGTGCCGCGCCCGCCGAGCCGGTCTTCAGCAAGGTGCTGGGGCTGTTCTACGACGGGCTGCCCGACCGCGATACCGACCACATCATCGACTACACCTGAGATCGGCCAGCACAGACGAAATGCCCCGTCCCGAGCGATCGGGGCGGAGCATCTCGGCGGTGTGGGATCAGCTGCACGGGACCGACAAGCTATGCGGCAGTGGCTTCCTGGAGCGACACCGGCTGCTCTTCGTGTCCGACCAGGTAGGTGTAGCTGAAGCCGGCGATGACGGCTCCGACGATCGGCGCCACGATGAACAACCACAGCTGTCCGATCGCCCCGCTGCCGGCAAACAGGGCAGGGCCGATCGACCGGGCCGGGTTGACCGAGGTGTTGGTAACCGGGATGGACACCAGGTGGATGATGGTCAGCCCGAGGCCGATGGCGATCGGTGCAAAGCCCTTCGGCGCGCGAGTATCGGTGGCGCCGAGGATGATCCACAGGAAGAAGGCGGTCAGCACCACCTCGACCACGAGACAGGCGAGCAACGAATAGCCGCTCGGCGAAAGGTGTCCGTACCCGTTGCTGGCAAACGCACCGGGAGCGCTGTGGTCGATCTTGAAACCGGGCTTGCCATTCGCGATGAGGAACAGGACGGCCGCGCCGGCAATGGCCGCGATGATCTGCACGACGATGTACGGCAGGACGTCCTTCCACGCGAAGCGCTTCGCCGAAGCCAGCCCGATGGTGACGGCCGGATTGAAATGACCACCCGAGATATGTCCGACGGCATAGGCCATCGTCATCACAGTCAGGCCGAAAGCGAGGGCGACGCCCAGAAATCCGATACCCAACTGAGTGCCGTCGGGAGCGGTCAGATACTTGGCCGCCAGGACCGCGGACCCGCAGCCCGCGAAGACCAGCCAGAATGTACCGAGAAATTCTGCGGCCAGTCGACGACTCAATGCCGGCCCGGCGACAGGCAGCGCCGGTGCTGTTGTGGTGGACATGTGGAACCCCCTCGTGTAGTGCTGACCCGATATGTGGGTGTCGCTGTTCGTGACGACGCGCTCACGCTACCCACCGGCCACCGGCGCGGCTGATACCTGACTATTGGTTATCAATCACATTTGGGTCACGATTTGTTTAACTTCACGCTGGTCGATCAGCACGATCGAGATTGAACGGCCCGAGGCGCCGGCGTCAACCACGGGAGTGGACATCATGCGGGGTTCGCGTGGTGCGGCGAACGAGGGTGTGTCTCGGTCGGACGTCACCTCGGTCCTCAGCGTCGCTCATGGTCGTGCCTGTAGCCGCAGAGGTCCCAAGAGCGCCAGTGCGTCGCTGAGCCGCCTCATCGCCGACACGGCCGTGGGGTTCCGGTCTCCAGCTGTCTCGAGCAGCGGTTGCACGCGGGACAGCAGGTCGGGCGTACCAGGCGGGAGCGGTGGCGGCTGGCGCAACTCGGGAGCCTCGGCCAGGTGTCGCGCTTCGACGGCCAGTTCCCTGGCCGCCGCAGCCAACTGGGCGTCGGGCGGACCCGTCGACGCCGCGGCCGCCAACGCCCGGGCGGATGCGCCACACGTGCCCAACACCGAGATGCGGTGCCGCAGCGCGATTCGGTCGGCACCGAACAGCCGACCCTTGGTCAACGCCCGCCTGGTGCGAACGAGCTGCCGGCCGTTGTCGTCGAGCAACATCGTGAGGGTGATCGGATCCCGACGGGGGGACCGTCCGTCGAACTGGTCGGCGCACGCGTCGAGCAGATCGGCCAGGCCTCCGAGGAACGTCTGTCTGGCGATCCGCAGGGTGGCCCGGCTGTGGGTGGGGAGCACCAGCAACGACACCAGCACACCGATCGTTGCTCCGGCCACCGTCTCGAACAAGCGGACCTCGAGCAACTCGTCGCTGAACGTCCCCAGCAACGTGTACAGCTGGCCCAGAGCCACCGTGATGAAGAAGATCATCGCTCCGTAGGAGACGGCCTGCAGGAAGAACGCCAGAAAGATGCAGGCCAGAATCGCTCCGATGGCAACACCGTGGTGGCCGGTGGTCACATTGGCCAGACCGACCGCGGCGACCAGACCCAGTACGGTGCCTGCGATCCGGCCGGCACCCTTGCGTAGCGTTTCACCTGACGTCGCGGTGCCCGCGAAAGCCACGAACGCGGCGATGACCGCCCAGTAGAACCGGGCCGGTGAGATGGCCTCGCCGACGATGATGGCCAGTGCCGCCGCCAGAGCTGCCTGGATCGCCTGTCTCGTCGTCAGGCTCATCCGGGAAGGCGAGAAACGGCCGGCATTCTCGCGGGCAATGGTTTGCTGGGCCAGGGCCGCCGAACCCGGCAGGTTCCCGCCGACGAGGGTGACCACCGGCTGGAAATCGTCGGTCTCGTCGAGGGGATCGCCCGGTGAGCCCGGTTCGTCCTGCAGGTGGTCGCCCGGCGGCCACGGCGTACTCAGTTCACCGGAACTCCACAACGCAACCGTCCGGAGCAGGAACACCGCTGCGGTGCCCAGCCGGCGCACCGCGGGAACCGCGCAGTCATCGGTCTTCTCCAGCTCCCGGGCCACCTCCATCGCCCGCTCGAACCCCGCCCATCCCAGTGTCTCCAGCGCTTCTCGGACCAGGGCATACGTCGCGGGCGCCACGTCGCCGCGACGAGCTGCGATGTCGACGGTGGCTCCGCCTACCTCGTCCATCCCGATTTCGACGTCGACCGTCCAGCGGCGCAGCCGCCCCGGCGCGACGCCGTCCGGCAGGGCTCGTCCGTCCGATAGTTGCCCGTCGAGCAGCAGCGCAACCTCGGCCAGCTGGATCAACTGCCGGCGCAGTTGCCGCACCGACCCCGCGTCGGCTTCGGCATCCAGCACGTCGACCGCGGCCGAGATGCCGGTGCGGGCCCTGGCCCGCAGGGCGGTGACGATCCGGCGAAGCTTGAGCTGCGGGTCGTCGTACAGCACGGTCAACAGCAGCAGACCGACCCAGATGCCGCTCACCGCAACAGCAATGATCAGAAACGGCAGCTCGCTCACCGCGGGGTGGAGAAAAAGGGCGAAGAAGAAGCCCTGCCAGAACAGGAACCCGAACGTGAACCACCGCGGACCGAACCGACGCACCCAGACAGCCGTGAAGGACACCAGGACGAAAGTCACCAGTCCGAGCACGTGTTGCTGGGCCGTGACCACGCCCAGCGAAACACCGGCTGCGGCGACGACCGAGGCGATGCCGGCCGTCCTGGCGATCACCGGGCGATGCCCCTCGCGGATGCCAGTGGACATCAACATGGCCACGACGGCGCCGATCAGCATGGCCAGCACAGTCGGCTGTCCGGCCGATGTGGCGAGCGCGTACTGCACCAGCAGGGTGCTGCCGACCGCGACGATCGCGCGACCACCTTGACGCAGCCGCGCCCAACCCGGATCCGAGGCCACGAACCGGTCTCGGGCGTCCCTGAATTCCTGCCCGACCCGGTCGGCCCCGGCCGCGTAGGCGCCGTGCAGCCGGTGGTCCAGCGGAACGCTCACCACGCAGACGTTCGACAAGCAGCCATCCTGAGATTGTCCACCCGTCGGCGATCAGTCGGACGTCACCGGTTGGTCCGGGGGCGGCGCCATCGGCCGATCCACCGTCAGGGTGCCCGACCTGATCATCCATTCGACCCCGGCTCTGGCCGCGTCCTGAGGCGTGAAGGCCGGCCGGTAGCCGAGCAGGTCTTGGGCCTTGGCGATCGACACGTGCTGACTGCGCATCAGGTGGTCCCAGCTCTGCTGGGCGAATTCGGTCGTCGTGTTGCTGGCAAAGCTCGACCAGTCGGCGGTCGTCAGCGCAGGGCTGCGCCCGAACCAGCCGGCCGCGAACTCGGCGAACCCCCGAACGGTCAACGCCGTGGCGGCCGTGGCGTGGAAGGCCTCGCCGACTGCCGCGCCGGGGTTCTGGATGGCCAGCTGGAAGACCTGCGCGACGTCGTCTGCGTGGACGTGGCTGAGCAACTCGGCGCCGAAGCCGGGAACCATCAGCTCCTCGCCGGCAGCCAATGCCTGCCAGACCGCGGGATCGAGGTTGCCGAGCGGGCCGATCGGCGCCCAACCCGGACCGCTGATGTGTCCTGGATGGATGGAGGTCGTGGCCAGACCGCCGGCCCGGGATTCCGCGAGCAACATAGCGGCGATGGCCGCCTTCTGGGTTCCGTATTCACCGAACGGAACGGTCGGGGTGTCCTCCAGGATGGGCACCAGCAGGCTTCTGCCGTGCATCCAGATCGAACCGCAGTGCACCAGGTGGCCGACCTGTCCGCGCAGGCCTTCGACCAACTGCGTGGCCGACGACAGCGTGAAGCACACCAGATCGATCACCGTGTCGGGCTGCAGCGCGGCGATGCGGCGGGGAAACGTTCCGGCCTCGTCTTCGGCTTCGCGGTCCGCGGAGATGAATTCGACCTGGTCCCATTCCGGATCGCGCTGGTAGGGCCGGGAATTTCCCCGACTCACCACCCGGACGCGGTGGCCGGCTCGCACCAGCCTCGGAACGAGATATGTGCCAATGTGTCCGGTCCCGCCGATGACAACTGTGTCCATCCGTCCATTATCGCGGCCACCGAGCGGATGAAAGGATCGGCCGGTGGCTGCTGCCGGTCACGCTCACGATCGGGGAGATGCATGATCCATATCTTGGAGTTCTTGGTCGCCGGCGTCGCCCTGGTGGTGATCGTCGAACTGATAGCCGAGAAGACCGGCCTCCCCGCCGCCGTGCTGCTGACCGCCTGCGGATTGATCTACGGGTTCCTCCCAGGGCCCAACATCCACCTGGAGCCCGAGGCGATCCTGACGTTCGTGCTGCCGCCGTTGCTCTACAGCGCCGCACTGAATTCGTCGCTGTTGGCCATCCGGCAGAATCTGCGCCCGGTCATCAGTCTGTCGGTCGGTCTGGTCCTCGCGACCGCGTTGCTCGTCGGGGTCGGTACCCACCTGTTCGTGCCGGCGATCACGTTGTCCGCCGGAATCGCTTTGGGCGCTGCGGTGTCGCCGCCTGACCCGGTGGCCGCGCTGGCCATCGGCCGGCGGGCCGGCCTCCCGGGCCGACTGGTCACCCTGATCGAGGGCGAGGGGCTGCTGAACGACGCCACCGCCCTGACCATCTTCACGGTCGCGGTGGCCGGCGCAACCAGTGGCGGATTCTCCTTCGGAGAGTTCGGGTTGGGCTTCCTGCTGGCCGCACTGGGCGGCATCGCCGTCGGCATCGTGATCGCCGTAGTCGTGCGGCTGCTCCGATCCGCACTGCACCAACCCCTGCTGGTCAACAGCATCTCGCTGGCCACACCGTTCGCCGCCTACCTGTTGGGGGAGGAGATCCACAGTTCGGGCGTGCTCGCCGTGGTGGTCGCCGGGTTGATCGTCGGTCATGACACACCAAGGTTCTCGTCCGGCGCCAGCCGCCTGCAGACCAACGCCGTGTGGCGGCTCGTCGACTTCCTGCTGGAGGGCTTCGTGTTCCTGTTGATCGGACAGCAGCTCCCGACCGTCCTCCGCGGGCTGGGGGACTACCCCACACCGACGATCGTGGCCGCGGTCGGGGTGACCCTGGCCGTGGTCCTGCTGCTGCGACCGATCTGGCTCTCGGTGACCCAGCTGCTGCCCCGTCGTCTGCACACCAGGCTGGGTGGCAGTGACGCGGTGCACGACGGACGACTCGGCGGCAGGGAGGTGGTGATCATGAGTTGGGCGGGGACGCGCGGGGTCATCAGCCTGGCCGCCATCTTCAGCCTGCCGCTGCTGACCACGGACGGTCTGCCGTTCCCGGATCGGGATCTGCTGCTGCTCTGCGCCTACGTCGTCGTGCTGGTGACTCTGATCGGCCAGGGGCTGACGTTCGCGATGGTGGTTCGGGCCACCGGGGTGAAGGCGGACGCGGCGGGGGAAGCGCTGATCCGCAACGGGGTTCGGATCGCTACTGCGCGGGCCGGGCTGGAGCGGTTACAGCAGGAGGTCGAGGACGGAGAGGCCCCCGACGCCGCGGCCACGGCGATGCGAGTCAATCTCGAACATCGGCTGGACCGGTACCAGCATCGGATGGACCTACTCGGGAACGCCGAGGACGGCGAGATTCCGGTGTCCCCGGCCTACGAGGCCGCACTACGGCTCCGTCGTGCCGTCATCGATGCGCAGCGGGAAGAACTGGTGCGCTGGCGGGATGCCGGACGACTGACGGACGCCGGGCTGAGAATTCTGGAACGTGAGCTGGACATCGAGGAGAACACGCTGCCAAGACGAGAAGCGGGCTGACGTGCGGAGTGCGATCAGCTGGCGCGGGTCACCGGAACCAGATGGAGGCGGTCGATGATGTCTGCGGTCATCGCATCGGGTGAATGGCCCACATCGACGGTCAGGCAGTTCTCATCCGGGCCTGGCGGTTCCAGAGTGGCGACCTGCGAGTCCAGCAGGCTGGGCGGCATGTAGTGGTCCGTTCGAGCCATCAACCGCGTGCCGATCAGATCCTTGGATCCCCGCAGGTAGACGAAGAGCACATGGTCGCCCCGCAATCGATCCCGGTAGATCCTCTTGAGCGCCGAGCAGGTGACGATGCCGGGCTGCCCGGCATTGGTGTGGGCGGTGATCCAGGTCGACACCGCATCCAGCCAGGGGCGGCGGTCCTGGTCGGTCAGCGGGGTACCGGCAGCCATCTTCGCCACGTTCGCCGACGGATGCAGGTCGTCACCTTCCTCCCGGTCCCACCGCAGACGCTGCGCCAGCAGGCCGGCGATCGTCGACTTGCCCGAACCGGAGACTCCCATGATCACCAGCACCGGCTGCTGGCGAACCTCGTTCTCGGCCATGGTGTTTCCGTTCTGCTCGGTCGTACAGGGGTTCAATTCTCGGTCAGCAATTCAGCCAAGTCATCCACTACCTGCGACGCGCCCGCAATGACGATAGCGAAGTCCGATCTCCGCACTTCGCGGACGTGGCCGCCGGCTGCTGCGACGATGGTGACACCGGCCGCCGTGTCCCATTCGGCGAGCCCGCAGCCGACGAACGCATCCGCCTCACCGCGCGCGACCGCCAGCAGATCCCCGGCGGCCGATCCGACGATACGAACGCCCCTGACCAATGGGATCAGCGATCCGATCAGCGAAAGCACCTGCTGTCGCGCGGGTTTGGCGTACGGCAGGCCGAAACAGATCAGTGCGTGGGACAGCTGGGGACCCGACTCGATCGCGGTCGGGCGCGGCTCGTCGAAAGCACTGCCGTCCGGTCGGTCTCGCCCGAACCTCACCGCCGGCCCGGAAGCTACTGCCCACCGCCCGTCGGCCGGGCGGACGATGGCACCGACTGCTCGGTGCCCGTCGACCAACACACCGACGGACACCGCGTGGTCGGCCCGGCCGTAGACGAAGTTGGCTGTCCCGTCGAGGGGGTCGATCAGCCAGCGCACTCCGGAGGTGCCCGAGCGGGAGCCGCCTTCTTCGCCGACGATCTCGTCGTCGGGCCGGTTCTCGACGATGACCCTGATGATCGCCGTCTCGGACCCTCGGTCGGCCGCCGTGACCAGGTCGTGCGAGCCGCTCTTGAATTCCGCAGAGATGCCCCGTGCCGTGGCAGCCCGGATCGCCTCGACACCGGCGCGCGCGGCGAGCAGCGCCAGGTTGCCCAGGCGCTCGACGTGAGGTTCGATGGTCGTCATTCCGGATCTCGCTCGCCGCGCATGGGCGAACTGTCTCCCACGACATCCGGCACCGGCCAACCGACCCGGAGACCCGCCTCGTGAGCGGCGGCGACGGAGGCCTCCAGCATGACGAGGGCCGGAATCTGCAGGCGGGCCGCCAGTTCCGTCACCGTGTCGAATTCCGGAGTCGCCCGCACGATAGTGCCGTCCTGGTGGGAAATCTTGATGGCCACGGGTCCGCCCATCGCCTCGACGCTGCGCCAGGTCCGGGACAGCGCGTATTTGCGCGTCTGGTGCTCCCGGACGCCGATGGTGCTGGTCTCGGAAAAGATCAACTCCCGCAACGTGTTGGCCTGATCCGGGTGGCACAGCACGCTGAGGGTGTGCGCGGGCCGACCCTTCTTCATCAGGATGGGCACCAGCCAGGCGTCGGAGGCTCCGGCGTCCAGCAGATGGTGCAGGACGCCGGGCCAGAGCCGGGGATCCATGTCGTCGACGTTGGCTTCCAGCAGCAGCGCCGGTTCAGCGCCCGGGTTCGCCGTGTCCGCCGTGTCCGCCGTGGCGACATGGGCTCGATGGCCGACGACCACCCGGGTGACGTTGGGCCGACCAGGGGTGTCCTTGGTGCCGGCCCCGACGCCGACGTCCTCGATCCACAGCCCGGGCAGATCCTCACACCGGTCCGAGAGCGCCACGACCAGAGCCATTCCGGTCGGGGTGGCCAACTCGCCGCGGCCGCCGGCTCTGATCCGCCACCCCCGGGCCAGCCGGACCACCGCGGGTACCGGCACCGGCAGATCGCCGTGCACGGTCGTCGTCCGACCCGCACCGACGGCCACCTCGCCGGCGCTGATCGATCCGATGCCGAGGTCGGTGAGGGCCGCGCAGACGCCGACCACATCGGCCAGCGAGTCGAGGGCGCCTACCTCGTGGAAGTGCACATCGGCGGCGGGGATGCCGTGGACGTGTCCCTCGGCCTCGGCCAGCCTCTCGAAGACGGCGAGCGCCCGTTGCTTCGTGGGCGGTGCGAGATCGCTTTCCCGAAGCAGCTTGTCGATCGTCGCCCAGCTCCGGTGCGGCGGATCATCGACCAGCACCGTGACCGTGGCCTTGCTGGCATGCTGACCGGCCCTGGTGACGATGTCGGTGCCCAGCCGGACCGATCCCGGAATGACGCAGTCGACCGCTGCCTGCATCGTGGAGAGGGAGGCACCGGCATCAAGTAGGGCGCCGAGCAGCATGTCGCCGGCCACCCCTGCGGATGCGTCGATCCACAGGTGCCGCGTGTCCTCGATCATCCGATGCCGTCGGGCGCGGCGATCTGTGCCGCGAGATAGCCGGCGCCATAACCATTGTCGATGTTGACCACAGCTACGCCTGGCGAACAGGAATTGAGCATCGTCAGCAGGGCGGCCAGCCCGCCAAATGATGCCCCGTAGCCGACCGAGGTGGGCAGGGCGATCACCGGGGCCCGCACCAGACCGCCGACCACACTCGGTAGTGCGCCGTCCATGCCGGCCACCACGATCAGCACCTTCGCGCTCCGCAACAGCTCGAGCTTGCCCAGGATCCGGTGCAGGCCGGCGACTCCGACGTCGACCACCAGTTCGGTCGGCCGACCGAGATAGCTTGCGGTGAACTGCGCCTCGCGGGCCGCCGGAAGGTCGGACGTCCCGGCCGCGACGATCACGATCAACCCCCCGGTGGGTGCCGGAGGAGAGCTCGGCCAGGCGACCAGCCGGGCTTGGTCATCGTGAAATGCGCCGGGTAGTTCGTCCAGCACCGCCGCGGCGTGTTCTGGGCCGGCCCTGGTGAACAAAGCCAACTCCGACCGCTCGCGAAGAGCGGTCGCGATCGCCCGGACCTGGGCCGGCGTCTTGCCTTCGCAGTAGACGGCCTCCGGAAAACCCCGCCGCTGCAGCCGGTCTGCATCGAGGCTGGCGATCTCGGACAGGTCGAAAGGCGGCTCAGCCATGCGCGACCGAGACCAGCGGCAGGGTGAACGCACCGGATTGCACGCCGGCCAGATCAACGGCAGCGTAACGGAACCCGGCGTCAGTGATGACGCGGCGGACGGCGCTGCGATCCGGTTCGCTGACGGCCCGCAGTAGATCGGCCGGCTCTAGTTCGATGCGCGCGATGTCCCCGTGATGCCGAACCCGCAGGTCGCCGAATCCCAGGGCACGAAGACCGGCCTCGGCCTGCTCGATCTGCCGGAGCTTCTCCGGACTCACCGACTGGAAATGTGGAATTCGCGAAGCGAGGCACGGGGCGGCGGGCTTGTCGGCACAGGGCAGCTTCCAGCGCCGGGCGAGCGCGCGTACTCCCGCCTTGTCGAGTCCGGCCTCCGCGAGTGGTCGCAGCACCCGATGGTCGGTCGCCGCCCGACCCCCGGGCCGATCCGGGCGACGCACGTCATCGGCGTTCTCCCCGTAGGCGACGGCGTCGAGGCGGTGTTGACTGACCACCTCGTCCCCGATGTGGGTGAACAGCTCGTCCTTGCAGTGGAAACAGCGGTCCGGACCATTCGCCCGATATTCGGGTCGGTCGCCCTCGAACGTGTGGATCTCGACCACCGGCACACCGATGTACGCCGCCACCTGATGTGCGCCGGTGCGCTCGTCGGCGGCCAGGCTGGGCGAAACTCCCAGCACGGCAATCACCTTGTCCGGCCCGAGGATCCGCACCGCGGCGGCCAGCAGCACCGATGAGTCGACGCCACCGGAGAAGGCCACCCCGAGCCGGGTCACCCCGGACAGGGCCCGCTGGATCTGCCGGAGAGCGGTGCGCTCGAGCAGCTCCGGTTCAGCGATCTCGATCGTCACCGGTTACCCCGCAGGCGATACAGCACCTCGCCGGCCTGCGACAGCACCAGCGTGTCCGGGTCGGCCTCCATGGCCGACCGGTCGACGAGAGCCGGATCCAGGTAGTCGAGATTGGCGGCCCTGACCACGGCCTCGGGGATGCCGGTGGCGAGGGTGACGGTGACCCGGCCCCGCTCGCCGTTGATCCGATCCCAGGTCCCCGCGCCGCGCAGGTGGGTGGAGTGCGCCAGATCGCCCCAGTGATAGTGCTTGAAGTCGTCCCACTGACCGAGGAAGTAGTCACGGCAGTGGTAGCCGATCTCGTTGATCACCGGGTGCATGGCCGAGATCTGGGTGATGTGCGGGGCGTAGAGAATGACCTGCCCGCCGTCGGCTACTACCGGCTCGACCTTGTAGAAACCCTTGGCGCCGGTCCACATGTCCTCGTACTTGGTCGGGATGATCGACAGCACCCGCTGGACGGGCGCATCCAGGTACCGTACGTGGGTTTCGGCGGAGACCTCGGCGCAGGCGGCCCAGGCCGCTTCCGGCGGGCCGAAGGACGCGGCGTGCACGGCCGAGGTGCCGGACTGCGCGACCAGGCACAGGGCCAGCCGACGACTGGGGATCAGCGAGGCCGCCTCGTTGATGAGCGCCCGGACGGGGGTGATCCCCTGGGTGCCGATGATCTCCGAACTGCTGATCAACGCCCCCAGCCAGTGCGAGAAGTCGATCACCTCCGGGCCGGCCACCCCGGGGAAGAAGTACTTGTTGCCGCCCGAGAATCCAACCACCTCGTGCGGGAAGACCGGACCGACGACCAGCGCCACATCGTGATCGACGACCGCCCGATTGAGCACCACATCCACCGGCTCGTGCAGTCGACCCTCGGACAGCTCGCCGATGCGCTCGGCGCCGATGGACCCCACCGAGACGAACGTCTCCGGCTTCCACCACTCGTGGTTGCGGACGGTGACACCCGGGTAGGTGTCGGCGAGGGCCCCCTCGCGGTACCCGAGGTGGTTGGCCAACTGCTCGTCACCCATGGCCGCGTGGGTGCCGAGGGCGATCAGTACCGTGATCCGGCTCGCGCGGCCATGGAGGGCGCCGTGTACCGCGGAGAGCAGCAGCGGCAGTGGGCAGCTTCTGGTGCCGTCCGGCACGATGATGCAGACACTCTGGCCGTCGAAGTCCTCCGCGGCAAGGGATTCGGCGATGAAGTCGCGTACGGTCCGGTCGGCCAGGACCTCGTCGGCACTGCCGATCCGTACGGCACCGGCCGGCCTTGCTGTGGGCAGCGTTCCCGTCATACCTGCACCCTGCCCGGTCGCCCTGCGTATCGGCAAGTGCGGCGACCGGGCAGGGGTCGGATCGGGTACGGGTTACGGCAGGTAGTACGTCGGGTTCGGCAGTTTGACCGCGTGGTCGGCATGGCCGCCGATCAGGTCACTGAACTGATCACCGAAATTGGCCACGATGTCGTACTTGCCGCCCGCCTGTGATTCCACAAACTTGCGGGTCTGGGACTTGTATTCGATCGTCGTGCACTTGGCCGCCGCGCAGGTGATGTACGACGGTTGCTGCGAAGCGCCGACGCCGGTCCACTTGGTGAAGTAATGTGCCGCCGTAAAGGGCTGGTAGCCCACCTTGGCGAGGTTGGCGATGGTGGCCGTCTTCTGGTTGTCGTTCCGCCCGGTCAGCCCGACCACGGTGCACCCGGCGTTCGCAACCTTGTTCACCAGCGACACCATGGCCGGGGTGGCCGGGAACCGCTGGTCCTGTACCCAGACGTCCTGCTCGGCCGGGTTGAAGTTGAAGTGCATGTCGGCGACCTCCATGTCGTAGGTCCACAGCGTGGTGTCGTCGGCATCGAAGACGACCGCCGGCTTGCCGTGGAAGTGCGACTCGACGCGGCACTGCGCCACCAGCGTCGGTGTGACCTTGGCGACCAGCTTGGCCATCTCGGTGATGTACGGCGAGGCCACCTTGTTCGAGATCCCGGTCCCGGGATCGCCGTAGTAGGTCGCGATGGTCTTCTTGACCGAATCGATGTTCGGGATGCCTTCGCCGCTCTGGGTGGAGCCACTGGATCCGTCGGCGGCCATGGTGAAGCGCGTTCGGGGCGAGAGCCGCGGTTCGCTGAGTCCGGCCAGGTCGGGGGAGGGGAGGTAGTAGGTCGGGTTGGGCAGCTTGATGCTGCGCTGGGCGTGCCCGCCCTGCAGATCCGAATATTGGTCGCCGAAGTTACCGACGATGGTGTAGCCGAGGCTCTCGATGTGGGCGCGGGTACCGGCCTTGTACTCCACCGTGGTGCAACTGGCTGCGGCGCAATGGATGTACGAGGGCTGGGTCGATGTTCCGGTGCCGGTCCACTTGGTGTAGAAGCGGTCAGCCGGGAATGCGGTATAGCCGACCTTCGCGAGATTGGCGACGGTGGCGGTCTTCTGGTTGTCGTTACGTCCGGTCAGCCCGAACACCGTATAACCCATGGCCGCGGCCCTGTTGACGAACGCCACCATGGCCGGCGTGGCCGGGAACCGCTGGTCCTGCACCCAGACGTCCTGCTCGGCCGGGTTGAAGTTGAAGTGCATGTCGGCCACTTCCATGTCGTACGTCCACAGTGTGGTGTCGTCGGCATCGAAGACCAGGGCCGGCTTCTCGTGGTGGCGGATGGCCGCGTCGTAGTTCGGCTTCAGCGACTTGGTCAGGCGGTCCACGATCTGGTTCATCTCGGTGATGTACGGCGAGGCGGTCTTGTCGGAGATTCCGGTGCCCGGGTCGCCGTAATAGGTCGCGATGGTCTTCTTGACCGAATCGATGTTCGGAATGCCTTCGCCGCCCTGGGTCGCACCGCTGGAACCGTCGGCCGCCATCGTGAAATGGCTGCGGGGGACCAGTGCCTGGCTGTTTCCGTGGTGGCCGTCGTCGTAGTGGGCACTCTGGGCGGCCGCCGGCGATGCGGCGACGACCGTCAGGGTCGCGGCCGCGAGAACGGCGGTGAAAACGGCCGATAGGCCTCTGCGTCGCCGTCGGGCGGCTGGGATGGAGTCGATGGTGTCGAGCATGCGTTCACCTCTCGTTGAGGGTGCTGTGGGCGGCTAACAACCCGCCGGAAGTTACCCGTGTTTTACTGCCGGAGGAAGGCATCGTCCGATTTGCGGTGTTCGACCTGTCGTTATGCGGTGTATTTCCGAGTGCCGACGTTGCGGCTCATCGGGAACACCGTCGGCGTGCCACTGACCGGGTCGACACCGACATGGCACTCGAGGCCGAAGACACGCCCCACCATCTCCGCGGTGATCACTTCCTCGGGCGCGCCGATCGCGACGATCTCGCCGGCCTTCATCGCGATCAGGTGATCGCCGAATCTGGCGGCCTGGTTGAGGTCGTGCAGCACCAGCACCGCAGTCGTGCCGCTGGACCGGTTGAGATCGCACAGCAGGTCGAGGACTTCGATCTGGTGCGCCAGGTCCAGGTACGTGGTCGGCTCGTCGAGAAGCAGGATGTCGGACTCCTGCGCCAGGGCCATGGCGATCCACACGCGCTGCCGTTGGCCACCGGACAGTTCGTCGAGCGGCCGATTGGCCAGATCGAGTGTGTTGGTGGCCACCAAGGCATCGCGAACTGCCTGGTCGTCTCCACTGGACCAGCGCCGCAACCAGCCCTGTCTTGGATAGCGGCCACGCCCGACCAGGTCCGCGACGGTGATGCCCTCCGGTGCGATCGGCGACTGGGGCAGCAGGCCGAGTAACTTCGCAACGTCGCCGGTACGTAGGCGATGCAGGTCCTGGCCGTCGAGCAGCACCGTTCCGTGCGTGGGCTTGAGCAGTCTGGCCAGCGTTCGCAGCAGCGTCGACTTGCCGCAGGCATTGGCCCCCACGATCACCGTCACCTGTCCGGTCGGGATCTGCACGTCGAGATCGGTGATGACCTTCCGGCTGCCGTAGCCGACGCTGATCCCGTTCGCGCCCAACGTATGCCGGGTGTGCGTGTCGTCGGTCATCTGGCTCCTCATGTGCGACTCGATCTGGTCAGAACCCACAGCAGGTAGGGCGCACCGATGACTGCCGTGAGCACGCCGACCGGCACCTGGAGATCGCCCAGAAAGTGGGCTCCGACGGTGTCGGCCATCAGCACCACGACGGCGCCGACCAGCGCGGCCGGTGTGTGGAGGTAGCCGGGCGATCTGACCAGACGCCGGGCTACCGGTGCGGCCAACAGGGCCACGAAGGCGACCGGACCCGCCACGGCGACGGACAGACCGGTGAGGACGGTGCCGACGGCCAGGGCCGCCAGCCGTACCGGCTCGACCCGCAGCCCCAGCGCCGCCGCCGTTTCGTCGCCGAGCTCGAGCGCGCCCATCCAGCGGCGGAGGGCGGGGGCGGAGATCGCGACCAGCACGACGGCGAGAGCGGCAACCTTGGCATCGGACCAGCGGGTGTCGTTCAGGCTTCCGGTCAGCCAGAACAGGGCCCGTTGCGCCTCGAGCGCCGGTTTGCTGGTCAGTACGTAGCTGGTGATCGCCGCGGCGAAGGCGGCCACGCCGATGCCGATCAGGACCAACCGCAGCCCGTTCATCCCGTCGCGCCAGGCCAGTACGTACATGAGAACCGCTGTGCCACAAGCCCCGGCCATTGCGATCAGTGGAATGATCGCCCCGCTGAGACCGAAGGTCAACATCGCCACTGCCACCAGAGCGGCCGCTCCGCCGCTGACGCCGATGATGTCCGGGGTGGCCAGGGTGTTGCGGGTGACCGTCTGGAAGATCGAACCGCTGACTCCCAGAGCCGCCCCCACCATCACCGCACAGAGGGCGCGCGGCAATCTGAGTTCTCGGACGACGAAGTTGGAGGCGCCATCGCCAGTACCGAACATCGCCCGCACCGTGTGGGTGAGGGTCAGGTGCAGGTCGCCCAGGGAAACGGCGACACAGAACGCCAGTGCCAGAACGAGTGCCAGGCAACCGGTGACGATGGTGGACCGTCGCCGTGCCCACCGGACGGTCGTATGCGCTGAGGTGGTGTGCTCGGTGGTGGTGATGTCCGTGGTCACAGACGGGCCACCCGTCGCCGCCGGACCAGGATGATCAGGACAGGCGCTCCGATCAGCGCCGTCACGATACCCACCTGCAGCTCACCCGGGCCGGCCACGACCCGGCCCAGGATGTCCGCGGTGAGCAGCAGAGACGGAGCGAGGGCGGCCGAATAGGCCAGCATCCAGCGGAAATCGGGCCCGGTGATGAGCCGCGCGGCATGCGGAATCGCGAGTCCGACGAAGGCGATCGGGCCGGCAGCAGCGGTCGCCGCGCCGCAGAGCAGCACGATGGCGACGGCCGCCAGCGCCCTGGTCAGCCCGATGTGTTGGCCGAGGGCCCTGGCGACGTCGTCGCCGAGCGCCAGGGTATTGAGCATCCGGCCGGACAGCAGGGCCAGGACTGCGCCGACCACCACGAACGGCAGCACCTGCCGGACGATCCCGATGTCGCGCCCGGCCAGCGAGCCGATCTGCCAGAACCGGAACTGGTTGAACGCAGCGATGTTCCGCAGCTGGATCACGGTGATCGCCGACGCCAACAGCGCTGTCAGGGCGGCTCCGGCCAGTGCCAATTTCACCGGCGTGGCACCATTGCGCCCCATTGCTCCGATCACGTAGACGACGACGGCAGCCACTCCCGCCCCGACGAACGCGAACCAGACGTAGCTGCTCGGCGAGGTGATGCCGAAGAATCCGATCGCCACCACGACGGCCAGAGCGGCCCCGGCGTTGACGCCGAGGAGACCGGGGTCGGCCAGCGGGTTTCTGGTCAACCCCTGCATGACCGTGCCCGCCAGCCCCAGGGCGACCCCGACCATCAGGCCCAGAAGTGTGCGTGGGAGCCGCAGGTCACGCACGATCACCGCTTCGGTTCCCGAGGCGTCGTCATGGATGAGGGAGTTCCAGACGACCGAGAGCGAGACCGAGCGGGCACCGACGGCCAGGCTCAACGCTATAAGGACACCCAAACCTGCGATGGTCAGCAGTAGCCAGAGCATTAGGTGTTTGCGGCGCGCAAGCGTCGGCACATCACGGAGATCCGATGCTGCAACCGACTTGTCGCGCATCCATTTCAATTCTGTGGTCATCAGAAACCTGTTCTTTAGGCTAGCCTTCCCTAGTAGTACAAAGGACACCCTAACTCAGCCGGTCGCAAAGCGACTCGTCATCCCCACGACCAGGAGACCCATGAGCGCGTTCCGTGACTTCAACCGCCGCGATGTCATCCGTGTAGGCCTACTGGCCGCAGCCGGAGCCGGCCTGACCGCAGCCTGTACCTCGTCCGGTACCACGGCCGGATCCAGCGCGGCACCCACGGCCGGTTCGACCGCAGCCGCAGCTTCTTCAGCGGGCAGCTCGTCGGCCGTGGCGTCGTCGCCTGTCGGTTCGGCTGCGCCGTCCGCTGTTGCCTCGGCGTCGGCCGGATCGGCCATCCCGCTGACGGGCACAGCCAGCGGCTTCCCGATCACCATCACCGATGAGTTCGGATCGACGGTGGTCAAAGCCGATCCGGCCCGAGTCCTGTCCCTGGGCTACACCGACCACGAGGTGCTGCTGGCTCTGGGCATCGTGCCGGTCGGCGTCATCCAGTGGATCCCGGAATGGAAGAAGGGGGTGTCGACCTGGTCCGAGCCGTTGCTGAAGGGGACAACTCCGGCGTTGTTCCAGTACGAACTCGATTTCGAGAAGGCTGCGTCGCTGAAGCCCGACCTGATCCTGAACATCGGATTCGACCCGGACCAGAAGACGCACGACACGTTGACCGCCATTGCGCCCACAGTTTCACCGCCGAAGGGGGTCGCCCCGTACGGCGTGGCCTGGGAGCAGATGACCACGTTGGTCTCGACCGCGGTCGGTCGCAAGGCCGACGGGGAGAAGCTCATCGCCGATACCCAGGCGTTGCTGGCCAAGACTGCTGCGGCCAACCCCAACTTCGCCGGAAAAACCATCGCCCTGGGCAATGTCAACCAGGCCGAGCTCGGTTACTTCAGCAAGGACGACATCCGCACGCAGCTGATGAAACAGCTCGGATTCGTTGACAATGCGTTCATCGCGGGACTCCCGTCCGGGAACTTCTACGGGACTCTGTCGTCGGAGAAGGCCGATTCGCTGGATGCCGATCTGCTCGTGTTCTTCGCCGATCCGGGGGTGAGCACAGCGGCGTTGCTCGAGCAGTTCCCGTCGCTGGCCACGGTTCCGGCGGTCAAAGAGGGTCGAATGTTGCTGCTGACCGATCTGGAGGATTCGATGGCATTCTCGGCCGCTTCCGTCCTCAGCATTCCGATCGCTCTCGACGCGGTGGTGCCGGGTGCCGCGAAAATGCTCGCATGACCACCAGTGCAATCGCCGGTTCGGCCGAACTGCCGTATGTCGCCTTCGACGTGGAGGTCGTCAAGATCACCGCTTTGAGCCCGACCTTCGTGCGGGTGACTTTTTCCGGGCCCGATCTCGACCGGTTTGCCGACAACGGCAATGACCAGCGGCTGAAACTTGTCCTGCCGCTCGCCGACTCGGGACTTCGGCACTTCCCCAGAGAAGGCGACTGGTATGTGCAGTGGCGACAACTGCCGACCCAGCAACAGAATCCGCTCCGTACCTATACGGTGCGCGCGGTACGCCAGGACAGGCGAGAGGTCGATATCGATCTCGTGCGCCACGGTGACTCCGGGCCGGCCTCCGCCTGGGCTGGTGCTGCGGTCGTCGGCGATCGCCTGGTGCTCATCGGGCCGAACGCACGGTGCGCCGAATCGACTACCGCCGCCGAGTGGCGGCCATCCGTTGCCGCTCGACAACTGCTCAATGGCGCCGACGAGACTGCCGTGCCGGCGGCGCTGAACATCCTGGCAGCTCTGCCCGCGGACGCACAGGGCGTTGCCGTCCTCGAGGTTCCTACCGACGCCGACTTCCTGCCTGTCGAAGCACCTTCCGGCTTCCGCGTGATGTGGCGGGCCAGGAGGGGCAGTGATGGATCGGCGCTGGAAGCCGCTGTTCGCGAGGTGGTGGGGGAGCTGGTCGCAGTGGCCGCGGCACCGGGTGAGGATCCCGGGCTATCGACCGGGGACGTGCTCTGGGACGTCCCTGCGGAGGATTGCAGTTCCCCGCTCTACGCCTGGCTCGCAGGGGAGGCGGGCTCAGTGGCAAGGCTTCGCCGGTACCTGGTGCGGGACCTCGCCGTCGATCGTCGAGCCGTCGCGTTCATGGGCTACTGGCGATACGGTCGCGCCGAAGGCTGAGCTCAGTTCACTCTCGCTCGCCCGGACGCGCTCGTTGACGGGCCGCCGTGTAGGTGTGCTGTGGCAGTCGGGTCGGTGGGCGGGCCGATCCCTGCATCGGATCGAGGAACATGCCGCACTGTCCGATCGCTCGGGCGACGCGGAACTTCTGCAAGAGCCACCGTTCTGATCTCGCCGATGGTCAGATCGCGCTCGGTTCGCATGACGCTGGGCGAGATGCTGTATGGCTGTCTCGGGAGTGCGCTCAGGACCAGACCTCGAACGGCTCCTCGATCGTTTGCCCGTCCAACAACGCAGGTAGGAATTCAGGGAGTCGGCCCGGGTAGAACCGCTCGGTGCTCGCGACGATTTCCCGCACCGGGGCCCAGCGAAAACCCACATAGTCCTCCACTTCGTAATCCAGTCGCTCGCTGCCGTCGACGTCTGGCGCCGCCACGTCGAGCTGGACGACCACCACCACCTCGTGTTGAATTCGGCGGGTGCATCGGTGGCGAAATGTCGATGTACGAGTCCAATGGGGTTGCCCGATCTGGGATTCGACGATGCGAATTCCCGCTTCTTCGCGGAGCTCCCTGATCGCTGCATCGACAGAGGTCTCACCTTCGTCGATCCCGCCACCCGGGAGTTCCCACCAGTGGCCAAGTTCGGGGATCAAGATGTCGTGGGTCCAGAAGAGCAGGACGTCGCCGCGGACATCCCTGACCACCAGCCGCACCGCATCTCGCTCGATCACCGGAAGACCGTCCCCCGGCACCGCATCGACGGGCAGATCACCCACCCCCGGATCATCCATGGGCAGACCCTGCCTCGGCAGACCTTCCAGCGGAAAACCGTCCTCTGGCCCACACACCAACGAAGCTCCCATCGGGGGCGCCACCGTCCGTCGGGTGCTCCTCGGGAGGTTGCCGTGCCACCGTCATTCCGATACCCCAAATCGTCAGGATGGGACTCCGCTCGATAGCTGCCATCCGCTCCACTGGACAATAGGCGGCGATCCTTGGTCGCGGGGCAGTCCGGACGCCGCCGCGCGCCGAGCCGATGAGCCATGCGGGAATCCACGACGACGACACGAGAGGGGTGCCGATGCCGGTAGTGATCCCAGGTGTGACCGTCGTCCGCAGCTACCAGCGTCGCTGGCTGGCGAAGGACCTGGTCGCCGGACTCGTCCTGACCGCGCTGCTCGTTCCGCAAGGCATGGCGTACGCCGAGTTGGCCGGACTGCCGGCGGTGACAGGTCTTTACACGTCGATCCTCTGCCTGATCGGGTACGCCATCTTCGGCCCCTCGAAGATCCTGGTGCTCGGCCCTGACTCTGCGCTCGGCCCCATGATCGCCGCCACCATTCTTCCGCTGGCCGGCGCCCACGGCGATCCTGTACGAGCCATCGCCCTGGCATCTCTGCTCGCGCTGTTCGTCGGCGCCTTCCTGATCCTGGCCGGATTCGCCAAGCTCGGCTTCATCGCCGACCTGCTCTCCAAGCCGACGCAGATCGGTTACATGAACGGGTTGGCCCTGACCATCGTCGTCGGCCAGTTGCCCAAACTCTTCGGCTTCTCGGTGGATGCCGACGGCCTCATCCGGGAGTTCGTCGCCTTCATCCAGGAGTTGCAGGACAAGACGGTCCCGGCGGCCCTGACGGTCGGCGTGCTGGGCCTGATCGCGATCATGTCGCTCCAGCGCTGGTTGCCGAAGGTTCCAGCGGTGCTGATCGCCGTAGTGCTGTCCATCGGCGCGGCGGCCGTCCTCGATCTGGCCAGTCGCGGGGTCAAGCTGGTCGGGACCCTGCCACAAGGATTCCCGCCCTTCACCATCCCCGATGTCTCGGTCGCCGATCTGCCGCTGCTGATCGGAGGCGCGTTGGGCATCGCCCTCGTGTCGATGACCGACACCATCTCGACGGCATCCGTGTTCGCCGCCCGCAACAACCAGGAGATCAACGCGAACCAGGAGATGGTCGGCATCGGCGCGGCCAACGTCGCGGCCGGCCTGTTCCAGGGATTCCCGGTCAGCACCAGCGGCTCGAGAACAGCCGTCGCCGAACAGTCCGGAGCCAAGACGCAACTGACCGGCCTGGTCGGCGCGGCCGCGATCACGGTGATGTTGCTGTTCGTCCCCGGCATCCTCAAGGACCTGCCGCAGTCCACCTTGGCAGCCGTGGTGATCGCCGCTGCGCTGAGCCTGGCCGACATCAAAGGCACCGTCCGGCTGTGGCACCAGCGACGCATCGAGTGCGCCATGTCGATCGGCGCCTTCCTCGGTGTCGCGCTGCTCGGCGTGCTCCCAGGCATCGGACTTGCCGTGGCGCTGTCCATCCTGAATGTCTTCCGTCGAGCCTGGTGGCCCTATCAGACGAGACTCGGCAAGGTCGAAGGCCTACGGGGCATGCACGACATCCAGAGCTATCCCCAGGCGCAGCACCTGGACGGGCTGGTGCTCTACCGGTTCGATGCGCCGCTGTTCTTCGCGAATTCCCGGAACTTCCGGGACGTCATCCGCAAGATGGCGGCCGCCGAGCCCGCGCCCAGGTGGATCGTGGTGGCCGCCGAGCCGATCACCGACATCGACACCACGGCAGCGGACATGCTCGAGGATCTGGAGACGGAGCTCGATGGGATGGGGATCGTACTGGCCTGGGCCGAGCTGAAGGATCCGGTCCGGCGCAAGCTGGACGAGTACCAGCTGGACCAACCGCTCGAGACCGACCGGTTCTATCCTACGGTGAACGGGGCCGTCGATGCCTACCGTGGTCTCTACGGCGGCGAATGGCAATCGCCGCGCGCATCAGGGCGCACAGACGGGGTACCGGAAGAAGGGAACCCAGACAGCGGTCACGACACAGAGCGACGAAAGGATCATCGATGACGGAGCCGACCCAGATCAGCACGGATGACGCCGAGAACCTCAACAAGCTGTTCGACCACAACGCCGGCCAAGCCCAGCAGCGGTTCACCGATATGGCCGCGACCTGGGGGCTCGGGGGGATCCACCACCAGCTCGACGAGCTGCTCCAAGGTCTGCGACCGGCCGACCGGCCGCAGGTCGCCATCGATCTGGTCGAGGCACTGGGCACGTACGTCGACGAGTTCGGCCCGGACGGAATCGTCGGGCAGTCCGACACCTTCAGAGACCATGCCTGACCCGCGACGCGGACCCAAGTAGACCGTCAGACGGAACGCGGCCCCTCACCCAGGCTTTCGCTGGGTGAGGGGCCGTTTCGTTGGTGTCCGAGGGGGGACTTGAACCCCCACGCCCTTGCGGGCACTAGCACCTCAAGCTAGCGCGTCTGCCATTCCGCCACCCGGACCGGGTCGCGCTGCGCCTGATGCGCATCGCGATCGCTCACATTACTGGATCGGAACCGGTTCTCCGAACCAGCGCGCGACGCGGGGCCGGCGCGGGGCAGGCAGGCCTCTCCGGAACTGCCCGGTCACCACCCGGACGACGTGCCGGTGGTAGGAAAGCAGCATGTCTTCGACGGAGTCACCGCAGAATCAGACGGCGCAGCCGATCCGTGCTCAGGACGAAGTGGTGCAACTGTGCAGCGAGTTGATCCGGTTCGAGTCGGTCAACACCGGCGACCCGGACACCATCGGCGATGGTGAGGCCCAGGCTGCCCGGTACATCCAGGCCAAGCTCGACGAGGTCGGTTACGAGACGATCTACATCGAGTCCGCGCCGGGCCGCGGCAACGTCGTCTGCCGGTTGGCAGGCTCGGACCGCGCGCGCGGGGCGCTGCTCATCCATGGTCATGTCGACGTGGTGCCGGCCGATGCGTCCGAATGGACCGTCGACCCGTTCTCGGGCGCCATCCAGGACGGATTCGTCTGGGGTCGCGGGGCAGTCGACATGAAGGACATGGTGGCGATGACCCTCGCCGTCGCCCGGGAATACCGGCGCACCGGGTACGTCCCGCCCCGTGACCTGATCTTCGCGTTCGTGTCCGACGAGGAGGCGGGTGGGACCTGGGGGGCGCAGTGGCTCGTCGACTTCTATCCCGAGTTGTTCGCCGACGCCACCGAGGCGATCTCGGAGGTCGGTGGCTTTTCGATCACCCTCGACGACGCCCGGCGCGCGTACCTGGTCGCGGCGGCCGAGAAGGGCGTCGCCTGGGCACATCTCAAGGCGACCGGACGGGCCGGCCACGGCTCCATGATCAATGACGACAACGCCGTCACCCGTATCGCCAACGCGGTATCGCGACTCGGCAGTCATCGGTTCCCGCTGACCATGACGGCGACCGTGCGGAGCTTCCTGGACAAGATGACCGAGCTGACCGGGATGGAGTTCCCGGACGACGATCTGGCCGCTTCCATCGCCAAGATCGGGCCGGTGTCGCGGATCATCAACGCCACTCTCCGCAACACCGCCACGCCGACGATGCTGAAGGCCGGCTACAAGGCCAATGTCATCCCCTCGACGGCCGAGGCGACCGTCGACTGCCGGGTGCTGCCCGGCTCGGAGGAGCACTTCCGCGAGCAGATCACCGAGATCGTCGGTGAGGGCATCGACATCACCTGGACCTGGCAGCCGCCGCTCGAGGTGCCGTTCGAGGGGCCGCTGGTGGAGGCCATGATGGACGCACTGACGTCGGAGGATCCTGGTTCGATCGCCGTTCCCTACATGCTCTCCGGTGGTACCGACAACAAGGCCTTCGCCCGGTTGGGAATCGCCGGCTACGGCTTCTCGCCGCTGAAACTACCGGCGGACCTTGATTTCTCGTCACTGTTCCACGGGGTGGACGAGCGGGTACCGGTGGAGGCGCTGGAGTTCGGGACCAGGGTGCTGGACCGGCTGCTGCGGAACTGCTGATCCGGGAACGGTGTCTCAGGAGCCTGGCACGAAATGCCTTACCAGGGCGGTGGTAACGGCGGCGAGGGCCACCACCAAGAGGAACGGCGCCTTCCGCCAGACGGCGATTCCGGCCACGGTGACGCCGGCCAGTCGGGCATCGACATGGACGCTCTGCCCCAGCCCGAGCGTCTGTACACCGATCAATGCGGCGAGCAGGACGATCGGCAGCAGCGCGGCGATCCGTTGCACCGTCGGCCGGGTGAGCACCGACTCGGGAACCGAGAGCCCGACGAGCTTGAACAGGTAGACCCCGACACACCCGGCCAGCAGCGCGAGCCACATCATGACGGTGGCCTCCGCGCAGCGTCGTCCTGGATCTGGAGTGCGGCCTTGCGGGGCCACGAGCCGACCGCGATGCCGAAAGCCGCCGCGATCAGCACCGGAATGCCCGGCGGCACCAGGGGAGTGGTCAGCACGGCGATCATCGCCGCGACCAGCGCGATGGCCCACGCCTCGCCGCCTCGCAGGCGCGGCGCCAGCAGCGCGATGAAGGCCGCGGGTGCTGCGGCATCCAAACCGAGGACCCTGGGGTCGGACATGGCCGACGCGCCGACGACCCCGATCAGCGTCCCCAGGTTCCACAGCGCGAACACGCCGAGCCCGGTGGCATAGAACCCGAGCCGGCCAGCCGCAACCGTGCTGCGGCCCAACGACATCGCGCTCGACTCGTCGATCACCAACTGGGCGGCCAGCGGCCGTCGCCAGGACCGGACACCCAGCAGGGTCGACAGCCGCAGGCCGTAGAACGCGTTGCGCGCGCCGAGCATGATCGCGGTGGCGGCGCCGGCCCACGGCGAGCCGCCGCTGGCGACCACCCCGACCAACCCGAACTGGCTACCGCCGGAGAACATCAGGAGCGAGAGCGCCATCGTCTGCCAGGCGTTCAGGCCGCCGGCCACCGAGATGGCGCCGAACGAGATGCCGTAGGCGCCGGTCGCTGCCGAGACGCCGAGCGCATCCCGGAGCACGCCGTGTCGTTCAAGTGCCGCGCTGTCCGAGCCTGCTGACCGCTCCGCCCCCGGCCCGCCGTTCAGGGCCATCTACCGAGCCAGAGCGAAAACTACTGCGAGCGCAGGCGGTACGAACTGGAGGAGCGCGGCACGGAGCTTGTCCAGGCCGGTCGACAGCAGTACCACCGCCGCCGCGGCCATGGACAGGCATCCGAACAGCACCATGGCTCGACCGGCCGACTCGTGGGAGGGCAGGAGCAACAAGCCCACGATGACGCCGACGGCCAGGAACAGGTTGTAGAAACCCTGGTTGTACGCAAGGGGCCGCGTGATGTCGGCGTCCGGCTGGCTCGTCAGACCGAATCGCCGCCAGATCTTCGGCCTCGTCCAGAGGATGCTCTCGAACACGAAGAAGACGATGTGGAACATCGCGGCCGCCCCCGCAAAGATCACGGCGAGGACGGTCACGGCGTCAGATCCGGTAGAAGGCCGGGGGATCGCCTGCGTCGCATCCACACCTGGCGGCTGCCGTCCTCGAAGCGCAGCACCCGGTCCAGCTCCCAACCGGCGAACTCCGCGCGGAGCGAGAGCATGGTGGCAGCGGCGGATCTCGTGGTGTTCGCGTCGATACGGAGTCCTTGGTACTCGAAGTCGCTCAGCGCCTGGGCCGGGTCCGGGTAGCTGGCCCAGCGCGGGATGCGCTGCGGATGACGAGCAGATTCGATGGCCGATCACCTTCCTAGGCAGTGGTCCTGATGAGCGGGTGTGCGATCGTGTCGCCCCGTCCGGGGACGTTCGCGAGCACGTAGACGGACTACCCGCGACCACCATCTGTCATACATCATCGGCCGGCATTTCGTCCTGCTGCCCGGCCGGGACGGGATCGCGCAACAATCCTTCCAGCCGGGTCCGCCGGGGCTCGGCATCGATCGATCGCACCGCTCTGGCCAGCATCGGGCCGGCCGCATGAATGACGGACAGATGCCGTCGGGCGCGGGTCAGAGCGGTGTAGACCAGCGGTCGGGACAGCATCGCGCCCGCCTCGGGCGGCATCACGGCGACAACCGCCTCCCACTCCGACCCCTGGGCGCGGTGCACGGTGATCGCCCAGCCATGCAGCAGATCGCCGAGCGATTTGCCGGAGATCTGCGATTCGCCGGTGGTGAAGACCACCCGCAGCGAGTTGTCGCCGGCCGAGACGACCGTGCCCACCTCGCCGTTCGCGTAGCCGGTTGGTTCGGCATCCAGATGGTTGGCCGTGGCTACCACCCGATCGCCCACGTCGAAGCCGCGGACGGCTCCCCGCCCCGGGTTCAACACGGCCTTCAGCGCCCGGTTCAAGGCCTGGGTACCGGCCGGGCCCTTGTGGACGGGGGTCACGACCTGGAGTTGGTCCGCGGTGACGCCGAAGACCCGCGGGATGGAATCGGTCACCAGCTGGACGACCCGGCGGGCGCCGTCCTCGGATCCGCGGGCCGGTACGATGACCACCTCGTGGGTGTCGTCCTGGACCTGCGCCATTTCGCCGCCCCGGACGGCCATGGCCAACCTGGCGATCGCGCCGCCCTCCGTCTGCCGGTAGAGCGTCGTGAGCTCGGTGACCGGGATCGCACCGCTGTCGATCATGTCGCCGAGCACCCGGCCGGGACCGATCGACGGCAGCTGCGCGGGATCCCCGACGATCACCAGGTGGGTCTCGTCCTTCAGCGCGGCGAGCAGGGCCGAGGCCAGCTCGACATCCAGCATCGAGGCTTCGTCCACCACGACCAGTTGGGCGTCGATCGGATTGTCGGCGTTGTGTTCGAAACCCGCGGCGACCGCGCCAGTGGCCCGGCGGGCGCCGAGCAGCCGATGGATGGTGCTCGCGGGTGAGCCGGCCAGCTCTTCCAGCCGCTTGGCCGCGCGGCCGGTCGGTGCGGCCAACGCGATGTCGACGCTGACCCGGTGGCACAGTGCGACCACGGCGGCGATCGTTCGGCTCTTCCCGGTACCTGGACCGCCCGTCAGGATCGAGACACCGTGTCCAGCAGCCAGACTCACCGCACCGGCCTGCACGCTGTCGAGTTCCTCGATGACGTTCTTGACGGCGCGTTCACCGGCCAACGAGTGGGACGTCTTCGTGAGTCTCCGTAGGTGTTCGGCGATCTCGTCCTCGGCCTGCGCGAGGATCTTGCGAGCCACCCACGCGTCGAGGGAACCATCCGCGGCGGAGGCAGTGCCGGACACCGTGGTGACGAGATCCGCAGCCACGGCAGCCTGTATCGCAACGGATGCATCGACCCCGAAGGGGCGCAGGGCATCCGCCACCTGCCGCGCACTCGCAGCAGTATGACCCTGACGGGCGAAACGGGCGAGGGTCCAGTCGACCAGCGAGCGTCCCCGCCGCGGGTCACTGCGCTGCACGGCCGGATCGATCGCGAGCGCCACCCGGTCGGCCTGGGCGACCGTGGCGTCCGGCAGTGCCAGCAGCCGCCACGGGTCCTGCCTGAGCTGATCGGCCGCATCGTCGCCGATCGCTTCCATCAGGCGACCGACCCACCGGGCCGGAATACCCTGCGGGACGACGAGTGTCGCGACGTCGTAGGCCTGCCCGGCGCCGATCCAGGAGGTATAGAGCCGGTCTGCCCGCTTCGGCGTCATCTTCGGCAGCGCGGCCAGCGCCGCGACGGTCACCCGGGAGGCGGAGGTGATACCCGCCTCGGCGAGCGACGCCGCCACGGCCTGGCCGACCCCTGGCCACAGGCCCGATCCGGCGAACTCGATGAAGACGTCCGGCGGGGGAGCCGCAGCGTCGTAGTGGGTGCTCACTATTGCGGGTCGTCGGCGGCGTCCGGGGAGCTGACGTCCTCCAGCGCCGCACGGATCTCGCCCGGCAGGCTGATCTCCATGGCGGCGAGCGATCCCAGCAACTGGGCGTTGTCGCGGGCGCCGACGATGGCGCTGGCAACGCCGCGTCGATCACGCACCCAGGCGCAGGCCACGGCCAGCGGTGAGGTCCCCAGTCCTTCGGCTGCGGTGACGACGGCTTCGACGATACGCGCGGCGTCCGGACCGAGATGACGGCCGACGTACCGGGTGAAATGCGGCGAGGCTCCGCGGGAATCCGCGGGCGTCCCGTGGCGGTACTTCCCGGTCAGGACCCCCCGGCCGAGCGGCGCCCACGCCAGTAGTCCGATCCCGTGCAGGGCGGCCGCGGGCAGCAGTGACTCCTCGGCCGACCGGTCGACCAACGAGTACTCGGCCTCGGTGGACACGACCGGGCAGCCGGCGACCCGCAGCCAGGTGGCCATCGTGGCGAGCTGCCAGCCCGCATATCCCGACAGTCCGATGTAGGAGGCCCGACCCGAATCAACGGCACGCTGCAGCGCGGCGCACGTCTCCTCGAACGGCACCGAGGCGTCGAAGGCATGGATCTGCCACAGGTCGACGTGGTCGGTGTCCAGCCGGCGGAGCGAGCCGTCCAGGGCCGACAACAACTTGCCCCGCGATCCACCGACGCCGACCGTGGTGGTCGACAGGATCACGTCGGCGCGCGGGATGACGTCCGGAACCAGGGTTCCGATGATCGACTCGGCGTCGCCGTCGCCATACACGTTCGACGTGTCGACCAGGGTTCCCCCCGCCGCGACGAAGGTCTCCAACTGGGTCGCGGCATCGTCGGCGTCCGTGTCACGGCCCCAGGTCATGGTGCCCAGGCCGAGCCGGGACACCTCCAGCCCGCTGCGCCCGACCCGCCGAGAATCCATGGCTGCCAACCTAGTGGCCGCAGCGCCGGGAACCGCACGTGCAACGCCCGGGGAGGCCGAGATGCGGCAGGCCGCCGGGGTGGGGGAGGCACGCCCAGCACCGACACGGGCCCTACGCCGGGCCCGGTACCGTCAGTGCCCATGCGACTCGGACTCAACCTCGGCTACGTGACCTCGGCCGCGCAACTGCATGACAACCTGAAGCTGGCTGCCGCCGCTGATCAGCTGGGCTACGACGTGGTCTGGGCGGCAGAGGCCTACGGATCCGACGCCGCCACGATCCTGGGTGCCATCGCCGCCACCACCACGAAGATCGGCATCGGCTCGGCTGTCTTCCAGATACCGGGACGCACACCGGCCATGACGGCAATGACGGCGGCGACGCTCGACGCCCTGTCCGGCGGTCGGTTCCGGCTCGGGCTCGGTGTGTCCGGTCCTCAGGTCTCCGAAGGCTGGCACGGTGTGCGGTTCGCCGATCCACTCGGACGGACCCGCGAATACGTGCAGATCGTCCGACAGGCGATCGCCCGCCGCCGGGTCACCTCCGGTGGCGAGCACTTCACCCTGCCGCTGCCCGACGGGGCCGGCAAGCCGTTGGTGCTGTCCCTGCAGCCGGTTCGGCCGGCGATCCCGGTCTACCTGGCCGCGGTCGGTCCGAAGAACCTGACGCTGACCGGGGAGATCGCCGATGGCTGGCTCGCCATCTTCTTCGACCCCGAGTCGGGTGCCGCCCACATCCAGCGGATCCACCGGGCGGCCACCGCGGTCGGTCGAGACCCGTCGGCGATCGACATCTCGGTGCAGGCCACACTGGCCCTCGACGACGATCCCGAGAAGGCGGCCCTGCTGGTGCGACCGAACGCGGCGCTCTACATAGGGGGAATGGGCTCCAAAAAGGTGAACTTCTATCACGGCATCGCCACGGCGATGGGCTACGAACGCGAGGCGGACGAGGTGCAGGAGAAGTTCCTGGCGCGCGACTACACGGGTGCGGCCGCCGCCGTGCCGTTCGAGTTCATCGACAGGACGTCCCTGATCGGCAGTGCCGACCGCATCGTCGAGCGACTCCGGACGCTCGACCGGCAGGGCGTGACCACCGTCAACATCTCGCCGGCCGATCCCGACCCCGACGCCCGGCTCGAAGCCATCCAAGTCGTCCACCGCGCAGCGACGGTGGCCGGAGTGCTCGCGTGACCCTGATCGCCGCCATCATCCTCGGCATCGTCGAGGGCCTGACCGAGTTCCTCCCGGTGTCCTCGACCGGCCACCTGACCATCGTGAGCAAGATGCTCGGATACGACATCGCCGACCCGAGCATCACCGCCTTCACCGCCGTGATCCAGGTCGGCGCCATCCTGGCGGTGATCATCTACTTCTGGTCGGACATCAGGAAGCTGGCCGTGGCCTGGTTCCGCGGCCTGTTCCACAAGGAGGACCGCGCCGATCCGGAGTACCGCATGGCGTGGCTGGTCATCATCGGTTCGCTGCCGATCGCCCTCGTCGGGTTCGCGTTGCGGCATTTCATCTCCGACCAACTCCGCAGCCTGTGGATCGTGGCCTTCGCGATGATCATCTGGGGCGGGGTGATGCTGCTGGCCGAGGCGGTGGCCAGGCAGGACCGCGGCGAACAGGACCTCAACCTCAAGGATGTGTTGCTGATCGGCTTCGGTCAGTGCCTGGCGCTCATCCCCGGGGTCTCCCGGTCCGGCGCCACCATCTCGATCGGCCTCATGCGTGGTCTCGACCGGGTGTCCGCGACGCGATTGTCATTCCTGCTCGGCATCCCGGCGCTGATCGGCGCAGGTGGGTACGAACTGCCGACGGCCCTCAAGACCCCGGTACCGACGGCCGAGTACCCGAACCCGGTGCACGTCGGCCTCGGGCCCACCCTGGTCGCGACCGTCGTCTCCTTCATCGTGGCCTACGCCTCGGTGGCGTGGCTGCTCAAGTTCGTCTCGGGCCACAAGATCACCTGGTTCGTCTGGTATCGCTGGACGGTCGCGGCGGCACTGATCATCGCGCTGTCCACCGGCGCGTTGGCAGCCACATGAGCACGAGAACTGGAGTCCGGAAGATGAGCAGAACGGCCCCTAGATGAGCACCGTCGTCCTGCTGCGCCACGGGAGATCCACCGCCAACGTCGCCGGTGTGCTGGCCGGACGGTCGCCCGGCGTCTCGCTCGACGACGTCGGGCGGGCCCAGGCCGGGGCGGTAGCGACCCGGTTGTCCGGCATCGAGCTGGACGCGCTGATCAGCTCTCCGATGGACCGCTGCCAGCAGACCATCGCGCCCCTGGCTGCAGCGACCGGACTGCCGGTGCGCATCGAACCCGCCCTGGCCGAGGTCGACTACGGGGACTGGACGGGACGGGCCCTGAAAGACCTCGCCGGTGAGGACCTGTGGCGCACCGTCCAGGCGCACCCGTCGGCCGCGGTCTTCCCGGGCGGTGAGGGGCTCGCCGCTGTCGGGGTTCGCGCGGTCGGTGCCATCCGCGGCCTGATGTCCGAGCTCGGCCCGGATGCGGTCATCCTGGTGTGCTCCCACGGCGACGTCATCAAGGCGATCCTGGCCGACGCGCTGGGTCTGCACCTGGACGGTTTCCAGCGGATCATGGTGGCACCGGCCTCACTGTCCGTGGTGCGGTACACCCCGCTCCGGCCATTCGTGGAGCGCATCAACGACTCCGGCGAACTCGGCTCGCTGCGGCCACCCCCGCCACCGCCGGCCGGGGGTGGCCAGGCGAACACCGCAGCACCGGCCGCGCCGCTGGGCCGTCACCACGCCGCCGATGCCGAATCGGATGCGGTGCCCGGTGGGGGCGCGGGTTGATCGTGGCCAGCACCGGCCGTGACGCGCACCACAGTCGCTCTGCCCTCGGCGAAGGCACGCCCGGCACCACCACGTCCGTCCGGGCGTTGGCATAAGCTCGGAGGCGACATGACACGACAGGTCCACGTCTTCCGCTCACCCGATCGGTTCCTCGCCGGGACCATCGGGCAGCCAGGCGAACGCGAATTTTTCCTCCAGGTCGCCGACGGCCGCCGCATCTTCTCGGTTTCCTGTGAGAAGCAGCAGGTCGCCGTGCTGGCCGATCGGCTCGGCTCGTTGATCAGCGAGGTGGCCCGACGGTTCGACGTCACGACCGCCGCTGAGGCAGCCCGCGGCGCCGGCGACGACCTCACGCTCACCACCCCCGTGGATGCCGAGTTCCGGGTCGGCACCATGGGTCTGGCCTGGGACGGCGAGGAATCGCAGGTCATCGTCGAACTTCTCGCGCTCAGCGAGGAGGAGGTCGGTGAGGACATCGTGCTCGAGGATCGAGAGGATGGTCCGGACGCGCTGCGTGTTTTCCTGACGTTGGAAGAGGCCAGCGATTTCGCTCGGCGGGCGGAGATGGTGGTGTCAGCGGGACGGCCGCCGTGCCCGCTCTGCGCGAATCCGCTCGATCCGGAAGGGCACATCTGCCCGCGGCTGAACGGCTACCACCGCGGTGCCGGCAGCTGACCCGGCGTCCACCGACCCGGCCGAGCCCAGCAAGGCCGTGAGTGGTCTGGACGAGTCCAGGGTGCGGCACATCCTCACCGACGGCACCCTGGAGATCACCGGTCGGCTCACCGACGCCTCCAATCTGACGTTGCTCGCCACCGCAACGCTCGACGACGTCGAGATCGACTGTGTCTACAAACCGATCCGCGGTGAGCGTCCGCTGTGGGATTTCCCCGACGGCACGCTGGCCGACCGCGAGGTGGCCGCCCGTCGGATCGCCGAGTACGCCGGCTGGGACTGTGTGCCGCTGACCATCATGCGTGGCGGCCCTTATGGGACCGGGATGGTGCAGCGTTGGATCGACCAGCCGTCCGACAGCCCCGAACTGGTCGACCTCGTCCCCGCGAAGCGCATCCCGACAGGGTGGCTGCCCATCATGCGGGCTGTCGACCAGGACGGTGCCGATGTGGCCGTCGTGCATGCCGACGAGGAAAACCTGAAGCTGCTGGCCGGGTTCGACATCGTGGTGAACAACGCTGACCGCAAGGGCTCGCACATCCTGCTACCCGGTGACGGCCGGGTGCTGGGGGTCGACCACGGTCTCTGTTTCCATTCTGATGACAAGTTGCGGACGATCCTCTGGGGCTGGGCCGGCACGCCACTGCCGGTCGCGGTGACCGATGGCCTCCACCGACTCGCGCAGGGGATGGCGGGAAATCTCCGAGCCGAGATGGGGGAGTACCTCACCATCACGGAGGTGGACACGCTGGCCAAGCGGATCGACTACCTGGAGATGGATCCGGTGTACCCGATGCCGCCCCGGGGCCGCTCGCCCATCCCGTGGCCACCGCTGTAATCGTGTCGATGAGAGAACGTATGGAACAGAGTCGATGAGTTCTCTGATGCAGCCGGTGGCGGGCTTCGCCCGGGCCATGGGTCAGACCGCGGCCGCGATGACGCTCGACCTGGCCAGCGGGGCGGCACGGTTGGGTGAGGCGGCGCTCGACTCGGTACAGCGGCACGACCGCACGCCGGGCGTGCTGCGGGTGCAGGTGCTGATCCTGCGAGACGATCGTGGCGAACCCCTCTGCAGCCCAACGGCTGTCGATCCGTCCTTGCGCACCGCGGACCGGGTGTTCCGGGCCCAGGCCGGGGTCCGGGTCCGGGTGGTCGATGTCAGGACGATCGATGAGATCCCACCCGCCGCGGCGCTGGACCCGCGGGCCAACCGGGGCCTGGTCATCGACGACATCCTGGGTCGGACTGACTTCTACCGCCGGCACCTCACCACGCCCGATCCCGCCGTTGGGCCGGGGCTGGTGGGAGCGCCGATCACCGTTGTCGTCGTGCGAAACATCGCTGGTCACACCACCGGCTGCTCGCTCGGTATCTCAGCGGATTGGGTGATCACCCAGGCCTCCTTGTTCGATGCCGACAACGAGCACACCTACGACGAGACGGTGCTGGCCCACGAGCTGGCGCATGCGTTGAACCTGCCGCATCACGGGAACCACGACAACCTCATGTTTCCCGCCTCGTCGCCACCCACGGCCGTGCGCGGTACCGGCCTCACAGGCTGGCAGCGCGGTGTGATCCAGGCCAACCGGCATGTGCTGCCGGGACGGTCCGATCAGCCCTCGGACCTTGGATAGTGTGAGCAGGTGCGTTCCTGGCCCTCACCTTCGGTTCCGACTCTGTCCAATCCCTCCGCAACTCGCGGACTGAGCCTGTACGACTCCTCGACCGGAACGGTGCGACCGACCGGTCCGGGTCCGACGGCCAGGATCTATGTCTGCGGGATCACCCCGTACGACTCGACCCACCTCGGTCATGCCGCCACCTACCTGGCCTTCGATCTGGTGCAGCGCGTCTGGCTCGACGCCGGTCATGCCGTGCACTACGTGCAGAACATCACCGACATCGACGATCCGTTGCTCGAGCGGGCCGAACGGGACGGGGTCGACTGGGCCGAGCTGGCGGCCGAGCAGATCGAACTCTTCCGGCAGGACATGACCGCGCTCCGGGTGTTGCCGCCGGCCGACTACATCGGTGCGGTCGAGGCGATGGACGAGGTGGCCGCAGCGGTTGCCGGCCTGCTCGCCTCCGGCGCGGCGTACCGGGTGGCCGACGACGAATACCCGGACGTCTACTTCGACATCGCCTCGTCCGGGAAGTTCGGCTACGAATCCCGCTACGACCGCGCCACCATGGACACCTTCTTCGCCGAGCGGGGCGGAGATCCGGACCGCGCCGGCAAGAAGCACGAGCTGGATCCGTTGCTGTGGCGGATGGCCAGGCCGGGAGAGCCGTCCTGGGAGTCGCCGCTGGGCACCGGTCGCGCGGGCTGGCACATCGAGTGCGCCGCGATCGCCGGTAACCGGTTGGGGCTGTTGGGCGAGCCCGACGCCACGCCCATCGACGTCCAGGGTGGCGGTAGCGATCTGATCTTCCCCCACCACGAATGCTCGGCGGCCCACGCCGAAGTCCTCTCCGGCGTCTCCAGGTTCGCCGAGCACTACACGCACGCGGGAATGATCGGCCTGGACGGCGAGAAGATGTCCAAGTCGCGCGGCAATCTGGTGTTCGTCTCGACTCTGCGTCGGCAGGGGGTCGACCCGATGGCGATCCGGCTGGCCCTGATCACCGGCCACTACCGGCAGGACCGGTTCTGGGACGAGGCGTTGCTGACGGAGGCGCAGGCGCGGCTGGCGAAGTGGCGCCGGGCTGCGTCCCGCTCAGGGACACCAGCAGATCAGGTGGTCGACCAGTTGCGGGCGGCGTTGGCAGACGATCTGGACACGCCAGCTGCCGTGAGATTGCTGGACCTCTGGGCAGCTGACGAGACCCAGGATGGGTCCGCTGTGGCTCTGGCCGTGGATGCTCTGCTCGGGATCACGCTGAGCTGAGCGCTCAGGCGGCAACGCCCATGCAATCGCGCAGCCTGATCAATCCGTCGCGCATCCTGGTCTTGATGGTGGGTAGGGCGGCGCCGAGCATGTCGCCGACCTCGCGCTGCGTGTGGCCACCGAAGTAGGCGAGCGTGATCGACTCCCGCTGCAGCGGGGTGAGGGTGTCGAGGCACTCCCTGACCTGCGCGGCGTCCGAGTGCTGGACGACGACGTCGGCCACGGAGTCGACGTCGCGGTCGAAACTGCCGACAGCCGATTTCAGATCCCTGGTCCTGGAGGCCTGCGACTGCCGGACGCGATCGACCGACCTGCCGTGAGTCAGGGTCATGATCCACGACGTGGCGGTGCCGCGGGCCCGGTCGAATCGTGACGCCCGCTGCCAGATTTCCAAAAAGATCTCCTGGGCCACTTCCTCGGCCTGGCTGGTGTCCCGGAGAATGCGACTCGCCAAGCCGAAGACCCGGGACGAGAAGCGTTCGTACAGGGCACCGAACGCGGACCGATCGCCGGTGCTGACCCGTTCCAACAGCACTTCCGGAGTCAGATCCTCGGGCGCGGCGGATCCAGCCGGTGACGCGCTCGTCTCCGGTGACGCGCTTTTCTGGGGCGAGACCATGTCAGCATCCTGGCTCACCGAAGCGGTCCGTGTCCAATATTCACGCATCGTGACGGCTCGGGGCATCCCGCCGCCAATCGTCCGACCGGCGGCGTGCTCAAGCGGCGATCTTGCGCAGCTGCCAGCCCAGGACCAGCTCGCCCAGTCCACGGATCAGGAAGGCGATGCCTGCGATCACGGCGACGGTCGCCAGCGCGGCACTCGGGTTGAACAACAGGATGATCGCGGCCGCGAGCGAGAGCACACCCAGGACGACGAACCACACCCGGTTGGCCGGGGAGGCGGCCGCGGCGAGCAGGCTTCCGATGCCGGTCAGGGTGAACCAGACGACACAGCCCAGCGCGATCGCCCAGATGCCGACGCCGGGATGGATGATGCAGATCAAGCCGGAGACGATGGCGATGATGCCGAGCACCCAGGTCCAGACCGAGCTGCCGCCGCTGTTGCGGCTCGCCACCGAGCCGACCGCGACCACCATCACTCCGCCGAGCAGCAGCATGATGCCGAAGATAAGCGCCAGCACGGTGATCGTCGCACTGGGCCAGATCAAGGCGATGAGGCCGGCCACGACGTCGATCCCACCCAGCACGAAAAGGTGGCCACTGCTGTAGGTCTGGACGATGAACCCGCTGCTACCGATGGGGTTCGGTGCCAACGGATCTGTCCCGTACGAGTTGCTCATCGAAATGCTCCTTGTGGTGGATACGTCCATCCTTGCAGACCGTTGTCCGGGTCAGCGGCGCGAATCGCCGGGCTTGGGACCACGGCGCCGCAGGTAGCGTTCGAACTCGGCCGCGATGGATTCACCGGACGCCGGCTTCAGCGGTTCGTCCTCCTCATCGCGTTCTTCCAGAGCCTTGATGTACTCGGAGATCTCCTCGTCCTCGGCTGCGATCTGGGTCACCTCGATCTCCCATTCGTCGGCCTGTTCGGGGAGCCCGCCCAACGGCACCTCGATATCCAGGATCTCCTCGACGCGGTGCAACAGGGCCAACGTCGCCTTCGGCGACGGCGCCTGCGATACGTAGTGGGGCACTGAAGCCCAGAACGACACGGCCGGGATACCCACCTGGACGCAGGCGTCCTGGAAGACCCCGGAGATCCCGGTCGGCCCTTCGTAGCGCGAGCTGGTCAGCCCCAGGCGCTCGGCCGTCGGCTGGTCGTGGGCGGAACCGGTGACCTGGACGGGGCGGGTGTGCGGAACGTCGGCCAGCAGCGCGCCGAGGGTGATCACTGTCGCCACGTCGTGCGCCAGAGCCACGTCCAGCAGCTCCTGGCAGAAGGCCTTCCACCGGAAGTTGGGTTCGATGCCGTGCACGAGGATCACGTCGTAGGGGGCCGTGGTCAACCGGCACACCGACAGTCTCGTCGTCGGCCAGTCGATGGTCCGGGTGACACCTTCGATCAGGCGCACCGTCGGCCGACTCACCTGGAAGTCGTAGAAGCCCTCGGGGTCCAGTTCGGTCAACGGCGACGCATCCCAGGCCAGCCCCAGCTGTTCCACGGCCGAGGTGGCGGCGTCCCCGGCATCGTTCCAACCTTCGAAGGCGGCGATCATCACCGGGCTCCGTAGTGCTCCCGCTTCGGGATTGTCGAATGCTTCACTCACGTCGCTCACCCTACGTCGGTCGTTCCGCACGCGAGGCTGCCTCCTCGGAGCCGGTCCGGCGATCCAGCGGGGAGGCAGCGTCCGCCGTCCTGCCCACTACTGTTAGCGGGTGACTTCTGCCCCCCTGGCGTACCCGCTGCAGGCCGTCCTGTTCGACATGGACGGCACGCTCACGGACTCCGAGCGTCTGTGGACCATCGCTCTCGAGCGCGTGGCCGAGTTCTACGGTGGGGAGCTGAGCGCTGCCACCCGCGAGGCCATGATCGGGCAGGACATGTGGGCGACGATCGAGCTGATGCATCGCGAGCTGGCCGTCGACGTCGAACCGTCGGCTACCGCCAAGCTGCTGACCGACCACACCAAGGAGATATTCCGCGGGGGGCTGCCCTTCAAGGAAGGGGCCCCGGAGATCCTGGCGGCTGTCAGGGCCGCCGGTCTGCGGACGGCCCTGGTCACGGCCACCTACCGCGAGCTGGTGGAGATCGCGTTGCACACCTTGGGACACCACACTTTCGACGCGATCGTCTGTGGTGACGAGGTGACGAAAAACAAGCCTGATCCCGAACCGTACCGACGGGCGCTCGAGCTCCTGGACCTACCTGCGCATTCGGCTCTGGTGATCGAGGATTCGCCGACGGGTTCGCGCTCGGCGACTGCGGCCGGGCTGGGCGTCCTGGTCGTCCCGTCGGAGATGCCGGTCCCGGCAGCCCCCGGGCTGATGTTCGCGACGACGCTGGACGGTGTCGACGTCGCCGAGCTGCGCCGGGTGCACGCCTCTCTGCTGACCGGCCGAATCGGTGCGCCTGCTTGAGCTCCACTCGTACGCAGGACGGCGGCGTCATCCCGGTGTGGGGTGACGCCGCCCGGCCTGTCCGTGCGATCGATGGTGTCAGCCGCCGGCCCGTCGGGCTCCGCCGCCGGGCCCGTTGAACCCGCCCGCACCCGCCCCGCCGGCGCCACCGAGAGATGCCCCGGAACCACCCAGGCTGCCCAAACCGGCGCGTGCTGCCGTAGTGGTCGCCGCGACGATGGGCTGGTTCAGATCCGCGATGACGACCTGCTGGCCGGCCGTGAGGCCCGAGGTGATCTGGGTGAGCCCCGTACCCACGGCTCCCACCTCGACGACGACCGTCTTCGTCTGACCGTTTTCCAGCACCGATACGGTGTGCTCCGAACCTGTGGTCTTGACGGCCGAGGTCGGCACGGTCAGCACGTTGTCGACGTCACTCAACGTGATGACGGCCGACGCGCCTGAGCCTTCGTAGAGGGTCTGAGCGCTCGGGTCCAGCAGGACGGTGACGGGATAGGTCGTGCTGCCCGAGGTCGACGAGCTGCTCATGACGCCCACTGTGGTCACGGTTCCGGTCAGCGGAGTGGTCAATCCGTTCACGGTGACCGATGCCTTGTCACCGACCTTGAGCTGATCGATGAGCGACAGACTGATCGTGGTCGACACGCCGTACTGGCCAGGCCCCAGAATCGTGATGACACTCGTCGTCGAGTTGGCACTCACCGAATTGCCTGCGGTGATCGCCACGGCCGCAACGGTTCCCGCGATCGGAGTGGTCAACACAGCTTCGGTCAGGTTCTGCTTGGCGACCGTGATGTTGGCCTGATCGAGATCGATCTGGGCCTGATCGGCGGCGATGTCAGCAGCCGTGATGACCTTGGCCGCCCCGCCGCCCTGACTGTTGCCCGAGCCACCCGAGCCACCCGAGCCACCGGTTGCCCCCGATGCGCCGGCTGCCCCTGATGCGCCGGAGCCACCGGTTACCCCCGATGCGCCGGCTGCCCCTGATGCGCCGGAGCCACCGGTTACCCCCGATGCGCCGGCTGCCCCCGATGCGCCGGCGCCGCCACTGGCGGCGCCGGTTCCGCTGCCTGATGCTGCGCGGGTAGCACCGGTCGTCTGGGTGTTCGCACCGGGGGCGCTCGTCGCCCCGGTGCCGCCGGTGGTGCCCGTACTCGGCTTACCGGTCCCTGATCTACCGCTACCCGACGACCCGGAAGCGCCCGACTGGGCGGATGCGCTCCCGGACTTACCGGAGCCGGTGGCGCCCGTGGAGCCGCTCCTGGAGCCGGAGCCTTGAGCTGCGGCAAGCTTTTGCACGGCAGCGTCGAGCGCGATCAGATCTGTCGACTGCTGCTTCTCCGCCGCGGCGACGGCGGTCTGGTTCGCCAACACCGCGTCGATCGCTGTCTGGCAGGCTTTGAGTTCGTCTGCAGGAGCGGCGCCCCCGGCGGTGACCGTCGTGGGGTGTCCCTTCGCGCCCGAAGACTGGCTCGGTGCGCCGCGGGTCCCGGTGGCGGCTGGACTCCCGGTGGTCGTGCCCCGCAGTGCGATGTAGGCGGCGTTTGCGGCCACGATTGCGTTTCCCTGACCCGACACCACCTCGTCAACAGCGGCCTGCTGGGTGGGCGTCACCACGACGTAGGCAGCGGCCTGCGTGGAAGCTGTCGTGTCCGTCGGAGTGGCCGTGACCGTCGACGTGGTGGTCACCGTCGTCGGGACGGTGACCGTGGTACCCGAGGTCACGGTCGTCGGGACGGTCACCGTGGTCGGCACTGTGACGGTGGGACCGACCGTTTCGGTGACCGTTGACGGTGCAGCGGTTGTGCTGGTGGCCGTAGGCGAGCCGGTGTCAGTTCCAGAATCGGTCGTGGACATGCTGCTCGCGGTCGTCGAGGCGCTCGGGGAAGTGGTCGTCGAGGTGGGACTGGTGCCGGTCGGGCTCGGCGTCGGTGCGAGTGTCAGCTTCGAGATCGGTGTGCAGGCGGTGACCTCCTCGGCGATGAGTTCGGTCTGAGATTTTTCGGGCGCCCGTGCGGCCCCTGTTGCGACCGACCCGGTCCCGACTGGTCCGGTAGCGGCACCTGGTGCCTTGTGAGAACCTCCCGGGTGCGTGCTTCCGCCCTTGTCGGGGGTGCCGGCGGACTTGTCGGTGACTCCGGTCAGGAGATAGTCGATGTTGGCCTGTCCGGCGACGACCTTGGTCTGAGCGGCCTGCACGTCCGCCACCAGTGCTGCGGTAGCGGCGGGCTGGGTACCACCGGTGCCGGTCTGACCCGACACGCCTCCCGAGGCTGCTGCACCGGTGGTCGGCGCAGCGGTGGTCGGCGCGGTACCTGCGGCCGCCTTCGAGCCGGAGCCGGATGACCCAGCACCGGCGGATCCGGAGCCGGATGACCCAGCACCGGCGGAGCCCGAGCTACCAGACCCGGCGCCGGACCCTGTACTGCCAGACCCCGAGCTACCGGACCCGGAGCCGGAGGAGCCCGAGCCGGAGGAGCCCGAACTGCCGGACCCCGAGGCGGCCGCGGCCGGCGCGGTGGTGGTGGCAGCGGCGGTCGCCGTGGTGGTAGCGACCGCCGCCTGGGCCACTTGCGCGACCTGACTGGCCAGGTCATCGGCCAACGTCTGCCGGTCGGTGGTCAACGCCTGCTCGGCTGTGGTCACCGCCGCGGCCAGATCGGTCGGGTCGAGGTTGGCGATCACCTGCCCGGCTTTGACCGTGTCACCCACCTTGACCGAGACACCGGCCACCGTCCCGGCGACCGGGAAGGCCGCGGTGGCCTGCTTGAGATACCTGACGGTGCCCGCGGAGGTCGTGGTCTGCGTGACCGAACCCATGGTGGCAACAGCGGTGCGGTACGACGCCGTCTTGCTCCCGCTGTTGGCGAACGCGATCCCGCCACCCACTGCGACCAGCGCTGCGACCGCGACGACCGAGACGGTGATCCGGCGTCGGCGGCTACGCCGCCGACGTGCCTTGGCCGCCGGACTGATCGTCGCCGGGGAGCTCAGCTCAGCCATTGGTGGTCGGCGTTCCGTTGTTGGCGCCGCCCTGGCCACCGGTGCGATTTCCGCCACCGAAGCCGCCGCCGAACCCACCCGCGCCGAACCCGCTGGTGCAGCCGTCAGCGGTGGCAGGGCTCAGCGCGATGGACTTGGCCGCGACGGCACCCGTGGAATCGGCCGTCCCGATGGCCACCGCACACAGACCGACCTTCAGCGCTGTGGCCTTGGCCGCGGCCGTCTCCGTGTAGGCCGTGGTCGGAGTCACAGTCACCGTGACGTTGCTGGTCGCGCTGGTCTGCCTGTTGGTCTCCTCCACCACGATGGTCGAGCCGCTGACCGAGGTCACCTTGCCCGAAGCCCGTTCACCGAAGCCACCGAAGCTCCGGCCGCCACGCGTGCCGGTACCCGTCCCGGCCGCGCCCGTCGGGGCAGCGCCGCCGGCCTGCGGTACCCCGGAGGGTGCGGCGCCGGCCAGCCCGGACGGCCGGGTGCCGGTACCGAAACCGAAGCCACCCGCTCCGCCGGTGCACTTGCCCGAGACCGGTTGGGTGACCACCACGGTCGCGGCGGTGAGTGCGGTGACGGCAGGCCGCGACGTGGGCGCCTGCGCCGCGCCGCTGGCCGGAGCCTGGCCTGCCGTTCCGGTACGAACGACGGCTGCAGCCGCAGTCACGCAGGATCCGACCTTGACGGCACTGAGCGTGGTCTTCGAGGTCTGGGTGAAAGTGGTCGACCCGGTGTAGTTGACCTGCGTCTGGGCACTGGTGCTCTGAACCTGCATGGATCCTGCCGAAAGGGCCGCGATCGTTCCGAATGCGGCCGGCCGGATCCCGCCTGCGCCATTGGCTGCACCGGTACCACCGGTAGCGCCGGTGCCGCCCGTCGCGCCGGTGCCGCCGGCCGCACCGGCCGAGCCGCTGCCCTCGGTGATCGGGGCAACCGCCTGGGTCGAACTGGCGGCCGACGCTGTGCCGGACGAGCTGCTGCAGGCGACGAGCGAGCCCGCGAGCGCGAGCGAGGCCGCGCCGATCACCAAGGTCTTCGACCATCTGCGGGATGCCCGCAGCTCAGGGGTCCGGGTGGGGAGGGTGTTCGTCATGGGTGGGTCCTTCAATTCGGATTCGGTCGACCCAGCGGGCCGCTGAGGTTGCAGAGATTGCGGGGCAAGAGGTTGCGGGAGATGAAATCTGTTCATGTCGGCGTCACTCGCTGCGCAGGGCGTCGATGGGGGCGAGGCGGGCCGCGCGAGCCGCCGGGTAGACACCGAAGATCATCCCGATCGCCACGGCGATGGCGATGGAACCGCCGACCGCCAACGGCGAGACCACCAACACGGTGGAGATGAAGTGGGGCAGCACCCGTGCGCCGACAATGCCGAGGAGCGCGCCGAGTATGCCGCCGGCGAGCCCGAGAATCGTTGCCTCTACGAGGAACTGGCGCCGGATCGCGCCGGGCGGGGCACCGAGTGCCTTGCGCAGCCCGATCTCCTTCGTCCGCTCGCTCACCGACACCAACATGATGTTCATGACGCCGATGCCACCGACCAGCAGCGAGAGCGCCGCGATGCCGGTGAGCAGGACCGTGAGGGTCTTGCTCACCGAGGTGGCCGTGTTGAGCAGCGACTCCTGGCTGCTGATGGTGAAGTCGGCCGACGTCGCGCTGGTGATGTGGTGCAGCTGGAGCAACAGGGAGGTGGCTTCCTGGTCCGCCGCCGACAGCTGGTCCGCGGTCGCGGCCTGGATGTAGATGGTCGACACGGCGTTCTTGGTGGTGCCGCCGACCAGCCGATTGGCCTCGGTCGCGATCGGGACGATGGCCTGGTCGTCGAGGTTGGTGGTGGAGTCCGAGCCCGCGGTGGCCAGGACGCCGACCACCGTGAACTCGATGTTGTTGGCCGTGAACGTCTGGCCGACCGCGTCGGTGGTGCCGTACAGCTCCGTGGCCGTGGATGATCCGAGCACGGCGACCGCGGCCTGTGCGGAATTGTCCGCATCGGTGATGAACCGTCCGCTGGACAGGGTCCGTGATCTCACCGGTAGCCAGGACGGCGTGGTGCCGACCACGGAGGTGGTCCAGTTCGTCGACCCGTTGGTGAGGGACAGCGACGTCGTCTTGACGCCGGCGACCGCGCCGATGTCGGGCGCTGCGACCTTCGACGCCAGCGCCGTGGCGTCATCGGTGGTCAACGTGGACGCCGATCCGAAGCCGCCACGCAGACCGGTCGTTGAGGTCGAACTACCCGGCGAGACGATCAGCAGGTTGCTCCCGAGCGAGCTGATCTGGGCGCCGACCTGCTGCTGGCTGCCCAGCCCGAGTCCGACGGTGAGGATGACCGCGGCGATGCCGATCAGGATGCCCAGCATGGTCAGGCCCGACCGGAGTCGATGTGACCGGATGGAATCCCAACCGGTGCGAAGGGTTTCGAAGAAGTTCACGCGTGCGCTCCGGCCTGGTGGGCGCCGGCGCCGGCGAGCCGGCCGCCGACGGAAGGGTCAGCCGAATCCGAGGTGATGGCACCGTCCCGCACCCGGACGATCCGGCGGGCCCGTTCGGCGACCTCCAGCTCGTGGGTGATCAGCACGATGGTCCTGCCCTGCTCGTGCAGTTCGTCGAAGAGTCCGAGAGCGTCCTCGGTCGCGGTGGAATCGAGGTTGCCGGTCGGTTCGTCGGCCAGGATCAGCGCGGGATCTCCGACCAGGGCGCGGGCTACGGCAACCCGTTGCTGCTGGCCGCCGGACAACTCGCCGGGCTTGTGGTTGACGCGATCCCCGAGCCCGACCCGGCGCAACGCTTCGATGGCTTTGGCCTTGCGCACGTCCCTGGCGGTGCCCGAATAGATCAGTGGCAGCTCGACGTTCCGCCACGCGTTGAGCGAGGGCAGCAGGTTGAACTGCTGGAAGACGAACCCGATCCGACGATTCCTGATCTGCGCGAGATCGATCTCGTCCATCTCGCTGACGTCCTCGCCGGCCAGCCGGTAGGTGCCCTCGGACAACACATCCAGGCAGCCGATGATGTGCATCAGCGTGGACTTCCCGGACCCGGACGGGCCCATTATGGCCACATATTCACCCTCGTCGATACGCAGCGAGACACCGTTGAGAGCTCGGACCGACAGCGATCCGGTGGCGTAGATCTTGGCCACGCCATCGAGTTGGATGACCGGGCCCGCACCCGCCGCATCGGTGGCAGCCTGTGCTTCCGGTGTCATGACGGTGTGGATCTGCAGCGGCTCGGGCTCGGGCTCGGCTCCGGGCTCGGGGGTCAGGATGTCCAACCCCGTCCGTCTGGTGCCCCAGGGCATCGGCGCCTCGATGATCGGCGGAATGGCTGGAATAGCCTCGTTCGGGGTTTGATCCGGCTGCTGACGAGCTGTTTTCCTGGACATCTCAGCCACCGGCCCGGGCGCCCGTGAAGCCGCCGGCACCAGCCCCGGCGCCTGGGAACGCACCGGCGCCCCCGCCGGTGAAGCCGCCGGCACCGCCGGGGTAACCGCCCGCACCGCCGGGGTAACCGCCCGCACCACCACCGGTATATCCGCCCGCGCCACCGAAACCGCCGGTGCCGGTGCGACCGGTGCCGGTACCGCCGGTGCCCGTGCGAGTGACGATGGTGGTGGTGACCAGCACCTCGTCACCCTCGGCCAGACCGGTCAGGATCTGGGTGACCCCGTTCCCGACGGCTCCAGTCGTGACGGTGGTGGACACCTGCTTGCCGTTGACGGTCTGGTAGACGACCTTGCCGGTCGTCGTCGTGTGGATGGCGGCTGTCGGAACGGTGAGGACGTTGGTCAACTGCTTGTAGATCAGCGTGACCGTGGCCGCAGAGCCGTCGTGCAGACCGGTCGGACTGCCGGTGATGTCGACGACGACCGGATAGCTCGCGGTCGTGCCCGAGCCGCTGGAGATCAGCCCCACGGATGCTACGGTGCCGAAGATCGGGGTAGCCGACGACCCGACGGTGAGCTGGGCCTGGATGCCGGGCTTGATGAGGTTGATGGAGCTGTCGTCGACCGTGACGTTGGCTTCCCAGCTGGCCGTGGAGACGACCAGGAACGGTGCGGAGCTCGAGGACGACGAGCTCGAACCGCTGCCGGTCCCCGAGCTGGCGGCGTTACCGGCGCCGGTGCCTGCGCTGGAGCTGCCGGACCCGCTGCTGCCGCTCGCGGCGGAGCCGCCGGATGACGAGGAACTGGCCGCGCTGGACGTACCGGATACGGAGTCGCCGACCGCCACGTTCACGGTGGCGACCAGACCGGCGATCGGGGACACCAGAACAGCGCTGGCCAGGGCCGTCCGGGCCGTGACGACGCCGGCCTGTGCCGTGGTGACCTGCGCCTGGCTCGCGAGAACCTGCGACTGGTCGGCGGTGACCTGGGCTTTGGCTGTGCTCAGGTTGGCGTTGGCGGTGGCGAGCTGGTTGGCCGCGGTCGTGTCATCTGTGGTGTCGCTGGTCTCGGCAGCAGCGGTGACGGCGGTCTGGGCTGTGGTCACCGCCGTCTCGTCCGTGGTGACCTGGGTCTGTGCGGTGACGACGGTGGCCTGGGCAGCGGTCACCTTGGCCTTGGCCGACGCGAGGGTGGCATTGGCCGACGCGAGCGCGGCCTTCAGGCTGACGGTGTCGATGGTCGCCAGTACCTGCCCCTTCTTGACGGTCTGGCCCTCGGCCACCCTCACCGTCGTCACCCGTCCCGAGGCACCGAACGAAACCGAATCCTGCACAGCAGGTGTGACGGTGCCGGAGGCGGAGACCGAGGATTGGATGGTGCTGACGCTGGCCGCGACCGATCTGGTCACGGTCATGGCCGCCGCGGACGACGTGCTGCTGTCGCGTTGGAAATACCACCAGGCACCCCCGCCGGCTCCGATCAACACCACCACCAGCACTGCGGTGATCCAGGGTCGGGCTCGCATCTTCAGCCACATTGCAGCCATTCGTCACCTTCACGCTCGCACAGCCGGTCGAAACGCCCAGATGGGCTACCGGCTATGCGAACGTAGGGCGAGTACCTGGCCTGCCACGGTGTATCGGCTGAGCGCAAGCTGTGACCACCTGTGAGCGAGCTGTGGATCTGCGCGACCGTCGAGGTCAGGCGGCCGGCCCGATGACGACAGCGGCGCGGGCGGGAACGATTGCCGTGGCTGCGCGCAATTCAGTTCCTGACCCGGTGGCGAGCAGGATGGCGCCCGGGCCACCGGGCAGCGGTACAGACTGCCCGGTTCCGGCAAAGTTGAACAGGATGCGCAGGTCGCCCCGCTCCACGGTCAGCCACCGCTGATCGTCGTCATGACGGGTGCGGACGAACGGCAGCCTGGGATCGGTCAGGTCGACCCACTCGCGTCGGAGGGTGGCGAGACGGCGGTAGAGATCCAGGATCGAACCGTGGTGACCGGTTTCGAGCTCCGACCAGTCCAGCTTGGAGTTCTGGAAGGTGCTGGGGTCCTGTGGATCCGGGACCTCGGCCGGGTCCCAGCCCATGCGGGCGAACTCGGCGATGCGGCCCTCCGCGGTTGCCTTGCCCAACTCCGGCTCCGGGTGCGAGGTGAAGAACTGCCAGGGGGTGGAGGCCGCCCACTCCTCACCCATGAACAGCATCGGCGTGAACGGACTGGTGAACACCAGGACTGCGGCCAGAGCCAATCCGGCCTCGTCCAACTGGGCACCGAGCCGGTCACCGATGGCGCGATTGCCGATCTGGTCGTGGTCCTGCGCGAACACGACGAACCGGGACGCCGGAGTGATGGTGGTGTCAACGGGACGGCCATGGTTTCGATGCCGGAAGCTCGAGTAGGTACCGTCGTGGAAGAACGCGCCGGTGAGCACCTTGGCGATCGCCGCCATCGAGCCGAAGTCGGCGTAGTAGCCGCTCTTCTCGCCGGTCAGAGCCACATGGACGACGTGATGGAAGTCGTCACTCCACTGGGCCGTGAGGCCGTACCCGCCCGCTTCGCGGGAGGTGATCAGGCGCGGATCGTTGAGATCCGACTCGGCGATCAGGCTCAGCGGTCTGCCCACGTGCGCCGACAAGACCTCCACCTCGACGGTCATCTCGGCCAACAGGTGCATGGCCCTGTTGTCGACCAGCGCATGCACGGCGTCGAGCCGCAACCCGTCGACGTGGTAGTCCCGCAGCCACATCAATGCGTTGTCGATGATGAAGCGGCGCACCACATCCGAGTCCGGACCGTCGAGGTTGACGGAGGACCCCCAGGTGTTGGCGTGCTCGTCGTGCAGGTAGGGGCCGTACAGCGGCAGATAGTTACCGCTGGCCCCGAGGTGGTTGTAGACCACGTCCTGGATGACCGCCAGGCCGCGGGTATGGCAGGCGTCGACGAATCGCTGGTAGGCCGCCGGCCCGCCGTACGGCTCGTGCACCGCGTACCAGAGCACCCCGTCGTAACCCCAGTTGTGGGTGCCGTTGAAGCCGTTGACCGGCAGCAACTCCACGAAGTCGACGCCGATCGAGACCAGGTGGTCGAGTTTCCCGACGGCAGCGTCGAGAGTGCCTTCCGGGGTGAAGGTCCCGATGTGCAGTTCGTAGATCAGGCCGCCGGCCAACGGACGCCCGGTCCATGCGCTGTCCCGCCAACGGTGGGCGTCGGCATCGAAGGTCGCCGACAGTGCGTGAACGCCTTCGGGTTGACGGCGCGAGCGCGGATCAGGCAGTGGCGTTTCGGCGTCATCGAGCCGGAAGCCGTAGCGGACAGGCGTCCCGGCTGTGACCGCCCACCAGCCGTCGGACCGGGCCGCCATCGCGATGTCCTCGCCGTCGGCCACCAGTGCCACGGACGACGCCCGAGGCGCCCATACGTCGAAATCCACAGTGTCCCTCAGTCTTCCCGGACCAGGATGGCCACCGGATAGTCGGTCAGCACCGAGCCGACCTCTACTGTTGCGGTCGATATCGGAGACGTCTTGCCGTGCAACGCATCGCGCCACCGCCCCGACGGCAGCGTCAGGCTGGTTCCGTGCCATCCGCCGGCGTCGGCCAGGCCGATCGGCAGCCTGGTGCCGATCGCGATGACACCGCCGCGGTCGAATGCGACGAGATGGTCGGCGGCGGGGCCGGTAGCGACCAGCGGCAGGTACCCGGTGAACAGCTCGGGTCGATCCCGCCGTAGTCGCAGGGCCCGTGAGACGACCAACAGCTTGACCGCCCCGGACTGATCCACCGCTGGCTGCCATCCGGCGTCGAGCCGGGTCAGCAGGTCGGCCGCGACCTGATGGTCGACGGGCCGGCGATTGTCCGGATCGACCAACGAGTTCTCCCACACCTCGGTACCCTGGTAGACGTCGGGAACGCCCGGTCCGAGCAACTGGAAAGTCTTGGCGGACAACGCATTCGACCAGCCCGGAGCGGTGAGCCTGGCAGCCATCGCCACGATCGATCCGTGCAGCTCGGCGTCGTCGAACGCGAGATCGACCAGGGCGTGCATGGATTTTTCGAACTCGCCGTCCGGATCGATCCAGGCGGTGGAGGTTCCTGCCTCCCGCGAGGCCTTCTCGGCGTAGGCCTGTAGCCGGTCCCGCTCGAGCGGCCAGGCACCGACGATGGCCTGCCAGAGCAGATTCGACAGCGGTCCGTCCGGTAACGGTGCGATGCGATTCCAGTGCCGCACGGCCTCGGCCCATTCCGCCGGGATCTCCGCGATCGTCGAGATGCGCGCCCGTACGTCCTCGCCCCGTTTGGTGTCGTGCGTGGAGAGCGTCGTCATCGAGTGCGGCGTCGAAGCCCACCGCAGCGCCTGGGCCGCGTGGAAAGCGGTGGTGGAGATCGCGAACTGCGACGGCTCGGCACCGACCTCGGTCAGGCTGGTGAGCCGCGTCCAGCGGTAGAAGGCGTTGTCCTCGACCCCCTTGGCCATCACCATGCCCGACGTCTGCTGGAAGCGGCCGGAGAATTCGGTCCCGGTGTCCGCGAGGCGATCCGCGACCAGGTGCAAGCTGGTGGCCAACAACGGGCGTCGATCGATGGCTCTGCTCAACGCTTCGCGTAGATCGTCGTAGCCGTCGGGCAGGTACGAGCGGTACACCGCGAACGCCGCGAGAAGTTCGGCGATGGCATCGTCCGCCTGGGGGATGTCAGGTACGAGTCGGGCCAGCCGCAACACCTCTGAACGCAGGATCCCGTCGGCCACAGCCCGTTTCGTACGGCCCGTCATCGTCTCCCACTCGACCCTGGCGCCACCGCGCAGTTCGGTATCGAGGTCGGTCAGGGCAGCCTCTCCAGACGGATCCACGAACAGTCGATCGACGATGGCCAGTGCGTCATACCCGGTGGTGCCGTGGCACTCCCAGTCGGCAGGCAGCCGCTCATCGCCTTCGAGGATCTTCTCCACCAGGATGTAGCGGTGGCCGATCAGAGTACGTAGGTTGCGCAGGTAGCCGGCCGGGTCGGCGAGGCCGTCCGGGTGATCGATGCGCAGGCCGTCCACCCAGCCGTCGACGAACCACCGATTGATCTCGGCGTGCGACGCGGCGAAGACGTCCGGGAGTTCGACCCGAATACCGGCCAGGGTGCTGACCGCGAAGAATCGCCGGTAGTTCAGCTCGGCGTCGGCTCTGCGGTAGTTGACCAGCTCGTAGTGCTGGCGGGCATGCACCTCCTGCGCCGTTCCACCGAGAGTGCCGGTGGCGACGGGGAAGTGATGGTCGTAGTAGTGCAGCTGGTCGCCCACCACCTCGAGGGCGTCGAGTTGGTCGTCACCGTCGCCCAGGATGGGCAGGCGGAGCTTGCCTCCGCCGAACTCCCAATCGATGTCGAACGCGTGGGCGTGATCGGATCCGCGGCCCTTCTCCAAGACGTCCCACCACCACAGCGAATGCTCCGGCGTGGCCACCCCCACGTGATTGGGCACGATGTCCACGAGCACGCCCAGTCCGGCATCGTGTGCGGTCCGCGCGAACCTGCCGAACGCGGATCGTCCGCCTCGGGCGGAGTCCGTCTGCCCGTGGTCGACGACGTCGTAGCCGTGGTCCGACCCCTGCTCGGACTCGAGGATGGGGGACAGGTACGCCCAGTCGGCTCCCAGCCGGACCAGGTAGGGAACGAGGCCGGCGGCCCGGTCCAGGCCGTTCGTAGGGGTGACCTGGATGCGGTAGGTGGACGCCGGGACGGACGGCTGGTTCGTTGCTGTGCGGGTCATTCCGGCTCGGTTTCTGTGTCGGTGGACCGCTTGGGCGCCGGCTTGCGCGCCGGCCGCCTCGTGGTGGTCGCCCGTCGACGCCTGGGCTTCGGTTCGGGGGTGATCTCGGGTGCAGGTTCGGGTTCCGGCTCGGGTTCCGGCTCGGTATGCGATGGGGCGGCCGGGATCACGCTCTGCTCGACCGGTTCGGTCTCGAACGCCTGGGCGGTCGGCACCGGCACCGGCGGGACGGCGGGGACGGCGGCGGCCGCACTGTGCAGCACCGGCAGCGTGCTCTCGGCCAGCGCCTGTAGTACCACCAAACCCTTTGCAGGTACGGGAATCACCTCACCGGCCTTGGTGGCCTCCGCCGAATCAGGCATGCCAGCGGTGTCCACCACACAGGTCCAGCCCGGCGCGAATTCCTCGGACGGGATGGTGAAGTCCAGCGTCTCGTCGTGCGCGTTGAACAGCATGAGGAAGGAGTCGTCGACCACCCGGCCGCCTCGCCGGTCCATGCCGCGGATGCCGTTGCCGTTCAGGAACACCCCGACCGAGCGTCCGAACCCGGAGTCCCAGTCCTCGGGCGCCATCACCGCCCCACTGGGATTGATCCACACGATGTCGGGCAGCGGCTCGCCCTCGCCGCGCGGTACCGGACGGCCGTCGAAGTAGCCGCGACGGCGGAAGGTGGGGTGCTGCTTGCGCAGCCGGGCCAACGACGCGGTGAACTCGATGAGCGCGAGATCCGCCTTTTCCCAGTTGATCCAGCTCAGCTCGGAGTCCTGGCAGTAGGCATTGTTGTTGCCCTGCTGGGTGCGTCCGAGCTCGTCGCCGTGCGCGATCATCGGGACGCCCTGCGACAGCAGCAGAGTGGCCAGGAAGTTGCGCCGCTGACGGTCCCGTAGGTCGAGCACTTTCGGGTCGTCGGTGGGTCCCTCGGCCCCGCAGTTCCACGAACGGTTGTGCGACTCGCCGTCGTTGTTGTTCTCGCCGTTGGCGTCGTTGTGCTTCTCGTTGTAGGACACGAGGTCGTTCAGGGTGAATCCGTCATGAGCAATCACGAAATTGATCGATGCCACCGGGCGACGACCGGAGGTTTCGTACAGATCGGCCGACCCGGTCAGCCGCGAGGCGAACTCGCCGAGGGTGGCCGGCTCACCCCGCCAGAAATCGCGGACCGTGTCGCGGTATTTCCCGTTCCATTCCGTCCATTGCGGGGGAAAATTGCCGACCTGGTAGCCACCGGGGCCCAGGTCCCACGGTTCGGCGATGAGCTTGACCTGCGAGACGATGGGGTCCTGCTGGACGAGTTCGAAGAAGGTGGACAGTCGATCGACTTCGTAGAACTCCCGCGCGAGCGTGGCCGCCAGATCGAAACGAAAGCCGTCGACGTGCATCTCGGTCACCCAGTAGCGCAACGAATCCATGATCAGCTGCAGCGAATGCGGATGGCGGACGTTGAAGGAGTTACCGGTGCCCGTGTAGTCCATGTAGTACTGCTCGTCATCTTCGACCAGGCGGTAGTAGGCAGCGTTGTCGATGCCCCGGAAGGAAATGGTCGGACCGAAGTGGTTTCCTTCGGCCGTGTGGTTGTAGACGACATCGAGGATGACTTCGATACCGGCACCGTGGAGGGCTTTGACCATGGCCTTGAATTCCTGCACCTGCTGGCCGCGATCACCGAACGCGGAGTAGGCATTGTGCGGAGCGAAGAAGCCGATGGTGTTGTAACCCCAATAGTTCGACAGGCCCTTGTCCTGCAGAGTGCTGTCCTGCACGAACTGGTGGACCGGCATCAGTTCGACGGCCGTTGCGCCCAGCCGGGTCAGGTGGTCGATCACTGCGGGATGGGCCAGGCCCGCATAGGTTCCGCGCTGGCTCTCCGGAACTTCCGGGTGCAGCTGGGTGAGGCCCTTCACGTGGGTCTCGTAGATCACGCTCTCGTTGTAGGGGATGCGCAGGATCCGGTCGCCGGTCCAGTCGAAGAACGGGTTGATGACCACCGAGCGCATCGTGTGCGGCGCCGAATCGTCGTCGTTCCTGGAGTCCGGGTAGCCCAGGTTGTAGGAGAAGACGGAGGGGTGGCTGTCGACCTGACCGGTGACCGATTTGGCGTACGGATCAAGGAGGAGCTTGTTCGGATTGCACCGGAACCCGTTCGGCGGGTCGTACGGACCGTGGACCCGGTAGCCGTAGCTCTGGCCCGGCTGCACGGTCGGCAGGTAGCAGTGCCAGACGTAGGCGTCCACCTCGGGCATCGTGATGCGGGTCTCCGTGCCGTCGTCGTCGAGCAGGCACAACTCGACCTTGTCGGCGACCTCGCTGAAGAGGGCGAAGTTCGTTCCAGTTCCGTCGAAGGTCGCACCCAGTGGGTAGGCGGTACCTGGCCAGATTTCCATCGAACTCCTCGATCGTTTCCAAAGCACCGATGACTCGGTGCGCACGCGGGTCGGTGCCCGGATTCATCGCCGTCGATCTCGACCGGGCGGGATAACACTAACCACCGCCCGCGCAGCCGGTGGTCGCCTCGGCAATGAGGTCACCGAACACACCGTCTTCCAAACTGTGATCCCCGCTCCACGACTGGATCGGCCCTCCGCCCTGGCCGCAGCGCCGAATCCGTGGACCACTCCGGCTGTCGGGGCGCTCGACTACCCTCGGGCCTGTGCCAGATCCAGCCACCTACCGTCCTGCCGTCGGGACGATTCCGGAATCACCGGGCGTCTACAAATTCCGTGACGTGAGCGGCCGGGTCATCTACGTCGGCAAGGCCAAGAGCCTGCGGTCCCGGTTGAACTCCTACTTCGCCGATCTGTCCGGGCTGCATCCCAGGACGGCCCAGATGGTGACGACGGCCGGCTCCGTCGAGTGGACCGTTGTGTCGACCGAGGTCGAGGCACTGCAGCTCGAATACAACTGGATCAAGGAATTCGATCCACGCTTCAATGTCCGCTATCGGGACGACAAGTCCTACCCGGAGCTGGCGGTGACTCTCGGTGAGGAATATCCGCGTCTGCAGGTCATGCGCGGTCCGCACCGCAAGGGCGTCAGATACTTCGGGCCGTACGCGCACGCGTGGGCCATCCGGGAAACTCTGGATCTGCTCCTCCGGGTCTTCCCGGCCCGCACTTGTTCGTCCGGGGTCTTCAAGAGGTCGGCACAGATCGGCCGACCGTGTCTGCTCGGCTACATCGGCAAGTGTTCGGCGCCCTGCACGGGCGCGGTCTCGGCGGATGAGCATCGCGAGATCGTCGACAGCTTCTGCGATTTCATGGCGGGCAAGGCTGATCCGCTGATCCGTCGGCTGGAGCGGGAGATGTCCACGGCCGCCGGTGAACTCGACTTCGAGAAGGCGGCCCGTCTTCGTGACGATCTCGGTGCCCTGCGGCGCGCGGTCGAGAAACAGGCGGTGGTCCTCGGCGACGGTACGGATGCCGACGTCATCGGCATCGCCGCCGACGATCTGCTCGCCTCGGTGCAGGTCTTCCACGTGCGGGGCGGCCGCGTCCGCGGCCAGCGCGGGTGGATCGTCGATGTGGATGCGGAGACGGCCAGCGACCGGGCCGACCGTGACGCCGAAGGCCACGACGAGGGGACCGGTCGGTTGGTCGAGAACTTCCTGCTGCAGTTCTACGGCGGGCGGGCGGCCGACGACGGCGCGACCGCGGTGCCGAAAGAGATCCTGGTGCCCGCCGTTCCGTCCGACGGTGAGGAGATGGCGCAGTGGCTGGCCGACCTGCGGGGTGCGCGGGTCTCGCTGCGGGTGGCACAGCGCGGCGACAAGAAGGATCTGGCTCTCACCGTCCAGCGCAACGCAGCGGAGGCACTGGCCCAGCATCGCCTCAAGCGGGCCAGCGATCTGACGGCTCGCTCGGCGGCGCTGGTCGAGGTGGCCGAGACCTTGGGGATGGACAGTGCCCCGCTGCGCATCGAGTGCATCGACATCTCCCACGTCCAGGGCACCAATGTGGTGGCCTCGCTGGTGGTCTTCGAGGACGGCCTGCCCAAGCGCAGCGACTACCGGCGCTTCGCCATCAGGGAGAAGCCGGGCGATGACGTGGCTTCCATCGCCGAGGTGGTCCGCCGCCGGTTCACCCACGGGGTGAGTGGAAAGGTGGTCGACCCCGAGTCCGAGTTCACCGCAGTTGAACGTGCGGATCCGGCCCTTGCCGGCCCGCCCGGCATCGACCCGGACACCGGGCGGGTCCGTCGGTTCGCCTACCCGCCGCAGTTGTTGGTGGTCGACGGCGGCGCTCCGCAGGTCAATGCCGCGGCCGCCGTGCTGACCGACCTGCAGATCACCGACGTCACGGTCTGCGGGCTCGCCAAGCGTCTCGAAGAGGTGTGGGTGCCCGGCGAGGATGATCCGGTCATCTTCCCCAGGACCAGTGAGGCCCTCTATCTGCTGCAGCGGCTGCGGGACGAGGCCCATCGTTTCGCCATCACGTATCACCGCGCGAAGCGTTCCAAGTCGATGACGCAATCTGCCCTCGACGGCGTGTCCGGCCTCGGGCAGACCCGGCGCACCGCCCTGGTGAAACATTTCGGATCGCTGACCGCGCTGCGGCAGGCGGACGTCGAGCAGATCTCCGGTGTGCCGGGTATCGGGCGGATGACAGCCCAATCCGTCCATGACGCACTGCACCGGCCGGGCGATGGCGGGTCGGATCCGGTGCGGCCGGAATCGACGGCCGGCGACCACCCGGTCGCCACTCCGTCGGAAGAGTCCGAGAGGGTATGAGACGTGGACAATTCGGTTGAGCGGGTCGCGACCGTGCCAGATGGCACCGGTGGATCTACGGTGGATACCGCGCCCAGCGGTATCGAGGTGGCGATCGTCTCCGGCCTGTCCGGCGCCGGGCGGTCGACGGCGGCCAAGTGCCTCGAGGATCTCGGTTGGTTCGTCGTCGACAACCTGCCACCCGAATTGATCGCCACGATGGTCGATCTCGGTGCGCGGGCGCGCGGCGGGCTGACCAAGATCGCCGTGGTGCTGGACGTCAGGTCGAGGGCTTTCACCGAAGATCTGGCGTCGGTGATCAAGGATCTCGACGCAGCCGGTTACCGACCCAGAGTGCTCTTCCTCGAGGCCAGCGATGCGTCCTTGATCCGACGATTCGAGGCGAACCGTCGGGAGCACCCGCTGCAGGGCGGCGGCCGACTGGCTGACGGGATCCGTACCGAGCGCGCACTGCTCGGAGCGCTGCGCGACGAAGCCGACGTCATCATCGACACGTCCAACCTGACTGTTCACCAGTTGCGCGACCAGGTGGAGCGGGGCTTCACGGTCGGGCCCCGTTCTGCCTCGCTGACCGTTCTGAGTTTCGGGTACAAATACGGACTGCCGCTGGATGCGGACCTGGTGATCGACATGCGCTTCCTGCCGAACCCGTTCTGGATTCCCGAGTTGCGGGACCTGACCGGGCGTGACGAGGCCGTCTCCACCTATGTGCTGTCCCAGGAGGGAGCTGGCGAGTTCCTCACCCGGTATGTCGATCTGTTCAAGCTGATCAGCGGCGGCTACCAGCGAGAGGGTAAGCGCTACCTGACCCTGGCCGTCGGGTGCACCGGCGGGAAGCACCGATCGGTGGCTGTCGCCGAGGAGCTCGGCCGCCGTCTCGCCGCGGACAACCTGTCGGTAGTGGTCGCACATCGGGATCTGGGCCGAGAATGACAGCCGGGCCCGGGCAGCGCGGCCCGACGCGACCGGTTCGTCCCAAGGTGGTCGCCCTGGGCGGTGGACATGGGTTGCACGCCATGCTGTCCGCCCTGGTCCGGCTCGACGCCGATCTCACGGCGGTCGTCACCGTCGCCGACGACGGAGGTTCCTCCGGGCGGCTGCGCCGCGAAGTCCCCGGCATCGTGCCACCCGGCGACCTGCGGATGGCGCTCGCGGCGCTGGCGTCCACCGATGCCGACGGCCGGCTCTGGGCCACCACGTTCCAACATCGGTTCTCCGGCGAGGGTGCACTGACCGGTCACCCGGTGGGAAACCTGGTACTCGTGGGTCTGACCCAGGTGATGGGCAGCACGGTCGCGGCCCTCGATGCCATGGGCAAGGTGCTCGGTGCGCGTGGACGCGTACTCCCGATGTCAGGTGAACCGTTAGACATCGTCGCCGAGGTCGAGGGCCTCGAGGACGACACCGCCGTGGTGCGGCGAATTCGTGGACAGGTGGCGGTGGCAGCCACCCCCGGTCGCGTCCGAACCGTCGCCATCGATCCACCCGATGCACCAGGATGCCCCGAAGCAGTCGCCGCCATCGAACAGGCTGACCTGGTCATACTCGGTCCCGGCTCCTGGTTCACCAGTGTTCTGCCGCATCTGATGCTGCCGGACATCGCAGCGGCACTGGTCGGCTCCCGCGCCCACCGACTGGTGGTGTTGAACCTTGCGCCTCAACCGGGTGAGACGGAAGGATTCTCGCCCGAGCAGCACCTGGACGTACTCTCTGCACACGCTCCACGATTCCGGATCGACACCGTGCTGGCAGATTCGGAGGCGGTCGCCCTACCAGGGCGACTTGCAGCAGCCGCGAAGCGTCTGGGGGCCAGCCTGGAGCTGGCCAGGATCGCTTACCCGGCGACTCCTCGGCATGATCCGGCGGCGCTGGCCCAGGCACTGCGTCCAGTTTTGTCCAGGGCGATGTGGCATGACGAGGATGCGCAGGAGGTGGGGGTGGGGACGAACCTTGGACATCGCGCCCATCTCCATGGAACCCCTGTGCCGAACGGTTCAGGATCTACATTTCCCCGAATGGACACCGGTGGCCCGGCGACTACGTGACACTGCTCGTACACATGACACTGCTCGACGACGGATGGGGAGTGGCGCCGCATGGCGATGACTGCCGCGGTGAAGGACGAACTGAGTCGGGTCACCGTCGCCAAGGTCTCTGCCCGCAAGGCCGAGGTATCGACAGTTCTGCGTTTTGCCGGGGGTTTGCACATCATGGCCGGCCGGGTAGTGGTCGAGGCCGAGTTGGATACCGGTGCGGTGGCGCGCCGGCTGCGCCGGGACATCGGGGAGTTGTTCGGGCACACCGCAGAGGTTCACGTGCTGGCTGCATCCGGGATCCGGAAGAACACCCGGTTCATCCTCCGGGTGATCGCCGGCGGAGACCAGCTCGCCCGGCAGACCGGTCTGCTGGATCAGCGCGGCCGGCCGGTGCGCGGATTGCCCGCGCAGATCGTGGCCGGCTCGCTCGCGGACGCCGAGGCGGCCTGGCGCGGGGCGTTCCTGGCGCACGGGTCACTGACGGAACCCGGGCGTAGCGCGTCCCTGGAGGTCACCTGCCCCGGACCTGAGGCCGCGTACGCGCTGGTCGGTGCGGCCCGCCGGATGGGTATCTCGTCCAAGGCCCGCGAAGTACGGGGTGCGGACCGGGTCGTGGTCCGCGATGGCGATGCCATCGCGGCCCTGCTGACCAGGCTCGGTGCCCACAGCTCGGTGCTGGCCTGGGAGGAACGCCGCATGCGGCGCGAGGTCCGGGCCACCGCCAACCGGCTGGCCAACTTCGACGACGCCAACCTGCGCCGGTCGGCCCGGGCTGCGGTGGCCGCCAAGGCCAGAGTCGAGCGGGCGCTCGCCATCCTCGGATCGGACGCACCTCCGCACCTTTCCGAAGCCGGTGAACTGCGCATCGCTCACGGTCAGGCCTCGCTGGAGGAGTTGGGTCAGCTGGCCGACCCGCCGATGACCAAGGATGCGATCGCCGGCCGGATCCGGCGACTGCTGACCATGGCCGACAAGCGGGCTCAGGAGGACGGCATCCCGGATACGGAGTCGGCAGTCACCCCGGACATGCTCGATAGCTAGGGCACTATCAACCGCACCGTGTCGTGATTCTCCGCTGAGAACGGGTGCGTACCCGCGAGGATCGCGACGCCGTGCGCGGTGCGGGGATGGCCGGTTTCCGGTGGGAGTGGTCAGCCGATAGAGTGAGGGCGTCGCCCCCGGCGCTGTGGGCGGTGTCACTTGATCGATCCGGTACGGGTCAGCGGGACGCGGCCGGGCAACCACTATGAAGGGCTGACACACGTGACTGTGCGCGTCGGAGTGAACGGATTTGGCCGAATCGGCCGCAACTTCTGGCGGGCGCTCGACTCGCTTGACCACGATGTCGAGATCGTCGCCGTCAATGACCTGACGGACACCAAGACGCTCGCCCACCTGCTGAAGTACGACACCATCCTCGGCAAGCTCGAGCACGAAGTGGTGGCCGGCGACGGCGTCATCACCATCGGTGGCAAAGAGCTGAAGGTGCTGTCGGACCGCGACCCGGGCGCTCTGCCCTGGGGTGACCTGGGTGTCGACGTCGTCATCGAGTCCACCGGTCACTTCACCAAGGCCGAAGGCGCGGCCAAGCACCTCGTCGGCGGCGCCAAGAAGGTCATCATCTCCGCGCCGGCCACCGGTGAGGACCTGACCGTCGTCATGGGCGTCAACGACTCTGCGTACGACGGCAGCCAGACGATCCTGTCCAACGCCTCCTGTACGACCAACTGCGTGGCCCCGATGGCCAAGGTGCTCAACGATGCGTTCGGCATCGAAAAGGGCCTGATGACCACGATTCACGCCTACACCAACGACCAGGTCATCCTGGACTTCCCGCACTCGGATCTCCGTCGGGCCCGCGCCGCGGCGCAGAACATCATCCCCACCTCGACCGGTGCGGCGAAGGCGACCGCCCTGGTGCTCCCGGAGCTCAAGGGAAAGCTGCACGGCTACGCGCTCCGCGTGCCGGTGATGGACGGATCGGTCACCGACCTGACGGTGGAGCTGTCGAAGTCCGTCACCGTCGACGACGTCAACGACGCGTTCAAGGCCGCCTCCACCAGCGGTTCGCTGGCCCCGTACATCGATTACTCCACCGACGCGATCGTGTCGTCGGACATCGTCGGGTCGCCGGCGTCGGTCACCTTCGACTCCCCGTTGACGCTCGTGCTCGGCGACAACCTGGTCAAGGTCGTCGGATGGTACGACAACGAGTGGGGCTACTCGAACCGCCTCGCGGACTTCACCGCACTGGTCGCCTCGAAGCTCTGAAGCTGGTCCTGATCTGAACGCCCCGGCATGGATATCGTCTCGATCCATGCCGGGGCGCGCCCATGCCCGATCGGCGCCCGCACCCCGTGGCCTTCGTCCCGGCCGCGCCACCCACACGAACACGCCCGGCACCTCACCCCAAGGAGTCCCACCCTCGTGCAAACTCTCGACGACCTGCTGGCCATCGGAGTCGCCGGCCGGACCGTGTTGGTCCGCTCCGACCTCAATGTTCCGCTCGATGGCACCACGATCACCGATGACGGCCGCATCCGCGCCTCGCTGCCGACGCTGCAGGCGTTGACGACGGCGGGCGCGAAGGTCGTCGTGACCGCGCACCTGGGCCGCCCGAAAGGCGCTCCCGAGGATCGTTACTCCTTGGCCCCCGTGGCCGCCCGCCTGGCCGAGGTCCTGGGCGCGCCTGTTGCCTTCGCCTCGGACCTGGTCGGCGAATCCGCGGCGGCCACCGTCGCCGGTCTCGTCGACGGTTCGGTCGCACTGCTGGAAAACGTACGGTTCGACCCGCGTGAGACCTCGAAGGTCGAGGACGAGCGGGTCGACCTGGCCAAGGCGCTCGTGCACCTGGTCGGCGGAGATGCTGCCTTTGTTTCCGACGGCTTCGGTGTCGTGCACCGCAAGCAGGCCTCCGTCTACGACGTGGCCCAGCTGCTGCCGCACTACGCCGGCTACCTGGTCTCCGAGGAGACCGCGGTCCTGCACAAACTCACGGTCGATCCCGAGCGCCCCTACGTCGTGGTCCTCGGCGGTTCCAAGGTCTCGGACAAGCTCGGGGTCATCACGGCCCTGCTGCCGCAGGTCGATTCGCTCCTGATCGGTGGCGGGATGGCGTACACCTTCCTCGCCGCGCAGGGATACGAAGTCGGCAGGTCGCTGCTGCAGGCCGACCAGATCCCGGTCTGCAAGGGCCTGCTCGAGCAGTTCGGCGACAAGATCGTGCTGCCGTCGGACCTGGTTGTGGCCGACGACTTCGCCCCCGACGCGAACACCGAGATCGTCGGTGCCGACGCCATTCCCGCGTCCTGGCAGGGCCTGGACATCGGACCGGCCACCCGGCAGGCCTTCGCTTCCGTCATCGCCACCGCCGGCACCGTCTTCTGGAACGGTCCGGTCGGAGTCTTCGAGATGGAAGCCTTCTCGGCGGGCACCAAGGCCGTCGCAGAGGTCATCGCCGCCGGCTCGTCGTTCTCGGTCGTCGGTGGTGGCGACTCCGCCGCCGCCGTCCGCACCCTGGGCGTCGACGAGGCCGGATTCACCCACATCTCGACGGGCGGTGGTGCTTCGCTGGAATTCCTCGAGGGTGCGACGCTGCCCGGACTAGCGGTCCTGGAGGCCTGATCCACATGACGAAAGCCACTGCGAGCGGCCCGGTCGGTCGCAAACTGCTGATCGCCGGCAACTGGAAGATGAACCTCAACCACCTCGAGGCCATCGCGCTGGTCCAGAAGGTCGCGTTCACGCTGCCGGAGAAGTACTTCGCCAAGGTCGAGGTCGCCCTGATCCCGCCGTTCACCGATCTGCGCTCGGTGCAGACCCTGGTCGACGGGGACAAACTGGGTGTCGTCTACGGCGCGCAGGATCTCTCGCCGAACGACTCCGGTGCCTACACCGGCGACATCTCGGGTTCGATGCTCGCGAAGCTGGGTTGCACGTACGTGTTGGTCGGCCACTCAGAACGGCGCGAGTACCACGCCGAGTCCGATGCCCTGCTGGCCACCAAGGTCGCCGCCGCCTACCGCAATGGTCTGATCCCGATCCTCTGCGTCGGTGAAGGTCTGGAAGTACGGGAAGCCGGCAACCAGGTCGAGCATTCCGTCGGACAGCTGCTCGCCGCACTCGAGTCGGTCACCCAGGAACAGGCCGCGTCCATCGTGCTGGCCTACGAACCGGTGTGGGCCATCGGCACCGGTCGGGTGGCTACGCCGGCCGACGCCCAAGAGGTGTGCGGTGCGCTACGGGCCGCGCTCGCCGAGAAGTACGGCGCCGACACCGCCGGTGGCGTCCGGATCCTGTACGGAGGTTCGGTGAAATCCGGGAATGTCGGTGAGATCGTCGGGGAGCCCGATGTCGACGGCGCGCTGGTCGGCGGGGCCTCGCTGGACGGCACCGAGTTCGCCTCGCTCGCCGCGAACTCCGTCGGAATCCTGGCCTGAGCACCAGCGACATCCCGCAGGGAGCCCTCGTCGCGGTCACCGCGGCGGGGGCTCTCGGGTTAGAATCGGCGCAACGCAGTCCGGTCCGGATCTTCTCTCTAGCACGCTAGGCACTCATGAAAACGTTTCTGGATATCCTCCTCGTCATCACCAGCCTCGCGCTGATGGCGCTCATCCTGTTGCACCGCGGCAAGGGCGGCGGCCTGTCGTCGCTGTTCGGCGGCAGCATGCAGAGTTCGCTGTCCGGATCGTCGGTCGTGGAGAAGAACCTGGACCGTCTCACCCTCTTCGTCTCGGCGATCTGGGTCATCTCGATCGTCGGTGTGGGTCTGCTCATCAAGGTCGGGGCCTGACTTCTCGGCGCTGACCTCCGAGGCGAACCGCATTCCCGACCGGAAAGGCTGACATGGCAGCGGGCAATCCGATCCGTGGCTCGCGCATCGGGGCCGGGCCGATGGGTGAACCGCACCGTGGTGACCCGGTTCCGCACCACCGTCTCGAATTCTTCTGTGTCAATGGGCATGGCACGGCGCTGTCCTTCGCGCTCGGCGCCGAACTGCCGGAGGTCTGGGACTGTCCCCGCTGTGGTCTGCCGGCGGGTCTTGACCGGCTGGCACCCCCCGAGGTACGGCGGAACGAGCCCTACAAGTCGCATCTGGCCTACGTGAAGGAACGTCGTACCGACGAGGACGGCGAAGCCCTTCTGGCCGAGGCACTGGCCAGGATCGCCGACAAGCGCACTCCCGCCTGACCTCGGTTGCAGAGCGACTGTGCGGCCGACCCCTACAGGTGCTTGAGCATCCGGGTATTGCCCAGCGTGTTCGGCTTGACGAAGGGGAGATCGAGAAACTCGGCCACGCCCGCGTCGTAGGACTTCCGCAATTCGGAGAAGGCCTCCGGCGTCAGATCGAGTTCCTCGATGGGCTCGAACCCCAGTCCGGAGAAGAACGAGACTTCGAAGGTCAGCACGAACAGCCTGGCCAGCCCCATGCGCCTGGCCTCGGCGATGACAGCCTCGCAGACGGCGCGCCCGATTCCGTGGGCCCGAACCGTCGGATCTGTGGCCACCGTGCGGATCTCACCGAGGTCCTCCCACAGCACGTGCAGGGCGCCGCAGCCGACGACGCGACCGTCGGCCTCCGCCACCCAGAACTCGGTGACGTCCTCGAACAGGTTCGCCAGCGTCTTCTCCAGCAGAATCGCACCGGCGTAGCAGTCGACGAGGTCTTTGATCCGTCGCACATCGGCGGCGCGGGCGCGGTGCACCACCACCGGGGCGGGCTCGTCCGGGCCGACAGCGGGCGGGACATCGGGGGACTGGGCGGGCGTCACAACTGGGCACCTTATCCGGCTCGGCGGCCACCGCGTCGGGTCCGCGTTGCAGCGGTCCGGCACGATGCTGTGTGGCGACTAAGCTGGAAGTGTGCCTCTCGTGTCTCCTGCTGTGCCCAGAGTTTCACTGATCACTCTGGGCTGCGCCCGTAACGAGGTCGACTCGTCCGAAATTGCGGGCTGGCTGGCCGGTGGCGGGTACCAACTGGTCGAGGACGGCGCACCGGCGGATGTGATCGTGGTCAACACCTGCGCGTTCGTGGCCAGTGCCAAGAAGGACTCCATCGACACGGTGCTCGCGGCGTCCGACACCGGAGCGAAGGTCGTCGCGGTCGGCTGCCTGGCCGAACGGTACGGCCACGAACTCGCCGACGCCCTCCCTGAAGCCGACGCCGTGCTGGGCTTCGACGCCTATCCCGACCTGGCCGCGCTCCTGGGCGACGTCATCGATGGCCATCGGCCGCCCTCGCATGTGCCGGTCGACCGTCGGAAACTGCTACCGATCTCGCCGACGTCTCGGCCCGCTGCCGCCGGAGCCGTGTCGGTGCCCGGTCACAGCGCACCGGCCGCGCGTGCGGTGACAGGCCGCGACACCGACGGCCCGGCCAGTGGCCCGGTCCTGGTCCGCAAGTTGTTGCACGCGGGCCCGGTGGCGCCGTTGAAGATCGCCTCCGGCTGCGACCGTCGGTGCACATTCTGCGCAATCCCGGCCTTCCGGGGATCCTTCGTGTCGCGCCCGGAGGCCGAGATCGTCGCTGAAGCCGCATGGCTGGCGGGCCAGGGTGTCCGAGAGATCGTGCTGGTCAGCGAGAATTCGACCTCGTACGGCAAGGACCTCCCGGGCGAACGCCAGTTGGAACGCCTGCTGGCATCGCTCACCGAGGTTCCTGGAATCGTCCGGGTCCGGCTGTCGTACCTGCAGCCCGCCGAGACCAAGCCGAGCCTGGTCGCGGCCATCGCGGATCTCTCGGGTGTCGCCGACTACTACGACATGTCGTTCCAACACGCCTCCGAGACGTTGCTGCGCCGGATGAAACGATTCGGATCGAAGGACTCGTTCCTCGGTCTCACCGCCCAGATCCGCGCGGCCGCGCCGGACGCGGGCATCCGGTCGAACGTCATCGTCGGGTTCCCCGGCGAGACCGCCGCCGAACTGGCCGACCTCGAAGAGTTCCTGATCGGCGCGCGACTGGATGCCGTGGGTGTATTCGGCTACTCGGACGAAGACGGCACCGCGGCGCTGGACCTCCCCGGCAAGATCGACGACGACGAGATCGACGAGCGGGTCGGCCGAATCACCTCGCTGGTCGAGGAGCTGACCTCCCAGCGGGCCGAGGACCGGATCGGTACCGAGGTTCTGGTCCTGGTGGACGACCTGACCGACGGTATTGCCGGCCGCGGGGCACACCAGGCCCCGGAAGTCGATGGGAACACCACCTTGGTCGACGCCGACGGCGTACTGCTCGGCGACCTGGTCCGGGCGGTCGTGATCGGCACCGACGGTATCGACCTGATCGCGGAGCCGATCGAGGTGATGCCGGCGCCGACCCCGGAGGGCGGCGTCGACGGACTACGCCGCGCAACCGGCGTCGCAGTTTCGGCCGGCCACCGCCCGTGACCGAGCAGCCGCGGGTGTCGTTGGTGAACCTGCCCAACGCGCTGACCGTGCTGCGGCTGATCCTGGTACCCGTTTTCTTGCTGGCACTGTTCGCGGGTGGCGGCCACGAGACATCCTTCCGATGGCTGGCCTGGGCGATCTTCGCCATCGCCGCCATCACGGACCGGTTCGACGGGCACATCGCTCGCAAGCGCGGCCAGGTCACCGACTTCGGCAAGATCGCCGATCCGATGGCCGACAAGGCACTGACCGGCTCGGCGTTGATCGGCCTGTCGATGCTCGGCGATCTGCACTGGTGGGTCACCATAGTGATCCTGGTGCGGGAGATCGGGATCACGCTGCTGCGCTTCGCGGTGCTGCGCTACGGCGTCATCGCCGCCAGCCCGGGAGGCAAGGCGAAGACCCTCATCCAGATTCTGGCGATCGGCCTCTACATCCTGCCGCTGCCGCCCTCGATGCACTGGATCGCCGCAACTTTCATGGTGGCGGCCGTCATTCTCACCGTGGTGACCGGCGTCGATTACCTGATCCGCGCCGCTGCTCTGGTCAGGGCCAAGAACACCAGCACGCCTTCGAACCCGACGTCCGGTCCGATCGGACGCTGATGGGATCGGCTGGGCTGGCCGGTCTGGTCGACCTGTCCGACGAAGTCCTGATCGACCTCATGGCTCGGTTGGCCAAGTCGCACCTGACTGTGGCCGCGGCGGAGTCGCTCACCGGAGGCCTGCTCACGGCGCTGCTCACCGAGATACCGGGGTCGTCCGCCGTCGTGCGGGGCGGTCTGGTGGTCTACGCGACGGATCTCAAGCACACGCTGGCCGGCGTCGACTCGGATCTGCTGGCCGAGCGCGGACCGGTCGACCCGGACGTCGCGATCGCGTTGGCCAGCGGCGTCCGACATGTCTGCGGATCCAGGCTCGGCCTCGGCCTGACCGGGGTCGCCGGACCCGACCCGCAGGACGGTGTCGCCGTCGGGACCTGGTTCGTGGCGTCGTCCTGGGACGGCGGCCACGAGCTGGTCGAGGGCCGGCCCGGCCACGCGCCGGCCGGCCGAGCCGGCATCCGCAGTGCAGCCGTACGGGCCGCTGTCCGGCTACTCCTGAACTATGCAGAACGCAGCTGACCAGCCCGGATACTCTCACCTGCGACGTAACCGGCTGGCAACCTGTTGCGCACGGAACATTTACCGCGTTCTGGACGTTTTTCCCACCGTGGGGCCGGAACGTCGGCAACGTTGTCGGTGCCGCGGAGTAGCTTGAAGGCACTACGACTTGAACACAGCGACTCGAAGATGCAACGACTCGAAGATGCAACGATCAGTGGGAGGAGGGTGCGACATGTTGCTTCGTGACGCACTGGGGGAAACTCTGCGCGATGCGCGAAACAGTCAGAGCCGGACTTTGCGAGACGTGTCCATGGCGGCGAATGTGTCGCTGGGTTACCTCTCCGAGGTCGAACGTGGGCGCAAAGAAGCTTCCAGCGAACTGCTGGCATCGATCTGCGACGCACTGGACCTGCAGATGTCAGACGTGCTGGATACGGTGAGTCGCAATCTGCGGGCTGATGCCCGTCTGGCGGCCGCCAAGAACCGGGTGACCGAAAATTCGGTGAAGCGTGGGCTCGGCAGCGGGAGCGATCATCGGTCCGCCATCGAGACATCACTACGGATCGTGCTTCCCTACGGTGCAGGCCGGGCCGAGGCGTCCGTCGCCTGATCAGGGCGCACGGTGAGCCCGATCGCGGGTGAGCGAGTCGGCCGCGGTGACCTGCAGGACGTCGCCGTAGGGTTGGAGTCATGGATTTCGTCACCGAAGCCGCTGGGCTGGCCCCGGAGCTGTCCGACCTGCGCCGGCGGCTGCACGCGGTGCCCGAAGTAGGCCTGCAGCTCCCGGTGACCCAGCAGGTCCTGCTGGACGAGCTCCGGCGACTGGACCTGGAAATCTCCACCGGGACCGCGTTGACGTCGATCATCGCCGTGTTGCGCGGCGCCCATCCCGGGCCTCTGGTACTGCTGCGCGGCGATATGGATGCGCTGCCGGTCGTCGAGCAGACCGGTGAAACCTTCGCACCTGCCGGCGATTCGGACCATATCGGCGCCATGCACGCCTGCGGCCACGACCTCCACATGGCCGGCCTGATCGGCGCTGCGCGCCTGCTGGCCGCGCACCGGGACGAGCTGGCCGGCGACGTGCTGTTCATGTTCCAGCCCGGCGAAGAGGGATACAACGGCGCAGGGCACATGCTGGACGAGGGGCTATTGGGAGCCGCCGGCCGGCCGGTCGATGCGGCCTATGGCTTGCACGTCTTCTCGTCCTGGTTTCCCAACCGGGTGTTCGCAGCCAGGCCGGGGACCCTGATGGCGGCGTCAGCTGGCCTCGAGGTCAGAGTGGTCGGCGCCGGGGCACACGGCTCGGCACCGCACCGGGGCCAGGACCCGATACCGGTGGCCTGCGAGATCGTCACCGCACTGCAGACGCTGGTGACCCGGCAGTTCGACATCTTCGATCCAGTGGTGATCACCGTGGGCTCGTTCCACGCCGGCACCAAGCGCAACGTCATCCCCGACGACGCTGTTTTCGACGCCACCGTCCGAAGTTTCAGTCCTGAGGCGGCCAAGGCCGTGGCCGAGAAGGCGGTCCGGTTGTGCGAGGGCATCGCCGCCGCCCACGGGCTCACTGCCGAGGTGACCTTCGTGGCGGAATACCCCGTGACCGTGAACGACGAGGCCGAGTACGAATTCGTCGCCTCGACGGCCACCGATCTGTTCGGGGCGGACCGATTCCACGAAATACCCGATCCGTTGTCCGGCTCGGAGGACTTTTCCCGCGTCTTGGAACAGGTCCCCGGGGCCTATTTCTTCCTCGGCGCATCGAAGGCCCACGACTTCGACCATGCGCCGACCAACCATTCGCCGTTGGCCGCCTTCGACGACTCGGTGCTGCCCGACGCCGCGGCCACGTTGGCCGAACTGGCGCTACGCCGGATGAACCGCGGTTGATGCCGGCCGCGCACAGTAGGACGGGGCAGCTCGGCGTCAGCTCCGGGTGTGGGCCAGCGCGGCCAGCGCGGCCATGGTGTCGTCGGCCCGGTCCACCGGCACGAACAGATGGTCGTGGTGATAGCCCGCGATGATGTTGGCGGAGATGCCGTCGACGGTGAGCGCTGTGGAGATCGCAGCGGTCAGGCCGACCGCGTCGAGGGCGGAGGGAACACGCAACGTGATCCAGGCACACGGGAAAACGCCGGCCAGGCCGACCTGATCGGCCTGCTCGCGCGGCAGCACCAGCGTGATGCCCTCGGATTCCGCGATCATCACCACGGGGTCGACCCCCGTCGGGACGGTTTCCACCGTGCAGTAGAGGTACTCGCCGCGGTGCAACTCGGGTTGCAGCGAGGCCAGGAGCTCGTCGAGGTCGGTCACCGGCGTGGGTCGCCGCCGATAGGTGGCGAAGGTGAATCCGTCGCGGTGGTCGAGGCGGATCCGTTCCCAGCTCGCCGGAGCGATCGTCGGGAAATGGGTGTCTCCGGGAAGCTCCAACTGGACGTGGGTGATCTCGAGACGGTCGGCGCGGTCGATGGTCTGGGCGTAGACCTCGCCGCCGCCGATGACGAAAGCATCCACCTCATCGACCAGGTCGAGCGCGGCCGTCACCGACGAGACGACCTCGACGCCATCGGCCGCCCAGACCGACGATCGGGTGATCACGATCGTCCGCCGGCCGGGCAACGGCCGGCCGATGGATTCGAACGTACGGCGACCCATCACCACCGGATGTCCCATCGTCAAGGACTTGAACCGGCGCAGGTCGTCGGAGTTGCGCCAGGCCAGACCGCCGTCGCTCCCGATCACTCCGTTCTCCGCGACGGAGGCGATCAACGTGAGTGTCATACCGCGATCGGGGCTTTGATCAGTGGGTACGGGTCGTAGTTCTCGACCTTGATGTCGGTGTACTCGAACCGGTCGAGCTCGGAGATCCCATCGGCGAGGGCCAGCCTGGGCAACGGGCGGGGAGTTCGGGTCAACTGCAGGCGAGCTTGTTCGAAGTGGTTCGAATACAGGTGTGCGTCGCCCAGCGTGTGCACGAAATCGCCGGGCTCGAGCCCGACGACTTTCGCCACCATCTCGGTGAGCAGCGCATACGAGGCGATGTTGAACGGCACCCCCAGGAACACGTCGGCCGACCGTTGGTACAGCTGGCAGGACAACAGTCCGTTCGCCACGTAGAACTGGAACATGGTGTGGCACGGAGGAAGTGCCATCTTGCCGACCTCGGCCACGTTCCACGCCGAGACGATGTGGCGGCGCGAGTCAGGATTGGTGCGCAGCGAATCCACGACCGCCGCGATCTGATCGATGTGTCGGCCATCCGGTGCCGGCCAGGACCGCCATTGATGTCCGTAGACCGGGCCGAGCTCGCCGTCGGCGTCTGCCCATTCGTCCCAGATGCTGACTCCACGATCCTGGAGCCAGCGGACATTCGTCGAACCCTGCAGGAACCACAGCAGTTCGACGACCACCGACCGCAGATGCACCTTCTTGGTGGTGACCAGCGGGAATCCTTCGGACAGATCGAAGCGCATCTGGTGGCCGAAGACGCTGCGGGTACCGGTGCCGGTGCGGTCCTGCTTGTCCACGCCGGTAGTCAGGATGCGGTCCATCAGATCCAGATACTGCTGCATAGGGCTCAGCCTAGTTGCTCGGCCGGACAGGTCCCGGTAGGCGCCGACCACCCCTGTCCGGCGGCTTGCTCGTCCGCGACACGTTGCCGTCACGCGTGCGTGACAGTGGGTCATCAGGTGCTGTCCCGTGGCCGTCGGCCGCAACAAATCGCTGCGGGCAGGCAACTCCGGCGTCATCTGCGAGTTCTACGTTTCCACTTGACCTTCGATCGTCCGTTTCTCACGGAAATGAGACGAACTGCCACCGGCGAGCGGGCCGGACCGGACTGTCGTACCCACGCACCAGGGAGCGGAGAACACGATGACCCAGATTGCCGACAAGCCGAGCCGATCGAAGAAGGCGGTGCATCCCGTCGACGAGGTACTTCCTGCCCAGAAGCTGGTGGTCCTGGGTCTGCAGCACCTCTTCATCATGTACGCCGGCGCGATTGCCGTGCCGATCATCGTGGGTGGGGCACTGGGCCTGGACCAGGGTTCCATCGCGATCCTCGTCAGTGCCGATCTGCTGGTCTCCGGCATCTGCACGCTGATCCAGGCGGTCGGCATCGGTAGCATCCTCGGCGTCCGACTGCCGGTGGTCGCCGGCGCGACCTTCACCGTCCTGAACCCGATGATCATCATCGCCGGTCAGTACGGCGGCAAAGCCGGCCTCCCGGTCGTCTACGGCGCCCTGTTGGTGGCGGGCGTCTTCGCGTTGATCATCGCCAAGCCGTTCGCCAAGATGGTGCGGTTCTTCCCGCCCCTGGTCACCGGCACCGTCATCACCATCATCGGCCTCTCCCTGGTCGGCGCGGACGCCAGCCTGATCACCGGCAAGAGCACCACCAACCTGCCGTTCAGCGGCGACGGTGCCGGCATCGTGGTGACCGACCCGAGCGAGGGATTCAAGGCAGTGACCAATGCCGGCGGCTCGGCCAGCGTGACGGTCAACGACTACGGACTGGTCTCGCACATCGCATTGGCCGGCCTGGTAATCCTGGTGATGGTGCTGGTGACCCGCTTCTTCAAGGGCTTCATCGGGCAGATCGCAGTATTGATCGGCATTCTCGTCGGCACGCTCGTCGCCTGGCCGATGGGCCTGCTGAACTTCAGCGACGTGAAGAACTCGTCCTGGTTCGGCGTCAGCGAACCGTTCCACTTCGGGCACCCGAAGTTCGTGGCCGCCGCCATCATCTCGATGTGCATCGTGATGCTGGTGACCTACACCGAGTCCACGGCCGACATGCTGGCCGTCGCCGAGATGGTCGACCGCCCGCTGAGCGAGAACGGTCTGGCCCGCGGTCTGGCCACCGACGGCCTGTCCGCCGTGCTGGCCGGATTCATGAACTCGTTCCCGGACACGGCCTACGCCGAGAACGTCGGCCTGATCGAGATCACCAAGATCAAGAGCCGCTGGGTGGTGGCCATGTGTGGTCTGTTCCTGCTGATCCTCGGACTGATCCCGAAGATGGGTGCAATCGTTGCCGCGCTGCCCGGCCCGGTCATCGGTGGCGCCGGGACCGTCATGTTCGCCATGGTCACCGCCATCGGCATCCGGACGCTGAACAAGGTCAGCTACAAGGACAACCACAATCTGCTGATCATCGCGGTGTCGCTGTCGGTCGGCATGCTCCCGGTCATCGCGCCGGACTTCTACCGCCACTTCCCGGCGAACTTCCAGACGATCTTCGGGTCGGCCATCACCTCGACGGTCATCGTGGTCTTCGTCCTGAACCTGGCGTTCAACCACTTCGGGTCGGGCAAGACGCCGAAGGACAGTCTGGCGATGACCGGCGTCAAGGCGGGGGCGGTCACCAACCAGCCGGAGAGTGGCGTCCCACTCGAGACAGCAGAGAGCGTCACCGATCGGGAGAACGCGGACAGCGAACGCTGACCGTTCGAACACGCTTGCGCTCAGGCCCAGCACCGTCCACCGGTGCTGGGCCTGAGCTCGTCGGAAACGCGGTCTGTACCCCCGGCGCCAACCGGCATCGACCCAGTACGGTGAACAAAATCGCCCGCTGTCGAGGAGGTTCCGATGCCGCCACCGCATTCCGGGTCGGCGGCTGCCCAGGCAGCGCGGATGGCCGACGTGCTGTCGGTCGACCTGCTCGACGAAGAGGCCCACGCCAGCAGACACAACATCGCGATGGCCCGCCGGCTGGCCGTGCTCGGCATCGGCGGGGTGCTGGTCTCGACGGTGGCCATCGGGGTGCTGCACGTCGTGCGCCCCAGTCGATCGCTGGATCCGTTGTCGCGCACCATCAGTGAGTACGCGTTGCTCTCCAACGGCTGGATCTTCGACTGGGGGGTGTTGCTGCTGGCCTTCTCGTCGATGCTGGTGCTGATCGCGATGATCGTCCGCCAGATCGTGCCCTGGAAGTCGTGGGGCGCCCTGATGACGTTCGTCTGGAGCGTCGGGTTGATCGGGCTGGTGGTGTTCCCCAAGCAGGGCTTCGGCAACAATCCGTCGTTGGCCGGTCGGGTCCACTGGACCTGGACGCTGATCGCGTTCTTCAGCCTCCCGATCGGGACCTGTCTGATGTGCTGGCACCATCGGGTGGTCGCCGGCCGCTGGCCGCGGTGGGCCGTCCGGCTGTCGATGGTGGCCGGCGGCTGGTTCGTCGTGCTGACGGTGCAGACCATCATCTCGGCGGTCACGCCGATCCACGCCTGGGTCGTCGTCGGACTGGTGGAACGGATGCTCTCGCTGACCGAGATGGCCGTCGTGGCTGTGCTGGGCCTGTGGGTGCTGCACGACAGCCGGGTCCCGGCGGCATTGATCATGGCGGACCCCCGAGCCGATTGAACGCAACGACCCGGTGGGTGAATTCCACCCGCTACTGTTCGGGTGGTGGACTGGAATCTGAGTACCTGCGGCCGCCGTGGCCACGAGACCTTCGAGCCCGACGAACCGGAGTTGCGTGATCGTCTGCGCGTCGACACTCCCGCCGGGGAGGCCTGGCGGTGTCTGCGGTGTGCAACCTACGTGGTCGGCCCGCCGAAATTCAGCGGGCGCCTGGACGACGCCCCCGAGGTTCCTCGTGGGCGACTCCTGCGCGACAAACGGATCATGCGGCTGTTGGCGGCCGAGCGGGTGCTGCGCGGCATCGGGCTGCTCGGACTGGCGGTCTTGGTCTTCGTCTTCCGCAAGTCCAAAGGCGACCTCCGGGCATCGTTCAACACGGATCTTCCCCTCCTGCGGCCGCTGGCCGACCAGATCGGCTGGAACGTCGACAACTCCAAGATCGTGCGGGGGATCAACGACGTCTTCTCGCTCTCCGAGACGACGCTCGTCTGGATCGCCGTCGGGTTGATCGTCTACGCCACTCTGCAGTTCATCGAGGGCACCGGACTCTGGCTGATGAAACGATGGGGCGAGTACTTCGCCGTCGTGGCCACCAGCATCTTCCTGCCCTGGGAGATCTACGAGCTGACCGAGCGGATCACCTGGCTGCGGCTGGTGCTGCTACTGGTGAACGTGGCCGCGGTGGTGTGGCTGCTCTGGAGCAAGCGACTCTTCGGCCTTCGCGGTGGCGGCAAGGCCTACGAGGCAGAGCACGAGGCAGAGAGCATCCTGACGGTCGAGAGGGCCGCGGTGAGTGCCCATCACCAGAGCCCGGCGGCGGGCGCTGCGGCCGGATCGGCGAAGGCCGGACGGGTCCCGCTGTAGATCACCCCAAGGCGCTGGGTCGCCCGGGTGATCGCCACATAGAGGTCGTTCAGACCCCGGGCGGACTCGACGGCGATCTGGTCGGGCTCGACCAGGATCACCGAGTCGAACTCCAGGCCCTTGGCTTCGCGCACCGTCAACACCACGACCGCCCGATCGACGTCGACGGCCGACCCGGCCGCCGGTATCCCGGCCGCAATGGCGGCCACCGTCTGCGAATGGAGCGCCTGCGGCACCAGCACGGCGAGGTGCTGGTTGCCCGACTTCGCGGCATCTGCCACTGCTCTGTCAACCGTCCGGGCGACCAACTCCTGCGGATCGACTGCGAGCCACCATGGTTCGATGCCGGTGGATCTGACCGAGGTCGGTGGAGTCAGCTTCGGGTTGATGGCGGCCAGCACCCGGTCCGCGACGGCGGTGATCTCCGACGGCGTGCGGTAATTGACGGTCAGCTCCTCGTACCGCCAATCGCGGCCCACGTACGGTCGGAGCACACTGCCCCAGGACGAGGCGCCGGCCGCGTCACCAGTCTGCGCGAGGTCGCCGACCAACGTCATGGACTTCACCGGGCAGCGGCGCATGACCATGCGCCAGGCCATCGGAGAGAGCTCCTGCGCCTCGTCGACCACCACGTGGCCGTAGGTCCATTCCCGGTCGGCGCCGGCCCGCTCGGCCGTCGAGGTCAGCAGCACGCGGTCGTCCTGGAGCTCGACCAGATCCGCGGCCGTCACCATGCCGAGCAACGACTGCTCGCCGACGTCGCCCTCGAGGTCGGCCCCGCCACCGGTTGACCCGTCGCCCAGCATGTCCAGCACCGACTGCGCGTACTCGTGACGCTCGGCGCGCTCCTGCGCGGCGGCGGCGAGGGTGAGCCGGTCGTCGTGGCCGAGCAGCTCGGCGGCCTCGTCCAGCAGTGGGACGTCGGACTGGGAGAACTCGTAGTCGGAACCGGGTACGGCCAGCAACGAGTCACGTTCGGATTCGTTCAGGAACGAGGCGGCCAACTTGAGCCGGGACGGCGAACGGAACAGCCCACGCAGCAACGTCTGTGCCGTCAGCGCCGGCCAGAGCCCGGACAGCGCACCCTGCAGCGTCTCGTCCTCCCGCAGCTCCCGCCGGATGTCGTCGTAGTCCTCCGAGGTCAGCGGAACCGAAGCGGCCAACCCCTGCTTCTGGCGGCGGGCCACCTGCCTGGCGAGCTGGTCGAACACGCTGCGGAGGAAGATGTTCCGGGCCCGGTTATGGGGCAGCCGGGACTGCCACGCCCGCTCTTGAGCGCGGGAGAGCAACTGCCGGTCGATCCGCAGATTGCCACCCGTGTAGGGGATCTCGATGGCGGTCCTCGGCATCCGCTGCCGATCGAGCACAGCGTTCGCGATCACCTTGGCCATGTTCAGCCGCCCTTTGAGCACCGCAACCGGGTCGCTCTCCACACGCTGCGCCCGCACGCCGGGGAACAGGTCGCCGACGGTGGACAACACGACGGCATTCTCACCCAGCGAGGGCAGGACCTGGCCGATGTAGTTGAGGAACGTCCGGTTCGGGCCGATGACCAGGACACCACGGTTCGCCAGCTGGTCACGGTGGGTGTAGAGCAGGTACGCCGTGCGGTGCAGCGCCACGGCCGTCTTGCCGGTGCCGGGACCGCCCTGCACCACCAGGATCCCGTTCCGTTCGGCCCGGATGATCCGGTCCTGTTCGGCCTGGATGGTCTCGACGATGTCGCCCATCCGCCCGGTCCGGGGCGCGTTGAGCGCGGCCAGCAGAGCGGCTTCGCCGGTCAGTCCCGAGCCGGTGACCGTGGCCAGCGCGGGATCATCGGGCTCGAGCCCGGTCAGGTCGAGGTACTCGTCGGAGACCGACTCGACCGTGCGTCGCCGGATCCGCAGATGTCGTCGACGCCGGACACCGAGGGGAGCCGCGGCGGTGGCCACGTAGAACGGCCGCGCCGAGGGCGCGCGCCAATCCATCAGGAGTTGCTCGCGCACCTCGCCCTCGGAGAAGATCCCCATCCGACCGATGTGCATGGAGTCGCCGTCGGTGCGGTCCAGCCGACCGAAGCACAGTTTGTCCTCTGCGACATTGAGGTCGACCAAGGTCTGGCTGTGGCTGGCGTACGCGATGTCCCGTTGAACCCGGCCACCGGGCGTGCCGTCGCTGTCCCGGAGGTAACTGTCTCGAAGCTTGGTGGTCTCGGCACGCATGCGGTCGAGACGGCCGTAGAGGGTGGTGATGAAGGCCTGCTCGTCCTGTGCCACGCCAACCGCGGGGTCGAGCTCGGACAATTCACCACACCTCCGCCGCGGACGCTGAGCCGGCCGGTCGGAAACCGACGCCGGGGCCCTTTCGGGCCGCCGACTACCTTGTCAGATCGACCTCCCGCCCCGTTAATCGCCACCTCGTGATCTTCGTCCGCCGAGTTCACGCCGGATCGAGGGTAACGGTGACCCAGCTCAGCGGCGGGAGCTCGAGGTGCAGTTCGCCGGCGCGCAACCCGACCTTGTCCAGCGGCACCGGGACGACCCGATCCGGGTGGTCGACGGTGTTCGTCGCGGTCGGATCGGAATCGACGATGACCAGCGGATCGACGACGGTCAGGCCGCCGAAGGCGGAAACATCCCCGATGAGCGCCACCCGTTCGGACCGGGCCCGGTTGATGGCGAACAGCACCAACGACCCGGATTCCGGGTCGTGGGTGAGCACACTGTCCACGACGGGCGCGTCGCCGTAGCGTGCGGTCGGCAGCGACGGCGCGGTCTGCGTGGTCTGCAGCACGACCCCCTTGGCCCGTGCGGCGGTCTGCGCGAAGGGGTGGAAGATCGTCTGACGCCAGGCCGGGCCGCCCGGCTCCGAGCGGATCGGGGCGATCACGTTCACCAGTTGCGCCAGGCTGGCGGCGGTGACCCGGTCGGAGTGCCGGAGCAACGAGATCAACAGGCTGCCGAGCACCACGGCGTCCGTGACCGAGTATTCGTCCTCGATCAGTCGAGGAGCCTCCGCCCATTCCTTGCCGGTGCCCTTGGCCTCGAACTCGCTTGCGTACCAGACGTTCCACTCGTCGAACGACAGACCGAGCCGCTTGGGGGAGCGGCGCCGGGCGGCCACCGCGTCCGCCGTGGCGATCACCGCCTCGATGAATCGGTCCATGCCCACGGCGCTGGCCAGGAACGAGTCCACATCCCCGTCGATGGGCTCGTAGTAGGCGTGCAGGGAGACGAAGTCGACCGCATCCCAGGCTTCCTCCAACACCTCCGACTCCCAGGCGCCGAACGTCGGCATGTCCATGTTCGAGCTGCCGCAGACCACGAGTTCCAGGCCGGGGTCGTACTGGCGCATCGCTGTGGCCGTCTCGGCGGCGAGGCGTCCATATTCTGCGGCCGTCTTGTGGCCCGTCTGCCACGGGCCGTCCATCTCGTTGCCCAGGCACCACATCCGGACGTCATGCGGTTCCGTGACCCCATGGGAAATGCGACGATCCGAGAGCTCGGACCCGCCGGGGTGATTGGTGTACTCGAGCAGATCGACCGCTTCCCGGACCCCCCTGGTGCCCAGGTTGACGGCCATCATCGGCTCGACCTCCGCCTTGCGCGCCCAGCGGATGAATTCGTTGAGGCCGAACTGATTCGTCTCGGTGCTGTGCCAGGCCAGGTCCAGTCGCCGCGGCCGTTGGTCGGCCGGGCCGACCCCGTCCTCCCACTGGTATCCGGAGACGAAGTTCCCGCCCGGATACCGGACCGTCGTCACGCCGAGTTCTTTCACGAGGGCCAGCACGTCCTGGCGCAGGCCGTCGGCGTCGGCGCTCGGATGGCCCGGCTCGTAGATGCCGGTGTAGACGCACCGCCCCATGTGTTCGACGAAAGAGCCGAACAGACGAGGCGGGACGGCCCCGACGGTGAAGGCGGGATGGGCGGTGAAGCGTGCGGACAACACAACATTCCCCTCGGGGTCAGTGCCTCCCGGGCATCCGGATCCCAGCAGTGGGACGAGGCTTGGCATGAGCAGTGTGAACCCTGACTTTGCAACGATGCAAGCGCCTAGCCGGAAGTCCTTCGACGTGGGCGGTCGGCACCGAATCGGGCAGTGTGGCCCCGCCGGCGCGGAGCCTGCGGGGGCGCGGTCGCTCATACTGGTTTCGAACCGAGCGAATGGCGGGGAAAGGGAGTTGATGGCGGTCACGTTGCGCGACGTCGCCGAGCGCGCGGGCGTTTCCGTGCGCACCGTGTCGAACGTCGTCAATGGCTTCCGACATGTCTCGGCGCCGATGCGGGCCAGGGTGCAGGCGGCGCTGGACGAATTGGGCTATCAGCCCAATGTGCTGGCTCGCAGCCTCCGCAGCGGCCGCACCGGTGTCATCGCATTGCTGGTTCCGGAGCTGTCCGTGCCATATTTTGGCGAACTGGCCCACGAGGTGATCGAGTCCGCCCGACTGCGCGGCTGGACCGTGATGGTCGACGAGACCGGCGGCCAGGCCGATCGGGAACGCGAGATCCTCGATTTGACAACCAATTCGGGACTGGTCGATGGCGTCATCCTTTCTGCGCTCGGGCTTGTCGGGGCCGAGCTGGCCGAGCTCACGCCGCGGGTCCCGATGGTGTTGCTCGGCGAGCGCACGGCACCCGGAACCTTTGATCACGCCGGAACCGACAACGTCCGAGCAGCCAAGGACGCGGTCACCTATCTGTTCTCCGGTGGGGCCCGGCGGGTGGCGGCTATCGGCGCGGAGCCCGGCAGCGGCCGGGAGACCTCCAGACTGCGCCTGCGCGGATATCGCGCTGCTGTGAAGGCCGCCGGGCAACCGTCCGATCCGGCCCTGGTGCCGCCGGTCGCTTCTTTTCACCGGCAGGACGGGGCGCAGGCCATGGGGGCCTTGCTGGCGTTGGACCGCCCTCCGGACGCGACGTTCTGCTTCAACGACAGCCTGGCTCTCGGCGCTCTGCGCGTCCTGTACGACCAGGGGATACGCTCGCCGACGGGGATGCGGATCGTCGGGTTCGATGACGTGGAGGAGGGTCGCTTCAGCATGCCCACCCTGAGCACCATCGCGGTGGACAAGCCGGCCATCGCTGCCGCAGCCGTATCGTTGCTGGCCGCGCGGGTGGCTGGGTCCACCGCGCCGGCCACCGACATCGTGGTTCCGCACGCCCTGGTCGAGCGGGAGAGCAGTGCCGGGGCGCGCGCAGATCTGCCGGTCGGGCCGGGATGAACGAGAAGTCGCCGCACCGGCATTCGGAGATCAAGCTGAGAGCGGACTGCCAGAACTGTTACGGACTCTGCTGCGTCGCGTTGCCCTTCTCCGCCTCGGCCGACTTCGCCATCAGCAAGGCGGCCGGCGATCCGTGCCGGAACCTGCTGGCCGATTTTCAGTGCCGAATTCACGATGACCTGCGGCCCAGCGGCTTTGCCGGCTGTACGGTATTCGATTGCTTCGGCGCCGGGCAGCAGGTCTCGCAGGTCATCTATCGGGGGCGCGATTGGCGCGGGGATGCGACCACCGCGACGGAGATGTTCACCGTCTTTCCGATCGTGCGTCAGCTACACGAGTTGTTGTTCTACCTGGAGGAGGCGCTCACGCTCACCCCGGCCCGCGCCCTGCACTCTCAGCTTCGTACCGCCCTGGACTCGACGAGCGTGCTGGTGTCCGGCTCGCCCACCGAACTCCTGCACATCGACGTTGCGGCTCGAAGAGCGTCCATCGGCGCGCTGCTGGTGCAGGCCAGCTCGCTCGCCCGGGCCACGGCGGCGGGGAACCGGCAGCATCGACGTCGCGCTGAGCACGCCCGTGCTGATCTGATGGGAGCACGACTGGCGCAGTCTGACCAACGGGGTGCTGATTTCCGCGGTGCGTACCTCATCGGTGCGGACCTGCGGGGTGCGGACCTGCGATTGGCCGATCTGCTCGGCGCGGACCTGCGAGCCGCCGACCTGAGCGGCGCAGACCTGTCCACCGCGCTGTTCGTCACCCAGTTCCAACTGAACGCGGCCCGCGGTGACACCTCGACGATGTTCCCCGCCCCGTTGACCAGACCCGGGCACTGGACCGGCTGACACGAATCGGTCGAGACCCGTCACGGGAGCACAATGCGCTCATGAGCCGGGGCCCCTGGGTGCTGCATGTCGACCTCGACCAGTTCATCGCTGCCGTCGAGGTACTGCGCCATCCCGAGTTGGTCGGCCTCCCGGTCGTGGTCGGGGGAAACGGCGACCCGACACGGAGATCGGTCGTTGCGACCGCGTCCTACGAAGCCCGGCAGTTCGGCGTTCGATCCGGTCTGCCGATGCGGGTGGCAGCCAGGAGATGTCCCGACGCAGTCTTCCTGCCGCACGACCGGGCCGCCTACGAGCAGGCCTCCGCAGAAGTCATGGTGGTGCTGCGGGATTTCGCCGAGATCCCGGTTGCGGTAGAGATTCTCGGCTGGGATGAGGCTTTTCTGGGCTCGGCCACGCAGGCTCCGCAGGCGCTGGCGCGGCAGGCACAGCGGGCGGTCCTGGCCGCGACCGGATTGTGGCTTTCGGTGGGTGTCGGCGATAACCTGCTGCGCGCGAAGATGGCGACCGACTTCGCCAAGCCACGCGGGGTCTTCACCCTCACCGCGGACAATTGGTTCGAAGTGATGGGGGATCGACCCACCGACGCGTTGTGGGGGATCGGCCGCAAGACCGCCGGCCGACTGAAGGAACTGGGCTTCATCACGGTCGATCAGTTGGCCGGTGCGGATCCGGCGCGGCTCGGAGAGCAGGTGGGTCCGACGATGGGGCCGAGATACGTCGGAATCGCTCGGGGCCAAGGCCGAACCCAGGTGGCGAGCACGCCATACCTGGCCAGGGCCCACAGCCGGGAAATCACGTTCCAGGAGGATCTCGAAGACTGGACGGACGTACGCGACCAGGTCAGGCTGCTGGCCGGCCAGCTGGCAGTCGACGTCGGGCAGGAGGGTCGGCTGGTGACCCGGGTCGGACTCAAGGTGCGCTTTGCGCCCTTTGCTACCGAGACCCGCAGCGCAACACTTCCCGCCCCGACCGCCGGGCCGGCCGAGATCACGGGGGCAGCGATCCAGATCCTGGAGCGGTTCGACCGTGGCCGGCCGGTCCGACTCCTCGGGGTGCGTGCGGAATTCCAGGCGACCGATCAGCCCCGTCCCGCCAACCCCGGCCGGGGGCGGGGCGGGCTGGGTGGAGACGCTACCTGAACGGTCACGCTCCAGTTGGTCCAAGATGAACGGGTGAGCAATCTCGAGCTGGATCCCGACGAGCTGGAGTTCGGCGCGGGCGACCGCCCGCAGACGGCCGGAGTCGAGGTGATCACTGCCCGCGAGGTGCCACTCGGTGGACCGCGAGCGATGTCGGTGCGCCGGACCCTGCCGCAGAAGCACCGATCCCTCATCGGGGCATGGTGTTTCGCCGATCACTACGGACCCGACGATGTCGCATCCAACGGTGGCATGGACGTGGCGCCGCACCCGCACACCGGCCTGCAGACCGTCAGCTGGCTCTTCAGCGGTGAGGTCGAGCATCGGGACTCGGCCGGGGTACAGACAGTGGTCCGCCCCGGCGAACTGAACCTGATTACCAGCGGCGACGGTATCGCCCACTCCGAGGTATCCACGCCGGAAACCACCGTGTTGCACGGGGTGCAGCTCTGGCTCGCCCTTCCCGACGAGGCGCGCCACGGGCCGCGTAGTTTTCAGCACTACGCACCGGAGCCGGTGGCGCTGGGGGGCGCCACGGTCGAGGTCTTCCTGGGATCGCTGGCCGGCGGGCATTCACCGGTCGACACCTTCACCCCACTCCTGGGCGCCGAAGTGGTGCTGGCGGCCGGCAGCGACATCGAGCTCCCGGTGGATCCGTCGTTCGAGCACGGTGTTCTGGTCGACGTCGGGGTCGTCGTCCTGGCCGGCACCGAACTTGCCCCTTCGACACTGGGATATCTGGGTACCGGGCATTCCGTGCTGGCTGTGGCGAATCGGACCGCCGAATTCGCCCGATTCATCATCCTGGGTGGAGTGCCGTTCGATGAGGAAATCCTCATGTGGTGGAACTTCGTTGGTCGAACCCACGAGGAGATCGTGGCGTTTCGCCGAGCGTGGCAACAAGACTCGGACCAGTTCGGGACGGTGATGGGATACCGGGGCACCATCAGCCGCCTACCGGCCCCGGAGCTGCCGGGCGTGCGGTTACGTCCGCGGAGGAATACTCCCGCGTAGATCGCCTGGCGAACAGATCCAGCAGACCTGGACGCGCTGAAGTCCCGGTTGCAGAGCGGGCCCGGGCAAACCGGAACGCTGAATGGGCGCTCGACCCGGGCGGAGCCCGGCCGGCATCGTGCCGGCCACACCTCGTTACAGTCGGGTGTCGACTACTTCCAGGACGAGGTTCAGATGAGCGATCTACCCGATCTCGACACCATTGCCACCATGCTCACCGCCGTGGAGGCCAGGGATCCTCAGGGCACCACGACCTCACGGTTCGACGAGGACCACAACGTCCTTCGCTCGACGCAGGCGGAGATCGTGGAAATGCTGGCTCGCGAGCTGCCACCGGAATATGACAAGGACGCTCTGCGGGCTCTGCTGGACCGCATCGACAACGACATCGACCGCAACCGTGCGCTGCGTGCCGATGCACGGTCACGGGAGAGCACCCTCGACAGCTGAAGCGCCGGTCGGAGCGGTACACCCGTCCGATCTGTGCTGCTGCGGTAGTCTGGATACTTGAGGTCGAGGGGCGCTGCGACGGACACCCAAAGTCCGCCACGCTCGACCCGGGTTCGACGTATCAAGGGCGCCTCCGATCTGGAGGCCGTCGACGATGATCGATACCGATACCCCTGTGTCCGAACCACACGCGACTGCTGAGTCGACGGCTGCCCTCGAGCATCTGCTCGGGCAGCGTGTCGTGGTACTCGACGGCGCCTGGGGCAGCATGTTCCAGACCGCGGGTCTCACGCCGGAGGACTACCAGGCGGACTTCCTCGAAGGTCACCCGCTCGACGTGGCCGGCGATCCCGATCTGCTCAACCTGACGCGCCCCGATGTCGTGCTCGATGTTCACCGGCAGTATCTCGCCGCCGGAGCCGATATCACTACGACCAACACCTTCACTGCGACCAGCATCGGACAGTCCGACTACGGGCTCGAACACCTCGTTCGCCGGATGAACCTCGAGGCCGCAAAGCTGGCCCGCCAGGCCGCCGACGAGTTCGGCGGACGATACGTCGCCGGATCCATCGGACCGCTGAACGTGACGCTCTCACTCTCGCCCAAGGTGGAGGATCCGTCGTTCCGGGCGGTCTCGTTCGACGCCGTCAAGGCCGCCTACGCCGAACAGATCCAGGCGCTGGCCGACGGCGGGGTGGATCTGCTGCTGATCGAGACCATCTTCGACACCCTCAATGCCAAGGCCGCGATCGCCGCGGCGCGGGAGGTGGCACCCCACCTACCGCTGTGGATCTCCGTCACCATCGTCGACCTGTCCGGCCGCACGCTGTCCGGCCAGACCGTCGAGGCCTTCTGGAGCGCGATCGAGCACGCGCACCCGCTCGTCGTGGGCGTGAATTGCTCACTGGGCGCCAAGGAGATGCGCCCGCACGTGGAGGAGCTCGCGAAGCTGGCCGACACCTATGTCGCCTGCCACCCGAATGCCGGTCTGCCCAACGCGTTCGGCGGCTACGACGAAACGCCGGACCAGACTGCCGGTTTCATCAGCGAGTTCGCCGGTTCCGGCATGGTCAACATCGTCGGTGGTTGCTGCGGCACCACCCCGGCCCACATCGCCAAGATCGCCGAGTCAGTGGCCGGTCTGCCGCCGCGCAAGCTGGCGAAGCCCAACCACCGCACCAGGTTCAGCGGCCTGGAGCCGTTCACCATCGGCAAGGACACCGGGTTCGTGATGATCGGCGAACGGACGAATGTCACCGGTTCGAAGCGGTTTCGCCGACTGATCGAGTCCGACAACCACCAGGGCGCTGTCGATGTGGCGCTCGAACAGGTCCGCGGCGGCGCGAACCTGTTGGACGTCAACATGGACGCTGATCTGTTGGACAGCGAAGTCGCGATGACGATGTTCCTCAACCTCATCGCCACCGAACCCGAGGTGGCCCGGCTGCCGATCATGATCGACAGCTCGCGATGGACAGTGATCGAGGCGGGCCTGAAGTGTGTGCAGGGCAAGGGTGTGGTCAACTCGATCAGCCTGAAGGAGGGCGAAGAGCCGTTCCTGGAACAGGCCCGGCGCATCCGCAACTACGGCGCCGGGGTGGTCGTGATGGCCTTCGACGAGCAGGGCCAGGCCGACACCGCCGAGCGGAAGGTCTCGATCTGCGGCCGCGCCTACGACCTGCTGACGCAGCAGGCCGGCTTTGCCCCCGAAGACATCATCTTCGACCCCAACGTGCTGGCGGTGGCGACCGGCATCAGCGAGCACAACGGCTACGCCAAAGCTTTTCTCGACGCTCTCCCGTTGATCAAGAAGCGCTGCCCCGGCGTGCACATCAGCGGCGGCATCTCCAACCTCTCGTTCTCCTTCCGCGGCAACGACGTCGTCCGCGAGGCCATGCACTCGTCGTTCCTGTTCCACGCCGTGCAGCTCGGCCTGGACATGGGGATCGTCAACGCCGGCCAACTCGTCGTGTACGAGGACATCCCACCGGACCTGCTGGAACTGGTGGAGGACGTGATCTTCGATCGGCGCGCGGATGCCACCGATCGGCTGGTCAGCTTCGCCGAGACGGTGACCGGCTCGGCCACCGTCCGGACGGTCGACCTGTCCTGGCGCGATGCGCCCGTCGAGGACCGACTGTCCTATGCATTGGTCCACGGAGTCGTCGATTTCATCGAGGAGGACACCGAAGAGGCGCGCCTGACGAGGGCCCGTCCCCTCGAGGTCATCGAGGGTCCGCTGATGGACGGTATGAAGATCGTCGGCGACCTGTTCGGCGCCGGAAAGATGTTCCTGCCGCAGGTGGTCAAGAGCGCCCGGGCGATGAAGCGGTCGGTCGCCTACCTGGAGCCGTTCATGGAGGCCGAGAAGGAGTTGGCCCGCCAGGAGGGCCGGGCCCACGCCGAACGCGGGCAGGGCACCGTCGTCATGGCCACGGTCAAGGGCGACGTGCACGACATCGGCAAGAACATCGTCGGGGTCGTCCTGGGCTGCAACAACTATCGTGTCATCGATCTGGGCGTCATGGTCCCGGCCGCGAAGATCCTCGACACAGCGATCGCCGAGAAGGCCGACGCCATCGGCCTTTCCGGACTGATCACGCCCTCGCTGGATGAGATGGTCAGTGTGGCGGCGGAGATGAAGCGGCGCGGCATGGATCTGCCCCTGCTCGTCGGCGGGGCGACGACCTCGCGCCAGCACACCGCGGTGCGCATCGCGCCGGCCTACGACGGTGCGACGATCCACGTCATCGACGCCTCCCGGGTGGTGGGCGTGGTCTCGGACCTGCTCGACACCGACCGTGCCAAGCAGTTGGATGTCGACAACCGGCTGGAGCAGGAACGATTGCGCGTCGCGCACGCCAACCGGCACCACAAGCGGATCCTTGCTCTGGCCGAGGCGCGGGACAACCGCGAGGAGGTCGACTTCAGCGAGCTGCCGGTACCGGACTTCACCGGTGTGCGCATCATCCATCCGTCGATCGCCGAACTCCGGAAGATGATCGACTGGCAGTTCCTCTTCCTGGCCTGGGAGCTTCGGGGCAAGTACCCGCAGATTTTGGACCAGCCGGTGGCCCGCGAGCTGTTCGACGATGCGAACAAGTTGCTGGATCAGATCATCGAGCAGGGTTCGTTCACCGCCGATGGCGCGTACGGCTTCTGGCCCGCCCACTCGCGCGGTGACGACATCATCCTGGACGGAATCGCCGACGGAATCAGTTTTCCGATGCTGCGGCAGCAGACAGAGAAACCCGAAAGCCGTCCGAACAGAGCACTGTCGGACTACATCGCGCCATCGGGAGATCACCTCGGCGGCTTCGCCGTCGCCATCCACGGTGCGGAGACGTTGGCCGCGAAATACGAGGCCGAGGACGACGACTACCGGGCCATCATGGTCAAGGCGCTGGCCGATCGGCTGGCCGAGGCGTTCGCCGAATACATCCACCTCCAGGCCCGCCGGGAGTGGTTCGAGCCGAATGCGCAGCCGTTGCTGGCGGACCTCCATGCGGAGCGGTTCCGGGGGATCAGGCCCGCCCTGGGTTACCCGGCGAGCCCGGACCACACGCTCAAGCAGGAACTGTTCGACCTGCTCGATGCCGACTCCCTGGGTATGACGCTGACCGAATCGTTCGCGATGTCGCCGGCAGCCGCCGTCAGCGGGTTGATCTTCGCTCATCCGTCGTCGCGGTACTTCACCGTGGGCCGGATCAACAAGGACCAGGTTGTCGACTACGCCGAGCGCCGGGGCATGGACCTGGCCGACATGGAGCGGTGGCTGCGGCCGAACCTGGCCTACGAACTGGAGTGATCATCCCGGTGAGCTCGCCGGCACATGGCGTTGTCGGTGCAGAGTGCCAGACTTGGGCCATGGACGAACTCGAGGTTGCGCTTTCCCGGACCGCCGCGTCGGCGGCCGTCGCATCGATCGGCTGGCGGTATCTGCTCGGTACGCTGGCCGCCAGCGTCGCGGTCGGGTCCTTCGACCAGGCCCCGTGGGTCGCGGCCGAGGCGGTCGGAGCCTGCGGTCCCGACGCCGATGGCCACCTCCGCGTCGACCTGCGCCCCGACCGGGTCGAGCTATCGCTGCAGACGCGGCGGCTCGCCGCTCCGACGGCCGCGGATGTCGATCTGGCGCAGCGTATTTCGCTCGCCGTCGCACCCTTGGGCACGTCGACGGGCGGCGCAACCAGCGAGACGCTCGAGCGCCCCGTGCAGATGTTGGAGCTCGCGATCGACGGCCTGGACATCCCGGCCATCAGGCCGTTCTGGAAAGCGGTGCTGGCCTACCAGGACGACCCCGGCGAGACAGCTCCCGATGCGTCCATCGTGGACCCGACCGGCCAGCTCCCGACCATCTGGTTCCAGCAGATGGACGCCCCGCGGCCGCAACGCAACCGGGTGCACTTCGACATCACGGTCGCCCACGACGAAGCGGAGGCCCGCGTGGCCGCGGCCCTGGCTGCCGGCGGCGTGCTGGTCGACGACACGTTCGCCCGTTCGTTCTGGGTCCTGGCCGACGTCGAGGGCAACGAAGTCTGCGTCTGCACCTGGACAGATCGCGACGAACGCGACGCAGCACATGAAGCGGCCTCACCGCCTGCTGTTTGAAGCGGTGAGACCTGAACTCACGACCACCCCGGGGTGGCCACGAATCTGCATCACCCGTACCCGACTCACCGACACCTCAACCGCAGATCGGCTACCGCACGTGGACCTCACCGCGCCGTGAGCGCAGGTACGTCCTCCTGCAACAGCTCTCGGTCCTGATCGACGAACTGTTTGGCCATGTTGCCCAGCGCCTCGCTGAGCAGGGCGTCGTCGTCGGCTCCCCAGTCGCTGAGCTCGTTCGCCAGCCAGGCGCGTGCCGAGGCGACGAACTTGTCGACCTCCACCTGACCGGCTTCGGTCACGCTGAGCTCGTCGTCCGTTCCGGCCAGGTAGCCGTGCGCGCGCGCATCGTGAAAAGCGGGTTCCAGCACCTGAGGTGGAATCCGGAACCGTCGCGCGATGGCCTCCAGACTGGTGTCGGCGCCGACCCGGGCGCGGACGTGGACCTGGCCGACGCACCAACCGTCGGCCACCACCAGGGCACTGTGCGAATCCCTCCGAATGGCGATGAACGCCTCTTCACCGCGTTTGCGGAAGAGCCGACCGATGGCGGTCTGCAGCTGTTGGGCGCTGTTCGCGCCTTCGGGCATGCCGAACGCGTCACCGACATCGCCGGCTCCGGCCCGCGAGGTGCCGCGCAGCGGAACCTGTTTGAGGAACAGCGCGACGACGAAGGCCGCGAGTGCCACCGGGACGGCGGCCAGGAAGACGACGTGGATGGCGTGGGCGTAGGCATTCACGATCGGCTGGATCTGCGCCGCCGGATGGGAGTGCAGTTCGGCCGGCGTCGCGATCTCCCGTGGCGGCAGGCCGGCGGACACCACCGCGGCGGGCAGACTGTTTCCGATGACGTTCGAGTAGACGGTGCCGAAGATGGCCGCGCCGAACGAGCTGCCCAGCGTCCGGAAGAAGGTCACCCCCGAGGTGGCCACTCCGAGATCCCGGTAATCCACCGTGCTCTGGACGATGATGGTGAGCACCTGCATGCACAGGCCGATACCGACACCGAGGACCAGCATGTCCAGGGCCATCGACCAATACGGCGTCGAAGCATCCATGGTGGACAGCAGGAAGAGCCCGACCGCCATGATCAACGAGCCGACCACCGGAAAGATCTTGTATTTCCCGGTTCGTCCGACCACGGTGCCGGACAGGATCGAGGTGACCAGCAGACCCACCACCATGGGCAGGGTCTGGACCCCGGAGGCAGTGGCCGAGACGCCCTTCACGTACTGCAGATAGGTGGGCAGGAACGTCATCGCGCCCAGCATGGCAAAGCCGACGATGAAGGCGAGCACGACGCAGACGCTGAAGACCGAGGAGCGGAACAGCCGCAGTGGCAGGATTGGGTCGGACGCCCTGGCCTCGACGACCACGAACAGCACCAGCGACAGGATCGACGCCACGAACAGGCCGATGATGGTCGACGAACCCCAGGCGTACTGCGTGCCGCCCCAGGACAGGCCGAGCGTGAGGCCGGCCGCACCCAACGAGACGAAGACGATCCCGAGGTAGTCGATCACCGGCCGGACAACGGCTTTGACGCTCGGCATGGTGAAGGCCGCGAGGATGATGACGCCGACGCCGATGGGCAGGTTCACGTAGAACGCCCAGCGCCAGGACAGGTGATCGGTGAACAGACCGCCGATGAGCGGGCCGAGAACCGTGGTGACCCCGAAGACCGCACCCAGCGCACCCTGATATTTGCCGCGCTCGCGAAGCGGAATCACGTCGGCGATCAACGCGGTAGCCGTCACGGCCAGGCCACCGGCGCCCAGCCCCTGGACGGCCCGCCAACCGATCAGCCAACTCATGCTCCCGGCGAAGCCGCAGGCCGCCGAGGCCAGCACGAAGATCCCGGCGGAGATCTGGAAGACCAGTTTGCGCCCGAACAGGTCACCGAACTTTCCGGCCAGCACGGTCGCGATGGTGTCGGCAAGCAGGTAGGCCGAGACCACCCAGGTCAGATGTCCGGCGCCACCCAGGTCACCGACGATGGTCGGCAGCGCCGTCGACACCACGGTCTGGTCCAACGCGGAGAGCAACATTCCTAGCAGCACGGTGATGAACACCAAGTTCATGCTGCGTCGATCGAGATCCTTGGTCTGCGCGGGTTTTTCCTGGATTGCCATGGTCACGACGAACACATCCCCTCGTCAGGCCCAGCAGGTCACGCCGGGGGCGACGGCTGATCGACCCCGGGATGGTGCAGACACTGAGGGCGAGGTGATCATTCCGCAGCGTGACCGCATTTGGGAAGAGGCTCGCACGGTGGCGCAGTGCTCAGGCTGCCGGAGGGGTGATGTTGACCAGCCACTGGATTCCGAATCGATCGGTGCACATTCCGAAGATGTCGCCCCAGGGCGCCTGGTTGATCGGTGCGGTGATGGTGGCGCCGACGGCGAGTCTGTCCCAATAGCCCCGCAGCTCCGACTCGTCCTCGCCGGAAAGGGACACCGAAATGCTGTCGCCCGGGTGGTATTCCATGGAATCGGGGGTGTCGGAGGCCATCAGGGTGAGCCCGCTGGGGGAGACCAACATGCCGTGCATGATTTTGTCCTGCTCGGCGGGATCCTCGCTGGCATGCATTTCGGCGAACGTGCTGAGCGTCAGTTCGCCGCCGAACACACTCTGGTAGAACTCCATCGCCGGCTTGGCGGTGTCTCGAAATCCCAGGTACGGATTGAGTCGAGTCGTCATGCTGCATCGCTCCCTCTCTACGTGGTGGTGACGGACTTTGTCGGCCCCCATCATCGCGCGCGTGATCGAGATGCGCGCGGTCGCCGGTCATGCCAGAGTGGCCCGGTGGATGCCGATCCCCGGGTGGACGCCTACATCGATGCGCTACCGCCGTGGCAGCAGGACATCTGTCGCCAGGTGAGGGATCTGGTGCACGGTGTCAACCCCGCGGTGGTCGAGACGATCAAGCGGACCGTGCAGCCGTACTTCACCCTGGACGGCAATATCTGCGCGTTGCTGGCCACCAAGGATCACGTCAATGTGTTTCTCTACGACGGCGCGATCGTCCCGGATCCGAACGGAATCATCACCGGTGGCTCCGCGAATGCCACCGCCAGAACGGTGGCCTTCTACCCCGGCGACCCCGTGAACGCCCCGGCCCTGGGCGAGATGTTCCGCCAGATCATCGCCAACAACCGGGCGGGCGGCTGGCGGAAGTTGAAACAGGCCCGGAGAGGTTGACCGGGACCGGTGGCCAAGCCGGAGTATGCCGGGTTACATACTCCGCCGGTACAGTGAGGGCGCTGGTCGGAGGAGGAGCGGGGAGTGACGGGAGAGGTCAGAGCACGCATGGCGGCCGGCGCGGCCCTGCTGCTGGCGAAGCATGGTCTGCAGGCGACCTCGTTCTCCACCGTGCTGGAGCTGACCGGCGCGCCGAGAGGGTCGGTGTACCACCACTTCCCGAACGGCAAGGACGAGCTGGTCGGCGCAGCCGTCGAGGCCGCCAACGCCCGGACGATGGCGGCTTTCGACGCAATGGTCGGCGCGCCCGCGGACCAGATCGCCGAGCGGTTCTTCGGTCTGTGGCGATCGGTCCTCGAGAGATCGGTGTTCTCGGCCGGCTGTGCGCTGTTGGCGGTGACCGTGGCCACGGATTCGCAGCCGCTGCTGGAGCAGGCCGGCGCCGTCTTCCGGTTGTGGCGCGGTCGCCTGGCCGAACTGCTCGAAGTCGGTGGCCTGAACCCTGAGCCGGCGGCCGGGTTCGCCGCGATGCTGGTGGCGGCGAGTGAAGGCGCGGTGGTGATGAGTCGGGCGGAGCGGAGCATGGCTCCATTCGACCTGGTGGCACAGCAATTGCTGGATCAGGTCAGGGCCGCGCTTGCCCGACCGTGACCCCGCAGTCCGACAGACCGGGACCGACGCGGTGCATCCTGAGCCGGTCAGGGATGATGCTGATCAATGAACGAACTCGCGCACGACCTCTTCGATTTCATCACGTCCGCGCCGACGCCGTACCACGCCGTGGAGCAGGCGTCCGGCCGTCTGGCCACGGCCGGATTCGTCGAGCAACGGGAGTCGGATCCATGGCTCGACGGCGCCGGAGGGCGATTCCTGGTCCGGGATGGCACCATCCTGGCCTGGCATGTTCCGGACAGCGCGACCGCAGGCACTCCGATGCGAATCTTCGCCGCGCACACCGATTCGCCCACTCTCAAGGTCAAGCCCAAGCCTGACCTGGGCCGGGCCGGGTGGCGACAGGTGGCGGTGGAGATCTACGGCGGCGCTCTGTGGAATTCCTGGCTGGACCGCGATCTGGCGCTGGCCGGTCGCCTGGCGATGTTCGACGGGACCACCGTGCTGGTCGATGTCCGCCGGCCTCTGCTGCGGGTGCCGCAGTTGGCGATCCATCTGGACCGTCAGGTCAATCAGGGGCTCACTCTCGATGCGCAGCAACACATGCTCCCGATCTGGGGGCTGGGGGAGTCGACTCCCGGAGACCTGCTGACGTTCCTGGCCACCGAGTCCGACATCGACCCGGCCGAGATCGCCGCGCACGACCTGGTGGTCTACGACCCCACCCCACCCGCGTTGCTCGGTCAGCACCAGGATCTTCTCGCCGCGCCCCGGCTCGACAACCTGGCGTCGGTCCATGCCGGCCTGACCGCCCTGCTGGTGGCAGCAGGCTCAGCGGCCGACCTCATCACGGTCTTCGTCGGGTTCGACCACGAGGAGATCGGCAGCAATTCGGCGACCGGTGCCGCCGGCCCGCTCCTGGAGAATCTGCTGACCCGCCTGGCGGGCGGCTTCGACCACCGGGGCCAGGCGTTCGCGCGTTCGCGTTGCCTGTCGGTCGATGTCACTCATGCGGCGCATCCGAATTATCTCGAACGCCACGACCCCACACACCAGTCGTTGCCCAACGGCGGCCCGACGCTGAAGGTCAACTCCAACCAGCGATATGCGACCGACGCTCCTGGCGCAGCAGCATGGCATCGCGCCTGTCGTACGGCGGGCGTGCCGAATCAGGTCTTCGTCGGCCGGAACACTCTGCCCTGCGGATCGACCGTCGGTCCGATCATCGCCACCCGGCTGGGCATCCGCACCGTCGATGTCGGCATTCCGGTGCTGTCCATGCACTCCGCCCGCGAGCTGTGTGGTGTCGATGACCCAGGGCACCTGGTCGCAGCGGCCACCGCCTTTCTCACCGATCCAGCCTGACCCGCGCCACCCGGCCCAACGGTCAGGCCTGCAGCGGACCGGCCCAGCGCCAATCCCCCTCAGGGCCGAGAAACTCGACCCGCTGGATGTCGTCTTCGGTTTCCTCCTGATCCGCGGCCCAGTAGATCGCTGCGGCATGGTCCGCGAACTCCCTCTCGGCCACGACATCACCTGACGCGTCGACGAATCGGTATGCGGTCATCCCCGGACCATAGTGCGGCCACCCGCCGGGCGCACGGCGGCCGATCAACCCTCAGGGCCTGGTGCTCAGTCGACGGTCGATCTCGGGGCGGCATCAGCGGGGGCTGCGCTGCCGTCCCGGGCGGTCTCGTTGCGCTGTGCGTCATAGGTCGCCTTGATCTCGTCCCGCACCAGCCCGTGCACATCCTTCTCCCGGCGCCCCAGGCGGGAGTGTGACCGACCGTAGGCGAAGTAGACGATGATGCCGAGCAGCATCCAGCCGATGAAGCGCACCCAGGTGAAGGCGGTGAGATTGAGCATCAGCCAGACGCAGGCGAGCACGGAGAGGATCGGGATCACCGGTACGAACGGCACCCGGTAGGACCGCTTGAGATCGGGCCGCTTCCTCCGCAGGATGACCACTCCGATGGACACCAGGACGAAGGCGAACAACGTCCCGACATTCACCATCTCTTCCAGCACGTCGATCTTGGAGAAGCCGGCCAGGATGGCCACCAGCACGCCGACACCGACAGTGATCCTGACCGGTACGCCGCTCTTCTCGTTGACAGCGGCCATGTTCCGAGGCAGCAGGCCGTCGCGGCTCATCGCAAAAATCACCCGGCTCTGTCCGAGCATCAGCACCAGCACCACGGTGGTCAGACCGGCGATCGCCCCCACCGCGATGACCTTGGCCGCCCAGTTCACGCCGTTCAGGGCAAAAGCGCTGGCCAGGGTGGCGGTGTCACCGTTGTCGGTGGCCTTGGCCAGATCGCTGTACTTGACCATGCCGGTGAGCACCACGGTGACCAGCACGTACAGCACGGTGACGATGGCCAGCGAACCGAAAATTCCACGGGGCAGGTCCCGGGCCGGGTTCTTGGTCTCCTCGGCGGCGGTGGCGACGATGTCGAACCCGATGAAGGCGAAGAAGACCAGCGACGCGGCCGCGAGCACGCCGAACACCCCGAAACTGGACGGGGCCACCCCGGTCACCAGCTGCCACAGTGGCTGTTCCAACGGTGGGATTGCGGTCGGCGAGGACGGCACGCTCGGCGGTATGAACGGTGAGAGGTTCGAGGCCTTGAAATAGAAGAAGCCGACCACGATGACCAGGAGTACGACAGCCACCTTGATCCCGGTGATCACCGCGTTCGCGCGCGCCGACACCTTGGCGCCGGTCAGCAGCAGAGCGGTGATGGCGACGACGATCAAGACGGCCGCCCAGTCGAACGTCACGAAACCCAGGTGGAACGAGGTGGACAGTTTTCCGCCGAACTGGTCGAACAGATTGCCCAGATACAGCGACCAGCCCTTGGCCACCACTGACGCGCCCAGGGCCAGTTCCAGCACCAGATCCCAGCCGATGATCCAGGCGACCAGCTCACCGAGGGTGGCGTAGGAGAAGGTGTAGGCCGATCCGGCCACCGGAACGGTCGACGCGAACTCGGCGTAGCACATGGCGGCCAATCCGCAGGCCACGGCCGCGATGACGAACGAGATCGACACCGCCGGACCGGCTTTCGTCGCTGCGGCGCGAGCGGTCAGGGTGAAGATGCCGGCTCCGATCACCACAGCGACACCGAAGACCGTCAGATCGAAAGCAGACAGGGTGCGCTTGAGCTTGTGACCGGGCTCGTCGGTGTCCTTGATCGATTGTTCGACTGATTTGGTCCGCCAGATGCTCCCACGCATGACGATCGCCTTTCCTCGGACCGGTTTTACCGCTTCTTTGCGGGAACCGACTATATCGAGGACCGTTACCAGACAAACGCCGAGCCAAACCCGGAACGATCGTCAAGTAGGCGCCTGTCGATACGCGCTGCTCAGACCGCCGGTGCCCAGCCCAACGCCGGACCGAGCTTGGTCGCGATATCGGTGAGGATCTGTACGTAGTCCTCGTGCTCGAAACTGAACGGCAGCGCGAAGGCCACCTCGTCGATCTCGCGGAACGCGGCGTGCGCGTAGAGGGTTTCAGCGATCTGGTCCGAGGTACCGACGAGGTCCACGGCGAACATCAGGCGGGCCGGTCCCTGCGGCCTTGCGGTCCGGGCGGTTCGACTCTGCGCGTAGGCCAGGTACTTCGCCCGCTGCTCGGCCGATGCGGAGTCGGTGGGAATGACCACGAGCCCCTGGGAGACCCGGGCCCGGACGCCCGAGGGGTGGTGGGCCCGGAAGGCCCGGATGTGCGACAGCTGGATCTCGGCGAAATCCTCCGACTCCTCGGCCTTCACCACGCTGCTGGCCAGCAGGTTCATCCCGTGTTCCCCGGCCCATTCGGCCGAGCGGACGCTGGCCCCGCCGTACCACATCCGGCTGCTCAGGCCCGGAGAGTGGGGTTGCACGTGATCCGAGAACACCTCGATGCCCTCGGTGCCGCTGAATTCGGTGACGGATTCGCCGCGGACGAACCGCAGCAGCCGCTCGACCCGCTCGTAGCTGAAATCCTCGAGGTCGGCCGTATCCGGGTACAGAGCGTGCTTGACGCGGTCGTAGTTCATCGGCGGCCCGATGCTGATACCCGGGTTGAGCCGTCCGCCCGAAAGGATGTCGACGGTGGCAAAATCTTCGGCCAGACGCAGCGGGTTCTCCCAGCCCACCGGGGTCACGGCCGTGCCCAGCTCGATGCGGCTGGTGCGTTGGGTCGCCGCCGCGAGGATGGCGATGGGTGAGGAGATGCCGTACTGGAGGTGGCGGTGCCGCACCCAGGCGCTGTCGAATCCCAGTTGCTCGCCGAGCCCGATGACCTCCAGGATCGACTCGTGGCCGGGGCCGGGGTCGGCACCGTCGAAGACGCCGATGGTGAGGAATCCGAGCTTGGCCAGTGGTGTGGTCGGTAGCGGCATGGCGCATCTCCTTCGGGCTTCACCCATTGTCGCCGACGGCCGCTGTGGCCACGCCCGCGGCCACGGGTCGCGCCATAGAGGTAGCGGGTACCGGTAACGGTGCTGTCACCAGCCGCACGCTGCGTCGATCGACGTGCCGGATCATCGACTACTAGGTGGTCATCGATGACGGCGGCAGCACGACTGTGGCTGCCTGAGCGGTCACGGTCGCGGTGACCGTGCAGCGCTCAGCGGGTGGTCGTGGGTTGATCAGCGTCGGGCAAGTTCGCGCGCAGTCGGCGAATCAGCGGCCGACACGGTCGCGGCGTCGGTGGCGAGATCCCACCAGAGCTTGTTGACCGGGTAGTAGCGATCAGCGGGATCGAGGGCCTTCTCCCAGGGCTTGTCGATGATGTAGTGGATGTTCTTGACGGCCACCATGTCCCACATCGCCGGGTGCTGGAATGGAATGGTCTTCAGGGCGTTGTAGATGTACGGCAGCGGCTGCCAACGCCCCCCGTAGTACTCGTTGAGGAAGTCCTGCTCGGCGAACGGATAGCGCGAGAGGTCGTCCACCTTCGCAAGGGTGGCCATCATGTCGAGAAAGACCGTCTCGTCGGGGGTGAGGACGAGAAAACCGCCGTTGAGATAGTCGTCGACCACGTCGGGCTCGCGGACATGGTCGCCACCGCGGCAATGAGTGTAGAAACAGTTCTCGGGCGTCCAGTCAGCCGGATAGCTCGCTATTTGGTTGGGATTGCAGCGACAGGCATGGCAGGCGGCTATGGCACCGTCGGCGAGCTGCATCGAGAACAATTCATCCATGTTCTGCGTCACCAGCATGTCGGCGTCCAGGAAAACGACGCGCTCGAATTCGGTGAGTTGCCACACGGCCAGCTTGGTCCACACCTCTGCGAAGCGGGCATTGGCATAGTGACCCTGCAGGTTGCTGCCGGGCCGGATGGGCTGGACGTCGCGCAGGAGACAGCCGTCGTCTTCCAGTATCTGACGACTGGGCGCGTCGATTCCGTCCGTCACCAGGACGACCAAAGAGTAAGAGCTGCCGGACTTCTCGAGAGACGCTCGCAGTGTACGCACACCGACGAGGTAATTCGGCTGCGTCAGGAGGGTGGCCCAGGCCTTCATCGTTGTTGTCCCCGATCCCCGTCGAAAAGTGCGCTGGTGAATGCGTTGGTGAACCTGTGGTGGGGGTCGAGCGCGTCCCGTACCGCCCGGAACGCCTCCCATCGCGGGTAGAGAGCGGGCCAGTTGTAGAGGTCCTCGCCGAAGTACTTTCCCCAGTGGGGACGCCCGCCCTCGGCCGCCAGCACGCTCTCCACGGCATGGAGGAAGCTCTGGCCCTCCTCGGACAACGACCCGTCGTCCGCGTAGTAGACGACGAATCCGAAATAGCAGGTGTCCTGGCCGTAGGACGGGCTGAGCCAGGCGTTCGAAGGACCGGTGCACCGCAGGATGACCGGATAGTGCATTCGAGGACGGGTTTCGGTGTGCCAGTCCTTGATCTTCTTGATCATCCCGCCGGCCAGATCCAGTGGAACACCTATCTCGACGTTGATCTGCGGAGTGGCTATTCCGCGGCAGAACACCTGGTAGATGTCTCCGGTGACATCGGTGAAGTTGCGGAAGCGGGTCACGGTCTGCGACGGCTTGTCGTTGTCGGCCACCGTCTTCGTGTCGTCCCGCAAGTGCTGGAGCGTCTGCTCGATGGTGGCGTTCATCGCGTCACTCACGGCCGCGTGCTCGACTAACTTCCGGCCGCCGTCGCGGTACTGCCGGGCCTCCGAGTCCGTGGCCTCGCGGGCCGCCCAGAGTTGGACCTGGCCCTCCTGGGGGAACCACCAGGCCTTGACCAGGTCGTTCTCGAGGTTCCAGGACTGGAGATCGTCCTCGAGGGCGTCGGCGCTCACGGCGTCCTTGCGACAGGTGTAGACGGGGGAGTGCTGAGTGCGCAGGGTGACCTCGGTGATGACGCCCAACGAGCCGAGACCGAGCTGAACAGCTCCGAACCACGGATGGTCGTGCTCGAATTCCGCCACGGAGCCGTCGGCCAGCACCAGGCGGATCATCAGGGCAGCGTCCGCGATGGTGCTCTGTTGCAGTCCCTGACCGTGAGTCCCGGTGGACAGCGCGCCGGCCAACGTCTGCGAGGCGATGACGCCGGGGGAGGACGGCAGCATCAGTCCCCGGGCGGACAGGGTCGAGTACACGTCGTCCAGCGGGGTGGCACCGGCGAACGTGGCCGTGTCCTCGGTGATCGACATCAGCCCACTGAGGTGCGTCACATCCAGCAATGCCCCGCCCTCGCCGGTCAATTCGAGGAGGCGGCCGGGTGACATGCGGCTGCCGATCACCCGCACCGTCCCGGTGCCGGTAGCCAGGTACGCCTGGAGTTCCGCCACGGACGTCGGGGTGACGACCGACCCGGGCCCGCCCAGCGTCGCATTGCGCGCCCAGTTCCGCAGCCGGATGTCATCTCCGGCCAACTCCAGCTCACGCCGTGGATAGCTCAGATGCTCGGGGTTCATCGTCAACTCCTCACCTCCGGGGTGCAACCAACGACACCGGCATTCCCGGTGGTATGACTTTCTCGATGCCCGTCTGCGGGACCCGCAAACACCTCACGGACGCCGGCGACGCGTGACTCGCGTCATGATGTGAACGTCAGGCGGCTACCGGGGAGACGGCGACCGTCATCGAGCGATACTCCGTTGGATGAGTTCCACTTGACATAATGCACATTATCGGCATTACGGGGAGGAGGCGTGACGTGGGGTAATACCGCCGAGACCGGGCCACTTGCTTGTCCAGGCACCAACTCTCGCTTGTCCAGGCGCACAACTTCAGCCTCGCCGATTGGCGACGATGGCGTGGGTCGGGCCGTCGGCACGCGCGGCCGGTGGGCCGGAGCCCACGCGAAATCCGCGGCGCAGTCCGTCATGGCGCGACGCCGGAACCCACGATCACCGGCATCTGGCGGACACCAGTAACGGCTTGGCTCGGGTACCGGATTGGCATCAGCTGGAGCTGTACCTGTTGGGCGATTCGACTCGACGTGTCTCACCCGCCGGACACCCGCCTGGCAACCGACTTTTCGTCACTGTGACGAATAGCCGGTTGCCGGGCGGCGCGTTGCATCGTCCCAAAATGAGACGTCCGAGGATCGTCGGGCGGGCCTAGCATTAGATAGTCAGCGATTCTCAGGTCAGCCGATGGAGGCCCCCGATGAAGGCACTTGTCTATCACGGTCCAAGACAGAAGTCCTGGGAGGACGTCGCCGATCCGAAGATCCAGCAGCCCACGGACGTCATCGTCAGGGTCGACACCACCACGATCTGCGGCACCGATCTGCACATCCTGGCCGGTGATGTCGAGGCCGTGACGCCGGGCCGGATCCTCGGCCACGAGGCGGTCGGCACGGTCACCGAGATCGGCGCGGCCGTCAGCGGGTTTGCGGTCGGCGATCGGGTCCTCGTACCGGCCGTGACGAAATGTGGGCGGTGCGAGTATTGCCAGCGCGGCATGCCGTCGCACTGCCAGACCGTCGGCGGAATCGGCTGGATCTTCGGACATCTCATCGACGGGACGCAGGCGGAGTTGGTGCGCGTGCCCTATGCGGACACCTCGCTCTACGCGATTCCGGAGAGCGTCACCAACGCACAGGCGATCTTCCTGGCCGACTCGTTGCCGACCGGATACGAGGTCGGCGTGCTCGCCGGTGGGGTCAAACCGGGAGACACCGTCGCCGTGGTCGGCGCCGGTGCGGTCGGTCTCTCGGCCATCCTGACCACCGGACTGTTCGGTGCCTCGAAAGTGATCGCCATCGATTCCAACAAGTTCCGCCTGGAAAAGGCATTCGAAATGGGCGCGACCGACACTGTGGAGGTCGGCCCGAACGTGGTCTCCGACGTCCTGGCGATGACCGACGGGCTTGGCGTCGATGTCGCCATCGAAGCAGTCGGATATCCCGAGACCTTGCTGACGGCAGCCGCTCTCGTCCGGCCCGGCGGCACGATCGCCAACATCGGTGTGCACGGCGCGCCAGTGACGCTGCCCATGCACGAGATGTGGATCCAGAACATCACGTTGACCATGGGTCTGGTCGACACAGTGTCCATTCCGACTCTGCTGAAGATGGTGGCCAGCGGACGGATCCAATCCGAGAAGATGGGTACCCACACCTTCACCTTCGATCAGATCGACGAGGCCTACGACGTCTTCCACCATGCGGCCTCGAACCTGGCTCTCAAGGTGATCATCACGCCCTGAGCGCTTTCGCCTTGGCATGGTCCTCACCCGGAGTCTCCCGCAACAGGGCAGGCAGCAACGCCGCGCCGGCCGGCACGACTGACTGCCCGACAGTGTCATCGGGGTTGTACAGCAGGCACAGTTTCATCGACAGGCATCCGCAGCCGATGCACGAGTCGAGACGGTCTCGCAACGCTTCGATCGCAGCGATCCGTTCGTCGAGCCGTCGACGCCAATGCCTGGAGATCCGCCGCCAATCCCCCGGCGTCGGTGTGCGCGAGTCCGGCAGCTGCGCAAGCTCGGTACGCACCTCCTCCAGCGACAGCCCGACGTTGCGCGCGGCCCGGATGAAGGCCAAGCGCCGCAGCACCTGTCGGTCGTAGCGACGCTGACCGCCCGACGACCGGTTGGCTTCGATCAGGCCTTCTCGCTCGTAGAAGCGCAGGGCCGAAGCCGCAAACCCGCTGCGCTGGGCCACTTCCATCACTGTCAGCTGCTGATGGACGACCATGGGCAAATGCTAGCAATACTTGAAGTTCACTTCAAGTATCCGTCGTCCGGCGGCTCGACCGACCTCGCGGCTCGACAGCCGGCGAATATCCGGCTGCCGTGGCGCCTCGATCGGGTTCCGGATACCGGCCGTGAGAGGGATTCGCGATGTCGGCGAGCACGTCCACCGGGCCGCCACGGCGTCATCGCAGACGGATCCGCCGATGCTTCGGGAGTTTGTCCACCACCAGGTCGAACGAATCCTGGACCATCTCGCGCACCAGCGCATCCGGAACGGTGCCGTTCAGGGTGACCGTATTCCAGTGCCTCTTGTTGAGGTGATAGCCCGCGATGATGGCAGGATGGGCCGCGCGCAGAGCCAGGGCGATCTGCGGATCGCACTTCAGGCTGAGTTCCAACGGCGGGGCCGCGACCAAACGGCAGAACGCGAAGATCCTGCCCTCGACCTTGAACGTGGCCAGCTCCGGGCTGCTGTCGAACGGGTAGTCCTCGACCGCGGCCGGGAAATCAAGGCAGTAGCGCCGCAGTGCGGCCGCCGAGAAGGTCATGGTCGTCGCCTGTCTGGAAATCGGGCCGACACTCAGGCCAGCTGCTCACGCAGGTAGGCGAGGTCGGCACGCTGCCCCTCCCCCGGCGTCTCCACGATGACGTCCGAGCCGGCGGCGCGGCACACGGCAGCGATCTGCTCCGCCTTGATCGTGCCGGAGTCGAAGTTCGCGTGTCGGTCCGCACCGGAGTCGAATTCGTCCCGGCTGCTATTGGCGTGCACCAGATCGATCCGCCCGGTGATCGACATGACCTTGTCGACCACGCCGGCCAACTCCTCTCCGCCGGCGAACGCGTGGCAGGTGTCGAGGCAGAATCCCACCCCGAACTCACCGACCGCATCCCACAGCCGGGCCAACCGGTCGAAGCGTCTGGCGATGGCGTGGTTGCCGCCGGCTGTGTTCTCGATCAGGATCGGCACCGGGAATTCCTCGCGTTCGAACACCTTGTGCCAGTTCTCGAATCCTCTGGTCAGCTCCGCATCGGACCCGACATGGCCGCCGTGCACGATCAGGCCCTTGGCACCGATGTCCGCTGCCGCGGCCGCATGCTGCGAGAGGATCTTACGGCTCGGGATCCGGATCCGGTTGTTCACCGTGGCCACATTGACGATGTAGGGCGCGTGGATGTACACAGCCAGCTCACTACCCCTGATATCGGCCGCCAGGGGATGCTCGACCGGCTTCTTCCAGCCTTGTGGGTCCGCCAGGAAGAATTGCGCCGCTGACGCTCCGACCGCGGACGCCGCGCTCAGCGGATCGACCGAGTCGACATGTGCACCGATGAAAACCATGTCCAGCACGCTAGTCGAAGCGACCGACAGCGTCGGTCGGGCGTGCTAGCTGCGGGCCGGGGCGGCCGTGGGGGGCACCGGCTCGGACGCGTTCTCCGGCGCGGCAGCGGACCCACCCAGCGACGGGCCGATCCAGATCGTCGTCATGTACGCCACCACCACGGCGACGATGACGACGGGCATGGCGGCCAGTCCGTCCTGGGCGAGCAGGAGTGTCGCGAGCAGGACGGACGTCAGCGGCAACTTGAGCATCGCGGCGCAGAGTGCCCCGATGCCCATGCCGATGGCGGGCGCTACCGGCATCCCGGTGAGGTGCGAGACCAGCAGCCCGAGGGCTGCCCCGGTGAACATCGCCGGGAAGACCGGTCCCCCGCGGAAGCCGGCCAGGGAGATTCCGTAGGCCAGCGCCTTGAAGACGACCAGGGCCACCAGCGCCCCACCGGCGTATTCCGCCCGGTTGGCGATGAGGGTCGGCAGATCACTCTGCCCGGAGAACAGCACATCCGTGGTCGGCTTCCCGGTGAGCAGGGCATACGCGATGGCGCACAGTGCCACCACGACGCCGGCGACCGGCGTCATCAGCAGGAGGCTCTTCTCGATGAACGGCCGGATCAGCAGGGCGAGCCGTCGAATGCCGTCGCCGAGCCCGGCGCCGACCAGGCCGATCACGATGGCCCAGAGGAACTCCTTGATCGTCGGCTCGGTGAAGGTCGGGAGTCCTGGAAGCGCCAGCGACACCGCACCCAGACCGGTGAGCGAATCCAGCCCGATGAAGATGAGGGCTCCGATACCGGAGGCCAGCAGTCCTGGCATGAGCACCAGCGTGCCGGTGGCGCCGGCTACGCCGATCGCTTCCATCAGCAGGAAGGCGCCCAGAAGCGGGGACCCGAGCAACGCGCTGACGGCGGCGAAACTCCCGGCCGCACCGATCACCACGATCGCCTGCGCAGGCGCGTCCTTCTTGATCAGGGAGACGAGCAGCACGGCCACTCCCCCGCCGAGAGCGATCAACGGTGCCTCCGGGCCGACCACCGCACCCAGACCGAGGGAGATCACGGCGGCCAGGAAGATGCCGGGCAGCATCGCGGAGGTCGGCGACGGCCCGGTCTTGAAGCCGTCGGCCGGCGAGTGGCCGCCGCGGCCCGGCAGATATTTGATGATCGCCCCGACCAGCAGACCGGCGAGCGCCAGCGGGATCAGCGGCCACCAGGTCGGGTTGGTGCCCAGGCCCAGGCTGCTCGGGATGTCGGTGTAGACCCAGTGTTCGCACTTGCCGACCAGCCAGAGGAAGAAATAGGCGACGGCGGAGATCGGGATTCCGAGGAGTGCACCGAGGACCAGAAGGACGGCGTACTTGCGTGTTCGAATCACGGCCAACGGGTTGGCTGGCGTTGCCTGTGTCATCACGATGCTCCAGTGGCTGGGTCGGGCCGGACCTGTCAGGTAGTTCAGAAGATCATCTGCCGGTGGCCGGCCTCGTGGACCCACCTATCGTGGAGTCATGGAGAACAATGCCAGCACTGGACCAGTATCGGAGCAAGGACCCGCCCCCGAGACGGTGATTCGCGACAACACCGTCGAGGACCGCTTCGAGCTCTTCGTGAACGGCATGCCGGCCGGAGTGCTCGCGTACCGCATGCAGGGCGGGAAATTCGCCTTGACCCACACCGAGATCGATCCGGAGTTCGAAGGACGCGGGATGGGTTCCAGGTTGATCTCCGGAACACTCGACCAGCTCCGGGCCGGCGGCCACTCGATCCTGCCGATCTGCCCGTTCGTGCTGTCGTTCCTGCAGCGTCACGAGGAATATCTGGACCTCGTGGGCGCCACCGATAGAGCCCGGTTCGAATTGCCCGCGGCCTGATCGTGTCGTAGCTGCCGTGGGCTTCTACCTCCCGCTGACCCAGACCGTCGCCGGCGTCACCCACGACGAGTCCGGAACCGACGGCGGTCCCACGGGTTCTGGAAAGGCAACCGGCCGCAGATATCCACCGGCGACGGCACTCCCCTGCTGCCGCGTAGTGGGCCCGGCCCGGTCGGCACCACTGGGAGAATCAAGTCATGCGACCTCGCCCCGGCGTCTTTCTGCCCGTTCTCGTCGCAGTGCTGCTGCTGCTGCACGGACTTCCCTGGTGGCGTCTGGTGGTGGCGCCGCAGTGGTCGACGGCGGTCACCCTGGCCGGCACGGTGTTCGCGCTCGTGGCCCTCGTGGGATTCCCACTAGCCATGTGGAAGGGGCACGGTAGGGCCAGGCGAGACGGCTTGGCCATCCTCGGCGACAGCTGGCTCGGAGTCATCTGGCAGCTCTTCGTCTGGACGGCGATCGGTCAGCTGCTGGGCCTGGTCCTGGCCATCGCCGGGGTGGACAACCCCGGGCGGGCGAGATGGGTGGCCGGCGCGGTGCTGGTGTGGGTCATGGTGCTGTGCGCCTGGGGGTTCTGGCAGGCCCGCCGGGTGCCGAGCGTCCGCACCACCGACATACCGATCGCGGGCCTCGGCCCGGGGCTCGACGGTCTGCGCATCGTGGTGGTCGCGGACACTCATTTCGGCCCGATCAACCGGGCCAGATGGTCGGCGGCGCTGGTGCGCAAGGTGAACTCCCTGAAGCCTGACCTCCTAGCCCATGCCGGTGATCTCGTCGACGGATCGATCGACCAGCGCAGCGCTCAGGTGGCCCCGTTGGCGACCGCCGAGGCCTCGCTGGCCCGGGTGTACATCACCGGAAATCACGAGTACATGTCCGGAGCGGCCGATTGGGTGGCCCACATGAAGGACCTGGGCTGGACCGTCCTGCACAACCAGCATCTGGTGATCGAGCGGGGTGGCAGCAGGTTGGTGGTGGCCGGGATCGACGATCTGACCGCCAAGGGCTCCGGAGTGCCCGGGCATGGCGCGGACCTGGCCGCCGCGTTGGCAGGACGCGACCTCGACCTACCCGTGGTGCTGCTGGCCCACCAACCGAAGTCGGTACGGATATCGGCTCCGGTCGGTGTCGACCTGCAGATTTCCGGCCACACCCATGGCGGCCAGCTGTGGCCGTTCCACTATCTGGTCCGTGCCGAACAAGGCGCGTTGGCTGGGGTCTCCTACCACGGCGACCGCACGACGCTCTATACGAGTCGCGGCAGCGGCTTCTGGGGACCCCCGTTCCGGATCTTCGCCCCGAGCGAGATCTCGTTGCTGATCCTGCGGAGAAAGGAGCGGGGCGCCGAGCCGCCTCGGGGCGCCGGCCGAGATGGCTCGAGCCGGCCCGGAGGGCGGCCGTAGTCCACAACGGTCATTCTCCACAACGGTCATTCTGAGGTGAGGGGTAATGCAGGACGCGAAGCTCGGGGACTGACCGGCGCCCGGCACGACCAGCCGACGCCCCCGGTTGTCCTCAGAAGGGTCTGCCGGATCTGTTCCCCGACGGGTCTACCGGATCCGCTCGGCCGTGCGGGCCGCGACCAACAACTCGGTGACCAGCAGCTCCAACTCGTCACGCTGCGATCCCTCGCCCAAAGCTGTGGCAACGTCCTCTGCGGCGCAACGAACCTGGTAGAGCCGATCGGCCAGGTCATTGCGTTCGTCGATCGACAACACCACCGCGTCGGGCGGTAGCTCTCCTCGGTTCAGGGCGTTGCGGTTCTCGTATGCACGCTGGCGACAGGCCTGGGCGCAGTAGCGGCGCCGCCTACCGACCCGGTCGGCGGACGGCAGCTCGCGGCCGCACCACAGGCACCGAAGCGGGCCCTGCGCGCGCCCGTGGGCCGTGGTCGCCGGCTCCTGCGTGGTGATCGTGGCCATCGGCCAACGGTAGTGCCCAGCGGCGATACTGCCCGGCTCGACGCTCCGGTCGCGTGACACACTGCTGCGATGACCGCCTACCTCGCGGGGACCGGACCGCGGGCTTTCGCCCATCGTGGTTGGCACGTGGGCGATCTCGCCGGGTGCGAGAACTCGATGGCCGCGTTCCGACGAGCGGTGGACGAGGGGTACCGATATCTCGAAACGGATGTGCACGCCACCTCTGACGGAGTGCTGGTGGCCTTTCACGACAACCGCCTGGACCGGGTGACCGATCGGCGAGGGCTCATCTCCGAGTTGACCTGGGACGAGGTCAGTGCCGCACGGATCGGTGGCCGGGAGCCGATTCCGCTGATGGCCGAGGTGCTGGACGCCTTTCCCGACATCCGCTTCAACATCGACCCGAAGTCGGATTCGGCGGTCGGCCCGCTGATCGACCTGCTGCGAGCGTCCGGAGCGATCCACCGCGTCGGTCTCGGTTCCTTCTCCGATCACCGCCTCGACGTGCTCCGCGGGGCGCTGGGCCCGGGTGTGGCCACCTCGTTGGGTCCACGCGGAGTTGGTCTGCTGGTGGCGGCGACCCGACTTCGGTTGCGGCCCGCCGTCGGTCCTGCATTGTCGGCGCAGGTGCCGGTGCGGTTCGGTCTCGTGCGCGTGGTCACACCTGCCTTGGTCGCTGCTGCCCACTCGGTCGGCATCGAGGTCCACGTCTGGACAGTCGACGACGACAGACAGATGAGCGAGTTGCTGGACATGGGCGTCGACGGCATCATGACCGACCGGCCCGACGTACTGGCCAGAGTTCTGTCCGAACGCGGCGAATGGCCGTCCTGATCCAGGATCAGTACAGTCCGAGCGTGCCACCGCCCTCGTCACAGCGACCACCAGTGCAACGCTCAGAGCAGCAGCCGACGCTGAACCGACCCTCGCCGGCACGGTCCACGCCGACCGGGCCGGCCACGGCGCTGTCCATGGTCCCGGCGGCGGGCTCACGGCGGGGTCAGGTGCCGACCGGCACCGTCAAATACTTCTTCGGCCCGATGGACTGCGGTAAGTCCACCCTCGCCCTCCAGCTCGACCACAACCACTCTCGCCAGGGGCGACGTGGGCTGCTTCTCACCCGACTGGACCGATCCCACCGCGGCCAGATCACCTCCCGGATGGGCATCACCCGGGACGCCATCGAGGTCGATGATGACGTCGACCTGGCCGAGCTGGTCCGCCAGTCGTGGGCCACCGGGCGCCGGGTCGACTACCTGATCGTCGACGAAGCGCAGTTCTTCACCCCCGCACAGATCGATCAGCTGGCGCAGCTGGCGGACGACGTCCAGGTCGACGTCTATGCCTTCGGGATCGCCACCGACTTCCGCGGGCGCATGTTTCCGGGCTCGGCCCGGCTCTTCGAACTGGCCGACGAGGTGTTGCCCCTGCAGGTCGAGGTCTTGTGCTGGTGCGGCGGTGCCGGCCGGTTCAACGCCAGGGTGGTGGCCGGCGAGGTGGCCAGGGACGGCGCGCAGGTGGTGGTCGCGGACACCGCTCTGGACGACGCCGAAATTCGCTACCAGGTGTTGTGTCGCCGGCACCATCGGTCCGGCGACCTCGGGCCCAATTCGGAGGCGACACTGCCTCTGGAGTCCGGCTGAGGACGACCTGACCCGTGCCCGTCACCATGAGCCCCGACCGACCCGGTTCGAGTGGAACCGGTCACCAAACTGGGCGAACGGTTCGGCGCGCCGACATCGGGTATCAAAAGTGCGCTAGCGTTGCACGCTGCCGCTCGCTCTCTGCCACCCGGAGACTCCCGAACAGGCTTCGACACATCTGCGTGACGAAGGGCCTGTCCAGCCGTCTCTCCAGTGAGTGAAACAGGCAGCTCTGCTCAACCCGACCCGGCCACCGACTCAGGGGGCCAGGTGATGCTCCCGGCCATCCGGGGCGTGATCGGGAACGAACCAAGCTGTGACAGCGTTACCTACGAGTAGCTCCCCCATTCAGAGGGTGGCCACCCGGGTGAGTTGTCCCGGCTCCGGAAAAGCGCCTCGGTGTGGCTTCGGACAAGCGATGTGAAAGGAAGACCATGGCTGACCGCGTCCTGCGCGGAAGTCGACTCGGAAGCACCAGCTACGAGGCCGATCGCAACCACGACCTGGCGCCCCGCCGGACAGCGACTTTCCGCTGCCCGCGAGGCCATGAATTCACCGTGCCGATGGCGGACGACGCCGAGGTACCTGCGGTCTGGGATTGTCGGATGCACGGCCTCGAGTCGGCGCTGATCGACGGCTCCGCTCCAGAGGGCAAGGCCGTCAAACCGCCGCGCACCCACTGGGACATGTTGCTCGAGCGGCGTTCGATCGCCGAATTGGAAGAGATCCTGGGCGAGCGTCTGGCCGAGCTGAAGGCTCGTCGTACCGCTTCCTGACCCCTGCACGATCCGCCGGCGACTCCGCACCCACCCGGGTCCGGAGTCGCTGCCATGTGACGTCGGGGTGGTTTCCTGCTCGGTCGGAGTCAGACCTGTTTGCGGTGGGTGACCAGACCGGTGAGCTGCTGCCAGCGGTGTTCGGCTCCCCAGAGGGTGACCTTGAGCAGCGCCTCACGGACGATCCCGCCGCTCATCTTCGACACGCCGATCTCCCGCTCGGTAAAGGTGATCGGGACTTCGACGACCCGGAACCCGCCGCGTATGGTCCGCCAGGCCAGGTCCACCTGGAAGCAGTAACCGTGCGAGGCCACTTCGTGCAACGGGATCGCCTGGATCACCGCGGCCCGATAGGCGCGGTATCCGGCCGTGATGTCCTTGACGCCTACCCCGAGCGCCAGTCGCGAATACAGGTTGCCGCCCTTGGAGAGCACCTCACGCCGCTTCGGCCAGTTCACCACCGACCCGCCCGCGACGTACCGCGAACCGATCACCAGATCCGCATGATCCAGGGCCCCGAGGAGCCGGGGCAACTGCTCCGGGGCGTGCGACCCGTCGGCGTCCATCTCGACCAGCACGTCGAAGCCGTGCGCCAGACCCCACTCGAACCCGGCGAAATAGGCCGGGCCCAGCCCGTTCTTCTCCGCACGGTGCAGCACCGCGATCATCGGATCCTCGCCGGCCCGCGCGTCCGCGATGTCTCCGGTGCCGTCCGGGCTCCCGTCATCGACCACCAGGACACTCGCGGTCGGCACCGCCGCCCGCAACCGATCCAGGATCAGCGGCAGATTCTCCCGCTCGTTGAACGTCGGGATGATGACGAGGACCTTGGCGGTGCCGTCGGCGCTGTCGGTGTGTTCGGCGGGGCTCACGGGTGTTGCTCTCCTCAGGAAACTGCGCAGATCGAGACAAGGTCCGGACAGGGCTCCGGACCGATGGATGTGGTGGTATCACCCCGCGGTCCTCCGGTCGTACCGGTGCCACGGTCAGATGCACAACTTATGCGTCTGTTGCGCCCGGCGAAACTTGGAGTTCCTCCGGGTCGCCCTGCGGGCTCCCGGCATCGGTCCTACGGCGGCGGCCGGCCGTCCAGCTGACCACCGCAAGGCCCAGCAGGCTACCTACCGTCAGGATCCATTCGACCGGCCCGCCCAGTACGGTCCCCGGTATGGTCGCCGAGATCAACGGCACCGTCGGCGTCAGGTACCCGGCGGTGAACAGGCCGATCCGGGACTCCACGCTGCCGTCGGGCCGGATCACCGCCGATACCCCGCTGGTCGACGAGATCAACACCTCGCGGCCGTGTTCGACGGCTCTGACCCGGCTCATGGCCTGCTGCTGATAGGTCTCGTTGGTCCAGCCGAAGGTGGCGTTGTTGGTCTGCACCACCAGCACCTGGGCGCCGCCGTTCACGACATCGCGGACGATGTCGTCGTAGACCACCTCGAAGCAGATGACATCGCCGATGTTGACCCCGGCCACATCCAGGTTGCCCGGACGGGTGCCGGGCAGGAACTCACCCTGCTGCAGATCCACCTTGTCGGAGAAGATCCGGAAGAACGACCGGTACGGCATGTACTCACCGAAGGGCACGGGGTGCCGCTTGGAGTAGGTCTGGTCCGACAATTTCGCCGCCGGGCCGGTGATCGGATCCCAGACGATGCCCATGTTGTAGTTCTTTCCCGGCGTGCCGCTGCCCACGACCGCCCCCACGAGCACCGGTACACCGATGTCCTTGACGGCGGAGTCGATCACGGCGGCATCGTCGGGGTTGGCATAGGGATCGATGTCGGACGCGTTCTCCGGCCAGATCACCAGGTCGGGCTTCACAGTCTTGCCGGCCCGGACATCAGCGGCCAGCTTGTGCGTCTGGAACGCGTGGAGATCGGTGACGGCCCGGCGGCGGGCATTGAACTCGAGCCCCGGCTCCGGCACGTTGCCCTGGACCACGGCGATGACCTTGGTCGGTGCACCCTGGCCGGATTGTTCCGTTGCCAGTCCGACGACCCCGAGCGCGAACGGCACCGCGATCAGCAATGCCGGCCCCACCAGCAGCAGCGGCCGGAGAGCGGTGCGGTTGATCCAGACCGTCCGCGTCGCCGCAGCCAGTCCGAACCCGGCCAGTGCGGTCAGGAAGGCCAAGCCGGACGCACCGAGCAGCGACGCCGACGGCAGCAGCGGGCCGTTCGGTTGCGAGTAGGCGATGCCGCCCCACGGGAAACCGCCGAATGGGAATCGGGCCCGCAGCGCTTCGCCGGCGATCCAGAACCCGGCCGCCCAGAGAGGCCAGACGGGCAGCCGGCGGGTGGCGGCGGCGACCAGGGCGCCGACCGGCATCAGCAACAGCGCCTCGGCCACGGCCAGCGCGGTGGCGACGGGTCCGACATAGACGGTCGTCCAGTTGAGCAGGGGAATGTAGAACGTCAGACCGAAGATCAGGCCGAGGCCGAGGGCGGGTCGGGTACGACGGCCGTGCACGGCCAGACCCAGTAGGGCTAGGCCGACCATGGCCAGCCACCACAGGGTCGACGGCGCGAACGAGAGGTTGAGGGCGTATCCGCCGAGGGCCGCACCGAGGATGCGCAATCCGCCGGGGCCCATCAACGACCGGCGCCAGCGCTCCAGCCGTCCGGCCCGGCCGGCAGCGCGGAGTTGCTTCCTGGTGCTGCGAACGAGGTCGGCGGACGGTGCTTGATCGACCGTCGGGGATGCCACCCCATCAGCGTAATGCCGGACGCGTGATGGTCATGTCAGGAACAGGTGCCGACATACCCAGGCCAGCAGGGACGACATGGTCAGGACAGCAGGCCGGTGTCGTAGACGGGACGGCCGTCGACAATGGTGGCCAGCGTGGTCGGCAGCGGGGCTCCCGGCGTCATATCCGGTAGCAGGGGCACCCGCGACCGCGGGTCCGTGGACCAACGCGCCACCGACGGATTCGCCGCGGGTCGGACGAGTTCACCGGTCGAGTAGATCGCCAGGTGCGCCGGCGCCCCCACGGTGATCGTGCCTACTCCCCGATCCGTGCGACCGGCGGCTCGGTGACCTCCCCGGGTGTGCGCGGTGAACGCTGCCCGCGCGGACAGCCCGGACCCCGCTGTCCGATGGTGCACGGCGGCTCGGACCGCCGACCACGGCGCGGCCGGCGTGACCGGCGCGTCCGAGCTCAGGGCCAGCACGACACCGGCGGAGGCCAGGGCGGCGAACGGATTCATCGGCTCGGCGCGGCCCCGTCCCAGCCGTTGCGCGTACATGCCGTCCGGCCCACCCCAGGCCGCGTCGAACAACGGCTGGACACAGGCCACCGTGCCGGTCGCCGCGAACGCCGCGATGGCCTCGGCGTCGGCCATCTCGGCATGCTCGATCCTGGGCACGGCACCGGCCAGCCGGACCGTGCCGTGCTCCCCCAGACTGTCGGTGGCCCGACGGAGGCCGCGGGCTACCGCATTCACCCCGTCCTCACCGATGGCATGGAAGCCGGGCTGCACGCCGGCCACGGCGCACGCCCAGAGATGGTCGGCGATCTCGTCATCGCTGAGATACCTTGTGCCGCAGGTATTCTGGGCATCCAGATAAGGCGAGAGCAGGGCTGCGGTCCGGGACCCGATCGCTCCGTCCACGGACAGATCGCCGGCCAGTGCGACGGCCCCGGTCTCGGCCAGCAGAGCCAGAGCCTGCTCTGGATCGCTGACCGCAGCCGCCAGATAGCCGCGCACCGAGATCGGTGCATCGAGGTCGAGCAGGGCACGCAAATCCTGCCGCCCCGGCTCGTCGCCGGCGGCGCACTCGTGCACCTCGACGATGCCGGAGGCTGCTGCCGCGTCCAGGAATGCTCGTTGGGCCGCTGCCCGCCGCTCGGGGGTGAGCAGCGACTTCGCCTGATTGCGTACGGCGTGATGCGCGCCTCGAGTCTGCGGGAGAGACGGGTGGACGTCCGCGCCACCGGGCGGCAGCAGGTTCACCAGAGCGGTGCTGACCAGCGCTGAGTGGACATCCACCCGGCTCAGGTAGGTCGGGCGTGCACCGACCGCCGCGTCGATCTCCGACCTGGTGGCTGGACGGTTCTCCGGCCACCGCGTCTCATCCCAGCCGTGACCCCACACCAGGTCCCGCGGGCCGAGTGCCTGCGCCGCAGCGCCGACCCGTCGCAGACAGTCAGCCAGCGAGGACGCCGAGCTGAGATCGAGACCGGCCAGTGCCAGGCCGGCATCGGTCGTGTGCACGTGCGCGTCGACGAAACCAGGTGCCACCATCGCGCCGTCCAGCTGCACGACCTGATCGGGTCGACCGGCCATCTCGACCGCGTGTTCGGATCCGATCCAGCTGATGACTCCGTCGGTGATGGCCAGCGCGGTGGCATCGGGGTCGGCCGCGGTGTGCACCCGGCCTCCTCGTAGTAGAAGGATCATCGGTTCCCGCACGTCTTGTTCACCGGGCCAGTCAAGCATCTCGGCCGGTTCCCGACTGGCCGCTGTCGGTGCGCAGCGGGGCAGCCGGTGTTCAGACGACGACCTGGTCCCGGAGCCGAGGCAACATCAGCGCGGCCGCGAACATGATCGCGCAGAGCACCGTGACCGCCACGAACACCTGGTGGGAGGCCGGGCTGATGGCCGCTGCCGATTCGTCGGCAGACCCGGAGGCGTTGATCACCGAGTTGGCGATGGCGCCGAACAGGGCGACACCGACCGCCGAGCCGATCGACCGGCTGAACATGCTGTTGCCGGTGACCACTCCGCGTTCGGACCAGCCGACGCTGGACTGCGCCGCGATCAACGTCGGGCTGGCCACCAGTCCCAGTCCGAGGCCGATGACGAAGCAGTAGAGCGCCACCGACCAGATCGACGACTCGCGGCCCAGCGTCATCATGAAGGCCGTTCCGACCAGTGCGATGCTGCCGCCGATCAGCGCAGTCGACCGGAAACCGATGCGCAGGTAGAGCCGACCGGCGAACGAGGCGGCGATGGGCCAGCCGATGGTGAGGGTGGCCAAGGCGAATCCGGCGATCAGTGGCGTGGCGCCCAACACCACCTGGACATAGGTGGGCACGTATGAGGTCAGACCGAGCAGGACGGCCCCCACGGCGAACGAGACCGCGCTGCCGCCGACCAGGACCCGGCGCTGGAAGACCCACAGGGGCAGGACCGGCTCGACGGCCCGGCGCTCGACCAGCACGAACACGAAGAGCGAGAGCAGCCCGACGGCGAAGATGGCCAGGCTGATGGGCGAATCCCAGGCCCAGGCTGCGCCGCCCTCGAGTAGCCCGAGGATGAGCAGCGAGCAGCCGACGGTGAGCAGGGTGGCGCCAAGATAATCGATGCGGTGGGGCTGACGCACCACTTTCTCGTGGAACTTCCGGACCAACATGGAGGCGGCGATCACGCACAGCGGAATGTTGACGAAGAAGATCCAGCGCCAGGAGACCCATTCGCTGAAGATGCCGCCGAGGGTGGGTCCGATCACCGCCGAGATGCCCCAGACGCTGGCCAGATATCCCTGGACCTTGGCCCGTTCCTCCAGGCTGTAGATGTCCCCGACGATGGTGATGCTCATCGGCTGGACCGCGCCGGCGCCCAGGCCCTGCACGGCCCGGAAGATGATCAGCGCCGTCATGCTCCAGGCAAAGCCGCACAGGATCGATCCCACCAGGAACAGGGCGATCCCCAGCAGGATCACCGGCTTGCGGCCGAACATGTCGGCAACTTTCGCGTAGATCGGCACCGACACCGCCTGCGCGAGCAGGTAGATCGAGAACAGCCAGGGGAACTCGGAAAAGCCCCCGAGGCTGCGGACCACCGACGGCACCGCGGTGGCGATGATGGTCGAATCGAGGGCCACCAGCGAGGTCGCCAACATCAGCGAGATCAGGACCGGCCCGCGGGTCGAGCGGAACCCGATGCCGTCGACCCGGTCAGGCTGCAGCGCCGTTCCGCCTTGGCTCGACTCGTTCTTGGTTGATGCAGTCACGGATCAGTTCGTCTCTTCGCTCGGTGTCGCTGCAGCGCATGCGGTGATGCAGCAGCCGTCAAGGGTTCATGGCGTTTCCCCATGCTAACCATGTGCCGGGCGAGATCGATTCCCATTTCTCTGCAGCTGTCGAGTTGCGGTCAGTGGGCACGCAGCCCGGTCCACTCGGCGGCGAACGCCAGTTGGTCGGCATACTCCTGCGCCAAGGCCGTGGCCGGCTTGCCCATCCCGTGGCCGGCCCTGGTGTCCACCCGTAGTAACACGGGGGCGGATCCGGCCTGGCAGAACTGCATCTCGGCACCGAACTTGAGGGAGTGCGCGGGCACCACCCGATCGTCGTGATCGCCGGTGCTGACCAGCGTCGGCGGATAGCGCGTGCCCTGGCGTAATGCGTGCAGCGGCGAGTAGGCATGGATGGCGGCGAAATCGGCCGGCTCGTCCGGGCTGCCGTATTCGCTGGTCCAGGCCCAGCCGATGGTGAAGAGGTGGAAGCGCAGCATGTCCATCACGCCGACCGTCGGCAGTGCGGCCGCGAACAGTTCGGGCCGCTGGGTGATCGCGGCGCCGACGAGCAGGCCGCCGTTGGAGCGGCCGTGGACAGCCAGCTGGGCGGCAGTCGTGGTGCCGTCGGCGATCAAGGCTTCGGCGCAGCCGTACAGGTCGTCGAAGACCCGCTGCTTCTGACGCCCCATCCCGGCCTCGTGCCACGCCGCCCCGAATTCGCCGCCGCCGCGCAGATTGGCCACGGCCAGTACCCCACCGGCGGAGATCCAGCCGGCAAACAAGGCGGAAAAGCTCGGCAGCAAGGGAATGTCGAAGCCGCCGTAGCCGTAGAGCAAGGTGGGTCGCGGACCGTCGGGCAGGTCGACGAGCCGGACCACGCTCATCGGCACGGCCGTCCCGTCGGCCGACGTCCCGGTCCGGCGCTCCGCCCTGATCTCCGGCAGCGGGGCGGCAGCCGCCGGCCCGGGCAGCAACCGCAATTCTCCGACGGTGTCCAGCCGGTAGACCCGCAACCGATGGTCGAACCCGGTGGTACCGAGGAAGAATTCGTCACTGGACGGGCGTGACCGAACACCGGCGAACGACACCAGCTCCCCGAGCTCCGGTGCTGCCCGCACGGTCCCGGAGCGGTCGGTGATCTCCAGGTGCTGCGCGGTGTCCACCGACCAGAGGAGCAGGAAGGAATCACGAGCCATCGCCACCCCGGCGAGGAGCCTCCGGTCGTCGCCGGTGGCCAGGGTGGTCCAGCTACCGGCCGGCTCGGCCAGGTCGACGGCCACCAATCGCCCCTGCGGGGCGTCACGTTCGGTGCGGAGATAGAGAGTGTCGCCGACCGCGCCAACCACGTGGTGCGCGTCAGCCAGGTCCGTCACGGTCGACGTCTCTCCGGGCAGCACGACGGTCCGGCCGTCCACGTCCGAGCCGAGCCGCCGCACGGCGATGGTGTTCCTGGAGTCGGTCCCCGGCGCGGCGCTCAACACCAGCAACCGGCCGTCGTCGCTCACCCACGGATCGACCATCCACTCCTTGGCCTCCGGTCGACGCCAGACGACCTCGTCCACCGACTGCCGGGTGCCCAGACGATGCAGGGCGAGTTCGCCGACCCCGGCAGCGTCCGTGAAGGCCCCGGCGGCCGTCGTCTCGACGTCGGGGTAACGCCAGTACAGGAACGAGGCCCCATCGGGCAGCCACACGGGCTCCAGCCACTTGGCGCCGGTCAGCCGGTCCGGGAGTTCGGTGCCGGTCGCCACGTCGATCACGCCGAGGGTTCGCCAGTCCGAACCGGCGTCGGACCGGGCGTAGCCGGCCAACGAGCCGTCGACGTTGATCCGCAGACCGGTCAACGCCGCGGTGCCATCGGCTGACCAGGTATTGGGATCGACGAGCACCCGGGGATCGGTGCCAAGCTCGGCCAGGCTCCCGGCGACGAAGACCTGGTCCTGATCCTTGGCCCCGGGATTGGCGATCATGAAGTATCGGCCGCCACGCTCCCACGGCACCCCGTGCCGCGGCGCCGTCAGCACCGAGGTGGTGAAGTCCAAGAAGCGGGCGCGCCCGTCCAACGCATCCAGATATGGCCTGGACACTGCGTTCTGGGCCGCGACGGTCCGGGCCGCGTTCGGGTCCTCGAGGTAGCGGTACGGATCAGCCACGGTCACACCGTGCACTACGCCAACGGTGTCGTCGCGATCCGCATCGGGGTAGGACAGCTGCGCATCAGGCATACGCCGATCACATCATGGATCCCCGACAGCCGTTCTCAGCCACCGGCCGGGCCGGCGTCCGCTGAGGCAGCGGCCACGCCGGCAACCGCAACCGGGACGCCGGCCAGCACAGGGCGGTCCTCGAACGGGGTCGACAGCACCACGGTGGTGCGGGTCGACACGTTCGCGGTGAGGCGGATCTGCGCCAGCAGGGCCTCCAGGGCGGCAGGAGAGGCCACCCGGACCTTGACGATGTACGACTCGACCCCGGCCACCGAATGACAGGCCTCGATCTGTGGGAGTGGCAGCAGTCGCTGCGGGTAGTCGTCCGGTTCGGCCGGGTCGATCGGGGTGAGCGACACGAAGGCGGTCAGCGGTAGTCCGATCTGCTCCCCGTCGATCCTGGCCGCGTAACCCCTGATCACTCCGCGCTGCTCCAGCCGGCGAACCCGTTGGTGCACCGCCGATACCGATAGTCCGACCTTGTCCGCCAGGTCGGTGTACGAACACCTGCCGTCGGCGGCCAGTACTGCGGCGATGCGGGCGTCGATCTCCTCCAGCATGCTCGTCATCCCCCTACTGTGGTGAGCGCCTTGGTGGCGTTGTTCATCAGTACTGCTCCATCGGGGCCGACGACGACGATGTCCTCGATCCGGACGCCGAAGCGTCCGGGCAGGTAGATTCCGGGCTCGATCGAAAAGGCCATGCCCTCTTCCAGCGGCAGGGTGTTCCCGGCCACCACGTACGGGTGCTCGTGCACCTCGAGGCCGATACCGTGGCCGGTCCGGGTGATGAAATACGCTCCGTATCCGGCTTTCTCGATCACGTCGCGGGACGCCTGATCGATCGACTCGGCCGTGGCCCCGACCTTGACCGCATCGATACCGGCCTGCTGGGCGGACCGGACTATCTCGTACACCGCGTCGAACTCCCGGTCCCCGCCCGCACCTGCGACGCGGTAGGTGCGGGTGCAGTCGGAGTAGTAGCCGGCCGCGTTGGGGCCACCGATGTCGATGACCACCGGATCACCCGGCTCGATGACCCTGGCCGACGCCTCGTGGTGCGGACTGGCCCCGTTGCTGCCGGACCCGACGATGACGAAGTCGGCCCTGGTGTGCCCCTCTTCGACCAGCGCGGCCGCGATGTCCGCCGCCACCTCGGCTTCGGTCCGGCCCGGCCGGAGCCATTCACCGATGCGGGCCTGCACGCGGTCGATCGCGGCACCCACCGTCGCCAGCTCGTCGATCTCGTCGGGTGCTTTGCGCATGCGCAGCTCTCCGATGATGGTGCCGGCCAGGGTGAGCTCGGAACCGGGTCGGGCCCAGGAGATGCCCAGCGCGTGGACAGCCGGCATGTGGTCGTCCACGCACAGCACCCGGGCCTCGGGCGGCAGCAGAGCGACCAGCACCCGGTAGGGATCGGTACCGTCGCTCCAGGTCGTGAACGCAGTGCCCAGCATCTCGATCGGTGACCCGATCCAGCCGGCCCGTTCCAGCGCCGGAACGACCATCCGCGGCGGCCCGAACACCGGTACCAGCAGGGCGGTCAGCCGCTCGTGGGAGGCCACCGAATGTCCCGCCAGATAGTGCAGATCGGCGCCCGGCGAGACGATCACCACATCCGCTCCAGCGGCGCGGGCAGTGGCGGCCAGCCGGTCCAGCCGATCCGCGAACGCACCTGCCGAGCCGGGGCCTGCAGGTGCGGCGCGGTCAGGGACGAGATCTGAGGACATGATCGGGAGCTTAGTGGGTGACTTCCGCTTGCCCTGGATCCGTTGCGAGGTCGTGATCCCCCCGGCCGCGCCGGACCGGCGCGCATCGAACCACCGGAAGCGCCCTGGGCCGGTTCGGCTGCCGGAGGGGCCCGGTAACGTCGGCCAGCATGCTGCAGCTGCTCGATCTCGCCGGGATCTACTTCCGCGCCTTCCACGGTGTGCCCTCCACCACCGTCGGGCCGGCAGGGCAGCCCGTCAACGCGATTCGCGGCACGTTGGACATCGTCCGGAGGGTGATGCTGGATGCCGGACCGACCAGGGTGATCGCCTGTCTGGATCTGGATTGGCGCCCGGCCTGGCGGGTAGATCTCGTGCCGACCTACAAGACGCACCGGGTGGCCCAGGAGTCAGACCCTCAACCTCTGCTTGACGGTGAGACTGCGATCGAGGAGGTGCCGGACGAACTCGGCCCGCAGATCCCGGTACTCCTCGAGGTACTGTCCGCCCTCGGTATCTCGACGGCCGGCGCGCCCGGATTCGAGGCCGACGACGTGATCGGCACGCTGGTGGCACGGGAACGGGCCGACCCGGTCGAGGTGGTGACCGGCGACCGCGATCTGTTCCAGCTCGCCCGCGACGAACCCACGACGGTCCGGGTTCGGTACATCGGCGCCGGGATGAGCAAGGTGCAACTGCTGGACACCGCGGGGGTGGCCGAGAAGCACGGCATTCCGGCCGGCACCTACCCGGACTTTGCGGTGCTGCGCGGCGATCCGTCCGACGGTCTGCCGGGGGTCCCAGGGGTCGGCGACAAGACCGCGGCGACGCTGATCAGCAGGTTCGGCTCGATCGAGGCGGTCATCGACGCCGTGCAGAACAAATCGACGGAATTGAGTACGGCGCAACGGGTCAAGCTCACCCCGGCACTGCCCTACCTGCTGGTCGCGCCGAAGGTTGTCCGGGTGGCGACGGACGCCGATGTGACCGTGAGTCCCGCTGGGGACGGAACTCTGCCGTCGGCACCGGTCGACCCGCAACGGCTCCTCGAACTGTCCCGCGAGTACGGGTTGAGCTCACCGGTGGCCCGGCTGGTCGACGCACTGAGCCGACGCAGCTAGAACGACATCGGCCCGGGTGCTGGTCTGCGCCCGGGCCGATGGTCGATCGTCGAGGTCTAGTTCGGGACGCCCACTTCATAGGTGCCCTTGTCGTCCTTGACCGTGATCGTCACGGTCTTCGACGCACCGTTGATCGTCGCGGTGCAGTCGAAGGTGGTCCCTGTCTTCACCGGCTTGTCGGCCGGGCACGTCACCGCGGTGACGCCGCTGGTGCCGTAGCCGGCCGGCGGCGCGTCGGTCAGGATCTTCGAGACCCCGGCGGCGACCTTGGTGTTGTCGAACGTGTCGCCCTTCTTGATCACACCGGGGTAGACGAACAGCACGATTGCCACGATGGCCAACACCACGACGGCGGCGATCACGCCGATCAGCAGACCGCGGCTGGACTTCTTCGGCGGTACCGGAGCCGGGGTGGCTGCCTGTCCGTAGGCTCCCTGCTGCCCGTAGGCAGGCTGCCCGTAGGCCGATTGCTGGCCGTAACCTGGCTGGCTGTAGGTCGGTTGACCGTAGGCCGGCTGGTCGTAGCCGGGAGCCTGCCCGTAGGCCGGCTGCTGACCGTAGGCGGGTTGCCCGTAGGCCGGCTGGCCGTAGCCGGGTTGGCCCGACTGTCCATACGCCGGTTGCCCGTACGCCGCCGGATCGGCCGCCGGTTGTCCGTACGTGGGCGGCTGGCCGTAGCCGGCCGGCTGCCCGTAGGGCTGGTCAGCCGGCTGCCCGTAGGCCGGTTGGCCGTAGGCGGGCTGTTGTCCGTAGGCAGGCTGTGCTCCGCTGGGTGGCTGCCCGTAACTCTGCGGGTCGTAGCCAGGCGCGGGTGCAGCGGGCGGCGGTTGCTGCCCGTACGCAGGTTGGGCGCCTGAATCGCTCACGGCCGGTGGTTGGTAACCCGGCTGGCCGTACTGCGGCTGCCATGGCTGGGCCGGGTCACCCTGTGGTCCGCCCGGGTTGTACGGCGTGCTCATCCCATGCCCTCCTCGGTCACGCCGACGGGGGCCAGCGTCACATGTATCCAACTACGGCTGATCCAACCACGCCTGGTGACGAATCACTTCGACCGGGGCCGTCCGTAGACAAAGGAGTTGATGCCTGGGTGACGTGATACATCCGCGGCGGCGTGGTGCGTGGACGGGGCGTAGGCAACGAGTGCAGCGGCCGCTCGATCACACCGCACCGAGTGCGACTACGCCGCGGCGCAGCCCGGTCAGGGCCAGCTTCGCGGTGGCGGCCAATGCCGGCGGGGCGACGGTGCGGACCTGGTCCAGCAGATCGATCACCTGTCGGCACCAGCGGACGAAGTCCCCGGCCGACATGTCCGTCCCGGTGGCGTTGGCCACCGTCAGGGCCTGGGTGAGCGTCTCGCCCCTGGCCCAGGCCGCTACCGCTGTCGCGAAGCCGAGGTCCGGGCTTCGGGTGGTGGGTAGCCCGGCGGATTCCTCATCCGCGGAGATCTCGGCCCAGATCCGCATGGTCTCGGCCACCGCGTCAGCGGCTGCGCCTCCGGTCATCCGCGGAGCGCCGACGCCTTCGCGCCTCGCCTCGAAGACGAGGATCGAGGCAACGCCGGCCAGGTCCGACGCACCCAGACCGTCCCAGGTGCCGTTCTGGAGACATTCGGCGACGACCAGGTCGCTCTCGGACCAGATCCGGGACAGCATCCGGCCGGCGTCGGTGAGCTGGTCACCCCTGACGTAACCACGCCGGTCCAGCAGGGCCAGGATGCGGTCGAGGGCCTGACCCAGCGACCCGCGGGTACCGGCCACCCGCGCCTGCAACGCCGCTGTTTCCACCGTCAGCCGCTGCCAGCGACGGGCCCACTGCAGGTGCGTCTCCCGGTCGGCACAGCCGTGGACCGGGTGGGCCCTTACTGCCCGGCGCAGCGCCGTGATGTCCACGTCGTCCACCGGCCCCCGGGAAGCTGCCGCGCGCTTCACCACGCTGCCGTTGGCGACCGCCGCGGTCAGCGAGGCCAAGACATCGCGACGCACCGCCGGCGAGCGGTGATCGGTGAACTTGTCCAGCTTGACCCGCCCGAGACTCGGCACCGGTCCTCGGAAGTCCGCGGGCGACAGGCGTCCGGCCCACCGTCCGGCCGTGACCACCAGTGGGCGAACGGAGTCGTCGGACCCGACGCCCGGGTCGAGGACGACCGCGAGTCCGGCCCGTCGGCCGGCCGGGATCGAGATGACGTCCCCACGTTTGAGCGACATCAGGTCGTTCGTCGTCGCATCCCGGCGCCTTGCCGATCCCGCTCTGGCGGCGCCCTTCTCCGCAGCGGCCAGTTCGGTGATCAGACCGAGGTACTCGGCGGTGTCACCCAGGTGGCAGCTCATCGCCTTGAGGTGCGATTCGACCGCCTCTTCGTCACGCCGCAGTTGGCGGACCAGTCCGACCACCGCGGAGTCAGCCTGAAACTGTGCAAAAGACTGTTCCAGCAGGTCTTTCGCCGCAGATCGGCCCATCCGATCGGTCAGGTTCACGGCCATGTTGTAGCTGGGCCGGAACGAGGACCGCAGTGGATAGGTGCGCTTGGAGGCCAGGCCTCCGACGACGTGGGGATCCATCCCGGGTGACCACAGCACGACGGCGTGACCCTCGACGTCGATGCCGCGGCGGCCCGCCCGACCGGTCAGCTGGGTGTACTCCCCCGCCGTCAGATCGACGTGACCTTCGCCGTTGTACTTGACCAATTTCTCGAGCACGACGGTGCGCGCGGGCATGTTGATGCCCAGCGCCAGTGTTTCGGTGGCGAAGACCGCCTTGACCAGACCGGCGACGAACAGCTCTTCGACAGTCTCCTTGAAGGCGGGCAGCATCCCGGCATGGTGCGCGGCGATGCCTCGTTCCAGCGCCTCCCGCCATTCCCAGTAACCGAGTACGGCCAGGTCCGCCTCCGGCAGGTCCACCGTGCGCCGATCGATCACGGTGCGAATGTCGGCCCTTTCACCCTCACTGGTCAGCCGCATGCCCGACCGCACGCACTGGGCGACTGCGGCGTCGCAGCCGGCCCTGGAGAAGATGAAGGTGATCGCGGGCAGCAGTCCAGAACCGTCCAGCCGCTCGATCACGTCTACGCGAGAAGTCGGCCGCCAGCGCGAGCCGCCGTTGTTGTTGCCCCCGAACCCGGCCCGTCCACCCCGCCCCCCGCGGTCGCGTCCGCGGCCGCCACCGAACCGGTCGGCCAGCCCCTCGGCGTCAGCCACTGCTTTGGCCAGGGCCGGTTCGATCTTGAGCCGCACGCCGGGTCGGGACGGATCGAAATTCGCGCTCGAGGTGCTGAACAGGTCGTACAACCGGCGACCGACGAGCATGTGCTGCCACAGCGGCACGGGGCGATGCTCGTCGACCACGACCGTGGTGTGCCCGCGCACGGTCTGCAGCCAGGCGCCGAATTCCTCAGCGTTGGAGACGGTCGCGGACAACCCCACCACCTGCACGTCGGCCGGCAGATGGAGGATGACCTCCTCCCACACCGCACCCCGGAACTTGTCGGCCAGGTAGTGGATCTCGTCCATCACGACGGCCGTCAACCCGTCCAGATCCGGCGAATCCGCGTAGAGCATGTTGCGGAGCACCTCGGTGGTCATCACCACCACGTCAGCGTGGGAGTTGATCGAGGTGTCGCCGGTGAGCAGACCGACCCGGTCGGCTCCGTACTCGGCGACCAGGTCGGAGAACTTCTGGTTCGACAGGGCCTTGATCGGTGTGGTGTAGAAACACTTGCCGCCGGTGGCCAGTGCCCGGTGGACCGCGAACTCCCCCACCACCGTTTTCCCGGCCCCGGTGGGAGCGCAGACCAGCACGCCGCGGCCCTCTTCCAGCGCCCGGCAGGAGTCAACCTGGAATTGGTCCAGAACGAACGGCCGACCGGCGGCGAACTCGGTCAGGTGCGGGTGCCTGGCCCGGTCCCTGGAGTTGGCGTAGCGCTCCGCGGGGGAATTCTTTTCGTCGACGGCCTGGCTCTGGCTATCGGTCACGTTGCGTCGCCGAAGTCCATGCCGGGTTCGTTGATCGAGATCGGCTGCGGCGCCGACACCGGGGTGGGCACACCCACGCCGCCGGAGGCCTCGGTGCCGACGTGGTCGCCGGCGGTCGTCGGATCCGGTGACGCTTCGTCGTCGGAAAGATTCTCGATGCCCTCGGCCGTTTCCCTGGCGCTCTTGCGTTTGTCGTGGAGCTTGGCCACCTGCACCGCGACCTCGTAGAGGATCGTCAGCGAGACAGCCAGTGCCGACATGGTGATCGGGTCATTGCCCGGAACCACCAGCGCCGAGAACACGACGATGCCGAAGATCGAGTAGCGGCGGGCCTTCGCCAGTTGCTTGCCCTTCACCACGCCGATCACGTTGAGCATGATCAGCAGCAGCGGGAGCTCGAACGAGACGCCGAAGATGATGAGCATGGCAATGAGGAACGAGAAATACTTCGTCGGGTCGAGACCGGTGATGGTGGTGCTGCCGGCAAAACCGAGGAGGACCGTCAGGCCTTCGCTGATGACGTAGTAGGCAAGGACGGCGCCGAAGGCGAACAGCGTCGCCGCGCAGGACACGAAGATGACCGCGAAACGGCGCTCCTTGTCGTAGAGCGCCGGGGTGATGAAGGCCCACAGCTGGTAGAGCCAGACCGGGCTGGAGATGACGGCGCCGACCATGAAAGCGGCCTTCAGTCGGATCTGCAGCGGCGAGAAGACGTCCGTGGCCAGCAATTGACAGCCACCGACGTCGCCGAAGGTGGCTCGCCTCGATGCTGGGACGCGGCAGTACGGCCTGGTCAGGATGTCGCCGAGATTCGGGATGTGCAGGGACGGGATCGCGACGGTGTACCAGACGAACCCGACGATGGTGCCCAACAACAGGCCCAGCGCGGCCCAACCGAGCCGCCGGCGCAGCTCGTACAGGTGATCCATCAAGGACATCGTGCCGTCTTTGGGCTCGTCGCTCTTGTTATGACGAAGCAGCACGGAGAACTCCTTGGATGACGAGCGAACCGGCGAGGTCCGCCTTCGATGATGCCATGCGGTCGGCGATGAACGGTGCGGCACGACCTGTCACGTCTAGTTCGGCGCCCACGGTGTCAGGGACGGTCGACCACCCGCTCGGCCGCCGAGGCCGGTCCGGATCAGCGATAGGCCTCCAGCGCCTCCGTCGCCCGATCCGCGACCCGCAGAGCCAGATCGGGACGGTCCTCGATGACCGCTCCGCCGCCGAGGGATAGCACCAATCTGACCAGCCAGTCGTCGCCACCCGCCCGGAGTTTGACGCGTACCGACCGGCTCGCACCGGGCTCGCCGGGCAGTTCCTCGACGTCCTCGGCGTAGTAGTACTCCGCCACCCATCGGGCCGCGGGGGCGAGCCGGAGCGTCACCGGCGGGATCTGCGGATCGGGATGGAACATCCGTTCCGGGATGTCGGAGTCCACCCAGAGCTGGCCCTGCGCCGGCTCGTCGAGCACAGTGATCTCCTCGATCCGATCCACCCGGAAATGGCGGACCGCGTCGGCCGAATGGCAGTAGCCCTCGAGGTAGGCGTGCCCGTCGGTGACCAGCAACCGGATCGGATCGACGATCCGCTCGCTCAACGCATCCCTGGAAGCCGTGTAGTAGCGCATCCACAACTGGCGGGACTCGTCGACCGCCTGCCGGACGGCGCCGAGCGCGGGCGCGGCGTCGGCGGCCGCGACGCGGACCGCGCCGGCCGTCTCGGCGCCGGCCTGTTCCAGCTTGGCCAACGCCGAGTAGACCGCGTCGGCGTCGACCAGGCCGGGCAGGTCGGCGAAGGCCCGCAGGGCAACCGTGAGCGCCACAGCCTCGTCGGAGGTGAGCCGGACCGGGCGTTCGATGCCCGCGTCGAAGGCGATGGAGACGGTGCCGCCCTCTTCGTCCAGGACGACGTCGATCAGGTCGTCGGGGTAGTAGCCGGGCAGACCACACACCATCAGCAGGTCGAGATCGGCGTTGATCTGTTCCGTGCTCACGCCGAACTCCACGGCCAGATCGGCCAGCGCTACTCCCGGGCGCCGGGAGATGTACGGCACCAGACCCAAGACGCGGGCGAGTCGGTCCGTGGCAGTTTCGCTCACGTTGCATCCAGGATGACCGGGCGACTCGCTACCTCGTCGCTCAGGCGCACCGGGTTACCGGAGGCGCCGGTCAGGGCCGGGCCGTCGGTGGAACGCGCGCCCACCAGCAGCCGGATCACGGCCTCCCGGAGGTCGGGCGGCTCGACGACCAACACGTCCGGCCCCTGCTCGGCGATCATCCGGGCGGTATCCCACAGATGAGCGAACGGCATCAGGACCGAATCCCAGCCGGCGTGCCGACCGACCGGATCCAGCTCGTCGGCACGTCCGACCTCGGCACCCGACGGCAGTGCGCGGCGGCGCAGCCCGGCCGCCGTGCCGGGCCTGACCAGCAACGTAGCAGAGCGTCCGGCCGGCACCTCGACACTTCGAGCCACCAGCGCCAGCAGATCGAGGCCCTCGGGGACGGTGGCCGCCCCGGCCCGTCCGACGGCTCGTACCTTCCCGACGATCCGGGACAACCGGAAGGTGCGCTGGGCCGACCTGTCCACGTCATACCCGACGAGATACCACCGGCCGGCGAAGGACACCAGACCCCACGGCTGGACCGTGCGGGTCTCCCCCGGATCGGCCGGATCCTTGCGGTAGTCGAAGACGACGGCGCGGCCCGCCCGGACGGCGGCATAGATCGGTGCGAAGGCGGGGTCGCCGGTGCGGACCCTCGGCTGGAGCAGCGCGGCGGCGTGGGCATGTTGCTCGTCCTCCGGTTCCGCGTTCCCCGCGTCGCGGATCTTCCGGATGGCGTTCGAACCCGCACCGGCCAACGCCGTGGTCTCCCAGAGGCGCGCGGCAAGTCCGAGCGCCGCCGTCTCCGCCGGGGTGAACGTCAACTGCGGGAGGGCGAACTCCCCCGGCGGAATGCGGTAGCCGTCCGAGCCGTCGTCCGGGGTCTCCAGCGGGATACCAAGGTCACGCAGCTCGGTCTTGTCGCGCTCGAACGTCCGGAAGAAGGCTTCGTCGCTGGGCGCGTCGGCGTACCCGGCGACCTTGTCCCTGATCCAGTTCGCCGTCCGGAAACGCGGCGAATTGAGCAGGGCGATCACCAGGTTCAGCAGACGTTCCGCTTTCGCCGTGGCCACACCGACCAGCCTTCCACACCCCCGCCCCCGCGCGGATCAACTAGCTCGGCGCGGATCAACTCTCCCCGTTTGGGGACCGAGTGACAGGAGTCGTCGACTTCATCCGCGCGGTCCGAGATGATCGGCGCTAGAGGGACTCGATCAGTTTGGTGACTCTGTCGTCCTCGTTGCGGAATGGGTCCTTGAGCAGGACCGTGCGCTGAGCCTGGTCGTTGAGCTTGAGGTGCACCCAGTCGACCGTGTAGTCGCGTCCGGCGTCCTGGGCGGCCGCGACGAACTCGCCGCGGAGCTTCGCCCGGGTGGTCTGCGGCGCAACGGCAGTCGCGGCTGTGATCTCGTCATCGGTGACGATCGTCGCGGCCAGACCCTTCTTGACCAGCAGCGAGTGCAGGCCGCGTCCGGGACGGACGTCGTGGTAGGTCAGATCGATCTGCGCGATCCGCGGATCGGACAGCTCCATGCCGTTGCGCGCGGCGTACGAGTCGATCAGCTTCTTCTTGATGACCCAGTCGATCTCGGTGTCGACGCCCGACAGGTCGCCGGTCTCCACCCCTTTGAGCGTGCGACCCCAGAGGTCGAGCACCCGCTCCGAGATGTTGTCCGACCCGCGGGACGCGACGAAATCGACGGCTTTCGAGTAGTACTCCATCTGCGCGTCGAGGGCCGAGATCTCCGAACCGGACGCCAGTCGCACCGGCCGACGGCCGGTGATGTCGTGCGAGATCTCCCTGATAGCCCGGATGGGGTTGTCGAAGGTGAAGTCCCGCAAGGGGATTCCGGCCTCGATCATCTCCAGCACGAGCGCGGCACTGCCGACCTTGAGGAAGGTGGTGGTCTGACTCATGTTCGAGTCACCGACGATGACGTGCAGGCGGCGATACCGCTCGGCGTCGGCGTGCGGCTCGTCACGGGTGTTGATGATCGGCCGGGACCTGGTGGTGGCGGACGAGACGCCCTCCCAGATGTGATCGGCCCGCTGGGACAGGCAGTACGACGCGCCGCGCGGCGACTGCAGGATCTTGCCGGCTCCGGCGATCAGCTGGCGGGTGACCAGGAACGGGATCAGGCCGTCGGCGATCCGGGAGAACTCGCCGGCCCTGGCGATCAGGAAGTTCTCGTGGCAGCCGTACGAGTTGCCGGCCGAGTCGGTGTTGTTCTTGAACAGGTAGATGTCACCGCCGATGCCCTCTTCGGCCAACCGCGCCTCGGCGTCCACCACCAGGTCCTGCAGGATCCGCTCGCCGGCCTTGTCGTGCGCGATCAGGGTCAGCAGGTCGTCACACTCGGCGGTGGCGTACTCGGGGTGCGATCCCACATCGAGATAGAGCCGCGAACCATTGCGGAGGAAGACGTTCGATGACCGCCCCCACGACACCACCCGGCGGAAGAGATACCTCGCGACTTCATCTGGTGACAGCCGTCTTTGCCCGTGGAACGTACAGGTGATGCCGAACTCGGTTTCGATGCCCATGATCCGCCGCTGCATACGGCGAGACTATGCCTCCCGGCGTTTCTGCCCGGTGACATCCGGGGTCGGTGCGCGTCGTGGGTCGGTCGCGCCGGTGGGAGTCGACGGGCGACGACGGGTGGCGTCGCGTATCTCGCCGATCAACTCCTCGATGACGTCTTCCAAGGTCACCAGGCCGAGCCTGGCCGCGGGTGCGGGCTCGACGGGCGCGATGACCAGGGCGGTCAGTGTGGCCGCCGGATCGGCATCGCCGGGTGCGGGCTCCGTCGCGGTGCTGCGTGCGGCGATCTGGGCGAGGTGCGCACCGCGGCGACGCATCCGGTCCAGCGCCACCCGCAGCTCGGTGCCGGCCTCGACGACCGGCAGAGGCCGGATCTTGGCCGCCGGAATCGGTTCGTCCCGCCGCTCGGGCGGAATGTCGATCACGTCGCGGATGTGCAGGTATCCGGAGAATCGGCCGTCCTGATCACGGAGCGGGAAGCGGGAGAAGCCGGTCCGGGCGCAGGCCTGTTCGACCTCGGCGGCGCTCGCCCCGGTGGGTAGCGACACCACGTCGGCGTCGGCCAGCAGCAGCTGATCGATGGTGCCGGTGTCGAAATCGAGCGCTGACGAGATCAGGTCGTGTTCCTGCCGGTCGAGCAGCCCCTCCGACCGGGACTCGGCGACCAGGCCGGCCACCTCGTCCCGGGTGAACGCCGAGGCGACCTCGTCCTTGGGTTCCCGGCCGATCAGCCGGACCACCGCGTTGGACATGTGGTTGAGCCCACGGACCAGCGGTCCGAGGAACATCGCGATGGCCCGCAGTGGCGGGGCCAACAGGATCGCGGTGTTCTCGGGCCCGGCCAGGGCGATGTTCTTCGGCACCATCTCCCCCAGCGCGACGTGGGCAGAGACGACGAGCAGCAGCGCCACCACCAGCGACACCGGGTGCAACCAGGCCTCCGGCACCCCGAGGTCGTGGAACAACGGCTCGAGCAGCGTCGCGACGGCCGGCTCACCCAGCGCGCCGAGCAACACCCCGCAGACGGTGATGCCGAGTTGCGCGCAGGCCATCATCACCGAGACGTCTTCCATCGCCTTCAGGGTGATCCTGGCTCTGGCGCTGGTGACGGCTCTCGGCTCGACCTCGGTACGACGCGCGGAGATCAGAGCGAACTCCGCGGCAACGAAGAACGCGCTGAGCGCGAGCAGCAGCACGACGACGCCGACCAGCGCCCAACTGGAACTCATCGAAGCTCACCGTGGTCCTCGATCGGGCCGACTGCGGACAGCACGATCGAGTCGATCCGGCGGCGGGCCCTGGCCGCCACGGTCAGCCGGACGAGCACCACCCGGGGGACATCGTCCAGCGGGTTGACCGGGATGGGAACATCGTCGGCCGATCCCTTCACCCGGGCCGTCAGCACCCCCAGGGACGCGTTGGCCACCATGGTGGCCTGGACCTCCACTGTGTCGGCGCTTTCCGGCATACGACCCAATCGGGCGATCACCAATCCAGCCACCGTCTCGTAGGCCTTCGATTCCGGTAGCGTGACACCGCAGATGTCGGCGATCTGGTCCGGCCGGAGATCCCCTGGTAGCAACCAGGTCTCGTCCCGCTGGCGAGTCGCCCGCGGATCGACCGGATCGTGCTCGTCGGTGATCTCGCCGACCAGCTCCTCCACTACATCCTCCAAGGTGAGGATGCCAGCGGTGCCGCCGTATTCGTCGGTGACGACCGCCATCTGCAGGCCCTGCTCGCGCAGCAGGTCCAGCAGGTCGTCCAGTGGAATGGTCTCCGGCACGACCGGGACCTCGCTGAGGAGTTGCTCGACGCGGACCCCCGCCCGTTCGTCGGGTGGGATGGCGACGGCGCGCTTGAGATGCACCAGGCCGACCACGTCGTCGGAGTCCGCGCCGGAGACCGGGAACCGGGAATGGCCGGTGGCCGCCGCGGCCACCAGGACGGCGTCGGCCGTGTCGGCCGCCTTGATGAACCGCACCCTGGTGCGCGGGGTCAGTACGTCCGCGGCGGTCTTGCCGGAGAACGAGATCGACCGTGACAGCAGTCCCGCGGTCGGCGCCTCCAGGGTGCCCTGGGCCGCGGAGCGGCGGACGAGCGACTGTAGTTCCTGCGGTGAGCGGGCCGACCGCAACTCTTCCTGGGGTTCGATCGAGAAGATCCGCAGGACGCCGTTCGCGATGCCGTTCAAGACCCAGATCAGCGGCCGGAACACCATGGTGGACAAGCGCAACGGCATGATCACCGCTTTGGCCGTGTCGAGCGGTTCGGCGATCGCCAGGTTCTTGGGCACGAGTTCGCCGAACACCATCGAGAGCACAGTGGCCACGACGAGCGCCAGGATCACCCCGATCGACTGGGCGGCCTCGTCACCCAACCCGATGGCGCGCAAGGGTCCTGCGATCAGCGCGGCCAGCGACGGTTCCATCACGAAGCCGAGAGCCAGGGTGGTGACAGTAATCCCGACCTGCGCTCCGGACAGCTGCGTGGACAGGGACTTCAGACCGATGAGCAGCGACCGGGCGCGTCCGTCGCCGGCCGCGGCCTGTTGCGCGACCTTCGCGCGATCGACGGTGACCAGGCTGAATTCGGCCGCGACGTAGATCGCGGTACCGATGATCAGGATGACCCCGACACCGAGAAGGGCGATCTGCCCGATCATGGCCGGATCCAGGGCAGGGGGCGGTGTGCGGGCGGGTTCGCGAGATGAATGTCCATGGGATGTCGTCCAAGGATAACGACTGCCGGATCCCCGTTCCGCGGTGCAGTCAGACACCGACCCCGAAGCAGGTGAGCGGGACCGGTGCCCCATCGGCCGAGGCGATCGCCGCGGCCAGCGCGACGGCCGGGCCGTCGCCGGCCACCAGTCGCTGGTGGTAGACGACAGTGGTCTGCGCGGCGACCTCATCGGAAATCCGGCTGACGCCGGCGATGACGGTCGACACCCCGCTGCGCAGCAGCGCGGCCGCCAGCCCGAGTGGTTCGCCGCCGGGCCGGTCGTCGTCACCGCGACCGACATCGCAGCTGGACAGCACCACGTGATCGGGCAGGGCGGGGTTGGGCGCGATGTCGTAGCCGTACAACGGGCCGTCCGCGAGCTGCACCCAGGAGAACAGCGGCGACTCCACCTCATGGTGCCCGTGCGCAGCGATGTGCAGGAGCCCCCCGTCCGACACCCTGCTGAGCACCTCACGACCGGTGGCCGCACTCTCGACGAGCGTGGTCGCACCCGGATACAGCGCGGCGATCCGCTCGGCCTCGCCCGCCCCGTTGGGCAGTCCGGGCCCGGCCACCGCCAGCACCTGACCACCAGCAGGCCCCTGACCGCCAGCGGGGCGGCGACCGGGCCGATCCTGAAGCGCCGAGGTCACCGACGCGGTCACCGATACGGCCCGTCCCCGAAGCTGCGGCAGCAGTCCCCAGGGCACCGTGGTCAGCACACCCAGACCGGCGATGAGGACCGGTCCCGAGCCCATGAAACCCGCTATCGGGTCGAGCATCTCGTTCGAGATACCGATGAGCCCGGCAGCTAGTGACCGTCGGGCGACTCGACGGACGGGCTCGGGGATGCGCGGGCTGGCCAGCAGATCGAGATCCGCCGAGACCCGCCGGATCGCGGCCTGCACCTGATCGAACGGGCCCAGTCTCCGGAATGTCACCCGCCGGGGTGTGATCACGAGCGCATGCAGGTCGCCGGCGCCTCGGATGTACGCCACGACGCTGGCATCGTTCCCCTCGCCGGCCAATCGCCGCTGAACCGCGGCCAGGGTCAGCGGACGCCGCACGTGGCCATCGCCGGAGGTGGACCAGGCCATGGCCTGCACCCGCCGCCGCCGATCCCTGATCACTACCTCGAGCGCTGGATCACGCTCGCCACTCAGTATTGCCTGGCGTGCTTGCTGGTAACCGGCCCGGAACTCACCGAGCTCCCTGGCGAACTCGGGATCAGCCGGGGGCCGAACCGCGGGCAGCCGGGTGGTCACTCCCCTGGCCCGCTCCAACCACTGGAAGATCGCCGCCGGTGATCCGGAATCGACGGCCGTCCGCAGCCCGAGTTGGGCGAGTTCACGACCGTGTACCGACGCGGCCGTCTGCAGATCCTGCGATCCGAAGGTGGCCTGGAACTGGGAGAGCTCGTCCAGCCCACGGCGCACATGGGCCAGCCCGGCCCTGCGCTGGCCGGCCGCCAGCGCCAGCCGCCCGTCCAGCAGCCGACCCTGCAACCTGGTGGCGAGCCGGGCCACCCCGGGCCGACGCTTGGCCGCCTGGGCGACTTCGACCGCACCCGGCAGATCATCGGCGTCCAGCAGTGCTTCGGCCTGGAGCAGCATCGCGGTTCGCCCCTCTTCGGACAGACCCAATTCGTCGAGCCGGACGGTCAGTTCCGCGGCCTGGGCGGCGTCGCGGACCGCGACACCGATCTGTGCACTGCTGTGACCCCACCCGGGGTCGTCCCGCAGGCGTTCCCGGCGCTGCGCCCTGACGGCTTGCAGCCGAAGGGTTCTCGCTGATAGGGCAGCAGACTCGTTGCCCCGCCGTCGGGCCGTCTGCTCCGCCTTCCGAGCCGCCACGGCGGCGGCTTCCGGGTTGCCCGCGAGCAGATCGAGTTCCGCCCGCACCGAATACGCATCCACCAGGTCCGCCGTGGCGTGGTTGAGGCGGAAGAACTCCAGCGCCTGGTCGATGTGCTCGGCGGCCGCATCGATCAGACCTGCCGCCGCCAGCACTCTCGCGCGGTCCAGTGGCGAGACGCCGTCCTGGGCAGCCCCCGGCCAGGCCGCGGCGGCCGCCTCCATCGCCGACAGCGCCGAAGGCAGATCGCCGGCCAGATAGCGGACGAACCCCAGATTGTGGTCGGCCATGAAAGTGATGTCGCCCCGGCCGAGCTCCCGCGCGATCGCGCCGGCGGCCTGGGTATCGGCTGCTGCCTCGACCAGGCGGCCGGCCACGATGTGCAGCAGTCCCCGGTTGATCAGGGCCCCGGCCAGATCCTCCATTCCTCCGGGCGTGGCTGTCCGTCGCAGCTGGGCGACCGCGGAGTCCAGATCCGCCAAGGCCAGATCCGGGTGGCCGGTCCGGACCAGGATCAGTCCGCGCGCCACTCGGACCGCGGGCAGGACCTCCTCGCAAGATGCGGCCTCGTCGAGCAACGCCCTGGCTTTGTCCGTCCGGCCGAGTTCAGAGTTGTTATAGGCCAAAGCAACCAGGATGCGGGCCCGTAGCACCGGGTCCGCATCCGGTTGTCGATTGATCTGGTGCAGTGCACGTTGGGCCAAACGCAGGCCGGTTGACCATTTGCCGTCGTCACTCGCCGCACGGGCCCGAGTCCATAGTTCGACCGCCGACAGCTGACCACCAGAGGGTGATTGGCGCGGTTCGACCGGTTCCACCTGTCGAGTCTGACAGGTGGGGGCAAGCCCTGACCTGGGCTGCGACCGGTCAGGCTCCGGCCCCGAAGCAGGTCAGCGGTGCGGGAGCGCCATCGGCGGTGGCAATCGCGGCGGCGAGCGCCACCGCCGGACCGTCGCCGGCGAGCAGACGTCCGTGATAGACGATCATCGTTTCGGCCGCGACCCGGTCGGAGATGCGGCTGACCCCGGCGACCACCGTCGAGACGCCACTGCGCAACAACGCGGCGGCCAGCCCCAGCGGTTCGCCGCCCGGTCGCACGTCGTTGCGCCCGACATCGCAGCTGGACAGCACGACGTGGTCCGGCAACGAGGGGCTCGGAGCGATGTCGTAACCGTAGAGCGGCCCATCGGCCAACTGCACGGATGAGAACAGTGGACTCTCCGACTCGTGGTGCCCGTGCGCGGCAATGTGCAGCAGACCACCCTGCGGAAGCTGACCCAAGACGGCTTCGCCAGTGGCATCCGCGCCGATCAGCAGGCCGGCTCCGGCATGCATGGCCGCGATCGCGGCGGCCTCCTCCGGGCCGCCCGGCACATCGGGGCCCGCGACGGCCAGCACCCCGCGCAGGAAGGCTCGGCTCGGCCGGCCGCCGGCCGACATCGCTGCTGTCACCGACGAACTCACCGAAACAGGGCGGCCGACCAACGACGGCAGCAACCCCCATGGGAGCGTAGCCATCGGTCCGACCGCCACGACGACCACCGGGCCGTCGGTGAGCTTGGGCAGGACAGGCTGTAGCAGGCACTGATCCAGTGCTGCCAGGTTGGCGCTGAGCGAACGCTGCGCGACGGCCAACACCGGCACCGGGATCCGCGGGGCCGCCAGCAGGTCGAGATCAGCGGCCGAACTGCGGATACGGTCCCGGATCGTCGGCCAGCTGATCAACCGTTGATGAGTCGCGCGGTGGGCGCTGATGACCAGTACGTGCGATTCCTCGATGCCGTGCAGCAGGGCGACGATGGTGGGATCGGACGGATCAGCTGCCAGCAGGCGCTGCACCGCAGCGAGGCTCAGCGGCCGTTGTACCGTGCCGGAACCGCTGACCGTCCACGACCGTGCCCGTACCTGACGACGCAGGTCGGCGATCCGTCGCTCCAACACCGCGTCCGGATGGCCGGCCACGGCCGCCGCCCTGGCGTCGATGGTGGTCAGCCTGAGTTGCCCGAGGGCTTCCGCCAACTCCTGATCAGCTGGCGGATGAACCGCCGGCAACCGGGTCGTCACGGCCCTGGAGCGCTCGAGCCACTGCAGGATAGCGGCGGGCGAACCGTCCGACACCGCGGTCCGCAAGCCGAGTCGGGCCAGCGCCGCGCCATGGATCGCGGCCCCGGCCTGCATGTCCTGGGATCCGAACCTGGCCTGGAAGTCGGCCAGATCGTCGAGCCCCTTGCGGATGTGCACCAAGCCTTGCGCGTGGCGGTTCCGACTCAGGTCGAGCCGGGCGGACACCAGGCGTAGGTGCAGTCTCGTTGCCAGGGGCGGATTTCGGATCAAATGCGCCGCCGCTGCCGCCGCGGACTCGGACGAATCCAGGTCGCCCGCCTCCAGGTACGCCTCGGCCGAGATCAGATAGGCAGAGATGGCATCGGCCGGCAGATCAGCGCTGAGGTTGGCGGCGAGCCTTGACGCGCTCAGGGCATCCGCCTTCGCCCGGGTCGACTGCTTCTCCGCCGCTCGCCTGGCAGCGGCCGCTTTCAGCTCGACCAGTTCGGCGAGAAGTGCGGCGTTCGCATGCCCCCGTCTGTGGTTCAACGACTTTGCCCGCCGAGCCTTGGCCAACGCTTGATGCCAATCACCGTGCAGCAGGTCAGTTTCGGCTGCCACCATCAACGCATCGGGAAGTTCACTACGAGCCCGATTGTGTTCGAAATCCTGCACGGCCAGTCGGCTGAACTCCGAGGATTCGCGGGTCAGCCCGGCGGCCAACAAAACCCGTGCACGATCCATCGACGGCATCCCGATGGGTGGCTCGTCGACCGCCTGCTGAGCCGCTTCCATCGACGCCAACGCACCTGGTAGGTCGCCGGACAGAAATTGGATATAGCCCAGGTTGTGCGCGGCCATGTGCAGGCCCCACTCGTCGTCGGCGGCCCGGGATGCAGCCAGAGCCGCGGCGGTATCTTCCTCGGCGTCTGCCAGTTGACCTTCGTTGATGTACAAGAGTCCCCGGTTGAGCAGGGTGGCAGCCAGCATCCTCTGGTCGCCATCCCGGAGCCCCGGGACGGCAAGATCAAAGGCGAGGCGGGCGCCTTGATGGTCGCCACCACGAAGCAGACACATTCCTCGCGTCGCATTGACCGCGGGACGTTGACTTTGATCGGCCTGCTCGGCTGCCGAGAGCAGTTGCAGCGCCAAGGACAGGTCGCCCAGACCGGAGCACTGATACGCCTCGGTCACCAAGACTTTGGACCGCAGTGACTGGATGGCTGCACTATCAGAATTGCCAAGCAGCGTCAGCGCCCTTTCACAAAGCCGGACAGCACGCCCGGGACGACCCGCGTCGCCGGCAGCTCGCGCACGACCGAGCAGATCCTCCGCCTTGCGGATCGCAACTGTCGGATCGTTGCTCATGTCCTCGACTGGGAGCGCCGTCACCCCTTCAGTGTCACAGGTGCAACGCGGGCGTCACCACCGGGATACGGATAGTGGGATCGGAGTCGTCAGTCGGGTGAAGCACCAACTGGACCGATCCCGACGGCACTGATTCGAAGACGAATCGACCGGTCTCGTCGCATTCTGCGGTCAGGGTCTCGCCATCCGTGCGCAGCTCCGCGTGCAGTCGGCCGCCGGGAGCCGCCCAACCGTCCAGCCGAAGTCCGTTGTCCGACTGAGCTTGCACGGAGATCATCACGGTGAGGTTGTCACTCGAGAAGGTCACCCGCTTGGCGTGCTCGACGGACCTGGTGCCGTCGGCACCGGCCAGACTCATCTCGGAGTCGACCAATCGCGCCACCTCGGCGTCCAGATCGGAAATCTCCAGCCCGAAGAGAACGACGTCGGGCAGCATCTCGGGCATCGGATCGAGCCGATCGTAGATGTCGACCAGATCACCCAACAGATCCAGGTCTCGCTGATCCATCGGGCTCAGGCCCTCCTCACTGCGATGCTCACTCATGACCATTCCTCACCCTGCAGTCGTGTGCGGAGCTTGTCCAAGCACCGGCCCCTGGTGGGTCCGATGGATCCAACGGGCATACCCATGTCCTTCGCGATCGCCGCGTAATCAGGCCGCGGAGCGAAGGCGATCACCGCCAACAACCTCTTGCAGCGCTCGGGCAGAGCTGAAACGTGCGCCCACAGCCGACGTTGTTCGTCGGTGAGCACCGCAGTCTGCTCAGCAGAGACGGCACTGGGTAGGTCGTCGTCGGTCGGCTCATTTCCCGATCGCTGGGCAACGGCAGCCCGATCGCGCCAGGCCTGCCGACGCAGCGTGACCGTCAGCCAGCGCACCACGGCCAGCGGGTCGGAGATCGAGTCGCCGCGCCGGACCAGGGCCAGGAACGTCTGCTGGACGCTGTCTTCGGCCTCAGCCGTCGACAGACCGCACTGTCGCGCAGTGTGCCAGAGCAACGGACTCACCAGCCGAACAAGGCGATCGATTCCGCCCGGCACTCCGAGCCGATAGTCCTGGAAAGCCAGGGCCGCCTGACTCACCAGGTCGCCCAGATCTCGAGGGCTGCCGGCAGCTGTGCGCTGCGGGGGAACCGGCTGCCCTGCAACGGGTTCAGCGGGGGTCCGCGACGCACCTGGGTCCGAGTCTGCCACCACGAGTCGTGTCTCCGTTGTCATCGGGACTGCTCCTTCTCCGCTGCCTTTGCACGGGGCGGCACCAGCGCTTTGCGGTCTTCGACACCGGCTGGGCAATTCTTCTCGACCAACCCGGCCAGATACTTTCCCGCCAGTACCGGCGCAGCAAAGCTGGTTCCGCTCCAGGTGGCGAAACCGCTGCTGAAATGGTCTGGATCGATGGTGCCGCGTCGCTCGCCGTTGGGGCCGCGGAACCAGGTATCCGCCGACCATGCGCCGGACGCGCGCGCCGGCGCTGTGCTCACCACGTTGGCGCCCGCGGCCTCCCCATTGACCCAGTGGGCATCGTTGGAGAAGAGCGCGACGGAGCGATCGGGGTTCAGAGCGGCGACCGCCAGCAACGGCAACGCCCCGACGACATTGAATTCCGGCGCGTCGGCGAAAGCAGCCGGGTACGACCGCCGATCGGTGCAGTCGTTGCCGGCGGCTGCGAACGTGATCACCCCACGGGTGGCCAGTTCGAGCAACAGGTGCTTGAGGCCGGCCGTGTACGTGATGTCCTCGTCGGTCTCGACGTAGTAGCCGAGTGACAGAACCAGGGCGTCAACGGAGTCCTTCTGCTGGTCCAGTCGGACCGCGAGTGCGGTGAGTGCCTCGGTGAGCTCGTCCTCGGCGACGACTCCGTCGCCGTCCATGATGCGCAGGCTGCTGATGTCCGCGTCGGGACAGATCTGGCGGAGCAACCCGGAGATGAAGGTTCCGTGGCCGGCGTGGGTGGCCAGCAGGCCGGTGAGCTTGTCGGGCACCGAGCCGGCCGCTTCTGGGTCGGTGGCCGCTACGGCCGGATCGTCGACATCCATGCCGATGGTGTCACCGTTGACCAGAACGAGTCTGCGCTCGACCGGAAGCGCGGCAAACCACGGATGCTCACCGACACCGGTGTCCAGAACGACCACGTGCGGATGGCACGACTTCGCGCTGCGACGTGGTGCAGCGAGCACGACGCTCACCGGGCCGTGACCACCAGAGCCCCCTTGGAGGTATTGATCGACCCCCGCGGACAGACCCCGGCTGTACGGGCTTCCGCCGATGGCTGCGAGTCCACGCGAGTACGGGCTGCCACCGATCAAGGCCAATCCGCGGGAGTAAGGATTGCCCGAGATCGACGCCGCGGAGAACATCAGATGGTCGAGCCCGACGAACAGGGCAAGCTCAGCGTCATTGCCGCCGCGGACGGCCTGGAGCAGCGGCCACACATCGACCGCCGGAGCGGGACCGGCCAGCGAAGACTCGAAACGGACCGGGACGACCAACGGCACACCGGCCTGCTCCGCCAACGCCAGGAGTCGAGCCAACTTGTTGTGCGCCAGCACATCTCGAGCTCCAGCGATTGGACGGCGGCTCGCCTGACCTTCGGTGGTGTCGATCTCGGTGAAGACGTCCGGGCCAGCTACGCGCAGATCCAGTGCAGCAGCCAACTCGGCGACCGCGGCGATCAATCGCTCGACTTCGGCCCGACTTTTGCCGGTGAACAGCAGAGTGTCGCCCCGATAAACAGTTGACGTCGGCGCGGGTCCACCGGGAAGTCGGACCGCCGTTGCCGGATCCAGCACACGTCCCTCGTAGCGGGCGAACGGATCGCTCGGCGACGCGGGGGGTGTTGGTTCTGCGGCAGGTTCGGTCACTGTTGCCTCCGTGTCGTGCGGAACATCTGGGTCGAGCTGGAGCTGATCGGGCGGACTGCCAGCGTGCTATGTCTGGTCAGAGACTAGGGATGATCTTGGTGGTTCGACAGGCCAGGCGCCAGCATCGGTTCTCGGGTTCTGCCCACGAGGAGCCGGCCGGCTCCAGCTTTGATACACAGAGTTCGCAAGAATTACTGCAAGAGACCGTTTGTCCGCTTTCGACCGATCGGGACCAGGTCGCGACGTCCCTTGATCGACGGGAAGCCGTGTTCGTCCAGAGCTCGCAGGTATTCTCCGGCCAACGCCGGCGCGGCGAACGATGTCCCGCTCCACGAAGCAAATCCCGAGGAGAAGCCGTCCGGGTCGAGCCCCCCGCGCGGCCGGCCTTGCGGGCCGAACGCCCGTAAACCAGAAGTCTCCGACCCGCTGGTGTCCACCGGCGCGGTGGACACCATGTTGACGCCCAGCGCCTCGGCCGTCACCCACGGGCCGTCGTTCGAGAACAGGGCCACGGTGCCGTCCGGATTCAGCGCCGCGACGGAGACCAGCGGTACGACATCATCGGCCGCGAAGTCCGGGTCGATGGCGAACGCGGCCGGGTACGACGGCTCACTCGAGGCATCGTTTCCGGCGGCACAGAAGACCGCGATTCCGAGGCGCCCGAGCTCCAACAGGATTGTCTTCAACCGGGTGTTGTAAGCCAGGTCCTCACCGGTCTCCGCGTAGTAACCGAGGGAAAGGACGAGAGCGTCGGCCCAGCCCGGGTCCTCGCGTTGTCGTTCGGCAATGAGTGACAAGGCGTCGGTCAACGTCGACTCCGGAACGATCCCGTCGGCGCCCATCACCGCGAGGGCCACGATGTCGGCCTCCGGACAGGCCTGCCGCAGCAACCCGGCGATGAAGGTGCCGTGGCCGGAATGGCTGGCCAGCGTGCCGAGCAGCCGGTTAGCTACCGCGCCCGTGCCGTCGGCGTCCAAGCCCTTGATCGATGCCGGGTCGACCGTGGGACCGACCGTCCGGCCATTGGCCAGGGAGATGGTGGTCTGCGTCGGCCGTTCGTCGAACCAGGGATGGTCGCCGATACCGGTGTCCAGCACCACGACTCGAGGTCGCCGGCCGGCTGCCGGCTCCCGGGGGGCCGGAATGACGAAGTTGACCGGCCCACGCCCGCCGTAACCGGGAGCTCCGTAGTTGTCCAACCCGACCTGGCCGCGGCCGAAGGCGAACGGGTTGCCGCCCAACTGCTCTGCGGTCGTCATCAGGTGATCCAGTCCTACCCCGGCCGATACCGCCGGATCCGCGTGCGCGCGGAGTTCCGCGACCAGCGACCACGAATCGATCGGCTCGACGGACGTTGTTCCCGGCACGAGGCGAACGCCGGCCGGGATGTTGTCGGCGGTCCAATCGCGACGGGCCAAGGCATGGGTCAGTGCCGTTCGCACGCGCGCCTCGGTGTCCGGGTCGGTCGAGTGCACCAGGACGCCGGTGCGCTGATAGGCGGTGCGCGAGACCGGGACCTTGCCGTCGGGTGCCGGATGTGGCTCCAGGACATTGGCCTGCCAGCGCCCCAGTGCAGGAGCGAGGTGCGGAACCTGATTGCGGAAAGCTCTGGTCACGAAGGTCCTTGAACGTCAGACACGCGAGGTGGACTGCCATTCAAGCAGGAGCGCCGCGTGCCGCGCGCTGATACCTACGCTTCGGGGCTTTGCTCATCGTCGGCCGATGGGTCCTCAGCCGGCGATGTCGCCGCCGGCTCGGCCTCGCTGTCGTTGCTCTCGGCCAGTTTCTCGGCCAGCAGCGCGTCGAGCGTCTCTCGCTCCAGCCGGCGGAACGTCCGGTCGGGCACGGTGCGCTCGAGCACGGCGACCTCGAGTTGGGTGGAATCCAGCGTGCGCGGCGCGCCCTCGCCCCCGGCGCCCAGGGACTTCACCGCGGCCGCGAGCGCGGTGTCGAGAGCCCATCCCGCGGCGAAGAGCTGCTCCATGGATGATGCGACCGGCTCGGTGGCGCCGCCCATCACGATGTAACGGGTTTCCTCGATGATCGAGCCGTCGTACGAGATCCGGTACAGCTGATCGCGCTGGCCAGGGGCGCCGAGTCTGGTCTCCCCCGGGGCCGGCACCGGCTCGCCGACCGATCGCGCGACCTCGGCGACGCACAGCTCGACCTCGTACGGCTTCTGGTGTTCGGAGAAGATGGAGCCCAAGGTCTGGGCGTAGGCATTGGCCAGCCACCGCGCCGTCACGTCGCGCCGGTCATAGGAGTAGCCGCGCACATCGGCCAGTCGGATGCCGGCGGTGCGCAGGTTCTCGAACTCGTTGTAACGGCCGACCGCGGCCAGCCCGATCCGGTCGTAGATCTCACTCACCTTGTGCAGGGTCGGCGAGTGGTTCTCGGCCACGAACAGCACGCCGTTCTCGTAGGTCGTCACCACCACGCTGCGGCCCCGGCCGATGCCCTTGCGGGCATACTCCGAGCGGTCCCGCATGAACTGCTCTGGTGATGCGTAGACGGGCATCGTCACGGTGCTGTAGCTCCTGCTGTCTTCGGAATTCGGTTATCGGGCCGGCGCTGGAAGAACTCAGCCGCCGGGGTTGATCATCCGGCCGGCCACCACCTCTTCGGCCACCGCCCCGACCTCGGCGTCGGTCAGGCGTCGGGCACCGGTGGCCGTCACCGCGATCACGACGGGGTAGATCTTGCGGGTCAGATCCGGGCCACCGGTGGCGCTGTCGTCGTCGGCAGCGTCGTAGAGCGCCTCCACCGCGGCCCGGACGGCCACCGGCAGAGTGGCGGCGCGCTCGTACCGCTTCTTCAACGCCGAGCGGGCGAACATCGAACCGGACCCGATGGCGTAGTAGTCGTGCTCCTCGTAGCGACCGCCGGTGACGTCGTAGGAGAAGATGCGCCCGGCGTCTGCGGTCGGCAACCGGTCGATGTCGAACCCCGCGAAGAGCGGGATGACGGCCAGGCCCTGCATGGCCGCGCCCAGGTTGCCCCTGATCATCGAGGACAGCCGATTCGCCTTGCCGTCCAACGAGAGTCGGACACCCTCGATCTTCTCGTAGTGCTCGAGCTCGAGCTTGAACAGCCGGACCATCTCGATCGCGAGACCGGCGGTACCGGCGATCCCGATTGCCGAATGGGAGTCGGCGGCGAAGACCTTCTCGATGTCCCGCTGGGCGATCAGGTTGCCCATGGTGGCCCGTCGGTCACCGGCCAGCACCACTCCGTCGGCGCAGGTGAGCGCGACGATGGTGGTGCCGTGTGGGACCTGATCAGCGATGCCCTGGATCCGGTTTCCCGGCAGCAGGTGTGGCTCGGCCTTGGCCAGGAATTCGGTGAACGAACCTGCCCCGGGGGTCAGGTAGGCGGCCGGCACTGCGGCGATGGGCCAGTTCGACCCGGAATCACGATCTGTCACTGCCCGCCCTTTTGCACGTACGACCGGACGAAGTCCTCGGCGTTGGACTCCAGCACACCGTCGATCTCGTCCAGGATGTCGTCGGTCTCCGCGGCGAGTTTCTCGCGACGTTCCTGACCTGCGGCATCGGCACCGGCCTCGCCATCGTCGGAATCGCCGCCGCCCTGTCGGGTGGTCTGCTCCTGTGCCATGTCGGTCTCCCATCACGTGCGCCGAGTGCCGAAGGTTGCATCGACGCTGAGTTCGACTTTACCCAGCCGGTCCGACAACCGGCCGCGAGTCCCGGCTACGACCCCGTAACAGCCGCTCCGACCTCAGCCTCGTCCGGTCAAGGCGTCCACCAGTTCGCCGGCATCTGCAGCCGCGTCCAGCAGCGCTCCGACGTGGGCCTTGGTGCCCCGCAGCGGGTCCATGGTGGGGATCCGGACCAGCGATTCGCGGCCCACGTCGAAGATCACGGAGTCCCACGATGCGGCGGCCAGCCGGTCCGGGTACTTGGAGACGCAGCGGCCCCGGAAGTACGCCCTGGTGTCCTCCGGCGGCGTCGTCATCGCCAGCCGAATGGCCTCGTCGGTCACCAGCCGCTTCATCGCGCCACGCGAGACCAGCCGGTTGTACAGACCGCGGTCCATCCGGACGTCGGCGTACTGCAGGTCGACCAGAGCCAGCCGCGGCGCCGCCCAGGACAGCGCGTCACGACTGCGGAACCCTTCCAGCAGGCGGAGTTTCGCCGGCCAGTCCAGCGTATCGGCCAGCCGCATCGGGTCGTCGGCCAGTTTGTCCAGCACGTCGGTCCAGGTGGCCAGCACGTCGCGGGTGTCGCTGTCCACGTCGTCGCCGTAGGTTGCCGCGACGAAGGCCTGGGCGGCGTCGAGATAGGAGCGCTGGATGTCGACGCCGGTGAACGACCGCCCGTCGCCCAGCTTCACGGTCGCCTCCAACGTCGGATCATGCGAGATCTGGTGCACTGCCGACACCGGATGTTCCAGTTCCACCGGCATCGGCCAGCCGGCCTCGATCATCGACAACACCAGTGCGGTGGTGCCGACCTTGAGGAAGATGGCCGTTTCGGAGAGGTTGGCGTCGCCGATGATGACGTGCAGCCGGCGCCAGCGGTCGGCGTCGGCATGCGGTTCATCCCTGGTGTTGATCAGGCCGCGCTTGAGGGTGGTCTCCAGGCCGACCTCGACCTCGATGTAGTCCGAACGCTGGGCCAGCTGAAACCCGGGGGTGACACCGGCGGGCCCGATCCCGACCCGGCCGGCACCGGCGAAGACCTGACGGGAGGCGAAGAACGGCAGCAGCCCGGCGATGATCGACGGGAACGGGGTGTCGCGGCGGCAGAGATAGTTCTCGTGGGTCCCGTAGGACGCGCCCTTGCCGTCGGTGTTGTTCTTGTAGAGCTGGGCCTGCTTCGACCCGGGGACGGATGCGGCAAGCATGGCCGCCTCCTCCATGATCCGCTCACCGGCCTTGTCGTAGAGCACCGCATCGAGCGGGTTCGTGACCTCGGGACCGGAGTACTCCGGGTGCGCATGGTCGACGTAGAGACGAGCCCCGTCGGACAGGATGACGTTGGCCGCCCCGATGTCGTCGATGTCTGGTTCGGTCGCGCCGAACAGCGCCGACAGGTCATAGCCACGAGCGTCACGCAGCGGCGACTCGACTTCGTAGTCCCAGCGCGGACGGCGGGCGCGCGGTGCCGCGACCGACGCGGCGTAGGCCAGGACGATCTGGGTCGAGGTGATCACCGGGTTGGCCCCCGGCTCTCCCGGGACCGATATTCCGTACTCGACTTCCGTTCCCATGATGCGGCGCGCTGTCATGAGTCCAAACTAGTGGTCGCCCCGACCGGGCCGGTCCCCGATCCCGAACGCAGCGACGGTCGCACCTTGACCTGTTCTGAACATTCGGTCGGCAGAGTACGAACCGTGAACACCCTCAGATCCACGTCGGCCGATGCCGGCGAATCGTGGGCCGCGGCGGCCCGGCTCGTTCGCCGCACCGGGTTCGGCGCAACGGGCGCGGCGGTCGACGCGGCCGTCTCCGTCGGGACGACCCGGTATCTGGCCGCGACCTTGGCTGCGGATCCCGCGAAGGATCCGGGGGCGATCGCGACCCCCGCACCGCAGTTCGAAGCGATCGCCGCCGTCGGGAAAAGCGCCGACACCGCAGCGCGGAAGGCCCACAACAAGCAACTGCGTGGCCAACTGCAGGAGTTGACCGGTTGGTGGGTGCGGCGCATGGTGGCCGTCGAGCAGCCGTTCGGCGAGAAGCTGACCTTCCTGTGGCACAACCACTTCGCCACCTCCGCCACCAAGGTGCGCAAGGCCGACTGGATGTTGGCGCAGAACCAGAAATTGCGGACCCTGGGCCGGGGCGACTTTCGCACGCTGGCGCTGGCCATGCTCACGGACGCCGCCATGCTGTTCTGGCTGGACGGAGAGAAGAACACCGTCGGAGCCCCGAATGAAAATCTGTCGCGGGAGTTCATGGAACTCTTCGCCCTCGGGCACGGCGACGGCTATACCGAGCAGGACGTACGGGAGGGCGCGCGAGCACTGACCGGATGGCGGATCAAGCCCGACGGCAGCACCGTGATGCGACCCAAGTTGCATGACGACGACCCGAAGACCCTGCTCGGCGTCACCGGAAACCTCGATGACGTCGGCTATTGCGACGCGATTCTCGCCCGGCCCGCCTCTCCTCGTTACGTCGTCACCCGGATGTACGGCCAGCTGGTCTCCGACCACGCACCCACAGTGGCGGCGGTCAACGCCGGAGTCGGCGGCTACGGGTCGGCCCGGAGCATCTCCACCATGCTGACCGCGATGCTCGGCTCCGGTGACTTCGCTGCTGCGGCTGGAACGAAGGTGATCAGTCCGGTGGAATGGCTGGTCGGGGCGGTGCGGGCCCTTCAGGTCCCGGTTCCGGACCAGGCGTCGACCACGAAGCTTCTTGCTGCGTTGAAGGGCCTCGGACAGATCCCGTTCTATCCGCCGAACGTCAGCGGGTGGCCCTCCGGCGCGGCCTGGTTGTCCACCGCGGCCGCCGATCTGCGGATGACGACGGCCGCGAACCTGATGCGTCGTGCCAACCTCGACCCGGTCAGCTCCGCGGCCCAGTCCAACCGGGTGGAGGCGGTGCGCCATCTGTTAGGGGTACCGACATGGAGCGCCCGTACCGCAGCAGTTCTCGGGGACGCCAAGGCCGACCCGGCTCGATTGGTGACCATCGCGCTCAATACCCCCGAATACCTGACCAATTGATTTCGAGATGTCGACCGCGAAAGTGAGACCGAGATGAATATTGTCACCCGGCGAAGGTTTCTGGTTGCCTCCGGCACGGCTGGGGTAGCCGCGGCGGCCGTCGCCGCCGGCTATGTCAGTTGGCCCGAACTGCAACGCAAAGCTGCCGCCGCACCGCTGCCCACAGGCACCCCGATCCTGGTGATCGTGACCCTCTACGGAGGGAACGACGGTCTCGGCGCCGTGATCCCGTACGCCGATCCCGCATATCTGAAGGCCAGACCGGACTTTGCCTATTCCGCGTCGGAGGTGCACCAACTGGGCGATGGTCTCGGACTCAATCCCGCCATGACCGGCATGGCCAAGCTCTGGGCCGGAAAAGAACTCGCCATCGTGCGTGGGGTCGGCTATCCGAACCCGGATCACAGCCATTTCCGCTCCATGGACATCTGGCAGACGGCCTCCCCGACGGCGCCGGTCAACACCGGCTGGATCGGCCGATGGCTGGATCTGACCGGGGACGACCCGACCCGGGCGGTCAACATCGGCTCGGTGCTGCCACCGCTGGCCGTCGGCGCCACCGGCGCGGCGGCGGCCCTGCCACTGGGAAAGGCTGCGAAACTGCCACCGGCGCTGGGCGCAGCCTTCACCGGCCTGGGCAAATCCGACCCCAAGGACACACCGTTCCAAGCCCTGGTCGCGCAGTCCTACTGCTCCGAGCGCAAGGTGGACAGCACGTTCACCAGCATCGTCGAGGGCGCGGATGAACCGGACGACGACGGCAGCGCGGCGGGTTCGGCCGGGGGTCAGTCCGGTCTGGCGGCCCAGTTCGACATGGTGGCGAAGTGCGTAAAAGCCGGTGTGCCGACCACGGTGTACACGGTGAGCCTGGGCGGCTTCGATACCCACGCCGACGAAAAGGGCACGCAGCAGACGCAACTTGGCACCCTCGATACGGCGCTGTCGGCCTTCCTGGCCCAGATGTCCACCGACGCGCGCGGCAAGGACGTAGTCGTCATGGCCTATTCCGAGTTCGGCCGCCGCGTCGGCGCCAACGCCTCGAACGGCACCGACCATGGCACCGCCGGACCGATGTTCATCGCCGGTTCACCGGTGAAAGGCGGTTTCTACGGCGACCAACCGAGCCTCACCGACCTGGTCGACGCCGATCTAAAATCCAACGTCGACTTCCGCACGGTCTACGCCGAGCTGCTGACAAAGGTGGTCAGGACCGACCCCCAGCCCATCGTCGGCCCGACGGCCGAGCCCCTGGGGTTTCTCGTCTGACGGCCGGCAGCGACCATCAGGACACGGCTGCCGCTACCAATGCAGCGACCTTTTCCTCCACGGCGGGGCTCCAGCTCCGGATGGCGAACGACACCGGCCACAGGTCGCCGTCGTCGAGGTTCGAGGCGTCCTGGAACTCGAGGGTGGAATAGCGAAGGCCGAATTTCCCCGAGTTCTTGAAGGCGACGACGACCTTTCCGTCGGCATTCGCGTAGGCAGGCATGCCGTACCAGGTCTTGGGCGACAGATCGGGTGCCGTCACCGTCACCGTCACGTGCATGCGTTCGGCAATCGCCCGGTCCTCCGGCGTCATCGCCGCGATGCTGTCCAGGACCGCCTGCAAGCCGTCAGCCGCTTTGGCGCCCTTCTTGCCCTCCGCACGCAGCTCGGCGGCGCGCGCCTTCATCGCATCCCGCTCCGCCGCACTGAATCCGGTGGAATTGCTCTTGACTCCGCTGGTGGCCATCGACGGCTCCTCTTCTGACGGGCCGGACTCATCGTCCCGCCTCCGCCGAGAACGTTAGTAGGCTCGCTCTCGCTCACACTTCTTGATTCCTGATCGTTTTCCGCGATCACCCCGATCACGTTGGACCCGTCGGCCAGGAGTTGACTCGCAGGATCTGCCCGCAGCGAACTTCTGAGATTGCCGGTGCGCCCGCTGACCCGGACTTCTAGAGTCGGTGGATGGAGACCAGCCACAGGCCGACCCACGACGGTCCGACCGGCGCCGGGAGCGACGCCACAGTCTTCGAGTTCCCTTCTCGCAGGGTGTCTCGAGGTCCTGTCGGCCCGACGACGACCGAGGATCAGCCCGGGGCGGGACAACGCGACCCGCTGTGGAGAGAGCTCGCCGGCCAGGTCCTGCGGTCCGAGCGGATCGACCGGAAGCGGACCCTGCAGCAGGTCGCCGAGCGGGCCGGCGTCTCGCCCCAGTACCTGTCCGAGGTGGAGCGCGGCCGCAAGGACCCGTCGTCGGAGATGCTGGAGTCCATCTGCGGCGCACTGGGACTGCGTCTCACCGACCTCCTGACCCTGTCCGGACGACTGCTCGTCACCACGAGTGTCCCGCTGTCCATCCCGCGCTCCCGGCCGACCGGTTACCTGCTGCTGGCCGCCTGACACCGGTCCCGACGAGCAACCACCGATCAGGCGACCGCAGTGGTCGGCGAAGGCTTGCGAGCCGGAATGATCCGATCCGCCAAGCCGTACGTGACGGCCTGCTCCGCGGTGAAGACCTTGTCCCGCTCGGTATCCGCGAGCAGCCTCTCCACACTCTGCCCTGTGTGGGCGCTCAGCACCTGATTCATCTGGGCCCGGATTCGCAGTATCTCCTGGGTCTGCAGGCTCAGATCGGAGATGGTCCCCTGGCCTCCGGTCGACGGCTGGTGCAGGAGCACCCGGGTGTGCGGCAGCAATGATCGTCGGCCGGGCGATCCGGCCGCCAGCAGCACCGCCGCGCCTGATCCGACCTGCCCCACGCAGATGGTGGCCACCGGAGCCTCGACGAACTGCATGGTGTCGTAGATCGCCATCGTCGCGGACATGGCGCCACCGGGCGAGTTGAGGTAGATCGAGATCTCCTGCCCGTTACTCTCCGAGTCCAGGTACAGCAGCTGCGCCACCACGACATTGGCGATGTCGTCGTCGATCTCGGTGCCCAGATAGATCACCCGCTCGGACAGCAGCCGTGAGTAGACATCGACGATCCGTTCCCCCGTCGGGGTCTTCTCGATCACGGTCGGCACGGTGTAGTGGCCCATGATCAGTACCCCAATCCATTGGTCCGGTGCGCCGGGCGGATCTCGTCCAGGGACGCGACGACCCGGTCGACGAACCCGTACCGACGCGCCTGGTCCGCCGTGAACCAGTGGTCACGATCGCTGTCCGCCGTGATCGTCTCGATGCGCTGACCGGTGAACTGGGCGTTCAGTCTGTTCATCAGAGATTTGGTGTACTCGAGGTTGGCGGCCTGGATCTCGACGTCGATCGCCGTGCCCTGCACACCGGCCGAGCCCTGGTGCATGAGAATTCGGCTGTGCGGCAGTGCATACCGCTTCCCCGGTGTCCCGGCCGACAGCAGGAACTGGCCCATGCTCGCCGACAGCCCCATCGACAGGGTGGCGACGTCCGGACCAATGGCCCGCATGGTGTCGTAGATGGCCAGCCCGGCCGAGACGGACCCGCCGGGTGAGTTGATCATCAGCAGGATCTCGGCTCGTGGGTCCTCCGCGGCCAGCAACACCAGCTGGGCACACAGGCGGTTGGCGATCGGATCGTCCACCTCCTGACCCAACTGCAGGATCCGGCGGCGCTGCAGTTGGGTCGTGAGCTGCTCGGTCAGGGGTTCGGGGACTTGCTCCAGTGTCGTCATGAGCCCACTCTGCGCAGCCCGCACCCCCGACCGCTACCTCCGCTGCCGGGAGCAGATCTGCCCACAGCAGCGACGGCGGTGTCCGGTCAGGCCGGCCGGACCCCGCAGCCGATCAGACCGTTGCCGTGACCGGATCGACGTCGGCGAGCCAGGTGTGCTGCACGAGAACGCCGGACGGATCGAAGACCCTGGCGAGCCCGCGCTGCAACCGCAGGCTGGTGTCGCCCAGTTCGGCGCGGAGCCAGGGTCGCTTCGCAATACCGATGCCGTGCTCACCGCTGATGGTGCCGCCGAGTTCGAGAGCGGCCCGCACCAGCTGGTCGGCGGCCTCCTGCAGCCGAACCGGTGGGACCCCCTCGTCTGCATTAGATTTCGCGATCGACAGCATCGGGTGCAGATTGCCATCGCCGGCATGGGCGACCACGGCCACGTGGAGTCCGTGCTGCGCTCCGATGTCCTCGATGATCCCGATCATGCTGGCCAGCTCGGAACGCGGGCACCGCCACGTCCTCGCCGACCAGCCAGCTGTCGTCGACCGAGCCACGACCCGATCGGCGCAGCCACAGGTATCTTGCGGCCTCCAATTCATCCAGCACGTCGACCTTGGCGCCGACGGCAGTGAGGGCATCAGCCAGCACCCCAGCTTCGAGATCTGCACCGTAGCCGTCAGTTTGAGCGATCAGCAACGCCGTCCCCCGGTCCGCCAGATCGGTCTGCTGAGCCCGGTCGATGGCTCGCAGTGTGCCATTGTCGAGAAACTCGAGCACCGACGCCTGCACCCTGGACCGGACCACGGCCAGTACGCCGTCGGCCGCCGACGACGGGAAGAAGGCGGTCAGCGTCGTGGTCTTCACCGGTCGCGGACGCAGCCGCAGGGTAGCTACCACCACGACCCCGAGGTTGCCCTCGGACCCGACGAAGAGCGACGTCAGGTCGAACCCGGTGACACCCTTGATGGTGCGTCGCCCGGTGCGCAGCAGCGTCCCGTCGGCCAGCACCACGGTGAGCCCGAGCACGGAGTCCCGGGTCACCCCGTACTTCGTGCAGTGCAGACCGCCCGCGTTGGTCGCGATGTTCCCGCCGATGCTGGAAATCTCATGGCTCGCCGGGTCCGGCGCGTACATCAGGTCGTGCCGCGCGGCGGCCCGATCCAGCTCGGCCGTGATCACCCCCGGCTCGACCACGGCGATCTCGTCATCCGGCGATATCTGCAGAATCCGGTCGAGACGTTGGGTCGAGATCACCAGCGCGCCGTTCGGCACACTCGCGCCGCCGGAGAGCCCGGTCCCCCGGCCCCGTGGAACCACGGGCACCGCGAAGGCCGTCGCCGCGCGCAGCAACATCTGCACCTCGGGTACCGACTGCGGATAGGCCACCGCCAACGGAACGCCCGGCAGCCTGATCCCGGACCGGTCGGTGGCCGCGGCTTCGAGCGCGGCCACCTCGGTCACCAGACGATCGGATGGGAGACCGGTCCTCAAGTGGGCCAACAGCGCCCATTGCCGCGCGCCCGTCGTATCGCGGGCACTCCCGATCGCGGTCGGGTACGCCCGATCCGCCGGAACAGGCTGATTCTCAGTGATCGACAACACCGAGTCGCTCCAATAGTTCGGCCCGCAGTCGGACGAATTCGGGATGGCCGACATCCCGTGGTCGTGGCATATTCACGACCGCTTCGTGGGCGATCACGCCCTTGTCCATCACCAATACGCGATCGGCCAGCAAAAGGGCCTCCTCGACATCGTGCGTGACCAGCAGCACGGCACAGCGGTGCAACGTCCAGAGATCGGCCACCTGTGCCTGCGCGGTGAGTCGGGTGAGCGCGTCGAGCGCGGAGAACGGCTCGTCGAGCAGCAGCAGATCCGGTTGCCGTACCAGGGCCCTGGCCAGTGAAACGCGTTGCGCCTCGCCGCCGGAAAGGACTTTCGGCCAGACATCCGTCCGGTGGCTCATCCCCACCTCGGCCAGTGCCGCCTCGGCCAGCTGTCGGTCCGGCCGGCCGGGCAGTCCGAGAACCACGTTGCCCCACACCCGCTTCCACGGCAGCAGACGGGGCGACTGGAAGGCAACGGCACGCGCGGTGGCGACCTCGGCCACCCCGTCGACCTCGTGGTCGAGATCAGCCAGAACCCGCAGCAGGGTGCTCTTGCCGCACCCACTGGCGCCCAGCAGCACCACGAATTCACCGGGTGCGATGTCCAGATCGAGGTCGGTCAGAATCTTGCGGTCGCCAAACGATTTCGACAGGCTGCGGACGCGCACTGCGAATGGCTCCTGGACCGCGGGCGCGTCGACCGCGTGAGCCGGGGTCAGCTTGCTGCGAACGTCGGTCGCCATGACAACAACACCCTCTCGAGACCTCGGACCAGCAGATCGGCGATCAGGCCGAGCAGGGCGTACAGCACGAGACACAGCACGATGGTGTCGGTCTCGTAGAAATCACGCGCCTGGTTGATCAGGAAGCCGATACCGGAGGTGGCATTGATGGTTTCGGCGAACACCAGGATCAACCACGACACCCCGATCGAATAGCGCAGTCCGACCAACGCACTGGGCAGAGCCGACGGCAGGATGACGTTGGAGATCAGCCCCCACCGGTTCAGCCCGACCGTTCGCCCCGCCTCCACCAGTGTCGGATCGGTACCGCGGATACCGGCGAAAAGATTCAGGTAGAGCGGAAAGAAGACCCCGAGAGCAATGAGCAGGACCTTTGGCTCCTCACCGATGCCGAACCAGATGATCAGCAGCGGAATGAGTCCGACCACCGGAATGGTGCGCAACATCTGGATGGGAGCATCGACGATGTCCTCGCCCCATCGGAAAAGACCGGAGACGACGGCGAACACCACAGCCGCCGACAGACCGATGAGCAGGCCGAGGCCCACCCGCCCGGCTGAGGCGACGATGGCCGAACCGAGTTCACCGGTGCCGATCAGCTCCCTGGCCTTGGCCAGCACCCGCGCCGGCGAGGCCAGGGTGTTGTCGGACAACCAACCCTCGGAACTGGCCACCTGCCAGAGGACCAGCAAGGCAACCGGACTGATCATTTTGAGCACCCAACGCGGCACGCGCCTGCGTGACTTCACGTTGGTGCCCTTGGCCTTCACGACGGTCGTCGAGACCAGGTGAGAGGTGGACGCCGCCCGGCGCACCGGGCTGGGTTGTTCCGGAATGGGCTGGGCGCCCTGCTCCAGTCGCTGGCCAGATTCGTCGAGCAGGCCGGCCCCCTGCAGCAGCGAACCGTACAGCTGCTGCTGATCAGCCGGCAACGTACTCGGCCTCGATCTTCGTGAGCTCCGGATTCAATTGCTTGGTCCAGAACGGCGCGATGTCGAAACTCTTCTTGATGATGCCGGCCCTCACGAAGGTGTCGAGAACATCTTGCTGCGAGCCGATCTCGGCATCGGTGACGGTAACGAACTTGCTCGGCCGCTGCTTCTCGCCATCGATGAAGGTCTTCTTGGCCTGGGCGACGGGCTGCTTGGTCTGCTCGGCGACCACGGCGGCCCACTCATCCGGATTCGCCCGGGCCCAGTTGTAGGCGCGCTGCTCCCGGGAGAAGAAGTCGACGATCGCCGCCGTCAGTTTCGGATCCGCCAGGGTCTTCGGAAGCACCAGGAACGGGTAGTTGCCCGACAGCAGGTTTTGCGCGTCCACCAGGGTCGTTGCGCCCTTGGCGTGGGCGGTGATGATCGCGTTGCCGTAGGAGGCCAGGGCGTCGACCTGACCGGCCAGCAGGGCCGCCAGGCCGTCGCTCGTCGTCAGCGCGACGGGCGTGATGTCCGACCAATTCAGGCCGGCCTTCTGCAGTGACTCGAACAGGAACAGGTGCGCCGTCGTGTTCTGTACGTAGGCGACCCTCTTGCCCTTGAGGTCCGCCACGGTCTTGATGGCACTTCCGGCCGGGACCACCACTTCCTGCAGGAGCGTGGTGCCCTGCCGGACGGCGATGGTCGCCAGCGTCCCCGCGCCACCGCTCTGCGCGGCGAAGATCGGCGGGATCTCGCTGGCGCTGGCCAGGTCGATGGCCCCGGCACCCAATGCCTCTAGCTGCAGATTGCCACCCTGGAAGACGCTGTCCGTGATCTTGTACGGAGTGTCGTCCAGGCCGGCCTTTTGGAGCAGCAACTGTTGGGTGGCGTAGCCGGTGTCACCGATGCGGAGCGTGACTCCGGAGAGGTCCAGTGCGGCTGTGGGACCGCTGGCCGGGGCGACCGAACCGGCGGCCGGGGCGGCCGCCGCGGACACGGCGCCGGACGAGGAAGTCCCGGCCGACGACGAGGAACCGCAGGCGCTGAGCACCAGGGCAAGGGCCAGGCCGGCGACCACGGCGCCGGCGGTCCGCTTTCGGCGGACCAGTGCGGAGCTGGAGGAGGGGCGCAACACGTTCACGGTCGAGGCCTTTCGATGAATAACTGGGTTGGTTTGCGACGAATCGCTCGGCTCAGTTTGCTGAGTCGAATGCGACAACGAGACGGTCGACCGCTATCGGCAACTCGTCGAGAGTCGGTGCAGAGAAGGCGAAACGAAGATGACGGTCCCACTGTGGGCCGCCGTCGGCCGCAAAGTGGCGGCCGGCGGTCAGCAGCAGCTGTTGCTCGGCCGCTGCCGCGATCAACCGATCGGGTCGCACGGACGGATCTGTCAGCTGCGCCCAGACGAAGAAGCCACCCCGCGGCGCGGTGAAGCGAAGACGGTCCGAGGCCCGTTCACGAAGGGCATCCGTGAACACCGCAGCCTTGGTGCCGTGCACGGTGCGGTTGTTCACCAGCAGCTGGTCGAACCAGCCGGGGTTTTGCAACAACGGCAGGATGAGCTCCTGTCCGAGGGTGCTGGAATGGAAGTCAGTGCGGCGACGCAGATTCTCCAGATGCGGGACCAGCCAGGACGGGCCCGCCACCCAACCCAACCGCAGGCCCGCGCCCAGAGTCTTGGTGAAGGTTCCCACCTTCACCACCACGCCGGACTCCAGGTCGAAGTCCTCGACGTAACTTCCGTCGAAGGTGGTGTCGCGGTAGGGATTGTCCGACACGATCACGAAGCCGTGGCGCTGCGCGAGGTCGACCAGCTGTGCCCTGTCCGCGGCCGGCAGGACTGCCCCGGACGGGTTGTGGAAGTCCGCGACGGCGTAGACGACCTTGATCCGGACGCCGGCCGCCAGGTGATCGGCGATCTGCTGGACGTCGATGCCCTGTGGACCGACCCACACCGGAAGGACCTGAGCTCCGTACTGCTCCGCGATGCGCACGGTGTCCGGAAAGACCGGGTCGTCGAGCACCACCACATCGCCTTGCTCGAGCAGCGCACCGAAGGCAAGAGCGACGCCGTGCAGCGCACCGTTGGTCACCAGGACGAGGGCCGGATCGGCACCTTCTCGTTCACCGATCCAGGCCCGTAGACCGGGTAGGCCCGCATGCGGACCATAGGCCAGAGCTGCCGCACCCGCCGCCGGGTTGCTGAAGATCGCGTGCGCGCTCTGGCCGAAGTCGTCGAGCGGCAGGGCCTCCGGCGCAGGTGCACCGGACACCAATCGGATCGCGCCGGACGACCCACTTTTCGCGGTGACCGCATATGGTGCCGCCGTGGACAACGCAGCCACCCGCTGCGCCACCTCGGGAACAATTCGGGTCGGAAGGGTCAGCGAGGCTGCGGGCACAATGGATCTCCAAAATGGGAGGAATGCAGGAGCGACGTCGCCTCGAGGCGTGACAGTCGGAGGGTAAAGGGCGCGAACGAGCCCGGAAAGGCGCCGGGATAAAGGTAGAACCGTACGATTGCTGCCAGCCGGCGGCCGGACCACTTCTGTTATCGGCCTGCAGATTCGGTCAACAACAGAGTGCGCTGGATACCCTCTGCAGATCGACGTGACGACGGCAGACACCCAGCAGGGATCGCAATGCGATCGACGGGGATTCGATGCCTCTCACGCTGTCTGTATCCATTCGTGAAGGCTGCCGGGCAGCCACGCGCTTGCGCTGTTCGAACTGAACACCGCCAGGTCGTCATCCGGAGCACCCCGCCACGAGCGGAGGGTTGCTGTCCAACGAGCCGGAGCTTGTCGTTGGAACTCATGACCTACGGGAGGAAAGTAACAGTGCTACCGGCGACGGTCAACCTGGGAATCGGCTGGCACGAAGGATTTTGGCGGTGAAGCGGTTCACCGATGCCCAACATGCAAGTCGACGGCAATACGTATCAACGGCCGGGTTTGCCGACTCCTGTCCAGGTATGCCGTCCCGGGCGGTGTCCAGGTGGTTCACCAGGAGGGTGAGAACATTGTCCGACGACTACCGCCGCGGGACCACACGCGGATCATTGCGAAGGCACGTCGGTTCGGCACTCGCGATGTTGGCCGCCGTCACCCTCGTCGCCTCGTGCTCCTCCCCTGCCGCAGGTTCGGGGTCGACCGCAGGTTCGCCGAGGAGTGTCGAGCCGACACCCACGGGCCCCGCAACCGAGACAGCCCCCTCTCCAGACCTGGAGACGACACAGCAGGTCGGCTCCGCCACAGCGCAGCCCCCACCGACGATCACGGTCAGAGGTCCGACATTGGGCGCCAATTTCTCCGGTACCGGAGATTGGCACATGAATCGCGGCGCGCCACTGGCGAAAATCACCGTATTCACCCAGGGAATTGCGGAACAGGCGGATATCAGTTTGGGCCTCTACGCCGCAGATGGTGTCGAAGAAGTGACGTACGAAGGCGGCCAGATCAGGCCTTCGGGTACATACTTCCAACTTCGATCGGACGAGTGTGCCGGGAGCCTCCCACGGTCAAGCAGCACGGTCGAGGGTACCTGCGCAGACCTGGTATTCGACCCGACCATCACGGCCGGGGCTGCAGACCCATTCTCCGCCGCTCTTGAATTTCACCTTCAACTCACCTGCCGGGGTCAGAGCGATCCCACGTGTCAGCACTCGCCGCAGGCACATTCGGCTGGTCCCGATTCACCCGTGGTGCTGACCTTCACGCAGTCAGTTGCTCTCCGGGGGTCGATCGGTTGTGACCCGGCATCGGATGTCGAACCACCGTGCGCCGACAGTTCACCTGTCCTGTCTGCGGTCTCCACCGCATCAAGTGTGGAGTTCCGGCCGCCTTCGAGATCCGGCGGGTCGTCGGAACCGTCACCGGGTCCGCCACCTACTGGCTGAGAGGGTTCCGTGACCACGCCCTCGTCCTCTCACGACGACGCCAACACCATCACCCGCAGTTTTCGGGCGTTGGCCGGTTTCATCGCGCCGGTGACCATCCTGACGGCACTCTTCCTCTATTTCGGCTATGTCTGGACTGATTCGTTCTACGAGTACTTCGGAGTCGACGCTGCGACCCTGCAGTTCTCTCCCCAGGACTACATGCTCCGGTCAGTCGCGGCACTGTATGTGCCGGTGGGTGCAATCCTCCTGTTCGGTCTGATCTTCGTCTGGATCCAGCCATCGGTGATCGCCTTGGTGCTGCGCAATCGGCACGCTCGCTGGTGGCAGCCGGCCTGGCAGGGGCTCGTGGCACTCGGCACGCTGCTGGTGCTGGCCGGCGTGGTCTTCGTCCTGGTCCCGGGCACGACGGCCCAGGATTCCATGCTCGCCCCGCTGTCCTTGGCCGGCGGCGTCCTGGTGCTGACCTGCTCCAGATCGCTGGGCACCGTCCGGGCGAGGGGCCGACTACGGCGCGCCGGATCTCGCGAACGAATCCCCACCACCCTGGTGTTGGGTCTAGTCACGTTGTGTCTGTTCTGGTCGGCGAACAGTTTCGCGCAGCAGTACGGGCGTGGCATGGCCGTCACCCTCAGCCAGGAGATACGGCTGCGGCCGGCCGTCATCCTGGACACGACCGAGGAATTGTTCCTCCAGCTTCCCGGCGTCACCGAGTCTGCGCTGCCGACCGTCTCGGCCGATCAACAGTTCCACTTCCGCTACCGGGGGCTCCGACTGCTCGCGCAGGCCGCCGATCGGATGTTCTTCGTCTCGACGCAGTGGAGCCCCGGCTCCGGGCGCGCCCTCATGCTGTCCAGCGGCCCCGCCATCCGGCTCCAGTTCGCTGCCGGGTAGCGGTCGCCGTTGCGGCTTGCCGCGCCGTCCATCTTCGGTCCCTGAGAATTGGCCGGTTCCGGAACGCCAGGTACTTGCCGTCGATGATGAACCGTGTTCTGCTGCTGTGACCTGTCGCACAGCCGCTGCTCGGCTACTTCGGGCGCCGAGCGCCCGCTGTGGCCGATATCCGCTGCCGTGGAGGTACTGCGGCAAACTCCCCTGTCGCTGACAGCCCGACGATCGCCGGGCAGGAAGGATTGTCCATGCGCATACCGCGCACCACACCCGTACTCCCGAGGGAAACTGCGCACCACAGGCGGCGATCCGTCCGACGAGGTTCGGTCATCGCCGCCGCGCTGGTCCTGGTCGCCGGTTTGATGATCCCCGCCGGCACAGCCACCGCGTCCCCTGCTCCCCAGCATCCCCACTCCTCGGGTCAGCCCGATCTCGGCGCCAACGTGATCATCTTCGACCCGAGCATGCCGCAGGCATCGATCCAGTCGACTGTCGATGCGATTGCCGCGCAGCAGATCTCGAACCAGTTCGGCACCGAGCGGTACAGCCTGTTCTTCAAGCCGGGCACCTACGGCACCGCCACCGATCCGCTCAAATTCGACGTGGGCTACTACACCCAGGTAGCCGGTCTGGGCCTCGAGCCCGGCGGTGTCGTCATCAACGGATCCGTCGACGTGCACAACCAGTGCTTCACCAATGATGACGGCTCGCCCAACTGCATTGCCCTGGACAATTTCTGGCGCTCGATGTCGAACCTGACCATCAATGTGGCCGGCGGCGCCGGATGTCAGACGAACACCGAATTCTGGGCGGTCTCCCAGGCCGCGCCGATGCGTCGGGTCAACGTCAACGGCGGCGTTTCGTTGATGGATTACTGCACCGCGGGCCCGCAGTACGCCAGCGGCGGCTTCATCGCCGACTCCAAATTCACCGGTGGGACCGTGGTCAACGGTTCGCAGCAGCAGTTCCTGGTGCGCAACAGCGATCTGGACGTCTGGACCAACAGCGTCTGGAATCAGGTGTTCTCCGGCACCATCGGCGCCCCGGCCACCGACTTCGGCACCGCCAGCGGCAATTCGTACACCAACGTCACCAAGAGCCCCGTCACGGCGGACGCGCCGTACCTCTATACCGATGCCAAGGGCAACTACCGGGTGATGGTGCCGAAGGTGCTGCACGACTCGGTCGGACCCTCCTGGACCGACGGCACGGCAGGAAGGTCCCTGCCGATCAAGGACTTCTTCATCGCCAGGCCGAACACCTCGACCACAGCCATCAACAGCGCGCTGGCGCACGGCCAGAACCTGATCCTGACACCCGGGGTGTACCGCCTCGAGCAGAGCATCGTGGTATCCCGTCCGGACACCGTCATCCTGGGCCTCGGACTCGCCACCCTGAGCCCGCAGCGCGGAAATGTGGCCATGCGGATCGGTGACGTACCGGGCACCAAGTTGTCCGGCGTCATCTTCGACGCAGGACCGGTCAACTCCCCCGTCCTGCTGGAGGTCGGCAGTGCCAGCCGGTCCCGTTTCGGCTGCGGCGGGAAGGAGTCGAACCCGACCCAGATCCAGGACGTGTTCTTCCGGATCGGTGGCGCCGGAGCCGGGAAGGCGACCACCAGCCTGGTGGTCAACAGCTCCAATGTCATCCTCGACGACATCTGGGCCTGGCGGGCCGATCACGGCACCGGCGTCGGGTGGACCACCAATACGGCCGACACCGGACTCGTCGTCAATGGCGACAACGTCACGGCCTACGGTCTTTTCGTCGAGCACTACCAGAAGACCGAGGTCAGCTGGAACGGCCAGGGCGGTCGCGTCATCTTCTTCCAGAACGAGATGCCCTACGACCCGCCCAGCCAGGCCGCCTGGAGTTTGAGCTCGAACTTCAAGGGCTATCCGGCGTTCGCCGTCGCACCGAAGGTGAAGACCTTCCAGGGCTACGGCATGGGCAGCTACAGCTTTTTCAACCAGGGGGTCGACATCCATGCGACCACTGCGTTCGTGGTACCGCAGGCCGCGGGCGTCCAACTGGAGAGCCTGCTGACGCGGTTCCTCAATGGGTCGGGCGGCATCGATTTCGTCGTGAACGGGACCGGGGCGGCAGTGAGCACCACCGATCCGGGACCGACGTACATCACCAGCTACCCGTGAGCTGACGGACCGGCCGGGCACCGGGCGACGAGGATGTCTCCCCGTCCGGTGCCCGGCACCAGCGCCGAAACCACCCGGGCACCACCGGTCGTAGGGTGGCAATCATGCAGATCACCAAACTCGGCCACTCCGCATTGTTCGTCACCGATGGCGACGCCAGGATCCTGATCGACCCGGGCACGTTCTCGGCCGGCTTCGAGTCCCTCACCGGCCTGACCGCCGTCCTGATCACCCACCAGCACGCCGATCACCTGGACCCGGCCCGGCTGCCCGGAGTAGTGGCGGCCAATCCGCAGGCAACCGTCTACTGCGACCCCGGGTCGGTGGAGACACTGGCCGATGCCGGGATCGACGCAAGGCAGGTGCAGCCCGGCGAGCGGTTCGACGTCGGGACCTCGGTCGAGGTACTCGGCAAGACCCATGCGGTGATCCACCCCGACATCCCCACCGTGCCGAATGCGTGCTACCTGATCGGCGGCCGGTTGCTGCACCCCGGCGACTCCCTCGATGTGCCCGAGAACCCGGTCGACATTCTCGCGGTGCCCGCGGCCGCGCCATGGATGGCGGCCAAGGAGGCGATCGAGTTCTACCGCGCGGTCAACCCGAAGACAGCCTTCCCGATCCACGAGAAGATCCTCGCCGCGCCAGGTATCGGCCTGTTCCAGGGGCTGCTGAGCCGGCTCGGGCCGGCGGGCTCGACCTGGCTCACGCCGGCCGACGGCGAGCCGTTCGAACTCTGATCGGCGGATCCGTGCCAGGCTCAGAGCCCGTCGACGTACTCCTTGGCGGTTCGCAGATCCCACGACGTCTGTTGGCGAACGAGCTTGATCGCTTGGATGGCCTGACCGTCGGACTTGAGTGATCGAGCCTGCAGCTCGATCTCCAGCGAAATGCTGGAAGCGCTCGGCGCATCGTCGAACGCAACACCCGGCCCGGGTTTGGCCAGATCGATACCGGGCGCCGCGGTGCTCGGCGACGCGGCCATCCTGTCGATCATCTGCTTCGCGGCGGCCAGTCCCAGCCCCGGCGTTCCCTCGCGCAGCAGTTTGATGGCTGCGATCTTCTGGTCCGCCGCGGCCAACGTCCGCACCCGAGCGACCAGATCCGGGTCCAGGAGCAACTGCGTTGGATCCACCCCGCCGACCACGCGCCGGGCGAAGATCAGAAACAGCAGCACGATCACGACGATCACCACGATGGTCCAGACCCAGGCATCCACACCGGCATCGTAGTGACCCTGGCGGACCTGCTCCGCCGCACTGCCCGATGGCGCGCGACTATCTGATGGACAGCGAGACCTTCGGGCCCTTGGGGACGACCGACCCTCGGGAGGTGACCACCGTGATGGCGACCAGCAGAATCATCAGCACGGCGCTCACGACCGGCGGGTTACCGGTGAACGTCGACGCCAGCACCAGGACGGCCACGACTGGGAAGGACGCCGAGGCAAAGGGAGTATGTCGGTGCCGGAGGTGCCAGACCCACACCACGATCAGGAACAGGGCCACCGGCACGGTCAGCGCGAACCCGGCCAGGGCATCCGACACGTGAATTTCCCGCAGGTCGTACTCGACTGCCACGTTGAGGCCGGCACCGACGGCGGCAATCGAGGCGAAGATGAAGTAGTGCCCGTACCCCCAGATCAATGACGAGTTCAGGGTGCTCAGCATGCCCGCGGCCGACTTGTCGAAGTAGACCCACCACATCCCGAACAGAATGACGATTCCGGCGGCCGCCACGGCGAACAAGGCGGACTTGTGCTCGCTGTCGTGAATCCCCGCCTCGATCGCGACCACCACCGCTGTCACCGACTCACCGAGCACGATCACGGTGAACAATCCGTATCGCTCGGCGATGTGCCCCGGGTGGTAGGGCGTCACACCGGTGCGCTCGGCCAGCGCCGGTATCGCCATCTCGAGCACCGCGAACAGGATGAAGCTGGCCAGTTGCCAGTGCTCCGGCAGCCAGAGGCGGGCGATCCAGCCGATCTGTACTACGACGATACCGATCGCATAGCGGTAGGCGGTCGTGCGATGCGCCGGGTCGGCCCGGCCGGCTCGGACCCAGTTCGAGACGGTGGCCAAACGCATGACCACGTAGCCGACCACCAGCACGGAGAAGTCCGGATGCGCTGGGTCGGCCGCCGACGCCACCCCGGCAGCCAGGATCAGACTGCCGACGATCTGCACCAGCACCGATATCCGGTACGGCACATCGTCGTTGTCGTAGGCCGAGGCGAACCAGGTGAAGTTCATCCAGGCCCACCAGATGGCGAAGAAGATCGTGCAGTAGCTGATGATTCCCGGACCGACGTTGCCGTGGCCGATCGACTCCTCGATCGTCACCCCCGCCCGGGAGACGGCGACCACGAAGCACAGGTCGAACAGACACTCCAGAGGTGTCGATGCCCGGTGTGGCTCGTCCTTCCTCCTCGGCAACATCGGCCGGTACCAGGGAATTCGCGCTGCGGGCATGTCGGTCAAGGCGGCTCCTTACCACGCAGGGGCAGTCGGCACGACCCTAACCCAGACGGCTCACCCGACCGTGTCCGCACTATTCTCGCGAGTAGGAACCGCCGGCGTGGCCGGGACCGATCGGCGCACATGGAGGAGCAGAACGTGTACGAGGACCTGAAGGGCAAGATCGCCGTTGTCACCGGAGGAGCACGCGGGCTCGGCTTCCAGATGGCCACCGCGCTGGCCGCCCAGGGAGTCGAGATCGCGCTGATCGACCTGCTCCCGGACGTGGCGAACAGTGCCGCCCAACTGGCCCAGACGAAGTCCGTCCGCACGGTCGGCATCTCGGCGGACGTCACCAACGCCGACTCGATCGGCGGCGCTGTCGCTGCCGTGGCGGGTTCCTTAGGCACACCGTCGATCTTGGTCAATGCGGCTGGGATCACCGAGTGGGGCGATTCGGTCGACGTGACGCCCGAACTGTGGCGCAAGGTCATCGACGTCAACCTCAACGGCACCTTCTTCAGCTGCCAGGCCTTCGCCCGAGCGGTCTTCGCCGCGAACGGCACCGGTGCGATCGTCAACGTCTCGTCGATGTCCGCGTTCGTGGTGAACATCCCACAGCACCAGGTGTCCTACAACGCCTCCAAGGCTGCGGTCGACCAGTTGACCAAATCTCTTGCCGTCGAGTGGATCTCGAAAGGGATTCGGGTCAATGCCGTTGCCCCGGGCTACTTCCTGTCGGACATGACCAGAAAGTTCCTGGACTCCAACGAGGAGCTGGGCAAGTACTGGAACCACCTCATCCCGGCCGGCCGCATGGGGGAGCCGGCGGATCTCGACGGTCTGGTCACGTTCCTGGCCTCGGATGTGTCCAAGTACGTGGTCGGCGAGTCGATCGTCATCGACGGCGGGTACTCCATTGTCTGATGCGGGCGCCGCGACCACGGCTACGGACGAGCCGCGGTCCCCCGCCGACAACCCGCTGGCGGGCAAGGTCGTCGCCGTCACCGGCGGAGGTTCCGGGATCGGGTTGGCCACAGCCCTGGCGGTGTCGGAGGCCGGTGCGTCGGTGCTGTTGGCCGGGCGGAGTTCGGACAGGCTGGCCGCGGCGGCCGCCCGCTTCCCCGGGCCGGTCGGCGTTCTGGCCCTTGATGTTTCGGCCCCGGGGGCCGGATTTGAACTGGTCCAGGCCGCGCTCGCCGCGTACGGATCGCTGGATGTCCTGGTCGCGAACGCCGGCGTCTACGTGCCGGGCGATCTCTGGGACGGTGACACCGCGGACTTCGACCACCTGATCAGAACCAACGTCTCCGGCGTCATCAATACCGTCCAGGCCGCCGTCGTGACGATGCGCAACGCCGGCCACGGTGGCGACATCATCGTCACCAGTTCGGTATCCGGCCACCAGGCCATCCACTGGGAACCCGTCTACTCGGCGTCGAAACACGCGGTGCAGGCCTTCGTGCACGGCGTTCGACGGCAGCTGGTGGGCACCGGGATCCGGATCGGCGCGGTCGCCCCCGGCGTGGTGCTCAACGATCTCTGGCAGGTCACCAGCCCGGCCGAGATCGATGCGAGAGTTGCGGCCGGAGAAGGGGTCCGGTCCGAGGATGTGGCCGATGCCATCATCTTCGTGCTGACGCGGCCCAGGCATGTCGGTATCAGGGACCTGGTGATCCTGCCGGTCAACCAGGAGATCTAGACCCGGCCATCCGGCTCGCTGTTCTATCGTCGCTTGCGGCTCCGGGTCCTGGTGCCGGAGATCGACCGACCGAAGGCACCGCCCAGCGAAGTACCCAAGGACCGCATGAACGAGGTCACCACCGGGCTGCTCATCATGTCGCCCAGGAATCCACCGGCCGGGCCGGCCGGGACCGGTTGGCCGGCGGGGGCCGAGGCGGACGGAAGGTCGTCATAGGGGTTGTACGGCACCGGGATCGGAGGCGGATCCGCGCTCACCGGGGGCAGCGCAGCGTCCGTCGGTACGGGACTCTCCGGCAACCCCGCCTCCGATTCCGCCAGTCGGCCGGTCAGCAACTCGTACGCCGACTCCCGGTCGATCGGCTGCCCGTACTTGCTCTGCAACGGAGATGCGGCCACTGCGGTAGCCACCGCCGCCGGATCTGCCGGCCCCATCAGCGACCGCGGCGGCCGCACCCTGGTCCAGGCGACCGGGGTCGGCGCGCCGGATTCGCTCAACACCGTGACGATCGCCTCGCCGGTGGCCAGCGAGGTCAGCGCCGTCGCCAGGTCGTAGACCTGGCTGGTCGGATAGGTCCGCACCGTGGCCGACAACGCCTTCTGGTCGTCCGGGGTGAACGCCCGCAATGCGTGCTGGACACGGGCTCCCAGTTGGGACAGCACCGGCCCCGGGATGTCGGTCGGCATCTGCGAGCAGAAGAAGACCCCGACGCCCTTGGAGCGGATCAGTTTGACCGTCTGCTGAACCGCCTGGTTGAACGCCTTGGAGGCGTCCGCGAACAACAGATGTGACTCGTCGAACAGGAAGACGAGCTTGGGCTTGTCCAGGTCACCCACTTCGGGGAGCTCCTCGAAAAGCTCGGCCAGCAGCCACATCAAGAAGGTGGAGAACAATTCGGGCCGGGTCTGCAGGCCGGCCACCTCGAGCAGGGAGATGATGCCGCGGCCGTCGGGCGCGGTGCGCAGCAGATCGCTCACCTGCAATTCCGGCTCGCCGAAGAAGACGTCGCCGCCCTGGGCATCCAGATTCGTCAGCGCCCGCAGTATCACGCCGGCCGTGGCCGAGGACACCCCGCCCAGTTCCTTGAGGTCAGGTTTGCCCTCGGGGCTCGTCAGATGGCCGATGACTGCCCGTAGATCTTTGAGGTCCAACAGCGGCAGATTCTTCTGGTCGGCGAAATGGAAGATCAGTCCAAGGGTCGATTCCTGGGTGTCGTTGAGCCCCAACACCTTGGACAGCAGGATCGGTCCGAAAGAGTCGATGGTCGCCCGGATCGGCACCCCGGCGCCCTGGCCGGCCAAGGTGAGATATTCGACCGGGAAGGCCTGGGGCGACCATTCGTCACCGGTGTCGGCGGCCCGGGTGGCGATCTTGTCGCCGGAGATCCCCGCCGTGGCCAGGCCCGTCAGGTCGCCCTTGATGTCCGGCATGAGCACCGGTACCCCGGCCGCGGACAGTTGCTCGGCGATCAGCTGCAGTGTCTTCGTCTTTCCGGTACCGGTGGCGCCCGCCACCAGTCCGTGCCGGTTGAACATCGACAATGGAACGCGGACCAACGCGGCCGGATCGACCTGCCCGTCCACCACGATCGAGCCGAGCGTGACGCAGGGCGCCGAGGTGTCGTACCCAGTGGCGATGGTCGCCGCCGCCCTGGGATCGCTACTGCTCGTGGCTGTGCTGGGCTTCGCCATCGAATCCCCCCGTGGATCGGAATGCCGGACGACTGTCGTCTGCAGGAGGTCGAAGCGTATCCGGGGCGCGAGGATCCGGCACCGACGGCCTGCGGTCGGCGGAGATTCTCGGCTGTCGGTGCCGCGGGCTAGTGTCATCCACTGTGAACGACAGACTTGTATGGGTTGACTGCGAAATGACCGGCCTCGACCTACAGCACGACGCGCTCATCGAGATAGCCGCGCTGGTCACCGACGGTGAGCTGAACATCCTGGGCGACGGTATCGACGTGGTGATCCACGCCTCCGACGAAGCCTTGGCCTCGATGCCGGAGGTCGTGGAGCAGATGCATGCCAAGTCCGGATTGACGGACCAGGTCAGGGCGTCCACGGTGACGATCGGGCAGGCCCAGCAGATGGTGCTCGATTACATCAAGCAGTACGTTCCCGAGCCGCGGACGGCCCCGTTGGCCGGTAACTCCATCGCCACCGATCGTGGCTTCCTCGCCCGTGACATGGCCGAACTGGACGGTCACCTGCACTACCGGATGATCGACGTCTCGAGCATCAAGGAGCTCTCCCGGCGTTGGTATCCGCGGGTCTACTACGCTCAGCCGGCCAAGGGGATGGCGCACCGGGCGTTGGCCGACATCATCGAGTCGGTCCGCGAGTTGGCCTACTACCGGCAGACGGTCTTCGTGGCCAAGCCGGGTCCCAGCACCGAACAGGCGCAGGCAGTGGCCGCCGAGTTGCTGAACGGATCCACAGGCTGAGGTCTGCGTGCGCCCGAGCGAGTTGTCGTCGGGGCCACGACGTTCATCCGCAGGTGCGGTCGAATCCGGCTGCCGAGAGGGCCGCGTAGGTCGCCTCCGACGGCCGGACCACCAGCCCACCCGGTACCGGATCCGCCGGTAGGTCGATGATCGGACCAGCCCGCTGGGTCAGAGCCCCGAGGTCGGCGGGTGTGGTGCCCTCATCGGTTCGGGTGGAGCCGCTGACGGTCCAGGCCAGCCGGGCCAGAGTCTGCGGATCGGCTGATCGCGCGGCCTGCTCGATCGTCTGGAAGATACGGCCGCCCCAGGTCGTCCGCGCAGCGGCACCATCGGCGACCGGCACCCATCGTCCGGCGATCAATTCTTCCGGGTGGCGGGACCGCACCAGCGCAAGCGCCTGCTCGCCCGTCAGCAACAGCGCCCCGGACGTCGGCAGATCCAGACCGGAGAGTTGGTCGCGTATCGGGTGGGGTAGTTGCACCCGGACTCCGCCGAGTTCGTCGACCACCGAGGTGAATCCGCTGAAATCCACCACGATCATGTGGTCGACCGGTATGCCCAGGGTGGCGCACAGGCTGTCCACCATGTTCTGCGGACTGACCAGGTAGGTCAGCGCGAGCCGGTTCAGCTGCCCGGTTCTGTTGCGCATCAACATATCGCGGGGCACCGAGAAGGTGGAGACCCGACCGTCCACGGCTTGGTGCACCACGATGACGATGTCCGCTCTCGCACCGGCGACGTCCGCCGTCGTCCCGAACGCCGACGGGCTCCCCGTCGGCAGGTCGGCCCGCGAGTCGGACCCGACGACCAACCAGGTTTCGCCGGCAGTCGCCGCCGGTGCAACGATGGGGAAATGCTCGATCCGCGCGTCGAGCGCCATCACTCCGATGCCCGCCATGACCAGCAGCAAGGACAAGGCGGCTGCAACGGACTTCGCCCCGATGGCCAGCCATCGGGGCGAAGACCAACCGTGTCGCGGCCGAACGGTCAGTGGATGCGCGGCGAACGGCGACGAGCGAACAGCAACGTCGTCGCACCCAGCAGGGTCAACACCAACCCCAGCCAGCCCAACTGCGAGGCGGGGGTACCGGTGGCGGCCAGCGTCGGACCGGCGGTGGTGGTAGTGGCGACCGCCGCGGCCGCGGTGGTGGAACTGGTGGACGTGACGGGCGCCGAGGCCGTGACCGTTGCGATTGTCGTGGCGGTCACCGTGGTGACTGGGTCGGCCCGCACCGTGATCGGCAGGCTCCCGCTCTTACCGCTGGTCAGCCCGACCGCAGTCAGGGTGTGCGCGCCGCCCACCGTGTTGTCCGGCAGTTTGAAGGTGCCGTCGACAGCACCGTAGGTGTCGTCTGCGGTCAGCGTGATGAGGACCACCGGTGCACTGTGCAGCACCAGCTGTACGTTTTCCCCGGGCGCGAAACCGATGCCGGCGACCTCGTAACCGACACCGGTGGAAAGCTCGGGAACGCTCGCCGGGTCATCGTTCGCGAAGTCCGGGAGCACGATCAGCACAGGATCGTTCGGGTTGATCTGCACCGTCAGCGTGACCGGCTCGTAGGAGAACGAATCGGTGTAGTGGTCGCAGACGGCACCGAACGGGAAGTCGCCGACGACGTAGTCAGGGACGTCGAGGCTCTCCGACCAGGTGCCGTCAGCCTTCGGAGTCGTCGTTCCGTCCCCTCCGTCATCGGCGGCGAAAGCCTTGACCCCACTCCGCGCCGACAGCCAGGCCGTGCCGGTCCGAGCCGGCCCGACGGACGTGCCCGCGGAAGACATCGCCGCGGATGTCGCCGGATCGCCCGAGGTATCGACGAAGGCCACAGTCACCCTGGGGTACCCGGCCGGGTCACCCGGCTCGGGCACACATCCCGTGCCGCTGAAGGTGACCGTGTTCCCGGCCACGACCGGATTCGGCGTCACGGTGAAGGTTCGAGCCGGCACCGCCGAGGCCGAGCCACCCGACATCACCAGTGGTATGGCGGCCAACGCGGCCACCGCGACAAGACTGAGGAATCGCTTCACGGTCTCTCCCGGATTCAATGCAGCGGAAGTCGGAGCGCATGCGGTTCCGACGAATCGGCCCCCGTCGTCAGACTTGAATGAGCTGACCGTAAAGGCTTGACAGCAACATGTCAAAGGCATGTAAAGCGCCTGTGGAGGCCCGATCAACGGAGCTGGCACCGGCAACGAGCACTGGTTGATATCGGTTAGACTATGGCGTCCCGTTGGCCAGCCGGCGGGGTGTTGGTAGCAAGAGTTGACAGGGGCTCGGGAGCGGTAGTTGGCCCGAGCTCGGTAGCAGTAGTCGGCAACAGCATGGTGGGCGTAGCTCAGCTGGTAGAGCACTGGCTTGTGGTGCCGGTGGTCGCGGGTTCGAGTCCCGTCGCTCACCCCATGTAGTAGCAGGTCAGAGGCTATAAGCCGGAACGGTGTTGACACAGACTCACAATCTGTTGACGCGAGATGTACCGTTCCGGCTTATGGCTTCGATCCGGGTACGTCAGCAGAAGAACGGTGCGGTCACGATCGCCGTGCTCTGGCGCGATCCCGACACCGGTCGGCAGACATCGATGCCGTTCACGGATTCGCAATCGGCCGGGAATTTCCGGCGGTTCCTCGAGGCGAACGGGCATCACCTGGCCGCGGCTGAAGCGTCGCTCGTCGCGATCGCTCGCCGGACTCCGACGGTCGACGTGATTCTCGCCGAGCACATCGACGGTCTGCCGTCGATCACCGGCCGGACGCGCGCCGATTACCGGCGGGATGCGCGGGTGCATATTTCGCCGCATCTGGGTTCGGTGGCGATTGACGCGCTCACACCGGCGAAGGTGAAGAGTTGGCTGCAGCTGCTGGCGGCGGGTGACGCGGCCGACAAGACGATAGCGAACCTGCACGGGCTGCTGTCCGGCGCGGTGAACACAGCGATGCAAGCCGGGCACCGTTCGGACAATCCGTGCCGCGGGATCCGACTCCCCCGGCGCAACGATCACAGCTCCGTCGAGATGAACGTGCTGACGCCGGTCGAGTGGGCCACGCTCGACGCCGAGATCGGCCGTCAGCTGGCCGGCCGGCTGCAGCTGTTCTTCCGGACACTGATCGGCACGGGGATGCGGTGGGGTGAGGCTTGCGCGCTGCAGGTCGGTGATCTGGCGCTCGAGCTGGATCAGCCGTCGCTGCGCGTCTCCCGTGCTGTGCGGCGCGATGAGAGCAGCCGGAGCTACATCGGTCCGACGAAGACGCGGAAGGGTCGCCGGACGATCACGATCGCAGCGGATCTATCCGATGCGCTTCGGCTGCACGTCACCGGCCGGGCTCCGGCCGACCTGGTGTTCACCGGCACGACGGGCGTGCTGCTGCATCACCCGAATGTGCGTAACCGGTGCTGGGTTCCGGCTGTGGCCGCGGCGATGTCAGAGAGGCACGGTGCCGATGCTCTGGGGTCGGTGCCGCGCATTCACGATCTGCGGCACACGCACATTTCGTGGCTGCTGGCTGCCGGGATCGATCTGCTGACGGTGTCGCGCCGCGCTGGGCACGAATCGATTACGACGACCGGTGACCGATACGGACACGCGATGCCCGGGCAGCAGCGAGCAGCTGCCGAAGCGATCGGCGCGGCACTTGCCGGGCGCGTAGCGCTGCCTGCCCTGCGTTGAATCCGAGCCAGTAGGCGCATTCGATCTCGGAATGAATTGCGTCGCGGTTTTGATTCATGCTGGCGTGTCGACCTTGTCACGTGAGAACGGAAGAACGACTGCCTCACCCCTGCGGCAGCGCAACCACACTGCGGGTTACTAGGCGATTACAGCACAGGATGCCGGAAACATCACCGACGGTTGAGGGTTGTCACTCGTTAGAGGCGGGAAGCATCGCCGTCTATGTTGCGTTCGCGGTTGACTCTGCGCTCGGTGAGTCGGTCGATCTCCGCTGCATCGTCGGTGGACATGCGCCGGCCCTGCTGCTCGGTGACGCGGGCACGGTCCATCAGATCGGTAGGTGTCATACCGAAGTAGGTCGCGATCAGCTCGAGGTCGTTCAGCGTCAATGGCCGGGTTGCCTTCGTGCCGAGCCGGCTGTTCACGTATCCGTGCGAGCTGAGAACGGTGTCGAGCACGTTCAATGATTCGCCGCGGCGGGCGATCTCCGCGCGGATCTCGGCGGCGACTGCGCGCGTGAGCGCTGTCGGCGCGGCCTGCTTACCTGATGGCATGTCGGTCACCATAGCGCGCAACTTGTCGCCGGTGTTGATCTTCAGTCGAACGGGCAGGGCTGCCCGTCCGGGTTTCGCTTGAAACATTCGTTGCGAAGGTCGTTGACTTGAGTTCCATATGGGACTAGACATCTCTCTATGGAACAAGCACCTCGACCGCAATCGTTCGCTGAAGCGATCGCTGCTGAGATCCGCGCCGAGATGGCGCGGCAGAAGCTGAAGTTCGTCTCGCTCGCCGCGTTCATGGATTGGAACGCTGCATCTCTGTCTCGCGTGATCAACGATCCGGATTCGTTGGATCTTGGCCGGCTCGAGCAGATCGGCATGTTCCTCGGGATCAGCCCGGCGGAATTGGCTGCACGCGCGGTGCAGAAGTGATCGGCGTCGTGCTCGAGCAGTCGTCGTCGCTCGACGAAGTCTGTGAAGCGTTCGGGATTACCCGTGACGCTGTGAATGCGTTGATTCGTGACGGGCTGGTCGGCTACACGCTCGGCCGGAAGCGGTCGCGGCGGTTCTTCGCCGTGCATGTCGCGCAGATCCGGGCCGCGCTCGAGGTCAAGGCAACTACGGCAGAGCAGTCCGATCTCACCGTCATCGGTGTCACTCCGCGGTCAGCACGTCGCCGCGCTCGCGCTTCCTGAAGTCGGCTCCGCGTCGACCGGCGCGCAGCATCACATCACCTGCAGTGCAAGGAGATTCGTCATGCCTACAGTCAGTCGGAGGTCGCTTGTCGGCCGCGGTGGTCGGGTCGGCCGGTGAGCGCGTCAGAGTTCGACGTCAATGTGCAGGCGGCATCGTTCCGGGCGGCGCTGGTTTCGGTCGGCGCTCACGCGTCGGAGTCGCCGGAGGATGTGCGGCTGAACCGGATCCGGATCTATTTCGGGCCGAAGACGGCGACGGTCGCGGCGACGAACGGTCAGACTGCGGCGCTGGCGCTGGTCGAGATCACTGATCATCTGACTCCGGAGCTCGGGTGCATCGACATCCGGCCGTCGGACGCGCGGAAGCTGCTCGCCATATTCAAGGGCGGCAAAGAGTCGGCGACGACACTCCGGATTCACGCTTCGGCGAAGCATCTCGAAATCACCGACGTCGGTGGTCTGTTCCCCGGTGAATCGCTGCGGCTGAACGCTTGCGCGACCGATCCGGAGTTCCCGAACGTCGCGAAGGTCATCACCTTCGCTCGGCAACTGTCCGGGCTCGAGATGTTCCGGCCGTCATCGCCGCTGCTGCTGGTGTCTCCGTCGCGGATCAAGCTGTTCATCCCGGCGGGTCTGGCATACGGGACGCTGGTGATCGAGCCGACGGGCACCGGCCGGTCGCTCGTCGTGTCCGCGGGTAAGTCGTTCCTGGGTCTGCTGGTCACATCTCCGGCCGGGAGTGAAGACGAAGCCGACCGGCGCGACCGGTTCGAAGAATGGTCGGCGATCACGCGGGATGTGACGCTGTCGCATCCGCTGCCGCCGGTGAAGGTCACGGTGAAGGCGCCGAGCACCGGCGACGTGAGCAGTCTCGAGTTCATGCTCGCCGGTCCGGCGTCGGAGACGGTCGATCTCGCCGAGCCGGACGGCGACGCTCTCGACGGCGACTTCGTCGTGCCGGATCCGGATCTCGGGCCGACGCGACTCGAGGATGCCCGGCAGCTCGTCATCGCGACGCAGGTCTGCGGCCGGGCTCACCTGGTGCGCAATCTGGGCGTGACGCAGGCGCAGGCGCGGGATCTGATCGTGCAGCTCGAGGCTGAAGGGATCGTCGGCCCGGCGCCGGTCGGGAATGCGCAGCGCGTGGTGCTGGTCGCTGCTCCGCTGTTCGGTGACGAAGCATGACGGGCTCGACGGTCCGTCGCGGCGGGTGGATCTCGCTGCTCTGGGTCGAAGTGGTGCTCGTCGTGGTGCTGTTCTGGGCTGCGATCGCTGTCATCGTTTTCGCCGGGATCAAGCTGCTCCGGTTCTTCGTGGCGCTCCGCTCCGGCGGTGCGCTGTGATCCGGCATGACGCAGCGGAGCAGCTGCATACGGTCGCCGCTGTCGGCCCGGTGCTGCAGACCGGTGTGCGGGTCGAGCGGCCGGTCGATGCGGATGTCGACGATCACCGTGCATATGTGTGGTGTGGTCCGGCTCGGCTGACCTTCGACACGATCGAGCAGGTCGAGACGTTCGCGAATCTGCTGCTCGACCGGCTCGCTGATCTGCAGTTCTCGGAAGCGATCCGGGCGGTCGTCGGCACGTTCACGCCGGAGACGGTGCCGACGTCGCCGGAGATCGGCGAAGCGCTGACGGTGCATCACATCGTCGAGCACGCAGCGCAGACGCACCTGCAGTTCACCGGCGAGCCGATGCCGACAGAAGCGCTCGACCGGGTCGTGACGGCTGTCCGGCAGTTCGTCGCCGATGGGATCGCCGAATGATGCGCCACACGGTCAGCTTCGTCCGGTACTGCATCGCCGCGGCGAACGCCGAGCGGCCGGGAGTGGCCGGGATGCTCGCCGTGATGTTTGTCGGTGTCTGCGGTCTGGTCGTCATCGTGGGTATGGCTGCGCTCTGCGCGCTCTGAGATCCGTTATCCGTCAGGCACTCTCCGAAGGGAATTACGGCATGAAGCATTCATCATTCATCGAGGCGGGCGAAGTGACGACCGACCCGGCGCGAGTCGCTGCGCAGGAGATCCGCGCCGCTCTGGGCCGGATCGAAGCTCACTCAGGCGAGCAGAACGACACGATCAACGGGCTCCGCGCCGAGCTGCGACTGTCAGGCGACGCGGAAAACAATCAGCGCGACGCTGCGACGTCGGCGCAGCGCTCGCTCGCAGCGGTTCGCGCCGAACTGGCCGATCTGGCAGAAGGTGCGCGCGCGGAAGGTTCCGCGCTCGAGGCTGAGCGGCAGGAATCCGGCCGGCTGCGGCAGCATTCGATCATCCTGAACCGGATCGGCTTCGCGCTGGCTGAATCTGTCGGGCTCGATCCGGCGCAGCCGTTCGACGTCGAAGCGCTCGTCGAATCGCTGATCTGTTCGCGGAAGACTGCTCACGCAGAGATTGATGCTGCCCGAGCGCATACGCTGCGGCTCTCCGACGAATACGGTCCGAAGTACATCGCTGCGCGGCAGATCGCGATGCAGGCGCTGCAGGCGAATCCGGAACGGCTGCAGCATGATCCGCGGGAGACGGGCGAGCTGATCGCCGAGCTGGTTGAGTCGCGTGAGGCGGCGATCGCGGCTGCTGATGAGTTCCGGGCTCAGCTTGTGGATGCGCGTCTGCGGAATGCGCAGCTGCTCGAGCGCGCGGCTCGGCGCAAGGCTCGGCAGCTCCGGACGCGGCTGCCCGGCGAGTCTCACGTCGAATATGCGGCGCATCTGTCGGCTGTCGTCTCGGGTCTGATCAAGGCGCAGCAGCGGGAAGTTCGCCGTGGCACTGTTCGGGAGGCTCGCAATGCCGACGCTCGCTGAACGAACGCGTTTCGCTGTGTGGGATCTGACGCGCGTCGGGAAGTCGCCGGAGGACATCGCATGCGAGCTGAAGATTCCGCTGCAGCGGGTCGAGTCGATTCTCGATCGGATGTCTGGGCTCGTCGACGAAGCTCCGGCAACGCCGAAGCTGATCGATGCGCAGCCGGTCGATCTGCTGCAGCCGGTCGCGCCGGTCGCTGCTGTCCCGACTGTCGCTTCTGTCCCGACTGTCGCTTCGTCGCCGTATCTGGGCACGACTGTGCCGGGGCCGGATTGCGGTACACGGAAGGGCTATCAGAAGCACTATGCGTCCGGCGGTCTGCCGTGCCAAGCGTGCAAAGACGAATGGAATCGGTCCGAGCGCGCGAAGACTGCCGAGCGTGCTGCTGCTCGGGCTGCCGCATTCGACGATCGACAGCGTGCGGCCGACGGCATCACGGTCACGATCCCGGCGTCGCCGAAGCCGAAGCGGAAGCCGTCGGTGCTGGTGCCGTCGGTGCTGGTGCGGTGGCTCGTTCCGCGCGGTATCGATCCGGAGCGCGGTCTACGGCTGCAGTTCGGCATCGCGACGTCGGAGGATTTGCCTCCGGAGATCGTGCCGGCCGAAGCGGCGGAAGCTCACGCGCAGCGCGGCGGGATCGTGCTGTGCCGGTACGTCTCCGAATGGGCTGATGCCCGGTGACTCGCGCGCTGCAGATGCAGCTTCCGGTCGGCAGGGTCTCTCGGGCTGCGCGGCAGCTCGCCGCGGCACCGGTGCGTGTCCCAGCGGATCGCAGTTCGTCGCGTCGCGAGCGTCAGCTGCAGCTGTGGGCAGGGCTGTGTGACTGCGCGTCGCCGTGCTCGAGGCTCGGGCGGTGTGGCGGCTGCGCGAAGGCTGCCCGGGCATGCGATGTCGACGAGATCGTCGTCGACCGGCTGATGCACGGCATCTCGGTCGTGTCGACGATCGCCGAGCGTCGGGAAGCGGTGCAGATCATGCGCGCGCTGGGTCTGTCGACGTCGAAGATCGCCGAGCGGATGTGCACGACGAAGCGTTCGGTCGAGCGGTATATCGCAGCGGATAGGTGTGCAGCGTGAAGGATTTCGAGTCGGCTACGCAGATCAAGGTTCGCCGGGATCTGCAGTTGAACGCGTATCTGCAGGTGCCGTGCCGGACGTGTCATGCGACGGCCGGGTGTCGGTGCGCTCCGGTGAAGGATCATTTGGTGCAGGCTGGGCTCGCTCACTCGAGCCGGATCGTGACGGCTCTGTCGCGTATCGGTCTGCATCATGGGCGCGCGAAGTGAAGGCGCGCGTGACGTCGAAGCAACGTCGCCGGCTGGCCGGTTCGAACCGTGCTCTGTTCGTGCAGCATCAGCTCGTCATCGCACGCGATCACGGCCGGTGCCTGCAGTGCGGTCTGCCGGGATCCGAAGTGCATCACCGGATCCCGCGGGGTATGGGCGGCTCGAGCAGCAATCCGGATGTGCACGCGCTGTCGCGTCTGGTGCTGCTGTGCGGCATCTGTCACCGGCACGCTGAAGATCATCCGAGCTGGGCGTTCGAAGTCGGTCTGCGCGTGCATCGCGGCGCGCTCCCGGAACTCGTTCCGGTGTCGACTCGGCTCGGCTGGCTGCTGCTCGGGAATGACGGCAGCGTCACCGATACCGGCCGGATGATCGGCACGGATCCGTGCGAACACGATTCGTGGGACGGCGACGAGATGAGCGGCTGGTGAACATTTACTGCTACGTGCACAACACTGTCGAGCATCTGACAGTCGGCGAAGCTCACGATCTGCTGCAGGCGCTGCTCGCCGACATCGCAGGCGAGCGCGCGGATCCGGCGAATCCGCCGGAGCCGGGCGAGCATCGGAGCTATATGGATTATCAAGACTGCCCGGTCAGCCTTCTACGCGCATACCGAGATCCGGAGATGTATTACGAGCATCTTCAGCAGTGCAACGAATCTCGGCTCGCGAAGTGAGTAGCGCGCATATGGTGGCGCTGCCGGCGCAGCTGAAGGTTCGGCTCGATGGGCTGCTCGATCTCGAGGTCGAATCCGTCAGCGTGGCGGATCTGATGGCTCGCGCGCTGGGTCTGGTGCTGGGCGCGCTGGATCAGCTCGCCGTCGAGATCGACGGTCCCGTGTCACATATGGCTGCGGCCGGTGTGCGCCGGGCTGCTGCGCTGCTCGCCGATGGCTCGCCGTGGCCGCTGACTCCGGTGCCGTTCGTCGCCGAGAAGTCGGTGTCGACGATGCTCGAGGTCACCGACGAGCCGATGCCGTGGGAGCAGCATTCGTCGCGCGGATCCGTATCGCCGGCTGCGCGCCGCGCAGCGTCGGCAGAAGACAAACTGAAGGATCCGGGCTCGCTGCGTCGGTCGATCATTCGCCGAACGAAGGCGGCGGAGTAATGGCGCGTCAGCTGCGCGGCCCGGGCCGCGGATATTCCGGCGAGCCGGGCGATCCGTGGCCGCTGCTCCCAGATGCTGCAGCTCGAGCATCTCGGGATGTGTGCAGCGTCCCTACCCGGGAAGTCGTGCGGTTCGGTGTGCTGCAGGTGCTGGGCACTTGTGGGCTCCGTAAGCGGCTGCTCGCCGGCTGGGTTTATGTCTGCCCGGCGCATGACTGGCTCGACGTCCGGCCTAGCGCGAAGGGAAGCACCGAATGATCACTTACCTGCAGGCGCCGGTCGCGTGAATACCGAAGGGAAGATTCGATGAGACTGCTATCGCTGGGCGCTGGGGTGCAGTCGACAACGCTGCTGCTGCTGGCGATCGAAGGTCAGCTCGAGCCGCTCGACGGCGCGATCTTCGCTGATACCGGCTGGGAACCTGCCGCTGTGTATGTCCAGTTCGAACGGCTCGCCGCTGCAGCGAAGGTCGCCGGGATCCCGGTTCACCGGGTCTCGTCGGGCAATCTGCGCGAAGCGATGCTGTCGCCGGAGGGACGCTATGCAGCGATTCCGTACTTCACGCGAAACGCTGACGGCTCTGCAGGTATGGGCAGGCGGCAGTGCACATCGGAATACAAGCTCGCACCGATCAATCGGAAGGTTCGCGAGCTGCTCGGCGCGAAGGCTCCGGACTTCCGGCGCGTGCCGAAGGGTCAGCGCGTCGAGCAGTGGATCGGCTTCAGTACCGACGAGATCGGTCGCGTGTCGGACAAGCATCCGCTGTCCTACGTGCAGAAGCGGTATCCGCTGCTCGAGCTGGGATGGAGTCGCTCGGATTGCGAGCGGTTCCTACGGCTGCGGAACTGGTCGACTGAGAAGTCAGCGTGCATCGGCTGCCCGTATCACGGCAACGCGCAGTGGAGACATCTGCGCGATGAACGGCCGACGGAGTGGGCTGATGCTGTCGAGTTCGACGAAGCGATCCGGAAGGGATCGAAGCGCGGCATTCCGCTCGACGGCGAAGCGTTCCTGCACAGCTCCCGGCTGCCGCTGTCGATCGCACCGATCGACCGGGTGACGCGCGGCGAGATGGCGGGCCGTCAGCTCGACGCGCTCGAGCTGATCAAGGACATCGAAGCCGAGAACGGCGATCCGGACGGCTGTTCGCCGTATGGCTGCCGCTCGGGCTCACTGATCTATGACGAAGGGCAGGAATTGTGACGCTGTACGCGGGAGATCCGGCGAAGTCGAAGCCGGATCCGGAACTCGAGCGCTGGATATGGCGACACTCGGCGACTCCGGCCGAACGTGAGGCTGTCGACGCGTTCAATTCGGGACTGGATCAGCCTTCGGTGGTCCCGAATCGCAGGGAGCGCCGCGCGTTCATGCGGAAGCTGGCTCGCCGATGACGCCGGAGATCGAAGCGCCGCTCGGTGACGGCGACTGCCGCAAACTCCGGCCGGGCTCGCCGGTGTGTCTACAGTCGTGCTGCACGCACACGACCGAGATGCCTTCAGCGGCTCCGTGTGTGTCCTGGTGCGGCGCTGACTGGTCGAAGAACGTTCGGTGCCTTCACCGGCACCGGAGAGCGGCGCGCTGATCTGTGCCGTGGCTCCGCGGCGGCGATAACGCAGCGACTTATCCGAAGATCATGATGACGGCCGGGCTCGGCGATGCCCGGATCGTTAATGAGGTCTTCGGCTGGATCTCGCGCTGCATGATGCAATCTGCCGGGCACACGACCGACTATCTGGTCGATATGGGCACGGCTTACATGATCGGAGGTGCTCGGACTGACGAGCTGATCGAGATATGTGTGCGGGTAGGGCTGCTCGAGCGGGTGGAGCGCGCCGGCTTCGCTCAGCTGAAGTTTGAGGATGTGCCGGAGTTCCTGCATATGCGTCTGAAGTCGGAGGTCGATTCGGATCGTCAGCGGAAGGCTGATAACACGAATCCGAAGCTGACTGCGGCGATCCGGCTGCGTGACGGTGACTGCTGCCGCTGGTGCGGCATGGTCACATTTTGGGGCACGAATGATCGGAAGTCCGGCCGTGTCGGGACGTTCGATCATCTCGAGCCGGGCCAGCCGGGCACCGTCGACACGATGGTGATCGCGTGCCGTTCCTGCAATAGCTCGAGGCAGGACGATCGAGCCGGTTTCGACACTGTTCTTCGGGATCCGCCGGAAGTGCGGCACTATTCGCCGTCATCGGCGGCGTTCATTCTGAAGCATCTCGGCATATCGGTGACGGTGTGCCCGGATCAGCGAGCCGCGGCAGCGGTCGACGCGGTCCCACGAAGCGACGTCGCTCCCAGCGGCGCAGCGCTTCCCGATGCTCGAGTGAACGCCGGATCTGTTGATATGGCGCCGGAATCAGCTGATCTAAGGGGTCCGGAATCCGGATTTACCGGGTCGGGTCGGGACGGGCCGGGTCGGGCAGGTTCGGAAGGGGTCGGGTCTGTTCGGGCTGGGCAGGGTTCCGCTCGTTCTCGTCGCGGTAGACGTTCACGCAGAACTAGAACGGGAGGAATGCCAGATGCCTAAGTTAGACCGCGCGGTTACTGATCTGTGGTCTGCCATCTGCGATCTCACGAATCCTCAACGCGCAGACATTCATCGCGCTTCATCTGTCGAGTCGGTGACGCTGCCTTCGCTGTGGGCGACGCTGCTCGCTGCTGATGCGCGGCCGGGTGGCGCCGGCTCGTCCGGCAAGCCGGGGTCGAAGATTCCGCTGTCGGTCGATGCGGTCGATCTGGCGATCGCTGTGCAGCGGTCGGTCGCTCGGGAGCTGCGTGCGGCGAATCGGCGGGAGCTGCGTCGTCGGCAGCTGCTGCTCGATCTGACGCAGTCGTGTGCTGTGCCTCCGCCGGATGTGTCGGGTGATGTGCCGCGCGACCTTCGCCGGCTGTATCGCCGATATCGGCAGGATCCGCTGCGCGCGCTGGATCTGACCGAGCGGATCCGCGACTGGATCGTGGACATCGGTGTCGCCGCGCGGCTCGACGTCGAGCTGCCGCGGTATCTGCGGGTGCCGTGCATGACGTGCTACGCGGAGCGGATCCGGGTGCTGCAGTTCCGAGACGGTGTGCACGTCTGGGTTTCGCATCCGGTGCTGGTGCTCGAGTGGTCGACGAGCGCGACGAAGGTGCCGATGCTGCGCGCGGCGACGTGCCAAGCATGCCGGTCTGTGTTCTGGCCGGGCCAGTTCGAAGCGATCGCGGCATCCGCCGGGATCCGCAACCTGATCAGCAGGGAGATGTAGATGGGCAAGACAGTGGTGCATCAAATGATCATCGATCGAAAGATCAACACGCTCGCTGATGTGGCCTGGTGGGTCGAAGAGTGCAAGGACAATGGCGTCTCGGGTTCACAGAAGGTGAGTCCGATGAAGCTGTCAGAGGGTCGGCTGTCTGTCACTGTGAACGTCGACGCATGAAGTGCCCGAAGTGTTGGCGTGATCGGCCGAAGGCGTACCGGCATCGCCGGTCGGATCCGGTGTGTGCGGCGCATCTGGCCGGCCGGCCGTGGCTGCATCGGTGGCGGGTGAAGCCGACGTCGGGCCGGTGTCTGCGATGCGCTGAAGCGCAGACTGACCGAGTGCTCGATCAGCTGGCCGGATTCGATCTGCAGCCGTGGCAGCTCGACTTGGCTCGGGACATCCTGTCGATCCCGCGCTCTAACGGGAAGGCGCCGAGATGATCCGGCAGGTATGGGTGAAGCGCGGGCAGGTCGATCTGCGCCAGATCGCCGAGGTCGACATCCCGACGCTCACTGTGCGGATGACGTCGCGGCTGTTCGAAGCGCTGCTCGAGCCGGCCGGCTTCGTATTGGAATCTGAGTCGGTGGTCGCTGATCCTCCCGCGCTGACCGGTGTCTGGGCTGTCGTGCAGTACGAGCACAGCGGCACGGTCGTCTGGCCGTACCGGACCGAAGCGGAAGCGCGAGCCGAAGCTGACCGACGGTTCCTGCCGGTCGCGCTGCTGCCGTTCGGTCAGCCGTCCGACGAGATCGTGCCAAGTCAATGACGCATCCGATCGCTGAATGGTCGACGGTCGGATACTCGCTCGGCGATTGGTCGATGTCGCGCGATGCGACGGTCGGTCTGTCGAAGGAGATCCGCGGGACTGTGGTGCTCGAGCAGTTCGATGCAGCTGCGATCGCTCGGCTGTTCGGTGTGCCGCTGGCGATGCTGAGTCGACCGGCTGCGTTCGCTGTGTCTGATCGTCTGCGTCGGATGCATCAGCAGTATCGGGCGAAGCGTCGGCACCGACGATGACGAAGCTCGGTCACAAGGTCGTGCTGTCGTTCGACGAGATCCAGTGCGCGAAGTTCGATCTGCTCGAGATGACGAAGGATCGTCAGGTCCGCTGGCTGATCGAAGCCGGTGTGATGCTTGGCGACATCGTGCGCCGGAAGGATCGCATTCGGTTCCGGCTGCGCGAAGTCGAGCTGACTGCGATCGGATACGCCGATGACGTCTGCGCGTGAAGATGGGCGCTGCTGTCGCTGTCGTCTGATAGTCTGCGCTCGTCTTGGTACATCTGTGCCTATCGCAGCCCGGCTCACTCGAGCCGGGCTGCTGTCGTCTGGCGGGCAGGTGATCGCTGGTGCCTCCGCTGCATCCGATGGATCCGAAGCGCGGCCGGTCCGGTCGGCCGTGGCGCCGGCTGGTCAAGGAACTCTGCCGGCCCGGCTCGGTGTGTGCCCGGTGTGGCGGCGAGATCGTGTTCGGTCTGCGCGCCAATCATCCGGACGGGCCGTCGCTGGATCACATCACGTCGCTCGAGCTGGGCGGTCACCCTACCGACCGAGCGAACCTGCAGCCGATGCACTTCGGGTGCAACGCATCGAAGGGTGCAGGCATCGAGCGATCCGATCGCACATCCGAAGACTGGTGAGCGCTCGCCGTCGCTGAGCGCTCGCCGATCGCCGCGCGACCTGCAGATACGCCGGGATTTTTTCGGATTGCGCATGGTGGTCGACTCCGCTGCCGACCATTTTTTGTCTCCCCACGATCGGCAGGGTGGGTGACCCAACATGACGAAACGCGTGACGCTGCAGGGTATTACGCACGGCACGTCGGGCTATAAGCGGGGCTGCGGCTGCTCGATCTGTCGCAAGGCGAAGGCGCTCGAGCGTGCTCGGGAGCGTGCCCGGCTCGCCGCGCGGCTCGCCGGTGCACTGCCGGAGCAACGAGCGCAGCAGCCGGTGACACCGACTGCTGCGCTGGCTGCTCCGGCCGAACGCGTGCAGGGTCCGGTCGAGCTCGAGCTGCTCGCCGAGCTGGACGAGCTAACGGCCGGTGTGACCGGCGTCGGCGCTATGGCGAAGGCGGCTCTGGCGCTCGCTCGGGAGATCGACGAAGCGGCCGGATCGTCCGTCGCCGGTGCCACGCGGCAGATGCTCGCCACGCTCGCCGAGATCCGGAAGCTGTCGAAGGGCTCGGATGACACTCTCGCTGCGATCTTCGGAGACATCCGGGCACGGCCCGTTGCTGTGCCCTCCGCGGTTCGGGACTCCGCGCAATCCTGAACGGGAAACGCTCGGGCATCAGGTAGGGATCGCTGCGCAGCATCTGGGAACTCCGCTGATGCCGTGGCAGCAGTACGTCGCCGATGTCGCCCTCGAGATCAATCCGCTGACCGGGTTGCTGCAATATCGCGAAGTCGATCTGACCGTGCCGCGGCAGTCAGGGAAGACGACTCTGATCCTGGGTGCAGTCGTGCAGCGCTCGCTGATGATGGGTCCGCGGCAGACGTCGGTCTACACAGCGCAGACACGCGGTAAAGCTCGGCAGAAGTGGAACGACGATCACCTGCCGATCATCGAAGCGTCAGTGTTCGCGCGGCTGATCAAGGACATCCGGCTGGCGAATGACTCCGAAGCGCTGTACTGGCAGAACGGATCCCGGTACGGGATCGACGCCGGTACGGAAACGTCCGGGCACGGCTCAACTCTCGATATGGCTGTCGTCGACGAAGCGTTCAGCGAGGTCGATTCGCGGAAAGAGCGTTCGTTCCGGCCGACGATGATCACGCGGCCGGAGCCTCAGCTGTGGGTCGTGTCGACGGCGGGCACTGCGAAGTCGGTCTATCTGAAGTCGAAGGTCGACGCCGGTCGGAAGCGTCATCTGTCCGGGGTCGTGTCGAGGTCGACGTGCTATTTCGAGTGGTCGGCGCCGGATAACGCCGACTGGCTCGACCGGGCGGTGTGGCGCGCGTGCATGCCGGCGCTCGGTTACACAGTTTCGATCGACACGATCGAAGCTGAGCTTGAGTCGCTGATGGAAACGACGAACGGCGAGGATGACTTCCGCCGGGCGTATCTGAATCAGTGGCGCGATGGTGTCGCCGTGCTGCAGGTCATCGCCGCTGAAGATTGGCTCGACGCGGAAGACGTCGACTCGCGTATCGCCGATGATTCGCCGCGGGTGTTCGCGCTCGACGTGTCACCGGATCGGTCGTGGTCGGCGATCGCTGTCGCGGGTCAGCGTGATGACGGGCTTGATCACGTCGAAGTGGTTGAGTATCGGCGCGGTACGGACTGGGCTGCGGGGCGTCTGGCTGAGCTGCGCGGTCGGTGGAATGCGCCGGGCCCGGTGATTCTGACTGGACCGGCTGCCCGGTCGCTCACCGACGAGCTGAGCGCCGTGGACGTGGATTACCTGGTGATGTCCGGGCCGGATATGACGGCGGCGTGCGGTCAGTTGTTCGACCGGATCCCGGCGCGCTGCAAACACATCGGGCAGACGTCGCTGAATGGTGCGCTGTCCGCTGCTTCGAAGCGGGCAGTCGGCGCCGCTTGGGTCTGGGATACGCGCGGGCCGATCATCGCTCCCCTGGTGGCTGCGACTGCGTCGCGCTGGGGTCTGTCGTTCGACGAGTTCGTCGATCTCGATCCGCTTGATTCTCTCTACTGACCGGAAGGCTTCGCCGTGGCTGATAGTTCCGACGTGCTCGCCGACATCCCGTTCGGTGTGGGCGGCGTCGTGCGATTCGAGCAGCTGCACGGCTGGCTGTGCATCGCATGCGCGTTGATCACCGACGACTTCGCCGGCTCGAACGTGTGCGTTCCCGATGCCGGTCTGATGGCTGAGCATCTCGAGCTGCACGGCGCCGAAGCGGATGTGCTCGAGGCTGTCCGCGTCGAGTCTGCGCTGCTCCCTGATCATCTTCTGCCCAACGAGGGGACCGGCACCGGATGACGCTGACGACTGCACTCGACTTGATCGGCGCGGCTCTGATCGTCGCTGGTGTCGCGTGGTTCTCGATCGGTGTCGCTCTGGTCGTGGCCGGTCTGCTGGTCATCGCGATCTCGTTCGATCTGTCCGGTCGGGCTCGGCGGTCTGACCGGTGAGCGTGCTATTCAGTCGGGTTCGTCGGGCGCTGGGCGATCCGGGGTCGCCGCTGATTCCGTCGCGTAACTCGACGTCGGTCGGTTCGGTGATCGTCGACGACCGGACGGCGATGCAGCATTCGGCGCTGTGGGCTGGGCTGCGGCTCCGCGCGGATCTGGTGTCGACGTTGCCGGTGCAGGTTTATCGGCAGTCGGGTGATCTGCAGATTCCGCTGCCGACTCCGCCGGTGCTGCTGGCGCCGGGTGGCGCGAACTGCCGAATGATGGAGTGGCTCTATTCGTCGCAGATGGATCTCGACCGGTTCGGGAATTGCTTCGGTCTGATCACTGCCCGGGATGGGCTGCAGTATCCGTCGCGGATCGAACTCGTTCCGGCTTCGTCGGTGACGGTGAAGCTGTCGAAGCTGGGTGTGCTGACGTACTCGATCGGCGGGGAGTCGTATGACGCTGCCGATGTGTGGCATGAACGGCAGTACACGGTGCCGGGTATGCCGATCGGTCTGTCGCCGATCGCGAATGCGGCGATGTCAGTCGGAACCTATCTGTCGGCGCAGAAGTTCGTCGCCGATTGGTTCTCCGGCGGCGCTGTGCCGAAGGGTCATCTGGTCAACAGTGGCCGGCCGCTGAAGCCGGGCGAAGCCGATGAGGCGAAGCGCCGGTTCTCCCGCATATTCGAGTCCGGCGGGATCTTCGCGTCGGGTAAAGATTGGGAGTTCAAGCCGATACAGGCGGCGAGCAACGACACTGCGTTTCTGCAGACGATGGAAGCGAGCGCGGTCGACATCGCGCGGTTTGTCGGCGTTCCTGGTGACCTGATCATGGCGAATCCTCCGGGCGGCTCGATCACGTACGCGAATATCGGGCAGCGGAATCTCGAGTTCCTGATTCTGAACCTCCAGCCGGCCGTTCAGCGCCGGGAAGATGCACTCTCGTTCGGGCTGCTCGCGAATCCGCGGTTCATCAAGCTCGACACTTCGGTTCTGCTGCGAATGGATCCGGCGACGCAGGCGACGGTGAACAAACTCGAACTCGATTCGTGGGCGCTGACGCCGGACGAGATCCGGGCGACGAAGAATCGTGCGCCGCTCACGCCGGAGCAGATCGCACAGTTCATCGAGTTCAAGGCGCATGACACAGCGGTTCTTCCGAGCGCAGAAGCGAAGGGTGCGACACCATGACGATCACAGTTCTCGAGGCTGCCGCGCTGCGTGCAGGTGGCGGCATCGCTCAGCGGGCAGATCGTCCGAAGCAGCGCCGGGCAGGTGAGCTGCCCGGCTCCGGCTTCGGTGTGGCTCGCCGGGCCCGGGTGCAGATCCGCGCGGCAGCCGACGATCAGAGCGCCGGTCTGCAGTTCCATGGTGTCGCGTCGACGACTGAGGATCCCTATCAGATGTACGACTTCTTCGGGCCGTACAACGAAGTGATCTCGGCGGGTGCGTTCGCGGCGACGTTGGCGCAGCCGGGTCTCGATGTGCCGCTGGTGCTCGGTCACGATCAGATGCGGCGCATTGCTCGCACGACGAACGGATCGCTGACCCTGTCCGAAGGTGAAACCGGGCTCGACGTGCTCGCCGATCTCGACCCGACCGATCCTGACGTCGCATACATCACGCCGAAGCTGCTATCTGGTCTGATCGACGAGATGTCCTTTGCATTCCGGATCACGTCGGGGATCTGGTCTCCGGACTACTCCGAATATCGGATCGAGTCGGTCGACATGCAGCGCGGGGACGTCTCGATCGTCGGCTTCGGCGCGAATCCTGGGACGTCCGGCGCGATCCGCTCCGACGAGCTGGGCCGTTCTGCCCGGTCGCTGACCGATGCGCAGCTGCTCGAGCGCTCCGAACTGATCTGCGCGGAGCTGGCGCGCCGCGCTCCGGCCCCTGTGGGCGGCATGTCGTTTGCGACTGCCGCTCTGTACTTCGACAACTGACCGGGCCGGCGCTTCGCCGCTGCTGCCTTCACTTCACATCCCACTTCACACCTGGCCGCGCCGATCGCGGCCGGGTGATCTGCCGTGCGCGCATCGCGTCCGGCGAGCCGCGCTTCGGTCCTGGTTCGCCGTACCTGATCTGGCCAGCTGGCGCGATCCATCCGTCAGAACAGAAAGGCAATTCGAATGAACTTGCAGGAGATGATTCGGCGCGCGCTCGAGGCGCGTGCCGTCAACCTGACTCAGCGTCAGGTGCACACCGACGCGATTCTGAAGCTCCGGTCGGAGGTCGAGAGCACTTCGCGTGATCTGACCGCGGCCGAAGCGGAGACGCTGCGCAGCGAGTCCGCTGCGCGTACCGCGCTCGACGCTGTCATCGCGACGCAGTCGGCCCGGATCGATCAGCTCGAGGCGGAGCTGCGCGACGACGAAGCGATGCAGGTGCTGCAGGCGATCGTCGTTCCGACGGGCGTGACCCGCAACGGTCAGGCGATCGTCGGTTCCGAGCCGCACACCTACTCGGCGCAGACCGAGCGGGAAGGTCGCTCGTTCTTCGGAGACGCTTACCGGGCCCGGATCAACGGGGACACCGATGCGCTGCAGCGGCTCGCGCGGAACAACCACGAGATGCGCGTCGATCAGGAGCATTCCGGTCAGGTCAATCGCGCGGTGGCAACCTCGTCGGCCGGTTCCCTGGTCATTCCCCAGTACCTGCCGGGTCTGGTCGCTCTGGGCATCCGCGCCGGCCGGCCGACGGCGAACGCGATCGGCTCGATGCCGCTGCCGGCCGAAGGTATGACGATCACGATCCCGCGGCTCACGACACTCACGACGACTGCGGTGCAGGCGACGCAGAACTCGAGCGCCTCGAGCACCGACGCGGCGATCACCGATCTGGTCATCAACATCGTCACCGTCGCAGGGCAGCAGGACATCTCGCGGCAGCTGCTCGAACGCGGCGCCGGTGTCGATCAGATCATCTTCGCCGATCTGGCCGCTGACTACGCGACGAACGTGAACAAGCAGGTACTCACCGGCACCGGCACCGGCGGTCAGGCACTGGGCATCATCCCGACGTCGGGTGTCTTCGCCGCGACCGCTTTCGGCGCGGCTCCGACGGTCGGCAACTTCTACTCGAAGCTGGCCGGCCTGATCGCGGCGATCACCGGGCAGGGCGCCGGGATCTACCCGAAGATCATCGTGATGCATCCGCGTCGCTGGGGCTGGCTCACGGCGCAGGTCGACTCGACCGGCCGTCCGGTCGTGGTTCCGCTGGCCAATGGTCCGTACAACGCGACCGCGATGAACCTGCAGCCCGGGATGTACGGCGGTGACAGTGATCCGATCCACGGTCTGACGATCGTCGGTTCGATCCACGGCATCCCGGTCACGACCGACGCCAGTCTGCCGACGACCGTCGGCACGAACTCCGAGGATCAGCTCGTCGTGCTCGACACGCAGAAGCTGCTGCTGTGGGAAGACGGCGACGGCGCTCCGACCGAGCTGCGCTTCGATCAGACGCTGGGCAATCAGCTGACGACGAAGCTCGTCGCATTCGGCTACATCGGGTTCAGCGCCGGCCGCTACCCGGGTGCGTCCGGTAAGGCTGGCGGGCTCGACACGACCGCGACCTTCGGTCTGGTCGCTCCGACCTTCTAGGTCGGGACTCTGTCATCCGTCGGGCTCGGGACACGATCCCGGGCCCGGCGGATCTCCGCATCAATCCATCACAACGGAAGGGGCACACCGTGGGTCAGGTTCACGAACTGCAGGATCACATCGCGCAGAACTATCGGGAAGTGGTCGCCGAGCGCGGCATCACCTTCGACGAGTTCGCCGAAGAGCATGAAGAGTGGGGTGATCCCTCGATCGCCGCGTGGTCCCGGGCGCAGGCCGCGATGCTCCGCGCTCAGGCGATCGTCGACGCCGAAGAGCCGATCGAGCCGAAGCAGCGCCGGGCTCCGAAGAACGACACGGTCTGAGTCGATGCCGACACCGACGATCGTGCCGATGCTGACGCTCGCGGATGCGCGCATCGCTATCGGCAATCTTCAGGTGTCGGCACTCTCGGATGTCGACCTGCAGCTGTACATCGATGCTGCTGTCGCGCTGATTGAGGATCAGGCCGGGCCGTGCCAGTTCGCGCAGAAGACGTACATCCGCGACGGCGGCACGAATCAGATCACGCTGCCGGAGCGGCCGAATATGGCCTATGACTTCACCGTTCTCGAGAACGGTGTGAACGTCACCGACTTCACCGTCGATGCCTATGCGGCGATCCTGTACGCGGGCCGCTATTCGTGGCAACGGCAGTGGTATCCGGGCTGGCAGAACATACAGATCACGATGTGGCAGGGCCGAGATGTGGTTCCGCGGAATCTGACGCTGGCTCTGCGTGAGCTGCTCCGGTTCATGTGGCAGATCGGGAAGCAGGGCACACGGCCGGGCCGGGTCGACGCCGATATGTCGGCGACTGTCCCGATGGGTTTCATCCTCCCGAACCGGGTGCTGCAGTTGTGTTCGGCGACTCCGAATCTTGCGGGCTTCGCGTGACCATGACATCGCTCGCGACGGGGGCGCGGGCTGTGCGTGCCGGTCTGCTGGCCGCGGCGCGGTCGACGATCGCTGCGCTCGACGGTGGCACGACGAACGTGCTGATCGGCTTCGGCACACCGGGAATGCTCGACATGGCCGGACGCACCGATTACTGCCTGATCACCCGAACGTCGTCGCGGCAAGAGCCGGCAACCTACGGCACGAACCGGTCACGCGCCGAGCTGATCGACGTCGACATCGAGTTCTCTTCATTTCAGGTCGGCGGGTGGGATCAGGAGCAGGTCGCCTATGACCGGTGCTCGCAGATGCTCGAGGCGCTCGAGCGGTACTGCCGGGTCACTGATCCGACGCTGGGGCAGGTCTGTCTGTGGTGCTTCCCGACGTCGCATGAGTCCGACGGTGCATCCGAAGAGGAACTGATCTCTGAAGGTCGGCTGGTCATCATCACTGCCACATTCACAGCGAGTGTGCGCATCTCACTATGAAGGGGCAAACATGAAGGTGCGCAACGTTTCGCCGTTCGGGGGGCTGAAGGTGCCGCTGCTGCGTCGCCAGCTCGAACGGGATGAAGTGGTCGATGTGTCGGCGGATCATGCGGCGCAGTTGGTGGTGCAGCCGGTGAACTTCGCGCCAGCCGATCAAGAGGCTGCAGCGCTGCTCGCTCAGATCCTGCAGGACCACGTCGCCGCCGACCGGGATCCGGACGTGCACGTCTTCGACCTGGTCGCCGAAGCTGCTGCCGCTGAGGCGTTTCACGACTCGCGCACCGACATCCCGAAGCTCAGCAACAACAACGACGAAGGCGGCGCGGAGTGACTACGCAGCAGGATTGTTCGGTTGGGCTCGCGATCGAGTCGACCTACGGCACGCCGGTTACTCCGACGCGTTGGTACGAGTTCACCGACGAAAAATTCGAGTGGAAGCCGACGCGGAAGCAGGGTGAAGGGCTCCGGGTCGCCGCTCCGCTGGCGCGGGCCAGTCGTCGCGCGCTGGTGCAGCTGGACGCGGCCGGCGAGATCGATCTCGAATGGAACACGGTCGGCGGTGGTCTGCTGCTGCAGCTCGCGATGGGTCAGGGCTCGAGTTCGCTCGTCTCGACGGGTGTCTATCAGCAGAACTATCTGCTCGCGACGACGGACTATCTGCCGTCGGCGACGATTCAGAAGGGCATCCCTCCGCTCGGCGGCGGCGCGGCGCTGCCGCACACCTTCGACGGCTGCGTGTGCTCGTCGCTCGAGATCGATGCGCCGAACAACGATCTGGTGTCGATGAAGTCGGCGTGGGTCGCTCGCCGGATGCAGACCAGCGTCGGCTACGTCGCGCCGACCTACGGTGTGTACGGCGAGAATCTGACGTTCGTCGGTGGCACGATCAGCGTCGGCTCGTCGACCGGTGTAGTTCCGCCGGGAGCGACCACACTGGGATCGGTGATCACTCCGACGGCCGGTCTGACGGGCAACATCACCGATTTCTCGATGAAGATCGACAACAAACTCGACAACGGCGGCTGGCGTCTCAACGGCGCCGGGCTTCGTACACGTCCGCCGGCTGTCGGGCTTCGGGAGGTCACCGGCACGCTCACGGTCGAGTTCGATTCGGCTCTGTGGCGTGACGCGTGGATCGCCGACTCTCCGATCTCGTTCATTCTGAACCTGCAGGGTCAGGCGAACATTCAGGGCGCCGCGGTGAAGCCTCAGCTGCAGATTTCGGTGCCGGGCGCGCGGATCGACGGTGACATCCCGAACTCTGAGAAGGGCGGGGTGATCACGCAGACGATCCCCTTTCAGGTGCTCGACCATCAGTACACGACGTGGCCGTTCTACGTCTCTGCGATCACCGGAGACGCTGCGATCTGATGTCCGATGACGGTGTGCGGATCGAGTTCGATCCGAAGCAGTTCGCCGTGTTCATGGCTGAAGTGAAAGAGTTCTCGCCGAAGCTGGCGACTGCGCTCCGGCGTCGGCTCCGCGACGCAGGTAAAGAGACGGTCGAGGCGATTCAGCACAAGCTGCTCGAGGCGGCACCGGGGTCTGCGTCGGTGTCGTCGGCCCATCCGGGGCGCCGGAAGAAGGCTCCGTCGGCGCAGTCCCGGCGGCGGAGTTCCGGGCTCCGCGGGAAGTTGGCCGCTGCGACGAAGCTGACGATCGTCACCGGGAAGTCACGTCAGGGCATAGGTATCACGACGTCGGCGGCGAAGTTGTCGCCGGCCGATAAGGCGATGCTCCGGGCGTGGAATAAGAAGAAGTTCCGGCACGGTGTCTTCGGTGATCCGAACGTCGTCGTGAATCAGCCGGGTAATCCGTTCTTCGGGAACACGATCCGCGCGCATCAGCAGCGGATCACTGACTCTGTGCAGCTGGCGCTCGCCGATGCTGCGGCAGAGATGTCGAAGGGAAGATAGCTGTGTTGCTCCGAATTGACGGGAAAGATTACTCGATCACCGATGCGCTCACGCATCCGTCGCTGTACGACTTGCACGCTCTGAAGCTGTCGACCGGTATGGGTTTGCAGTCGCTGATGAAGGCGACGGACCGGATCGACGAGTATAAGGGCGATTTCATGCAGGCGTTCGAAGAGTCGGATCTGCTGCTCGCTTTCATGGCGATCATCTGGCTCGCACGCCGGTGCGCCGGTGAGCGGCTGACGATGGAGGAAGCGAACTCGTTCCCGGTCGATGAGATCGAGATGATCGAAGAAGATTCCGACCGGGCTGGGAAGGCGGCGGAGGCGGCTGAAGATGCCGCTGACCCTACGGATCCGGCGAAGGGTTTGCGTCCGGTCGCCGGGCACGGAAAGCGCGGAAAGATCATCGCGACGTCTTCGAAGACGTCGAAGCGGAGCTAGCGTCCCGGCTCGCTGTGATGTGCCACCTGTTCGGCGGCGTCACACCGGGCAACGCTCGAGAGATGCGTTACGACGACTTCCGGCGGCTCTGTTACGCAGTCGACGACTACCTCGCAGAGCAACGTAAAACTAAGTGAGAGGCGGGATCTAGGTGTCTCCGAGCCTCACGCTGACGATCTTCGGCGAAGACAAGAACGCGAGCGCCGCGCTCGGCAAGGTCGGCGCGAAGGCGCAGGAGACGCAGAAGCATCTCGGCGGAGTGTCGGGCGCGGCGACGACGCTCGGCGGTGTCGCGAAGTCTGCCGGTGGGCTGCTGTCGGGCATCGCCGGTGGTGGCCTGATCGCCGGGATCGCGGGCACGACTGCAGCGTTCTCGTCGCAGGCTGCCGCGGTGAAGGGTCTGATGCGGGTCACCGGCGAGAATGTCGGCGACGCGTCCCGGCTCCGCTCTGAGATGCAGATGTCGGGTGTCTCTGCCGATAGCGGAGCTATCGCGATGAAGAAGCTGTCGGTGAATCTGGCAACGGCTGGGGGCACTACGGCCGGTACGGCGAAGCTGACCAAAGAGCTCGGGATGTCGTTCAAGGATGCGCACGGCAATATTTTGCCGATGTCGGAGCTGATCCCGAAGCTCGCCGACAAGTTCAAGGGGATGGCTGACGGGCCGGCGAAGACTGCGCTGGCGGTGAAGCTGTTCGGCAAGAACGGGACCGACATGATCCCGATGCTGAACAAGGGCGCCGATGGTCTCGCCGAGATGGGTAAGAAGTCCGACGCGCTCGGGCTGACGCTGAATCAATCGAGCCTTACGGCGATGGGTAACGCGAAGTCCCAAAGTCGAGATATGGCGATGGCGATGCAGGGCTTGACGGTCACGATCGGTGGGGCGCTGCTGCCCATCGTGACCGCGCTCACCGGTTTCTTCACGAAGTACGCAGTGCCGGCGATCCGGGCGCTCACCGGTTTCTTCGTCGACCATCAGAAGCTGCTGATGATCCTGGTCGGTGTTGTCGCCGGGCTCGTCGCTGCGATGAAGGTCTGGTCGGTAGTGTCGAAGATCGTCGCGGCCGGTCAGGCGATTCTGAACGCTGTGATGGCGGCGAATCCGATCGCGCTGATCGTCATCGCGATCGGGCTGCTCGTCGCTGCGTTCGTCTACTTTTGGAATCACAGCAAGGCGTTCCGCGACTTCTGGATCGGGCTGTGGAACGGCATCAAACTCGTCTTCGAAACTGTGTGGAAGGCGATTCAGCTCGTTCTCTCGACCGCGTGGAAGATCATCAAGGCTGCTGCGGAAGCTGCGTGGTCGATCATCAAGAGTTCGATCATCAATCCGATACAAGCGATCTGGGATTTCATCGTCAACGCGTGGAACTCGATCGGCTCGTTCCTGTCCGGTCTGTGGTCGGGGATCTCGACCGCCGCTTCGTCGATTTGGGCCGGGATCAAGTCCGGGATCATCACGCCGCTGTCGGACGCGTGGTCGTGGATTCAGTCGACTCTCGGCGGGATCGGTGCATGGTTCAGCAGCATCTTCTCCGGTGCAGCTTCGGCGATCACCGACGCCTGGTCTGGTGTGTCTTCGTTCTTTCAAGGCATCTGGGACGGCATCACTTCGGGCTTCGATTCGGTCGTGAATTGGCTGATCTCGGGGCTGAATGTGTTGATCTCCGGCGCGAACGTCGCGATTCACGGACTCAACGACATCAGCCCGTTCGCCGATATTCCGGACATCCCGTCGATCCCGGGGCTGGCGAAGGGTGGCGCGCTCGGGCCGGGCCTGACCTGGGTCGGCGAGCGCGGCCCGGAACTGCTGTACAACGACGGCGGCGGATCCGGTCACGTCTTCAGCAACTCGCAGAGCCGCGCGATGACGGCCGGCGGTGGCGCCGAGATTCACCTGCATCTGCCTCAGGGTCTGATGATCGGCACGGCCGGTGATCTGGCGAAGCAGTTCGTGCAGTTGTACAAGACTGCGCGTCGTCAGGGTCAGGTTCCGAAGGGTGCTCTGGCGATCTGATGCCGAGCGCCGCGCCGACTCATGTGCTGAAGATGGATCTGAACGGGACCGGCGTCCTGGTCGACGTGACTACGTACGCCGATGATCTGCCCACCGGTATCGCGTCGAGCTGGGGCCGCTCAAATTGGGCGTCTGATCAGCCGGATCCGGGCGCTCTGACCTTCACGCTGAACAATGCCGACGGCCGGTTCATGCCGGGCAATACCGCTTCCTATGCGGTCGGAGTGCAGGCCGGTGTGATCGTCGAGTGGACGTGCAACACCCGAGTGAGGCGTTACCGGGTGACGGTGCCGACGCCGATCTTCCCGACGAGCCGCGGTCTGCAGTCGCTGCTGACGGTCACGTGCGTCGACGCGCTCGCCACGATCTCGGCGATCACGCTGAAGTCGGTTCTGGCGGAGTCGATTCTGTCGCTGCTCCCCAATGGGTATTGGCCGCTATCTGATTCGGCTCCGACCGATCTGACGTCCGGCGCGGCCGACATCTCCGGATATACGGCGACGCAGATCGTGCCGTTCGGCGATACCACTCAGATCGGATGGCAGAACGGGGCTGGCGCTCCGACTGACGGTGTGTCGGCGCTGACGATCGCGGCGGGTGCGTCGTCGCCGACTGCGTATCCGACGGTGTTCGGGCTGCAGGCGATCTCGCTGGATGCGCAGGGCTTCACGAACGGCAGCAGCCAACGAACCGGGGTGTCGTTCTTCATCAACTATCCGAACATTTTCGGGTCGACGTCGACGACGACGAATCCTGCTGACGGTCCGTACATCATGCTCTGCAGCTTCGGGGTGTGGTTCCTGATGATTCGGGTCGCCGACCGGAAGCTGTGGGTGTTCAACGGCTTTCACGCGTGGCCGCTGGGTCAGCCGACATATCCGACGCTGCAGCCCGGCGTGACGCATCACATCGCCGTCGGCTGGGCTTGGTACACGTCAACTCCGTCGATCATGGGCTTCACGGTGGCGATCGACGGTGTGACCTATACGGGCGACACGATCGACTTCGTCACCGGCGGTGGCTTCGGCGATCCGATGACGTTCCTGCAGTTGGGTGTCGCGCAGAACGTCGGAACGGTCGCCGGGCAGGGCCTGGTGAACATGTTCGCGTACAACTTCGTCGGGACGCTGTCTCACTTCTGCTGGCTGAACGCCGGTGTGGTGACGGTCAACTCTGGTGCGGGCGATCCGAAGGTGCTCCCGGCGTCGGTGTCCGGCCTGTACGGGGTCGGCATGAAAGGTCCGCTCGAGACGTCCGATGCGCGGTTCGCGCGGCTCGGCGCGTTCGACCGGCATCCGGAGATCGCCTATGCAGTGCAGGGCACGCCGAACGGCGACATCCTTGACTATCAGGCGACGGCGGGCGCTTCGCTGCTGTCTGCGATGTGCGATGCGCTCCGCGGTGATGATGCGGCGCTCGAGTCGGTCGTGACGGCCGGTGTTGAGACGGTGCAGGCGTGGCTGTATTCCACTCAGCGTGGCGTGACGCCGGTCGTGACGATCGCGGCGGAAGACGATCTCGACTCTCCGGTGCAGTTGGCCTTCGACTCGACGGGTATCGCTGTGACGGCGACTGTGACGGGCCGGGCCGCGGCGGCGACGTGGACGGACAACGCGGCGCCGGCCCGGCTGGCTGCGACGTCGGCGTCGATCAATGGCGCGCAGCTGAAGACGTCTGCGCTGCTCGCTCTGGCGCAGTACCGGACAACTCAGGGCCGGACGGCGAAGCTCGCACCGTCGGCGATCATCATCGAGACGCGCACGGCGACGGCTGATCTGCTCGCGACGTTGCTTGCGCTGCGGCCGGGTGTGCTGATTCAGATCACGATTCCGGCGCTGATGGCTGCTGCGATCGGATATTCGTCGACGAATGCCTATGTCGTCGGCGCATCTGAAGTGCACACGGTCGATGCTGATCTGTTCACGGTGCAGCTGCTCGTCGCTGACACTCCGACTGCGATTGTCGATGATGGCACTTCGTCCCCGCTGTGCCGGGTGAGCACGGCGGGGATCGTCAATGACACATACATCGGCGGTGCGCACCTGACGGTGTCGCTGTCGGGCACGTCGATCTCGATCTCGCTCGGCGGTGCGATCCCGTCGCCGGGAACGTTTCTCAGCGCGGATCCGCTCGACTATCCGCTCGATCTGGCGATCTACGATCCGCTGATTCCGGCGGTTCGGGAGCGCGTGACGATGACGTCGGCGCCGGCCGCTCCGACCGGGCCTTCGCCGTGGGCTCAGACGCTGACAGTTGTCCGCGGCGTCAACGGTGTGACGGTCGCGGCTGCACATCCGACGATCGAGCTGTGGTTCAACGGGCTGCTCGATTACTGATGAAGGGTGAAGGGGCGATGAGCCGATGACGTGGGCTGTAGGGCAACGAATAACGGGTCTGCTGCTGAATGCGCTGTCGGTCATTCAGAACTCGATGGAACTGCAGATCTCCTCATCTCAGGCGCTTACCACGGCGACGTGGACGGTCGCTACCCTGACGGCGGCGCCGGTCGTCTCGAGCGGTACGAATCTGGCAGGCGGCACGACCGGCATCACCGTCACGACGGCTGGCCGCTATTTGTGCACCGGCATCGCGTCTTTCAGCGCCGGGTCGGCGACTACTCGCCGGGCGGTCGGTGTCTCGTCTGCCTCCGGCGGCGCACCGGGAGCGTTTTCGAACGTCGTTGTCGCAGGGTTCGCAGCGACGGCGCATTCGGTGTTCTTTACCAAAGAGCTGTCGTTCAATGCGGGAGACGTCATCTCGCTGTGGGTGTTTCAAGATTCGGGCGCATCTCTGAACGTCGGGACGCGGGCGCTCACTGTTCGGCAGGTCGGCTGATGTCGGACCTGTTTTCGTGGGCGCTGCAGATTCATCTCTCGCTGTGGGTGGTGATCGTGCTCGGCGTCGCCGCTGTGGTCGGTGTCGTGTCGAAGATCGCGCGGAAGGCAGCTCGAGCGGGTCGGAAGGCTGCCCGGATTGCGGATCAGTGGCTCGGCGACGGGACCGACGATCATCCGTCGATACCGGATCGGCTGACTGCGATCGAAGGTCGGCAGGTGAACGCAGAGGCGGAGCTGCTGAAGGCGAACGGTGAACTGTTTTTCAATCACGGCAGTTCACTCCGCGACGCGATCGACGGACCGAACGGGATCCGGAACGAGATTGTCGCTCTGCGGGAGCAGAGCGACCGGCAAGCTGCGGCGCTCGCGCAGCACATCGAGCACATGGCCGGACGTGAGACGGTCCCGACGGTAAGCGTCGCAGTCGCGACGACACTCCCTGCAGGACAACATGAGAGCGAAAGTGGATGAGTACCGAGATCACACCTGATCTGTTGCGGCAGATCATGGAATGCGGCGCCGATCGGGCTGCGGAGTGTTTCCCTGCGATGGTGTCTGCGATGCGTCAATTCGACATCAGCACACCTGCCCGGATCACGTGTTTCTTCACCCAAGTGAAGTGGGAGTCAGGCGGGCTCGTCTACTTCGCGGAACTCGCAGACGGCACTGCCTACAACGGTCGCGCCGACCTGGGTAACACCCAACCGGGCGATGGTCCCCGGTTCAAGGGGTCCGGCCCGATTCAGGTCACGGGGCGATCCAACTTCGCCGCTGCACAGCAAGCGCTGGACGCGGCGGGCATCAGCATCAACATCCTGGCCAACCCAGACTTGGCGCGCACAGTGCAGTACGGCTTCTGGATCTCCGGCTGGTGGTGGGCCGCTCACGGCGGGAACACCGTTGCGGAGCGGACCCCGCTGGACTATGCGTCGCTGTGTTGCGGCCGGTTGGTGAACCGGGGCGACGCGGATTCCCCCTATCAGGCGCAGGGCGAAGACGGCCGGGTGGCGGCGTTCGCTCATGTGTCGCAGTTCGGGGACCTGGCGCTGCCGGGCCCCGTAGTCCCACCGGTGGTGACACCTGTGACCCCGATACCGAATGGAGATGATCAGATGGCATTGAATGCAGACGTCGCGGCAGCCTTCGCCGCGGTGAACAAGAAGATTGACACGGTCGCTGCGGCTGTGGTGAAAGCGCAGCCGGCTCCGCTGTTCTCGTTCTTCGTGGTGAAGAACACGGTGTTCGAGGCGAACATCGTCGAGCGGACCTACCGCGGGATGTCGTCGCCGAGCGTTTTCGCTGCTCGCCGCGCAGCTCTGGTCGCGGCCGGTGTGCCGTTCTCGTTCGTGAACGGTTTGCACGCGATCGCCGATCCGGCGCAATACGGAAGCCTGGTGAAGTGATGCTGACCAAGTTCGGCGATCAGCTCACTTCCTACATCCGTACCGGTGTCACGCTCACGCTCGTCGTGGTGTTCGGTTGGCTCTCGACCGGGCTGCATCTGAATGTGCCGGTCGCCGATCAGGAGACGATCACGGCGGCGTTCGGCGTCGCAGCGTCGGGCCTGTATTACGTCGTGGTCAGGCTGCTTGAGTCGAAGCTGTCGCCGTCTTGGGGCTGGCTGCTCGGCAATCCGAAGGCTCCGACGTATCCGAGCAACGATCAATGGGACGCTGACGCGCTCGCCGCTGTGCAGGCGCTCGCCGCGGGTGTTTCCGACGCTGCAGCTGCGTCGTTCAGTCCGGACCTGCTCGCCGCGGTGGTCACGTCTGCCCGGCACGCGTCGGATCTGCCCGGCGGCGATCCGGGCGCCGGTGAGCCGGTTTCCGCTGTTCTTCCTCTCTCCGGCTGATCTTCCCGGTGCGCTCCGCGCTCCGGGCTCTCACGCAGCACCGAGCATCGAAGGTCGGGTGATTCCAATGATCGAGTTCATCCTCGGCGGTCGTGTCGGCCGCGGCGGCAGGGTCGGCTGACCCGAACGGTCCGAAGCTGTTCCGCAATCCACTCACAGAAGGAGATCGACAATGTCATTCGGGATCACGATCGCTGCCACTCCGGCGGCTGAGTTCGACGCTGCGGCGTTGAAAGCGTCCGATGCCTATCAGGCGCAGCTCGCTGCGCAGGATTACGCGCTCGACGTCGACGCGAAGAACGCGATCGCCGTCGCGCTGACGGCGCTCGGTGCGATCGTCGCGACCGGTGTCGTCGGTACGGGTCTGGTCGCTGGCAGCATCGTCGGGCACGCGAATCCGGGTCAGAAGCCGGTGAAGGGCTGGGCGAACGATGCGCTGACCGTGGCCGTCTACTGCGCCGAGCCGGCTGCGGTCTGACCTAGCTGCCGTCGGCCGACGGTGCTCCCGATGCCCGGGAGCGAAAACGTGCCCCACCCTCAAGGGTGGGGCACGTTTTCGGCGTTGTCAGACTGTGATCGGCCACTGTAGGACTGTGCCGCCGATTGGGTTCGTCATGGTGACGGTCAGGTGCCCGGCTGGCGCGTCGAACATGACGTTCCCGCGGTTCTTGGTGCCGGCCGGCAGATTGCCGGAGGTCAGGGCTTGGTCGCCGCCGGCGAAGATCTCCGGTTGGTACACGTAGCCGGCTGAGTCGGTCAGCGTCCAGTAGAGCGGATTCGATGGGACGCTGCCACCGGTGGATTCGATGGTGACGTTGATGACGTTCCATGCGCCGTGTTTCGGTGTGGGCGCGTACTTGGTTGTTTTCGTGACGCGCGCAGCGGAGTTGAGGCTGGCTGTGCCGGTCACTCCGTCACCTTCGTCGAAGGGCATGGGCTCGCCGAGCTTCGTCGCCGCCGGGCTGGTCTTGGTGGCCACGCTCGTCTTGGTCGTCGTGGCGCCGGTCGGCGGTGAGGCGGCTTCTGCGCGGTTGTGATGAAGTGAGACGGCGAGCGCGACCGTCAGTCCGACGACGGCGACGGACAGGAATGCGGTCAGGGCGAGCAGACGCTTGTGAGCCTTCATCGCCGGAGCATAGTTCCGCACGGTGGTCAATCGGTCGCATTCGGTGAAACCGGGCAAAACTGACCGGCAGTTCACTCTGCGGAACCGTGTTGACGCTGTCAACGAGAGCGCCAGTCCGGCCCGGTCGGAGCCGGTCGTATCGGGCCATATCGAGCGTGAATGTGCGGTTCTGTGCAGCGCTGGCGCCGGTTCGAGTCCCGTCGCTCACCCCATGTCGGAAAGGCCTCGGCGTTGCGCGCCGGGGCCTTTTCCATTTGTGGCCCCGGGGTCTTTGACCGGCCCTTCCGCGGCGGGCCGCGCGGCCATGGTCATCTGGTGGAAACGCCCGAAACGCTCCCCCGAAACGCGGTGCTGTCATCTTCGGTAGGCCCTATCCCGTCGGCGTACAGGTGGCCCCGATGCACCCAGCCTCACCCGATGTCCGCCCGACCTCCCCCGATGTGACCGTCATAGCCGGATGCGCCATCGCGACCGTCGATGCGCAGGGCACCGAGTACGGGGACGGGTATCTCGTGGTGCAGGGGACACGGTTGGTCGCGGTCGGCGAAGGACAGGCCCCGGCCCCTTGGACCAGTAGGGCCACCCGGACCATCGACGGACGCGGAATGCTGGCCACCCCGGGCCTGGTCAACACCCACCACCACCTCTACCAGTGGATCACCCGCGGGTATGCCCAGGACGCAACGCTTTTCGGCTGGCTGACGGATCTCTATCCGGTCTGGGCCGGTATCGACGAGGAAAGCACCTATGCGGCGGCCGCGGCCAACCTCGGCTGGATGGCGATGTCAGGCTGCACCCTGACCACCGACCATCACTACGTCTTCCCGCGTTCCGGCGGCGACGTGCTCGGAGCGACGATCGCCGGCGCCCGTACTGTGGGCCTCCGTTTCCATCCGACCAGGGGTTCGATGGACCTGGGACAGTCCTCCGGCGGCCTGCCGCCCGACTCCGTGGTGGAAGCCACCGAAGCAGCCCTGATCGCTTCCGAGGCGGCTATCAACAGGTGGCACGATCCCGCGCCGGACTCGGCGCTGCAGATCGCTCTCGCGCCCTGCTCGCCGTTCTCGGTCACCGCCGAGCTGATGGTCGGCGCCGCCCAGCTGGCCCGTCAGCACGGCGTTCGCCTGCACACCCATCTCTGCGAGACCATGGACGAGGAAGCGTTCTGCCTCGCGAAGTTCGGGCGCCGTCCGGTCGACTACATCGAAGACCTGGGCTGGCTGGGACCGGACGTCTGGTTCGCTCACTCGGTCTGGCCGTCGCCGGCCGACATCACGAAATTCGCGGCCACGGGCACCTCGGTCGCGCACTGCCCCACCTCCAACGCGCGGCTCGGCTCCGGCATCGCCCCCATTGCGGACATGCTGGCCGCCGGGGTCGCGGTCGGCCTCGGGGTCGACGGCTCCGCTTCGAACGAGTCCGGTCGCCTCGACGAGGAACTGCACCAGGCGCTGTTGGTCGCCCGCCTGCGCGGCGGCTCGACCTCGATGTCCGCCCGTCAAGTGCTCTCGATGGCCACCATGGGGGGCGCCACCGTTCTCGGCCGTCAACACGATCTGGGGTCCCTCGAAGTGGGCAAACTGGCCGACATCGCGCTCTGGCGGGTGGACACGATAGCCGGCGCCGACATGGCAGATCCCGTCGCCACGTTGGTCTTCGGTACCCGAAGCCCGCTCGAGCTCCTGCTGGTCGGCGGCCGGCCGATCGTCGCGGCCGAGCGGTTGGTCAACGCCGACGCCGATGAACTCGGCAGGGCCTCCGGCGCGGCGGCCCGAAGACTCGCGGCGCGGGCAGGTCGGTGACCGGCATCCATCATTCGGCCAGGTAGTCCATCCCCATGGCGGCACGCACCCGGGCGAGAGTCTCACCGGCCAGCGCATTCGCCTCCGTGATGCCGTCCAGCAGGACGCCGTCCAGATAGCCCGGCTCGGCGAGCAGTTCCCGCCGACGGGCGCGCAGCGGCCGCAGGGCATCGTTGACGACATCCACCGCCAGCATCTTGAGCGCGCCCGAGCCCGCGTCGCCGATCTCCCCGGCGACCTCGACCGGCGAACGATCGGTCAGCGCGCCGATCATCTGCAGGAGCGAGGCCACCTCCGGCCGACTGTGCGGCTGATACGTGATGTGGCGCAACGAGTCTGTCTTGGTCAGGCGGAGGAGGCGAGCCGTGGTGTCCTCGTCGGCTCCGAGCGCGATCGCGTTGTTCCGGGACTTCGACATCTTCGTGCCGTCGGTGCCGAGCAGCAGGGGTACCTCCGAGAGCAAGGCCTCGGGTAGCTCGAACGTCGCCCCATACCGCTCGTTGAACCGGCGGGCGATACTGCGGGTCAGTTCGAGATGGGGCAGCTGATCTCGTCCGACTGGCACGACCGTGCTTCCGCCGAACAGGATGTCCGCCGCCTGATGCACCGGATATGTCAGCAACAGCCCGCTGAGTCGGCGGTTGGCCACCTGTACCCGGGACTGTGCGGCTTCGGCCTTGACGGTCGGATTGCGCCGGAGTTCGGTGTCGGTGACCAACGACAGGAAGGGCAGCATCAGTTGGTTCAACGGGGCGACGGCGGAATGCGGAAAGATCATCGTCCGGTCCGGATCGACCCCCGCGGCCAGATAGTCCGCCACCAGGGTCCGTACCCGGTGCCGCAGCGGGCCGGCTGCGTCCCGGTCGGTGATGACCTGGTAGTCGGCGACGACCAGAGTCAGCGGCACGCCCAGCCGCTGCAGCCGGATGCGGTTGGCCAGAGTGCCCAGCAGGTGACCCAGGTGTAGGTCTCCCGTCGGCCGATCGCCGCTCAGAACTCGGTGTGAGTCAGGACTTTTCAGGATTTCGTCCTCGAACAACGCCGATCTGGCGGCAGCTCGACGGAACGAGGCGGCATCGACGTGACACCCGCTGTCGTCGGAATGGTCCGGTGCCGTCGGGTGGATCATCGATCCCGTCGGGTGAACACCGTGCAGGGCACTCATGGGGGCTCCTTGGTCAGGTAGCCGCTCCGGTGGGATCATGATCGATTGGTGAGAGACAACGACCACAGGCCGCCCGGAGGCGGCCTGTGGATGGGGTTGGTGTGACGTCGCGGCCGCCGTCAGGCAGGCAGCCGCCAGCTCGTGGCTGGGAGCCGGTGGGCGCTGATCACACCGCGAAGCTACCACCTGCCCGCAGGATCGACCAGGAGGTGCCAATCGACCGGGATTCGACACCGCGGTCAGATGCGCAGGACCGCAGACCAGAGGTGGAACAGTGCGTAGGCGCGGTAGGGCGACCAGTCCCGCGCCCGCAACCGAGCCTGGGCCGCCGTGCGGACCCCGAGCGCACGTTGCAGCACCAGATCACCGGCTGGGTAGGCGTTTCGATCCCCCCAGGCCCGCACGGCCAGGTAATCGACGGTCCAAGCGCCGATGCCCGGAAGGGCCAGCAGCCGGGCACGTCGGACGGGGTCGTCGCCGGGCGCATGGAGGTCCAGGCCGGCGGCGCAGGCAGTGGCCAGAGCATGCAGGGTCCTGGCGCGGGAGTGCGTTACGCCGATCGCGGCCTGCAACTCGGCCGGAGTCGATGCAGCCAGGGCTTCCGGTTGCGGAAAGACCCGCAGGCCGGCGGGACACGTCGAGCCGAAAGCCCGCACCGCCCGGCCCCCGAAGGTTCGGCCGGCCGCAACGGAGACCTGTTGCCCCAGAACGCTCATCACCGCGGCTTCGAACCCATCGGGATAGCTGATCACCCGCAATCCCGGGCGCGCCCGGACGAGGGCGCCGATCGACGCATCTGCTCCGAGCGCCGCCTGGACCGAACCAGGGTCGAGATCCAGATCGAGCCACCGGCGCACCCGACCTACGAGCATCTCGGTGGCTTCGGGCCCCATCTCCGGATGCCTCATCGTCACGTGGTCGCGGTGCAGACCGACCGTCACCGCTATCGGTTGCGCTGCCGGGCCGGCCAGGACCCGGGTGTGGGTGGCGGCGCCGAGATCGGTGAGCTCGGCCCCCGGTAGGGCGTGGGCAGCCAACATCGCCAGCGCAGGTCCGACTTCGAAGGGCTCGACCACCGGCAACTCGGTGGTGCTCGTCGGACTCGCCCGGAAATCAGACGTCATGCCAGCCGGTACCCACCGGCCCGCGGCCCGGAACCCGGAAACCGCGACGTCCTACCGGCTTGGCTGATGCGGTTTGTCCAAGTCGGCTGGTCGCCTGGGTGGGCGCACTGGGGCCCGAGTCGACGGCCGTCGCTCCGATCGCGCTGACCTCCGGGTTTCATCGAACCAGCAGAGAGCATGTAGAGTTTCGTTTCGCCCGCCGGTGACGGCGAACAGGCGCCATTAGCTCAATTGGCAGAGCAGCTGACTCTTAATCAGCGGGTTCGGGGTTCGAGTCCCTGATGGCGCACGCGAGCAAGGCCCCAACCGAAGCCGGTTGGGGCTTTTCGCATGTCGCTCCCGTGGTCAGCCCGTCCGCAGCTCGCCGAGGATCCTGGCCGCCCGCTCGGCGACATCTGCCCGCGCGGCCGGTTCGTCGATGACGATCACCCGACGGTCCTTCACCAGCTGACGACCCCCGACGAAGACATCCGTGACATCCGTCCCGCGAGCGGCGTACGCGACGTACGAGCCGGCGTCGGTGAACGGCACCGCCGTCGTACCAGTCACATCCAGCAGCACCAGGTCCGCCTGCTCCCCCACCGCCAGCATGCCCGAGATCGTCGGATCCAGTGCCGCGGCGCCCCCGGCGGTTGCCATCCGGAACAGGTCCGCTCCGGCGATCACGGCCGGATCGGCGGCGTAGCCCCGCTGCATCAGAGTGCCCATCTTGATCTCCTCGAACATGTCGAGGGTGTTGTTCGATGCCACCGAGTCGGTACCGAGCCCCAGGCGGACACCGGCATCGAGATACCTGCGGACCGGGGCGATACCGGCGCCGAGCTTGAGATTCGACACCGGGTTGTGGGACACGCTCACCGTTGGCGAACACAGCAGATCGACATCACCACCGCGTGGGTGCACGGCATGCGCAACATGAACTCTGCCTCGCAGCAGGCCGAGATCGGCGACCTGCCGGACGGGGGTGACACCGAACCTGTGCATCGACTGGTCGACCTCGAATGCGGTCTCCGACAGATGGATGTGCACGCCGATCCCGTCCATCTCGCTGCGGCGCGCCACGTCTTGGATCATCTCCGGCGGGCAGGTGTAAGGCGCATGAAGGCCGTACATGACGCCGATCAGCGGGTCACCGGCGAACTCGGATCGCAATGCGCCGGTGCGGTCCAGCATGGTGGCACCAGGCGTGGAGTCCGCATTCGGGAAAGCGACGGCGTCGTAGCCGAAAACCGCTGGGGCGGCGGCGACGCGCATGCCTGCGTCGGAGACCAGGCCCAGCAGATCGGCGTCCCAGGCGAACATGTCGATGAAGCCGATGGTGCCACTCCGTAGCATCTCGGCCAGCGCCAGCCGCAGACCGGCCCTGACGTCCTCGGCGGTCAGCCGGAGTTCGAAGGCTCTGATGTGCGTAAGCCAGGTGTGCAGTGGCACATCGTCGGAGTAGCCACGCAGCAGTGTCATCGCCGAATGGGTGTGGGCGTTGACCAGACCGGGGATGACCAATCGTCCGGTCCCGTCGAAGTCATCCGGGCCTCGTGGACCGCGAACCGGTCCCAGATAGGTAATCCGCCCGGACGTATCCGAGAATCCGATCTCCCCGTCGCTCATGACATCGCCCACCGAGGGGACGATGGTTGCGCCGACGACCCGAAGCTCACTCATGGTTGCTGTCCCGGTCAGAGTGCGGACAGCTTCAACCACTTGTCCCACGGGATCGTCCAGTCATACAGATCACCGTCGGCATCGGACAGCGCGACACTGGTACCTGTCACCTCGACGGGATCGCCGACCAGAGCCGAGTTGAAGTAGGCCTTCGCGCTCTCCGGCGACAGGTTGATACAGCCATGGCTCACGTTGTCGACACCTTGCACGTCAACGGTATTCGGGTTCTCGTGGATGAACTCGCCGTTGTCGCTGATGCGCACATCCCAGTACTCGGTCGAGTGGTAGTTGAACGGGGGCGAGCCGATCATCAGGTGCACCGGCAACTTCTCGATGACGACGTGGATCCCCGACCGGGTGACCAGGTTGGGGTCGTTGACCTCGTCGCCGCGACCGAAGGAGGCCGGATAGGTGGCGACGGTACTGCTGCACGATGCGGGGTCGTTCATGGCCTTGCAGCCCTGCTTGACCACGATCTTGAAGCTCTTGGCGTCGGCGTAGACGACCTGGTTGCGCCCGATGCTGAAGTCACTGGTGACCTCGTCGCTGCCGTAGGCCCCGTCGCCGAATTTCACGCCGTAGACATTGGCGTCGACGTGCACCTTGGTGTTGGCCGGCCAGTAGCCCTTCGGGCGCCAGTCCAGGGCCCACAGCCCGTCGTCGTGCTCGATCCAGGCCCAGGCACCCTCGACCTTGGGCGTGGTCGTGATGGTGACGTGCTTCTCCACCGAGGCACGATCGGCGGGTTCCATCCCGAACCGGACGATCACCGGGGCGGCCACCCCCACGACGTCGCCGTCACCCGGGGAGACATTGACGCTGACCCGGGTGTCCGGCTCGACCGTGGCGAACGACCCCCTGATGGCCACCGTCTTTCCGTCGGTGCCAGTCGCTGAACCGGTCGCGGTGTATGTCTTGCCGTAGCCGAGCACTTCGTCCACGGTCCAGGAGGCTCCGTCCTTCGAGACGATGCCCTTGACGACCCTTCCGTCGGGGTTCTTCAGGCTGAACGTGGTGATCTTTCCCTTGGACACGGAGATGATCAAGGGTTGCGCCGGCGACATGTCCTCGGTCCCGAACGCCGGCGATGCACTGACCTTGGCGATCGGGGGTGACACGACCACCTTGGACGTGGTGGTGGACGTGGTAGACGTGGTCGGGATCGCACCGGACGGGGAGATGACCGCGCTGCCGGCCGCCGGCGCACTGCTCTGCGCGACTGTCATGGACGGGACCGCAACATCGGTGGAGGACACCGGAGCGGCACTGGCGACTGCAGACGACCGCGACGTGGTGGCCGAGCTGACCGCGGAGGTGCCACCGGAGGTGCAGGCGCTCACCAGCACGGACAACGCGGCGAACGCCGCGACCGGCACCAATCGGCGTGCAGCAAACATGAACAATTCCGCCTCACAAAATCCGGACCCCGGGCGGCACCGAACACAACCCCACCGCCACCGACCGTTGTCGATAAGCGGAAGGATACCGGCTGCGAAGTGGTCTCCTGCGTCGATTCCACGCCCGTCGTACTAGAAGATGCGGGCGTCTGCGATCCCTGGCGACCGAACCGGGCCGTCGGCAGCCTGCGGTGGTGGCGGCTGACGTGCGGTCAGCGGAACAGCCTCCGTATGATGATGAACCCGATGAGAGCACCGGCACCGATGACAGCCGCTTTGATCCTCGGGTCGGCCCACGTCGACAACGCCGTCTCCTTGGCCTGCTCGACGATCCGCTTCGGGTTGCCCCGGGTCGTGATCTCGTCGATGGACACGGCCAGCGCATCCCGGGCGCGCTCGATTTCCGCCTGGATGGTGTCGGCGTCGCGTGCCACGTGGCCTCCCTTTTCTTGCCGGCCGCTCGGAGTGCGGCGTACAGCTGATTACCCTATCGCCATGACGACCAACCTCCCCGACGTGGGCGACGCGGCTCCGGACTTCACCCTGCTCGATGCGAAGGGCACCGAGGTCGGCCTGACCGGCTTCCGCGGGAAGCGGGTCATCCTCTACTTCTATCCCGCGGCGATGACCCCCGGCTGCACGACGGAGGCGTGCGACTTCAGCGCCGCCAAACCCGAGCTGGACTCTGCCGGGGTGACCGTCATCGGGGTTTCCCCTGACGCGCCGGCCAAATTGGCGGCTTTCACCGAGAAGAGTGGCCTGGACGTCACTTTGCTCAGTGATCCGGACCGGGAGGTGCTCAAGGCCTACGGTGCCTACGGGGAGAAGCAAAACTACGGCCGCACCGTGATGGGGGTCATCCGCTCGACCTTCGTAATCGGGCCGGACGGCACGATCGAGAAGGCCTGGCGCAACGTCAAGGCGACCGGACATGTCGCCCGGGTGCTGCGCGACCTCGGTCTAGCGAGCTGATCGCAGCGTGATCGCCGACTGCCGGCGCACAGCCACCGGCAGGTAGTCTGACCCAGCCGCGCAAGCGGCGGTGGGGCCGTAGCCCAATTGGCAGAGGCACACGGTTTAGGTCCGTGCCAGTGAGGGTTCGACTCCCTTCGGCCCCACTCCGATCGACACCACTACGAACGCCGCCAGATCAGGCCGGCAGTCACCTAGAACAGCGGCTCACCGAGGGCCGCGGGTGGTGGGCCGTCGAACAGCGCACTGACCGACTCGCCGTTGTGGATCCGGCTCATCGCCTCGGCCAGCGCCGGCGCGATCGACAGCACGGTGAGTTTCTCGGTTCGTTCCTCGTTGCTGATGGGAACCGTGTTCGTGCAGACGATCTCCAGCACATCCGGTTGGTCGCCGATGCGCTTGAGGGCTCCCCCGGCAAAGAGCCCATGGGTGCAGGCGACTCGGATGGACCGGCACTTCAGCTCGCGCAGCCGATCCAGGAGCTCGAGAATGGTGCTGCCCTTGGCGATCTCGTCATCCAGGACGATGACGTCGCGGCCCGACACCTCGCCGATCACGGCACTGATGCTCACTCGGTCGTCGGCGAATCGTTGCTTCGCACCGGCAGCCACCGGAACACCCAGCAATCTGGCGAACGCGGCGGCTTCCTTGGCGTTTCCCAGGTCCGGCGAGACCACCGTCGTGTTGGACAGGTCGTCACCGCGAAAATGACCGGCCAGCTCCCGGAGCGCATGCAGATGGTCGACAGGGACGCTGAAGAACCCGTGCACCTGCGGTGAGTGCAAGGTCATGGCCAGCACCCTGGACGCACCGGCCGTCACCAACAAATCGGCCACCAACCGCCCGCCGATGGAGATCCGCGGCGCATCCTTCTTGTCCGAGCGCGCGTACGCGTAGTGCGGCATGACAACCGTGGTGCGGGCGGCCGATGCGCCTCGCGCCGCGTCCAACATCAGCAGTAGTTCGACGAGGTGCTCCTGCACCGGGCTGACCAGCGGCTGGATGAGGAAGACATCGCGCTCGCGGCAGTTCGCCTGGAGTTGTACCTCGAGGCAGTCATTGGCAAACCGCTGGACCCGAACCGGATGCAGGGGTACGTCGAGCTGGGCACAGACCTCCGACGCCAGCTCGGGGTGGGCACTGCCGGTGAAGACCACGATGTTTCGCACGACCAGCCCCGTCCGCTTGCCTCCCGGTGCAACCCCGATCCCGGTCAACCCTACCGACACGCCCTCGACGATCGCACGCGCGTCCGGCGGTTCGTCCCACCGGGTGCGACAATTCCCGGGACCCACAATCGCAGGTAGGAAGAGGTCCTGGTGAGCCAACCCGATGTGAACGGCGACCGTCCGGAAGCTGCCACCACGGCTTGGGGTGACGGCGGCTCCGAGGAGACGCAGGTGGTCCGCCCGCAGACGGCCGGCTACGGGTCAGGTCAGTCGGGCGGGTCCACGGCTCCGGCATCGAACACGCCGGCCGCGGCTCCTGCTCCGGACCAGCAATACGGCGGGGTATCCGAGCAGACTCGGCAGGTCGGTACCTACGGGTCCTCCGCGTCCGCTCCCGCCGGCGCACCCCTCACCGGGCCGACTCCGGCATCGAATTCTCCAGAACCTGCCGGCTGGGCGCCGTATCAGGAGCAGCCCGCGTACGGCGAGCAGCCGCCCTATCCGGCGCAGGCGGCGATGACCTCGGTCTACCCGCAGTCCCAGCCGGGTTACGCCCCCGCCGGCTATCCGGCCGCGTACGCGCCGGCGGTGGTGGTGGCCGCACCACTAGTGGCCGCCGCCCCGGAGCAGACCTCCAACCGGGTCGGGCCCGGCTTCCTGTGTGCGCTGGCCGGCATCGTGCTGACCGCGGGCGGCCTGCTGCTGGCCGGGAAGTACGGTATCGCCGCAGCGACCGACCTGACCGGCGGCCGCGGGGTGGTCATCAAGGATTCCGGTCTCGCCACCGTTGGCGCTCTGCTGCTGCTGGGTGCCGTCGTGCTGAATGGCTGGTCGCCGTGGGCGACCGTGATTCCCGGCCTCGTACTGACCGGTATCGGCGGCTGGGCGCTGTACGACTCGAAAGCGACCGTCACGGTCTCCAGATGGACCAACAGCGTGCTCACCACCAACCAGCTGACGGTCTGGCATGTCTCGGGCGTCACTCTGGCTGTCGGCCTGATGATGCTGGCGGCCAGCGCGGCAGCGGCGATCGCCAGAGCCGGCGGCAAACGTGACGGACAGATCCTCGGCCGTCGTCAGGTCTGAGCCGCAGATCTCGAGCGTTCGGCCCCGGACTGGGCCGAACGATCAGGCGAGGCCGAGAGCGACCCGCAGGTCGGGCAACATCAGTGCGGTGGCCAGCCCTCGGTGCGACAGCCGATCCTTCTCGGCCGGCGTCAGGGCCGCGGACGTTCGGCCATCGCCCGAGACGTCGCTCTCCGTTGGAACGAAGAGTGGGTCGTAACCGAACCCGTTGTCGCCGTTGGGCGTTCGAATGATGCGGCCACGCCACTCGCCACGCCGGACGATCGGCTCGGCGCCTGGGACGGCAAGCGCGAGCGCACAGACGAAGCCCGCCCCCCGGCGTTCCTCCGGCACGTCGCCGAGTTGGGCGAGCAACAGGGCGTTGTTGGCGCTGTCGTCGCCGTGGCGGCCGGCCCAGCGGGCGGACAACACGCCCGGCATGCCGTTGAGTGCGTCGACCGCCAGGCCAGAATCGTCGGCCAACGAGATCTCGCCGGTGGCCGCCGCGGCCTGCACTGCCTTGGCCACGGCGTTTTCCTCGAACGTCGCACCGGTCTCCGGTTCCTCTGGAAACTCGAGCACGTCGGCGAGGCCGAGCACCCTGACCTGATCGCCGAGAATGCGTTGCAGCTCAGCCAGTTTCTTGGCGTTGCGAGTAGCCAGCAGGACCCTGGTCACAAGGCGGCCCCGAGGTCCTTCGGGTAGGGCGAGGCCAGCGCCTCCCGCTGCAACTGGGTCAGGGTCTTGATTCCGGCCAGCGCCGAATCGAGCATGGCGTCCAGGGTCGACCGGGAGAAGGTCGCGCCCTCGGCGGTGCCCTGCACCTCGACCAGTGTGCCGGTGTCCGTGGCCACGATGTTCATGTCGACCTCGGCCCGTGAGTCCTCCTCGTACGGCAGGTCGAGGCGGACCCGACCACCGACGACGCCGACCGACACCGCGGCGATCTGGCAGGACAAGGGCTGCGGATCGGACAGCGCCCCGGCGTGCCGCAGGTAGGTGACGGCGTCGGCCAGCGCCACATAGGCGCCGGTGATCGCGGCGGTCCTGGTGCCGCCGTCGGCCTGCAGGACGTCGCAGTCGACAGCGATGGTGTTCTCGCCGAGTGCGGCCAGGTCGACGCAGGCGCGGAGCGACCGCCCGATCAGGCGGGAGATCTCGTGCGTGCGGCCGCCGACCCGGCCCTTGACCGACTCGCGGTCACTTCGTTCATGCGTGGCCGACGGCAGCATCGCGTACTCAGCGGTCAGCCAACCCAGGCCGGATCCCTTGCGCCACCGAGGAACCCCGCGGGTGACCGACGCGGCGCACAACACCTTGGTGCCACCGAACTCCACCAGGACCGAGCCGGCCGGATGGGCCTGGAAACCCCGGGTGAAGGTGATGGGGCGGAGTTCGTCGTCGGTTCGTCCATCTTCTCTGACCATGCCTCCAACCTAGTGGAGGCATTCGGCGACCGGACGCGACCGGACCCGGACCGACCGCTCCGCTCAGACGGCCAGCGTGACGCTACTGATCTCGGGGCCGAGGAAGCGACGGCCCAGCCGGGCAAAGGCCGCCGGGTCGCCGGTGGCCAGGAACTCGTGCGGAGGTGGCTCGAGGCCCGGCTCGGCCAACAGATCGGCCTCGGTGAGCCGTCGGTACACGTCCTTGGCCGTCTCCTCCGCGCTGGAGACGAGGTTGACGTTCTCCCCCATCACCAACTGCAGGACGCCGGTCAGCAGCGGATAGTGGGTACACCCGAGAACGAGCGTGTCGACGTCGGTGCGTTGCAACGGGGCGAGATAGGCCTGGGCCAGTCCGAGCACCTGGCGCCCCGAGGTGATCCCGCGTTCGACGAAGTCGACGAACGACGGGCACGACTGGGCCCGCACCACCATCGTCGATGTGCCGGTCAGCTCTGCGACACTGGCGAAGGCATCCTGGTAGGCACCGGATGCGATGGTCGCCGAGGTGCCGATGACCCCGATCTCGCCGGTCTTGGTGGCCGCGACCGCGCGGCGCACCGCGGGCCGGATCACCTCGACGACCGGGAGGTCGTAGCGACGTCTGGCCTCGTCGAAGGCGCCCGCGGCGGAGGCCGTATTGCAGGCGATGACGAGCATCTTGACGCCCGAATCGACCAGGTGGTCGGCCACAGCCATCGCGTGCTGCAGCACCTCGTCGATGGACAACGGACCGTAGGGCCCATTGGCGGTGTCGCCGACGTACCGCACGTGTTCCCAGGGCAACTGGTCGATGATGGACCTGGCCACCGTGAGACCGCCCACGCCGGAGTCGAAGATGCCGATCGGTGCGCTGTTGCTCACTGGGCCGCGCCCGGCGGGCGCCCGACCCCGATGACTGCGGAACTCACGTCAGAAGCCCTGGGAGATGGCAGGTTTGGCATCCTTGCGGGTGCGCGGTCCGTCGGCTCTGGCCACCAGATAGGCCGCCAGGACCCCGCCGATGGCGCCGAAGAGATGGGCCTGCCAGGAGATCGTCACGACGCCGGTGATGTCCGCGACCGCCACCTTGACGATGCCCGTCCAGAACAGACTGCCCCAGATCACCACCAACACCACGCCGAGGACGATCTGGGCGAAGCTCCTGGTGAAGATACCCCTGGCCACCAGATACGCCAGCCAGCCGAAGACGATCCCGGACGCCCCCACCGTGACACTGTTCGACGGGCTGATCAACCAGACGCCGAGGCCGGAGACCAGCCACACCAGGGCCGTGACGGCGATGAATTGGCGGACGCTGCCCAGCATGATCAGGAAGCCGAAGATCAACAACGGCACCAGGTTCGACAGGAGGTGGCTCCAGGATCCGTGCAGCAGCGGAGCGGTGACGATACCGATCAGCCCGTGCCAGGTGCGTGGCACGATGCCGAACTCGGTCGCCAGCCGATTGGACGTGGCGGTGGACACGGCGGAGTTCACGACCTCGATCAGCACCAGCAGCGCGCCGAAGCTGCCCACCACGATCAATGCGGGCTTCACTCTGGCCGGCAGCAACGAACTGCGGTCCTTCTTGGCGGGGCTGCCGCCCACCGGCATCGGAAGCGAGGACATCGTCATAGTCGAAGATTACCGATGGAACGAGCCAGAGGATCCGGGATCAGCCCTGAGCGTCCCCTGAAACGGGAGCACTCAGGCCCAGAGCTGACCGTCGAGGCCGGACGCGGCCGCCTCGTCGTCGGTGGCGCCATACACCCCGGTCGAGAGGTACTTCCAGCCGGCATCAGCTACCACGAAGGCGATGTCGGCCGACCGACCCTCCCTCTCCACCTTGGCCGCCAGGCCCAGAGCGGCATGCAACACCGCACCCGTCGAGATGCCCGCGAAGATCCCCTCGACCTCCAGCAACTCCCGGGTCCGCCGCACCGCATCCTCTGGCCCGACCGAGAATCGAGAGGTGAGCACGCTGGCGTCGTACAGCTCGGGGACGAAGCCCTCCTCCAGGTTCCGCAGACCGTAGACCAGTTCGCCATAGCGTGGTTCGGCGGCGACGATCGAGATGTCCGGAACTTTCTCCCGGAGGTATCGGCCGACGCCCATCAAGGTGCCCGTCGTGCCGAGCCCGGCCACGAAATGCGTGATGGTGGGCAGGTCGGCCAGCAGTTCCGGCCCGGTGGTGTCGTAGTGGGCACGGGCGTTGTCCGGGTTGCCGTACTGGTAGAGCATCACCCAGTCGGGATGGTCGGAGGCCAGTACCTTCGCGGCGGCCACCGCCGCGTTGGAGCCGCCGGCGGCCGGCGAGGAGATGATCTGCGCACCGTAGGCGCGGAGCAGCAACCGGCGCTCCTCCGACGTGTTCTCCGGCATGACGCAGATCAGCCGGTAGCCCTTGATCCGGCAGACCATCGCCAGCGATATACCCGTGTTGCCACTCGTCGGCTCGATGACGGTGCAGCCGGGCCGCAGCCGCCCGTCCGCCTCGGCGGCGGCGACCATGGCCAGAGCCGGACGGTCCTTGATCGAGCCCGTCGGATTGCGATCCTCGAGTTTGGCCCACACCCGCACGTGGCGCGAGGGTGACAGCCGCGGCAGACCGACCAACGGAGTGCCACCGACCGCCTCGACCAGGCTGTCGTACCTGGTCACCCGATTACTCTCCCGAGCCGCCGGCGACCGCAGGCAGGATCGTCACCTGGTCACCGTCGGCCACCGTGGTCTCCAGACCGCCGGTGAAGCGCACGTCTTCGTCGTTGACGTAGATGTTCACGAAACGGTGCAGCGCACCGTTCTTGACCAACCGGTCGCCGAGGCCGGTGTAGCGGGAGTCCAGATCGGCGATCAGCTCGGCCACCGTCGCGCCATCGGCCGACACCGTCTTCTCGCCCTTGGTCACCGGTCGCAGGATGGTGGGCACGGACACCGAAACGCTCATTGCTTCTCCTCTGTAGAACTGGTCTGTCTGGGGTGGTACCGGTCTGTCGGGCTGGGCACCCAGCCGTGGCCGGTGACGTTGATCGCCGTGGACGAACAAGTCGCAGTGGTTGCAACGTCCTTCTACTACGAAATCATTTCCACTGCTTCTTCGGTCACGTCCCCGTCGATGATCCGGTACGACCGGAATTCCACCGAATCGGCGTCTCTGGTACTGACCAGCACGTAGTGCGCCTGCGGTTCCCCCGCGTAGGCGATGTCGGTGCGGCTCGGGTAGGCCGCGGTTCCGGTGTGCGAGTGGTACACCACCACGACCTCCTCGTCACGCTCGTCCATCTGCCGGTACAGCCGCAGCTGCTCACCGGAATCGAACCGGTAGAAGGTCGGCGATCGTTCGGCGTTCATCATCGGAATCACCCTGGTGGGGACATCGGTACCCGCAGGACCGGCGATGATGCCGCACGCCTCGTCCGGGTGGTCGGCCCTGGCGTGCGCGATGATGGCCTCGACCATCAGATTCGGAATCCTCAGCACGACATCAGCTTATCGAGCGCGACGCAGCTCATGAACTGCCCAGGAGTTTCAGACCGGAGTGCGACCACCCCGACGATCGCCGGCACGCCGCCGGGTCGGGCGATCCGCCCAGAGCCGCACCGGCCAGTAGCCGGCACCGTTCCACCGCGGCGCGGGTGTGCGCATCGAGTGTCGGTGCGGCGAGCTCGAGAGCTGTGTCCAACCGGGACAGACTCGACCGGGCCTGATCGAGATCACTGGAAACCGATGGGGCCGTCGGTCTGCTGATCACCCGTCTCAGCGAGTGCCGAAACGGCCACAGCCCGCCCCCGACGAGGAGGAGACCGCCCACCGTCCAGGCCAAGACGGTCATGGTTTCGTCCCAGCGGCGGCGGACAGTCGGTCCCGCATGACCGTGGTTCGTTTCCGGAGTCCGGTGAGGTCTGTACCGGTTTTCATCCCCTCGAGCTCTTCGAGCACCGAGATGTATTCCGCCGAGATGTGCGCGGCGGCCTGAAGCTGTCGACGGTCCTGCGCGCCGGCGGTGGGCGTGGCGTCGAGCATGATCAGCGCGATCTCCTGCAGATCTGCGTTGATATCCGCAACGCTGTCCTGCCATTGCCGCCGCCTGGCCTGCCGTCTCTGGAAGGCGACGACACCCCGCCGTTGGGCCCAGAACGCCAACATGACCCCGCCCGTGACCGCCACCACCAGGACCACGGCCAACAGCCAGCGGGTGAGCGGGGCACTGAACGTCCGGGTGGTCGGCCGCAGCGTGCCGCTGTCGACCTGCTGGTCGTAGAACAACGCCAGCTGTTCGGTCTGAGCCGCAATGTCGCCGCGCAGGAAGGCGGTGGTGTTGTCCATCAGCGTCCAGAACGCGAAGTCGAACCCGAATTCGTTGGTGACGATGCCAACATCACGCTCGCAGCCTGCACCGAGCTGCCCGTGCTGCACGACCATGACGAACACGCCGTCGAGCCGGTCACTGACATCGGTGCAGGCATCCAGAGGCCTGGTCCAGGTGTCATTGCCGGGGGCCAACACCACCACCGTCAGCGGGCGCGTCCCGATGATGCCTCGGATCCGGTTGGCGTCCACCGAGTTCGCGGGCAGCGCGGGATCCACCCAGACCAGGTCGTGGGACAGGGTGTCGACGATCGGTCGGGTAGGTGAGAACAGCAACGTGAGCTGCGGCCAGGCGAAAACCCCCGCCACGATCATTCCCAGCACACCGGCGACCAGGAGCTTGCCCCGAACGGTTCCGCCAACCCTTTGCCACCACGCGGTCGGCCGCCCGATCGGGCCCTGGCCGGTGGCGCTGCCTTCCTGACGGCGCGGGCCCGTGGCACGCGGTCGAGTCTGCCGGCGGGTCTTCGAGCGCCCGCGACTTCGAGGACTCACCCCTGCCCCGTCCGCTGGGCTGCGTCGATGCTGGTTTCGCCGGGGTCCGCGAGGCGTACGCCGAGCTCACCAGCCGCCTGTTGCAGTTCCTTCGCGGCCTGTTCGATGGCGGTTTCAGCGATCAGCTCATCCCCTCGGCGGCTCAGCACGTCGCGCGCCGTCCCGTAGCGTTCGCTCGCCCGAGTGAGCAGTTCGGCCGAGCGGCCCTGTCCGGCCAAGCCGTCGAGCTGGACGATCTGCGCAGCGAGGATCGCCAGCTGCGCACTCAAGCGCGCGCCCCGGTTGCCGGCAGACCTGGCCAGTCGGCGGCGTCGGCTCGTCCGAAGCCTGCCGATCAGTAGCGCACCGACGACCACCAGCAGGGCGGTACCGGCGAAAAGCCAAGGCAGGGCAGGTGAGACGGAGGAAACCGGATCCGATGTGGCGGGACCGGCCCGACCGGATACCTCACCGCTGCGCAGGTCACCGACCCGGCGACTCATCGCCAGCACGAGATTGGCTGTCGCTACACCGTTCTCGGTAACGTTCTGATAGTAGGTCCCGTAGCCGTACAGGACGGCCGACGAAAGAAGCGACTGCTCGGGTCCGGCCATCTCGACCCATCGACCGGTCGCGACCACCACGATGTCGTGCGGAAATCGAGCAGCCAGCGGCGTGAGCAGGTCGACGAACGGCGCGCCTGCGGCCGGAGGTGCCATCAGTGCGACCCGAACCACGCGGTCGGTGCCGGCCGATTGCCAATCGTCGAATGGCCGCGCCGGAGCGCCGGAACCCGGTCCGGCGAAGTACTTCTCGCGGGCGAGCGCGGCCGAGATGGTATCGATCTCCCCCGCTCCGGCGGGGACCTCTCGTTCCACCACGGCGGGTTCGTCAGGCGAATTGTCGTGTCCGAGGTCCGGATGGGCGACGACGTACAGCATCTGCTCGGTCAGATCCGACCGCAACATCACCCGTTGCAGCGTCGGCAGTGAGTCCGGACGCAGCAGCAGGCCGCCCACTTCTGCCTGCAACCCGGTCACCACGACCAGGGTGATGTCGTGATCCACAGCCCAGGTTCGAACCTCTTCCACATCCTGGGCGTGCGGATCTGCCGCCTTCGGCGCGAACGGCAGCGCCAGAATCCGGACCGGAGAGGATCCGATCGCAGCCACGATTCGAGCTTGGTCGAAGACTGCCGGGCTGCCGTCGAGCTTCACCATCGGCGCCGTGGTCAGCGTGGAGATCACCTGTTGAGCTGTCCAGGATCCGGCCTGCGTCGTCGGTTCGACTGCCGTGGGGGCAGATCGTGGCTCGCTCTGTCCGGTGCCGGTCGGCACCGCCAGAACTGGTGGTGTCAGAGCCGCCGAGCAGCCGACCACCAGCGCCGTCACCACGGCCGCACGCCTCATGAGCTGCCGTGGCGGTCCCCCCGTGTCGACCACCGATTTACTGTATCGAATGAGAATGTGACGAAACGGACCTCGACGGCCGGCCTGCGCACCAATGGGCCGCGGCCGGCCCAGCCCTAACTCATCAAGGCAGTGACCAGCGAGTCCTGAACGGCCGAGAGCCATCGGTAGGTGGCGAAGATCGCCACCTCCATGCCTTCCGGATCGGCATCCGGCGCGGGTTCGAAGTCGTCGTCGGTGATACCCAGGCGCACCCCGAGGGCGAGGCGGACGTCGTTGATCGTCGAGCTCCAGGCCTGGGCCGCGGCCGCGTCCAGGTGCACGGTTCCGCCCCCGCGTGGGAGCGAATCGAGCAGCGTGACGGCCGATTCGTCCTTCATCGTGATGAGGTCGGGCTCACGCAGCATGCGGATGCCCGACGCGAGCTCGGGATCGGACGCATGGAAATCCGGCAGCAATCGGGCCAGCGCCGGATCAGCGGGCGGCGTCGCCGGAGCCATCACCATCCCGGTCATCTGGGCCAGCGGGTCGGCCGAGGTTTCGGCGCGTCGCCCGGCGAGCATCTGTCGCACCTGGTCGACCAGGTCGGCGATCAGCGTTGCCTCCTCCGGTTCGAAGACCGCCGTATACCGCCCGAACCGCTTGTAGAACAGGCGCATTACCGTTCCTCGGCAATCGCTGCGTTCAGGCCGACCCGCCCATCGGTCCCGACGTCGGTCGTCATTTGTCCTGGGCCATCGTGGCCCACAGGCCGGCGCCCTGCAGCTTGAGCACGTCAGCCTCCATGGCGTCGCGGCTGCCGACCGACACGGTAGCCCTGCCCTTCTGGTGGACGTCGAGCATCAGCGCCTCGGCCCGCGGTTTCGGGTGGCCGAGGAGTTTCTGGAAGACGTACGTGACGTAGGACATCAGGTTCACCGGGTCGTTCCACACGATGGTCACCCAGGGGGTGTCGGGGCTGGTGACGTCCTGCGTTTCGGTCGTTTCCCGGGTCGTCGGCGCGGTGCTGCTCACCCATCCAGTGTGGCACGACGACCGGCGCCGTCGGTCGAAATGCCCGGGGTGACACCGTGGGCGACGTCCATCCCGCCGTCGGACTCTAGGCTTGCCGGATGAGCGACGCAGCCCTGTCCAATGCCCGATCGGCCACCACCGCCCTGCTCACCGACCAGTACGAGCTCACCATGCTGCAGGCCGCGATCGCCGATGGCAGTGCTGATCGCAGGTGCACCTTCGAGGTGTTCGCCCGGCGGTTGCCCCACGGCCGGCGGTACGGCGTCGTCGCCGGCACCGAGCGGGTGCTCGACGCCGTGGCCCGGTTCCGGTTCGACGACGCGGCACTGGCCCACCTCGAACCGATCCTGGACCGCCGGACGATCGACCACCTGTCGAGGTGGTCGTTCGACGGCGACATCGACGGCTACCCGGAAGGCGAGTTGTTCTTCCCGAACTCGCCCGTGCTGTCGGTGACGGGGACCTTCGCGTCCGGGGTGATCCTCGAGACCGTGATCCTCTCGATCCTGAATCATGACTGCGCCATCGCATCTGCGGCTGCCCGGATGAGTTCGGCCGCCGCCGGACGGACCATGATCGAGATGGGATCACGCCGCACCCACGAGGAGGCCGCCGTCGCGGCCGCCAGAGCCGCCTACATCGGCGGCTTCAGCGCCACCTCGAATCTTGCTGCCGGGCAACGCTTCGGGATTCCCACCACCGGCACCGCGGCGCACGCCTTCACGCTCCTGCACGACAGCGAAGCCGCCGCGTTCGCCGCCCAGGTCGCCGCCCTCGGCGTCTCCACCACGCTGCTGGTCGACACCTACGACATCACCAGGGGCATCGCCACCGCCATCGAGGTGGTCGGTACCGAACTCGGCGCCATCCGCATCGACTCGGGCGACCTCGGGGTGCTCGCTCGCGCTGCCCGTGAACAGCTGGACGCGCTGGGGGCCACCGGCACCAAGGTGGTGCTCTCCGGTGATCTCGACGAGTACGCGATTGCCGCGCTGCGCGCCGAGCCGGTCGACGTGTACGGCGTCGGTACCTCGCTGGTCACGGGCTCCGGCGCCCCCACCGCGGGCATGGTCTACAAGATGGTCGAGGTGGATAGCCGCCCCGTGGAGAAGCGCAGCGAGAACAAGCAGTCCAGCGGCGGGGCGAAGGCTGCACTACGCCGCTACCGGTCGAGCGGGACCGCGACCGAGGAGGTCGTCTACCAGTTGGCGGGTGAGCAGCCCGCCGTCCAGGTCGGCGATGTCCTGCTACCGGTGCCGATGCTCCGGGCCGGGGTCCGGGTGGATCCGCCATCGGCGCTGCAGGTGGCGCGTGATCGGCTGTCCCACGCACTGGTCACCCTGCCCTGGGAGGGGCTCAAGCTCTCTCAGGGCGACCCGGCCATCCCCACCACCGTCCTGCACTCCTGATCCCTCACATCCCGCGACAGCACGGAGAGACCGATGACGGCACCTGGCTTCGACCCCACCACGGCCCTGATCGTGGTCGACATGCAGCACGACTTCGCGGATCCGTCGGGATCGCTCTACGTCAGCGGGGGCGACGAACTGCTGGACGGCATCACGGCGCAGATCGACGGAACACTGGCCGCCGGAGGCCTGGTGGTCTACACCCAGGACTGGCACCCCGAGCACACCCCGCACTTCGCCGCCGACGGTGGGATCTGGCCGGTGCACTGCGTCGTCGACTCCCCCGGCGCTGATTTCGTCCCCGGCCTGCGGGTGGCAGGGCCAGTGGTGCGGAAGGGATCCGGTCCCGAGGACGGCTACTCCGGCTTCTCGGTGATCAACCTGGACACCGGCGTCACGGTCGGCACCGAATTGTCCACCATCCTGGACGAGAACGGCATCATGGCCATCACCGTCGTTGGCCTGGCCGGTGATTGGTGCGTGAAGGCCACCGCGATCGATGGCGTGGCCCTGGGCTACCGGACGACCGTGCCGCTGTCACTGACCAGGTTCGTGGAGCTGAACCCCGGTGACACCGAGACTGCCCTCGCCGCCATGAGAACCGCCGGTGTCAGCGTCCTGGACTGACTCCGCTTCCCGGCGTGGATCAACTTCGCAGGCGTGAACGAACGTTGGCCTGGTGGTACCAGTGGGGCGGAAATGAACAACTTCATGCCGGTCCGCCCCGCTCGTCGATCCCCGGCCCGCGGTCGCCCGGCCGACCCTGATACGCGAGAATGACCCGATGCGCCGCGCTCCTGATCCCGTCCACGCCATCGCCGACGCCGCGCTCGGCGAGCAGACCGAGGAGCTCCGCGAGACCTTCTCGGTGCGGCTCGACCGGTGGTGGGCCGACCTGCACGACGGACTCGCCGGTATCTACCCCGCCGATCTGGCCGATCGACTGGCGGAGCGTCTGATTCGCCTGGCCGCAACAGCTTTCGCCGATCGCGACCCCGATCTGCGTCGGTTGGACGCCGAACGAACGCTCGTGCCGGACTGGTTCCAGCAACCCGGCATGCTGGGGTATGCCGCCTACGCCGATCGCTTCGCCGGGACTCTCACCGGAGTCCAGGAGAAAATCCCCTATCTGAAGGAACTGGGGGTCACCTATCTCCATCTGATGCCGTTGCTGCGCCCGCGCCCCGGCGACAGCGACGGCGGTTATGCCGTGGCTGATTACCGCGCGGTCCGGGAGGACCTCGGGAGCATCGCCGACCTCCGCGCCCTGGCGGCCAGGCTACGGCGGGAAGGCATCAGCCTCGTTCTCGATCTGGTTCTCAATCATGTTGCGCAGGAACATGATTGGGCAGAGCGGGCCCGGGCAGGCAACCAGCGCTATCAGGACTACTTCTACATCTTCCCGGACCGCACCGTGCCGGACGCGTACGAGGCGACGCTGCCCGAGGTGTTTCCGGATTTCGCCCCCGGCAATTTTACCTTCGACAAGGACCTGAATTCCTGGGTATGGACGACTTTCAACTCATGGCAGTGGGATGTGAATTGGACGAACCCCGACGTCTTCTACGAATATGCCGACATCGTCCTGTTCCTGGCCAACGCCGGTGTCGAGGTGCTGCGGCTGGACGCGATCGCCTTCATGTTCAAGCGGCTCGGCACGAACTGCCAGAATCAACCCGAGGTGCACTCGATCACCCAGGCGCTGCGCGCAGTGGCCCGGATTGCCTGCCCTGCCGTCAATTTCAAGGCCGAGGCCATCGTCGGGCCTAACGACCTGGTGCACTACCTCGGCCAGGGCGATCACCACGGCAAGGTCAGCGACATCGCCTATCACAACACCTTGATGGTCCAGATCTGGTCGATGCTGGCGGCCCGCGATGTCCGACTGGCCGCCCATGCCCTGCGGGGTCTGCCCATCGCGCCGAGCACCACCGCCTGGGTGACGTATCTGCGCTGCCATGACGACATCGGGTGGGCGATCGACGACGGTGACGCCGCGGCCGTCGGACTCTCCGGATACGACCACCGGGTCTTCCTGTCTGACTACTACGCCGGTCTGTATCCCGGCTCACCGGCGAGAGGTCTTGTCTTCCAATATAATCCGGCGACAGGAGACCGCCGGATCAGCGGCATGGCGGCCAGCCTGCTCGGCCTGGAATCCGCGACCGAATCAGCGGATGGCGCCGCCCTCGACATGGTCGTCGGCCGGCTCTTCGTCGCCTATGCGATGGTGCTCGGGTGGGGTGGCATCCCCGTCATCTGGATGGGTGACGAGCTCGCACTGACGAACGACCTCGACTGGGCTCACGAGCCCGGACACGAGACCGACAACCGTTGGACCCACCGACCGCGGATGCCCTGGGATCTGGCGTCCCTGCGGACCGAGGGATCCACGATCGCCGGTCGCGCCTTCGGCGTTCTCCGACATCTCGCCTCGGTCCGGGTTCGGGTTCCCCACCTGCATGCCTCGGTCGCCGCCGAGATCCCGGAACTGGCCGATCCCGGAATTCTGCCCGTCCTGCGTCGGCACCCGCTCGGCCCGATGTTGCAGCTCTACAACGTCACGGACAGTTGGCGCGCGTGGCCTGGTGCTCGCCTGGCGGGGTTGGGCCTGAGCGGTGGAATCGACAAGATCTCCGGCGCGCGCATCGTGCCCGGCGACGACGGAAACGTCTGGCTCCCGCCATATGCCGGTCTGTGGATCACGTCCTGACCTGACCCAGCTACCGACCGTGCGGGCTTACCAGCCCACCCGGGCGATCGCGGTGACCGTGCCCGGCGCCACCTCGGTGAAGCCGGCGTCCCGTACGGCCAGCAGACGGTCAGCAGCCCAGGCCGATCCGTCGTCGGCGAAGGCCCCCGACAGTTCGGTCCACCGGCCCTCCGTCGCCCGCCGGACCGATGCGCGAAGACCGCCATCGATCCAGGCCTGCAAGCGGGGTTGGTCGCCGGTCAGCAGCGCGGCCGCGATCATGCCGGCGTGCCCGGTCTGGGCCATCGCCTTCCCCAGCGTCATGACAGGTGCGGATGGGAGCCAGATCTCCAGGGCGTCCGGAGCGGCCACGGTCGCCAACTCGTCGGGTTCCACGTCGGTACCGCCGACCTGCAGCTTGCTGACCCGCTTGTCCAACTCCTCGACCTGGCCCGGGACCAGCGCACGCACCTCGGTCTCACCGGAGGTCAAGGTGATGCCGGGCAGGTCGGCCGTCGCGTCCCACTGCGCGCCACGGGCGCGACGGGTGACCTTCCTGATATGGCCGGCGCAGTAGTCCCGGACCGCGTCGTGCCACTCCCCTCCCGGCTCCGAGCGAGGGTCGAGACAAATTGCAGCGCTTGCACTTGCGGCCATCGCCAGTGCGGTGTGCCAGGACGGCGGCCGATCGCGCTCCATCCGCAGGATCAGCTGCAGCGCGCGGATGTCCACGGCCGCCTCGTTGCGATCCGCCAGCACCTGGTCGGCGTCGAGCCCGAGCCAATAGGCGTAGCGGGCCCGCAGCGGTTCCAGCACCTCGCCGGTCATCGGGCTCTGCTCCTGAGTTGCGGTACAGGTGCGGGTGGGAATGGCTGAGGCCGTGACCGCAGGGACGAACGTTGCGTCTCTGGGATCAATGGGACAGTAGTGTCCATCGTTGGTCCTGGCCTGCGAAGTTGATCCATGCCGATCAGCTGAGGGGGACGCGGCGCAGGTGTCCGTCGGCGGCGTCGGCCTCTTCGACCTCATCCCGGGTGATCCCGAGGATGAACAGCACCGGGTCCAGGAACGGCTGGTTCAGGGCGGTGTCCGCAGCGTCCGCGACGATCGGCTTGGCATTGAAGGCGATACCCAGGCCGGCGGTGGTCAGCATGTCGATGTCGTTGGCCCCGTCACCGACCGCGACCGTCTGATTCAGCGGCACCCCGGACTCGGCGGCGAACCGCTCCAGCGCCCTGGCTTTGCCTGCCCGGTCGACGATCTCGCCCTCGACGCGCCCGGTGAGCTTCCCGTCGACCACTTCGAGGGTGTTGGCTGCCACGAAATCCAGCTCCAGCTCCTCGACCAGGTGCCTGGCCACCTGGGTGAAGCCTCCCGACACGATGCCGCACTTGTAACCCAGCCGCTTCAACGTCCGGATGGTGGTCCGGGCGCCCGGGGTCAACACCAGGGACCTACCGACCTCGTCCAGCACCGCGGCGTCCAAACCAGCCAACATGGCGACTCGCTCCCGCAGCGAGGCGGCGAAGTCGAGCTCGCCGCGCATCGCGGCCGCGGTCATCTCCTCGACCCGCGCCCGCGTCCCGGTGTGGTCGGCCAGCATTTCGATGACCTCACCGGTGATCAGCGTCGAATCGACGTCGAAGACGATCAGCCGTTTGGCGCGGCGGGCCAGTCCCTCCCGCTGGACGGCGATGTCGACGCCGGCCGCCGATGCGACCGCGGCGACCACCGACCGCAGCTTCTCGTCGTCGGGAGCCGTCACCGACAGTTCGAGACCGGTGACCGGGTAGTCCGCGATCCTGGTGATGGTCTCGATGTTGACACCGACATCGCCGAACGTCCGGGCCAGCGCGCCGATGGCCTTGGCCTGCAGCGGATGCCCCAGCACCACCACCGTGTGGGTGGCGGATCGGCGCTCGGAATCCGAGGCTCGATCGATCGTCACGCTGACGCTCATACCCAGCGAGTGCATGGCCTGCTCGACGTGTTCCTGCAGCGCTTCCGGATCGCCGGGCGCGGCCACCAGGACGCCGAGGGTCAGAGCACCGCGGATGACGACCTGGTCGACGTCGAGAACGTCGACGTGATGGGCGGACAGTGCGGTGAACAGGACGCCGGTGACACCGGGCTTGTCCGGCCCGCTGACAGTGACCAGTACGGAGGCCATGGGGTGGGATTCCTTTGCAGCGGTTCGGATCGCGAGCGGTTCCAGGGCAGTGTCGAGACACGGACGGGGCACGCTCCGGAGTATAGAAACAGGGCCCGCGCCGCGCGGAATACGCGGTGCGGGCCCTGGGTCGACGAGCCGAGATCAGCTCTTCGGGATGCTCAGATGGTCGCTGCCCTCGAGCTCGTTGAGCGGTTCCCAGTCCCGACTCGGATGGGCCTCGCTCTTCATCCGCTCGATCATGTGCGGGTGATGCAGTTCGAAAGCCGGCCGTTCGGACCGGATCCGCGGGAGCGAGGTGAAGTTGTGCCGCGGCGGCGGCGAGCTCGTCGCCCACTCCAGCGAGTTCCCGTAGCCCCACGGGTCATCAGCGGTGGTGACCTCCCCGTATCGCAGCGAGCGGAAGACGTTCCAGATGAAGGGCAGGGTCGACGCACCGAGGATGAAGGAGCCGATAGTCGAGAAAGTGTTCAGCGTGGTGAAGCCGTCCGACGGCAGGTAGTCGGGATAGCGACGCGGCATGCCCATGTTGCCCAGCCAGTGCTGCACGAGGAACGTCATGTGGAAACCGATGAACGTCGTCCAGAAGTGGAACTTGCCCATCCCCTCGTCCAGGAATCTGCCCGTCATCTTCGGGAACCAGAAGTAGATGCCCGAGTAGGTGGCGAACACGATGGTGCCGAACAACACGTAATGGAAGTGCGCGACGACGAAGTACGAGTCGGAGACGTGGAAATCCAGCGCCGGCGAGGCCAGGATGACGCCGGTCAGTCCGCCGAACAGGAAGGTGACCAGAAATCCGCAGGCGAACAGCATGGGCGTCTCGAAGGTGATCTGCCCCTTCCACATCGTGCCGATCCAGTTGAAGAACTTCAGACCGGTGGGCACGGCGATCAGGAACGTCATGAAGCTGAAGAACGGCAGCAGGACGGCTCCGGTGGCGAACATGTGATGCGCCCAGACGGCCACCGAGAGCGCGGCGATCGAGAGCGTGGCATAGATCAAGCCCCGGTAGCCGAACAGCGGCTTGCGGGAGAAGACGGGGAAGACTTCCGACACGATGCCGAAGAAGGGCAGCGCGATGATGTAGACCTCCGGATGCCCGAAGAACCAGAAAAGGTGCTGGAACAGGATCGCCCCGCCGTTGGCCGGGTCGAACACATGGGAGCCGAAATGTCTATCGGCCGCCAATCCGAACAGCGCCGCGGTGAGCACCGGGAAGGCGATCAGGATCAGGATCGAGGTGACCAGGATGTTCCAGGTGAAGATGGGCAGGCGCCACATCGTCATGCCCGGGGCGCGGAGGCAGATCACCGTGGTGATCATGTTGACGCCACCGAGAATGGTGCCCAGGCCGGACACCGCCAGACCCATGATCCAGAGGTCGCCGCCGGCGCCCGGCGAGTTCACCGAGTTGGACAGCGGGGTGTAGGCCGTCCAGCCGAAGGCGGCAGCGCCACCCGGGGTGAAGAACCCCGAGACCGCGATGCAGGAACCGAACAGGTACAGCCAGTACGAGAAGGCGTTGAGGCGCGGGAATGCGACGTCGGGGGCGCCGATCTGCAGCGGCAGGACGAAGTTGGCGAATCCGAAGACGATCGCCGTTGCGTAGAACAGCAGCATGATCGTGCCGTGCATGGTGAAGAGCTCGTTGTACTGCTCGTTCGTCAGGAACTGCATGCCGGGACGGGCGAGTTCCGCCCGCATGATCAGCGCCATCACGCCGCCGACCATGAAGAAGAAGAACGCCGTGACCATGTACATCTTGCCGAGCGTCTTGGGGTCGGTCGTCTTCAGATATCCCAGCAGCGCAACTCCGGGTCGGAGCTTGTTCACCGGGTACGCCCGGCTCACAACGGGGCGTGGGGCTACGGCAGTCACGGCGGTCCTCCAGCAGTTCGGCGTACTGGCGTCACGGCAGCCCCAATAGGCAGGACCGGCGACGAAGACGAGCTTAGTCCGACAAGCCGTAGAAGACGATGCCGGGGGACGACGACGCGCGGTTGCATCGTTAGCGGCCGGCCGCGTAGGCCTGGCTTCCGCGCGGATCGGCACCGGCTCGGACCCGGCCGGTGCCCGGATCCCTGCCCACCGCACACATCCGGCCCAACGTCCAGGCGCCGGACGGCAACACTTCATGGCCTCGTCGGTTGAGCTCGACCAGCACATCGGCCGGGAATCGGTCTTCGATCACCACTTGGCCCGGGTAGGCGTCTCGGGGGTAGAAGGAACTCGGGAAATGGGTACTGTGCCAGGCCGGTCCCTCGATCGCGGCCTGTAGGTCCAGACCGTTCGCAGCGCCTGCGCGCCCGGTCTCGGTCACCAACAGCCGCAGCAGAAAGCCGAGCTGCCACTGGTCCTGCTGATCGCCGCCCGGAGTCCCGAAGGCGAGCTCCACAGCTCCCCCGCGGCCGGCCATGGACGGCGACAGGGTGGTCCGCGGACGACGGCCGGGCACCAGCGAGCTCGGGAGGCCTGGTTCGAGCGCCATCATCTGCAATCTGGTGCCCAGGCCGAATCCGAGCGATGGGATGACCGGTGACGACTGCAGCCACCCACCGCTCGGGGTGGCCGCCACCATCGCCCCCCACCGGTCCACCACGTCGATGTGACATGTGTCGCCCCGCATCCGACCGTCGCGGGCGACCGTTGGCTCGCCGATACCCGCCGCAGCCTCACCGGCCCCGGTGGGAGGGCCGAAAGCAGCCACTCGCGGAACCCGACGACCGGGACGGCCCGGCCGCAGCTCCAGAGACGCTGTCTCGTCCACCAGCAGCGCCCGCTCGGCGGTGTAGGAATCGGACAACAGGTCGGCCAGTGGGACTGCAGTCGAATCGCCATACCAAGCCTCGCGGTCCGCGAACGCGAGCTTGCTCGCCTCCACAGCCAGATGCACCAGTTCTGCCGGCGCCGGCCGGTCGGCACCGGGTGCGACGCCCAACTGCTCGAGCAACCGGAGTTGTTGCAGCAGGACCGGTCCCTGCCCCCAGGCGGCCGACTTGAACACCGTCCAATCACCAAAGGTCGCCGAGACCGGTGATTCGTAGGTCGGCGCCCAACCGGCCAGGTCGGCGCCGGTGAGTACGCCCGCGTGCCGCTCCCCCGAAGAATCGAGCCGCGGCTCGGCGATGAACGTCTCGATGGCGTGGGCCACGAAACCCTGGGACCAGGCGGCCAGGGCAGCATCGATCTGTCCTTCCCGGCTGCTGCCCTGCGCGGCGGCGGCCAGCAGCCGCCGGTAGGTGTTCGCCAGCGCTGGATTGCGAAGCACGCTGCCCGGGGTCGGGACGTCACCGTTGGGTAGGTAGACGGCTGCCGAGGTGGTCCAGTCGTCCCGGAACAGCTGCGCGACTGCGGAAATGGTCCCGTGGATCGACGGCAGGACAGGGATACCGCCCTCGGCGTAGCCGATGGCGTATTGCAGGACCTCGGTCAAGGACTTCGTGCCGCGGTCCCGCAGCAGGGTCAGCCAACCGACCGTCGAACCCGGGATCGCGGCCGCCAGATACCCGGCACCCGGGATGAGGTCCAGGCCAAGATCGGCGTAGCCGGCCGCGGTGGCGCCCGCCGGCGCCGGCCCCTGGCCGCAGAGCACCTGCGGACTCCCAGCCGGGTCCGCGAACAGCAGCGTCATGTCCCCGCCCGGACCGTTCAGATGAGGCTCGACCACCTGCAACGCGAAGCCGGTCGCCGCGGCGGCATCAAAGGCGTTGCCGCCGGCCTCCAGCACGGCCATCCCGGCTGCGCTCGCCAGGTAATGGGTGGAGGCCACCATGCCGAAGGTGCCGTTGAGCTCGGGTCTGGTATTCATCCCAGCCAACCTACGGCTGGACGTCGCAGCCGTCACCCGGGGCTGCGTCCAAACCCCGGGGGGTGTCCATCCCGGAGATGTGAACGCCAGAGATGCAAAGACCCGCAGCGCGGAACACATCCGCGCTGCGGGTCTTTTCACGGTGGAGCTGAGGGGACTCGAACCCCTGACCCCCACACTGCCAGTGTGGTGCGCTACCAGCTGCGCCACAGCCCCGTGAAGCTGCTCGGAAAGAGTACCAAGAGGGGCCGAGCAGCTCCTAATCGGCGCATCACCGCAGTTCAGGCCAGCACATTCGTCAACCAGGAGGCATTGTTGAGATCCAGCAGCTGTCCGTTTCTGGTGGCGCTGGGAGTTCCGTATGCACCGTTAGGGGCCAGGGCGGCCAGCGCGGCCGAGGAGGACTTGGCCGTGGTCTCGGCCTGCGTGATGTTCGCACCGGTCGTGATGCAGGTCGCGGCCGACTGCGGCGCTCCGGCCTTCAGCGCGAGGGCGGCGATGTCCGCATTGGACAGGTCGGCGTTTCCGTCCTCCGCCGGCTGGGTGCCGGACGTGAACATCGTGGTGTGGAAGTTCAGGAACAGGCCCTTCGGCGCCTCGGCCGCCGGTACCGAGGCGACACACTGGAATGCCGCCGCCGCTCGTGTCGAGTAGTCCTTCGAAGCCGACTTCGCGTTGAGAAAATTCAGGAAGTGGTACCGAACGGTCAGCTTGCCCTCGTCGACCGCTTTCATGATCTGCTGGCCGAACTGGCCCTCGAACGCCTGGCAGGCCGGGCAGATGCCGTCCTCGTACAGATCGATGGTGTCGACACCGGTCGTGGTCGGGGGGCCGGTGACGGTGATGATGCCGTCCTTCACCGTCGAGGTGGAACTGACGGACTTCGGGTGGTCGGTGACCGGCGACGCGTTCTGCTTCTTGTTCAACACCAGGCCGACGATCACGATGATGGCGATCACCGCGACGGCGATGGCCCCGATGATCAACTGTGTGCGGTTGGAATTCGGCTTGGTCTGACGCGCGGAGGCCACCGATTGCCGCCCGGCCGCAGTCGACGGACGGCCTCCGGACGCGTTATCGGACCTCATCGCACTCGACGGCGTCCCACCCCCGGACTTGTTTCCGGATCTGTTGCCCGACGACTTCGACTGCGCCACTTCGCTCCTCCACGGAATGGCCGGTGCTCTCGCGCGGGCGAGGGCACCGGCCCATCACGTCACCGGTGTTCGGCGACCATCTCGGTCCACGCTAGTGGGCGCAGATGGGGAAACCTTGTGTCCGCCGATCAGCCCTGGGCGACGAGGTCGAGAACCGCGACCGCGGCGGCTTGCGACTGGCCGGTGGTCGAGTCGGTCGAAGCGGGGATCTCCACGAGCACCCGGCTGCCCAGCGGTACGCCGATGAGCCCCTTCAGTGCGCCGGTGGCGTCGACGGTGATCTGCTGCAGGCCCGTCGTCGAGGAACTCGTCGCGGCGGCCCCGGCCTTCGGCCAGGTCGACTGGGTCTGCGACTTCGTCCAATCGGTCACCACCAGCTGGGCCAGCACCGAGCCGGCCTTGACCTTGGCGCCCGTGCCCTTGGCCAGGACGTACACCTGGCTGGTCTTGGGCTCCGCGAGTCCCTTCGGGAGGGTGATCGTCGGCTCCTTGCCGAGCTCGCCGGTGACGACCGCAGCGTTCTTCGGAGCCGGCTGCTTGACCGCATCCGTCTGACCTGTCGCATCCGGCGAGATCTTCGAGACGATGTCGACGACGAAGACGATGGTGTCGGTGCCCTTGATGCCGGCGCTGGCGCTACCGGTCGAGCCGTACCCGTCGGCCGGCGGCAGGCTCAGCAGCACCCGGCTGCCGACCTTCACACCGACGAGAGCGGTATCCCAACCTGGAACGACCTTGCCCTCGCCGATCTGGAACGTACTGGTGGCCTTGCGGTCGTAGGAGTTGTCGAAGGCTTTGGCGCCACCCCAGACCTGACCGAGATAGTTGGTCACGAGGTAGTCACCCTTGACGGTGACCGGGCCGGTGCCCTCGACCAGGATCTGTCGCTGGAGACTCGGCGGCGGCGGCGTCTTCGGGAAGGTGAGCGTCGGCTTGTCGCCGACTTTGCCGGTAGCCGTCGGCAGCTGGGACGCTGGAACCGCGGCCGCGACGACAGTTGCGGCCGGCACGGCCGGGCCGAGGTTCGGCACCGCACTCGAGCTTGCCGATCCCGCGGTGCCGCTCGACGACGATTCTGCGGCCCCGGACGATGCCGACGACCCGCTACTCGGTGTCGATGACGAAGTCGTCCCGCACGCGGCGAGAACAAGGAGCGGGAGGGCGGCGATGACGGCCCGGATGCGCATGAAAAAATCCTTCGGTTGGACTGTCGATTCGCTCGACACGGTGTTCTGTCCGATCGCGGGCAACCCCGACCTCGGGCTCCCCCGTTCCGGGCTGGCTTCGACACACTACGCAAGTGACCTGTTCACCAGATGTGAAAGTGCCCGTAAAGGTGCTTGCCCCGGCAGATGCCGGGGGTGGATGCCGCCTCGGCGTCCGGTTTGCCCCGCGGGTCCGGCGCCGACCGGTCGGGCCCTACTCTGAGCACGTGGCAGCTACCCCGCGCGTCTTCGTCGCCCAGCTGGCCGGGCTTCCCGTGTTCGGCCCCGGCGGCGAATCCATCGGCAAGGTGCGTGACATCGTCGCCGCTCTGCGCCTGGACCGAAAACCCCCCCGCGTGCTCGGGATCGTGGTCGAACTACCCACGCGCCGGCCGATCTTCGTACCGATGCTCCGCGTCACCTCGTTGGAGTCGCACGCGGTCGCGCTGTCCACCGGGTCGGTCAGCCTGCGGCGCTTCGAGCAACGCACGACCGAGGTACTGGTGATCGGCCAACTGATCGACAAGCGCGTGCGGATCGCGAACAGTGCCGCCGCGGCCACCGTGGTCGATGCCGCGATGGAACGTCAGCGCACCCGCGACTGGCTGGTCACCCGCCTCGCCGTGCGCGAACGCACCGGGGTCCTGACCCGTCGCTCCCCGATGCAGGTGCTGAGCTGGACAGACGTCCGCGGAACCGATCTGACCGATCTGACCGACAACACCACGCTCGGAACCCAGCAGCTCTTGGCCTCCTTCGAAGGCATCAGAGCGGCGGACGCCGCCACCGTGCTGCGTGATCTGCCCGCAGCCCGCCGGTACGAGGTCGCCGACGCGCTGGACGACGACCGGCTTGCCGACATCCTCGAGGAGTTGCCGGAGGAGGACCAGAAGACCTTGCTGGCCCACCTCGACGAAGCCAGGGCCGCCGACATCCTGGAGGCAATGGACCCCGACGATGCCGCCGACCTGCTGGCCGAACTCCCGTCCGGCATCCAGGAGCGATTGCTGGAACTGATGGAGCCCGAGGAATCAGGTCCGGTGCGCCGGCTCCTGCAGTACTCGTTCGACACCGCCGGCGGCCTGATGACGCCCGAGCCGATCGTGCTGACCCCCGACGCAACCATCGCGGAGGCGCTCGCCCGCGTCCGCTCCCCCGACCTGACGCCGGCTCTTGCGTCCATGGTGTTCATCTGCCGCCCGCCCCAGGCCACTCCGACCGGGCGGTACCTGGGCTGTGTCCACACCCAGCGGCTGCTGCGCGAACCGCCGTTCGATCTGGTGGCCGGAGCCATCGACAAGGACATGGCCAGGATGTCGGCCGACGCCAGCCTGGCCGAGGTGACACGTTTCTTCGCGGCCTACAACCTGGTGTGTGCGCCGGTGGTGGACGACGAGGAACACCTGCTCGGGGCGGTGACCGTCGACGACGTACTCGACCACCTGCTCCCGGACAACTGGCGCGAACTGGGCCTCGGCGACATGCCGACCCATTCCCGGACGTCCGCCCGACTGAAGGAGGCCGGACGTGCCTGAAGTCCGTCCCAGCCGTCGCCTGGACCAGCCACGCAGCACCAGGCGGTTCTCCCTGGACATCGACCCGGAGGCCTTCGGTCGGTTCTCCGAACGTCTTGCCCGGGTGCTCGGTACCGGCAAGTTTCTGTTCTGGCAGACGCTGCTGGTGGTCATCTGGATCACCCTGAACCTGTTCGCGGTGAACTACCGGTGGGATCCCTACCCGTTCATCCTGCTGAACCTGGCCTTCTCCACCCAGGCCGCGTACGCCGCGCCGTTGATCCTGTTGGCGCAGAACCGCCAGGACGATCGGGACCGGATCTCGCTCGAGGAGGACCGGGGCCGCGCCCTGCAGACCAAGGCCGATACGGAGTACATCGCCCGGGAGCTGGCGTCCCTGCGCATCGCCATCGGCGAGATCGCCACCCGCGACTACATGCGTGGTGAGCTCGACCGCCTGCGCATCGATCTGGACGACGTCGGCCGGGGAGCGCGCGACGAGGTGGGGGCAAAGAAGCGCAAGGTCAGCAAACAGATCCGAGCCACCCCCAACGAGTCCGCCACGAAGGACCGCGCGCCGAAGGAGAGCCCTGAAAAGGACCGCCCCCCGACCGACGCGGCCGATGACCCTACGCCGGCGGTGTGAACAGGGAAACTATGTGTGACAGCATCTTCGCGTGCCCCGGATCTTGTTGCTCACCGCCCAGTCACTGCCCCACGACGACCTCGACACGCCGATGGTCGTCGACGCACTGTCGGCCCTCGGGGTCGACGCCGAGATCGTCCCGTGGACCGATCGCCGACTCCCCGACCTGGATGCCGCCCTGGTGGTGATCAGAACGACCTGGGACTACACCGAGCATCTGACGGACTTCCTCGACGTCCTCGGCAGCCTGTCTGCACCCTTGGCCAACAGCGTCGACGTGGTCCGGTGGAACTGCCACAAGGGCTACCTGACCGAATTGTCCGCCGCTGGGCTGCCGACCGTCCCGACGCGGTTGTTCCGTCGGGGCGACGCCGCTGATCTCCCTGATTTCTCGACCGCGGAGATCATCGTGAAGCCCGCGGTGTCGGCCGGCGCCCGTGGCGTCGGACGGTTCAGATCCGGGTCGGCTGAAGCGCTCGTACATCTGCGCGCCCTGCTGACCGCCGGTGACGCCCTGGTGCAGCCGTACCAACCCGAGGTCGCGGACGGCGAGCGTTCGCTGATCTTTCTCGGCGGCGGCTTCTCCCACGCGGTGCGCAAGACTCCCGTGCACGGGGACTTCCGGGTGCAGGAGCGGTACGGCGGGGTCAATCGGCCTCATCCGGCGTCGGCCGCCGAACTCGAGGTCGCGTCGGCCGCCCTCGCCCTGGCTCCCGGCGGCCCGGAGGCGCTGCTGTACGCCCGCATCGATCTGATCGGCGCCGAGGCGGCCCCGCTGGTGATGGAGCTCGAGTTGATCGAGCCCGAACTGTTCCTCCCACACGCCGCTGGCTCGGCCGACGTGTTGGCGCAGGCCATCGTCGATCGGCTGAACCGGGCGCGAACCAACTGAGAAAGACCGAAGGCCTCCACCCTGGTGGGTGGAGGCCTTCGGTGGGACACACCACTGTGGAGGTGGCGGGAATCGAACCCGCGTCCAACGTTGTGTTGTGAGGGCTTCTCCGGGCGCAGCTCGTCTTGTCTCTACTCGGCCCCACCAGTCATACGAACAAGCTGGTGTGACAGGCCCAGTCGCTGTTTGATGTCCCTAGTGGATTCCGCGACCGGATCCATCGGTAATCCTCCTGGTCGGCGCCAGTACCCGGGTCGGAGGAACACCCGGACTGACGGATTCGCTACTCGCTCAGGCGGCGAGGGCGAAATCAGCGCGATTGGAATCGGCGCTTTATTTTTTTGCAACGGATGGTTTACGAGATCATCGTTGCCTTCCTCGGCCCGCTTCACCTCACTCGACAGCCGCTGTCGAGACCAATCACCCCCAAGACCTGACGAGCAGGCCCAACTGCCGGGGAGACAAGCGACTACCAGTCTACCCCGGTTGCGCTGACCATGTGCCACCGCCGACTCATTCACCGGTGCAGCCGTCCTGCCCTGGGACCAGGGCACCGATGTTCAACCCGACCGGCTCGCCCGCCACCAGCCACCGGGAGTAGACCGAGTGCGAGCCCAGCGCCGCGAGTACCTGTTCGGCGTCCTGACCGCTCAGCACTCCGCACCGGCTCTTGCCCCGCTTCTGGGTCAACAGTTTGTCGAGCGGGATTCGGACCGGCCAGACCGGCGAGTCGGCGCCCGCCACCGGGATCGGGACCGAGACCACGCGTAGCCGGGTGGGTGCCCACGTGGCGGCGCCGGCCACCGGGGCTCGCAGCGCCGCCAACAGCGCGCTGAACCTGGCCCGGTTCTCCTTGCCGGTCAGCACCGACTCATCGCCTGCCCCGAGGGCGTAGGCAGAGATGGAGATCGGCTTGCCGACTGCCGGCCGGTAGGTCAGGTTGGTGACGCCCTGGTCGGTGATGCCCGGCCGGCCCATGTCAGCGGCCGCGAGCGCGCGGATCTCGTCCGACGCCCAGTCGATCGTGCAGGACGGGACGTATCCCAGGGTCATCGCGGGCAGCGGCTTACCTGTCTCGCCGACGCCGAGCGAACTGAGCGCCGTTCCGTCCGCATAGACCGCCAACGTCAGCGGCTCCGCAGCCCAGTTCGCGATCCAGGAGTTCGCCCCTGAAGTCACCGAGATCAGCGGCACACCGGTGGGCGTGACCAGCTTGTTCGGCGTCTCCGCGCACTCCGGCTGCGGGCTACCCGGCGGCACCGTAGTCGGCCCGTCGGTATTCGGCCCGGCGATATTCGGCAGCGTCGTCGACGTGGTCGGCCGCGGCCCACTGGACGGCAGGGTGTAGGACGGCCGACTGGACGGCAGAGTGCTGGTCGGGGGACGAGTGGCGGGCTGCGGCGCGGCGCTCCCGGGAACTCCGGCGCACCCCACAAGGACGACGGCCGCCAGGACCAGGACCCCGGTCTGCGCACAGACGCGGGCCCCTCGACGGACGGTGGACGTGGCGCGTCCCGAGCTGACGAAGGGGTTCATGCCAGGCAGACGGAGGTCGGAACCCATCCGTTGCACGGCTGCCACGGCGGCGGGACCCCACCGCCGGCGAGAACGGTGCAGGCAGCCCGATCGCCGTGGGTTCGACTACCTCAGCCCATACCCTTCGCGCGCCGGCCCGCGTACTTAGCGATCTCCCGGTCCGAGTCGCGCTTGGCCAGCGTCTGCCGCTTGTCGTACTCCTTCTTGCCCCGACCCAGCGCCAGTTCGACCTTGACCTTGCCGTCCGAGAAGTACAACGACAGCGGGATCAGGGCCAGGCCGCCCTCACGAAGCTTCTGCATGAGCTTGTCGATCTCGGAGCGGTGCAGCAACAGCTTGCGGGCGCGCCGCGGCGCGTGGTTGGTCCAGGTGCCCTCCGCGTACTCGGAGATGTGCACATTGCGCAGCCAGACCTCGTCATCCGAGACGGTGGCGAACCCGTCGATCAGCGACGCCCGGCCCGCCCGCAGCGACTTGACCTCGGTTCCGGTCAGCGAGATCCCGGCCTCGAAAGTGTCGATGATCGCGTAGTCGTGCCGCGCCTTGCGGTTGGAGGCGATCAGCGAGCGGCCCGAGTTGCGGGCATCGGTAGCCCTTGCGGTCTTCTTGTCTGTAGCCATAGCCGCTCCAGGCTAGCGGTCCACGGCCGTTGCGCCACGCCATTACTCCGCCCGCGAACAACGCCGCAGGTCAGATCCGGACGTAGAGACGCAGCGTGACGTACGCCGAGATGGAGGCAAGACCCGCGCCGGCGATCAACAGCCATGGCGCGACGGCCACCAGGTCCGCCGAGCTCAGCGGGGCCAGCACACCCGAGTTGATGACGGAACCGAGTAGCTTGTCGACGAACGTCAGCTTGGCCACGATCAGCAAGCCGATCGAGAGCACTGCGCCGATCACGCCGGCCACCACCGCTTCGATCATGAAAGGCAGCTGGGTCCGCCACCGGGACGCCCCGACCAGCCGCATGATCGATGTCTCCGTCCGCCGGGTATAGGCAGCGATCTGCACCATGTTCGAGATCAGCAGCAGAGCGGCAAACGCCTGGATCAGCGCCACCACGATGGCGACGTTCCGCACGCTGTTCAACAGTCCGAACAACTTGTTCAGGAAATCACTCTGGTCGTTGACCTGATCGACACCCGGCAGCCCGGAGAACTCCTCCGAGATGGCCTTGAACCGTTGCGGGTCATGCAGCTTCACGTGGAACGACGCCGGTAGCGCGTCCTTCTGCACGATGGCCAGCATCTCCGGCTGCCCGGCGAACCGTGCCTTGTACTGGTTGAACGCATCCTCCTGCGTCTGGAACGACGAGACCTCGACCTCGGGATTGTTCTTCAGCGCTGTCTGGATGGCCTGGCAGGTCGCGTCATGGCAGTTCGGGTCCGCATTCGACAGATCGGTCGTCAGGTACACGATGACTTCGACCTTGTCGCCGTACAGCACCTGGGTGGCGTCGGTCAGCCGGGCAACGATGAGCCCGCCGCCGAGCAAGCCCAGCGAGATGGCCGTCGTCAGGATCATGGCGATGGTCATCGTGATGTTCCGGCGAAGTCCGGTCAGGACCTCGCTGAACACATATCCGGCTCGCATTTGTTCCTCTCGGGGGTGTTGGCGCCCAGGGGCACGACGCCAGCGGAATTGCTCGACCGCTCCCGACCTGGACGCGGCGGAAGCGATTCATCTTCAGTTCGGGTCGTACCTACTTCAAGCTGTCGGGCCACACCTGACATCCGGTGCGGTGCCCCTCACGTCGGTGCCTCGGCTCAGCGGCCGACGCCGTACACGCCGCGAGACTCGTCACGCACGACCTTGCCGAGTTGCAATTCGATGACCCGACGACGCATCGAATCCACGATGTTGTTGTCGTGCGTCGCCATCAGCACCGTGGTGCCGGTGCGGTTGATGCGTTCCAGCAGCAGCATGATGTCGGCGCTGGTGTCGGGGTCGAGGTTGCCGGTCGGTTCGTCGGCCAGCAGCAGCAGCGGCCGGTTGACGAAGGCTCTGGCGATGGCGACCCGCTGTTGCTCACCACCGGACAGCTCGTGCGGTAGCCGGCGCGCCTTTCCCTCGAGCCCGACCAGCTCGAGGACCTCGGGAACGATCTTCTTGATGGCCGCCCGCGGTCGTCCGATCACCTCGAGGGCAAAACCGACGTTCTGTTCGACGGTCTTGTTGGTGAGCAACCGGAAATCCTGGAACACACAGCCCAGTCGCCGCCGATGGGCGGGCACCTTCGACCGGCGCAGCTTGACCAGGTCTTTGCCGGCCACCTGGATCTGGCCGGTGGTCGGGACATCCTCCCGCAACACCAACCGGAGGAACGTCGACTTGCCGGACCCGGAGGGTCCGATCAGGAACGCGAACTCGCCCTTGTCGACGTCGATGGAAACGTCTTCCAGGGCTGGGCGCGTTGAGGTCTTGTAGCTCTTCGACACGTGGGACAGGTGGATCACAGCTGCACACTCTACTTCCGGACGTCGTTATCTTCGTGTGACCTCGCCGCGCGCCGCACGCTCTTTCAGGTCGACTTCAGGCTCGCGACACCGGGGCCAGTGCTCTGGTGACGGTGTCATGGAGAAGGGCATTGGTAGCCAGGGCACTGACTGTTCCGCTGCCGACGGCCGCACCGTCGATATCGGTGAACCGTCCGCCGGACTCGCGGACCACTGGTACGAGGGCAGCCAGGTCCCAAAGGCTCAGCTCCGGTTCCGCCGCGACATCGGCGGCCCCTTCCGCCACCAGCATGTAGGGCAGGAAGTCTCCGTAGCCGCGGGTCCGCCAACAGGCCCGGAGCAGCCCGGCAAACTGCTCGCCGCGGCCCTGCTGTTCCCATTCCTGCAGGTCGGAGTAGGTCAGCGAGGCATCACCCAGGTCGGACACCGCGGAGACGGCACATCGGCGAGGAGCAGCACCGGCGAAGCTGGTGAACGCTCCCCCGCCGTTGCCGGCCCACCACCGTCGGGCCAGGGCGGGCGCCGACACCACGCCGACCACCACCTCCGACCCGTCGAACAGGGCGATCAACGTGGCCCAGACGGGCACGCCCCGGACGAAATTCTTGGTCCCGTCGATCGGGTCGATGACCCACCGACGGGTGCTGTCGGCCCCGGCCTGGTCCGCACCGAATTCCTCGCCGAGCACCGCATCCCCGGGCCGCTCGGCCAACAAGAGGTGTCGGATCGCGGTCTCCACTGCCAGATCGGCATCGGAGACCGGGCTCAGATCGGGCTTGGCGTGGACCTTCAGGTCGACTGCGCCGAACCGCGGCAGACTGATCGCGTCCGCGGCATCCGCCAGTCGCAGGGCCAGAGCGAGGTCGTCCGGGTGGGTCGGTCCGGACGAGGACGTCGGAACAGCAGGGTCCATCACCGCTCGACCGTATCGCCTTCCGTGGCCCGGGGACCGCTCAGGACGGGCCTGGCGAGTCGGTCGCCCCAGGTTGCCGGAATCGATCCTGCAGGTTGGGGTCATCGAGCCACCAGGGCCGCTCCACGGTGGGCGCCTCCACGGGTTCGCCGTCCGGAGCCCAATGCTGGCGAGCGTCGAGTTCGGCGTCGATCCGGGCGGCGTCCCGCTGGTCGGCCCTGATCCAGGCGGTGGCCGCCAGGATCAGGAACGGCAGATCGAGGACTTCGGCGACCACCCAGAGGATGCCGCCGGCGATGTGCTGGTCGTCGATCGGAACGGGTGAGAACGACGGCCGGTCGACCGCGAAGTGCACCAGCGTCATGTGTGTCTGGAAGCGCAGCGCGATGCCAGGGAACGCGTCGAGGATGAGCTCAACGAATCCGACGCCGAGCGAGAGGCCCACTGCCAGGGACGTGCGCTGGTCATTGATGTTCACCAGGGGTATGGCGATCAGCAGCCCGGCGGCGAGCAACACGATGTGCACCACGCCGCCACCCCAGACCGAACTCACCGAGAACGCTCCCAGGCCACCGAAGATCAGCAACAGGCAGAGCACCGGCACCAGCACGGGACTGACCAGGGGACTCCCGAAGAACCTCATCGACCCCTTGGCGAGGAATCGGGACGGCGCATTGTCGGGTCCGTCGACGGCCGTCACCAGCGCGAGTGGTTGGGCGGACATCAAGATGATGGGCACGATCAGCAACAGCAGCAACACCTGGATCATCCAGACCCACATCAATTGGAACCCGCGGGCCTCGGGGAAGCCCTGGGTGGTCCAGATCAGTGCGGCCATCCCGACCCAGAAGACGACGTCGCGGTGTTTCGCCCAGGAGAGGCCGGCTGCGGTGGCACGTCGACGCGTCCGCACATACCCGTAGGCGACCAGTCCGATGACCACGATCATCAGATAGTCGGGACGCCACTCGGTGAGCAGACTCATTCCGGTCGGGGCGGAGTCGGGGGCGGCGTAGGACACCTGCTCATCGTCCCCCTTCGCGCGGCGAAGGATGGCCACCGCACTTCGAACGGTGGACGGCGGGCTCAGGCCTGGTGTTCGAACTGGGTCCGGTAGAGGTCCGCGTAGACGCCGTTCCTGACGATCAGGTCGGCGTGCCGGCCGGATTCGACGATTCGCCCACCGTCAACCACGAGGATCTGGTCGGCACTGCGCACGGTGGACAGCCGGTGGGCGATCACCAGGGACGTCCGCCCGGCCAGCGCCGCCGAAAGTGCCTGCTGGACCGCAGCTTCCGATTCGCTGTCCAGGTGAGCGGTGGCCTCGTCCAGGATCACGATGTCGGGCGCCTTCAGCAGTACCCGGGCGATCGCCAACCGCTGCTTCTCGCCACCCGAGAGTCGATGGCCGCGGTCGCCCACCACCGTGTCCAGCCCCTCCGGCAAGGACGAGACGAGCGCCCAGATCTGCGCTGCCGTCAGCGCCGTGACCAATTCCGCTTCGGTGGCGTCCGGCTTGGCGTACAACAGGTTTGCCCGGATCGAGTCGTGGAACATGTGGGCGTCCTGGGCCACCACGCCGATGGAATCCCGCAAGGACTGCAGAGTCGCATCCCTCACGTCGATCCCGCCGATCCGCACCGAGCCGGAGTCCGCATCGTAGATGCGCGGCACCAGCTGGGAGATGGTCGTCTTGCCCGCCCCTGATGGCCCGACCAGCGCGACCAGCTGTCCCGGTTCAGCCCGGAAACTCACTCCGTGCAGGACCGGGTGGCGGGGTGAATGGTCGGGGACGGAGATGCTCTCGAGCGAGGTGAGCGATACCTGGTCTGCACTGGGATAGGCGAACTGCACGTCGATGAATTCGATCCCCCGAGAACCCTTGACCAACGTGCGAGCGTCCGGCTTCTCGCTGATCATCGGCTCGAGGTCCAACACCTCGAAGACGCGCTCGAAGGAAACCAGCGCACTCATCACGTCGACACGTACGTTCGACAGCGCGGTCAGCGGACCGTAGAGCCGGGTGAGCAGCAACGCCAGCGATACCACCGCGCCGGTGTCCAGCTGACCCGCGAGCGCCAGCGCACCGCCCAGGCCGTAGGTGAGCGCCTGCGCCAACGCGGCCACCAGGGTGAGCGCGGCGATGAAGGTGCGGCCGTACATCGCCGTGGTGACCCCGATGTCGCGCACCCGCCCGGCCCGCTCGGAAAACGACTTCGACTCTTCGTCCGGCCGACCGAACAGCGACACCAGCAGTGCGCCGGAGACGTTGAAGCGCTCGGTCATCGTCGTGGTCATCGACGCGTTCAGCCCGTAGGACTCCCTGGTCAAAGTCTGGAGTTTGCGTCCGAACCGCTTGGCGGGCAGCACGAACACCGGCAGCAGGATCAGCGACAGCAGCGTCACCTGCCAGGATAGGGTGAACATCACGCCGGCGGTCAGCACCAGTCCGATGACGTTGGAGACGACGCCGGACAACGTGGAGGTGAAGGCCTGCTGCGCGCCGATCACGTCGTTGTTGAGTCGACTGACCAGGGCCCCCGTCTGCGTTCTGGTGAAGAACGACAACGACATGCGCTGGACGTGGTCGAACACCTTGCTGCGCATGTCGTAGATGAGGCCCTCCCCGATCCGAGAGGAATAGAACCGGGAGATCAGCGAGTTGCCGGTATCGACGACAGCGAGAGCGGCGATGATCAACGCCAATTTGATGACGGTCGCCGTGGATCCGTGGGCGCTGATCTCGTTCACCACCGCCCCGGCCAGCAACGGAGTGACGACGGCGATGACGGACGAGAACACGGTCACCAGCAGGAAGAAGAACAGTTCTCTGCGGTAGGGCCGGGCGAACTCGAGGATCCGCTTGACGATGCCGGGGGCGAGCTTGTGTGCCGTGACCGAATCGTCCTGATGCATCCGACGCATCGCCGCCATCGACGATCCGCCCATCGAGGTGGATGGGGGCATGGTGAGACCTCCGCAGGAGAACAGGAGTGCGTGGGCCGACGGACCTGCCGACTGGGGCAACTGGGCGAGCCAACCACGGGACGCCAACTCCTGGTCCCCATTTCAGCTGTCAGCGTGGCGGATCCTTGCAACGGTCGCCCCCGGTGTGGCAACGAGTACCCCGCCCTGGCAACGGCTGCCCACACGAGCAGGAGCAGGTGAGCATGACCGAATCCATGAGGTCCCCCAAGCGGCGCCTCGGCCCAGGTGTGGACAGCCCTGGCCTGAAGGTGCACGCAGCGATTACCGTCGGCGCAGCTGACCTGAACGGGGAGACCAGACGATGCCCACCGCCACCGAGCACATCCACGACGAGGTCCGCGAGCTGATCCGCCGCCGTGGGGTGGATCCGATCACCGAACATCGAGCGACCCGCGCACTGATCGACGAAGTGATCAGCCACTACGAGGAGCGGGTCCCCACATCGTCGCTCCCGCCGCTGATGGATCGCTCCGGCACCACCCGTTTCGTCTTCGACTCAGTGGCCGGATTCGGGCCGTTGCAACGGTTCCTGGACGACCGGGAGATAGAAGAAATCTGGGTCAACCAACCCGGAAAGGTGTTCGTGGCCCGTAACGGCGTCTCGGAACTGACCACCACAGTGCTCCGCCCCGGCGAGGTCCGTGATCTGGTGGAGCGGATGCTCAAACCGTCCGGTCGGCGGCTTGACCTGTCCTCACCGTTCGTCGATGCCCTGCTGCCCGACGGTTCCCGACTGCACGCCGTCATCCCGGACATCACCCGCGAACATCTCTCGCTCAACATCCGCAAGTTCGTGGTCGCGGCCAACGGGCTGGAGGACTTGGTCGCCCGCGGATCGCTGACCGCCCACGCCGCAAGGTTTCTCGAGGCTGCCGTGGTGGCGGGCCTCAACATCATCGTGGCCGGCGGGACCCAGGCGGGGAAGACGACGCTGCTCAACACCCTGATCAATTCCATCCCACCGCGCGAACGGGTGATCAGCTGCGAAGAGGTCTTCGAGTTACGGCCCAACCTGCCCGACATCGTGGCCATGCAGACCCGTCAGCCGAATCTGGAAGGGCACGGTGAGATTCGCCTCCGCCGGCTGATCAAGGAGGCCTTGCGCATGCGGCCATCCAGGATCATCGTCGGTGAGGTTCGCCAGGAGGAATCGCTGGATCTGCTCATCGCCCTCAACTCGGGCCTGCCCGGAATGTGTTCGGTCCACGCGAATTCGGCCCGGGAGGCCGTATTGAAGTTGTGCACGCTCCCCCTGCTCGCCGGTGAGAACGTCACCGCGGCCTTCGTCGTACCCACGGTCGCGACGTCGATCGACATCGTCGTGCAGGTCGGCATCGATCCCGGCGGACACCGCCGGGTCCGCGAGATCGTCGCTCTGCCAGGCAGAGTCGAAAGTGGTGTGGTCGAGATCGCGGATATCTTCACCAGTCGCGGGTCCGACCTGGTGCGGGCCGAGGGCTATCCACCGCACGCCGATCGGTTCGTCCGACACGGCATCGACCTACCCGCGCTGCTGGCCGCACGGAACAACTGAGCGACACCACCCGGCGTCGGGACCGCTACGCCGAATCCCGGATCGTCAAGGTCGTCGGGATGATGTACCTCGTTCCGGCCAGCGGCGTCTCCTGGAAATGGACGAGCAGCATCTGGGCGGCGGTGGTGCCCATCTCCCAGAGCGGCTGATGTACCGAGGTCAGGGGAGTTTCGGTGACGGCCGCCAGCGGTACGTCGTCGAAGCCGATGACGGCCACGTCGGACGGAACGGTCCGGCCGGCCAACTTGAGCGCCCGCAGGGCCCCAGCCGCCGAGAGGTCGTTGTGCGCGAAGATGGAGTCGAATTGCATCTCCGCAGCCAGCAGATGTGCGACCGCATCCAGTCCGCCGTCGAACTTGAAGTCGCCGTCGACCACCAGACGGGCGTCCACCTCGATGCCGGCCTCGGCGAAGACCTGAGCGAAGCCGGCAACTCGTTCGGTCGTGCAGCCGAACCGCTCGGGACCGCGGATGACCACCGGACGGCGACGCCCACCCTGCAGCAGCCGGCGAGCTGCCGCCTGGGCACCGGCGAAGTTCGTCGTCGCCACCGTCGGGAACTGGGGCTGCCGCGCCCGATCGTCGATCATCACGACCGGCAGGCCTTTCTCGTGCAGCCCGGTGATGTACTCGAGGGTCCCTTCGGGTTCGATCACCACCAGGCCGTCGAACGCCTTGGCCGAGACCTGCGATGCGAATCTGCGCATCGACTCGTCCCCCCGGTTGCAGGTGAACAGCATCACCCCGTAGGACGAGGCCTCGATGGCGTCGATCGCACCCTGCAGCACCTCACCGATCCAGGGCCACGTCAGCGAGGGGACCAGCACACCGACCACTCCGGTGCGTCCGCGGGCCAGCCCGACCGCTCCCGAGCTCGGCACGTAGCCGAGCTCGTCGATCACCCCGCGTACCCGGGCGGCCGTTCCGGCGTCGAGCTCCGACTTGCCGTTGAGTACCCGTGACACCGTGGTCTTGCTGACGTTGGCCCGCTGGGCCACGTCACCGATGGTGATGCGCACGTCTGGTTCCCTTCTCTGGCGACCCGGTCGTCATCGACCGGAACCGGTTCCGGAATCGGTTCCGGACCATCTTGGAGTGACCAGCGCCACTCGTCAACCGTGGCCGGTAACGATCAGGCGCCTGACGGCGCAGACGGCCGGCGGCGTTCTCGTATCACCGTCCGGTCTGATCGTTCCTACCCGAGGACGCCGAATCCCGGCGTACGCCGACGATGACGGGAGTGATCGATCATGCATCCATCCGGACACACGAGCCGAGACGGCGGTGTTCGACCGTGACCGGCCTCTCGCGGCGGAAGGCCATCAGAGCCGTGGGCATCGGAGGGTTCTCGCTCGCCGGCCTCTCGGTCGCCGAGCCGGCGGGCGCGGCCACTCCGGCACGGACCGCACCGGCGCCCACCAGATCTGAGGGTTCGGACGGCACCGGGGTGGCGCTCCGGTTCACCGTGTCCGGGTCGCAGATCCGGGTGGTCGGGACACGCCGGAGCGTCGGCGACCAGGCTGTCATCACCGGGCAATTACATCTGGCCGACAAGGTCGAACCTGCCGGGGAGTTCTTCGCGCAGACCACCGTCGTCAATCGCCGCAATCTCCTCACCGAGTCCACCGGGTCGATGCAGACCCACACCTTCGTCCTGCCGAACGGAACCCTGCTCGGCAGTGGCGTGGTGTCGCACCAAGGCGACGGTGTCTGCGCGGTCATCGGTGGAACGGCTGACTACCAAGGCGTTTCAGGCTCCTACACGGTGCATCAGGACCTCGAAGACTTCGACGCGACCGCGACCTATTCGTTTTCTCTCCTCTCCGGGAAGGCATTCCTCTGATGGCCACCAGCTCCTACCTGGTCCTGACTCCCTATGGCGCCTCGCCACTGACGACGGAGGGGACGCACTCGCCGATCACGGACCTGATCGGCGTGCAGCACGCCGGAAACACCCTGCTGGAGGTGTTGGACTACTCGTTCGACGTCGAGCAGACCCTCAACATCGGCTCCCAGAGCTCCGGAGCGGGGGCAGGCAAGATCACCTTCAACCCATTCAGCATCACCAAGAAGATCGACAGGCTGTCGGCCACGCTGTTCGACAGTTGCGCCGCCGGTCGACCGCTGGCCCGGGTGGATCTGCTGGTCGTCAAGAATGCCGGCAATGCACGGCCGTTCGTCTTCGTCCAGCACACGATGAAGTTGGTCGCAGTCAAGACCATTGCCTACACGGACGGCGATCAGTCACCCAGGGAGCAGATCAGCTTCGAGTACGGCGGCCTCCAGATCCGCTACACCACGCAGCGTGCCGACGGAAGTTCGGGCGAGGCAACCGTGGCCGGTTGGAATCGGGTGCGCAACGTGAAGGACATCGGGAACGAGAACATCGACTGACCCCGGTGACCCACCCGCAGCCCCGCTGACCGTCCCGCCCGACTGCCCCATTGCGCTCGGCGTGGGCAGACGATGACCCGGGTCGTGCGTGACCCGGGTCATCAGCTTCAGGATGTCGTTTCCTGTGACAGGTTGAACACCGCACGATCCATGCGCGGGAATGGAACGGTCATTTGCGCGGTTAAACTTCTACGGCAACGGTGCGCAGGGGTGAACGCATCGAGCCGAATCCCGCTGCGCCCGGCGCCAGGACAACGGTGAAGTAATCGATCCGAATACAGGGATGCACATGAGTACCGCCACGAAGATGCACGCGAAGCAGGCCGTGAAGGCGAGGACGCAGACGAGAGCCGAGGAAAAGGTGAAGGCCGAGATAGCGTCGATGCTGCAGATCAACGGCAACACCCCGACTGCTCACGACTGGGTACCCCGGGTGGTCATGATGGCATACGAGCGTCGCTGTGCGAACAACCCGGCCAGCGACGAGCTGGCCGAGTGCTTCTCGGTGGCGCAGGCCATCGCCGACCGCAGCTGACCGAGCCCGGCCCGGGCGTGTGCCCACGATGATGACCCGTGCAAGGCTGCGGGGGTGAACGCTGCAGGTGTGAACAAAGTGGTGGTCGACGACGGCGGCCGGCAGTTGACCACGTGGACGCCGACCGGCACGGACACCACACACCTGTACCTCTACGACAACCTCTTGGCCGAGTTGACCGAAAGCATCGCCACCCTCACCCGGCTGCGAGTGCTGGACCTGGCCGGTAACTTGTTGACCGAGCTGCCCGCTTCGATCGGCGGATGCCGCCGGCTCGAGTATCTCTACCTGCACGGCAACCGGCTCGCCGAGCTGCCGCGGCAGCTCGACCTCCTGTCCGAGATCGTCTATCTGAACATCAATCTCAACCCGCTGTCCGCACTCCCGGCGATGATCGGCGAACTCGATCGACTGCTCGAGCTGCGTGCCGAATCAACCGGTCTGACTGCCGTTCCGGTCGGGGTGTGCGCACTTCCGCGGCTCCGCGAACTACATCTGCGGTCCAACGGCATCGAAAACCTGCCGGCCGTCGATCTGCCCGAACTCCGATACCTCGATCTCCGGGACAACCACCTCCGCCGGGTGCCCTCCCCGGTCGCCGGGCTCAGCTGTCTACGTCAACTCGACCTGCGCCAGAACGGGATCGACGTGGTTCCCCCGTTTCTGCTGGAGTTGCCCGCACTCGACAAGATCGATCTGCGCTGGAACCGGATCCAGGACGACGATGCGGTCGTGGCCGCCCTGCGCGACCGCGGGTGCCTGGTTGATGTCTGATCGACTGGCCCGACGGACGGACCACCAGGCCCACTCGACCGAGTCGCCTACTCTGGAGAGGTGGGAAAAGTCTACGAAGCAATCGATCCGAAGCTGGCCACGTGGCTGGTCGCCCAGCCGATGTTCGTGGTGGCCACCGCCCCGCTCGACCAGGACGGCCTGGTCAACGTCTCACCCAAGGGCATGGTTGGCACGTTCGCGGTCCTCGACGAGCACACCGTCGGGTACCTCGACCTCACCGGGAGTGGGGTCGAGACGATCGCGCACCTCCGCCAGAACGGACGCATCGTGCTGATGTTCACCGCGTTCGACGGCCGGCCGAACATCGTTCGCCTGCACGGAACAGGCACCGTCGTACTGCCCGAGGATCCGCGCTTCGAGGCTTTGCGCCCGCAGTTCTCCGACCATCCCGGTATCCGGTCGATCATCGTCGTCGACGTGGCCCGCGTCTCCGATTCGTGCGGGTACGCGGTGCCGCGTCTGACCTACGTCGAGGACCGACAGGTGCTGGACCTGTCCAATGCCAAGACAGGCGAGGACGGTCTGGTCGAGTACCGGAGGAAGAAGAACTCGCTGAGTCTGGACGGGCTACCCGGTTTGGTCTGATCGGACGAGGTACCGGTCGTGACGCGACGGTTCACGCCAACCGCAGCACGATCGCACCCGCCGCGATGATCAGCGTGGCGCCGATGCGGTATCTGTCCGCTTTCTCCTTGAGGATGACGATCGCGACAACCGTTGCGAACAGAATCGAGGTCTCGCGCAGGGCGGCGACCGCGGCCACCGGGGCCTTGGTCATCGCCCAGAGCACCAAGCCGTAGGCCCCGACGTTTCCCAGGCCACCCACGATGGCGATCCACCACTCCCGTTGCAATGCACCGCGCAGGGCTCCCGGCCGACGGATCAGGGTCCAGGTCACCATGGGCAGCGCGGTGAACAGGAAGATCCACGCTGTGTAGGTGACCGGTTCACCCGACGCCCGGGCACCCGCGCCGTCGATGAGGGTGTAGGTCGCGATGACGGCGGCGTTCGCCAGGGCGAGCACCGTGGCCTTGGGGACCCGCGGACCGCGCGGCGCGCCGGTCTGTGCTCTGGATGGGGTGTTGCCGAGCACCGGTCCGAGGCCGATACCCCAGATGCCGCAACAGATCAGACCGACGCCCAACCACTGCGCACCGGTCAGTTCTTCACCGAGCAATGGGGCGCTGACGACGGCGACCAGCAGAGGCGCCGTCCCACGCATCAGGGGATACGTCTGGCTCATGTCACCGGACCGATAGGCAGCAGCGACCAGCGGATAGTAGATCGACTGCATCACCACCGAACCGGCGACGTTGATCCAGGCCGCACTGTTCATCGCCGGGAGGAACGGCAGTGCGGCAGCGCACATGACTGCCCCACCGCCGGCGATGAGGACCGTGGCCAGGTACCCGTCCTCGGCGACTTTGACCAGGGTGTTCCAGACCACGTGGAGGACGGCGGCGGCCAGCACGACCGCAACGACTCCTCCGGGCACGACGGTCAGTATGGCTCCCTTCACCCAGTTTCGAGGCGGCCAGGTCACGAACCGATCTCGAAACACACTCGAAACACACACCGGTGCAGCACTTCTGATCTGAAACTCACGCACCGGTGACATGCTCGACTGGATCGGTCAAGGCGGGACAGCCCGGGAAATTGACCCTTGACGCTTCGGCACTGGTCGCATTAGATAGGGAAACTTCCCTAACCATTGACCCGCTTCCCCCGGCGGAGATCGAGGAGAACCCGATGAAAACAGCGCGCCCAGCGCTGAAGGTGGTGGCCGCCCTGACTGCGGTCGCCCTGATGACCGCCACGGCCTGTGGATCCAGCAGCACCGCAGCCGGTGGCTCCAGCTCCAGTACGCCGGCGCCAGGTTCCACGGTCGCCGGCTCGGCTGGGGCGGCGACCGCGCAGCCCGCCTCGTCTGCAGCCGGGGCGTCCAGCGCGTCGGAATCAGCGGCTACGCCGGTGAAGGCCACGACGCTGCACGTCTGGATGCAGGGCGACACTCTCAAGGACATCAACATCGTCGGCCTCAACGCCGAGTTCAGCAAGGAGCACCCGGGCGTCACGGTCGACCTCCAGGAGCAGACCTGGACCGACTACGGCACCAAGGTGACGACGGGCCTGGCCGACACCTCGGGGGCCGCTCCCGACGTGCTGGAACTGGGCAATACCCAGGTGGCCCAGTTCGCCGGAGCCGGCGCCCTGGCCACCCTCGACGCAGCTGACTTCGACAACTCCGCCACCTGGCTGGGCGGACTCAAGGAGTCGGCGACCTACGACGGCAAGCTCATCGCCGTTCCCTACTACGCCGGGGTCCGCGTCGGCATCTACCGCACCGACCTGGCCAAGACCGCCGGCGTCACGCCGCCGTTCAACAGCCTCGACGCTCTGCAGGCCGGCGCCGTCAAGCTGATGGCCGGCAAACCGGACAGCTACTCGGGCCTCTACTTCCCGAGCCAGTACTGGTATGAGGGCATGTCCTTCGTCTGGGATGCGGGCGGGGACATCGCCACCCAGGGCAGCGACGGCAAGTGGACCGGCACGCTCGACTCGGACGCCTCGAAGGCCGGTCTGACCAGGCTGAAGGCTTTCGTGGACGCCACCTCTCGCGGCGGCGACGGACAGACCGAAGCCAACGACGCACTGGTCATGGCCCAGGAGCAGGCCGCCATGTTCATCGACGCCTCCTGGAAGCCGGGCGCCGTCACCGACCCGAAGACCGGCAACCCGAAGCTCGACGGCAAGGTCGGGGTCTTCGTGGTCCCCGGCAGCAAGCCCGGGACCGTGATGCCGCAGTTCCTGGGCGGTTCGGACATCGCTATCGCCGCCAAGACCCCCAACATGGATCTGGCCAAGGCCTACACCAAGCTGCTGACCGGCGAGAAGTATCAGGCCGTACTGGCCAGCAAGGGCTACATCGCCAACTCCACCTCCTTCAAGCCCAAGGCAGGCGACGCCACCGCTGCGGTCGTGGTCAAGGCTGCCTCCAACGGTCGGTTCGTGCCGAACTCGGCGAACTGGAGCAAGGTCGAGGACGGCAACGTGCTGCAGAACATGTTCGACGACATCCTGTCCGGTTCGCAGTCCATCGACGACGCCACCAAGGACGCGAGCGACAAGATCACCGAACTGCTGAACGGCTGAGCCACGATCGGTCCGGGCCGTCGCACTCTCAAGTGCGTCAGCCCGGGCCGAACACCCGGCGGGCCGGGATCCGCGGGCGGTCATCCGCCCGAAAGATCTCCGACCCGCCGGATTCGTCAGCGTCGACTCGTTACTTGCAGGAGAGGATTGATCCATGACCATCGCCCCGCCCATCAGCCCGGCGATCACGACCGTCGAACCCGAGCCGGCCATCCGCCGGCGACGACGGTCGATAGCGCCCTATCTGATGGTGACGCCATTCGTCCTGGTGATGCTCCTGGTGCTGCTGGTGCCCCTGATCCGGTTGATCGTCGTCTCACTCCAGACGTACGGGCTCGGCCAACTGATCGGCGGGCAGCCCACGACGTGGGTCGGTCTGGCGAACTACGGCGAGGTCCTCAAGTCGGAAGACTTCTGGTCGGCCCTGTGGCGGACGATCAAGTTCCTGGTGGTGGCGGTCGGCCTCACGGTGGGTGTGGGCCTCCTGCTCGCGCACCTCCTCGCCAAGGTGTCCGGTCCGGTGCGGGTCTTCATGCTGTTGTCCCTGGTCACCGTGTGGGCCATGCCGCCGATCATCGCGATGCCGATCTGGCGATGGTTGATCGATCAGCGCTTCGGGGTGCTGAACTACGTGCTCTACAAGATCGGTCTGCTGCCCACCCAGAGCTACAACTGGTTCCGCCAGCCCCTGACCGGTTGGATGGTCATCACCGCCATCGTGGTCTGGGGTGCTCTCCCCTTCGTCGTGATCAGCCTGCACGCCGCGCTCGTCTCGGTGTCCACCGATCACATCGAAGCGGCCCGTCTCGACGGGGCCGGCGCCTGGCGCATCTTCACCGCGGTCACCCTTCCCGAGATCAAATCGACCCTGATGATCATCACGACGCTGTCGATCATCTGGGACTACCGGGTCTTCGCCCAGATCTGGCTCCTGCGCGACATCGGGGCCAACAAGGACGCCTATTACACGATCGGCATCTGGTCCTACGTGGAATCGTTCTCCAACAAGAACTTCGGCTTCGGTGCCGCTATCTCGCTGGTCAGTGTCCTGCTCCTGGCCGGACTCTCCGCGTTCGCCGTTCGAAATGTTCTCCGCAGCAATGCAGAAGAGAGTGCACGATGAGCGCGCCCACCATCGACCGGGCCGTCGCCCGCACGACGGCGAACAATCCCCCGCCGCCCCCGCGTCGTCGCCGGCAGACCCGTCGCAAGATCACCAAGAGCCTCTGGAACATCCTGGGCATCGCCGTCGGCCTGGTGATGGTCTTTCCCGTCTACTGGATGGTGTCCAGCTCGTTCAAGACGGGCGTCAACCTGCAACGTGTTGTCCCGCAATGGTTCCCGCATCCGTTCACCACTGACTCCTACGCCAGGGCGTTCGCCCAGCCGCGCTTCCTGGGAAGCCTGCTCAATTCTCTGATCGTGGTCAGCGTGACCGCCTTCGCCTCCCTGGCGATCGGCTTCCTGGCGGCCCTGGCCCTGGGCCGGATGGACTTCAGCGGCCGAAAATCATTGGTCATCCTGGTCATCTCGATCCAGATGGTCCCCATCGAGGGCCTCATCATCCCGATGTACCTGATGCTGAACAAGTATGGGCTGACCGATTCCGCGTTCGGGCTGATCCTGGCTTACATGTCGTTCGTACTACCGTTCACCGTGTGGATGCTGCGCGGCTTCATCTCCGCTGTGCCGGTCGACCTGGAGGAGGCCGCGTTGGTCGACGGCTGTACCCGCGGGCAGGCGTTCCGCAAGATCATCCTTCCGCTTGCGGCGCCTGGACTGGTGGCCACGGCGGTCTTCGCCGTCATCCAGGCGTGGAACGAATACCTGTTCGCCTACGTGCTTCTCAAGTCGAACAGCAAACAGACCATCACGGTCTGGCTGGACACCTTCATCACCACCAAAGGTGTTGACTGGGGTGCACTGATGGCAGCCTCCACTGTCGTCGCCCTGCCGATCGTGGTGCTTTTCGCCATCATCCAGCGCAAAGTCGCCGCCGGCATCACCGCAGGGGCGGTGAAGGGCTGATGACCAGCGCAGTGAGACGTGGCGCCGCCGAGTTGAGCGCCCTGGCCGACTCGGTGCTGTTGCCCGGTTTCCACGGCATGACCGCGCCGGAGTGGTTGCGCCGCCGGATCTCCGGTTCGCTCGGCGGCGTGTGCCTGTTCGGCTCGAACATCGGCGACCCCGAGCAACTCCGCCGCCTCACCGACTCGTTGCGCAGCGAGCGCACCGATGTGGTGGTCTCGGTGGACGAGGAAGGCGGCGGGGTCACTCGACTGGACGCGGCGACCGGGTCTCGCTTCCCGGGCGTCGCCGCCCTCGGCCGGGTCGACGACGTCGGGCTGACCGCACAGATCGGGCGCGCGGTCGGCCGACTGGTCGCTCAGTCCGGAATCACCCTCAACTTCGCACCCTGCGCCGACGTGATGGTGGACCGGCTCAATCCGGTGATCGGCATCCGGTCGTTCGGCGCCGACCCGGAACTGGTGGCCCGACACACTGCCGCCTTCATCACCGGACACCAGGCCGCGGGCGTGGCCGCCTGCGCCAAGCACTACCCCGGGCACGGCGATACCGACGTCGACACCCACCTTTCCGTCGCCGTCATCGACTCCGATCTGGACTCGATGCGGGCCACCGCTCTGCGCCCGTTCGCGGCGGCGGTCGATGCGGGCGTCGCCTCGGTGATGGCCGGGCATCTTCTCGTCCCTGCGGTGGACGCCCGCCCGGCCAGCGTGTCCGGTCGGTGGCTCACCGATATCCTCCGCGGTGAAATGGGATTCACCGGTGCGGTGGTGACCGACGCGCTGGAGATGGCGGCCATCGCGGCGACCTACGGGATGGCCGAGGGTGCGGTGATGGCTATCGAAGCCGGTGCCGACCTGCTGTGCCTCGGTGCGGACGATGCCACCCCCGAACTGCTCGACACGATAGGCAGCGCGTTGATCGCCGCCGTGCGATCAGGTCGGATTCCGGAATCTCGTCTGTACGAGGCGGCCGGCCGCGCCCTGTCCCTGGCCGCATTGCCGGACGTCGCCGAACCCGTTGACGCGGCGCGGGACCGGGCGCTGTCCGAGGAGACCGCACGACGCGCTCTACAGATCGTCGGCCCGATCCCCGAACTGCTTCCCGGCGTGGTGGTGATCCGCTGCGAGGCAGGGCGAAACTTCGCCATCGGTTCGGTGCCGTGGGGCCCGACGACGGCCATCCCGAGTAGTCTCGGCGCGGTCGAATACGTCGTCACGCCAACAGGATCCGTCGATGCGGCAATACTGGCGGCCGCATCCCGGGTGCTGGTGGTGACCAGCGATCGGCACCGGTATCCATGGATGTCGGCGGCCGTCGACGCCGTACGGGACCGGCGGCCCGATGCAGTGCTCATCGAGATGGGAACGACCGGTGTCCACGGGACGGATGCGCCCGCGATCGCCTCGTTCGGCTCGGGTCTGGCGAACACCCAGGCTGTGGTCGACGTGCTGACTGGGAAGATGCGCGGGTGAGCAACGTAGAGTTCGGTCCCGGCCTTTCGGCCGCGGCGGGTGCCGGCCCGGTCAACGTACCGGGCCAGCGCGGCGCCGACTCGCCGAGGTTGCTGCGCGAGATCAACGACCAGGTGGTGTTACGACTGCTGCTGGAGCACGGCCAACTGACCCGCGGACAGGTCGGCGAGATGACCGGGCTGTCCAAGCCGACGGTGTCCTCACTCCTGTCGCGACTGGAGGGCCGCGGGCTGGTGACCACCACGGGCGTGGTGGCCGGTGGACCCGGGCCCAACGCCCGCATCTACGCGGTGCACTCCAGGGCCGCCCACGTCATCGGCGTCCACGTCGAGCAGGGTGGTTGCGTGGCCGGGCTGGCCACCCTGACCGGTGAACTGATCGCCACCTTCCCGGTTCCCGTCCAGGAACGAAGGGTGGCCAGCCCGATCGGCGAGATCTCGGCCGCCGTCGACGGCGTGCTGGCCGCCGCGGGGGTGGCCCGCGACGGCGTTCATCGGGTGGTGGTGGCCACTCCCGGCGTCATCGACCCGACCACCGGTCGGCTGCGGCATGCCCGGCACATCCGTGGCTGGGAAGCACCGGGTCTGATCGGAGCGCTCACCGCGACGCTGGGTATTCCGGTCATCCATGGCAATGACGTGAACCTGGCCGCGGTGGCGGAGGGGACCTACGGGGTGGCCCAGAACAGCACCGACTACGCCCTGCTCTGGCTGGATCGCGGTGTCGGTCTCGGGCTCGTGCTCGGGGGTGCGCTGCGGGCCGGCGCACACGGTGGGGCGGGCGAGATCGGCTACCTCGGAGTGCCCGGGGTCGAAGCGCCTCGCGCCGACCGGGGCGGAACCGGCGGGTTCCAGCAACTGGTCGGCGGCCAGGGTCTGCGGCTGCTGGCCCGCAGGTACGGCATCCGGGGTTCGAGTCCCGCCCTGATCGTGACCTCGGCCCTGGCCGGCGGCGCACCAGGAGCCGGGCTGATCGCCGAGCTGGCCTCGGGGATCGCCGTCGGGGCCGCCGCGGTGACCAACCTCATCGACCCTGCCCTGCTGGTGCTGGGTGGTCCGGTCGCGTTGGCGGGCGGTCGGATCCTGCTCGACCTGGTTACCACCCACCTCCATCAGATCAGCTTCGTCCGGCCGCCGGTGTTGCTGTCCGGACTGACCTCGGACGGGGTCCTGCAGGGCGCGATAGAGGTTGCGCTGCAGGCAGTCCGGGTCAATCTCTTCGGGCAGGCGCCGACCCTGGCCAACGTGGTGGGCTGAGCGGCGGCACTCTGCTGAACCGGGTCGACACCGGCTGGATTCCGTCCGTGATCACGTGCCCGAGCGCGGGTGGGACGAATCCGTCCGCAGCAACTCCTTGATGAAGGGCACCCGGACCGGTGCCACCGAGAGTTCGTGCACGCCGCGGGCCACGAGCGCCAACGCATGCTCGGGCATGCCGGCGATCTCCCCGCAGACCGCGACCGGAGTCCCGGCGGCCATTGCGAACGCGCAGATCTGGTCCAGCAGTCGCTGCACCGCCGTCGACGAGGGATCGAGCAGATCGGCCACGCCGGTCTCGGTGCGGTCTGCGGCCATGGTGTAGCTCGTCAGATCGTTGGATCCGATGGACACGAAGTCGGTCACCGCGCAGATCTCGTCCGCGGCCAGGGCCGCGGCGGGTACCTCGATCATGACGCCGACCTGGTCGGGCGGCCGGTGCTCGATGCCATCTGCCAGCAGCGAGGCCACTGCCTGCTCGACTGCTCCCCGAAAGGCCACCGCCTCGGCGGCGATGGAGACCATGGGCGCCATCACCGACACCCGGTGACCGACGGCGGCCCGGAGGATCGCGCGCAGCTGGGACTGCAGCAGCTGCGGATGCGCCAGCAGGTAGCGCAGCCCGCGGATGCCGAGGAACCCGTTGTGGACCGGATCGAGATCCAATGCGGTCACCGGCTTGTCGCCACCGGCGTCGAGCACCCGCACCACCACCGGCCGATCGCCCAACACCTGGAAGATCGCTGCGAGGTCGGCGGTCTGGGTGTCCTCGTCGGGGTAGGTCTCCCGGTCCAGGACCAACAGCTCGGTGCGCAGCAGACCGACGCCGTCGGCGCCGGATTCCACGGCGGCCCGCGCATCCGCAAGCGAGCCGATGTTGGCCACCACCAGCACCTGCCGTCCGTCCGCGAGGTAGACGGGACCCTTCGCCGCGTCCGACCGCAACCTCGACGCCTGGGCCATCTCGTCGATGCGATCCCTGATCCGGGCGCCCTCGTGGCTGTCCGGCGCGACGGTGACGGTGCCGGCATCGCCGTCCAGCACCAGTTCCGCCCCGGCCGGCAGTCGTCCGATCTCCGGTCCGGCACGCAGGATCATCGGCAGGCCGAGGCCGCGGGCGACGATCACCGCGTGCGCGGTGGTCGAACTGCGGGAGAGCACGACACCCACCGCCCCGCGCTCGAGCAGGACGGGAACTTCGCCGGGACCGAGATCGTCGGCGAACACAACGGCACCATCGAGTTGGGCCGGGATCCGGTCGACCACCACCCCGAGCTCGGTCAGCACGGAGGCGCCGGCTTCTCGCACGTCGACGGCCCGGGACGCCACCAGTTCATCCGGGTCGGCGGCCAGGCCGTCCGCGGTGGCGCCGACCGCGTTCCACCACGCCACGGCGGCATCGGCCGAGCCGTCGTCGAGGGCCGGCTGGGCGGCAGCCCGCATGTCCGGGTCGGCCAGCAGCACGGCGTGCGCCACCTCGAACTGGTTTCCTGACAGAAGTCGTTGTGCAGCAACAGCAATGGCGGAGTCCAGCCGATTGCTCTGCTGCCGTCCGTCAAACCGCTGACCGACCGGCTGTTCAGCCCCACTGAGCTGCCGGGGCGCCCGGTCGAGCCGGATGAGTCCGCCGATGGCCAGGCCGGGTGCTCCAGCCACCGCGGTGAGCATCCCGTCGATGATCGCCGGAGACACGGCCACCGGTCGGGCGCCGAGCGCTGCATTACCCATCCGGGCGGGCGCCGCCCCCATCCCGGCCGCCGGAATCCGACGGGGCAGGTCGCCGGTCTCGCCGAACCCACCGGTGATCAGTGCGGTCACGGTCGCAGCCGCCGCGGTCGCGTCCGGGCCGGTGGCAACGACCTCGACCTGGTCGCCGCCGCGCAGCGCCAGCGCCACCACCCGGAGCACGGCTCGCAGGTCCACTGTCGGCCCGCCGGGCCGCGCCAACCTCACCTGGACGTCCAGCCCGATCAGCGCCCTGATCAGGGTCGCGACCGGTCGCGCGTGCAGACCCAGCGGATTGACCACCGAGACCGTCGCGGTCACCGCCCGGTCACGGTCGGACCCGGCGTCCGTCGGCGCCGTGATCCCGGCCCTGTCATCGGGTGCGGGTGTGGGAGCGGAGACGTGGGCACCGTGCGCGGCCAGACCGGCCGGTTCGCCGGCGGACAGTGCCGAGGCCGCCACCGCATCGAGATCGCCACCGCCTTCGGCGGTCACGGCCGCGGCCAGGGCGCCCTCGACCAACGGCGCATCGACGATCCTGATGCGTTGCGCTGCTTCCGGCTCGAGAAATTCCAGGGCTGTTTCCGCGGTCATCAGGGCACTGCCGAGGTCGTAGAGCAGGACGGCTCCGGCCCCCGAATCGGCCTGGGCCATCGCCGCGGTGATGGCCTCGAAAGAGGTCCCGATCCCACCGTCGTCGGTTCCGCCCGCCGCCGAGATGGTGACCGACGGCGCCATCTGCCGGGCAAGCTCCGCGCTTCCTCTCGCCAGATCGGCACTGTGGGAAACGAGGATCAACCCAACGGTCATCTACTCCTCCGAATGGTCGGCGGCGCTGGCGGCCAGCGACGCCAGCAGATAGGCCGTGCTCTGGGCGCCGGGGTCCACGTGTCCGATCGAGCGCTCGCCCAGATACGACGCCCGGCCCTTGTGGGCCTGCATCGGCGTGGTCGCAGCGGCACCGGCCGCCGCGGCTGCTGCCGCTGCCGCGAGCACGCCCGCGACGTCGGCACCTTCCGCGGCCGCTGCGGTCGCCGCCTCCGCTGCCGGACTCAGCGCGTCGATCATCGTCTTGTCGCCGACCTCGGCCTTGCCGCGCGCGACCACTCCGTCGCGGGCGCTGACCAGCGCTGCAGCCACCAGCACGCCGGTCAACTCGACCGACTCCCCCAGCGCGGTCGACGCCCGGAGAAAGGCCGTGCCGAACAACGGGCCCGATGCGCCGCCCACCGTGGAGATCAGGGTGGTGGCGACCAGGGAGAGCACCTTGGCAGGCGTCTCCGGTTCACTGGCCCGCAGCTTCGTCAACACCGCGGAGAAGCCACGAGCCAGATTCTCTCCGTGGTCGCCGTCGCCGATCTCCTGGTCGAGTTGGGTCAGCTCGGCCCGGCGATGGGCGAACTCCACGCCCAGCACCCGGATCGCATCAAGCAACGACTCGGCGTCGTAACCCATGTTTGTTCACAGTCCTCTTCGAATGGCGACGGTGTGGACCGGCGCGTCCCACAACTCGACGAACTCGTCGTCGAGTTTGAGCAGGGTGATGGACATACCTTGCATCTCCAGTGCCGTGATGTAGTTGCCGACCAACGACCGCCGCACCTCGATACCCTTTGCCGCCAGATACTTTCGTGCCGAATTGTAGGCCAGGTACAGCTCGACCTCCGGCGTGCCGCCCATGCCGTTGACGAACAGCAGAGTGGCGTCGCCGGAGCCGAACGGCAGGTCGTCGACGATCGCGTCGAGAAGGATCTGGACTATTTCATCTGCTGGTGCCAGCTTCCGGGTTTCGCGTCCCGGCTCGCCGTGGATGCCGATGCCGATCTCCATCTCGTCCTCGGCCAGGTTGAACGAGGGTTCCCCTGCATGGGGAACGGTGCAGGCGCGCACGGCCATACCCATCGACCGCACCGACGCGTTCACCCGGGTGGCAATCGCGGTGACGCTCGCGAGGTCGTCCCCACGGGCCGCCGCCGCGCCGGCGATCTTCTCCAGCAGGACGGTCCCCCCGACGCCGCGCCGGCCGGCGGTCCACGTCGAGTCCTGCACCGCGACGTCGTCGTCGACCACGACCGCCGCCACCTCGAGGCCCTCCGCTTGCGCCAACTCGGCCGCCATCTCGAAGTTGAGGACGTCGCCGGTGTAGTTCTTGACGATGTGCAGCACGCCGACGCCGCCGTCCACGGCCTTGGTGGCCTCGAGGATCTGGTCGGGGGTGGGCGAGGTGAACATGGCCCCGGGTACGGCGGCGTCGAGCATCCCCGCGCCGACGTAACCGACGTGCATCGGCTCGTGCCCGCTGCCGCCTCCCGACACCAGCGCAACCTTCCCGGCGACCGGACCACCTACCCGGGTGACGAAGGTCGGGTTGCGGTGCAGCGTGAGGAGATCGGAGTGGGCGGCGGCCATGCCGTCGAGCGCCTCGTCCACGACCGATGCCGGCCGGTTGATGATCTTCTTCATCTCACTCCTTCGTGGATTCGCGGTATGGCTGGATGATGCTGTAGCTGGATGATGCTGTAGCTGGATGACGGTGTGGCTGGATGACGGTGCGGCTGCATCGACGGGGGCCTTGGTATCAGCAGGGCGACGAGCTCAGCTGGATCTCGCCACCCGGCGACCGGCGACCGTCCTGACGGGCATCACCCCGAGGCCGGAGCGGTGCGCAACCTGACGGACAGGCAGGTCACACAGCCCTCCATCTTCTCGAACTCGGTGATGTCGACCGGTACCGGCGTGTAACCCAGATCAGCGATCAGCTCGGCCGAGCGGGGGGCGGAGGACGCCATCAGCAACCGCCCGCCGCCGAGATCGACGACATGCGACCCGGCCTCCTCCGGCATCGGCAAGAAGTGCGGGAAGAAGCCCGGGTCGTCGACCAGCGGTGCATAGCCGATGACGGTTCCGTCCGGCAGAGCGGTCACCGCGGACTTCAGGTGCAGCACCTTGGTCAACGGCACGGCGATCACGGTGGCCCCGAGCGGCGTCAGGAACGAGCGGAATTCGGCAACTCCGGCGGCATCGGTGCGACCGCCCCGACCGACGTAGACCACGGACCCGATCTTCAGGACGTCGCCACCGTCGAGCGACCCCTTGGTCATCGTCTGGACGGGATAGCCCAACTCTCGCAGAGTCGCTGCCGTACCGGCGGTTTCAGGCTTGCGCGCGTCCGCGCCGGGGTTGCTGATCACCGCGGTGCCCGCGTACATCACCACCGAGTCCTCGACGAACACCGAATCGGGGCAGTCGGCGGCCGGCGGAACCTCGACGGTCTCCCACCCGTTCGCGGTCAGCGCGTCGACATAGCCCTGCCATTGCGATCCGGCCAGGTCGATGTCGATCGGCACCCGATCGATGTGCGTGATGAGGCCGTCGGCCAGCTTCGGCGAGGGTCGACGGATGAGGGCGCGCTGCGTTGTCTGCGGCGCGTCGGCCAGCACCATGGGTGGACTCCAGAACATTGCACTGCGGTAGGCACCGCGGGGGGAGATCCGGTGTTCCGGACCTGATCACGATCGTCCCACGCCGGGCCGACGGCGGCCCGCCGGGTGAAGGTACGGGCCGCTCGCCTGTGTGGCACCGTGGACGGGTGAGATACATCGTGATCGGTGCGGGCGCGGTCGGTGGATCCGTCGGTGCAGCCCTTTTCCTGGCGGGACACGAGGTGGTGTTGGTGGCCCGCGGCGCCCACCGGGAGTCGATCGCGGCCGACGGCCTGCTGTTCGCCACACCTCGCGGGACGGACCGGCTGCCGATACCCGTCGTCGGCGGGCCCGACGAACTCGTCCTGACTCGTGAGGACATCCTCCTGCTCGCGGTCAAGGTGCAGGACGGTGTGGACGTCCTCGATCAGTGGAGTGGTCGGGAACTCGCGGGCGGCGGGACCGCCGGCGCCGACCTGCCGCTGCTCTGTGTGCAGAACGGCGTCGAAGGTGAGCGCCTGGCGCTGCGCCGGTTCGCCAAGGTCTACGGAGTCTGTGTGATGTTGCCCGCCAGTCATCTCGCGCCCGGCGAGATTGCGTCCTTCGCCGATCCCCTCGTCGGGGTGCTGACCATCGGTCGCTATCCCCACGGCACGGACGCGCTGGTGGATCAGGTGTGTGCCGACCTGGAGCGGTCCGGGGTGGGCGGGGTGGCCAGCACAGCGGTGATGCGCTGGAAATATATGAAGCTCCTGGCCAACCTCGGCAACGCACTCGAGGCCGCCATCGGCCGGATCGGCGGTGCCGAGGCGCTGGCGCTGCTCGCCCGAGCGCGTTCCGAGGGTGAGACGGTCCTGCGCGCGGCCGGCGTCGACGTGGCCTCACCTGACGAGGAAGCCGAGGTCCGGAGCCGGTGGTCGATGGCGGAGATTCCTGGCCTGACCCGCGGGGGCGGATCAACCTGGCAGAGCCTCGAGCGAGGTACCGGCCGGGTCGAGTCCGACTATCTGTCCGGGGAGATCGTCCTGCTCGGCCGCTTGTGCGGGGTGCCCACGCCGGTCAACGAAACGCTGCGGGCTGCAGCGACCGACTTGGCCGCGGGCGGCGGTCAGCCGGGTTCGATGTCCGCGCAGGAGCTGGCGGCACTCGTCGATGTGGCTGCGGCGAGGGCCTGACCGGAGCGAGCGTGTCGACAGCGGGGAAAATCGCCGCTGAGTGCACAGTCGCCTCAGTTCATCACCGGGTGAGGCTATTCACACCGGCCATCGCGCAGTAACGTTGCGCGTGTCGTTAGCATCAGTAACGACCGAGAGGAAGTGCCGTGACCATCATCGCCGCAAAAGAGCACACCGCCGCGCACGACCGGCGGGTTGCGCTGAGCGTGACGACCGTCGGCCTGCTGGCCGCGATGCTCAACTCGTCGATCCTGCTGATCTCGTTGCCGGCCATCTTCGCCGGCCTCGGCCTGGATCCGCTCGCGCCGGAGAACATCAGCTACCTGCTGTGGATGTTGATGGGCTACATGCTCGTCACCGCGGTACTGGTCGTCACCTTCGGCCGCCTGGGCGATCAGTACGGTCGGGCCAAACTCTTCAATCTCGGCTTCGCGATCTTCACCGCGGCGTCCATCGCCTGCGCACTGGTGCCGAGCACCGGTTCCGCGGGAGCCATGGAATTGATCTGCCTGCGCATCGTCCAAGGCGTCGGTGGCGCGATGCTGACCGCGAACTCGACGGCGATCATCACGGACGTCTTCCCGGCCGACCGGCGTGGCTTTGCGCTCGGAATCAACCAGGTCGCAGGTCTGGCCGGGTCGTTCTTCGGCCTGGTCATCGGTGGTCTGCTCTCCGAGTGGAACTGGCGGGCCGTCTTCTGGGTCAGCGTGCCGGTCGGCCTGTGGGGCACCTGGATGGGCTACCGCTCGCTGCACGACAAGCCGCGGACCGATGCCAGACACCAGAAGATCGACTGGTGGGGCAACCTCACTTTCGGGCTGGGCCTGATCAGCATCCTGGTCGCCATCACCTACGGACTGCAGCCCTACGCGGCCCACAACATGGGCTGGACCAGCCCGATGGTGCTGGGCGGCGTCATCATCGGCATCGCCCTGCTCGTCGCCTTCGTGATGATCGAGAACCGGGTCACCGACCCGATGATCGACATGAAGCTGTTCAAGATCCGTGCCTTCACGGCCGGCAACATCGTCAACTTCACCTCGGCCATGGCCCGGGGCGGACTGCAGTTCATCCTGATCATCTGGCTGCAGGGCATCTGGCTGCCGTTGCACGGCTACGCCTTCGTCGATACGCCCCTCTGGGCGGGCATCTACATGCTGCCCCTGACGCTGGGATTCCTGGTCGCCGGTCCGGTGTCCGGCGCGCTGTCCGACCGATTCGGCGCCCGGGCCTTCACCACCGGCGGATTGATCCTCACGGCCCTGACCTTCATCGGGTTGATGCTCATTCCCGCCGACTTCAACTACGTGACGTTCGCTGCCCTGCTGGCGTTGAACGGCATCGGCTCCGGCCTGGTCGCGGCGCCGAATGCAGCGGCGATCATGAACTCCGTACCCGCGGCCGAGCGAGGAGCGGCTTCGGGCATCAGGGCCACCGGGATGAATGCCGGGATGGTGCTGTCGATGGGCGGCTTCTTCACTCTGATGGCCGTCGGGTTGGCCAGCAAGCTACCGAGTTCCATGTATGCCGGTCTGACCTCGCTGGGCGTGAATTCAGAGGCCGCGCATGCCATCTCGCACACCCCGCCGGTCGGCACGCTCTTTGCGGCGTTCCTCGGCGACAACCCGATCACTCAGCTCATGCGCACAGTCGATCCCACCCAGTTGAAACCCGGTAACGGGGCCGAGGTCAGCACGCTGACCGGGCAGACCTTCTTCCCCCACCTGATTGCGGAGGCCTTCCACTACGGCCTGGTCGTTGCCTTCAGCGCCTCCGTGTTCCTGCTGTTGATCGCCATCGTGGCATCGGCCATGCGCGGCAAGCGCTTCGTCTACGACGAGAAGACCGACGGGGACAAGCCCCGCCACGAGACCGTCGGACAGGCCATCGCCCGCGAGGGCGCGGCCCTGGAATACCCGGCGATCCCCGGTGCCGACATGGAATACGAAAAAGCTCTCGCTGACGAAACGTCTTCCCGCACCTAGACCTCTACGGGCGAAGGTGCATGGGGTTGCCGAGGACTGCGTCGGACCCGCTCCGCAGCACCTCGATCGCCGCCCTCGAGATCTCCTCGGGCGTATGCCACCGCGCGCCCCCGGCATCGGAGCCCACCCCCAGCAGCAGGTGGGAGCGGCCGGGGCGTCTCGGCCAGCGGCCCGTCGTCAGCTCCGGCGACGTGGTCGGCGTCCACCTACTGGTCAGGATCCGCACCGTCGTGCCGCGGACCACGGTGTTTGAACGCACGACCGCGTTCCCGCGCACCACCTTGATTCCGCGAACTACTCGCGAGAGTCGATCGGCGGCCGCATTTTCCCGATCGTCGTCTGCTTCGGCGAGATACAGGATCGCGGCATCGAAGGACGGTGCCGTCCCCAGTACGTCTGCGACGGCACCGGCGTCGTAGACGTCCACCGACAACGGAATCACTCCAGGCCCGGCGTCCGCAGCCAGGACGTCGAGACGGTCGTGTTGCCTGGCGACCGCCGCCACCATCCAGCCGGCCGCCGCCAGCGAGAGGACAGCAGGCCGCAGGATGCCGGTCGCTCCGACGATCAACACGCGACGTGCCGACGGGTTCGATGCTGCCCGTTCAGAACCCTCGACGTGGCACCTCCGGCGGTTGATTGCCCTTGAGGAAATCGAAATCTGCACCGACGTCGGCACCCTCGACGTGATCGACGAACAACTTCATGTAGCCCCGAGCCGCACTCGGCACCTCTGGGGCCAACCACGTCTCGCGCCGCCTGGCCAGTTCGGCGTCGTCGACCATCACGTTCAGCGTGCGCCCGATGACATCCAACTCGATCACGTCGCCGGTGCGGACCAGCGCCAACGGACCGCCGACGGCGGCTTCCGGGGCCACGTGCAACACGACCGTTCCGTAGGAGGTGCCGCTCATCCTGGCGTCCGAGATCCGCACCATGTCCCGCACCCCACGCACCAGCAAACGCTTGGGCAGCGCCACGTTCGCGATCTCCGGCATCCCTGGATACCCCCGGGGGCCGGCATAGCGAATGACGAGCACGTCGTCGGCCTCGATGTCCACATCGTCGTCGTCGGCCACCGCAAGGTAGTCCTCGAGCCGATCGAAGACCACCGCCCGGCCGCGGTGCTGGAGGAACTCCGGCGAGGCCGCCGACTGCTTGATGACGGCACCGGCGGGCGCGAGATTGCCGGTCAACACGGCGATACCGGAGCCGGCCGGCTTGACCGGGTTGTCCATTGTTCTGATCACTTCGGTGTTGAAACATTCACTGCCCGAGTAGTTCTCGGCAATCGAGGTACCGGTGACCGTCAACGCGTTCAGGTCCAACAGGTCACCCATCACGGCGAGGAGAGCACCGAGACCACCGGCGTAGGCGAAGTCCTCCATCAGGAACCGACCGGAGGGCATCAGGTCGACCAACGTCGGGACGTCCCGCACCAGCGCGTCGAATTCGGCCAGGGCGAGCGGCACCTCGACCCGGCCGGCCAGGGCGAGAAGGTGGACGACTGCGTTCGTCGATCCCCCGATGGCTGCGTTGAGCCGGATGGCGTTCTCGAAGGCGGTGCGGGTCAGGATCTTCGACGGCGTGAGCCCTTCGGAGACCATCTCCACGATCCGTCGGCCGGCAAGATGGGCCATGGTGCGGCGGCGGGCGTCGTCGGCGGGAAGTTCGGCGCTTCCGGGCAGCTGCATGCCGAGGATCTCCGTCAGCAGTGCCATGGTCGAGGCCGTGCCCATCGTCATGCAGTGACCACGACTGCGGGCCATGCAGCCCTCGGCTTCGAACAACTCGCCCTGCGAGATCTCGCCCGCGCGGTAGGCCTCCGTCAGTCGCCAGATCGACGTGCCCGAACCGATATCGGTGCCCCGGTACTTCCCGTTGAGCATGGGGCCGCCGGTGATCAGCAAGGTCGGCAGATCGACGCTCGCGGCACCCATCAGGTAGCCGGGTGTGGTCTTGTCGCAGCCGGCCAGCAACACGACAGCGTCCAACGGGTTGCCGCGCAACGTCTCCTCGAGATCCATCGAGATGAGGTTGCGCAGCACCATCGCCGTCGGACGCACCAGCGGCTCACCGGCCGACGTCGTCGGAAATTCGAACGGGACTCCCCCGGCCTGCCAGATACCCCGCTTGACGTGTTCGGCGAGCTCACGGAAGTGCATGTTGCACGGTGTCAGTTCCGACCAGCTGTTCGCGATACCGATGACTGGGCGCCCGGTGAAGCTGTCGTCGGGGAGGCCTTCCGACCGCAGCCAGGACCGGGCCATGATGCCGGTCTTGCCCTCGGCCGCAAACCAGGACGCGCTGCGCAGGCTCATGAGAACCTCGGGAGGAACCGGGCCTGCGCAGCGATCAGATCGTCGGCGAGGCGAGCGGCCTTTCCGGCGTCCGACAGTGCCCCGTCGGCCAGGATCGCCTCGATCACCATGTCGCGATCACCGTTCATAGCGGCTTCGATCGACAGGTACACCGGGGTGAGCTTGCGCTGGAGGATCGCGGTCAGCGCCGGGGACAGGTCAGGCACCGAGACGGGACGGATACCGCGAGCGGTGGCCACGCCCGGGATCTCGAGCGCCGCGTCGTCCGGCAACCCCGGGACCGAGCCGTTGTTGATGACGTTGCAGGAGAACATCTCCCGGCTGTCGGACAGAATGGATCTGATGATGGCGATGAGCTGTTCCTGTTCACCGCTCGAGCGCTCGAACGCCGCGCCGTCCAGTGCGACCGACCCGTCGGCCTGGGCCCGCATGCTCTGGTACCGATCCTCGCCCCAGTCCAGGATCTCCTGGATTCCGAAGGCGTCGAGGCCGAGGGTCTTGCCGTAGTAGGCACCGGTGGCCCAGCGTTCCGGGAAGAACTCGGTGACATGCCGGTCCTCGGCGGCCGGGAAGGCACCGTAGCGCTCGAAGATCTCCCAGGAGAACGGGTTCTGCCAGGCGTTGGTGCCCTCGTTCCAGATGTCGCCGATCATCGCCGGATCGAGCGGGTGCGCGAGATCCTTGGCCACCTGCCGGCGTACCAGTGGCCACGCGTCAGCTCCCCGGACCCGGAAGTCGTAGATGAAGGTGAGGTGATTGATGCCGGCGTACAGCGTCGACGTCTGATCCAGTGGCTCCCCGAGGTAGCCGGCGAGATGCCTTTGTGTGTGGTGCATCCCGTGGCACAGACCGACGACCTGACGCAGGCCCGAGAACCTGCTCATCGCCATCACGTTCGCCGTCATCGGGTTGCTGTAGTTGAAGAAGTAGGCGTCGGGTGCCAGCTCGGCGACGTCGATCGCGATGTCGACCAGGACCGGGGTCGTCCGCAGCAGTCGCGAGATACCGCCCGGCATCACCGAATCGTTCACCGGGGCGAAGATCCCGTGGTCCATGCACACCCGATGGTCGGTCTGCCAGGCCGGGCGACCCCCGACGCCCACGCAGGTGACGACGAAGTCGGCGCCCGGGAGCGCCTTTCGCCGGTCGGTCGTCCCGCTGACCGAGATGTGCTGCTGCGCCTGTCGCGCCTCGACCATCCTGGCCGCCAGCCCGAGGGCCGTCGCGAGCGGGTCTTCGGCGACGTCGACCAGCCGGATCTCCCAGCTGCCCAGGTCTCCGGCCGAGATGAGGTCGGCCAGCAATCCCCTGGTGAACACGGCGCTGCCGGCGCCGATCAGCACCAGCACCCGGCGATCGGAAAGTTCCACGATGCCTCGTCCTGCCCTTCGACTAGTCGGCGATCCGATGGATCATCGTGTTGCTGAACAGGTATCGGTAGCCCGCATCCAGGATTGCCCGGTCGTGACGCGCACTTGATCCCCAGGGCGAGCCGTGCAGCCAGACGAAGGCAGGCGCCGACTGACCGGTCACAGCATCCATCTTCTGCTTCGGCTCGACGATCTCCCGGAAGATGTCGTCATCGCTGATCACGTCGGCGATGCCGTCGTGGGAGGCGGTGTGCGGATACACCAGGTGCCGCACCGACAGGTCGGCGATCTCCGGCCAGCTCATGGCGATCCGGTCACCGGTCTTCTCCTCGTCGACCAGTCCGATCCAATGGGATCTGGCGAAGACCTCCTGCTCCGGAACGGGACAGTCGACGAAACCGGTGCACACGGCGAACCAGCCGGTGATCCCGAGTTCGTCGCAGATCGGGGCGGCCACGTCGTAGCTGTTCCGGTAGCCTTCGTAGAACACCGGGATGAATCCCGGCGTCGAGGTCGTCCAGCTACCCGTCTCGTAGAACCGGTCGAGCTCGGCCAGGTCGATGGACGCGAACGAATCCCGGTAGGCCGAGAGCTCACGATGCAGCCCGAGACGGCTGGACGCGGGCGTGTTGTGGTAGTTGACCAGGCGGAGAGAGCGCCCGGCGGCGATCAGATCGCAGTGGGCGGAAAAGGTCAGCGCGGTCACGCGGTGGCGCTCCGATCGAAATCCTCGTACGCCACCGCGGTCAACGCGCTGATCAGGAAGCCCATATCGGTATCCCGCTGGTGCGGCCCCAACGCGTCCCGGTAGTGCGTCAGCCGCGCGACCAGGATCTCGCCGGTCAGATTGGTCCCTACCGGCGGCACTGCACCCGGCCGTTCGTCGGCGAGACCCACGAACATCGGTATGCCTTCCTGGTGCAGTGCCCGATCCTGCGATTCCCGCAGGGTCTCCAGTTCGACGTTCGGTATCGCTGTCATGGTCGGCGTGCATCTTTCTGTCCGGTGGTGTGTGGGTTCCCGCTCAGCATGTGACGACGTCAACCCCCTGCGCCCGCATGGCGGCCAACGGCCCCGGGTCAGTCGCGCTGTCGGTGATCAGCGTGTGGATGGCGCTGGGCGGAGCCAACCGGACCGGCCCACGCTGGCCGAACTTGGTGTGGTCGGCCAGCACCGTCAGGGAAGCCGCGCTGGCCAGCAGCGATCGGTCAGTTGATGCCTCGAGGGCATGCGCACCGTACAGACCTCGTTCGGCGTCGATGCCGAACGCGCTGTAGACGGCGACGTCGACGTGGAATTCGGCCAGGGTCCGTTCGGCAATGGGGCCCAGCAGCGACATCTCGTCGTGCCGCAGAATTCCGCCGAGGACGACGACGGTGATGTCGCGGTGGCTACTGAGCAGATTGGCCACATTCAACGCGTTGGTCAACACGGTCAGGCGCTCCTTGCCGGCCAGGAACGGCACCATGGCCTCGGTGGTCGTGCCACCGGTGATCAGCAGGGTGGATCCGTCGGCGATGCGTTCGGCCGCGGCAGCGCCGATGCGGCGCTTTTCGGCATCCTGCGCGATGACCCGCCGGGCACGATCCGGCTCGCTCTGTACACCGGACAGACTCGCGCCGCCGCGCACCCTGGTCAGCAATTGCCGGTCGGACATGTCGGCCAGATCTCGGCGCACCGTGGACGGGCTCACACCCAGTGCCTCCGCCAGGTCTGCGACATTGCCGGACCCCTTGAGCCTCAGGTGGTGCAGCACCGCCTGCTGCCGTTCGACTTCCAGCACGTCAATACCCCCGGGTCCGGTCTACCTCGTTCATCAATCGCGACCCGGACAGAAACCGGCGAAGGTTCTCGGTCACGATGTGTTCGACATGCGCACGGTAGTCCGGGGTCAACCCACCCACGTGCGGCGTGACGAAGACACCCGGCTCGGACCACCACGCAGAATCCTCGCCGAGCGGCTCCGTGTCGAACACGTCGAGGGCCGCGCCGGCCAGTCGGCCGGTCCGGAGCGCGGCCAGCAGAGCCGATTCGTCGACGATGCCTCCGCGCGAGGCGTTGATCAGCACCGCCCCTGCCTTGCACCGGGCAAGCCGATGCGCGTCGAGGATGCCCACGGTCTCGGGGGTTCTCGGCAGCACCACCACCACCCAGTCGGCCAGTTCCAGCACATCATCGAGCCGGTCGGTACCGACGATCACGACCTGATCCTCGCCGGGCACGATCGGCTCCCCCGTCGCCACCCCACGCGTGGCGAGCGGACCGGGCCGCGCGACCACGCGTCGACCGTCGTACTGGCCGCCATCACCATGCGTCGGCACGTGGCCTCGCCGGCTCAACCCCACCACCTTGATGCCGAATACGGCCGCGACGCGCGCGATCTCCCTGCCGATCCGTCCGTACCCGATGACGGCCATCGTGGTGCCGCGGACAGGGGCTGGAGTGAACAGCGCCGCACCTTCCCGTGGCGCCGGCCAGGTCCGGTCGTTTCGTGCCGACACGAGAGCCGGCAACCGGTGGGCCATACCCAGAACCGAGAACATCACGTATTCAGCCATTGCCACGGGGCCCACGCCGCCGAGCGTGGTGATTGCTGCCTCCGAGCGCCAGACCGGTTGCGCCGCCAGGTGGTCGGCCCCGGAGGTGTCGAGCTGGATCCACCTGAGCGAGGTCGCGATGCCGGGCGGCGGAAAGACCGACGAGGTGTGCAGGACGTCGATCTGGGCCCAGCGAGCATCCGGAATGTCAGTAGCCGCATCCGCGGTGATCTGCTCGACCACGACCAGGGGCGAGACCGCCCGGATCGTGTCCAGGAAGTCGTCGTCGAAGGCCAGGGTGCTCAGGTAGCGGACCGGCGATGCGGCGGGTGCCTGATCCGTCATTTGATCCCGGTCCTGGCCAGCCCCTGCACGAAGTAGCGCTGGAAAGAGATGAACAGGATGACCATCGGCGTGATTGCGATCAGCGAGATCGCCATGATGGCGCCGTAGTTCGAGGTGTACTGGCCCTTGAGCTGGGTGACGATCCCCAGCGGCAGGGTGAACAGGTCCTGATTCGAGATCAACACGATCAGCGACCAGGCCAGCTGATTCCACTCGTTCATGAACGACAACAGGACCAGGACGGCGACAAGAGGCTTGCAGAGGGGCATGACGATGGAGAAGAAGGTGCGGAAATTTCCGGCGCCGTCGACGCGGGCCGCCTCGATCAGTTCGTCGGGAATCGCCAGGAAGAACTGCCGGGCCAGGAAGATGCCGAACACCGCCGCGCTCTCGGGCAGGATCACCGACCAGATGTTCCCGAACAGGCCGAGCCGGATGGACAGCTCGAACTGCGGAACCATGATGGCCTGGATCGGAATCATCATGGTGGACAACAGGATCAGGAACAGCGCATTGCGTCCGCGGAACGGCATCTTGGCAAAGGCGTAGCCTGCGAACAGGTTGACCGAGACGGTGATGGCGGTGGTCAGCAGCGTGATGACGGCCGTGTTCTTGAACCAGGTCCAGATCGGGAAGTCCGCGAACGGCACGCGGAAGTTGTCCCAGGTGAAGTGCTGCGGCCACAGATGCAGACCGGGCTGGTAGAGGTCCTCCTTGGTCGAGAACGCGGTGACCAGCATCCAGTAGATCGGGAAGAACATCACCAGCGTGATGACGATGGCCAACGTCAGCCGCAGGCCGAAGAACCGGCCACGTCGCGACCGCCGGATGGCCCTGACCCGGGCCTGCTGTTCCACGCCGCCGCTGCGGGGCGGAACCGTGATCACCGCCATCGGACCCTCCCTCTCGCCGACCGTGCGTCTACTTTCGGGCCACCGCGGAACGAGATCATCCGACTTGGTCCCGACCGCGGTTCACCCTCCACTGCACCACCGTGATCAGCAGCGTGATCAGGTAGATGACGACGCCGATGGTGGCGGCATATCCCAGCTCGCCCGGCCCGTGATCGTCGAAGCCCTGCCGATAGGCATAGGTGACGAGCATGGTCGTCGAATAATCCGGACCGCCCGCCGTCATCGCGTAGACGGTGTCGAAGATCTGGAAGGAGTAGATCAGATTCATGATCAGCAGGAAGAAGGTCGAGGGACCCAGCAGCGGAAAGCTGATGCGCCGGAAGCGTTGCCATCCGGTTGCACCATCGATCGACGCAGCCTCGAGCAAATCCTGACCGATACCCTGCAGGCCGGCCAGATAGATCAGCATGTCAAAACCGACCCGCTGCCAGAGCGTCATGATGATCACCGAGAACATCGCCCAGCCGCCACTGGACTGCCAGTTCGGTCCGTCGATGCCCACCGTAGCCAGCAGGTTGTTGACGAAACCGTTGTACTGGTCGAACATCCACGCACCGAGCACGCCGGTGGCGACACCGGAGATCACCAGAGGCAGGAAGATGATCGACCGGTACAGGGTCCGTCCGGGCAGTACACCGTTGAGCAGGTAGGCGATGCCCAGCCCGAGCGCCATCCCGACGGGAACGGTGCAGACGGTGAACAGCACCGTGTTCCAGAGCGTCTCCCAGAAGATGGGATCCCGGAACAGGTCCAGGTAGTTGTTGATTCCCAGATACTCGGCCGGCCCGAGCGACTCCTTCTTCTGGAAGCTGATCACGAAGGCAAAGACCAGGGGCAGCAACAGGAAGACGACAACCAGGATGAGGTTGGGCGTCAGGAACGTCCACGCCGCGAACGAGCCACCTCGTCGCTTGCTGTCCCTGTCGGGGACCGGCGCCGTCAACCGGCCACCCTCCGCGCCGTCGGCGACAGGGACCGCCAAACTGCCCGGGTTCGATGTCACGTGAGGGCCTCAGGAACCCAGCGCGGTGGTGACTCCGGAGGCGATCGCCGCGATCGTGTCCGAACTGGACTTCCCGTGGAAGGCCAGCTCCAGTTGGTCCTGGAGGACGGTATTGATGCTGGCAAAGCTGCTGACCGTCGATTCCTTGACGATCGTGTCGGAAATGGTCGACGCCTGCTCGGCACAGATCTTCACCACGTCGGGACGGTAGACGTACTGCAGGTCCGCACTCGCCAGCGACTTGAGCGTCGGCAACTCGATGGCCTGCTCGCAGAAGTACTTCATCATGTCCTCGCTCACCAGGAACTTGAGGAAGGCGGCGGCCAGCTCCGGATTCTTCGTCTCCTTCAGCGCCACGATCGCGTTGCCACCCAGATCCGAGGCGGCTGCCTTGTTCTGGGGCATGTAGGTGGCACCCCATTCGCCCTTGTAACCCGCCTTGGGATCGGCGAGCTCCGGTACGAGGAAATCCCCGACGAACGACATCGGGACGATCTGCGACAGGAAGAAGTTGTCCGAGTACTGGCTGGTCTTGATGGTGGCGCTGTCCGGCGTCCACTTCTTCGTGAAGAAGCTCTTGGTGTAGTCCATGGCCACGGTCGCGGCGTCGGACGGAAGGGCGACCTTCTTGAGGTCCGGTGTCAACAAGGTGCCGCCGGCCTGGTAGAGCCAGGACAACCACCGGAAAGCACCGGCCTGGGTCCAGTCATAGGCGAACGGAAATTTCTTGTCCGGCAGAGAGGCACGCAGTTTGGTGGCGACGGCAGAAAATTCGTCCCAGCTCCAGGCGTCCGCCAGCTTGGTCGGCACCGAGGTGATGCCGGCAGTCTCGAAAGCGGCCTTGCTGTAGACGATGCAGGTGGTGTCGGTCTGGTGCGGAACGCCATACGGCGCTCCGTCGAATTTGATGCCCTCCCACAATGCCGGCAGAAATCCGGAAATCTCGGAACTGTCGAAGTATGGGCTGACGTCGAGCAGGACGCCCTTCCCGCTGTACTTCCCGATGGTCGTGTAGTCCACGCGGAACACATCGGGCGCGGTACCGGCCTGGATTCCGCGGTCGATTCCGGCGAAGAACCCGTCGTAGGGAACGATCTTGAGATTGATCGTGGTCCCCGGGTTGGCCTTCTCGAACTGCTGTTTCACGTAGGTGAAACCTTTGGTCTCACCGGCACTTCCACCCCAGAAGGCGAAGCTGATCTCACCTTTGACCGGAGCGGCGCTGGAGGCGGTGGAGCTGGCACCGGTCGACAACGCCGCTGAGGAGCCGGCCGGGCCGGACGGGGCAGCGGTCGTCGTCCCGGCCGCAGTGCTGCCGGCGGGCGCGGCCGCCGACGAACTGTCGGCGGAATTGGAGTGGACGGAGGAACAGGCGGCCAGACCGAGCATCGTCGCGGCGCCGACGGTTCCGGTCAGAAAGTTGCGGCGGTTTAACTCCATGGGGTCTCCTGATCGGGGAAGCAACTCGAGAGCCAACGTGGCGTAAGCGAACCACCTGACTCAAACTGAGTCAATAGTGAGCAGAACCTTGACGAATATTGACCAAAGTTGATTGACGGGGCGTGAACGAGGGCATACCCTCAGGCTGCTCCGAGCAGCGAACGTGATGAGGCGCAGCGGAATTGAACCGGAGGTGGCAGGCCTTGACGACACCGGACGCTGTTGCGACAGGCCGCGATCGACGGCTCGGTGGAGGACCGCGGAAACGCTTCGATGTGGTCGTCCTGTGCGAGCTCAACGCCGATGTCATCATGCGGTCCGATATCGCTCCGGCGTTCGGACAGGTCGAGCAGCGGGTCGAGTCCGGCTCCGTCACCCTGGGGAGTTCGGGAGCCATCACCGCGACGGCACTCGCCGCACTGGGCCTCGAGGTCGCCGTCTGTGGGACTCTCGGCGACGACCACCTGGGATCGCTCCTGTTGACCATGTTGACCGACCTCGGTGTCGACGTCCGCTACGTCAGGCGGCTCCCGGCTCGGCAGACAGGCATCACGGTCGTCCTCGCCAGACCGGACGGCGACCGGGCGCTGCTGACCTATCCGGGCACGATGGTCGACTTCTCGGTCGGCGACATCCCTGCCGAGATCGTCGACAGCACCCGCCACCTGCACGTCAGTTCGATCTTCCTGCAGAGCGGTCTGTCCGGTGGATTGGCCGACCTGCTGGCCGGACGACCGGCGGGCGTCACCGCATCGCTGGACCCGGGCTGGGATCCCGACCGGACCTGGTCAGCGGTGAAACCCATTCTCGCCCAGCTCGATTGGCTTCTGCCGAACGCCAACGAATGTCTGGGCATCGCCGGATCCGCTGCGGCGCCGACCGACGACACCGCGATCGCGGCGGCAGCAGCCGACATCGCCGCGGCCGGCCCGTCCGTCGCGGTGAAACTCGGAGCGGCCGGCGCCCTGTCCGTGCATCCAGGCGGCGCCCGACCAGTGCGGCTCCGCGGCGTCGAACGGTTACCTGTGGACACCACCGGTGCGGGTGACAACTTCAACGCGGGTTTCCTCGCCGCGTTGCTGGGCAGCCCGGTCAGCGACGATGCGGACTTGCTGGCACTCGGCTGCGCCTGTGGGACCATCTCGATCGGCGGCCTGGGCGGGACCGGCCGGCTGGCAGGCCGGGCAGAGGCGGAGCTCTTGGCCGCGGAAATCCTGACCGGCAACCGCATTTCGATCGAAGAGGCAATGCGTCCCATCCGCAGACCCGCACCACCTGACGGCGAGCCGAAGCCCGCCCGCCCCGACCTGGAGTACCGATGACCGATTCCGCGCAGAGTGCTACCGAACGAGAGCTCTTGAGTCAACCGGACATCTGGGCGCGGGTGATCGCCGAATCGTCGGCCCACCGCGCCGTGCTGCCTGCGGTCGGCGAGTCGGTGCTGTTCGTGGGCTGTGGCACGTCGTACTACATCGGGGAGTCCTACGCCCGACTGCGCAATCAGGCCGGGCTGGGGCGTACCCGAGCGGCGATCGCGTCGGAGATCCCCTACATCGACGGCTCGGAAACCATCGTCGTCCTGTCCCGTTCTGGCACCACCGGCGACGTCAACCGGATCGCCGGCGAGTTGCGTTCCACCCATCGGGTGGTCGGCATCATCGGCGACCCGGACACGCCGCTTCCGGCGCTGTGCCACGACCACGTGCTACTCGACTACGCCGACGAGAGATCGGTGGTGCAGACCAGATTCGCCACCTCCGCCCTGACCGCCCTGCGCGCGTCGCTCGGGGAGGACCTCTCCGCTTTGGTCGGTGACGCCCGGACTGCCCTGGCCACGGACTTGCCTGATCCGCTACCTGATCACGTGGTCTTCCTCGGGCACGGCTGGACCGTCGGGGTGGCCAACGAGGCCGCCCTCAAATGTCGTGAGGCAGCGGGGATGTGGACCGAGGCCTACCCGGTGATGGAGTACCAGCACGGACCGATCGCCGCCGCAGGCCCCGGCTCGTTGGTCTGGTCCTTCGATCCGCTGCCCGATTTCGTCGCCGACGCGGTGCGGGCCACCGGCGCCTCGCTGAACGTGCCGGATCTCGACGCACAGGCCCAGTTGGCGACGGTGCACAAATTGGCCGTAGCCCTGGCCGCCCGGGCCGGGCGCGATCCCGACCACCCACGCTTCCTGTCCCGCTCAGTACGTCTGGACTGAGGATGCCGGTCGTCGCGGTGACCGCGGCAGCGTTGGCGGACCGGGCCGCCGATCTACGAGCCGCTTCGGCTCTGGCTCACTGCCTGGCGGCAGCCCTCGACCTCGGTCCGGCCGACGTCTATCTGACCGTCAGTCACGCCCAGGTGGCCGTGGTGGGCGGCGAAGCGGTGCGACCGTGGCCGGTCATCCTTGTCCATGGTCGGGACCGGCCGGCGTCCGCCGCAGCCATGCAGGCCGTGGGGCGGTTGGCTGCAGACCTCTGGACCGTCCCGGCCGAACAGGTCTGGGTGCAGTGGATCACGCCGGAGCGGACGACGTGACCGAAATGCGCGTGACAACAGGTCCCGCGGACCTGCTGATCGTCGGCGGCCTCGTGATGAGCTCGACCGACCAGGCGCCGGCCGTCGCCGGCACCGTGGTGATCAAGAGCGGCGTCATCGTCGACGTGCTGCCCGGGTCGCTCCTCCGCCGGCGGGATCTCCGCGGGCCGCGTACGGAGGTCGTCGATGTGCACGGCGCCACCCTGTCGCCCGGGCTGGTCGACGGACACATTCATCCGGTGATGGGTCTCGACCTGATCGGGTCGGCGGATCTGTCGGCCTGCCGGACGGTGGTCCAGGTCCGTCACAAGCTGGCCGCCCACGCTCAGCGCCTGCCGGACGACAGTTGGCTCACCGCATCCGGTCTGGATCCGAACGTCTTCGGTGATGAACCCCCGGACAACGTCCGGCTGTCGGTCGGGCCACGGCCGAGCCTGCTGCACTTCTTCGACGGACATGCCGCGCTCGCCAACGGGACTGCGCTGGCCCTCGCCGGGGTGACCGGGGCTCTCGACTTCCCCTCCGGCGCCCGAGTGGTGGTCGATCGACAGGGGCGACCGACCGGCCTGCTCCAGGAGGAAGCGGCGATCCAGCTGGTGGCCGGACTGATTCCGGCTGCTCCGTTTGCCCTGCGTCGCCGGCAGCTGGTCGATCTGCTGCAACGCATGGCTGCCACCGGTCTGACTGGCGGACAGGTGATGGATGCCAAGGGCGACGCTCTCGAGCTGTTCGCCGCCCTCGACGGGTCGGACGAACTCCCGCTCCGGCTGGGGGTGTCACCGTGGTGTCGCCCCAACGACGATCCGGGACCACTGATGGACCTGCAGGGCACCGGCGGGCGGATGTGGCAGGTCGCGGGGGTGAAGATGTTCCTCGACGGCACCATCGACGGCGGAACGGCATGGCTCTCGCATCCCGACTGCCTGGGTGAGTCGGCCTCACCCGGTTGGGATCCAGCCACTTACTCCGATCGGCTCCGGACCTTCGATTCGGCCGGTATCGCCACCGCGACCCACGCCATCGGCGATGCAGCCGTTCGTCATGTCCTGGACAGCATCGAGCAGCTTGCCCGGGTTCCGCCCGGTCCCTCGCATCGGATCGAGCATCTGGAGTCGATTCCGGACGAGCTGGTGTCCCGGTTCGCACAACTGGGCGTCTCCGCATCGATGCAACCAAGTCACGCCACCGACTACACGCGTGCCGACGGATCGGACAACTGGTCGCGGCGGCTGGGTGTCGACCGCGCGGCCACCGGATGGCGGTGTGCCGACCTCGCGCGGTCCGGCGCCAACCTGATCCTCGGATCGGACTGGCCGGTCGCGCCGTTCGACCCGCGAGTGACCATGGCTGCTGCCGTCCTGCGCCGTCCGCCGGCCGAGCCCGACAAAGCTGCCGTACAATCCGACCAGGCGCTCACGATCACGGAGGCGTTGCGGGCCAGCACAGCTGCACCGGCTCGGGCCAGCGGCGCCCGACGGGGACGGATAGCGGCCGGATTCGATGCCGACATCACCGTGTTCGAGCACGATCCCCGAACGGTGTCCGGGTCCGATGTGGCCGAACTACCGGTCACGCATACGGTTTCCGGCGGGCGGATCACGTTCCGTCTGGACTGAGCCGCGCTCGACCGGGGTCAGTGGGGCGGTTCTCCGTACGCCGTGACCGACAGAAACCTGACCGGTAGCTCGGGCAGTTCCACCGGGCCGTGTGCGCCTTCGCCGTCGAACTGCAACGCATCACCCGGCCCCAGCGAGTAGCTGGCCTCACCATGGCCGTACACCATCGCTCCGTCCAGCAGGTAGATCAACTCGGTCCCTGGGTGCTGGAACAGCGGGAAAACCTCGCTGGCTTCGGTGAGCGTCACGACGACTGCCTCCATCCGCTTGTGCGGACCGCGTAACGGGCCGAGCAGTTCGTAGAGGTGGCCGTGGCGCGAGCCCCGCCGGACGATCTGAGCACCGTGCCCCGCGGGGATGAAGACCGCCTCGCGCTCGGCATCGACACCCCGGAACAGTGCGGTGACCGGCACGTCCAGCCCGGCCGCCAACCTCGACAGGGTGGTCAGACTGCACGACGTCTGGGCGTTCTCGATCTTCGACAGCATGGCCTTCGAAATCCCGACCCTGGTGGCCATCTCGGCGACCGAGACACCGGCCGACTGACGGTAGAAGCGAACCTGATCGGCGATGGCCCGCTCCAGCCCACCCTCGACCGGACCGGCCTGCGCCACCTCCCGATCAAGGTGTCCGGTACCCACCTCCTCCGGATCGAACTCAGCGCTCACCGACTGCCCCCCGACCTCGTGTGCGATGCGCGGCAAGCGCGAATCGGGGGTTGGGCTCGCCGCCGGCGGCCAGATCCACGGCCATCTCCCCGATCAGCGGTGCGAATTTGGCACCGTGACCAGAGCAGGGTGAACACACGACGACCGGCCCGACCCGGTCGAGCACGAAGTCGTCATTCGAAGTCGACGTGTACAGGCAGGTCGCCTCGGCGAAGGGCTCCGGGATCAGTCCCGGCATCCACTCGCGTACATAGCGGACGATTCGGTCACGGGCCGCCGGATCGACTGCGCCACTGCGACTGTCCGCCGTCGTATCGTATCCAGGCGCATCATGCTGCGCGATCTTGCGGGCGCCCGCCGCTCCGCCGTCGCGGCCGCCGGCCAGGCTGTACGTCTGCAGGGCCCCCTTGTGCACCGCCGTCGGCCATTCGGGAATGCCGGCCGCCCTGGCGAAATGGAAGATCTGCTGCTGGCTCACTCGAAATGGCGGGAGCTCGAGGTGAGCACCGAGGATGTCGGCGGACAATGGTTCCAGCCAGGCGCCGGCCGCGACGACCACCCTCGACGCGCGGACGTCGCCCGCACCAGTGGTCACCACTGCCGAATCATCCGACACCCGGATCGACTGCGCCGCAGTCTCCGATGCGACCACGGCACCGTCACGCCGGGCCAGCGAGAGCGCGGCGGTCACGGCCCGATCGGCATCCACGGTCCCGGCCTGCGGATGAAAGAGTACCTGCTCCTCGAAACGCATTCCGAGCCAACGGCTTTCCGCCGCTACTCCGTCGAGCAGTTCGTAGTCGACCCCGGCGGCGTCGAACGCCACCGCGATCGCTGCCAGGTCACGGGCCGCCCCGTGGTCGAGTCCCCCGGTCATCCGTAGCAGCGGTGCACCGATCTGGGCCTCGAGTTCGGTCCAGAGCTCGAACGCCTGCCCGGTGAGTCGGACGTACATCGGATCCGGGTAGGCCCGCCGCACGATCCGGGCGCTGCCGTGGGAGCTTCCCCGCTCGTGTCCCGGCGCGAACTGCTCGAGCACCAACACGCGTAGACCACGCCGACCGGCGGCCCACGCCGTCATCGCGCCCATCAGACCGGCCCCGACAACCAGGACGTCGACCTCGTCGGGCAAATCCGTGGTGACCGGCGTCGCCACCGGTGCTGTCACAGCCCGGCCCCCGGTATCCAGGAGGTACCCACCAATGGGATCCGGGTGATCGCGGCCGCCTCGATGGTCAGGGCAGCAAGGTCTTCCGGCTCGAGGTGGTGCAGATGCGCCTTGCCACAGGCCCTCGCGATGATCTGCGCCTCCATGGTCAGGACCCGCAGGTAGTTCGCGAGCCGGTGTCCGGCCTTGGCCGGATCAAGCCGGGCGGCCAGTTCGTCGTCCTGGGTGGTGATGCCGGCTGGGTCCCGACCGTCCTGCCAGTCGTCGTAGAAGCCGGCGGCAGAACCGATCTTCCGATATTCGGCGTCGAGCGATGGGTGGTTGTCGCCCAGGGCGATCAGTGCCGCTGTCCCGATGGACACCGCGTCCGCGCCGAGCGCCAGGCACTTGGCCACGTCCGCTCCGTTGCGGATACCTCCGGAGACGATCAGCTGCACCTTGCGGTGCATGCCCATGTCCTGGAGCGCCCGGACGGCTTCGCCGATTCCGGCCAGAGTCGGGATGCCGACGTGTTCGATGAAAACCTCCTGGGTGGCGGCGGTGCCACCCTGCATGCCGTCGACCACCACCACATCCGCGCCGGCCTTGACCGCCAGCTTGACGTCGTAATACGTACGGGTCGCACCGACTTTGACATAGATCGGTGTTTCCCAGTCGGTGATCTCGCGGAGTTCGGCGATCTTGATGGTGAGGTCGTCGGGGCCGGTCCAGTCCGGGTGGCGGCAGGCACTGCGCTGGTCGACCCCCATCGGCAGGGTGCGCATCTGCGCCACCCGTTCGGAGATCTTCTGGCCCAGCAGCATCCCGCCGCCGCCCGGCTTGGCGCCCTGGCCGAGGACGACCTCGATCGCATCGGCCTTGCGCAGATGGTCAGGGTTCATCCCGTAGCGGGACGGTAGGTACTGGTAGACCAGGTTCTTGGACTGCCCGCGCTCCTCGTCGGTCATCCCGCCGTCGCCGGTGGTGGTCGAGGTGCCGACCTCACTCGCCCCACGACCCAGGGCCTCCTTCGCATTCGCCGACAACGCGCCGAAACTCATCCCGGCGATGGTGACGGGGATATCCAGGTGCAGGGGCCTGGAGGCGAACCGGTCACCGAGAACGACGTCGGTGTCGCAGCGTTCCCGGTAACCCTCCAGCGGGTAGCGGGACATGCTGGCGCCCAGGAACAACAGATCATCGAAATGCGGCAGCCGCCGTTTGGCTCCCCCGCCGCGGATGTCGTAGATGCCGGTCTCCGCGGCCCGTTGGATGGCGTGGATGGTGGCCCGGTCGAACGTCGCCGACTCGCGGAGCCCCTGCGCGGCAAATGGTTCCGTCATGGCTGGGAGGCTCCTAGTAGCTCGACGCGTAGTCGACGTGGAAGGTGTAGAGGCGGCGGGCGGAGCCGTAGCGACGGAAGTCGGATGGATCGTCATCGCGGCCGGCCGCGGCCAGGAGGTCGGCCAGCTCGGACAGATGCTCGGCGCGGAGCGGCTTTTCGATGCAGTCCGCACCCAGCGAGCGCACCGATCCCTTGACGTAGATGCGTGCCTCGTACAGGGAGTCCCCCAGCGCATCACCGGCGTCACCGCAGACCACCAGCCGCCCGGCCTGCCCCATGAAGGCGCTCATGTGGCCGACATCCCCCCCGACGACGATGTCCACCCCTTTCATCGAGATCCCACAGCGTGCAGCAGCATCTCCGTCGATGACGAGCAGCCCGCCGTGCGCGGTGGCCCCGGCCGACTGGGACGCGTTACCGCGGACGTGAACCTTGCCGGACATCATGTTCTCGGCCACCCCGACGCCGGCGTTGCCGTGCACCGTCACCCCGGCCAGTTGGTTCATCCCGGCGCAGTAGTAGCCGACGTGACCGTCGATGTCGACCGTGAGCTCACGGTTCAGACCGACGGCGAGGTTGTGCTTTCCCATCGGGCCGGACACCCGCCAGGAACTACCCACCGGCGCATCCCGGTGCAGCAATCGGTTCAGTTCCCGCACCGGCTGCGACGTGAGATCATAGGTGCACCAGTCGGTCTGCTCAGATGTGGCCACCGGCGGGTTCAGCGTTCCCATACGTACACCTCTTCCGGTTCGGGCTCGAAGATGCGGGCGTCGGCCACACCCGGGAGGCCGGCCAGATATCGGTATTCGGACGCCATTGCGACCCAGTCGGCGGTCTCCGCGATCACCGCAGGCTTGCAGGCGATCGCGTCGCGGACCACGGCGAACGAATCGCCGGTGGTGACCAGCAGGGTGTAGAAGCCATCGAAACGCTCGCAGAGCAACCGCAGCGACTTCTCCAGATCTGCACCCCCGGCGAGCTGCGCAGCCAGGAAGCGGGCACCGACTTCGGAGTCGTTCTCGCTGTCGAACACGATCCCCTCGGCACGCAACTCCCGCCGGATGGTCGCGTGGTTGGCGAACGACCCGTTGTGCACCAGGCACTGGTCCGGCCCCACCGAGAACGGATGCGAGCCGGACGATGTCACCGCCGATTCGGTCGCCATCCTGGTGTGCGCCACGCCCTGCCAACCGACTGCGGATGGCAACTCGAAGGTGGACGCCAGGGCAATCGGATTTCCCGTGCCCTTCAGCACGGCCAGTTGAGAACCCTGCCCGCTGATGATGACCCCGGGCAGCACGGCTCGGACAGCTCGGGCCAGATCCTCGGCCGTCCGGCTGGCGCTGATCGACCCGGCGGCACTGATCAATGTGGTCTGCCCGGCTTCGAGCACGCGCACGTCGGTCAATCCCCGGGTCTGCAGGGCGGCGACCAGGTCGGCCACGGGCATTTCCAGGTCGAGCACCGAGACCGTCACCGTGCCCGGCGGTGTCAGCCGCGGGTCGCCGTAGAGGCCGATACCGGCCGCATCGGTTCCCCGCTCGGCAGCCTGGCTCAGCATGCCGCTCAGCAACTCTCCCAGCTGCGGATAGAGCGATGGATTCCGCAGGTGGAGTCCGGAAATCCCACACATGCGCGTCCTTTCCTGACCATTGCAGTAGCGGTATCAGCAGAGTACATCCCGTTTCATATCAGTAGACCCACTAGATCAGGTACCGGTCGACTTCCCAGCTGCTGACCTGGCTGTGCCAGTCGTAGAACTCCTGACGCTTCAGTTCCGCGTAGTACGTCGCCACCCCGGGACCCCGGGCATCCATGACGCCACGGAGACAGTCGTCCGTCTCGAACTCGTGCACCGCGTCCAGGAGGGTTCGTGGCAATTGCGCCCCGCCGGCCTCGGCCGCGCCGGGCGCACCCGGATCCAGCTCGCGCTCGATACCGTCGAGCCCCGCGGCCAACGCGCCGGCCGCGGCGAGATAAGGATTCGCGGCCCCGTCCGCGCCGCGGAACTCGATGCGGTGGTGATCGGGCACCCGCACCAGATGGGTCCGGTCGTTTCCGCCGTAGGTCGCGAACCTGGGCGCCCAGGTGGCGCCGGAGGAGGTGGTTGTGGCCCCGGTGCGCTTGTAGGAGTTGACCGTGGGGTTGGCGAGCGCATGCAAGCCCGGGGCGTGCTCGAGCAACCCACCGATGAAGTGGTAGGCGAGCGGGTCCAGACCCAGTCCGTAGGTATCAGATCCGCTGCTGGGGAACAGCTCCCGGCCTTCGCACCACAGGGAGAGGTGCAGATGCATGCCGCTGCCGGTGCGATCGGTGAATGGCTTCGGCATGAAACTGGCGATCATTCCGCTCTCGTCGGCCATCATCTGGAGCAGGTAGCGCAAGGTGATCACCCGGTCCGCGGTGGTCAGTGCGTCCGCATAGCCGAAGTTCTGTTCGAACTGGCCGTTGCCGTCCTCGTGGTCGCTGGCATACGGCCCCCAACCCAGGCCGTTCATGGCGTCGCTCACGGCAGTGAGATGCCCGTACATCCTCGTGACCCCGCGGCTGTCGTAGCAGGGCTGCCCGGCGTCGTCGCGATCGTCCGCGGTGACCAGAGTTCCGTCCGCGCGTCGTCGCAACAGGAAGTACTCGACCTCGGCGCCGGCCATCAGGTCGAAGCCCTTCGCCGCCGCCTCCTCGAGGGCCTGCTTCAGGATGACTCTCGGGGCGAAGGCGTACGGCATGCCGTTGACGTGCGGGTCGCAGTGCACCATGGCCAAGCCCGGCCGCAGAAAGTGCAGTGGCGTGTAGGAGTCGAGATCGGGCATGGCCATGATGTCCGGATCCCTTGGTTGCTGACCCATCGCGCCTGCCGCGAACCCGGCGAAGCCGGCACCCTCTTCCTGGAGTTGGTCGGCCGCCTCCACCGGCATCAGCTTGGAGCAGGGTTTACCGCTCAGCGTGGTGAAGGTGGCGAGGAGGAACCGCACCTCATCCGCCCTGGCTCTTTCACCCAGGGACGCACCCGACCCGGGCGCAGCCCCGCCCGCCGCCGTCAGTTCGCTTTCGCCCACCAGTGCCTCCACCGTCTCCTGGGAGAGTTGCTTGTCTCCTGTCAGTAGACGTGCCGGTCGGAACGGCAGTGTTACCCGGTTGTGACGATCAGGCGACGTCACAGCTGCGAACTCGCACCTGCGGTCCGGGCCTGATCGGACATTTCAGGACCCGGTCTGAAAAAAAGCCGGTCGATTGTGGATCACACTTCTGCCTTGACCATCTCTTTGGATAAGTTACCTCCCAACATTCGGATCCAGCACGGTGCTCGGGCACTGCGAGGCACGGCCATCCAGGCGTGAGGCACGAACATTCATGACCGATGACTACCGCGAGGGAGGTCGCCGTGGGCGCGTTCGTCGGCCTGCTGCTCGGAATCGGCCTACTCCTGGTGTGGCAGGGCCTGATCGCGCGACCAGGTCCGCCGCGATCGCATGTGCGTCTTGACCGACTGCGCGACGAGCTGGCCGAAGCCGGTCTCACCGGGATCACGCCCGCGCAGTTGATCGGACTGCAGGCCCTGTCCGCGCTCCTGGTCGGCCTGATCGGCGTGGTGTTGACCAGATCCATCTCCGTGTCGCTGATCTTCGCTGCCTTCGCGAGCGCCGGCCCCCGGCTGCTGGTCACTCGACTCCGCCATCGTAGGCAGGCGGACCTGCGTGAGTTGTGGCCCGAGGTCGTCGACAACCTGACCTCCGGGGTCCGGGCCGGGCTTTCTCTGCCCGAGGCGCTCTCGGCCGTCGGTGTACGTGGACCGGAGGCGCTGCGCGCGCCCTTCCGCCACTTCGGCACCGACTACCGCACGACGGGCAGGTTCAACGACAGCCTCGACCGGCTCAAATCCGCGCTCGCCGATCCGGTGGGCGATCGGGTCTGCGAATCCATGCGGGTGGCCCGCGAGGTCGGCGGCACGGACCTCGGTCGACTGCTCACCACGCTCTCCCAGTTCCTGCGCGACGATGCCCGCACCAGAGCCGAACTGATGGCTCGTCAGTCGTGGTCGGTCAATGCTGCCCGGATGGCCGTGTGCGCTCCCTGGCTGGTGCTGATCCTGCTGGCGACCCAGCAGGAGACCCTCGATGCCTACGACACCCCGACCGGGACGTTGATCCTGATCGTCGGCGCCGTGCTCTCCCTGGTGGCCTACCGCTTGATGATCCGCATCGGCCGGCTTCCCGAGGACAAGCGGGTACTGCGGTGAACCTGACCCTGATCGGTGCGGTGCTGGGCGGGCTCGCGGCCTCCGGGCTCGTACTGGCGGTGCTGGCCTCGCCACCGATGCGCCGACCGTCCCTGGCCGATCGCATCGCGCCCTACCTGGCCGACACCACGGCCCAGTCACAGCTGCTGGCCCGCACCGGAACCGGGACCGTCAGCGCCCTCGGCCGGCTCACTGCGCCGCTGCTCCGCGACGCAGTGAAAGTGATCGACCGGATGGTGGGCGGCCAGGCCTCCGTGCGCCGTCGACTGGATTCGCTCGATTCTCCGATGACGGTCGAACAGTTCCGTGCCGATCAGGTGCTCTGGGGAGCGGTAGCCACCGCGGCCGGACTGGGTATGGGACTGCTCGCCGTCGTGTTCGGACAGACGAACCCGGTCACCCTGGTGTTGCTGATCCTCGCCTGCGCCGTCGGCGGCGTGCTGGCCCGGGACTGGTGGCTGAGTCAGGCGGTGGCCAAGCGGGACGCCGAGATCCTCACCGAGTTCCCCGTTGTCGCCGAGATGCTCGCCCTGGCCGTCACCGCCGGAGAGGGACCGGTCGGCGCCATCGAGCGCATCTCGCGTCTCGCCCAGGGACACCTGGTCGACCAGCTCGCCGGAATCCTGGCCGACACCCGTTCGGGTACACCGTTTGTCGTCGCCCTGACGGCTCTGCGCGACCGCACCCGGCTGGAACCGCTGTCCAGGTTCCTCGACGGCATGGCCGTCGCCATCGAACGCGGTACCCCGCTCGCGGACGTCATGCGCGCGCAGGCCGCTGACGTCAGAGCCCTCGGGAAGCGGCAACTGCTGGAATCCGGTGGCAAGAAGGAGATCGCGATGATGGTCCCCGTGGTTTTCCTGGTCCTGCCCATCACCATCCTGTTCGCCCTGTATCCGGGCCTGATCGCGATCACCGCCGTCGCCCAATGACCGCACCCCCGAGCATCGACCAAGGAGCACTTGATGGAAACGAGACTGGTTCAGCGACTGCAGGTCTGCGCGATGTCCGCCGTGCTGATGCTCGTGGAGCACCTCTCGACGGGCGCGAATCGGGAAACGGACGACGACCGCGGCGATGTACCCGGCTGGGTCATGATCACGGTGATGACGGCCATCGTCGTCATCGCGTTGCTGGCCGTCTTCCGCGAACAGGTCACCACGGCGGTCAAGAATGCCTTCGACTCCGTCTCCGGAGCCGGCAAGAGCTGAACCCGCGTCAACCGAACCGACCGGACCGGGACGCCGGTTCGTCGGTCGCCGAGTTCGCGATGGTCCTGGTTCTGCTCCTCATGCTGTTCCTCGCCCTGGTCTCCGTCGGCTTCTGGGTCTATTCGCGCACGCTGCTCACCTCGGCATCCGCCGACGCCGCCCGCTACATCGCCAACGCCGACATCCCCGACACAGCGGCGGTATCCAGGGTCGCGCAACTGCTCGACGGCAGCGTCGCCGACTCCACCAGCAACACCCTGCAGTGCAACTCCCGGACCGACGGCCTGCTCGTCGAAGTCACCTGCACCATGCGCACTCCGGGAATCATCAGCCTGCTCGACGGAGCCATGCCGGACATCACCGTCACCGGACACTCGGTCAAGGAAACCCTCCGTTGATCGCGCGGCGACCACCCCCGGAGACAGCCCGCTGGTTCGGACCGGTCGAGTCCGGCGGCGGTCACCGCACCGACGAGGACCCCACCCGCTGCAACCCCACCCACCAGGACCGAGCCGTCGACGACGCAGGTCGCGCCATCATCGAAGTCATCTTCCTGGCCGTCCTGCTACTCATCCCCGTCGTCTACATCCTGATCAGCGTACTTCGGCTCCAGGCGGCCACATTCGCCGTCAGCCAGGCCGCCCGTGATGCCGGACGCGTCATCGATGCCGCCCCCAGCGTCGACGAAGCGATCGCCCGCGCGCAACAGATCGCCCGCATCGATCTGGCCGACCAACACATCCCCGACTCGGGTCTCACCCTCCGGTTCGTGGCTGCCGGAAACGACTGCAAGAACGGCACCTCCATCCCCCCGACCCTGGACGCCGGCGCCACCTACGACATCTGCATCATCGCCGTCGTCAGCCTCCCCGGTGTCCCCACCGCGGTCACGGGCGCCCACAACACCGTCACCGGCGTCTACACGGTCCATATCGGCGACCTCCGCGAGGGTTCGTGACCACCCGCGACCCGCACACGAACGCCTCGGGACACCCGGATGACGGATCGGTCACCCCACTGGTCATCGGCATGATGCTCTGCCTGCTGATCCTCGGCGCCGGCGTGACCGCCGCCGGGTCAGCCTTCCTGGCCGGGCAACGCCTGCAACACCTGTGCGACGGGGCCGCCGCTGCGGCCACGGGCAGCCTCACCGACAACAGCGGCGACAACACCATCCAGACAGCGATCGATCAGTACTTCGCACTTCGCAACACCACGGCGACCACCACCGTCTATCTGGACGGAACAACCCTCACCCTGACGTGCGGCTCCGACACCGTGATCACCTTCGGAGCCCTGTTCGCCACCCCGACTCTGCACCGCACGGTCACCGCCAGCGCCCGGACGAACTATCGACAGAATTGAATCGAGCCTCGCCACCCGGGCCGAGCGGACCGGCAACGAAAGATCCGCGGGTGCCGTCAAGGCAACCGCGGATCCTTTCGTTCCGGTCAACCGGGACTAGCCGGTCGAGTCCGAGGCCCCGGCATGTTCCTGATAGTGGTGTGCAGCTTCGCCTTCGTGCGGGATCGCCAGCGCACCGGTGATGTACGCGACTGCGTCCGCCATCGTGATGTCCTTCGGATCGACCACGCCGACCCGACGACCCAGGCGGTGCACATGGATCCGGTCGGCCACCTCGAAGATGGCCGGCATGTCGTGACTGATCAGGATGACGGGCAGACCACGCGCACTGATCCGCTTGATCAGGTCCAGCACGCTCGCTGTTTCCTTGACACCCAGTGCAGCCGTTGGTTCGTCGAGGATCACCAGCTTGGTGCCGAACATCGCGGCCCGGGCCACCGCCACCGCCTGGCGCTGGCCGCCGGAGAGGTTCTCCACCGGAACGGTGATGTCCTGCACCGTGGCGATACCCAGCGACTCGAGCTGGGACTTCGCTTCGGTCCGCATCGCCTTCTTGTCCAGGAATCTCAGCGCACCGAGAATTCCCTCGCGACGGATCTCCCGGCCCAGGAACAGATTCGTGGCGATGTCCAGGGCAGGCGCGACGGCCAGGGTCTGGTAGACCGTCTCGATCCCCCGCTTCCTGGCCTCGTTCGGACTGGTGAAACGCACGTCCTCACCGTCGAGGTAGACATGGCCGGAGTCGGGTACGACGGCCCCGGTCATGGCCTTGATGATGCTGGACTTGCCCGCGCCGTTGTCACCCACGACCGCCAGCACCTCACCGGGGAACAGATCGAAATCCGAGTCCCGGACGGCGGTGACCTTTCCGTACCGCTTCACGACGTTTCGCGCCGCCAGCACCGGTTGCACACCGGCGGGCCCGCGGGCCGGGCCTGCGGTATCCGACGGCGGGATGACAGTGGTCGAGGTGGCGGTGGTCATGAGCTCCTCCTGCGGGTGAGCTGGTCGAACGCCACGGCCGCGATGACCAGTACCCCGGTGGCCAGGTTCTGGTAGTTGGAGTCGATCTGCATCGCGGTCAGCCCGTTCCGCAGCACCGAGACGATGAGCGCACCGACGATGGTTCCGATCACGCCACCGCGACCGCCGAACAGCGACGTCCCGCCGATCACGACCGCGGTGATGGAATCGAGATTGCCGGTCTGGAAGGCGTTGGGATCGGCAGACGGACTACGACCCAGGGCCATCCAGGCAGCAAGGCCATAGATCACCCCGGCGACGACGTAGACCGAGAGCAAGGTGGCTTTCACGTTGATGCCGCACAGTCGGGCGGCCTCCGAATCATTGCCGACCGCGTAGACGTGGCGTCCCCAACCGGTCTTGCCGAGGACCAGCCACATGATCAGGAACATGATCGCGGCCAGGATCATGCCGTAGCTGATGTTGACGGAGCCGAACGAGATCTGCTTGCCCAGCAAGGTCAGTGTGGAGTCACCGCTGACGTCGGTGGTCGTGCCGCCGGAGTAGAGCGCGGACACCGCGGTGACCACCGCGAGCATGCCCAGGGTGACGATGAACGGTGGGAGGCGGAGCCGGGTGACCAACAGTCCTGAGATCGCCGCGACGCCACCGGCCACCAGGATTCCGATGAGCACCGCGGCGGACGAAGCCATCTGCATCGACAGCTTCGCCATCACGATGGTGGCGAACACCATGATCGCGCCGTTCGCCAGGTCGATACCTGCCGTGAGGATGACCAGGGTCTGGCCCAGCGCCAACGTGCCGACGACGACCGTCTGCCCGAAGATCGTCGAGAAGTTGTCCAGGTTGAAGAACGTATCGGTTGCGATGGAGAAGAAGATCACCGCGATGATCAACGCAGCCGTCGGCCCGAGGGCTGGGGACCGGGCGAAGATTTCCTTCGCCCGGTCCGCGCCACTGGCCTTCGGCGGGGCGATGCTGGTGCTTGTCATGCCGCCTCCTTTGGCGAAACACACGCTGTCGGAACAGATTTCATGCCTGTCGAGCAACTACTCACACCACAGGTGGCATCATCCCCAGCAGTTGGCCAGGCCCCAGGCGGAGTCCTTGGATGCCTGCCCGGCGATGGGCTTGTCGGTGATCAGGGTGGCGCCGGTGTTGACCACGCCGGTCGGCTTGGTGCCGGTGTTCGCGTACTTGACGATGGCGGTGACCCCGTCTTCGGCCATCACCTTCGGGAACTGCATGACGGTGGCCACGAACTTGCCGTCCTTGACGTACTGGACGCCGGAGCAACTACCGTCGATGGAGCCGAGGGTGACCTTGCTCTGCAGGTTCTTCTCGGTAAGTGCCTGGTAGGCGCCGCGGCCGGCCGGCTCGTTGATCGAGTAGACGACGTTCACGTCGGGGTGGGCCTGCAGCAGGTTCTCCATCGCCGACTGGGCCTTGGTCTGGTCGCCGGCCGTCAACGCGGTACCGATGACCTGCGGCGGGGTGCCGTCCGGCAGTCCCATGCCCTCGAGGAAGCCGTTGTGCCGCTGGATACCAACACTGGCACTGGGATCGAGATCGAGCGTGATGATCTTCGGCGTGGTACTGCCGATCGACGCCTTCACGTACGAGCCGAGAATCTTGCCGGCCGCCTGGTTGTCGGTCGCGTAGGTCGCAGAAACGGCGGTCGCCGGGGTGGTCTCCGAGTCCAGCGCGACCACCAGGATGCCCTTGGCCTGGGCTTCCTTGATCGCATTCAGGATGCCGGCCGAGTTGCTCGGCGTGATCATGATGCCCTTGACGCCCTGCTGGATCAGGTTCTCGATGGCGCTCACCTGACCCTCGTTGTCACCGTCGAACTTTCCGGCCAGAGCGATCACTTCAGCGCCCTGCTTGGCGGCCTCGGTCTTCGCCGATTCGCGCAACTTGACGAAGTAGGGGTTGGAGTCGGTCTTGGTGACGAGCCCGATCTTGATGGTGCCGCCGGTCGATCCACCCGACGGCGCGGCCGCACCCGATGAACCAACGGACGCAGCCGATGACGCGGCGCCCGAACCTGCCGCTGCCGGGGCGGAAGCGGCCGCTGACCCGGCGGCCGAGCTGGTCGACGACGTACTGCTGCTCTTGGTGCAGGCAGCGAGTGACAACGCTGTGGTGAAAGCGACCGCCAGAACCGCGGACCGCCGAACTGTGAGCTTCATTGCTTAGTTCCTCCTTGATGCATTGACGACATGACAGGGATGGGTGGTGCTGGACAGCAGATGTCTGATCAGTTCTCGGCTTGGCCAATTCTCCCGAATCCATACATTTCGGACATTATTGGATATCTCGGGCGGACACCGGAACACCTGTAATGCGACTACCGGGAATCTCTCGCGGCGGACTGCATCCAAATCGCTACCGGAAGCAGGTCCGCCGACCAATTCGGTCATGAATGAATCAAGGCCTCCATTGGATGACGTCCCCCACTCGACTCGGACCATGCGCGACAGGCGCCCGTCCAGCGACCGCATCCTTGCGGCCACGGGCGCTGCTGCGACGATCACACCACGGCCGGTCCAGGTCCGCACGTCGAAGTCGCACGCCCGCAGCTATCGCGGTGCATGTGAGGCAAGCGCTTGCGCATTGGCTCCTCCTTGAGCTGATCAGGCCTGTTGCCTGAATCACAACACGGCTATACTCGCACAAGCAAGCGCTTGCGCAAGCGGTTGCGCAAGATTTACGCCCGTTTGGCCGTATGACCGTGCGGGGTTTCAGTCCGTTTCGAGCGCGAGGATGGGTCGATGACGACGATGGCCGACGTGGCCCGCGAGGCCGGGGTGTCGGTGTCGACGGTCTCGCACGTGGTGAACCAGACCAGGGCGATCAGTCCGGAGACCGAACGCCGCGTGCAGGATGCCATTGCCCGTACGGGATTCGTGGTCAATACCATGGCCCGGGCCCTTGCCGGGGCCAGCACATCGACAATTGGATTGGCGATGTCGGCTGTATCGAACTTCTATTTCGCCGATATGGTTGCCGGGATAGATGCTGCGGTGCGCGCAGCGGGCAGCACGCTCCTGCTCGCGGATACCCATGAAGATCCGGACGAGGAACTCGCGGTGGTTCGCTCGCTGCATCAACGTCGCGTCGACGGAATATTGCTTGCACCGGTCACCGGCCCAGAGGGCGCGGCCTTGCAGTATTTGCGTGACCTCCACATTCCATCGGTCCTGGTCGACCGGTGTGCCGCCGACGACTTCGATCAGATTGGTGTCGAGAACGTCGAGTCGACCCGCCTGCTCACCTCTCATCTGATCGACCACGGACACCGCCGGATCGGTCTGGTGTCCGGAGTGGCGGGCGTGCAGACCACCAACGAGCGCGTCGACGGGTACCGCGAGGCCCTGCGCGCCGCGCACATCCGGTTCGACCCAAAGCTGGTCGTACCGGGCGATTCGACCGCCCAGCGCGCCACCTGCGCCGTGGACGAGCTGTTGACCCTGTCAGACCCTCCGACAAGCATCGTGGTCGGGAACAACCACATGACGATCGGGGCCATGCGGGCATTGCACAAGCGCGGACTGCAGGTGCCGAGCGATATCGCGCTCGTCGCATTCGACGACTTTGATTGGGCCGACGTCTTCTCCCCTCACCTCAGTGCCATCGGCCAGCCGATCGGTGAGATCGCCGAGCGGGCTGTCAGCATGCTGCTGGAGCGAATCGGCGGCTTCGCCGGAGACCCGCGCACCATCCGGCCCGCCGGGCTGTGGCGTCCGCGCGAGTCCTGCGGCTGCGTGTACGACCAGACCGCGTCACCGCTACCAGCGTGAGACAAGCCCGCATCGAGGCAAGAACCTGGATAGCATCGAGTCGTTCGACCTTTTGGCTCATTGAGTCCGGCAGACCGGAACGAGTAGAGTTCTGCGGTGAAGGATGAAATGGCCAAATTCCGACGTTGATCGCCAAATGTGGCCGCACGTACCGGGTGGGCTCCCACGGAGGAACCTTCGGCAGGCCAATCTCACCCGACACCGGGAACCGAGACGCGAACTCGGCGAATCCGGCTAGCAGACAGAGGTGATCGCATGGCCACGACAGTCCTGCCCGTCCACTCAGCAGCACCGGCCGACGAACTCCCCGGACGCCCTTGCACTGTCGGCCTTCCGCAGCCCAGAAGGGATGCGGTCACACAGATCCCGGTCCCGCCCGACCACCGCACCGAGCAGGCGCGCCGCCACAGCGAGGCCGAGCAGGCGGCCATCGACATCGCCGCCGGTTGGTAGCGCCCGGGAGATCGGAGCCTCCGGTCTTTCGGGTGGGTCTGTCGAGTACCGGCGGATGTCGACCGCCGTCGAATTTGATTGTTGAACGAACTTTCAACCATCGGCAGCATTTCGCCACATATTCCACAGGAATGGAAATCGTCGGTCCCCCGCGTCCGGAGTGGAGTCACTACATTCGCTCGCCCGCTGCGACCGGCGCGGTCACCCGATTTCCGGCCGGCGCGAGCGGACATGCCCAGTCCGGGCTGTACCGACATGACGGGTGATACAGAAAATTGAGGTCGAGCACCAGTTCGATCCCCGGTGCGCCGGCAGTGCCGAGATCTGCTCCCTTCGCGGTGTCCAGCAGGTAACGACCGCCCCCGTAGCTGTCCGTGCCGGCCGTACCGTCCCGCAGCGGGAGGAACAGACCGCCCGCGTACTGGTCCAGCCACCAGGCGTCGATATCCGCGTCGATCCGGCCCGAGAGGTGCACTGAACCCGCCAAGGACATCCGGATGTCCCCGTCGCTGGACGCCATCGTCAGCGTGCGGGCCTCGTCGGGTGGGACCAACGGCGCGGAGAAGCGCAACGAGGCATCGTAGGGCCAGTAGGGCAGGCCTTGCGCGCGTAGCGGATCACCCACCGGCAGCGGGCTTTCGGGATGATTTCGGAAGAGATCATCGCGTCCGGAACGCCACAGCTCATGCCCGGCGCTGGGGTCGGTCTGGGCGCGGACCTCTGTGTACAGCTGCGCGACCGATCGCCGCCAATCGAGCAGATCCAGATACACGGGAAGACCTCAAGACGTGGTGGGTGAGGTGGCAGCGGATGAGGCGGCAGCGGATGAGGTGGCAGCGGGTGGTGCCGCCACGGAATCCAGAGGAATGGTCAGCTGGTCGAGCACCGTACGCCGGTGCCAGTTGGCATCGCCCACGTTGCGGACCAGCAGTCGATAGGTGAAGGACATCCTCACCGCATAGACACCGGCCCGCTGCAACGCTGCCTCATCCACGGGTAGCGGTCCATCCAACGACTGCCAGCGGGCGAGCAGGGAGTCGGTCACCCCCGCGGTGCTGACCACCGTGCCGTAGGAGATCTGCGAGGTGACCAGGAATCCGGGCACCTGCGAGCCGGCAATATCCTGAGCCCGGTCGATCACCAGGCCGTCCAGATCGGAGTTGGCCGCCAGCAGGCTGGTCTCCGCACTGAACTGGTCGATCACCACGGTAGGCGCCTTGGTGTCCTGAGCGGGATTCAGATAGGCCAGCAGGTGCACGTTCTTCGGCCCCAGGGCTGTCCAGGTGGTGGCATCGACGGTAGTGAAATAGTCGACCTTCATCCGGAACGTTTCACCGTCCAGTGCCACGTTGTGATGGGCACTGTTGTCCTTCAGATCGTTCTGGGGCGCAGCAGGAATCGGTCCGGACGCCGAAATGGAGGTCGCGCTGGTCGTCGTGACCGACGCAGGCGACCCGGTTGTCCCGGAGGACGTACACCCGTTCATCACCACGAGGGCCACCGCGATACCCACACTGGCGCAGAGGATACGGACCCGCTGCCGGATCGAGACGCTCATCGAGACCCACTCCCCCGTTTACTGCGTGGCGACCTGTGTCGCCCATGTGAGCCATTGTCCACATCGCCGATGTGCGTGGCGCACTCAGGTTCAGGCAGCAGCGCAGATCGCAGGGTGAGCTCGCTCCCGACGCGACTTCACGTACGCCTGCACCGTCCGTGCCTGGGCCCGGCCTGCCGCCCGCAGGCCGTCGACCGGACACTGGTCGACCGACATACGCTCGGCGGCGGCCAGTTTCAGCCCCAGTACCGGTGCAGCACGTTGTCCACCGGCACGCCCTCGTTCGAGTAGTACACCGGACGAATCTGCACGAACATCCCGACATCCGGCGCTTCCAGCAGGTAGGGCACCCCCCCGATGAGGCCGAGGTAGATCGCCACATGCCCCTGGTACCCGATGATGTCGCCTGGTTGGCCCTGACTCCACGGAACCGACTTGCCGGCCGCGCGCTGGGCCCCCGAATAATCCGGGATGTGTACGCCGGACTGCAACAGCACGTATCCCGTGAGCCCAGAACAGTCGAAGCCGACGATGCCCTTGCACGAGTTCGAGGCGCCACCGGCCCGGGCACAGCCCTGGTCGGCCCCGCCGCCGTTCGTGCCGCCGCCGTAAACGTACGGGATCCCGATTGCCGCGAACCCGGCCGCCAAGCCCCTGGCCATGGCCGCTGTCGGCGCCTTGATGACCTTGCCGGCCGCTCCGGCCGCCACGTGCGAATTGACCGGGATCGTGACGTTGACGCCGTTGAGGACCACGTTCTGGTCGACCCCACCGCCGGTGGTGCCGAAGTACTTCTGGAACAGGAAGAAGAAGTTGCGGTTCCCGTAACTGCTGCACCGGTCACCGACGCCCGGGTAGGCGGCGAGCGAGGCCGCATTGGGCTGGTACGGCGTGTAGTCGTAAAGGGAGGCGGTGGCGGTATTGCGGATGAAAACGGACGATCCGCCGCAACCGGTCTCGGCCACGTTCCACAAGATGGTGGCCGTCTGACCCGCGCGGTAGTTGTACTTCTGCGGGTCGACCCGGTATCTGGACCACTGCTTGGCCATGCCGTAGGCCTGGTTGAAGAAACCGGCGTACTGCGGGTCGCAGTTCGCCGAGCCGCCGGGACCGGTGTCCGGGCAGTGCCAGCCGTACGCCGCGTTGTAGCTGGCCATGGTCACGTCGGTGCGGGTGAGCAGCGCTGATTCTTTCTGCAGCGTCACGAGCATGACCTGCGGGTTGATGCGGCAGGCGACCGACAGCCGCTGCAGGATGGCAGCCACGTCCTCGTTTGTGCCGCCCTGGTAGGCGGCGCAGTATTGATCGGCCGGTTTGCTCGGGGTGCTGAACTTGATCGTGCGCAAGCAGGCGGCGATCGTGCAGCTGGCGCCCTTGGCGTTGAGGAAGTAGCGGATATCTGCGGCCGACATGGATTTCGTGTTGTAGAACACGGCATCGGAGATGATCATCCCGGGGTCGAACGAGGTCGACCGCCCGTCGGTGGCCGGGCTGCAGTCGATGGGGCCCGACGGGACTGTGGCCGCCGAGACGACCGGCGGGCTCACCGCGTCCGGACCTACCGAAGGGTCGCCGTTGCCGGTGGCCACCGGCGGCTCGGGTGGATCCGGATTGACCGCGATATTCACCGGCGGGACCAACTTGACCGGCGTGGTCGGCGTCGTCTTGGTGGCTGGTGCGGAACTTGCGGTGGAGGACTTCGGGGCCGTCGTCTTCGGTGGCGAGGTGACCGGGGTGGTGGTCTTCACCGGGGTGCTCGGCGGTGCCGTCGTCGCGGGTGCGGTCATCGTCGGGACGGGCGTCGAGCCGGCCGGGACCTTCGTCGTGCCTGCCGACGTGCTCGGGGCCGACGACGTGCTCGGGGCCGACGACGACGCTGCCGGGCCGCTGCTCGTAGTCGACTGGCCGGCGGAGGTCGGAAGCGTCACCACCGTCGTCGGCGGGGCCTCGACCCCCGTGGTCGAGCCCGCTGAGGTGGTCAGCGGATCGGTCGACGTCTGCGAGCCGGCCGCATCCGCCACCACCCCGGCGCCATCGGTCACCGTGAAAGCAGCCGCGGCAAAAGCGCTACCGCCGGATCGGAGAGCGGGTGTACGTCCCGAGGCGACGCCACGAGCCGGGGGGCCCGTCACCCCGTGCTGGGTCGGCTTCGTCGAATTCGACGCGGGCACGATCAAGGTGATGATCGGGGCGCCGAGCAGCTTGGTCGTCAACGCGTCCGAGAGACCGAACCACTGCTCGACGTTGCGGCCGACGTTGGTCTCCTGGACGACTTCGCCGACCTGCCAGTCGAGCCGGGGATCCGTTTCGTACCGAGGAACCCGCTTGACCAGTTGCTGGAAGAACATCGTGGTCGCGCCGGTCGCGTCCAGCCGGTTGTACTGCGTGTACAGACCGGACGAAACGTCGGACCGCTGCTGGAACAGGCCCAGGTAGACATCCCGCTTGGCCGCCGGGTCGAGCGACGATTCCTGCATGGCGACGGCGATACCGATGCGGATCCCGCGGCGGGTGATCTTCATGCTCTTCCCGACGGATGCGATCGTCGACGCGGAGGTGACCTGGAGGGCGCTGAGCGTCACGCCGTCGAACACGCCCCCGAGGGCCGCCGTCGGGACCGGTGCGGGAGTGACGGGATTGCTGATCGGTAGGCAGGTTTGAGTTGCCGCAGCCGCCGGCGTGACCGCCGGTACGGCAGTCGCGCTGCTCACGGCCGGGGCAGATAGTTCGGCAACGGTCAGGATGAGACCTGCTACCAGGCCTACGATGCCGACCCGAACTCGGCGTGATGCCGAGCCGGCGCGGGCGCGATGCTTCCCAGGCGCCGTTCTGACTCGGCGGACGGTAGCTGTCAGTCCCACGTGACCACGGATTCCCTGCGTTGGTGCGGCCTTCTCAGCCCCCGAGCTCTGCTCCTGATGAGCGTATCGGAAGCTTATGTCCTGAACGTGACCTGCACCACGTGAATCACCCAATAGGGCCTGAATGGATCACTACGGGTGAACCAAATCCGGGTGACCGGTCAGACGGTCACGGGAAATCAGCGTCAGAGCGTCGAAAGGCCGGTAACGCGGCGTGGCGGTAGATTTGACGCCTGAAGGTGCGTACACCCGTCGGTCATCCGCAGATCCACCTCCACCGCCGGGAGCCACAAATCGGAGGAACCATGGGAATTCGGGACGCTCTGAAGTCTTTGCGCGGCGGCGAGAAGAGCGGTGGCGAGAAGGGCGCGGGCGGGCAGGGCAAGGCCGAGCAGGACATCACTGAGGGCGATGCTCCCGAGCCGACCTGGTTCCAGCCCCGTTTCGACGGAAGCTACCTGGGCGGAGCCGATACGGCCGGACCGGGGGCGCAGTTGTCGCTCCGGTTCCTGCCCGGCGGCAGAGTTTTCGAGTCGACAGCGTCCGGAACGCCCGGGGCCGACGGGCCCCCGGGACCGGAAGAGGAGAACCCGTGCCGCGGCGAATACACCGCCGCCGGACGGTTCAACGTGCAGCGCAAATTCGAACGCATCATCAGCTACGCCATCCTCGAGATGGAGCCAACCGGATTCTTCGCGCGCCGGATCAACGGGGCGGACCGCAGCACGATCGAACTGCACTTCCTGTTCCGCCCCGATGTCGCACCAGTCGCGGCGCCGACCTCAGTCACCGGATAGCTCTACCGCCCGGCCGGTACAGCTACTCGAGCGCCACCACTGCTTCGCTGGTATGGGCCAGGAAGGTCAACGACTCCTGGAAGTACAACTGGACGGTGGATGCGTCGTGCGTCAGGTAGCCGATCGAGAGGTCCTGCCCGATGTGCAGTTCGAAATCGCCGCCCCGGGTACTGACCACGAACGCGCCGTCGATCGCGGGCGCCCAGATGATCTCGCCGTCGATCACCCGGGCCAGATGCTCCCGGATCGGGTACCCGTGGTCCGACGTCTCGTTGACGGCGGTGTAGGCATCCGCCGACAACAACACCGAGTACGGCCCATTGACCCCGGCCAGCCGCAGAGCGGTCAGGGCCTGGCTGACGATGTTCGGGTAGTCGCGCGGATCCGCCGGCAGCCGCAGGGCTGGATTCGAAGTACTCCTGCGCAGTCCGTCGATGCCGGCGGCCGCATATCCCTCGAAGATCGCCCTGTCCTCGGCGAAGGCCATCTGCCTGGCGGCGTCCTTGACCGGCTGCCAGTCGGAATCCTTCGACCCACGATCGACGTCGTCGATGGCCTCCCGACTGACGAAGAACGGCACCCGGAGTTCCACCAGTGACACGACCTCGCGCAGCCGGGAGATGACCCCGGTGGCCGGTGGCTCGACATCGAGCAGGTGGCCGGTACCGACAGCAGAAAGCTCGGTACCTCCGGGGCCGGCCACGTCGACCACCCGACGCCCGGCCAGGTTTCGCTTGAACGTGCGTCGGGCCTCCTGCTCGATCTCGGTCCAGGCCGCTGACGAGAGCGGGGCGAGGTCGCGATGCAGATTGTTCATGTCGTGATTCCTTTCAGGCTGCCGATACCCAGCGAGCCATCAGAGCCGGCTGTGGGGAAGTCGTCGCGCAGGTCGCTGTCGCCATCGGTATCGCTGTCGGTATCGCAGTCCGGGCCGGCCGGCGGGGTGGGACCGGGTGCAGGCGGTGGATCGTCGAGGAAATCGGCACTGGGCACGAAGAACAACGCTCCGGTCTGCGCGGTGGAGAAGTCCAGGATCCGGTCGTAGTTGCCGACCGGAAAGCCGATGAACATCCGCGACAACATGAGTTCGGTGACTGCCGGACTGCTCGCGTACCCGATGAAGTAGGTCCCGAACTCGGCGCTGCCCACGTGACCGAAAGGCATGTTGTCGCGGAGGATCTGCCGTTCGGTGCCGTCCTCGTCGACGATGGTGTTCAGCGCGACGTGGGAGTTGCTGGGTTTCACGCCGTCGGCGAGTTCGATGTCGGACAACTTGGTCCGCCCGACCACTCGCTCCTGCTCCTCGACGCTGACGGCGTTCCAGGACCTCAGGTCGTGCAGGTACTTCTGCACGACCACGTAGCTGCCGCCAGGGAAATTCTCGTCCTGGTCCGTGATCAGGACCGCAGCGCTCGCCGCGTCGCCGGTCGGGTTCTCCGTGCCGTCGACAAACCCCAGCAGGTCGCGCACCTCGAAGAACCGGAACCCGTGCACCTCGTCGACGACGGTCGCAGCGCCGCGCAGGCGGTCCATCAACTGTCCGGCCAGCTCGAAACACACATCCATCTGTCCCGCCCGCAGATGGAACAGCAGGTCGGCGTCGGTGGCCGGGGCACGGTGCTTGACGCCGGCAATCTCGGTGAACGGGTGCAACTCGGCCGGGCGGGGGCCGGCGAAGAGCCGATCCCAGGCCTTCGAGCCGATCCCGACCACACAACTCAACGTCGCCGCCGGCACCCTGAACCCGACAGCGCGGGACAGCCCGGCCAGGTCCTCGAGGACACCACGGACGACTTCCTCGCCCCCGATGTCGATGGTGAGCGACAGAAAGACGGCGCTGCCCGTCAGCGGCGCGAGAACGGGCTGCGGCTCGACCGATCGCGTCATGGGCGGCGGCTCCAGGTGGTCGGTGACGTGCTGTCGGGTTGCCTGTCCCGCTTCCATCGGAGTCTATGGTTCGACCTCGCGGCCCCTGGCAGGCACCCGGGGCCAGCCTGGCGCCGGTCCGACGATGCCTGGGCCGTGCCGTGTTCCGCGTAAGCTGGGCAGTTGTGAATGCCGACGAATCCGCAGAGCTCAAGGCCCTCGAAGCGACCATGGCCAGTATCGAGTCCGTGGTGGACATCGCCCGGCTGAAGGTCACGATCGCCGACCTGTCCGAGCAGGCCAGTGTCCCGGACCTCTGGAACGACCAGGAGAAGGCCCAGTCCGTCACCAGCAAGCTCTCGCACGCGCAGACCGAGCTCAAGAAGGTCCAGGATCTCCGGCAGCGGCTGGACGATCTGAATGTGCTGTTCGAACTGGCCGAGGACGATCCGGATACCTACGTCGAGGCGCAGGCCGAGCTGGTGGCGGCCCACGCCGAGGTCGAGACCATGGAGGTCCGCACCCTCCTCTCCGGTGAGTACGACATCCGGGAAGCGTTGATCACCATCCGGTCGGAGGCCGGCGGCGTCGACGCAGCCGACTTCGCCGAGATGCTGATGCGGATGTATCTGCGCTGGTCGGAGCGCCATGGCTACTCCACCGAGGTGTACGACACCTCGTACGCGGAGGAGGCCGGCATCAAGTCGGCGACCTTCCAGGTCAAGAGTCCGTACGCCTACGGAACCCTCTCGGTCGAACAGGGCACGCACCGACTGGTGCGGATCTCCCCGTTCGACAACCAGGGCCGACGGCAGACCTCCTTCGCCGGGGTCGAGGTGATCCCTGTACTGGAGACCAGCGACCACATCGACATCGACGAGAAGGAGATCCGGGTCGACGTGTACCGCTCGTCCGGTCCCGGCGGGCAGGGCGTGAACACCACCGACTCTGCGGTCCGGATCACCCACATCCCGAGCGGCATCGTGGTGTCGTGCCAGAACGAACGCTCACAGATCCAGAACCGCGCCTCGGCGATGGCCGTGCTCGGGGCCAAGCTCCTGGTCCGCCGCAAGGAGCAGGAGAAGGCGGCCATGGACGTGCTCCGCGGCGACGGCGGCAACTCCTGGGGGAACCAGATGCGCTCCTACGTGCTGCATCCATACCAGATGGTGAAGGATCTCCGGACGAACTTCGAGGTCGGCAACCCGTCCGCGGTGTTCGACGGCGATATCGACGGTTTCCTCGAGGCCGGCATCCGCTGGCGCCGTTCGGCCGACCCCGAGGCCAACTGAGCCGTTCCCCGCGCGTCAGATCGGGCCGGTGAGGCGGCCGAGACCCTGTTCGAGTGCGTCCTCCTCATAGGCCAGGTGGGAGAGCAGCAGATCCGCCAATTCCCGGGCCAGTTCGGCAAGTTCGTCGGCGCCATCGAGACCCGTTGCTACCGAGCGTTTTTCGTCGACCAGGAGTACCAGGGCCCGATCGAACCGGTCGAGAACGTCGGCAATGACCTCGTGTTCGGCTTCCAGACGCCGCAGCACCGGTTCGAGTTCCGGCGCGTCGGCGGCCAGCGCGGGAAACATGTGGGTGTCCTCGATGGTGTGGTGGATCGTGACGATGCGGCAGTAGGCAGCACAGAACGACCCGAGGGTCCAGCGGTTCTGCCGCATCGTCATCCGGTTGATCAGGTTGCGGGCGGCGCCGGGCTCGAGCTCCCCGGCGACGACATCGGTTGCCGCCTGCCGGATCTGCTGCAACTCTCCGCGTAGATGATCGTGGATGGCGACCAGATTGCGGTGATTCCCGGAGCCGGCCCGCGTCGGCGGCCCGGCCGGCTCCGCGGCCACGGGTCGATCCTGCACCGGCAACCCGCCGGCCGCTCCCCAACTGCCCTCACGTTCCACACTCGAGAACTCTACGGACGCTGATCGCGTCGGCCGACCGAGATCATCCGGCCGTAGCCGACACAGACGCCCGCCCGCGACCGTCGGCCGGCACGGTGAAGGCCCTACGGAACGACTGCACCGCCAGCATCGGATCGCCCGAGGCCCAACCCTCGAGCGCGACGACGCCCGAATAGCCGAGACGGTCCAGGGTCGCAGCCACGGCGGGATAGTGGATCTCCCCGGTGCCCGGCTCCCGCCCGCCCGGGACGTCGGCCACCTGGATCTCTCCGACGTACGGCAGCGCCCGCTCGACGAGGTCGATCAGGTTTCCCTCGCCGATCTGGGCGTGGTAGAGATCCAGATTCATTCGCAGACCAGGGCTGTCGACCGCCTGCACCAGAGCCATGGTCTCCGCCGCAGTGGCGAACGGGGTGCCGGGGTGATCGACCGCGGTGTTGAGGTTCTCGAGGGTGAAGACCCGGCCTGCCGCCTCACCGAGGGCACCCAATCGGCCCAGGGTGCGGGCCGCGGTGAGCCACATGCCAGGTGTCACGACCTGTGCGGCGGAGACGGGCAGCCCGCGATCATCCAGTCCGGTGCCGTGGAGATTCAGCCGCGGACAATTCAACCGGTCGGCCACCCGTAGGGAGGACTGGGCGGTCCGGACCATCTCCCGGGCGCCCTCGGCATCGGCGAGAGTACCTGCGACATAGCCCGTCATCGACGAGAAGGTCGCGCCGGTGGCCACGAGGGCATCGATGTCCTTGTCGACCCAACTCCAGATCTCCACCTCGAAACCCAGGTCGGAGATCCGGCGCACCCGTTCGACGAACGGCAGGTCCAGGAAGACCATCTCGGCGCACACGGCCAGACGGAACCCGCTCACACGAGCACCCTGCCCAGCCCGACCGGCGCTCCGGATCGAACCGACTCGCCGGCCGCCAGTGCGATGGCCAGCGCGGCACGGGCGTCGTTGCCGGTGACGGCCACCGGTGTGGCGTGGCGGACCGCGTCGGTGAAGGCGCGGAGTTCGGCCACATAGGCATCGTGGAGAAGTTCCTGGTCGCTGCGCACCGTGGCGGCCCACTGGCCCTGCGCACCCGAGAACGCCATGCCGGTCCGGCGACCGTCACCCATGGTCGCCATACCCCCGGAGCCGAACACCTCGCCGCGAATGTCGTAGCCGTAGGACGCCTCGAAGCAGGCTTCCGCCGTCCCCATCGCGCCGTTGTCGAACCGCACCAGCACCACAGCGGTGTCGAGCAACCCCCGGTCCTGCCAAGTCGGCTCCACCAGTGCCCTTGCGGTGGCGAACACTTCGACCGCCTCCCCGCCCGGATTGAGGAATCGCAGCGTGTCGAAGTCGTGGATGAGGGTTTCCAGGAAGATCGTGTCCGGTGCCACCCGGGCCGGGTCGAACCCGCCGGGATCACGGGTCACCGAGCGGATCAACCGTGGCGTACCCAACCGGCCGCCGTCGAGAAGCTCGCGGGCAGCCCGCCAGTCCGCGGCGAACCGGCGGTTGAACCCGACCTGCAGGACCACCCCGGCCGCTTCGGCCGCCCCGATGGCCCGCTCTGCGTCCAGCAGACTCAGGGCCATCGGTTTCTCGCAGAAAACCGCCTTGCCCGCCGTAGCCGCGGCCACCACCAGGTCGGCATGGAACCGGGCCGGCGCGGCGATCACCACGGCATCGACTGCTGGATCTGCGAACACCTCGTCCAGGTCGGTGCACGCCCGCGCCCCGTTTGCGGCGTCGGCCAGCCGCTGGGCCGCTCCAGGCGCCGGGTCCGCCACCGCTACCAGACGCACCCCCGGAAGCCGCCTACCCAGGGTCGAGCCGTGGAACGATCCCATCCGCCCGGATCCGATCAGACCCACCCCGACGATTCCCGCATGTCTCATCGTTGCTCCTCCGTGCTCGACTACTAGAACGTTCTAGTGATGACAGTGTTGCGGTCCGGGTCGACTGCCGTCAAGATGATTGCTAGAACGTTCTAGATCCTCCGGCTTGAAAGATGCTCCCCTGCTGTCGGAGCGTTCCAGTTCGACCACTACTGAACGGACATCCGATGACCGACGGCAGACAGACACCGCGGGACCGGCGTCCGACGTTGGCCGATGTCGCTGCCGCGGCACAGGTTTCCGTCGCGCTGGTGTCGATCGTCATGCGCGGCGCACCCGGCGCCGGCGAGGCCACCCGAGCACGCGTCCAGCAGGTCGCCGCTGACCTCGGATACCGTCCGGATCAGCGCGCCCGTCTCCTTCGTCGGCAGCGCTCGCGTCTGCTCGGCGTCACCTTCGAGGTGGACCAGCCCTTTCACGGCGATCTGCTCGAAGGCCTGTACTCCGCCGCCGACGAAGTCGGCTACGACCTTGTGCTCAGCGCGGTTGCCCCGTCCAGGCCGGAGTCGCGCGCGATCGAGGCGGTGCTCGACGACCGCTGCGAGGCGCTGATCATGCTGGGGCCCCGCTCGCCGACCAGCGCCCTGACCGCCGTCGCCGACCGGATGCCAGTGGTCGCCGTGGCCCGGAACGTCCGCGCCGCCGCCGTCGATTGCGTGCGCACGGACGACGGTGCGGGCATGGACAGCGCCGTCGGGCACCTCGTCGCGGTCGGACACCGCCGGATCGCCCACCTCGACGGAGGCAGCGCGCCCGGCGCGAGTGATCGATTGCGCGCCTTCCGAGCGGCCGTGAAGGTGCACAACGTCAGCAGTACGGCGCAGGTTGTGGGCGGCGGCCCCGCAGAGCAGGACGGCGTAGCCGGCATCCGGCAGGTGCTGGACTCGGCCGGCCCGGTCACCGCGATCATCGCCTTCAACGACCGGTGTGCCGTCGGTGCGCTGGACACCCTGTTACGAGCCGGAGTACCAGTGCCGGAGCAGATGTCGGTGATCGGCTACGACGACAGCAGGTTGTCGCGCATCGGCTACATCGACCTGACCACCGTGGGCCAGAACCCGGCGCTGCTGGCGCAGTACGCCGTGCAGCGGGCCATCGCCCGGCTGGATGGCCGGCCGTGCCTGCCCAGGGACCAGATCGTGGCGCCGGAATTGATCATCAGGACGACGACTGCCGCACCGCGGACTCAGTAGGTCGCCCGCCCGCCGGTGATGTCGTAGACGGCGCCGGTGGAGAAACTGCACTTGTCCGACGCCAGCCAGGCGATCAGCTCAGCTACTTCTTCCGCCTGCCCGAGGCGGCCCATCGGGATCAGGGTCTTCAACCGGGCCAGCACATCCGGAGCCGTCGCCGCGTTCATCGGTGTCTCGATCAGGGCCGGAGCGATGGCATTGACGAGCACACCGTCGACGGCCAGTTCCTTCCCGAGAGCCTTCGTCAGGCCGATCACGGCCGCCTTCGTCGCCGAATAGGCGGAGAGCCTGGCGTTGCCGTCTTTTCCCGCGATGCTCGCCATGTTCACGATGCGCCCCCAGCCACGCTTCCGCATGCCCGGCACGAAGGCTCGGCAGAGGTTGAAGGTTCCCGTGACGTTCACCGCGAAGGTGGCCTCCCATTCCTCCGAGGTGATCTCCCACAGCAGCTTGTTCGGTCCGATGATGCCGGCCGAATTCACCAGGATGTCGATCGGGCCGATCCGCGAGGCCGCGGCATCCACTGCGGCCGCGTCGGTGATGTCGACTGCAACATCGGCCCGGTCCGACCGATCGAGGGTGACCACTTCGACGCCGTCAGCGGCCAGCCGCCCGGCGGCGGCCGCGCCGATGCCGGACGCCCCACCGGTCACGACCGCCTTGCGCGCGGTCATCAGTGGAGTCCCCGGGTGGAGCCGGTGACGACGGCGACGCACATCGGCCTGGCCACCCGAAGCGGCGGGCGGGCCGGTAGCAGCGTGGACACGTCCAGGACGGTCACCTCGTTCGCATGGGTGGCCGCGGCGAAGATCAGCGCGCCATCGACGGCGAGTTGCCGTGGCGCGGCACCACAGGACCCTTCGGCGACCACCGCCCCTGAGGAGATGGACAGTGCGGCAACGGAGTTCACGCCGCGGTTGGCCAGGTAGAGCACATCTGGGTCCGGCCCGGGCCGCAAGTCGCTGGGATGGTTGACGCCGTCGGGCGGCAGATCGAACCCGGTGGACGGCGTGCCGGTCCAGTCGACGAACTCGCGACCGGTGGCTCGCGCCTGGAGGAAGGTCGAACTGAGTTCGCCAGAAACCGCCAGGTCGCCGTTCGGTGTCAGAACCAGATGTCGGGGACCGGAACCACGCGGCGCCCGGCTGACCACCGGATCGACGAGGCCGCCGTACTCGAGCAGAAAACTGATCACCTCGTCGGCACCCAGATCGACCACCAGGACCTCGCCCGCGCGGCCGACCACGACCTGGTGGATGTGCGACTCACCCTGCCGGTCCGGGTCGGGTCCCGGCACGATGTCGCGACGCAGAACGGTGGCCGTGCCTACTGATCCGTCCTCGGCGATGAGGAGCGAGGCGACGGATCCGGCCTCTCCGTTCCCGTAGTTGGCGACCAGCAGGTAACCATCGGGATGAACGATCAGATGACACGGCTCGGACCCACCCGACGGCACAGGATCACCGAGCGAGAGCAATGTCCCCCCCGTGATCCGCCAGGCGTGGACGCGCCCGACGGCGATTCCGGACACGGCGTACAGCCGGCTGCCCGATGGATCGACCGCCAGGTACAGCAGCTCGTCGATCGGCTCGCTGCGACCGACTTCGGCCAATGAGTCCGGTTCGAAGATCATCACGGCCCCGCGCTCGAAGCCGTCCGCCGTGCCCTGGCCCGCCACGTAGATCATCCCTGGATCCTCTCTGATCCTAGTCCGCCGGATGCGCTCATCCGGGCGACCGATGCGTTGCGACGTAGCCCTCTTCCTGGCAGTGCGCCGGTCAGCCGCCCACCGGCGAGTACCCGGACCCCGTTGACCAGCACGTCGTCGATGCCCTGCGCGAGGCGGCGCGGGTCAGCATAGTCAGCCGTGTCCGCCACCCTTTCCGGGTCCACCACGATCACGTCCGCCGCACAGCCAGGCGCGAGCCGGCCGCGGTCGCCCAACCCGTGCCTGGTCGCAGTTCGACTCGACAGGTGGACGGCCGCTTCGGGCCAGGAATAGTCCGCGCGCTCGCGGGTGTGCCGACCCAGGAACCGGGCGAACGTGCCCCAACCCCGTGGATGAGGATGGCCGCCGTAGTAGATGCCGTCACTGGATCCCACGTGGGCCGGATGAGTGAAGATTCGACCCAGCTCCTCGACCGGGCGCTGGTGCGGCACCCGCAGTACCGCACTGACGGCCAATTCCGAAGCTGCGATGACCCGTAGCGCGAAGTCGGCCGGGTCGCTGCCGCAGGACGCGGCCGCAGCAGCCACGGTCAGGCCTTCCGCCCAGGAGAACTCCGGCGCAGCGATCCCGGCCAGGGTCATCGCATCCCCCCAATCGGGCCCGATGTCCGGCCGCAACATCATGGTGGGCAGGTGATCTCGCACGATCTCTGCCCTGGCCGACGGGTCCCGCAATCGCGCCACCACCACCGGCACGCCGAGCCGGAGCAGCGACGCCGGTAACATGGGCATGGCCAACAGCGAGCATCCACGTCGGTAGGGATAGGCATCGAAGCTGACATCGGCGCCGGCCGCCTCGGCCTCGGCGAGCGCCTCGAAGATCAGCGCCGCCGGACCGTGCAGATGCGAGACGTGTGCGGAAACGCCTGCCGCCAAAGCTATCTCCACGATCTCGGCGATCCCGGAGCGGAGGTTGTCCTCGTAGCCGCCACGCATGTGGGAAACGTAGATCGCCCCGACCTCCGCGACCGGTTCGTACAGCGCGATGAGCTCTGCGGCATCGGCGAAGAGCCCCGGGGCATAATCGAGACCGGTCGACAGTCCTAAGGCGCCCTCCGAGAGACCCAGGCGGATCGCCTCTGTCATGCGGACCAGCTCCGCGGCCCTCGGCGCCCGGGCCTCGTCGCCCATCACCTGGTGGCGAACGGTGCCATGCGGCACCAGATACCCGACGTTCACCCGGGTTCGAGCGTCGTAACCCGCGAGCAGCGCCGCGACGCCGCCGCCCCGGTAGCTCGGGTGAGGTCCGTTCACAGCAGCGAAGTATGAAGCGGCATAACCGCCGTCGCCCGGCGCGAAGGACACCCCGTCCTGTCCGGTGATGACGGACGTCACTCCTTGACGTAGCAGAGCCAATGACACGTCCGGGTCGAAGACGGCTGCCTCGGCGTGGGAGTGCGCATCGACCAGGCCGGGGAGCACCAGCCGACCTCCGCTATCGATGACGACATCGCCTGGCTGCGGGGAAATCTCGCCGATGGCGGTCACCAGACCGTCCACCACAGCGACGTCGGCCAGGAGGGCTGGGCCGCCGGAACCGTCGACGACGGTGCCACCCCGAAGGACGGTCCGACTCACCGATCCCCCGCGACGGCGCCGTGGTGGCGGTCGGTCGCCGTGATCTCGTCAGCCATCTGCAGCCGCCCGGCCAGCAGTCCCCCGTCCACCGGCAGCGTGACACCGGTGATCCAGGATGCCCGGTCGCCGGCCAGGAACAGCACGGCGTCGGCCACGTCCTCGGGTCGACCGATCCGTCCCAGCGGGTACCACTTCGCCGCTCGCTGCATCACTTCTGGGTCCGCCGCCATCCGCTGCCCCCAGATCGGCGTGGCTATGGTGCCTGGAGCGACTGCGTTACAACGGATCCCGACCGATCCATAGCGTACGGCGATGCTTTTGGTCAGGCTGATCAGACCGGCTTTCGCCGCGCTGTAGGCCTCGTTGCCGAGGTAGGTGAGGCCGTTCACCGACGCGACGTTGACGATCGCGCCACCCCCGGCGGCGACCATCCCGGGGAGTACGGCGGAGATGGTGTGGAAAGCGGCGTCCAGCGTGACCGAGATGTCGCGGTGCCACACCTGTTCGGGCAGGTTGCCGAAGGGGATGTCCGACGCGACCGCGGCGTTGTTCACCAGTACCTGCACCGCGCCGAATTCCTGCTGCACCCGGTCGACCAGGTCGAAGACCTGCGACCTGGATGTCACATCGACCGTGGCCGCCATGGAGCCCTCGATACTCGCGGCCGTCCGCTCAGCAGCGGTTCCGTCGACATCGGCGATCACCACCCGGTCACCCTGGGCTGCGGCCTGGGCCGCGATCTGGGCGCCGATACCGGACCCGGCCCCGGTGACCAACACGACTCGGTTCGTCATCCCGTTCATGCCCTCCTGTGTCGCGATGGATCGGTCAGAAATAGGTCCGCAGCAGCCCGACGACACGCGGATCAGCCGCCGACGGGTCATCCAGCACCGGGATCAGCGTCCACTTGTCCATGGCCGTGCACGGATGCGAGAGACCCAACCGGACCACGTCGCCGATCTCGACGTCGCCCGGGTGCGCCAGCTCGAGGAAGGCGTGCTGGTCGTTGAGGCGGGAAACGGTCGCCCCGACCAGCGTGGTCGCCCGACCGTCCGGACGAACCCGCACCTGCGGCTCCGGCATCCCCTGGTCGAACGGGAGATCGCGGCGGCCGGCGTCCAGTAAGGCCAACCCGGACTCCGGATGGGAGACGACCCTGGCCCAGGCGTGCATGGCGGAGGTGAGCACCGGCCCGACCCCGCGGTTGACCGGCGTGACGGACCTGTAGTAGCCGTCATCGTGGACGACATAGGCGCCGGACCGGAGGACGACCTCGGTGGCCGGCCCGCGTGCACCAGATGGATCGGCCAGGCCGCCGAGGCGCTCCGCGACCCGGTCGAAGTAGGCGCTGCCACCGACGGTCACCAACGCGGCACCGACCATCGCCAGGTCGTAGATCGGGGTGACGGCAGCGTGCAACGCAGCCAGGTCGTCGAGATAGCGGTCGACGGCCGCCAACTGCTCGTCGGCCGTGCCATGGGCCACCGCGCCCTCATATCCACTCACCCCGACCAGGCGGAGACGGGGCGACGCCGCGACAGCAGCGGCCACCTCGACGGCGGCATCCAGACCGCGGGCCCCGGTGCGTCCACCGATCACGCCGAGTTCCACGCAGACGTCGATCGATGAAGTCAGAGGAAGGGCCGCCGACATCAGCTCGACCGAGCGGACCGAGTCCACCCAACAGGTGAAGCGGAAGTTTGGATCGGAGATCTGCTCGCCCGCAATCCATCTCAAGGCCGCCGGCCGTAGCAGCGAGTTGGCCAGATGGATGCGGGTCAGCCCGAAGGCCCGGCCGACACGCACCTGCGGCTCATTCGCCAGGGTGATCCCCCAGGCGCCGGCCCGGAGCTGGTCGAGATACAGGGCCGGGGCCATCGTGGTCTTGCCGTGGGGCGCCAACTGCAGCCCGAGCTGCTCACACCAACGGGCCATGGCGTCGATGTTGGCCGCGAGCGCAGCGGCGTCCAGCGTCAGCAGCGGGGTCGGCAGTTCGCCGAGACGCGGCCCGGTGGCGAGGAACTCACCCACGGTGAGCCCGTCGGCCGTCGATGGCATCGCCTTGAAATGCCAGTCGAGAACCTCGTGGTCGAGCCGACCCACTGCACCTGCCAGCTCCCGGACGTCACCCTTCATCGGCCTGACTTTACGAGGCGGACGATCCGGCATCGGCTGGGCCCCGGTTGACCCGGAACAGGACGGCATCCCCGGAGCGCAGCGTGCACCTGGCCGGATCGGGTCTTTGCGGACAGCGCGAACCCGGGCATCGCCTACGATCTGAGTCACTCCGACAGCACGCCGGGTGTCGTCGTCGCGGCCGGTGGACTGCGGATGATTCCCGACGAAGTCAATGATGAAATCGATGCAGAGCCGGCGCAGTATCCACGAACGGAGCCGTCCATGACGGAGCAAGCATGACCGCGGAAAAGCCACCCCCGGTGACATCCACTGAACCGGTGGCGTCCACTGACCCGGTCCCCTCAGCGGACGGAGCGTCCGACCCGAGCGCAGTCGAGCCGGACGCGACCCCTCGAGAATTGTCGACGACCCAGAAGCGGATGGCCCAGGCCAAAGTCTCCATGGCGCAGGCCAAGGAGAGGGCATTCAAGGTCTCCGGCGTACTGGAAGACACCTTCCTCGGTCGGTTGTGGTCGCGGTTGCTGGAGATCGAATTCGTCGACCGGTCCGTGGCCCTGGCCGCAAAAGCGTTCGTCTCGTTGTTTCCGGCCATCATCATCGTCACCGCCATCACCCCGGACAGTGTCCGAAAGGAGGTGCTGGACAACATCTCCAGGCGGTTCGGGGTGCAGGGGTCGGCGTTCGAACTGGTCAAGCAGGCGTTCGCGTCCCCGGCCGCCACCAGAGCTGCGTCCGGCGTCATCGGCACCATTCTGACCATCGCTTTCGCCGTTTCCTTCACCACGGCGTTGCAACGCACCTATCTCCGCGCCTGGCGGCGCCCACCCGGCGGAGGCGCGATGAACAAGTTCCGTGGGGCGGCCTGGGTCGGCGGCGTTCTGTCCTTGATCCTGGTGATCAGCCTGGTGCGCAAGCTCCTGGGCACGACGTCGGGCCAACCGCTGGCCTGGGTGGTGGGCCTGATCGGGTCGACCCTGCTGTGGTGGTGGACGGCCCGCCTGATGACCCGCAGCGAGGTCCGTTGGCGCCCGCTGCTGCCCACCGCGGTCCTCACCGGCGTCGGTAGCTGGCTCTACACCCTCGCCGCATCCTTCTGGATGCCCAGCAACGTCACGAAGAACTTCGCCCAGTTCGGAGCGTTCGGGGTGGCCCTGGCGTTCGTCACCTGGTTCACCGGGCTGGCCTTCGTGATCGTGATCGCCGCGGTTCTCGGCCCGTCACTCACCGAGGGCGACGACTTCGCCGGTCGGTGGCTCCGCCGCGGACGGCCGGACGAGCTGGAGGACGGCGCACGACCACCTCTGCCTGCGCCCGATCGGCCCATGCGGCTGTCCGACCTGTTCGGCCGCGGGTCAGGCGGGGCCGGGGTGATCCTGGTGCCGGCAGCCGCGCCCGGCGGGTCCGCCGGGGCCGAGGCACCGTTGAACCTGTCGGACGTCGAGATCGATCGCGAAACGTGAGCGAGCCGACCGAGCAGCCGAAAAAGCACGAGCGTCTCCACCTGCTGAAGCAGATCGGGGTGAACGCGCTGACGTTGACGAGCGCGCTGGTCTTCTTCTACTTCGTGCCGGTCGACCTCAAGTCGGGCCACCCGATCCTCGAAACCCTCCTGTTCATCGTCGCGCTCGGGATCTTGATCTGGCTGATCGTGCGTCAGCTCGTCAAGCAGATGAACGCCGGTCCCGATCCGGGAGTGCGGGTTCGCAGCCTGATCACGCTGCTCTACCCGGTGGTGGTGCTGTTCGCCATCGCCTACTACGCGATCCAGGTGCACAACCCGGGCCAGTTCGACGGCATCGTCACGCGTACCGATTCGCTCTATTACACGGTGGTCACCCTGGGCACGGTGGGATATGGCGACGTCCATGCGGTCGGCCAGCTCGCCAAGATCATCACGATCATCCAGATCGCCTTCGATTTGGTGGTCATCGGCGCCCTGATCGCGGTGGCGAGCTCGCGATTCCAGGTGGTGCCCACCCGTCGTTCGACACGAAAGGGTGCCGACCCGCAGACCGCCGAGGAGCAGCCGGAGGACTGACGGACGGGGCCGCCGGCGGACCCGCGGGTCGGCGCGCTATCGAGCCTGCGCGCTATCGAGACTGACGGCGGCTTTCCGCGGCCGCGCCGGCGATGACGGCCAGCGCGGTGGCCCTGATCAACTGCCCCTCTCGCCTGGCCATGTCGAGCAGGATGCCGTATGCAGCATCCATCGACAGACGGCGCTGTTGGGCGAGCACCCCCTTGGCCTGCTCGATCACCGTCCGCTCGTCGAGTGCGGCCCGGGTGCGCCGCTGCACCTCGGCCGCGCTCACTGTGCCGGAGTGCATGATGGCCAGAGTCGCCATATCGGCAAACACGTCGCCGGCGAGCCGGCCTGACGCACCAGCGATCTCGATCGACCAGAAGAGGTTCAAAGCGCCGATCACGTGGTTGTCCCAGTGCAGCGGGATCGCCTGCACCGCCATATAGCCCGCGCGGTTGAAGGCCGGCGCCACGGCCGGCCAGCGGTCTTGGATCTGATCGCGGCTGTGCGCCACCACGGGGAGGCCGGTCTCGGCCGCTTCGAAGCAGGGTCCACCCCGGTGCTGGGCCTGGTAGGCCTCCAGCTCCTCCGCCCGGTGAGACGTGGCGGCGAGCAACTCCAGCTGATCCGCAGCCGTCAACCGTACGATCAGGCCCGCAGCGGCGGCATCCGCACTGGCTGCGGCCGCGATCAGCAGCCTGGTGACGGTACCGACGACGTCGTACGGGCTCACCAGAGCGGCGGCCGCTTCCGTCAATCCTTGCAGTGCTCGATCTGACGCGTCCGTACCGGCGGCGTCGGTCATCGCGGATCCTTCCCGAAATCGAGCTGGTGGGTGATGAGCTGCTCTGCGATGTCGTCCAGAGTCGTGTTGTGCGCAAAGGCGTGAGCCCGCAGGATCGCCAGGGCATCGGTCGCCGGCAGCGACAGCTGGGCGATGATCATCCCGGTGGCCTGGTGGATCTGCGAGCGGCCGGACCACGGTCCGGCAAACCCGTGCGGGTCATGCTGCTGGGGATCCGAAAGCAGTGCGGCTCCTACGGTGTCCGCCAGGAACAGGGCTGATTCCAGGCCGATCGGCAACTCGGACGACTGGTGCAGGTGTGCGCTGAGCACGCCCAGCACCTGCTCGTCCGGGCGCATGGGAAGTGCGAAGACCGCACGCGGACCGACCGCGTGGCGCGCAGCGGGTGTGAACTGGGGCCAGCGCTCGTCGTCGAGTGCCGTCAGGTTGGTCGCCTGAGGGGAGCCGGTCAGATAGGCATCCCAACACGGCCCCTCCTCGACGACATCCTGCAGTTGTTCCAATTCGGCCGCAACCTGATCGGTCGCGGCCAGGGTGACCCGATTGGGGGTGGCGACCTCGATGGTCAGCGACACGCCGCGAACTTCCAGCATCTCCCGACAGGCCACTGCGAGGCGTTCGGCCAATGGCAGGGTTCGCGGGCCGGAGGCGACCAGCACCGTCAGTCGGTTCAGGATCCCGGTCTTGTCCGTCACGTCGCCAGCGCCTCTCCAGAACCGGTCCCCGGACGACTTGGTGACCAGCAGGTCGACTTCTGCGGGGTCCGAGTGCTCAGTATGTCAGTGCCCGGGCCCGGAGGCCGACGGACCGGGAACCACACCGACGTGCCGTCGAGATGCATAGCTCCCGCGATGACGGGGCTACTGTCCAAGTAGTGCCCTGCCCTGTCCCTGATCGCACCGCACGGCGAGATCGAGCAGCGATCTCGCCGAACACGCCAGATGCGAGTGCCAGGGAAGGTGCGTCGTGGTAGAGGAATCAATCTTCGCCGAAGATCCGTCGGCGGAAGCGCCGGTCCCGGAATCATTGCTGCGGGCGCTCGCAGCGAATCCCGCCCAGATGGCCGATCTGGTCCGCGCACTGAGCGTGCCTGTCGTCGATGCGGACACCCTGCTGGAGCTGATGAGCCGCGTGGCCGAGCAGGCGGTCCGGCGGATCGGCCCTGTGCACTGGGCCGGGGTGACGGCCCAGTTCGTCGGCGAGCGACCGTTCACCACCGCCCACACGGACCGAAAAGTATTGATCGTGGACGAGTTCCAGTACGCAGCGGACGACGGTCCCTGCCTCCGGGCGATGCGTACCGACTCCGAAGTGCACATGAGTCTGTCCGAAGTTGCCGCGCTGTGGCCCGTGTTGGCGCGCGGCGCCGAGACCGCCGGGGTGCACTCCTTCCTCGCCGTGCCGCTGCACGTCCGCGATCGGGCCGTCGGTTCACTCAACATGTACAGCGCCGATGTGGGCGTTCCGATTCAGGCGGAGCCGGGGATCGTGACGGTGCTGACCAGCTATCTGGGGCGTGGCCTGACCCGGTATTCGGACAGCCGCACCGGTCCCGCCGGTCCGAGTTTGCGCATGGCGATCCATTCTCGTGCGCTGATCGACCAGGCTGTAGGGGTTCTGATGGCCGACCACGGGTGGCGCCCCGGGGATGCCCGCCGGCACCTCGGCGAGCAGGCGCTGGCGGCGGAACTGGACACCGCGACCTATGCAGCGCAGTTGATCGCCGCGCAGCGACCATCTGCCTCGTAGTCGTCGATCTACCGAAGAGCGCCCCCACCAGAGGGTCGGTGTCACCCCCGGCCGCCGTATGGCGATTGCCGATGTCGACTTCCGGGTACCGAAAGTTCGGCTGCAGCAGAGTTGGCCACGAAATGCCGGGTTTGATCAGGCATGTGAGGAAAGGTCGCAATAATGCGTGCACTTGTTTATCACGGTCCCAAAAATGTGTCGGTCGACGAGGTACCGGACGCTGTCATCGAAAAACCGACGGATGCACTGATCCGGGTGACCACCACGAACATCTGCGGTAGCGATCTGCACATGTACGAGGGCAGGACGGACGTCGAGAAGGGCAAGGTCCTCGGACACGAGAACATGGGCGAGGTGATCGAGATCGGGGCCGGCGTCGATCGGGTCAAGGTCGGCGACATGGTGGTCCTGCCGTTCAACATCGGTTGCGGCTTCTGCAAGAATTGCGAGAGTGGCCTCACCGGCTTCTGTCTCACGGCAAATCCGGGCAATGCCGGCGCCGCCTACGGTTATGCCGACATGGGACCGTACAGCGGTGGCCAGGCCGAACTGCTCCGCGTTCCCTATGCCGACTGGAATGCGCTCGTCCTGCCCGCCGACGCCCGGGAGAAGGAAAGGGACTACGTCATGCTGTCGGACATCCTGCCCACCGGCTACCACGGCACAGAATTGGCCCAGGTCGGGATCGGCGATTCGGTCGTCATCTACGGTGCCGGTCCGGTCGGGCTGATGGCTGCGATGTCGGCCAACCTTCGAGGAGCAGACCAGGTCTTCGTCGTCGATCACCAGCCGGATCGCCTCAAGCTCGCCGAGGCGGTTGGCGCCACCGCGATCGACGACAGCGAGGGTGATGCGGTGCAACAGGTTCTCGACGCCACCCGGGGCGAGGGTGCCGATCGCGGTGTGGAAGCCGTGGGCTATCAGGCCCATGACCACCACGGCGAGGAGAGGCCGGGCCTGACGATCAACAGCTTGATCCAGGCCGTGCGACCCACCGGTCGCATCGGCGTCGTGGGCGTCTTCGTACCGGAAGACCCCTCTGCCGCGGACGATCTGGCGAAGGAGGGGAAGTTCGCGTTCGACTTCGGCACATTCTTCTTCAAGGGCCAGTCGATCGGTACCGGCCAGGCCAACGTCAAGCAGTACAACCGACAGTTGCGCAATCTCATCCATCGCGACAAGCTCAATCCAGGCATGATCGTATCGCACGAGTTGAACCTCGATCAGGCCGCGGAGGGCTACCGGCGCTTCGATGATCGCGAGCACGGCTGGACCAAGGTGCTGTTACACCCGTAGCGGTGCACAGCCCCAGGGCTGACGCCGCCCCGTTTGCGGAAGTAGCGAGCGGGGCGGCGTCAACTCGAGGTGGAATGTGCAGGCCGGGCCGATCAAATATTCTTCCGCCGGTCAGTGACCGCCGCTACCACCGAACGGGACACCGATGATGAGGGGCCGGCCGGGCCCAGTCGGTTCGTCCTCGCTGTCGTCGGTCCAGTGCAGCGGACCTGCCGCCGCAGCCGCGGCAAGTGACCCGGACGACTGCCCCAGGGCGATTGCACCTTCGGGGGTGTCGTCGGGCACGATGTCACCCCTCGAGGCGTCAACCGATGAACTGCTGTTCGCGAGGGATCCGTCTGACCGGTCTCCGTCGGAGCTCGGGGCCTCGGAACGATCTGCGGCCGCTGGCCTCTGGGACTCGGCGATTGGGAGGTCGGAATCGGCGATGACCGGGAACGGCGTCGCCCTTGGAGCCGGCTCCGCGAGCCGGCCGGTCGGATGGACCGAGATGTAGAAGCCCTCCTGGACCTCCTTCGGCAGCTCACTCTCGCGCAGATGGGCCTGCGCGGAAGCGACGACGTCCTGCCCCTCGGCGACCGGCAGATCGATGTACTGGTGGGCGGACATGTTGGTGAGTGAGTAGGTGTGGATAGTCGTCATATCCGGGATGTTCCCCGCTCTACCGGGCGTGAATCGTCGGCCCGACGTGCCCTACTCTCCGGCCAGATCCCGGAGCTTGGCGTCGTGGAGTTCGATCGTGCGGCCAACCGGAAGCACAGACCGAACCCGATCCCGGGTGGCGGCGACATCCACCAGTCACGACGACACTGCACTCTCCCTCCGGTGATGTGAACGCTCTCGATCCAGCTTCTGCAGGGGTGCCGCCGTACGGTGCAATCACCGGTCCTGCTGCCCCGGCAGGACAGCCGTCCGCCGCGCGCCGGACCGACGCTCAGAGCTTTCGCAGCTCCGGCAGGATCTCGGCAACCGCAGCGCGGAAGAAGCTGTCCTGCTGATCGGCTCCGACCTGGACGAGAGCGAGATCGGTGTAGCCCGCGTCGAAGAACTTCTTGGCGGCCGTCACGATCGCACCGACGTCGTCACCGCAGGGGATCTGCTCGCCCACGTCGCCCGGACGGACGTGTGTGGAAGCGTCGGCAAAGGCATCCGGTCCCGGCAACTCGGAGTTCACCTTCCAACCGCCCAAGCTCCAGCGGAACAGCTGGTGGGCGCGCGCGAGCGCGGCGTCGGCATCGGCATCCCAGGACACCGGCAGTTGTGCCACCTTCCTGGACGGCTTGGCACGGTTGTTCTCGTCCCACATCGTGATCAGCTCCGGTTCCGGATCGATCCCGACCATCACCTGACCCAAGGGCCCGAACAACTCACAGGACTGTCGTCCGGATACCGCGATACCGATCGGCACCCGCACATCGGGGAGATCCCACAGCTTGGCGCTGTCGGTCCGGAGGTAGTTGCCCTGGTAGCTCACGGAGTCGCCGTCGAACAGCGCGGAGATGATCTCGATCCCCTCGACCAGCCTCGCCTGACGCACGTTCGCCCCCGGCCAGCCCGTGGCGAGGATGTGTTCGTTGAGGGCCTCGCCCGAGCCGAGGCCCAGGGTGAACCTGTTCTCGGAGATGATCTGCAACGTGGCTGCCTGTTGCGCGACCACGGCGGGGTGGTAACGGAAAGTCGGCGAGGTGACGTACGTCATCAGGCCGACCTCCTCGGTGGCCTGGGCCACCGCACCCAGAGTTACCCAGGCATTCGGCGAATGACCCATTTCCCGCAACCACGGGAAGAAGTGATCGCTGCTGACCTCGAAATCAAAGCCGGCCTGCTCGGCGCCTACCGCATGGGAGATCAGCTCTCGGGGGCCGGCCTGCTCTGTCATCAAGGTGTATCCGATGGATGCCATATCTCCATGATGCCACGCGACAAGCTGCACCGTGGTTGTGAGACAGCTTATTGCACAACCGATTTGCGTAACTTCGGATCCGACAAGATTGTTTGGGATCGCCCCCGCCGGGTAGCTAGCAGAAGGACGAGACAAGCGGACCAGCAACGAGGGAGCCCCATGACGGACCAATACACGATGACGAACCCCGTGACTCAGTACACGTCGGAGGACTTCCCCGGGCAGCAGCAGGCCGGGCCCGGGTTGGACGCTGACCTTGCGCCACAGGCGGACCACGGCGAATCCAGCTACCGCGGCGCGGGACGCCTGACCGGCCGCCGCGCTCTGGTGACCGGTGCGGACTCGGGGATCGGCCGCGCCGCCGCGATTGCCTTTGCCCGGGAGGGCGCCGACATCGTGCTGGGCTACCTGCCGGAAGAGCAGTCCGATGCCGAGGATGTGGCAGTCCTGATCCGCGACGCCGGAAGGCGGGCGGTACTCGTCCCCGGCGACATCGCCGACGAGAAGTTCGCTCGCCACCTGGTCACGACCGCCGTGCACGAACTCGGCGGTCTGGACCTCATCGCCAACGTGGCCGGACGCCAGCAATTCGTCGAGAAGCTCGCCGATCTGTCCAGCGAGAGTTTCGACAAGACCTTCCGCACCAACGTCTATTCGCTCTTCTGGATCATCCAGGAGGCGCTCCCGCACCTGCCGCCGGGATCCAGCATCATCAACACCAGTTCGATCCAGGCCTACCAGCCCTCCCCCATCCTGGTCGACTACGCCACCACCAAGGCGGCGATCAACACCATGTCCAAGGCCCTCGCGCAACAGTTGGCGCCGAAAGGTATCCGCGTCAACGTGGTCGCACCCGGCCCGATCTGGACCCCGCTGCAGACCGCCGGCGGGCAGCCACCCGAGAAACTGGTGGAGTTCGGTCAGCAGACACCACTGGGGCGGGCCGGGCAACCCGCAGAACTGGCGGCCGCCTACGTCTACCTCGCTTCCCAGGAGTCCAGCTATGTCAGTGGCGAGACCCTGAACGTCAACGGGGGGATGCCGACCCCGTGACGGGTCTGGACTCGCCACCCGTCGAACTGGGCACCGAGGGATCGTGATCATGCCAAAGTCTGCGGGTACCGATGCTGGCGAGCCCGGGTCCACCGCCCCCGAGGGTGAGCGGATCCGGGACCGGGACGGATATGCCGAGCTGAGATCGTACGGCGCGATCGGCGACGGCCGGACCGTCGCGTTGATCGCCCGGGACGGGCAGATCGACTGGTTGCCCATCCCGTCGATGGATTCGCCCCCGGTGTTCTCGGCCCTGCTGGACGCCGACAACGGCGGATGTATCTCATTGCGCCCGGTGGAATCGTTCACCGTGGAACGGGCCTACGTCGGCGAGACCAATGTGCTGGCCACCACCTTCCGTACGGCCTCCGGGAGTGTCCGGGTGACCGACTCGTTGAACACCGGCGTCGCGGGCCGGCTGCCGTGGGCCGAACTGGCCCGCAGGATCGACGGGCTCGAGGGATCTGTCCGGATGACGGGCGAGGTGAAGCCGGGCACCTGCATGAACACCTCGTCAGCATGGACCGAATCGACCGAGGGCGGCCCCATCCTGAAGGTCGACGGGGTCAACCTCGCCGTCCGTACCCTCGGGGCGCTGGCTGTGACGCACAGGGAACACAGTGCTTCGATCGACTTCCGGACCACCCCCGGTTCGCGACACCTCCTCGGCGTCGTCGGCACCGAGCGCGAGCCACTGTTCCTGCCTACCCCCGAAGATATCGATGCGGGTGTGGACCGGACCGTCGACAACTGGACGCTCTGGTCGAGCAACTGCCGGTGGGAAGGCGAGTGGGGTGAAGCTGTACGGCGCAGCGCGCTGGCCATGAAGCTGCTGATCTATGCACCGACCGGAGCGCTGGTGGCCGCGTCGACCACCTCTCTGCCGGAGAGCACGGCGGGCGGCAAGAATTGGGACTACCGGTTCGCCTGGGTCCGTGACATGGCCTACTCGCTGACCGCACTGTTCCGGTTCGGCCTGCGCGAGGAGACCCACGCCGCGATCAGCTGGCTGCTGTCGACCATCAGGGAGCACGGCCCGGAGCCGCGCGTGCTGTACCGACTCGACGGATCCCCGCCGACCGGCCTGCAGACCCGCGACGTTCCGGGTTGGCGTGGAATCGGGCCCGTGCTGTCCGGAAATGGGGCAGCAGATCAGTTGCAGCTGGGCGTATTCGGCGACCTGTTCAGCATCGTGAAGCTGTACGTGGATAACGGGAACGTGCTGGACACCGACACCGGCCGCTCACTGGCCAGCATCGCCGATCTGGCTTGCGATCGTTGGCACAGCAAGGATTCCGGGATGTGGGAGCTGGAGGAACTGCGGCACTACACCACGTCGAAGCTGGGCTGCTGGCAGGCGCTGATGGCGGCGGCCGACCTCGCCGACCGCGGCCACATCCCGGGGAACGCCATCAGGTGGCGCGCCGAGGCCGAGCAGATCCGCAGCTGGGTCCGGGAGAACGCCTGGTCCGAGGATCGTCGCGGCTACGTCTGGTACCCCGGCTCCGACAAGCTCGACGCCTCGATCCTGTTGCACGCGGTGAGCGGGTTCGATCGCGGGCCGCGGATGAGAGCCACGATATCCCTGCTGCGCAAGGAACTCGGAGTCGGTCCGCACCTGTACCGCTACACCGGGGCGGAGCAGGAGGAAGCCAGTTTCGTGGCCTGCTCCTTCTGGATGGTGTCCGCTTTGCACCTCACCGGGCAGCGCGACGACGCCCGCATGCTGATGGCCGAACTGGTCCGGACGGTGAACGACGTCGGGCTGTTGGCAGAGATGATCGATCCGCCGAGCGACGCCTTTTCGGGAATCTGCCTCAGGCCCTGAGTCATCTGGCTCTGATCAACGCAGCAGTCACCCTGTCGGAAGAGGACCACGAACCGGATGCCGCGGACCGCTGACCGATCGTCCGAACCGGGTGTCGGCCGACCGGCGCCGAGAGGTCCCGCTGCTGGTGCCCGCCTTGCCACTCCCCCGACCAGCTCGTAGGATCCAACCTCGAACAGTCGGTCTCCGCCCTGTGTCCGCGGACGTGACAACACAGGGATGATCCATGCTCGTGGATGGTACTAATGGCTGCGCCGAACCTGCTTGCGCAGTCAGGCCGCAGGATCAGATTGCCGACCTGCTACGCCAGGTCGAGAACCTCGAAGAAGCCCTGGTCAGCCGGCAACGTGTCGGCGTCGCCGTCGGATTGCTCGCTCACCGACTGGACTGCAGCGCGGATCAGGCGTGGAAGCTACTGGCCTGGATGTCGCAGACGACGAACATCAAAGTTCGGGTGGTGGCCCAGGTGCTGGTCGACCAGCACTCACGATGCTTGTCCCCGGATGACGTCGAGCTGTTCGGAACATTGGACGGACTCCTGCCATCGGCCCGGGTGCTGGCGGCCTCAGATGAATACCGATGAGCGCTGGCACGACGACACCGCACTGCCGTCTCTGCTGTCGGTCGGCCTCTCCGTTCCAGCGCCTGCGCATCTTCTGGCCACCCGCCTCGAACAGATGATGATGGCCGCGCCTGCTGTGCTCGGAGTCGACGGCGCGGGCCTCATGCTCCGGGGTGACGGTCATGGGCTGGGCGTCATCGGGGCGACCGACCCCACGGCCTCGACCCTCGCGCACACCCAGGCCGAACTGTTGGTCGGACCGTCGATCGACGCCTTCCGGCGAGCCACCGCCGTGTCCGTCACCGACCTCGCTGCCGCGGAGCCGTACCGCACCCTGTGGGCTCGGGTGGCTGGAAATGGCCCGAGAGCAGTTCTTTCGGCGCCCGTTTCGATCCGGCACACGACGGTCGGTTCGTTCGACGCCACCCTCCGCGGGCCGCACGAGTGGAGTCCCCAGGAGATCAGAGCGACCCAGATCTACGCCGGAATCGTGGGCGTCGCCGTAGGATTTTGCGCGAGAGCCACATACTGGGACGAGTTGTCCGGTCGATTGCACGCCAGACTCGAACTCGCTGCCGGCGGTGGCAACCGTCTCGACTGATCGGAGGCCACGAAGATGACGATCGACCAGCAGGCGTTGGCGGCGAGTCTGCGGCGACTGGCCGGTCAGGACATCGGGGCCAACGGCGTGGTGCCCGCGCTCACCGAATTGATCGACGCGTGTGTCGACCTGTTCGGGGTGACCGGCAGCGGCATCATGGTGGCCGACGAGCAGAACATCACCCGCTACGTCACTGCGACCAGCGGCCCGGGCCGCGCACTGGAGATCGCCGAGAGCGAGACCGGCGAAGGTCCGTGCACAGAAGCTTTCGCGGAGAACCGCATCGTGTCCAGTACCGACCTGGCCACCGACGCGAAATGGCCGGCGCTCGCCGCGGCCATTGCCCCGCACCACATCCACGCGGTCCTCGGTGTGCCGGTGCGGATGGGCGCGATCACCGTTGGGTCTCTGGACGTCTACTACGACCGGCCGCACAAGTGGGAGCCAGCTGAGCGCGCGGCCCTCGGCCGCTACGCCGAGGTCATCGAGTCGACCATCACCGCCGCCCTGGCCGCGCACCATGCCGGCGAGCTCGCCAACCAGCTGCAATACGCACTGGACTATCGGGTCGTCATCGAACGCGGAGTCGGCTACCTGATGGCCCGGGATCGGGTGGACGCGCTGACCGCGTTCAACCGACTCCGCCGGGCGGCGCGCGGTAGCCGCCGAAAGATCGGCGACGTCGCCGAGCAACTCCTGGCCAGCGGGAGTCTTCCTGTGACGGACAACAAATAGGTCGAACAACGTTTGTGCTTCACAATTGATCAATGACCACAGATTCGCTCTCCCGCACCGTGACCGCCGATATAGACCTGGATGTGACCGCTCCCGGCCAGGTGATCTTTCAGATTGCGGTGGTCAAGGCGCCGGGCCTTTCGGTGGACGAGCAGTTCGACCTCACCTTGGACGGCAAGCCGCTCGAGGCTCGAGAAGTGATCGGCGTCACCGGCTCTCGTTTCCACATCGTCGAACCCGGTCACGGCAAGATGCTGTTGTCCTACCGCGCGACGGTCACTGGAAGGGCTGACGTTCCGGAGGTTCTCGACTACGAACTGATCGAATATCTGCGCCCGAGCCGATATGCCGAATCGGACAAATTGTCGGCTATCGCCTTCAGCGAATTCGGGCACCTGACCACCCCCCAGGATCTCCTCGGCGGAGTGGCGGCCTGGGTCGGCAGCCACCTGAAGTACGTGTCCGGCAGCAGCGACCCGATCGACGGCTCGGTGGACACCTACCTGCTCGGCCAGGGAGTCTGCCGCGATTACGCGCACCTGGTCGTCGCTTTCCTGCGAGCCAGGAACGTACCGGCGAGACTGGTTGCGGTGTACGCGCCCGGGCTGTCGCCGATGGATTTCCACGCCGTCGCCGAGGCATTCGTGGACGGCCAGTGGCGGGTCGTCGACGGCACCTTGCTGGCGCCGCGGTCCTCCCTGTTGCGCATCGCGACCGGTCGGGACGCGGCAGACACCGCCTTCCTGGACAACTTCGGCGGCTCCATCACCTTCAACAACGCCACGGTGACAGCCGTTGTCGACGGGCCTCTCCCCGACGACGATCCGCGAGTCCTCGTCACCCTGGGCTGACCCACCCGGCTGGGCCGTGCTCTGGCGGGCTGGGGGCCGTGCCGCGAGAATCAACTTCCGAGCTCCACCTACCGGAAGAAGACCCGCGATGGCCGGCCCGCCCGAAGCTGCCCTACCCGCACTTGCCGCGGACTCGAACACCAACGACATTGCGCACATGCGGGATGCGGTGCTGTTCGACGGGCCCGCCCGGCGACAGCGGCTGACCAGGTTCTGGACGCTGTTGGTCCTCGCCTCGGTGATCGCTGCCGCCGGTGTTGCGTCCAACTCCACGGCCACCGTCATCGGCGCGATGATCGTCGCACCGATGATGTTGCCGATCCAGGGAACGATGCTGTCAACGGTTCTCGCGGACCATGCCAATCTGATCCGGTCGATGGTCCTGATGGTGGCCGGCGCGGCGGTGGCGATCGGCATCGGATACGCGGTCGGGCTGCTGACGCCCAACGCCATCGTCGCGGCGACCAATCCCCAGGTCGCCGGGCGGGTCAGTCCGGACCTGATGGATCTCCTCGCCGCGCTCGGCACCGGGATCGTCGGATCCATCGCGCTCGTCCGCCGCGACATCTCCGACACCCTCCCTGGTGTGGCCATTGCGATCTCGTTGGTGCCGCCGCTCACCGTTGTCGGCCTGACGCTCGAATCCGGCGCACCGGATCAGGCACTGGGAGCACTGTTGTTGTTCGTCACCAACGTGGTCGCGATCCTCGGGACGGGCATGGTGGTCATGGCGCTGTACCGGATCGCCCAGCTGTCGGCGGCGACGGTCGCGGTCACTGGACGAACGGTGAACCGCCGACACGCGGTCGTGCTGATCTCGGTCATGGCCGTCATCGTGGTGGTTCCGCTCACCTACACGTCGATCACCATCAGCACCAGCACCTCGAGACAGAACACCGTTCACTCGGTCGCCGGAAGTTGGGCGACCGCCGCCCATTGGCAATTGTTGGGCGTCACCACGACCGGTAGCACCGGCGGCACCGTCACGATCGATGTCACCGGACCGCTGCCGGCGCCGTCGACCACTGCCCTGGCCCAGCAGTTGAACGCTGCCGGAGTCGACCCGTCTGCCGTTCACGTGGAATTCGTCCCGACGTACAGTGTCGATCTCACGACGCCCGGATCCTGACTTCCCTCGACCCACGTCCGTTCCCAAGGGAGACCGCGAAGATGAACAACCCAGACGCGCCGGACCACTCGGCCCCGGCTGCGGTCTCGCTCGACGGCCGTGCTTTCCAATTCGAGGGTTCGAGCGATTCGCCCTTCGTGCCGGGCAGTTTTGTCACCCTGCACGAAGCCGGCGGGCAGGTTCAGATCGGCCAGATCGACGATCTGAGCTTCACCACCACGGGCGCCGTGGCCGGACACGGCAAGATCATCGGAATCGTCGATCCGGCCGGACACCTCGATGCCCGGTCGTCCCACCCCTTCAGCACCGCGACGATGAGGGTGGCTGACGCCGACACCATCGAACTCGTCTACGTCGCGGCCGGTGCGACGCTCCGGGTCGGGTCGCTGATCGGTTCGGAGGACATCGACGCGCGCCTGTTGCCCCACCGCTTCAACCGGCACACCTTCTGGTGCGGCCAGAGCGGCTCGGGCAAGACCTATGCGCTGGGCGTCCTGCTCGAGCAGCTGCTGATCCACACCGCACTGCCGATGGTCATCTTCGACCCGAACTCCGATTTCGTCCGGATGCGGGAGCTGAACAGCGTGGTCGATTCCGACGAGCAGCGTGCACTGGCCGATCGGGACATCCGGATCCTTCGACCGAATGCGGAGCAGGAGGCGCTCCTGGTGCGGTTCACCGCTCTGTCGATCCAGGCCAAGGCCGCAATCCTGCGGCTGGATCCGTTGGTCGACCGGGCCGAGTACAACGAGATGCTGCACATCGAGAGCACCCTGGGCAGCGCGGACCTCGGCAGTGTCATACCCGCCCTCCGCGGGCGCACAGATAGTGCAGCCGCACAGGCCATCGCCCTCCGGATCGAGAACCTGGGCCTCACCGAGTGGGGAGTCTGGGCCCTGCAGCGCGAAGCGGTCACCGAAGTGCTCGACTCCCGGCCGAGTGCCACCGTGCTGGATCTGGGCGGTTTTGCGTTCCCGGACGAATACCTCGTCGTCGCGATGTCGGTGCTGGACGACCTGTGGGCGAAGCGGGAGCAGCGCCGGCCGATTCTCATCGTGATCGATGAAGCACACAATCTGTGCTCGCCGGAGAACAACAGCCCGCTCCACCGAGCTGTGCGCGAACGCATCATCCAGATCGCTGCCGAGGGCAGGAAGTTCGGGCTCTGGCTGCTGCTCTCCACCCAACGGCCGTCAAAAGTCCACCCGGGCATCATTTCCCAGTGCGACAACCTGGCGCTGATGAAGATGAGTTCGCCGGTCGACCTCGACGAGCTGGCCACCATCTTCGGCTATGCACCGCGTGCGCTGCTGGCCCAGTCACCCCGATTCCGTCAGGGGGAAGCCCTTTTTGCCGGCGGTTTCGTTCCTGCTCCCACGATGATCAAGGTCCGCGACCGATTGACACACGAAGGCGGGTCGGACGTCAAGGTCCCGATGCGGAGCAGGGTCGTGCGCCCGGGCGACGCGTCGGACTAGGCGTTGGCGATACAGCTGGTGTTCAATCTGGATAGCGAATCCCGCAATCGAGTGTTTGAACGCGGCGGTCGAGGGAAGTATCGACGATCGGGGACCAGATGACCGGCGTACCAGACCCAGACCTGCAGCGACGCCTGGAAGAACTCGAGGCGGAGAACGCCACTCTCAAAACCCAGGCCATCGAACTGGGTACCGGGTCCACGGACACTGCGGCGCTCGATGTGGTGCAGGCGAAGAAGGGCCGCGGACGGGCCTGGACCGTATTGGCCACCGTCTTGATCATCATCGGGACCTTGCTGGCTCCGGTGGCTCTCGCAGCTTCCTGGGCCAAGGTCCAGCTGGCCGACACCGACCGTTTCGTCTCGGCCTTCGCGCCGCTGGCCTCCGACCCTCAGGTACAGGCCTACATCACCACGCAGGTCGTGACGCTCGTCGAAGCGCAGGTGGACATCCCGACCCTGACCTCGGACGTCATCGACGGCATCATCTCGCTCGGCACCGGACCCAAGGCCACCACCGCCCTCAACAGCCTCAAGGGCGTGGCGGCAACCGGACTCGAATCTCTGGTCTCGTCGACGGTGGCAAATCTCGTCGCCTCGGACACTTTCGCCAACGTATGGACACAGGCTCTACGGATCAGCCACAACCAGCTCGAGAACGTCATGAGCAACAATTCCAACGGGGCCGTGGTGGTCGGTTCCAACGGTTCCATCGGAATTCAGCTCGGCCCCATCGTCGACCAGGTCAAGGCGGCCCTACTGGCCAGGAACGTGAGCTTCGCGAGCAAGATCCCCACTGTCGACAAGACCATCACCGTGGTCCAGTCGACCAACATCCCGCAGGCCCGCTCCATCTACCACCTGGCTGTGGCCCTGGGTAACTGGCTGCCCTGGATCGCCCTGCTCTTCCTGACCGCCGGTGTTCTGGTGGCTCGACGCAAGTCGGTGGCGTTGATCTGGGCGGCGGTCTCCTTCGGGTTCATGATGCTGCTCACGGCCATCGGCGTCGACATCGGCCAGACGATCTTCGTCCAATCGGTGAGCCCGTCCCTGCTGCCGGCCGGGGTGGGCGACGCGCTCTGGAGTGCCCTGTTCGGCGGCATGCAGAGGTTGGCGGCGGCCCTGGTGGTACTCGCTTCGATCCTCGTCGTCGTCGCCTGGTTCTCGGGACCGTTCTCCATATCTCGCAAACTCCGCGGTTTCTTCGGGGACGGCACGGCGCTGGTCCGCAACTCGGCCGAGAAGCACGGCATCACCACGGGCGCGGTCGGCCAGTGGATCTACCGGCAGCGGGTGCTGTTGCACACCCTCATTGCGCTGATCGCAGCAGCACTCGTGCTGTTCGTCCGACCACTGACTGTGGGTCTTGTCGTCTGGACGTTGGTCATCTCGGTGATCGTCATCGTGATTCTCGAGTTCATCCAGCGGCCGGTCACCGTCGTCCCGCTCAAGGCGGACGAAGACACTCCGGTAGTCGTCGCAGGCTGATCGGGATCCCCGGAGGTTCAACGTCCGGACGGGCTGGGTAGCGTGAAAGGTATTGTGGTGCAATGCGTCTACTGTTGAACATCATCTGGCTCGTGCTGTGCGGGTTCTGGATGTTTCTCGCCTACGTCATCGCCGGCATCGTGGCCTGCATCCTCATCATCACCATCCCCTTCGGAATCGCCTCTTTCCGCATCGCCGGGTTCGCGCTCTGGCCCTTCGGGCGGACGATGGTGAGCGATCCGGCCGCGGGCGCACCATCGTTGATCGGCAACGTCATCTGGTTTCTGTTCGCCGGACTCTGGCTGGCCCTCGGGCACCTTTTCACCGGTATCGCACTGGCCGTCACCATCATCGGCATACCGTTGGCGATCGCTGATTTCAAATTGATCCCGGTGACCCTGGCCCCGCTCGGCAAGCGGATCGCCAGGCTGGACGACGTCTACGCGCTGCGGCCTGTCTCCTCGTACTGACAACTGTCTGGGCGCCCCGATCGATTGCCAGTGCCGAGTTGTCCTGAGGCTGATGGTCTGACGAGATCGGGTCGGGAAGCGTCATTCGCGTGACCTGCCCGACTTGTCGCGGCCGGCAAACGGAAGCGCGAGGGGCACGCGACCCACCCCGGTGGTCAGTTCCGACGCGGTGTCGGTGGGTCGTCGTGCGCTTGTTCGATGAAGCCGATTCGGGTAGAAGGTGCAGTTCACAGACCTGCTGCGGCCTGTGCCGGCTGCGCTCTGTCGGGTTCCGCGGCGGCTGGATCGGTGGCGGTGGCTGCGGCGTGGGACGGTTCGCTGGCCGCTGATCTGAGCCTGCCCGGTACCGGTCTCCCCCAACCCAGCCCCGGACGTCAGGCGACGGCGAGAGAAGCGAGCCGGCCGCCGTACTGGGCGACGTAGTCGCCGACATGCCCGGCCAGGTCGGGCAGTTCGGACTCGGACAACAACAACGACGGTGCCGCAACGATGGCGCCGAGCTCACCGAGCACCGGCCGGAGTTGCCAATCGGCGAGGTACTTGTGGGCCGGTCCAGCAGAAACCGTCAGAGGCACCACCACAGTGTTGGCCAACGAGCCGGCCGGCAGCGTGTCGAGGAAGAGCTTGAGCAGACCGGTGAACGACGCCTTGTAGGTCGGCGTGGCCAGCACCAGCACATCCGCGGCTCGCACCGCGGCCACTGCCTCGGCGGCCTCGGGGGACAGCGACCACGGCGCCAGCAGACCAACCGCGATCTCGGCCAGATCCACCACCGTCCGCCGTGGCTCCGGCAGCAGTTCCGCCAGTGCGTCGGACAACGCCACCGCAGCGGTCAGCGTGCGAGACCCGGCTTTGGGGTTGCCGACGACGGTGACCAGGGACAGTTCGCTCATGAGGGCCACACCTTACTGGGGTACGCGTTCCACCACACCGGGACCACTTCGCTGACGAAGTGCTCCCACCGACTCGCGGTGAAGGTTGGACTCGGGAACCGGCATTTCAGTGGCCACTTTAGACAATTCGTGCCCGAACGCCTGGTGATAGCGCCCCGAACCCTCCGCCGGGCGGTGTCCGTTTGCCTCCCACCGATCCCGGTACTGACCGGTCAGCGCTGCGTGAATTGTCGCCCAGCATGCAGGTACAGAATTTCACTGCCCGACAGCCCGCGGAGCGCGCTCACCGGCGGTGATTTCCACCGGCAGCGTGTTTCCGGCGGGCGGCGCGGGGCAGGTGCCGTAGTCGGTGAAGGCGTACGGAAAATTGATGGCCCGGTTGAAGTCGACCTCGACCCGTCCGGCATTGTCCGGCGCCGATGTCGAAACCGCGCGCCAGCGCGCCGTTTCCGCCCCGTTGGTCGAATCGTGGAACGAGATGTTCAAGGTTCCAGCGCCACCAGCGGTTGCGATCAACGAGTACTTGGTGCCGTCCAGGTCCAGTTCGACAGTGCCGACGCCGGTGATCTGTTGCACCAGATCATGACGCGCAGTGAGGACCGAGATCAACCTCGGCTGGTCGAACGGCTCGAACCTCCCTTCCACCAACCATCTCCTGTCCACCCCGAAGGCCGGAACACCGGTGAACTGCGTTCTGGTCACCGCTTTCGGATCACGCGTCCGGATCGTGTATCGACCGCCGCGAAGCGCGAGCTCGACGGCGACATCTGCGCGACTGAGCCACACCAGCGACTTCGCTTCCGCCACCGTGGCCCGGACCGTCCCGTCGATCGGCGTGCCTGAGTCACCGGCAATCGCATATCCGTCTGCCGACTCCGCAGTCAGGACCGCCTGACCGTTCTGCACCGAGTAGAGGCCGGGGAGTCCCGGTAGCGCGGCCGGTTCCACTGGTAGCCAATGGAACGACGTCAGGCTCAACCAGCCGTGCGGGGTGGCCAGCTCGCGCTCGCGCACGGAGTGCCATTCCTCCCAGGTGGTCTGCAGGTCTGTGGTGAGCGAAGTGGTCATGATCTCTCTTTCGAGTCGAACGCAGAAGTTGGTAGGTCCGCCATGAACGGGATACGTCCCGGCACCACGTGAATCAGGCCGCGGCGGCGGCAGCATCCCGACGAGCCACTTCATCACGCACGAGGGGAATGACGTAGCGGCCGAAATCAATCGCGTCGTCGAGGATGTCGTAGCCGCGGGCCGACAGGATCCGCACCCCGAGGTCGTAGTAATCGAGCAGTGCGGCGGCTACCGTCTCCGGGGTTCCGACCAGGGCGGTGGAATTGCCGCCGCCACCGGTGAGTCCGGTCGGTGCCGTCCACAGTGCCCGGTCGTGTCGCTCCCCCGCCGCCACGGCGGCGAGCAGGCGCTGCGACCCGGAGTTCTCCGGGCTTCCGCTCCGGCGGAAGGTAGGGCGCCCGGCCGCGTGGTCCTTGATCCGCCCGAGAATGCTCTCTGCCTTCTCCCACGCCAATTCCTCGGTGGGGGCGATGATCGGCCGGAAGGCCACCTGGAGGATCGGGCGCGCCACTCCCGCGGCCGCGGAAGCAGCATCGATCGAGGCGATCTGCTCCCTGGTACCGGCCAGCGGCTCACCCCAGAGCGCGTAGATGTCGGACTCGGCCGCGCCGACGGCGTAGGCCGCAGGCGAGGATCCGCCGAACGACACCCGCGGGCGGGGCTGCTGGACCGGGAAGATGTCGGACACGAAATCCTTGATCTGGTAGTACTTTCCGTCGTAATCGAAGCGCTCGGTGGACGTCCAGGCCTGCTTGATGATCTGGATGTACTCCTTGGTGCGGTCGTAACGGGAATCCTTGTCGAGATAGTCGCCTTCGGCGGCCTGGTCGGCGGTCGAGCCACCGGTGATGAAGTGCACCTCGAACCTGCCGTTCGAGATGTGGTCCAGCGTCGCGAAGGTCTTCGCGGCATAGGTGGGGACCGAGACGTTGGGGCGCTGCGCCAGCACCAGGTTGATGCGCTCGGTCTGCCCGGCGATGTACGCCGCGACCGCGGCCGGGTCCGGCGATCCCGAGTGATAGGCGAAAAGAATTCGGTCCCAACCGTTGTCCTCGTGCGCCCTGGCCAGTTTCTTGGTGTAGTCCAGGTCGAGGCTGCCACCATTGCGGCGGGTGACCTCGCTGGCGTTGTTGGTACCGGCAATTCCCAGGAATTCAACGGGCATGGGTGGTCTCGATTCTCTCGTGAGAGTGAGTGTCGGGGTGGACGTGGTGGTGACCGGAATGGGTGGGCGCCGCGGGCAGTGGCCGTGCGGCCGCCGGCCGCTTGCCCGCGACCGGGCGCTTCTGGTCCGGGATCGCGTTGGCTTCGACTGCCGGCGCGGAAATCTGGCCGGCCAAGGTCAGCAACTCCCGGGCGACCGAGTCGTTCTGCCGAAGGCCCGGCCCGTTGAAGCCGGGCCGGGCGAAGCCGGCGGACCCGGCTGAGGCGGACACGGCCGGTCCCAACAGGAATCGAGCCGGGTGGACGCTGCGGTCGGCGGCCACCGCCCGACTGCGAGCATCGGCCAACAGTTGACCGCCGCCCAGGCTGGTTCCGTCGGCAGCAACCAGATCCTCCGCCGCCAACTGCCCGTCGGCCAGGAGTGAACTGATGATCGGGTCCGAGGCCGCCCGCACATCTGGCCGGGGCAACCGGGCCTCGACGAGCGCGTCGGCCACGATCTCGCCCGACACTGCGGGCGACCGGCCCACGAAACGACCGTTCTCCACGGTCACCTCCAGGTCGGGACCGGCAAAATGCAACAGACCGGCGGCGTGCAGGGCCAACATCTCCGCCAGCCGGCGCGGCGGCGGACCGCTGGCGAGGAACGAGAACAGCCCGTGGAACTCGCCCTCGAAGACCTGGACGCGGTCCTGGGCGCTCACCCGACCGGAGACGATCGCCCAGGCCAGCACGCCGTAGACGGTCAGCAGTGCGTTGAACACGGCGTGGTCGGACGAGTAGTGAGGATCGGCCCGACGGCGCAGATCCCCCGTCACGTAGGCGACCAGCGCCCGGGAAAGCTCATCCCGGTCCAAGAACGTCCGACCGCGCAACGGTCGGTCGATGAACGGCAGATCGAAGCGGTCGAGCGGGTCGGGGACGGCGGCCGTCACGACGGCCAGGAATTCCGGACCGCGGACGTCCAGCCGACTGAGCGCCTCGAAGAATTCAGACCACGGACCGATCGTTCGCTCGGAGTGGAATTCGAACAGCCGCCGATAGTGTGCGTCGGCCAACTCCTTGACGATCAACGGCCACAGTTGGCCGCGGAAGTTCGCCGTCTCGCCAGGCTTGCTGATGGCCTCGATGGCCGCCGGGGTGAGGTGGACGGGCGGCACCGGGGCGGCCGACTCCAAGGAGTAGCCGAGTTTCGCGTGATACGGGACGCCTCGCCGGGAACCGACTTGCAGAACGGGCTCCTGCCCGCTCGGCAGATAGGACAGACTGCCGTCGGGATTTTCGACGTACCGGCCCCCACGTTGCTCGGCCACCAACGCCATCAGGTCGATGAAGGCCAAACCGAAACCACGGACCAGCACAGTGCTTCCCGCGCGAAGTCCGGAAAGATCGACGTCGGCCGTGTAGCCGGGCGGAATGTAGGTCAGGTCATTGAATTTTGCGGCCGCCGCGAACCCTGACTCGGCCGTCGTCGGTGTGCGATCAAGATATCCCTGTGCCAGAACCACCAGATCAGCTTGGAGTACCGACCCGTCCGCCAGTCCGACCTGCTGTCTCGCAACGGGTGCCGAACCGACGACGGTGCTGGCAATATCCGTCACCGACACCGCCTTTTGCTGATGCACGGACACTATGACCGATGGCGGCAGAGACTTCACCACCCGATCGAAAACCCATGAGAGATAGAGCGACTGGATCTCGCGACTGGCGAAGTCATGACGCGAAAACGAATCTGCCTCGGCTTGGAGGCCGGCGTCGATCAGCACCTGGCGACCCGGGCCGAAGACCCACTCGTCCAGGGCCGGGCCCGCGACGATCGGCCCGGAGCAGACCACTGATTCGTCGGTGAATATCGTGACGTCCTTGGCCACCGAGTTCATCCAGAGCAACGACGACTGATGACGCCGCCAGATGCGGCCGCCGCCGACCGGGAACGGATCGACGATGTGGATGTCCAGGCCGGCGGATGGCAACAGCTCCGGGGCGTTGGCGGCGATTCGCTCGAGCAGCGAGACGGTGCGGGGCCCACCGCCGACGAAGACCAGCGACGGCGCGCTCACCCGCGGGCTCCGACGGACTGCTGGGCGTGAGCCTGCTCCCGGGTCGGCTGCACCCATTCGGCCTGCCCGGCTCCCGGTACCAATTCCTTGGCGAATGCCAGGGGCCCGATCGACTCGGGATCCGCGGCGGTGTCGAAGCGCGGGAGGTAGCCGGAGGTCAGATAGAGGCCGACCGCCTCGGGCTGGCGGGGGCCGGTCGTCAGGTGGATGCGGTCGTAGCCGAGCTCCCGAGCGGCTCGCTCCAGTTCGGCCATCAGGCGACGGGCCAGGCCCCGCCGCCGGTGACCGGACGAGGTCCACACCCGCTTGACCTCTGCCGTCCGCGCGTCGTAACGGCGGATCGCGCCTCCGGCGATGGTCTCCCCGTTCTCGGTCAGCACGAGGAAGGCACCGTCCGGCGCGATGAAGTCCGTCGCCGGTACCTCGGTCAATTGGGTGTGGGCGGAGATCCGGCCGTATCTGGTGCCGTATTCGACCACGAGGTCGTTCAGCAGCGGCTCGAGTTCCGGATCGCCGACCTCGACCTGCAGCACGGTCAGATCCGGTGCGCCGGCCGCCGGCGATACCTGCCGGGTGCCCGGCGGTAGCGGGGTGGCGACCGGAGTGTGCCGGCCGAGGGAGGCCAGGAAGTTCTCGGTGACCTCGGCGACGGGTGCCGCCGAGGCCGGATCGATCAGCACCCCACCGTCCGGGAAGACCTTGACGTGTGCGGCGAGGACAAACCAGCCCTGCCCGATGTGCGCGGCACCCAGGCTGTTCAATACCGGTCGCAACGCGTAGTCCACGGCCAGCACGTGGGCCGGCGTTCCACCGGTGACCAGGGGAAGCACCGACTTGCCACGGAAGGCGAACTGCGGCAGCAGATCAAGGAAGACCTTCAACAGGCCCGAGTAGGCCGCCTTGTAGACCGGCGAGACCACGACCACGGCGTCCGCGTTCTCGACCGCCTCGATGGCCGCGGCGATCTCCGGATCCGTCACATCGGCCGCCAACAGGGCCGCCGGGGGTAGGTCACGGAGCACGAGCGACGTCACCGTATGCCCGGCCCGCACGATCCTGCGGGTGACGTGGGAAAGCAGGGCGTCCGAGCTGGAGATGCTGGACGGGCTACCAGCGATGGTCACGATGGTCGACATGTCACTCCTGGAGATTTCGAAGATTTCGGGCAGATCGGTTCGCATTCGTCAGGCTGATCGAGCTGGGGCGACGCTGTCCCGGATCCTCGACAGGGAAAACAATTCCGGGGCCGAAATGTTTCCCTCCACGAGTTCGGCGACCAATTCGCCGATCGCGGGGGTGAACTTGAACCCGTGCCCCGAGAAGCCCGCGGCGACGGTGACGCGGTCCACCCTGTCGATGATGAAGTTGCTGTCCGGCGTCGTGGTGTACAGGCAGGTCAGCGGCGCCGCCGTGGTGGGATCGACGCCGGGCAGCCACTCCGCGGCGTAGCTGGCCAGTCGCTCGGTGGAGAGCGGGTCGGTCTCGAAATCCCGGGTGTCGGGATGGACTTCGGGTCCGGTGCCGTGCTCACCGATCTTGATGCCATCCGGCGAGCCCAGTCCGTAGATTCCCTCACCGCGCAGATCCGACCCCGGGTGGTGGATGAAACTCGGCCACTCGAGATCGCGGTGGTGCGGCACGAAATGGGCGGGCTGCTCTTTCGTGGTCCGCAGTGGCGGCAGTTGCACCAGTCCGCCGACCAGATCCGCCGTCCACGCTCCGGCGGCGACCACGACGTGGTCCGCCCGGATGGAGCCGGAGTCCAGCACCACCTCGACCCCGTGTCGGGAACCGTTGAGCGCCCGGGCCGGGGTGTGGTGGATGACCTCTGCCCCGGCGGCCGCCGCCCTGCGCTGCAGGGCGATGACCGCACGGTCGGCATCGACTCGTCCGGCGGCGCCGTGATGCAGCACCACCGTGTCGAACTTGAGGCCGGGCCACCGCTGCCCGGCGGTACGCGGCGAGAGAATCTGGTAACCGATCCCCCCCTGTCCCAAGACCCTGGCCAGTCCCTGGACCGCGGCCGGATCCCCGTGGTCGACCGCCCCCGTCCAGGTCAGCAGTCGGGTGCCATCCGACTCTTCCAACTCGGACCACAGGGCAGCAGCGCGGGACGCCAGGTCCACGTACCGACGATCGGGGTACGCATGCCGGAAGATCCGCGAGCTGCCGTGGCTGGCCCCCCGGACGTGGCCAGGCTCGAACCGCTCGAGCAGGGTCACCCGGAAGCCGCGGAGCGCCAGCCGCCAGGCTGCGGCAGATCCCATGGCACCGGCTCCCACCACGACGACGTGCTCACTCCGACTAACCGCTGGCTGGCTGGACATCGGCATCCTCCCCAAAACTTCGTCTACGGCAACGGCAGCTTGTTTCCGCGGATCGTCAGCTGTTCGTCAGCGGGAGACCCGGAGCATTCACCACCGACGACGGCACGGCTTCGTTCGAGAGGTTGTACGCAGCGAGCCACTTGGCGTACTGACCGTTCTCGATCAGGTAGTTGATGGCCTCGGCCAGCGGCTGGGCCAAGCCGTTGCCCTTCTTGGTGGTGGCTGCGATCAGGCCCTGAAGGGTCGAACCGGCACCCGAGACCTTGCCGGCATTCTTGGTCGGCGTCGAAGTACCTGCGTCCTGTGTCACGTGGTAGGCGATGCCGGGGTTCGGGCCGAAATAGGTGTCGATCTTGCCCGAGGCCAGTGCCAGATAGACCGCAGCATTGCTGGGGTAGTACTTGACGACCAATGTCTTCCCCTCGGCCTTGAGCTTGGTCTGCCATTCGATCAGGATCTTTTCCTGATTGGTGCCAGATCCGACGGCCACCGTCTTGCCGGCCAGGTTCTTGTAGTCGTCGGCGAATTCCCAGTCGCTGGACTTGTTCACCTCGAAGCCCAGGTTGTCCTGACGGTACGACGCGAAGTCGTACTTTTCCTTCCGCTTCTCGGTGTCGGTGATGTTGGAGATCCCCACGTCGGTCTTGCCACTGTCGATCCCGACGAAAAGGTTGTCCCAAGTTGCATTGTCGATCTCCGGCTGCAATCCGAACACGGCGGCGATGAGTCGGCCCAGGTCTGGCTCGGAACCGGTCAGCGTCTTCTGGTCGTCTCCGACGTAGGCCAACGGCGGGAATCCGGCCGGCAGCGCACCCTCACCGATCACCAGCTTGCCGCTCTCCAGGATGGACTTGGGCACCTTGGCGCGGATCTCGGCCACGGTTGGAACAGCGATGGTGGTCGCCGTGCCTGCTCCGTTCGAATGGGCCGCGATCTGCACGTCGGTGGAAGCACCCGTTGCGGCGGCGGTTCCGACAGCAGAGCGGGCCGCAGCAGCAGCGCTGACGGTGGCCGAGGAGCTTGTGGTCGCGGTACTCGCCGAACTGCAGGCCGCGCTGGCCAGCACCGCAGCAACCGCCGCGGTGAGGCCGAGATTTCGGAGGAAGCGGGGACGGGTGACAGACATGATGCTCCTATCGATGCTGACTGCCGGTTTTCCGGCAGCACGAAATTGACGAGGGGGGAACGGCGAAGATCAGCGACGGGGCTAAATCTGGCCTACTGCTTGAGGACCTTGCCGAGGAAATCGCGGCATCGCTCGGTCGTCGGATTGTCCAGAACTTCGGCCGGCGTCCCCTGTTCGACGACCTTGCCTTCGTCGATGAAGATGACCCGGTCGGCGACCTCTCGGGCGAAGCCGATCTCGTGTGTCACCACGACCAACGTCGTGCCGGTACTGGCGAGATCCTTGATCACGGCGAGCACCTCGCCGACCAGTTCCGGATCGAGGGCGGAAGTCGGTTCGTCGAAAAGCACGATCTCCGGTTCCATGGCGAGCGCCCGCGCGATCGCGACCCGCTGTTGCTGCCCACCGGACAGCTGCCGCGGATAGGCGGACGCCTTGTCGGACAATCCGACTCGCTCCAGCAGATCGAGCGCGGCCACATCGGCCTCCGCCCGGGTCTTTCGCTGGTGCGCGATCGGTGCCTCGGTGACATTCTCCAACACGGTCAGATGTGGGAACAGGTTGAAGTTCTGGAAGACGAAGCCGATACGGGTCCGCTGACGAAGAATCAGCCGTTCCGGGAGTTCCTTGAGCCGATCGCCCTGGAAACGCACACCGATTGGTTCGCCGTTGACGCTGACGTACCCGAAGTCCAGGCGCTCCAAGTGGTTGATCGCCCGCAGCAGCGTGGACTTGCCGGATCCGGAAGGACCGAGGATCACGGTGACCGTGCCCTTGGCGATGGTCAGGTCGATCCCGTCCAGGACCTGGTTGGAACCATAGGCCTTGCGGGCATTGGTGACGCTGACCGCTGCCGTCTGCGTGTTCTGTCCGGCGGTCACAACGATCTCCCGTCAGCGGTCTGGGCCCGACTGCCGTTGATGGAATTCTTGAGCCGTTGGAATGGCGTCAGTGGAACCATGCGGAGCGCACCCCGTGAATACGCCCGCTCCACGTAGAACTGGATGACCGAAAGAACGGTGGTCATGATGAGGTACCACGCGGTGGCGACCATCAGCAGCGGGATGATGTCCCCCGGGTAGGTGCTACCCATGCTCTCCACCTGTCCGAACAGGTCGAGCAACGAGACGTAGAACACCAGCGACGTGGCCTTGATCAACCCGATCAACTGGTTGACGTACGACGGCACGATGGTGCGAAGTGCTTGTGGGAACTGGATTCTGCGGAACGTTCGCGACTTGGACAACCCGAGTGCCGTAGCCGCCTCCAGTTGACCCTGGTCGACGGAGAGTAGGCCGGCCCGGACGACTTCGGCCGCATAGGCGGCCTCGTTCAGGCTGAGGCCGATCACTGCGATCGCCAGATAGGAGAACAGTTTTGATTCGTCGAAGCTGACGAGGGCCGGACCGAAGGGAACGCCCAGGCTCAGCCTCGGATAGAGCGCACTGAAGTTGAACACGAACAGCAGCACCACGATCAGCGGCACCGAGCGGAACAGCCAGATATAGGCCCAACTCACCGCATTGAGCAGGGGATTCTTGGAGGCCCGGCCGAGCGCCAGCACGATGCCGCCGAGTAGACCGAGGGCCGCGCTGTAGGCGGCCACCTTCAGAGTGATCAGCAACCCGTCCATGATCACCGGACGGAAGAACCAGTACTCGAACCGGGACCACTGATAGAACGGGTTGGTGATGAGACCGTGCACGACCTGGGCGAACACCACCAGGACCGCAATGGTGGCCAGCCAGCGGCCCGGGTGACCCAGCGGGATGACTCGGGCGGAGGCGGCGCCGCCGGAACGACTGGGCGCTGCGCCCGACCATGTGACGTCGACCGGGACCGGGTCGGAATCGTCAGTGCTTGGGGTGGAGTCGGTGTGGAGCGGTTTGATGGTCACGAAGGGTTCTCCAGGGCAGACCGGATGAGGTGAGGGGCGCAGGGTGACCACGCCGGACAAAGATGCTCGCCGGGCACGAGAAGCCGGCGGACGTCAGCGATCGACCCGCGGGCCGGTCAGCTGCGAACGTCAGAGCAGACAGAGCGCGCTGGAGACACGCTGCAGGTCGACGTGGCGCCGGGACACGCCGAGGAGCGGCCGATGTAGGGCCGTTTCGAATGTGATCACGACTTGTCCGTTCTGCTCAGGCTACTGACCAGCCACGCGCTTGCGGAACCCGAGCCGGGTACCACCTGGTCGTCATCCGGAGCACCCCACCGCGGAGGAGGGTTGCCGCCCAGCGAGCCGGAGCTTGTCGCTGAATCTCGTGACCGTGGAACGAAATTAGCAGGCCACGGCGCGGCGGTCAACTCGATCCCACTCCACGGATACGAGCAATGCGAGACGAAAGGCGTTGTCCGGGTTGAATATCCTGGTGAATCGCTTCACCGGTGCGCCGGCCTTGACGAGCCACCGGTCAGTGAGCCTCACTGTAGGTAGTCGCCACTGGCATACGTGTCACTCTGGAGCGTCGGGGTTCTGGGGAGTGAAAACGGACCGTTGTCATTGCGGGTGCTCTGTCCTGCCCCTACTGTCAGGTTTGACTGGCTTTTACGAAAAGCCGGCACTCCATTCGCCGTGAGCCTGGGCGTTCGAAAGGCGACAGTCCTTTGACAGCAAGACGCACCGATATTCGACGACCCTCCAAAAGCCTGGGCGGCAAACTACTCGCCGTCTCCGCTGTCGCAGTGATCGGTGTTGTCGGAGCCATGTCGGCTGCACCCCCCGCCGCTGCTGCCGAACCTACCGTCGGGCTCGGAACCGCCGGCACCTTCGCGGTGCTGGCCGGATCGACCGTGACCAACACCGGCGCCTCCCAACTGGTCGGATCCGATCTCGGCGTGAGCCCCGGAAGTGCTGTCACGGGATTCCCGCCGGGCTTGGTCATCGCCCCGGGCGTACCGCACGTCGCCGATGCCACTGCCGCCCAAGCCCAGAGTGATGCGACAACCGCATTCAACAGCGCAGCCGGGCGAACCCCCTCCGCCAGTGGTTTGGCCGATCTCGGCGGACAGACGTTGCAGCCCGGCGTGTATCGGGGCAGTGCGCTGAGCCTGACCGGAACGGTGACGTTGGACAACAACGACGTGCCGGACGCCGTCTTCATCTTTCAAGCCTCGAGCACATTGATCACCTCTTCGAGCAGCGTCGTCACGTTCACGAATGCAGATCACCCGTCCTGCAACGTGTTCTGGGAAGTCGGCAGTTCCGCGACGCTGGGCACCGGGACGGCGTTCGTGGGCACGGTGCTGGCCGGGATCTCGATCAGCGCAGGCACGGGCGCCACCGTCCAGGGTCGACTGTTGGCCAGCGTCGGCGCCGTGACGTTGGACGACAACACCATTACCAGGTTGCCCTGCGCCGAGGTGACCGGAGGTACCACCACCAGCACGCCGACCACGTCGACCATGACCTCGGCGACGACCGGCTCGACCGGACCCGGCACGTCAGCTACGACCACCTCCGTCGCGGGCATCACCGCCGCGACGTCCACCGTGGCGCCGCTCGTCGGCACGACCGGGGCGACGAGCAAGACGGTCCTCGTGCCCAAGGGTTCCCGCGGCGCGACCATCACCTCCTCGTCCACCACCGGCGCCTCGAAAACGGTGTCCACCAATGAGTCGTCGACAGGCACGTCGGCGTCCACCACCTCGACCGGCGGCGGGGGTACAGCGAGCACCACCTCGACCACGAATGCCGGTGGATTCGCCACTGACACCGACACTTTGGCTGCCACCGGTCCGCCGCCGCTGCGCGGGTTGACCGTGGCCGGGGTGCTGGCCCTGCTGGGCGGCGGCGTACTGCTGGTACTGGGCACCCGTCGGATCGCCGTCGGGCGGCATCGCCGAAACCTGCGCTGACCCGGAGATCGGGCGGGCGGCGGTCACGGATCCAGGGTGGGTCCGTGACCGCCGCTCGTTGATCAGCTGACTCCGTGGTGGCCAGCCATGATCAGATGTCGGCGATGGGCTAGTGCCATGCAAAGCCCTTACGGTGCCCGTGGTCCACGATGCCGTTCCTGTTCGAGCAAGGCGTCCAGATCCGTGAGACGACCCAGGCCGGCGACAGCCTGACTCATCCGCTGGTTGCCGGCGAACCGAGCCTGGTTCTTGTGCAGAAAGGACCAGTAACCCGCGGTGAACGGGCACGCACTTTCACCCACCCGCACCTTCGGGTCGAATCGGCAGTCACCGCAGAAATCGCCCATCTTGTTGATGTAGGCGCCGCCGCTCGCATAAGGCTTGGTAGCCATCACGCCCCCGTCGGCGTACTGCGACATACCGACGACATTGGGCACCATCACCCAGTCGTAGCCGTCGACGAAGCTGCGGTGAAACCAGTCGGTGACCTCGGCCGGACGCCACCCGTGCTGCATCGCGTAATTGCCCAGCACCATCAGCCGGGGAATGTGGTGCACCCAGCCGTGATCACGGACATCGGCCAATACGGTCGAGAGGCAATTGGCCTCGACCGCATCCGCATCCAGGTCGGCAAACCACGTCGGCAGCGGCGTCTCGGCGTGCAGACTGTTTCTAGCTCGGTAGCCGCTTTCTTGCTGCCAGTAGAGATGCCAGACATAGTCCCGCCAGCCGAGAATCTGCCGCACGAAGCCCTCCACCGACGCCAGCCGGGCCCGGCCGGCCCGATACTCCTGCTCGGCCGCAGTGACCACCTCCAGCGGATCGAGCAGGCCGAGGTTCAGTGGCGCCGAGAGCAACGAGTGCGCCATCCATGGATCATCCTGCAGCATCGCGTCCTCGTGCGGCCCGAACGCATCGAGTCGGAGGGACAGGAAGTGCGACAAAGCGGTCGATGCCTCCGCTCGTGTGGCCGCAAATCGACGTGGACCGTCGGCGCCGATGAAGGACACTTCGCCCTCTTGCTCCCAACGATCCAGATCCAATCGGACCTGCTCGTCGATCTCGTCCTCGACCGGCCACCAGGGTTCCGCAACTCCAAGGGACCCGGAACGCGGTGGTGGCTCGCGATTCTCGGCGTCGAAGTTCCAGTGCCCGCCGGCCGGCTCCGCGCCATCCATCAGGATGCCGTGCCGGCGCCGTGCATCTCGGTAGAAGTCCTCGAGCAGTAGCCGCCGACGTCCTCGATTATCTACCCAGACCCCGAACTCGTCCATCGACGTGGCAAATCCCCGCGCCGGTAGAACATCGACATTCGGGAGGCGGTTCACCAGTCCGAGCGCGGCCCGGCTGGTCGGATGGACGACCGAGAGCGGACCCTGCGCCGCGGATCGGTAGTCGGTCGATCGGACATACTCCGCCCGGTCGTCCAGTTCGGCGGCACGATGGCGCATGGCCGAGAGCACGAGGTGGGCCTTCTGCCGATGGAACCGGCGCCGGGCGAAGACCGCCTTGGATTCGATCAGCAACACCGGTTGCTCGGGGTCGTCGAGGAAGTGCGGGCCCAATTGGTCTCCGAAGAGCCATCGCCGGCGAGAGGTCATGCCACCGATCATCCGCCCGCCTGATCCGGAGGTGATGTCGCGAGGTTGGCTCCGGCCAGTACCGCTGCACGAGGTAGGCGGGCCGGACGCGAATCGTGGACAGTCGGACCAGGACCGCGCCCGAGCAGAATCATCCGATCGTGCCCCGGGCGAGCTCAGGTGACAGTCTGAACCGGATGGTCCACCACCCACCTGGCCAGTTCGGTTCGTGACCGTACGCCGAGCTTCTGGTAGACGTGTCCGAGATGACCCTCGACCGTTCGCACGCTGACGAACAACGCCGCAGCGACCTCCCGGTTGGTCTGACCGGCAGCGACCAGTCCGGTGACCCGACGCTCGACCGGGGTCAGGTCGTTGTCCGGGCGGCGTCGTCCGCCGACGCCCGCCAATTCCCTGCGGGCCTGATCGGCGTGCAGCGGAGTCCCCAACCGGGTGAAGATGGCTTGGGCAGCCCCGAATTCCCGACGGGCGTCGGTCCGATGTCCGGATCGGCGGAGGACGATCCCGAACAGCAGCCGGGTGCGGCCCTCCTCGAATGGCATGGGCAGCACACGATGATCCATCAGCGTTTGCTCGAACAGCGTGGCTGCGCCGGGTAGGTCACCGGCGGCGGCCAGCAGCAGGCCGTGTGAGCGGCCGGCCATCGTCACCGACCAGGGGTGGTGATTGGTCTGGGCGCTGAGGTCCAGCTGCGCCGTCATCCGCTCCGCCTCGTCGATACGGCCGAGCGCGATCAGGGCTGCGACGGCGTCCTGGTGCAGTCGCAGGATGCCGGGCTCGCGAATTCCGACCTCGTCGAAGGAGATCGACGCCGCGGCGAGCAGATGCGATGCGGCACCTGCGGGGTCGCCACTGACCAGTTCCGCAAAACCCAGACTGCGGAAATGCAGGGCCAGCGCGGATCGAAAGCCCAGCGCGGCGTCCCCGGCGATGTCCACATCAGCCAGGGCCTTGGCCTCGGTGACCCGGCCCAGATGAGCCAAGGTCAACACCTGGGCGGACGCCGGCATCGGCGCCCGCATGCCCATCCGAGCGGCGTGTTCCCGTCCCTCCTCCGCGAGGGCCAACGCCGAGCGGTAGTCGCCCGCCCAACACTCGAGGGTGGCCAGATGTCCGAGAACGAAAGGCAGGGCGCTGTCGTCCCCCTCGTCGATCGCGCAGGTCCGCATGTCCGCCAACCAGGTGCGCGATTCGTCGAAACGGTCGACCACCTTGAGATACATGCCGAGGCCCATCGCGGCCCGGTCACCAATCGGCACCGGCTGGCCGGCCGCCTGCAGAGCGACGGCCCGTTGCAGGGGAGACACGGCCAGCCCACGGCCCAGACGCAGCCCGTGCGAGGCCACATTCACCAGCGCCCCGGCGAGCAGATCCGTGGGCGGGTCTTCCATCTCGCCCAGCAGGACGACTGCCTGCTCGGCATGCCACAGGTCGGTGGGGACGTCGTTCGGACAGGTCTCGGCGAACGCAGCGTGACACCTCGCCTGCAATAGCAGGTCGTCACCCGCTTCCACCATGGCCTGACCGCACCAGTCGGCGACGGTGGCGTCACCCTGCTCCCAGGAGGCGATGGTGGCCTGCAGCAGCAGTCCTCGTACCCGGAGCGGCCCGGGCGGGACAGCGTTCAGCCCTCCCCCCAGCACCGTGCGGGCCCGCACCGGCTCGCCCAGCAACAGCAGGTATTCCGCCGTCTGGACCGTCCGGCGGAGCAGGTCATCTCCGTGGTCGAGCGGAGTGCTCGTGACGGCGAGTTCGGACAGCTCGGCGGCAGCATCAATGCTCCCCCGTCGTCGGGCATGTCTGCTGGCGATGTCAAGCGCCGCAGCAACTTCGGTCGATCTGCCCGCTGCGGCCAGGGCGGCGTGCCTGGCATGTTCCTCCGGGTCCTCGACGACCGCCGCCAGGCGTTCGTGCAGGCGCCGACGGGCTCGCGGATCCAGGTCGGCGTAGGGCACGGAGGCCAACAACGGGTGGGTGAAACGAACCCGTTCACCGTCACGTTCGATGACCCCGGCGGCGATCAGCTCGGCCACACACCGCGCCGTCAGCTCCGGGTCGCCCAGAATTGTATCGATGGCCGCCACAGTCGGCTGAGCCAGTGCTGACAGCAGCAGAGCCTGTTGCCGAGCCTCCGAGCTCAGGCCTTCGAGTCGATCGTTGACCAGTAGTCGGAGGTCGGCCGGGACTGTCAATGGTTCGCCTGCCGCAGGCTCTCGCCCACGGCGTTGCATCGCTCTGGCCATTTCCAGGCACATCATCGGGCTCCCACCCGTGGCCTGGTGCAATCTGGCCAGCGTGGAGCGGGACAAGGTGCGACTCAGCCTGATCTGGACTATCCGCTGCATCACCCCGATGCTGACTGGGCCGACGACGATGCGTCTTCCCACCAGCCCGAGATCGGCACCACCGTGAGCGTCGTCGGCCCGGCCCTGGTTGCCGTCCAGCTCGGTGCGATAGCAGGTCAACAGCCGGATCGGTTCCTGCGTCAGTCTTCTGACCGCGAAGGACAACACTCTGCGTGAGCTGACGTCAAGCCATTGGACGTCATCGATGGCCAGGATCAGCGGACCTGTCCTGGCCAGGGCGCGAAGGGCGCCCAGCACCGCCACCCCCACCACGCGGGTACCAGGGGAGTAATCCGCGGCGCCGGCCAGCAGCAGCGCCGCGCCGAGCGAATCGCGCTGCACCGCTGGCAATGCGGCCAGTACCTCGCCGTCCAGACCGTCGAACAGGTCACCGAGCCCGCTGAAGGCCCAGGCGGTGTCGGCCTGGCTGCAACGACAGGTCCGGACGGCCACCCCGGCTGACCGGGCGTCCTGGACGGCGCGGTCCCAGATGGCGGTCTTTCCGATGCCCGCAATCCCCTCCAGCACCAGGGAGGCGGCGCCATCGTCGATGCCGCTGACGAACTCTTGTAGGGCGCTGAGCTCGGGTTCCCGTCCGACGATCGGCGCTCTGAGATCCGCCATCGCGCCCTCATTTCGCCGCCGCTCGATCGGCAGCCAACGGCGCGCCGATGCCGGGTCAACGCTAGACCCCACCGAATGCCGGCTGTCGACCCCACCCTCACCTCTGCTGCCCTGCCAGAGGCATCGACGTCGGTTCACCATTTCGATCGCAGATGGGGTTGCCACGGGGCCTGAACCGTCGCGATGCGGTGCAGAGCTGCGTAGAGCTGCGGAGTCCCGGTCCGGTTGCGCCAGTGGTGGATCTCCCCGGTGACCACACCGGCAGACCTGCGGATTCGGTGCGGCCGTCGCAGGCGTCCACGACGACGAAACGCTGTTCGCAGTCTGGTCGAAGATCTCGACTCTCCGTCTTGGCTGCGGTCAACACCAGGACCTCGGTTCCGATGGTGCGGGCAGCACGACAAAAGCAGACTGTCGGCCGAAGCAGGTGGCGTACAGGTAGTTCCACGGGCGCCCTCGTGACGCCTGTTCCCTAGCGTCGAGTGCATGAGCCCGACGTCAGCCGATCCGCCAGCACAACGGAGAACACGATGAACTCACCCGGTCCTCGCTCGCTCGCCGCTGTGGCGACAGCTGTCGGTCTACTGCTCGCCTCGTGCAGTTCGGCTCACGGCGCCGCCGCGGTCGGTGCTTCCACGACATCGGTTCCCGCCGCTTCCGTGGCGAATCCGGTGCGCGTCTCCTCAACACCGACGCCCAACCCAGCGTCAGCTATCTCGACGGGTGCCACCACCGCGCCAGTTGCAGTCGCTGTTGCCGCCGCGTCCCCGGTCAATGCCGCACCGTTGCCGTCCGCGGCGCCGATGGACACGTCGGCCGCCGCGGCGCCACCATCGGTTCCCGCTGGGACGGCAGTTCCGGCGGCGTCGGCGACGGCCTGCGCGCTGGTCACCGAGGCGGAGGTGGGTACCGCCTTGGGCGCCGACCCCGGTCCGGGCACCGCGATCAGCAGCCACGGCGCAAGCCAGTGCCAATACGGCAGCTACCAGACGAAGTTTGCGCTGGTGAATCTGAATCCCAGGCTGGGCCGCGCCACCTTTGCCCGAATGAGCGAGGACCCGAAGCTTCACAACGCGGAACTGCATGCCGTCGACCTGTCCGGGGTCGGCGACCAGGCCCTGGAAATCAAGGGCCCCGGATCGGCCGGTATCTACTTCACCAAAGGTGATGCCCTGGTTGTCATCTCGGTGGACATACCGACCGCGCCCTCACCGCCCGTCGTCCAGGCGCTCGCCCTGGCCAAAATCGCGGCCGGACGGCTGTGACCGATCGACAGGACGGTCCGGGCCGGCTGTTCTCGATGGCCTGCGGGCCGTTGGTCACGGTTCGCCCGCTACCGGGACGTCACCTCGGTGGGTGCCGGAAGGTCTCTGACGGAGGAACCCGTCTTCCGTCACCGCGAGCTTCAGGAGGGAGCTGACCATCAGCACATCATGTGCACCGCCACACCACTGGACCGGTGATCACCCTGGCCCGTTCCGCCGCCACGCGCCCCTGACCCACACCGCACCCGCTGAGGGCTACCCCCCCTTCGTGGACTTGGCGTGGCCTTGGCGCGGCTGGAGGCGGCCGCTGGGCTTACCGCGGCCCTGAATCGGCTGCGTCGAATCGGCAGAGGTCAGGCGGTTGCGGGTGGGTAGGCGGCCGTGCGGCTGAGCTGGATGACGGCGGTTCCCAGGAGGACGAGCAAGATCACCAGCAGGGTGTCGGTCCTGCCGCCTTGCCGCAGATGCTCGTCGAAGACGGCGACGCCGATGATGACGCTCAGCAGCGGATCGACGGTGGCGGTGGCGGGCAGGCTGGCCGTGAGCGGTCCGGCCTGGAAGGTGAGCTGGCTCAGCAGTAGTCCCGCGGCACCGAGCGCGATGATCGCGTAGAGCGGCCAGTGAGTGAGGAGATCGACCGGTCGCCGGGCGGCGATGGTCGTCGCCGCCTTGATCAGGGCTGCGGTCATCGCGTAGATGATCCCGACCCCGACGCCCAGCAGGGCCGCCGCGAAGCGGCCGGTCTGGCGGCGGCTGATCAGCAGGCACGCGATCACGAGCACGGCGCACATGGCGCCCGCGAACGCCGCGGGGAACGGGTCGGCGGCTTCGTCGACTGCGGAAGCCGGCGATGTGGCGAGCAGGACAAATCCGGCGAGCGTTCCGATCAGGACCAGGGCCCACAGCCACTGGCGGCGGGCGATCGGTTGATTCTCGAACCGCCCCCGGATGATCAGCGCGAACAGCAGGCTGCTGAGCAGCAGGGGTTGGACAACGCTCAGCTCGCCCAGATGCAGCGCCAGGATCTGCAGCGACAGACCGATGACGTCACAACACATCCCGGCCAACCACCAACGGTGCGACACCGTGGCGCGGACGAACCTGACGAGCGAGCGGGGGTGCATGTTCTGAGCGTCGGGGACCTGGCCGGCGCTGACGTGTTTGAGTGAAGTGGAAAAGGCAAACGCACACGCCGCCGCCAAGCTCAGGCCGACGACGATCCAGTCGGTGGACATCGCCCGCCCCTCGCCTTGGCCCGCACTCCAGGGTCCGCTGTCGTGTCGGGTGCACGCTGGATGCACACTTCCACAGTGCTCCTGACGCACGTCGGGTCGCGTGCCACCAGCCCGCTGCTGCAGCCTGAGGAGGTGGAATTCGAGTGAGTCGCACCATCGTCTTCTTGCACGCCCACCCCGATGACGAGGCCCTCCTGACCGGGGGAACCATGGCCCGCCTGTCCGCCGAGGGTCACCGGGTTGTCCTGGTGACGGCCACCGCCGGAGAGAGCGGGTTGGCCTCGGCGCAGACCACGGCCTCCACCTCACTGGCCGACGTCCGGCGAAGCGAGGTCGAGGCGTCCGCGCTTGCCCTGGGGTGCGCTCGAACGGTGGTCTTGGGCTATCGCGACTCGGGTAGTGGGACCAGCGGTCCGGCGCACGGTGGGCCGGGGTTCGCCGCCACCGACGTCGAGGAGGTGGCACTTCGGCTGGCGCAGCTCCTACGCGAGGAACGAGCCGACGTCCTGACCATCTACGACCAGGCGGGCGGATACGGCCATCCCGATCACGTACAGGTGCACCGGGTCGGCATCCGCGCGGCGCAACTGGCGGGCACACCACTGGTGTTGGAAGCCACCATCGACCGGCGATTGCTGCAGCGGGCCCTGTTCCTGGCCCATTGGTTCACTCCCAGGACAGCTGATTTCGCCCCCTCGCGGTTCACTGCCCTCTTCGCGTCGCCCCAGGAGATCACCCACCGCGTGAATGTCACCGGGTACCTGGATCAGAAGCGCGCGGCGATGCTGGCGCATCAGAGTCAGACGACTGCCGACACCGGCATCGAGCGGGGTCTGGCCTGGATGCTGCGGCTACCCAGACCGCTCTACCGGCTCGTGTTCGGACGCGAATGGTTCATCGAACGTGGTCGCACCCCCGCCCGGCGTCCGTCGGACAACGTCCTGGCCGGCCTGCAAACCAATCCGCTGCGCCGTCGGCTACCAGGTCAGAAATGACCGGAGGTCAGACTGGCCTGACTCCGGCCTTCGGTGGCCGAACTGACAGTGGTCCGAGCCCCCTCGCAGCGCCGACCGGGTCAGGGGCACGACAACCGAGGGCTAGGGTGACGAATGCGTGGTTTCGCTGCCTGCCGACGGCAGCGCCCCGTTGGTGTGCCGATCTGGCTGGAGAGGCTCGATTGAGATCAGTCGCAGCCGCTGAACGCCTGCTCGCGCTGAGCAGATGGGTCACCCACCGCGCGGTGGCGGTCTCGGCACGTCATCGGGGCGGACTGCTGAGCGTGGCGGATCTGCCGGACCGGCTGACGCTGCCGCTCCGGCGGGCCGGGCTCGATCCTGTACCGCTGGCCCTGACGCGCGAGGGACGCGGTTCGGTGCGCGTGATCGGGCGGATCTTGGGGCTCAAGGTCTGGCTGGTCACAGACCACGCGCAGACTCGGCAGGTCCTCAACGACCCCGACTACAGCACCGACATCCGCGCCCTGCTCGGCGCCGCACCGCACGCGGGACAACGGATCGGAGGACTGGGGTTCACCGATCCGCCGGAGCACACCGCACTTCGTAAGATCCTCACGCCGGAGTTCACCGCGAGACGGCTGGCCGGTCTGACACCAGCTCTGGAACGGATCGTGGAAGACCAGCTGGATGTGCTGGCCGCTGCCGGCTCGGTGGTGGACTTCGTCGCCGATTTCGCGTTCCCGGTCCCTTTCGCGATGATCTGCGAACTCCTGGGCCTGCCTACCGCGGATCAGAAGCGGTTCCAGCGGCTGGGTCACGACCGGTTCGACGTCCGGGAAGGGGGCGCCGCGATCTTTGGCGCGATGTCGGAGTCGCGGGATTTCATCCGCGAGGCAATCAGCCGACAACGCCGAAACCCCATGCCCGGCAATGGACTCATCGCCACCCTTCTGCTGGCCCACGGTGACCAGCTCGACGACGACACCATCGCCGGCCTGGCAGACGGGGTCTTCACCGGCGGCTACGAGACGTCGGCCAGCATGTTGGCGCTCGGCGCCTTGGCGTTGATCAGTGACCCCGGGGCGTTGGGCCGGATCCGCGCCGACGAGTCGTCGGTCGAGCAGGTCGTCGAAGAACTGCTGCGCTATCTCAGTGTGGTGCAGATAGCATTTCCCCGGATCGCGCGGCGTGATGTCGAGCTCTCCGATCAACGGATTCGTGCAGGAGATGTGGTGATCTGTTCGCTCAGCCGGGCCAACCGCGATGAAGTGTTCGGAAACTCGCCCGGCAGCTTCGACCCGAACCGGGCCAGCCGCCCACATCTCGCGTTCGGGCACGGTTTTCACCGTTGCATCGGCGCGGAATTGGCTCGAATGCAGCTCCGGGCGGCCTTTCTGGGCTTGGCCAGACGGTTCCCGACGATGTCTTTGGCTGTTGATCCGGAAAAACTCGAGTACCACGACTTGTCGATCGTCTACGGGCTGCGGGCCCTGCCGGTCCGGTTGCATGCCGACGAACCCGCGACACCGTCGCCGGCCCGGCCGCACGAGAAGGCCGGGTAGTGAGAATCGTGCACGTTGCCGACTCGTTCGCCCCTGACGTCGGCGGCATCGAACGGCAGGTGGAAACCTTGGTCCGCCAGCAGATGTCACAGGGCCACCAGGTGACCGTCATCACCGCGGTGGCCGAGTCCGCAGCATTGGACAAGGATCTCGACATCGCCCGGGCCGCGAACGGACGCTGGCTGACCGTTGCGTTTCCCTGGCGTAATCGCCGCATGGTCGCCGACATACTCGATGGCAGCCCGATCGATGTCGTCCACGCACACTTCACCGTCATCTCCCCGATGGCCCTCTACGTCACCCGGGCGGCCGGCCGCCGGGGAATCCCGGTGGCTGCCACAGTCCATTCACTGTGGTGGCAAGTCCTCTGGGCCACCAGAGCAAGCACGCTGCCGTTCGGGTGGGGGCGGATGCGAGCAGCCTGGTCCGGGGTCAGCAGCGTCGCCGCCGCCCAGGTGCGCAAGACTCTTCGAAGCGTGCGGGACGTGTCGATCGTCCCGAACCTTGTCGACACCGACTGGTGGCGCAGCGGCATGTCAGGTCCGCGCGACGCGGCCGACCCGATTCGGATCGTCCTCGTCGGGCGGTTGAAAAAGCGCAAACACGTCAACGAATTCCTCGACATCCTGGCCCTGGTACGAAGTCAGCTACCCGCACAGACGAAGGCGACCGTCCACATCATCGGTGAAGGGCCCCGCCGGATCGACCTCCAACGACAGATCGATCGCCTCGGTCTGGGCGACTGGGTGTCACTGCTGGGCCACCGCGACAACAGCGCTGTCCGCGACATCCACCACCAGGGCGACCTCTTCGTCGCATCTTCTCGGCAGGAGGCGTTCGGAATCGCCGCGTTCGAAGCCCGCGCCGCCGGACTACCCGTCGTCGGCTACCGCAACACCGGTCTGATCGACTACATCACCGATGGCACGGACGGGGTGCTGGTCCAGGACAAGCAGGACATGGTCGACGCCCTCGTCACCCTCATCGGACACCCTGAACAGCTCAGCCACCTGCTCCACGCAGCCACCACCACCCCACCTCCGATCACGACCGACCAGGCCACCCAAGCGATCGCCGACCTGTACGCACGGGCCATCGCCCAAACCCGCACCCGATCGCGGCGCAAGAGCCACTAGACCGATCGCCCCGGTCGAGTCTGGCACCTTGTAGACGACCGAGGACCAGGCCGGCGCGACCACTGGTCGACATGCGGCCCGGGCGAAGAGTTCGGGTCGACTTCGTGTCACAGCCGCGATCAGCACGGAGGACGGGACTACAAAAAAAAATGGCCCCTGGTCAGCATGTCTGCTGACCAGGGGCCATATCGTTGTAGCGGGGACAGGATTCGAACCTGTGACCTCTGGGTTATGAGCCCAGCGAGCTACCGAGCTGCTCCACCCCGCGTTGGCGGTAACACCACTGTAGCAAGTGGCGTCACCGTTACCAAATCGGCTGGAACGCAAGCCTTTTTCTTGTCAGCCACCGCTCGACGGGGCGACCCCCGCAGGGCTTGTGGCCGTGCCTGTCAGCGGGGCGTTCGGGACCAGCTTCAGGTAGTTGTTGACGGCGTTCTCCAAGGCCTGGCTGGCCGCGCCGATCTTGCCGAGATCGCCGGACTCCTTGGCCACGGCCAGTGCCTTGTTGGCGTTGTCCATCTGCTGGAGCGCCTGCGCCTGAGTGGCCGGCAGAACGGCAGGCGTGCCGGGACTCGACGAACTGGTCACGCTCGGGGAACTGGAGCCGGTGGCGGCCGACGTCGACGTGGTGCTCCCCGTCGTGCTCCCGTTCCCGCTGGGGACGGGTATCGGTGCGCTGGCAGCGGCGTTGGCCAGGGCGGCCGACAGCGTCGCCCCGATGCCTACCCGGTTGGCGTACCAGACCAGGACCTGGCCCAACTGCGGCGAGGCACTGGTCGAGACACCCTTGATGTACAGCGGCTCGATGTACAGCAACCCCGTCTCGATCGGCAGGGTCAGCAGGTTTCCGTAGATGACGGTGGACTTCCCCGCTGTCTGTCTGGTGGTGATGTATTGCGCGATCGCCTGATTCGAGTTGAAGACCTGTTGGATCAACACCGGACCCGGCGTCTGCGTGTTGACTGGTAACTGCAGGACCGAGATCTGTCCGTAGTTCTTGGGATCACTGCTGGCCGATACATAGGCAGCCATGAACTGTCGCTGGAACCCGGTCAGTGCGCTGGTCAGCTGGAACGTCGGAGTGGTGGTGCCCGGGAGCGCGATCTGCTGGTAGTAAGGGGGTTGCGCGGCAGTGTTCCCACTTTCGGTCGGATCGGCCGGTACATCCCAGAAGTTCGACTGCTGGAAGAACTCCGTGGCGGAATCGACGTGGTACTGGGTGATCAGCTTGCGCTGCACCTCGAAAAGGTCCTGCGGGTAACGGAAGTGCGAGCGCAGCTCGGTGGAGACATCGGTGGACGGCTTGATCAGCCCGGGAAACACGCCCTCCCATGCCTTCAGCACCGGATCTGTGTTGTCCACCGAGTAGAGCGTGACGGCACCGGTGTAGGCGTCGACCGTCGCCTTCACCGAGTTACGGATGTAGGACACCTGGGTGTCCGCCTGGCCGCTCTCGGTGCCGCTGGTCGTCTGCGAGTTGGCAGTGCTGTTGGACAGCGAGACATCCTGCGAGTACGGATAGTTCGCCGCTGTCGTGTAGGCATCCACGATCCAGACGATCTTCCCGCCGACGACAGCCGGGTAGGGGCTGGTATCGGTGGTCAGGAACGGCGCAGCCTTTTCGACCCGCTGGCGCGGATCACGGATGTACATGATCTTGGAGTTGCCGTTGATCTCGGACGAGAACAGGAAATTCGCCTCGCCGTAGTGGGTACCGAACACCAAGCGGTCGAACAGGTTTCCGACTCTGACCCCGCCGCTGCCGTCGTAGGTGTAGGACGTCTGGTCCGTGTCGTACTCACGCTTGGAGGTCGGGGTGGTCGAGCCGACGATCGAGTAGGTCGTCGCCAGCGGGCCGTAGTAGACCCGCGGCTGGCTGACGGGGATGACGCCCTGGTTGGACACATCCGACACGCTGAACACCGGGTAGCCATCCGACCCGACCTCGTTGGCCGGGGCCGCGATGAAGCCGTCACCGTGGGTGTAGACCATGTGCTGCTGGATCCAGTTGGTCTGGTCGCCGACCAGGCCTGCCGTGTTGAGCTCGCGCAGCGCGACGATGTAGGACTGCGACTTCCCGGTCGTCGGATCGGTGTAGCGATCGACCGAGAGCGGATCGGTGAAGCCGTAGAAGTTACGGAGCTGTTCGTTCTGGGTGAAGGTCTCGGACAAGATGTTGGGGTCGAGCAGGCGCGCGCTGGCCACCGTCTGGGCGGCGGCCGCCGGCACCCCACCGGTGGCAGTCAGTTTCGCCTGGTCCGAATACGGCACGTACGTCACCTTGTCGGACCCGATGTCGTAGGCCGCACGGGTGGCGTCGATGTTTCGGGTGATGTAGGGCGGTTCCTTGGTGATTCCGTTCGGGTTGACCACGACCTGCTGCAGGACCAGGGGCCAGACGCCGCCGATCAGCACACTGGAGAGCACCAGCAGGGCCAGCGCGATGGCCGGCAGCTTCACCGAGTGCAGGAAGGCGCCCACGATGAAGCCGACGGCACAGATCACCGCGATCACCATCAGGATGATCTTGGCCGGCAGCACCGCGTTCACATCGGTGTAGGAGGCGCCGGTGAACTTCCCGCCGCGGGTGGAGAACAGCAGCGCGTACCGGTCGAACCAGTACTGCACAGCCTTGATGAGTACGAAGATGCCGACCAGCAGGGACAGCTGGAACGCCGCCTGCGAGGTGATCCGCCGACCAGGACCGGAGATGCGCAGGCCACCGTAGAGGTACTGCGTCACCAGCACGGCGAAGAAGCTGAGCGCGACCAGGGCGAACATCCAGCCCAGGATCAACTGCAGGGCCGGCAGGATGAACACGTAGAAGCCGACGTCATGGCCGAACTGCGGGTCGGTCTGGCCGAAGTCCTGGGCGTGCATCCAGAGCTGGATGGTCTGCCAGTTGCCCTGCGCGGAGAACGCGCAGACCAGTCCGACCAGGATCGAGATGGAGAAGATGAAGGTCTTGGGGCGACTGCTGACCACCGTGCGATAGGGGCTGAGCGGATCCACCTCACCGGACGGGACGAAGACCGGCCGGGATCGGTAGGCCAGCAGCAGCGAGAGGAAGACCACCCCGCCGCCGGCGATGCCACCGATGAGGAACAGCACCACCTCGCTGAGCACCTGGGTGGTCCAGACCTGTCGGTAACCGACTTCGCCGAACCACAGGAAGTTGATGTAGACGCCGACGAACTGGAACCACAGGACGGCAAGGACGATCAGCGCGGCGAGCGTGATCAGTACACGTTTGGATCGCTTCGACATGCTGGGCATGGCGATCGGGGGCCGCATGGCCACTACTGGACTCCTTGCATTCGCAAACTGATGGGTGTTCGTTCCGGCTCTGCTGACGCAGAACACGGCCGGGCGCAGTCGAGCGCCGGCCTACCGCTGGGACAACTGTAGGCGTGCGATGTTGGTTCCCCGATAAGCCGCTGTGGGTCGGACCGTTACCTGTGATCCGCCGTTGCGTTGCCCGGCTGTGACCTGTGTGGCGCACCGAACGTCGGACGGGCATTCAGTCGGCGTCCAGGAATGGAAGGATCGACGGGTGCCTGTTGATGACCTGCCGCCTAGGCTGCCGCCCGCCGATCCTGCCGACCTGCCCCTACCGCCCGGAGAAACGCCGTACTGGTGGGAGGACCCGGATCTGGCCGCAGCGGTTGTCGAGGTCGAGGAGTTCGCCGCGACCGCAGGCTGGGACGCGGCCCCGCAGATGTTCGCCCTGGTCCGGACCACCGACCTGCTGACGGCGCAACCGGAACTGGCCGGCACCCTGTCGGACGCCGGCGTCTTCACCCCGATCGCGCAGGACGTGCTGCCGGCCGGTGACCTGTCCGAGGCGCTCTCGCAGATCTCCTGGCCCGCCGAAGTGGCAGGTTGCGTTCTGGTCCAGGAGATCGTCGTGCTGCCGCCGTCGGCGGTGGCCGCCCCCGCCGTCGGAGCCGGCCAACCGGATCCGCACCAGCGCAACGACGTGGAGATCACCGCCGAAGAGGCGGCCGCCCACCCCGACCGCGCGGAGGCGAGACTGGTCGGCGGGGTGCTGCGCGACATCAAGGGCGGGGCGTGCCTGCTGCGGGTCCGTGGCAAGGAGGACGCCAACCCGTTGCGGGGTGCGGATCTCGCGCCCAATCTGCTGGCTGTGCTGCAGGCCACCTTCGACGACTGACCTCGGCGAGCAGGCCCCACCCTGCCGCCGGCCTGGGCGACCCGGAACGGCTGCCGTGGTGGGCGGCGCTCACCGTCAGCACGATGGCGGGGTGCCACCCGCCGCCAGGGTGTGGAGCGCCTTGACCGCGTCGTCCAGAGTGGCCACCTTGGCCAGCTGCAGACCGGCGGGCACCCTGGTGAGTGCCTCGGCACAATTGGCCGCCGGTACCAGGAACACCGAGGCGCCGGCGTCCTTGGCCGCGATCATCTTGAGCAGGATCCCGCCGATGGCACCGACGGTGCCCTTCGTGTCGTCGACCTCCATCGTGCCGGTTCCGGCGATGAACTTCCCCTGGGTCAGACCACCCGGGGTGAGACGGTCGAGGATGCCCAGGGTGAACATCAGCCCGGCCGAGGGGCCGCCGATGTTGGCCAACGAGATGGACACGGTGAACGGCGCTTTCGGTCGTTCCACCGCACCGATACCCAGGAAACCCTGCTTGCCGGAACTGGCGTTGGCCTGCAAGGTCACCTTTTCGTCGACCGACTTGTTCGCACGCAACACCGTCACCTTGGCCACCTGGCCGGGAGAGGTGCTCTTCAACGCGGCCTGCAACGATGCGAAATCGGTGACCGTCGTACCGTCGATCGCGGTGATCTGGTCCTGCGGTTGGAGCACCGCCGCGCTGGGCGAGCCGGCGGCGATCGTTCCGACGTAAACCACATTCGGATATTTCAGGTAGCGCAGGGCGGCGATCTCGGCGGCCGACTGCGAGTCCTGGAACGCCTGGGTGTTCTGCTGGTTGACCTGCTCGACGGTCTGGTTCGGCGGATACACCTCGGCGCGGGGCACCAACGCATAGTTGCCGGAGATCCACATGCCCAGGGCCCCGAACAACGGCAGGTCGTCGTAGACCGAAACCGTCGTCATGTTGAGGTGTCCCGTGCCGTCGCTCTGCTTGACCGATGCGGGTACGTCACCGGCGAAACTGATGACCGGCGTCCCGTTCACAGCGGACAGGGTGTTGTAGGTCACGCCCGGCCCGAGAGCGACATACGGGATGGGGACGACAGCCCCGACACCGATGAGGACGACGCTGACGGTGCTGCCGGCGATCAGCGTGCGCGCACGCAGGGAGAGCGAAGAGAACCAGGGCATTCGCAGAGCGTAGGTGGTCAGGATCGGATCCGGTTCGCAGGAATGCCGGAAACGGATGAGCACCGCGTCGCCGCCCTCACGTCCGCCGGCGAGCATTTCGCTCAACGCGATAGACCGGCTCCAACCGGGCGCAGAGCCGACAATGTTCAGTACCGTGGTCGACATGAGTAATCTGCCGTTCGGCTTCTCCAATTCCGGCGATGACGACCCCGACCGCAAGGGTCAGCCGGAGGGCGTGCCCGGCATGCCGGCCGGCTTCGACCTGAGCCAACTCGGGTCGATGCTGTCGCAGCTGGGACAGATGATGTCGAACGCGACTCCGTCCTCCGGGCCGGTGAACTACGACCTGGCCAAGCAACTTGCCACCTCTCAGGTGCCGGCTTCACATCCCGCGTCGTCGATCGACGTGAAGCAGATCACCGAAGCCGTTGCGCTGGCCGAGATCTGGTTGGAGGGCGCAACTTCGATGCCGGCTGGTGCCCGGACGACCACGGCGTGGACCCCGAAGCAGTGGATCGAGGCGACCATGCCGATGTGGGAGAAGCTGTGCTCCCCCATCGCTGACCGGGTGTCCAGCGCGTGGCTGGAGAACCTGCCGGAACAGGCCAGGGAGCAGGCGGGTCCGCTGCTGGCGATGATGGGTTCGATGGGCGGCATGGCTTTCGGCTCGCAGCTCGGTCAGGGTCTGGCCCAACTCGCTGTCGAGGTGCTCACCTCCACCGATGTCGGTCTGCCGCTGGGGCCGGAGGGGACAGCCGCACTGCTCCCGCTGGCCGTGTCTGAATTCGGCAAGGGACTCGACCTTCCCGAGGATCAGGTTCGCCTCTACCTCGCAGCCCGGGAGGCGGCCCACCACCGGCTCTATGCCGGTGTGCCGTGGCTCAAGGACCGGGTGATGTCGCTCATCGCCGACTTCGCCAGGGCCATCAGTGTCGATTTCTCCGCCGTCGAGGACATGGCGGCCAACATGGACATGAACAACCCCGCGAGCATCGAGGCCGCCCTCGGGCAGGGCATGTTCGAGCCCAAGATCACTCCGGGGCAGCAGGCCACGCTGGCCGGCCTCGAAACCCTGCTCGCGCTGGTCGAGGGCTGGGTGGACACCGTCGTCGCCGACGCCGTCGGAGACCGACTGCCGGGTGCGGCCGCTCTCCAGGAGACGCTGCGGCGGCGCCGGGCCACCGGTGGCCCGGCCGAACAGACGTTTGCCACGCTCATCGGGCTGGAGCTGCGCCCGCGCCGCCTCCGCGCGGCCGCGGACCTGTGGCGCGCCCTCGAGGATTCCCGCGGCATCGAGGCCAGGGACGCGCTCTGGTCGCACCCCGACCTTCTGCCGTCGAGCTCCGACCTCGACGATCCGAACGGGTTCGTCGAGCGTGACAAGCAGTTCGCCGAACTCCTGGCCGGGATCGACGAGGTGGACACCAGCGAGCTCGACGATCCACAGGACTCGCCGGAGCACCCCGACGACACGCCCCGCGAGGTCTGACTTCCTCCGCTGCCACCGTCCAAACGCCCCGCCACCACCGGTGACGGGGCGTTTCTGCGGGGTGCTCCAACTGGTCAGACTGCGCTGGAGGGCCGCCACAGGTTGATGCCGGACTCGACAGCGTGGTTCTCGATTGCCATGAGCTCCGCTGATTCGAACGCCGGACCGTCCACCGCACCGATGTTGTCCTCGAGCTGCGCAACCGAGGAAGCCCCGATCAGGACCGAGGTCACCCGCGGGTCGCGCAGCGCCCAGGACAGGGCCATCTGCGCCAGCGACTGACCGCGGCCGGCTGCTGTCTCGGCCAGCGCCCTGATGTGGTGCAACGCTGTGTCGGTCAGCAGTTCCCTGGACAGCGAGCCCGGCCGGGAGGCGCGGGACCCGTCCGGCACCCCGCCCAGGTATCGGTCGGTGAGCATGCCCTGCGCCAGCGGCGAGAAGGCGATGCAGCCGACGCCAGTCTCCTCCAGGGTGTCCAGGAGCCCGTCTTCGATCCAGCGGTTGAACATCGAGTACGACGGCTGGTGGATCAGCAGCGGGGTCCCCAGGTCGGTCAGGATCGCGGCCGCCTGCCGGGTCCGTTCCGGCGAGTAGGACGAGATTCCGGCGTACAGGGCGCGACCCGACGTGACGGCGGTGTGCAGCGCCCCCATCGTCTCCTCCAGCGGTGTGTTCGGGTCGGCCCGGTGCGAATAGAAGATGTCGACGTAGTCCAGGCCCATCCGGGCCAGCGACTGATCGAGCGAGGCGAGCAGATACTTCCGTGAGCCGTTGTCCCCGTAAGGCCCGGGCCACATGTCGTAGCCGGCTTTGGTGGAAATGACCAGTTCGTCGCGATATGGAGCGAAGTCATCGCGGAAATGCCGCCCGAAGTTCGTCTCGGCCGACCCGTAGGGCGGTCCGTAGTTGTTGGCCAGGTCGAAGTGATTCACACCCAGATCAAATGCCCTGCGCAGGATGTCGCGCTGCGTCTCGAAGGCGGCGGTGTCGCCGAAATTCTGCCAGAGGCCGAGGGAGACGCTGGGAAGGTGGAGTCCGCTGCGTCCGACTCTCCGGTAGGGCTGACGTTCGTATCGGGCATCTGTGGCCTTATATGTCATGTCAACATCCTTTCATCAGCAGCGAGATCCTTTCATCAGCAGCGAGCGAAACGGCCCGACCCCCGGACAGCGCGCGTCCGTTTCACATGGTTTGTCGGTCTGCTGAGCACGACACCGAACTCGACACCGCCGGACGCCGCCGGTGGAATCCATGGTTCCGCGGCGACCTGCGGGTACGGTAGGCCACGATTCCGGGACCTGTGCCCGGTCGATCCGTCCGACCTGCGGCCCTGCCGCCGGCGGCCCGAGGAGAGGAACAAGGCTGATGGCCGAGACCTATAACGGCTACTGCGTCAAATGCAAGGAAAAGCGGGACTTCGACGGCGAGGTCCACGAGACCAACGGTCGCCGCATGGCCAAGGGGATCTGCCCGGTGTGCGGCACCAAGATGAACCGGATCCTGGGCAAGGCCTGATCCTCGGCTGACCGGTGGAGCCGGGCTGATCACTCGGCCCGGCCCTACCGGCGGCGCTGCAGATCACCGGCGGCTGTGGACAGACCCCTCGACTGCGCACCGATCTCTGCAACTCTGGGTACCGAACGACGTCACCACCGGTCCGCCACGGTCGTTCGCCCACGTCGGTGGGCGCGGTCGATCCCGGGGCGGCAGGGCGTGACGACACAGATGACCGCAGGATTCGATCTGGCTACTGCGTACGCCCTGGTCAGCGGGGTCTCGGTGGTGGCACGAGGCGAGTCCGTCATCCAGATCGGCAGCGGGCCGCGCCGGGAATTCCTTCTCCACCACGCGCCGGCCGGCGCGTTGGACATCCTCAACCGTCTCGACGGCACGAGCACGGCCGCCGAGGTGCTCCACCGACACCAGGCCGATCCGGTGCTCTGGACCGAACTGCTGGCCCGGCTGCTGGAGGCCCGCGTGCTGGTCGCGGCCGACGAGCGGTCATTTCCCGGCTCCGGTGCCGAACCATTTCTACAGCCCGAACGAGACAGCCTCGTGCACCGTCACGGATTCTCCATCGCCAGACGTGCCCTGCAGGCGCGCCAGGACGCGGTGGTGGTGGTGCGCGGCAGTGGGCGACTGGCCACTTCTGTGGCGGTCGCCCTGGCTGTCGCGGGCGTCGGTCATGTCCACCAGCAGCCGGATCGAGCACTGCGTCCGGCCGACCTGTCCGGGTCCGCTGCACTTGGCCGAAGGATGAGCCACCCATCTGACCCGCCCGATGTGGCCTCCGTTCTCGACATCGGCGCGCCGACCCGTGCCGACGCCGTGCGATTGGCCGCGAACCTCCGGGAGGCGACACCGCTGCTGAAGGTGCACGCCCCTGCCGCACACCACCGGGTCGGGCTCGTCGTGCTGGCCGGGGACGGGCCACCCGCGCCGTCGCTGGCGGCCGAGCTGACCGGCCGTCGGATCCCGCATCTTCTCGTCACCGCAGGATTGGATGCCGCAGTCGTCGGTCCGTTCGTCCTGCCGGGACGGTCGAGCTGTCTGGTCTGCGCCCTGCACCATCGAACCGCAGTCGATCCGAGCAGACCGGCCTTCGAAGCAGGGCTCCGCCACCACCTCGTCATCCCGCCGACGCAGTTGGTCCACGCGGCGACAGCGCTGGCCGTGGCCGACGCGCTGGATCATCTCGACGGAGTCGCCGTACCGGCCACCGTCGACGGCACGATCGAATGGCAATTGGGTCAACTCGGCCCTCGTCGCCGCAGTTGGAGCGTCCATCCGAACTGCGGTTGCAGCTCGTTGCCACCCGACTTCACCGGCGATTCTGGTCATGACGCCCGGCCAACGCGCTAATTGCTCCCTCCCGGCTGCAGATTCGTACACAATGGGGAGGTGTCCGACATTCCCCGTGGTGCGCTGAACCGAACGGCCCGGTTGGCCGGCCTCCCTCTATCGGCGGCAGGCCGCGTCACGCTGGGTTGGGGGCAGCGCCTGATCGGGCGCGACCGTGACGACATCTCCGCCGAGATGCAGCGCCGCACCGCCGAACAGGTCTTCGAGGTCCTCGGCACGCTGAAGGGCGGGGCGATGAAATTCGGCCAGGCGCTGAGCGTCTACGAGGCCGGAATCCCCGACGAGTACGCCGAGCCGTATCGCGAGGCCTTGGCCAAGCTGCAGAACGCGGCCCCGGCGATGCCGCCGAGCACGGTCAACCGACTCATGGCCGAGCAACTCGGCACCGGCTGGCGGTCGCGCTTCCTGGAGTTCAACGACGAGGCCGCCGCTGCGGCGAGCATCGGACAGGTCCACCGGGCGACGTGGAAGGACGGCCGGGAGGTCGCGGTCAAGATCCAGTACCCGGGCGCGGCCGGGGCATTGAAGGCCGACATGGACCAGCTGAACCGATTGGGTCCGGTACTGGGAGTGCTCATTCCCGGCATGCAGGTGCGCCCCCTGCTGGCGGAGATCCGGGATCGGGTCATGGAGGAGCTGGACTACGCCGCCGAGGCCGCCAACCAGCGGGCGTTCGCCCGCGGCTACGACGGGGATCCGGAGTTCCTCGTCCCCAAGGTGCTCGCCAGTGCCCCGAAGGTGATCGTCTCCGAATGGGTGGAAGGTATCGGACTCGGCAAGATCATCACCGGCGGCACCAAGGAAGAACGTGATCTGACTGGCCGTCTCCTGACAGTCCTGCACTTCTCGTCGCCGGAGAGAGTCGGTCTGCTGCACGCCGATCCGCATCCCGGCAACTACGTCCTGACCAAGGACGGCCGGCTCGGGGTTCTCGACTTCGGCTCGATTGCCCGCCTGCCCAACGGCGCTCCGGCGATCATCGGGCGGCTTTCCCGGCTGGCGCTCGACGGTCGAGCCGCAGAGGTGCTGGCCGGTCTGCGATCCGAAGGGTTCATCCCCGACGGCTTCCAGCCGGACCCGGATGCCCTGCTGGACTACCTGACGCCTTTCGCGGAGCCGTTACGGCACAGCACCTTCCACTTCACGCGGGCCTGGATGCAGTCGCAGGCCGCGCGGATGTCCAACCTCTCGAGCCAGGAGTCCAAGCTCGCTCGTCACCTCAACCTGCCGCCGTCCTACCTGATGATCCATCGCGTCACCTTCGGCTCGATCGGCGTGCTCTGCCAGCTCGATGCCACCGCGCCGTTCCGGGAGATCGTGGCGAAGTGGCAGCCCGGTTTCGCAGATGAGGACGACGATCTCGACTTCCGTGATGCTGCCGACGCCGGCGATGGTGATGGTGATGGTGACATTCCGACCGGAACAGGCTGAGATCGCCCGTCCGTTGGCGTAGATGCTCGTTACCACCACTCCGGGTTCAGCTTCGCCTCGACGGCCCGCACATGTGCGCGCGCACAACCTTCGCAGTACCAATTGACGCCACGGCGAGGATCCTTCTCGTACATCCAGCCCAGGGGCGGACCCATCTCCGAGCGCCCGCACAGGGTGCAGGTCGCGCTCTGCTGACGGTCGTCCGCGTCCGGGGAGGGCATGCGACGAGGTTACCGACCGCAGGCCGGCATACCGACCGCCGCGCCGCGAGGATCGGAATTCCCGTTCTCTCGCGGCACGGCTGTTCGGCAACGAGACGCTTGCGACCTGAAGCCCTTGCAGGACAACAGATCCGCAGAACCAGCCCGTTGCTGAGACGACCGACCGACGTGGTCAGGCGCTCTTGGCGCTGTGGCGGGCCCGGCGCTTGCGGAGGCGCAGCTGATGGGCCGCCCGAGCAAGCTCGGCGTCCCGCTGCACCCTGCGCATTCGATCCCGACTCAGATCCTCCACCAATAGACTCATCTTGATCACCTTCGGAATTGGTCCGGCCGTCTCCGGCCGGACAGAAGCGTTGTGGGACAGAAACTGTCGCCTCAGGAGGACAGCAGTTCCGGTGACGATCGGGCCGGCGGTCACGCCGCGACCTTGCGGGGACGACCCCGGGGGCGCTTGCGAGCGATGACGACACCCTGATCGAAGATCTCGCCGCCCCACACTCCCCAGGGCTCGGCCCTCTCGAGTGCGGCAGCAAGACAGGCAGCCCTGGCCGGGCAATCGACGCAGAGCGCCTTCGCCCTTTCCAGGTCGCCGGGACGTTCCGCAAAGAACAGGTCGGGGTCCCCCGTGTGGCACGGGAGGTCCTCGCGGAGAATCGGATCGACTAGCGAGTCCGGTTCCTGGTCGAGAAGCAGGCTGATCAAGGTTCTCTCACCTCCGGTCGAGAAAAGTTCTGGTGTTCGAGGCCGGATGGCCCCGCACAAGTTCTGTGAGCGGGCTGCGGGTCCGGGAAACACCACGGCCGCGGTATCCGCTCCCGATGAGGGAGGGATCCGCGGCCGGAGGCGAGCGTGGTGCTGGGTTCTACCTCAGCTGCTCATCCCCGGCCGGATCCGGAACGCCGATCGGCGTGACCATCAGACGCCGCGGGTACGCGGTGACCTCATGGGCGCGCACATCGGCGCCGGCATCCGCGACGCCGGTGGTACCGAACTGGTTCATTTCGTTTGTCTTCACGGTCCGGCACCTCCATCTGGTCGCGGCCTCGTCCCGGCGGGGAGAGGCGGTTCTCTTGGGAACGAAACTGACAATAAGCGCCCGTACACCGGCCGCGCAACCGAATAAACGACAGGGTCTGAGATTTCTTTTCGGCGGTGCCAGACCCCTGCCGCATGTGCGCTGGGAGCAATGCCCGCTAACGGGTAGCAGCCACGATCTCGATCACCTCGGCGCCGTAGGCGTCGAGCTTCGTTCTCCCGATGCCCGGAATGGCAAGTAGCGCAGCATCATCGATAGGTCGACGTTCGGCGATGGCCAGTAGCGTGGCGTCGGAGAACACCACGAACGCCGGCACCGATGCCTGACTCGACGTCGTCTTGCGCCAGCTGCGGAGGGCTTCGACCAGCTCTGGATCAGCTGTGGAGGGACAGTTGTCGCAGCGGCCGATCTTCAACTCGGCGGGCGTGCTCAGCGGACCGCCGCACAGTCGACAGCGGCCGGCCGCCCTGGTCCGGCCGACGGGCGCGGCATCGGGCGCGAGCCCCGTCAGGAAGCGGCTGCGTTTCCGGCTGCGCCGGCCACCCTCTGTGCGGGAGAGCGCCCAGGAAATGCCCAGCCGGGTGCGGGCCCTGGTCACCCCGACGTAGAACAGCCGGCGCTCCTCCTCGATCTCCTCCGGCGTTTCGGCGTGCTGGATCGGCAACGTGCCATCGGTCAGACCGACCAGGAACACCGCGTCCCACTCCAGCCCCTTGGCCGCGTGCAGCGAGGCCAGCGTCACGCCGGCCACCGTCGGTGCGTGCTGGGCCTCGGACCGCTGCTCCAATTCGGCCACCATCGCGACGAGTCCGGCCTGCGGCTGCACGTCGGCCAGTTCCTCGGCCACGCCCACCAACGCGAGCAGGGAATCCCACCGGTCGCGCAGCGCGCCGGCAGGCGGGGGCTCGTCAGTCAGGCCGACGTGGGTCAGTACCTGTCGGACCATCTGCACCAAGGCTGCGTCAGTTTCGGATCGATCGGCGGTCGACGCCTGCCGCAGCGCGATGATCGCCTGGCGAACCTCGGGCCGGTTGAAGAATCGCTCCCCGCCGCGGACCAGGTAGGGCACGCCGGCGTCGGACAGCGCCTTCTCGTAGACCTCCGACTGTGCGTTGATCCGGTAGAGGATGGCGATCCCGGAGGCAGGCAGACCGCCGGCGATGAGGGCACCGGCTTTCTGCGCCACCGCCCTGGCTTCGTCCGGCTCGGCCGGGTACTCGTCGAACGTGGCAGCCGGACCATCCGGCAGCACGGCGACGAGCTTCAACCGGAGGCGGGCAGCCTTTCCGGTTGCCCCCGCGATGATCCGGTTGGCCAGCGTGACCACCTGCGGGGTAGACCGGTAGTCCCGCTCGAGCCGGACCACCGTGGCGTGCGGGTACCGCCGGTCGAAGTCGAGCAGGTTGACGGGTGACGCACCGGCGAAGGAGTAGATCGTCTGGTTGGCGTCACCGACCACCGTCAATTGATCGCGGCCACCCAACCACGCGTCGAGCACCTTCTGCTGCAACGGCGTGACGTCCTGGTACTCGTCGACGACGAAGCATCGGTAGCGGGACCGGAACTCCCTGGCCACGTCCTCGTCGTCCTCGAGGATTGCCGCCGTGTGCAGCAGCAGATCATCGAAGTCGAGTTGCTCCGACTCGGTCTTCGCCTTCTCGTACAGCGAGTAGACCTTCACGACCGTGGCTGCGGCGACCGGCGTGTCCCGCTGCTGCTTGGCGATCGCGGTCAGATAGTCATCCGGACGGATCAGCGACGCCTTGGCCCACTCGATCTCGCTGGCCAGGTCGCGCAGGGTGGCGGCGTCCGTGCCCGCACCCGCGCGCTTGGCGGCCATCGCGACGAGCCGTAGTTTGTGTTCCAACACCGGCCAGAGCCCACCGCCGACCGCCTTGGGCCAGAAGTACCTCAGCTGCTTGAGGGCCGCGGAATGGAAGGTCCTGGCCTGCACTCCGGGCACGCCGAGCGCGCGCAACCGGAGCCGCATCTCCCCCGCTGCCCTGGTGGTGAAGGTGACGGCCAGGATCTCGCTGACCGGGTGCGACCCATCTTCGACCAGGTGCGCGATGCGGTGAGTGATCGTCCGCGTCTTGCCGGTACCCGCGCCGGCCAGCACGCAGACCGGGCCGCTGGGGGCGAGCACCGCCGCCCGCTGCCCGTCATCAAGTCCTGCCAGCAGATCCACCGTCACCTCGACATTTTCGCACGGGTGTACGACCCCGGCCGAATCGCCGGGCCGCCTTGTGGACAACGACTCTCCGGCGGGTCTGCCTGGCCCGGTTCGCTCCTGCGGCATGGATCAACGTCGTCGAGGTGGGGCTGGAGTGACGCGAGTCGTCACTTTCGTCCATGCCTGCGAAGTTGATCCATACCCGGGGGCGGGGCAGCGGTCAGCCGAGGGCGGCCCAGCCTTCGACCATGCGACGGGCGATGGAGATTCCAGGAGGCAGGCCGATGCCGTCCGAGGTGCCGCCGGCGGCGAGCACGCGGCGCACGGTGGCCCGGTCGACCCAGAAGGCCGATTCGATCTCGCCGTCCCGCGGGTGCAGTGGCGCGCCCACCTCGGCGCGGGCCGCGAAACCCACCATCAGCGACCGCGGGAACGGCCACGGCTGGGAACCGAGGTAACCGATATCGCTGACGTGCAGCCCGACTTCCTCACCGATCTCCCGAGAAACCGTGCCCTCCAGTGACTCTCCACCCTCGGTGAACCCGGCCAGCACGGAGACCCGGCCGGCCGGCCACGACGGCTGACGGGCCAGCACCATCTTGTCCGCCCCGTCGTGGACCAGCACGATGACCGCCGGGTCCGTTCGTGGAAATTCTTGGTGACCGTTCGGGCACATCCGCGACCAGCCGGCCGACTCGGTGACACTGCGCTCGCCGCAGCGCGGGCAGTAGCTCCCGTTCCGGTGCCAGTTCAGCACAGCCACCGCGGCCGTCATCAAGCCCGCATCCGAGTCCGAGAGCAGGCCGCCGACCTCCCTCAGCGTCGACGGGTCGGGCTGGTCCGCGGTCGGCGACCACAGCTCGCCCCCGCTCTCCACTTCGCCCGGAATCGCCCAGTAGTCAACGGGTGCGGGAGCACCAGCCACCACGACGGTGCCGAGCAGGACGGCATCCGCCGGCGGCACCGGCCCGAGGTCGAGAGCCGGACGGTAGCCCAGCGCCACCCCGGACCCGGTGGCCACCATGGGTGCCCGGCCGACCTCGTCGACCGTCACCACCCGGGCCGTCGGCCAGGCCTGCGCCGTACGAACAGGATCGCGAAGATCCTCCGACCGATCGGCCGAGGCGCGGGAGAGCACCGGCATCGCAATGGGGAAGCCGTGGATACCACCCGACAGCATGGCCGCACCCGATGGCTGCGAGCTCACCACTGCACCCCGCCGACCGCGGCCAGCGAGGTTCCGATCGTATCCAGGTCGCCCACGACGACGCCGGTGAATGCGGCGGGCGCCAGCAGCGTCGACGCCACCCGGGCGACGTCGTCATCGGTCACCGCGGCGAGCCGGGCGGGGTGTTCCCGGACCCAGTCGACGTCCAGCCCAAGACCGGCGAGCGACGACAGCGTCGAGGCGTACCCCGCCTGGGAGGCGAGGGACGTCGCCAGCGTGCCCAGGGCGTAGTTGCGCGCCGACTCGACCTCCTTGACCGTCGGGCCGGTCAACGCCAGCCGGCCGAGTTCGTACCTGGCCTCCAGCAATGCCGCTGCGGTGGACGGTGTGGTGGTGTCGAAGCTGACCGTCACTCCCGCTCGGCCGGGCCAGAATTCGAAGTTGGAGTGCGCGCTGTAGGTGTACCCCTTGTCCTCGCGGATGTTCTCGACCAGACGGGACGAGAAATAGCCCCCGTAGACCAGATTCGCCAGTTGCCCGGCGGCGTAGTCGGGATCGGTCCGCTCCAGGGCGCCGGCGGTCAACCGCACCTGCGACTGCACCGCGCCGTCCCGCTGGAAGGCCAGCACCGGCCCTCCCACGATCGGCGGCGGAGTCGCCAACGAGCGAGCCACGCCTGCGGAGGTCCAGGTCGACAGTGCGCTCTCGACCTGGGCGATGGCTGCCGCCGGCTCCAGATCACCGACGAGGACCAGGGTGGAACCGTTCGGCACCAGGGACTTTCGCTGCAGGCCGCGCAACGCGGCCACGCTCACCGCGGCCACAGCGGCCGGATCCGGCATCTCCCTGGTCACCGGGTGGGTGCCGAACCGTCGCTCCTGCAGATGGTGTCGCGCCACCACGGAGGGCTGGCTGGCCGCGATGGCCAGATGTTCCACCAGCCGGTCCCGCTCCCCCAGGACGTCGTGTCTGCGCAGCGCCGGCTCGACCAGCGACTCCCCCAGGATCTCCAGCAGGATCGGCAGGCCGTTGGACAGCACCGATCCGGTCACCGCGAAGCGCAACGGGTCGACCGAAGCGTCGAGGTGGCCGCCGACCATCGCGAGCTGGGCATCGACCTGTTCCCGGGAGCGAGAACTCGTACCCAACAACAGTGTCGCCGCCAACAGCTCCGACCGGGCACTGTGTGTGGCCGCAGTACTCCCGAACGGGATCCGCAGTCGCACCTCGATCAGCGGCGTGCCGGGCTTGCGAACCGCGATCACCCGCAAGCCGTTGCTCACCGTCTCGGTCAGCAGGTCCGGATGGGCCGCCGTGCGAGCGGCGGTGAGCGCCGGAATCGGGCGCGGGCCGCGGGCCGTGACGGCGATCTGCTCGGCCGTGCGGGTGCCCGCCGTCAGTTCGGATTTCTTCACCGGCTTCGTGGCGACCTTCTTCGAGGCATCGACAGCCCGCTTCTTGGGCTGACCCTTTCCGGCCTTCGACGCGGCGGACGAAACGGCTTTGGACTTCGGGCTGCTGGATTTCACGTTTCTCGATTTCAGGCTGCTGGACTTCTTGGCGGCGGTCACTGGTTGGCCCCCGGTACGATGGTCAGGATGGCGCCGGTATTCGGGTCCAGAGTGGCTGCGGCAGCAGCGATCTGATCGCCGGTCACGTTCTCCAGCAGACCTGGCAGCTCGCTGAGCAGTTCGGCCCGACCGTGCAGCAACTCCAACGATCCGAGGGAACGCGTCCGCGCACTGATGCTGTCGTTCTCCCGGTAAAGACCGGCGGTGAAGCGGGCGATGGCCCGCGCCCGCTCCTGCTCGCTGGGCCCGTCCGTGGCCACCGTCGCGACCTGCTCGGCCGCCGCTTCCATCACGGTGTCGGCCGCCACGTCGACCGCGTGCAGGGCCCCGAGAACGAAGACGTCCGGGTCGCGAGCGTCGAGCGGGCCGCCCATCAGGCCTGGGCCGGCCCAGATCTCGGTGGCCAGACCGGCTTCGGCCACCACAGCCGATTGCAGGCGGGATGACTCACCGTCCGACAACACCTGCCCGAGCAGCACGTGCGCCAGGTAGGCAGGCAGGTCGGCCACCGGGTCGGGCAGGCGCCAGCCCACCGCGAAAGCGGGTGCGGGAGCCAGTGGGTCGTGTTTCTCCGCACGACGAACGGTCGTCGGCCACGGCTCGTCGAACGACGGGCGGAGCGGCGCAGGACGGTAGGGGACGTCGTCGAAGTGCTTCGCGATGAGCTCGCCGGCCAGATCCGTCCCGAAATCCCCGCAGACCGTCAGGACGGCGTTCGCGGGCGTGTAGTAGCGCTCGAAGAAATCGGCACAGTCGGCCACTGTCGCGGCATTCAGATCGACGAAATCGCCGTATCCGTTGTGGGCGTTGGCGAAACTGTCGAACAACACCGGCGGCAGGTCGATCCACGGAAACCCGCCGTACGGCCGGTTCAGGACGTTCAGCCGGATCTCTTCACTGACCACGTCCACCTGGTTGGCCAGATTTTCGGCAGTGATGTTCGGGGCCCGCATCCGGTCTGCCTCCAGGAACAGCCCGCGCTCCAGTGCAGCCGCGGGCAACACCTCGAAATAGTCCGTGTAGTCGGTGTGCGTCGACCCGTTGAAGACACCCCCGGAAGACTGCACGAGCCGGAAGTGTTCGAGCTTGGCGAGCGACTCGCTGCCCTGGAACATGAGGTGCTCGAAGAGATGGGCGAACCCCGTCCGGCCCTCGGGTTCGGACCGGAACCCGACGTCGTAGTGCACTGCCACCCCGACCACTCCGCTGCTGGTGTCGGGCGCGAGTACCACCCGTAGGCCGTTGGCCAGCGTGAACCGGCTGATCGGATAGTCCGCACCGGGGATCACCCGGCGGGCAGCCGATCGTCCCGCCTTCGCCCCCGTCGTTGCCGACCTGGCTGTCCGTTTCGTCGTGCGTTGCGGCTGTCTGATCTTTTGGGCGGAATTGTTCGATGTAGGACTCACCTCTCCACCCTAACGACGGCACGGGCGTGACGGTGGGCGCCCTGCTCCCGAGTCGGGCCACCTGCGGGCCCCGGGCCGGATCTCAGCGGTCGGGCGCCTCGGGTCCACGATGGGTGAACAGGTCGTCCTCGACGGCGATCTCGCTCGGACGGAACGGTGTCCGTTGCTCTCCGGGGCCACCCGGCATGACGATGCGGGACGTGACATCCGGGTTGACGTCGCCAGCCGTCGACGAAACATCCTGGCTCGTGAGCGATACCGATTGGGCGTCGGCGGCGACGATGTCACCCGGCGACGCCACCACGCGGTGCTCCGTCGCCGGCTTGACGACCGCATGTCGGCCCGTCTCGGATGCCCCACCGGTGTCGGTGATCGCGACGAACGGGGAGACGTAGGCGGCCGGGACAGCCGGGCCCCCCGGTTCCTTGGCACGCAGTTGCGCCATCGTGACCCGCGCACCGACTCCACTGTGCCGCGATGTGCGCCGATCGATCATCAACGCGACGGTGGCGATGACGGCCAGCAGACCGGCTCCGAGGATCGCGATCGGCAGCCAGCGCCCGAGCGCGGTGTTGTGCGCAACTGTGGTGCCGGACAACCTGACCTGCTCCGGATGGCCGCTCAGGTATTGCACCGCGAGGCGCTCGCCGACCTTGCGCCCGCAGGCGCTCAGCGACGTGCGGACCGTCGGCGGCATGTCGAGATCGATGACGGTGGTGCCCGAGCCCGAGGTGCAGGACGGCGAGGTGACCACGACCGCGTACGCGTCCACCGGATGTGCATCGATCGGATCGGTCACCGATCGCACCGACCAGAGCCAGCTGCCGAAACCGATCGCGGCGAGCACCAGGACGCCGATCACCACCAGCGGAATCGAAATCCGGGCTGCCCGCCTGCTGGTCTGCCCGGCCCCGTGTCTGCCCATCCGCGGATCATGACACAGCGGTGCCGCCCCGCGGGATCGAGGCCGCGGGACGCGCCGTCGCGCCGCGTGCGGCCCGCTTACTGCAGGCCGGTCCGACCGACGGCTGCGAGTTCGCGCCACAGATGCGCCACGGCCTCGCAACCCTTGAGCAGCAAGGCCACCGGCGCCTTCTCGTTCGGTGCGTGGATCTGGTCGCCGTCGGTCATCACGCCCAGGAAGACCAACGGTGCGCCGATCACGCGGGCCAACTCGGCCTCCGGCCCCGACCCGCCCTCTCTGGTCATCAGGACCTGATCGGTGTCGAAGGCACGTCCGAGGGCCTTGCGCGTAGCGGTCGTCGACGGGTGGGTCGTGTCGACGTACAGCGGCGCCACACCCGAACCTTCCCAATGGATCTCGACCGTGACGCCAGGTCGTGCCGAGGAGGTGACGAACTCGGTGACGAGTCGCTGGATGGTTACCGGATCCTGCCGGCCGACCAGTCGGAAGGTCACCTTGGCGTACGCATCGGTGGGCACGATCGTCTTGTTGCCGGGACCCGTGTACCCACCCCAGATACCGTTGATCTCCGCGGTGGGCCGGGCGCCGACCCGTTCCAGGGTGCTCCAGCCCGCCTCACCCGCGGCGACCCGGGAGGCGGCCGGTCCGGTGATCCACGCCTGCTCGTCGAACGGGAGCGCCGCCGTGGCGGCTCGTTCCGCGTCGGTGGGGATCACCACGTCGTCGTAGAAGTCCGGGATCGCGATGTGGCGGTCGTCGTCGTGCAGCGCGGCCAGAATTCGGCTCAGCTCGACGATCGGATTGGGCACCGCACCCCCGAACGACCCGGAATGCAGATCGACATCCGGTCCGTGTACGTGGATCTCGCCGGCTACCAGGCCCCGCATACCGATGCAGACGGACGGCGTCTGTGGGCCGAAGATGCCGGTGTCCGAGACCACGATCAGGTCGGCGGCCAGTTCGTCACGGTAGGCCGTGAGCAATTCCATGATGTGCGGCGAGCCGGACTCCTCCTCACCCTCGACCAACAGGGTCAGGTCGACGGCCGGAGAGGTGCGACCGGTGGCAGCCAGGTGCGCGGACAGGCCGAGCAGGTGCATGGCGATGTTGCCCTTGTCGTCGCTGGCTCCGCGGCCGTGCAGCACACCGTCGATGATCCGCGGCTCGAACGGCGGATGGACCCAGCGCTCGACACCGTCGGCGGGTTGCACGTCGTGATGACCGTAGACGACCACCCGGACGGCTTCCGGATCATCGCTGGGCCAGTGTGCCAGGACCGCCGGCAACCACGGTCCCTCGTCGAGCACGCTGACAGTCGGAAAACCCCTGCTGCGCAGCTGTTCGGCCAGGAACTGTGCGCTGCGGGCCACGTCGTGGTGGCGGTCGGGATCGGCGCTCACCGAGGGGATGCGAACCCAGCTCTGCAGGGTCTCGAGCCATGCGTCGGCGCCGGCGCGGACGGCTTCACGTTCCGGATTGGTGGTCGTGGTCTGTGCGGTCATGCCTGACAACATATGCCCGACAACATGTGCCGGACCACAGCTGCCGGGCCGCCCGAGCCGAACGCCACAGCCGGACGCACGTGCCGAACGAAGCCCGCCGGGCTAATGGGTGGCGGTGACCTTGTTGAGTCCGGCCGGACTGTCCGGATCCAGCCCCAGGGCCAGCGTGGTCTCGATCGCCAGTTGCTGCCCGCGGATCACCAACGGGATGACGGCCAGCGCCTCGCCGACCGTTTGCGGGACCGGCAGTCCGACGGCTCCGTCCACCCCGGCCCACACCTGCGGTGCCCCGACACCGATCACCGGCGAACCGAGATCTGCTGCGGCTCTGGCCGTTTGCGCCACGTCGTCCAGCACGGGGCCGGTGGCCCCGTAGGCGACGACGGCGACCTGCTCGGAGGCGACGGTGAGCGGCCCGTGCAGGAAGTCGGCGCTCGAGTAGCCCTCGTGCACCCGACGGCTCGTCTCCTTGGACTTCAGGGCGCCCTCCAATGCAGCCGCATAGGTCAGCCCGCGAGCCAGGTGGATGGCCGACAGTCTGGGGTGCAGGATCGCCACGGCCGCCCGCAGGTTGTACGTGTCCGCCAGGGTTTCCGACGCGGCATCGGCCAGCGCGTCCCACGCCCGGTCGCCACCGGTGTACTCGGAGATCTCGCCCACCGCCTCGGCCAGCAGGGTGACCAGCGCCAGCTGACCGGTGACGGTCTTGGTGGCCGGGACCGCCAGTTCGCGGGAGGTCCCGACGGCGAGCGTGACCGATGAGGCATGGGCCAACGGCGACTCCCCGTCGTTGGTCACGGCCACCACCATGGCGCCCCCGTCGGCCAGCTGGGCAGCCACATCGACGATCTCAGGCGTTTTCCCGGACTGGGACAGGGCGACGACCAGGCAGTCCCTGGCGTCGGGGTATCGGTGGTACCTGGTCAGGATGCTGGGTGCGATCAGGCTGACCGGTAGGCCGGTGGCCAGCTCGAGCAGGTAACGGGCGTGCACCGCGACGTTGTCGCTCGATCCCCTGGCGATCAGCGAAATGCCCCGCAGTTGCCCCGGCAGCCGATTACGTACCAGTTCGCGCAGAGCCGGCCGGCGCTCCACGATGCTGGCCAGCACAGCCGGCTGCTCGGCCATCTCGAACCGTACCTGGGTGCCCGCCACAATGCTCTCCTGTTCGCGCGATGATCGCTTCTGCTCATAAAGTAGCAGTTACGAGCAGCACTGAACAGGGCGGTCCCGGGATTTTGCCGGCCGCGGGAGCGCTACTGATCGAACCCCAGCTTGCGGAGTTGCCGGGGATCCCGCTGCCAGTCCTTGGCCACGGCGACGTGGAGGTTGAGGTAGACCCGGTTGCCGAGCAGTTGCTCGATCTCCAGTCGCGCCCTCCGCCCGACGGACGAGAGCCGAGATCCTTGGTGCCCCAACACGATCGCCTTCTGCGAGTCGCGCTCGACGAAGATGGTCACGTAGATGTCGGTGAGGTCGGCGCGGCCCTCGCGCGGGCCCATCTCGGTGACCAGAGCGGCCAGCGAATGCGGTAGCTCGTCCCGGACTCCGTCCAGCGACGCCTCCCGCACCAACTCGGCAATCCGTGTCTCCATCGGTTCGTCGGTCAGCTCGGCATCCGGATACAGCCGGGGGCTCGCGGGCAACTGCGCGATCAACAGATCGGTCAGGAGCGTGACCTGGCTGTCGGCGACGGCGGAGACCGGCACCACCTCGGCGAAGTCCCGCAGTTGGGACAGCGCCAGCAACTGCTCGGCGATCTGCTGCGGGCCGGCCTTGTCGGTCTTGGTGATGATGCCGATCACCGGTGTCTTAGGGGCCTGTTCGCTGATCTCGGCCGCGATTCGGCGGTCGCCAGGGCCGACCTTCTCGTCCGCGGGCACGCAGAAACCGACCACGTCGACGTCGCTCCAGACGCTGCGGACCAAGTCGCCGAGCCGCTCCCCGAGCAGCGTTCGCGGCTTGTGCATACCGGGCGTATCGACGATGACCAGCTGGGAATTATCGCGGGTGACGATGCCGCGAACCGCTCGCCGGGTCGTCTGCGGCTTGTCCGAGGTGATCGCGATCTTGCTGCCCACCAACGCATTCAACAGCGTCGACTTGCCGGCGTTCGGCCGGCCGACGAAGCAGGCGAAGCCCGAACGGTGGGCGGATGGGTCGACCGGCGGCTTACCCTTCACAGGGCCAACTGTCGCAGCACGACGCCGGCGTCATCGGTCTGTACGAGCAGAGCCGCACCGAGGTCCGTGGCCGCGGCGAGCGACGCCTCGTCGACGTCGACCCCGCCGACGATCACCGCTGCTTCCAGTCCTTGCGCCCCGGAGGCCACGGCGATCGCCACCGCCGCCTGCAGTGCGGTCAGGGTCATGGAGGGCAACGCGACCCCCGCGGCGGCGTAGGTCCGGCCGTCCTCGTCACGGACGGCAGCACCCTGCACGGTGCCGGCCCTACCCTTGGCTCCCCGGGCCAGGACCACCAGTTTTGCATCCTCGGCGGCCAGTGACTGGACTTCCTGCGCGATCATCGTTCGGCCCTCTGCTTCTTGTCGGATCGGTCTGAGTCGGGGCTCTTGTCGGCCTTCTCGGCCCTGTCACTCTTGTCCGCTCTTTCGGGCCGCGCGGCCTTGTCCTGGCCCGCGTTGGTCACCCCGGTCGTCGACCCGTCGAAGTCGAGCTCCGGCTCGAGTTCCGGCTCCGGCTCGGCCGAACCGTCGGATGCGCCGGAGCGTTCGATCAGCTCGGCCTCGGTCAGCTTGCGGACCAGCAGCGTCTGCACCCGCGGACGACCACGGCGATCGACGCCCGCCTCCCCTACCAGCAGCAGCCCGTTCACCACCGCCTCTGCGCCGGGCAGGGCCACCCGGCCCAGCAGCTGCGCAAGAAGGCCACCGACGGTTTCGACGTCCTCGGACGGAAGTTCGACATCGAACACGTCGCCGAGGTCCTCCACCGGCAACTTGGCCGAGACCCGCACCAACCCACCGTCGAGTTTCTGCACGGGGTCCGGAGCTTCCACGTCGTACTCGTCGGTGATCTCCCCGACGATCTCCTCGATGATGTCCTCGATGGTGACGATTCCCGCGGTGCCGCCGTACTCGTCCACCACGATCGCGAAGTGGGAACGGTTGCGCTGCATGTCGCGCAGCAACGCGTCGACGTTCTTCGACTCCGGCACGAACACGGGCGCGCGCATGACCTCGCCGAGCATCGGGCCGCGCTCACCCACGTCCATCGCCAGGGTCCGGGCGATCAGGTCCTTGATGTAGATGACGCCCAGCACGTCGTCGACGTCCTCGCCGATCACCGGGATGCGGGACAGACCGGACGCCGTCGCCAGGTGCATCGCCTGACGCAGCGACTTGGTCTCCTCGATCCAGACCACCTCGGTCCGGGGCACCATCACCTCGCGGACGATGGTGTCGCCGAGCTCGAAGACGCTCTGCAACATCTCCCGTTCGGCTTCCTCGACCACCCCGCGGTCGCCCGCCAGGTCGACGAGTTCGCGAAGTTCGATGTCTGAGGAGAACGGGCCCTCCCGGAATCCGCGCCCGGGGGTGATGGCGTTGCCGATCAGGATGAGCAGCGAAGCCACCGGCGACAGCACCCGGCCGATGGCTCTGGTGGGTGCTGCGGCGATCAACCCGACAGCGTAGGGATGCTGACGGCCGATGGTGCGGGGCAACACCCCGATCGCGACGTAGGACAGCAGCAGCATCACCAGGACGATCACCACGCCGACCCAGATGTGGAAGCCCCACGTACTCAGGGCGACCGCGGCGACCAGCACCGTGGCCGTCAGCTCCGCGCCCACCCGGAGCAACAGCAGCAGGTTCGTGTAGCGGGGCTTGTCCGCCACCACGGCGAAAAGCGAAGCCGAGCCGCGGCTGCCTTCCCGCTGCATCTCCTCGACGCGCGCGGCCGACACCATGGTGATGGCCGCATCGGCCGCGGCGAACAGCCCGGCGATCGGAATCAGGGCGGCGGCCAGGACCAGCAGGACGACGTCCAGCGCACTCACCGGCTTAGGACCCCGAGTCCGTCAGCCGGCCGGAACCGGCGCCGTCGACGGGCTGGACCTCGACCGGATCCACGCCCACGACGACGTCCAGGACAGCGGAATCGACCGCCGCCAGCCGGGCCCGGTAGGCCTCCCGCTCACGTTCGTCGCGCCAGTCGTCCAACAGTTCGTTCTGCAGCTGGAACATCTTGCGCTCGTCAGCGGCCTCTGCGTGGTCGTAACCGAGCAGGTGCAAGATGCCGTGAACGGTCAGCAGGTGCAGTTCGTCGTCCAGGGAGTGTCCGGCCTGCACGGCCTGTTCGGTAGCAACCGCCGGGCACAGCACGACGTCGCCCAGCAACGCCGGCCCCGGTCCGGCCTCGTCCGGCCGCCTCGCCGTGTCGAGCTCGTCCATCGGGAAGCTCATCACGTCGGTCGGCCCCGGCTCGTCCATCCACTTGATGTGCAACTCGGTCATGGCCTCGACGTCCATCAGCAGGATGGACAACTCGGCCAGCGGGTTGATCTTCATCCGGTGCAGCGCGAAGCGGGACACCGACACGAGCGCGAGCTCGTCGACACCCACGCCCGACTCGTTGGCGACCTCGATACTCATCGACACTCCTGGCTCTTCGAGCAAGCGCTCATCGACTACCGCCGCGGCGGGAGTTGTGGCCCAGTCGGCGGTCCTGGTGGTCCGGCGCCGCATCGGTGTTCAGGGCGTCCCACCGTGCATACGCGTCGACGATGTCGCCGACGAGCCGGTGGCGGACGACATCTGCGGAGGTCAGCAGGGAGAACGACACATCCTCGACACCCTCGAGGATGTCGCGCACCACGCGGAGGCCGGACGGCTGGCCCCCGGGCAGGTCGATCTGGGTGACGTCGCCGGTGATCACCATCTTCGAGCCGAAGCCGAGCCTGGTGAGGAACATCTTCATCTGCTCGGCGGTGGTGTTCTGCGCTTCGTCGAGAATGATGTAGGCGTCGTTCAGCGTGCGGCCGCGCATGTACGCAAGCGGAGCCACCTCGATGGTGCCCGCGGCCATCAGACGCGGAATCGACTCCGGGTCGAGCATGTCGTGCAGCGCGTCGTAGAGCGGGCGCAAGTAGGGGTCGATCTTGTCGGACAGCGTTCCCGGCAGGTATCCGAGACGCTCGCCGGCCTCCACCGCCGGACGGGTCAGGATGATCCGGCTGACCTGCTTGGCCTGCAGCGACTGGACGGCCTTGGCCATCGCCAGATAGGTCTTTCCGGTACCCGCCGGCCCGATTCCGAAGGTGATGGTGTTCTCGTCGATGGCGTCGACGTAGCGCTTCTGGTTCAACGTCTTGGGCCGAATCACCCGACCGCGCCGGGAGATGATGTTCAGCCCGAGCACCTGCGCGGGAGACTCGGCCGCCCCACCTGCCTGGGCCGCGTCCGTCAGCATGCCGATGGTGCGCCGCACCGCGTCCGGGGTGATCACCGAGCCGGATTCCTGCAACGTGAGCAGCTCCCGGATGACCCGCTCGGCGAACGCCACATCGGCGTCCGGGCCGCGCAGCGTGATCCGATTACCGCGCACGTGGATGTCCGCGGCCAGATGCTCTTCGAGCAGACGCAGCAACAGGTCTCGCGATCCGAGCAACCCGACCATGGCCTTCTCGTCGGCCACCACCAAGGTGAACTCGGCCGGTGCGGTGGCGCCACGGGCGATGCGGCTCGACGGGCCTTGCGGGTCGGGTGTCGCCTGAGCGGCCATCGGGGTTTCCGGCACTAGGAGCGCTGCCTGCTTTCGCTGTCGTCGGTGAGGAACTGCTGTCGGTGGGTCCGGGGAGGTCGATGCTGGTACCCGCCCCCGGGCAATTCTATCGCCGGGACGTCGATCCAGATTCCCGATCGGTCGGCGTCGGCCGACGGTGTGCGCGGAGAACGAGGGCCGGCGACGTTTCAGGCCATCGTCGACCGCAATCCGGTCCCGGCCAGCAGATGCAGGTGGGCGTGGAACACAGTCTGACCGGCATCGGCACCGGTGTTGAAGATCAGCCGGTAGCCGGACTCGACGTCACCCTCGGCGGCCGCGATGTCCCTGGCCGCGGTGACCAGGGCGCCGACCAGGGCAGGCTGCGCGGCCGCAACCTCCGCGACGTTCGCATAGTGGGTGCGCGGGATGACCAGCACGTGGACCGGAGCCTGCGGACTGATGTCCCGGAAGGCCAGCACCTCGTCGTCGGCGTACACCACCGTCGCGGGTATCTCACCGGCCACGATCTTGCAGAACAGGCAGTCGTTCACGGCTCAACGCTACCGGGACCCGACGCTACCGGGGCCTCGGGACGTCCAGAACGGCCGCTCAGACCATCTGAAGAAGGGAATCCCGGCACGTGGCCCAGGCTTCGTGGTGGACGTCGACGAGCTCCATGTGGCCCACCCCGGGCAGGGTGATGAGCCGGACAGGATCCCCCGCAGCCACGGCGGCGTCGACGTAGCGCTGGGATTGGGAGATCGGCACGTCGACGTCGGCATCACCGTGCACGCAGACGATACGAGCACCGTCGCCGACGTGCGCGAGCGGTGACGAATGGTGATACCGCTGCGGGACGGACCCGGCCGAGCCCTGCATCAGGTCGTCGACGGCTCCGAGGCCCAGCCCTTCCCTGGACGCACCGACCAGGTCCAGCACTCCCGCCTGCGAGACCGCTCCGACCATCGGCTGGAAATGGGCCATCGGAGTCACCGATCCGGCCGTCCCGGAACGCAGCGAGCGCCGGTGCGCCAGCCAGGCGGCCAGCTGGCCACCGGCCGAATGCCCCACGGCGGCAACGCGATCCAGTCGGAGTCGACCCTCGGCAACATACTGGCCCGCCGTCGCCAGATGGTCGACGGCCCGCGCGACATCGGCCATCGTCGTCGGCCAACCGCCGCCGTCGCCGACCCTGCGGTATTCGATGGCCGCTGCCGCCACGCCATATTTCGCCAGATCCGCGGCCAACGGCTCGGCCAGTTCGATGCCGTACTTGTTCCGCCAGAAACCGCCGTGCACGACTACGACGACCGGCAGGTGTTCGCCAGTGGGCAGATGCAGTCGAACGAACTGGCTCGGGTGAGAGCCGTAGGAGTACTCCTGGACGGTGATCATCGGACCGCCAGCGTAGTCATCGAGCCGTGATCGTGACCACCGCGCTTCCCGATCGTCACTCCGCGCCGCCGCCGTCCGGCTGGTTCCACCGCCGGCACAGCACCCCGAGGGCCCCGAGTGCCACGGCACCCGCGGTCGAGGTGCGGAGTACCTCACGGCCGAGGCGGACCACCTGCGCGCCGGCGGCGGTGAAGGCGTCGAGCTCGTCGGGCGAGATCCCGCCCTCGGGGCCGACCACCAGGACCAGGTCGCCCGAATCGGGCAACTCGGCCCGGCTGATCGGGATCGAACCGGCCTCGTGCAGGACCAGCGTTGCCGTTGACGACGCGATGAGACGGGCGACCGTGTCGGTGGAGGCGAGCGGCGAGACCGGCGGGACGCTTGCCCGGCGGGACTGCTTCGCTGCTTCGCGGGCGACCGTCTGCCAGCGGGCCGTGCCACGGACCGACTTCTCCGGCGACCAGCGAGCCACGCAGCGGGAGGCCGACCACGGCACCAGCGCATCGACACCGGCTTCCGTGGCCAGTTCGACCGAGAGCTCGCTCCGTTCTCCCTTGGGCAACGCCTGGACCAGGGTGACCCGCACCGCCGGCTCGGGACTGGCGACGGCAGCGTCGACGGACACCTCGACGCTGCCCCTGGTCACAGCGGTGACGCTGGCTCCGGCGAATCGGCCGGCACCGTCGGACAGCACCAGTAGCTCACCCACCCGCATCCGCCGGACCAAGGAGGCGTGGCGCCCCTCCGGACCGTCCAGAACGAAAGGTCCGGGGGCCGGCAGGGTGTCGACCAGGAAGAACGGCGCGCCGGCCAGACTGGCCCGGTTCACTTTCCGACGAACGAGTCGCGGATTCGCGAGAACAGGCCACCGTGGCCGCGGGTGGCCAGTTCCGGCTGCTCCTCCCCGCGGAGGGCGGCCAGCTCCCGCATCAATTCGGCCTGCCGACCCTCGACCCTGGTCGGCGTCACGACCTCGAGATGAACGTGCAGGTTGCCGGATCCGGTGCCGCGCAGCCGGGGCATACCCTGGCCGCGCAGGGTGATCACGGTGCCGGACTGGGTCCCGGACTGGATGTCCAGATCCTCGACCGACTGCAGGGTCTGGAGCGCCATCGAGGTGCCCAGCGCCGCCGCCGTCATCGGGAGGTGAACCGTGCAGTGCAGGTCGATGCCGTCCCTGGTGAACTTCTCGTGCTGCAGTTCGTGGACCTCGACATACAGGTCTCCGGGAGCGCCGCCACCCGGGCCGACCTCACCCTGGCCGGACAGCCGCACCCTGATGCCGTCGCCGACGCCGGCAGGGATGTTGGCCCGCACGTTCCGCCGGGTGCGCACCCTGCCGTCGCCGTTGCACTGTCGGCACGGCTCGGGGATGACCTCGCCGAATCCGCGGCAGACCGGACACGGGCGAGAGGTGATGACCTGGCCCAGCAGCGAGCGCTGCACCTGCTGGATCTCCCCGGCACCCTTGCAGGTGTCGCAGGTTTCCGGGTGCGAGCCCTCCGCACAACCGGAGCCGTGGCACACCGAACACAGCGTCGCGGTGTCGACGGCCAGATCCTTGGCGATACCGGTCGCGCACTCCTCGAGGGTGAGTTCGACCGGGATGAGTGCGTCGTCGCCCTGCCGGACCCTGGACCGCGGACCCCGCGATCGCTGGCCGCCACCGCCGAAGAAGGCGTCCATGATGTCACCGAGTCCGACACCGGCACCGCCGAACGGGTCACCCATGCCCCCGCCGGCGCCACCGCCACCGCCGGGTGACAACGGGTCGCCACCCAGGTCGACGACCTGCCGCTTGGCCGGATCGGAGAGGACCTCGTACACGGCTGTGACCTCTTTGAACTTCTGCTGCGCCGCCGGGTCCGGATTGACGTCCGGGTGCAACTCGCGGGCCAGCTTGCGATAGGCGCGCTTGATCTCGTCCGCCGACGCGTTCTTGGCCACGCCGAGCAGGCCGTAATAGTCCCGTGCCACCTGGTGAACTCCTGTTTCCCTCTGACCTCTGACGACAAGGCCGACCAATGGCGGCGGCCCGGTACTGCGTTGCCGGCATCCATCCGAGTCACGAACCGCAGTTCGGACAGGACGATGCCACCTCGTGCTCTAGCGCCCGCCGACGATCTCGCCGACGTACCGGGCAACCGCGCGGACCGCGGCCATTGTTCCCGGGTAGTCCATTCGGGTGGGCCCGACGACCGCCAGGCCCCCCATCAGCGTGTCGCCGCTGCCATAACCCGCCGAAACCAGTGCCGACGTCGACAGGTTCGCATCGTCGTTCTCCTGACCGATCGACACCATGACGGCATCCGGCGACTGCAGCACCGCCAGCAGCTTCAGCAGGGTGACCTGCTCGTCGAGTGCCTCCAGGACGCCACGCAGGCTACCGGGCTGGTCGGCCCAGGCGCCGGTGGCGTGCGACGTGCCGGACAGCACGAGCCGACCCTCCGGGTGCTCGACCAGCGCGTCCAGCAGCACGGAGACCGCGGCACTGACGGTCGCCTGTGATTCCGGTTCGGCCGTTCCGGCCAGGTTCCGCAGGCCTTCGGCCGCGTCGGCGAACCGGCGGCCGGTGACGTGCACGGCCAGCAGCGACCGCAGGGCGGTCACGGTGTCGTCGGTCACCGGCTCGTCCAGCTCCACGACCCGCTGCTCGACCCGACCGGTGTCGGTGATCACGACCAGGAGCAGCCGGCTCGCGGTCAGCGACACCACCTCGACGTGCCGGACGACAGATCTGGTCAGGTTCGGATATTGCACGACGGCGACCTGCCTGGTCAGCTGGGCCAGCAGTCGGACCGATCGGCGCAGGACGTCGTCGAGGTCCACACCGGCCTCCAGGAACGTCTGGATGGCCCGACGTTCGCCGGAGGAGAGCGGCTTGACCTGGGACAACCGATCCACGAACAGCCGATAGCCCTTGTCCGTCGGGATCCGACCCGCCGAGGTGTGCGGCTGCGCGATGTAACCCTCGTCCTCCAGGACCGCCATGTCGTTGCGGATGGTCGCAGGGGAGACGCGCAGGTGATGGCGATCGACGAGCGCCTTGGAGCCGACCGGCTCGTGGGTCGCGACGTAGTCGGCGACGATGGCGCGCAGCACCTCGAATCGCCTGTCCTCGGCTGACACCGGTCACCCCCCACTCATAGCTGGTCGAACGATTCGCGGTTGCCGGCCGGCAACCCGATCCGGGCATGGCACACCCCAGATGAGTACAGGGTGTCAGCGAGACAATTGGCACTCTCCGGGGCCGTCTGCCAAGTGTAAGCGCCAGATCGGCCATACCGTGGGGCGCCGACCGTTACCCTGAGTACGTTGTCAGCCCACGGAGGACCCCGCGATGATCTTCAAGGATGTGCGCGACGGTCGCCCGTACCCGGATCACGGTTTCTCCATGCGGGACTGGGCGAAGATCCCGCCGCGGCAGATCCGGCTGGACGAGTTGGTCGCCACCAAGCGCGAGCTCAGGCTCGACACCCTGCTGGACGACGACTCCACCTTCTACGGCGATCTCTTCCCGCACGCCGTGTATTGGTCCGGTGAGGTCTTCCTCGAAGACGGGCTGCACCGGGCGCTGCGGGCCGCGCTGCAGCAGCGCACGGTGATCCACGTTCGGGTGCTGAACCTCGAGGACCTGCGGGGCACCGCGATCGGCGCCAAACCCGACGCCCGCTGAGCGCGCCGCGCTCGGTCAATCCAGCAGACGAATCGCGATCCCGTCGGCCAACAGCCGGCCGCGCTGGGTCAGGACGGCGTCCCCGCTGTCGAACCGCTCAGCGTCCAGCAGGCCCTCGGCCACCGATGCGGCTGCTTCGCTGATCCCGGTCGCGGTGAGACGATCCAGCGGCAGACCCTCGGCCAGCCGCAGACGCAGCAGGATGTCCTCGGTCCGGCGGGCGTCCTGGTCGAGCACTTCTCTGGCGTAGCCGGGTGAGCGCCCTTCGGACAGCGCGGTGGCGTAGGCGTGCGGGTGTTTGACGTTCCACCAGCGCACACCGCCCACGTGGGAGTGGGCGCCCGGCCCGATCCCCCACCAGTCGCCGCCACGCCAGTAGGCGAGGTTGTGCCGGCACTGCGCCTGCTGATTCGATGCCCAGTTGGACACCTCGTACCAGTGCAGGCCGGCGGCGGAGAGCATCCCGTCCGCGATCAGGTAACGATCGGCCAGCACGTCCTCCGCCGGCATCGGAAGCTTGCCGGTGCGCACCGCTCTGGCCATCCGGGTACCCGGCTCGACGATCAGCGAATAGGCCGAGACATGGTCCACGCCGGCATCGATGGCGGCCTGCAGCGAATCGGCGAACTGGGGGTCGGTCTCGCCTGGGGTGCCGTAGATGAGATCCAGGTTGACGTGGTCGAATCCGGCCTGCCGGGCCCAGCCGACCACCTGGAGCGGGCGGCCCGGGGTATGGGTGCGTTCCAGCACACGGAGCACCCCGGGATCGGTCGACTGCATACCGAGGGAGAGACGGGTGTAGCCGGACGCCTGCAGGCCATCGAGCAACGCCTGGTCGGTGGACTCCGGGTTCGCCTCGGTGGTCACCTCGGCGTCGTCGGCCAGACCGATCGTGTCGCGAACCCGGTCCAGCAGTGCGCCCAGCTTCTCCGCACCCATCAGCGACGGGGTTCCACCGCCCACGAACACCGTGCTGACCGCCCGGTCGTCGCCGTTGCGGCCCAACAACCTGGCGGCCAGGTCGATCTCGGCGGCTGCGGCAGTGAACCAGGAGTCGGGGGATGCGCTGCTGCCCAGCTCCCCGGCCGTGTAGGTGTTGAAATCGCAGTAGCCGCACCGGGTGGCACAGAAGGGCACGTGGAGATAGATCGACAGCGTTCGGTCGATGGATCCCGAGTAGGCCTGATCCGGCAGCGAGCCGTCGACCGGAACCGGATCGCCCTCGGGCAGAGTGGAGGGCACGACGACCATCCTGCCCGAGCAGGCCGTTGGGGAGCGAGCCAGCGACCACTCGGACCCTTCTGCAAGGCGAGGACGCCCACGTGACGAACGAGGCGCAGACGACGACACCGGCCCACCCGGCGACCGTGGTCCACACCGACGAAACCGGCGGGGTGTTCACCATCACCCTCGACTCGCCGTCGAACCGCAATGCTCTGTCCACCGCTCTCCGGGCCGAATTGCTCGCGGCCCTGACGGCCGCCGAGCAGAGCCGAACTGCGCGGGTGGTCGTCCTCACGCACACCGGACCTGCCTTCTGCTCGGGTATGGATCTCAAGGAGAACGCCACTGCCGCAGCAGGTGCGGAGGGAGTCCGGCAGGTGCCACGCATCCTCCAGGCGATCACCCACTGCTCGAAGCCGGTGGTGGCCAAGGTCGGGGGTGCGGCGCGCGCCGGGGGCCTGGGCCTGCTGGCCGCGTGCGACGTGGTCGTGGCGGCCAGTACCGCCAGGTTTGCGTTCTCCGAGGTCCGCATCGGACTCATCCCCGCCGTCATCTCGGTTCCGATCCTGCGACGCGTCTCGCCGGCGGCGGCGCGCGAGCTGATGCTGACCGGAACCGTGTTCGATGCTCCCCGGGCGCTGCAGATCGGCTTGATCAACGCCGTGGCCGAGCCCGCGGTGCTGGACGACGCGGTCGCCGGGTACGCGACGCAGATGCTGGCCGGCGGGCCGGCTGCTCTGGCCGGAACGAAGCTGCTGCTCCTGGCCGGCCACGACGACTCGGACGCGCGTTACGAGACGCTGTTGCAACTCTCGGCGACCCAGTTCTCTTCGGCCGAGGGCAAGGAAGGCGGCCTGGCCTTCCTGGACAGGCGTCAGCCGAGCTGGGTGACGCCGGCCGCCCACTGACGCGGTGGTCGGCTAGTGCCAGATCGAGAAGGCAAGGGCCACTACGAGCATGGCCAGCAGGGCGATGGTCATCCACCGACGACTGAAGGCCGGGAGCGGACGGCTCATGTGGCGGCCCCGCCGTGGCCGCCAGGATTGGAAGCGGTCGCCCGATCATGTCGAGCGATGGCCGCGGTGGCGGCAATTCGCATCTCGCGTCTGGTGTGCGGCCAGAGGATCTTCTCGACGATGCGGTCAACCAGTCCGGCCAAGGCCCACCCGATCGGCAGCAACACCGCCAGCAGGACCGGGACCTGGATCCAGAACGACTGGCCGACGATCCACGCCTCGGCGGCGTCGACACCGTCCAAGACGTCCCGCCAGCTCATGGGTTCCAGACTGCCACACCCACGGGGTCGTCCGGATCCTGCGCCGGACGCCGGGCTGGGCGCAGGTTCCCGATCGTCCGGCATACAGTGCCAAGGCATGCGAGCCGTCTATGCCAGCCATGCCGAACCCGACGCACCCCTGTCTGCCATCGCGGTGGGCGAAAGACCGGAGCCGGAAGTCCCGGACGGCTGGGTTCGGGTGAAGATGGCCGCCGCGTCGTTGAACCGGCACGACCTGTGGACCCTGCGCGGCGTCGGCATCAAGTCCGACCAGTTCCCCATGATTCTCGGCTGCGACGGCGCCGGGACCCTCGACGACGGCACCGAGGTGGTGATCTACCCGGTGATCGCGCCGGACCCGGCGGGTGACGAGACCCTGGACCCACGGCGCACGCTGCTGACGGAGAAACACCCGGGCACGATGGCCGAGTTCGTCACGGTGCCGGCGCGAAATGCGCTGGTGCGACCGGCCTCCATCTCAGCCGAGCAGGCTGCGACGCTGGGGACGAGCTATCTGACCGCCTACCGGATGATCTTCGTCCGGTCGGGTCTGCGGCCCGGTGACACCATGCTCGTCCAGGGCGCCACCGGCGGTGTCTCGACCGCCCTGATCCAGTTGGGCCGGGCCGCGGGCCTGCGGGTGTGGGCCACCTCTCGCACCGGGGCCGGCCGCGAACGGGCACTGACCCTCGGCGCGGACGCTGCTTTCGAGTCCGGCGCCCGGTTGCCGGACCGGGTGCACGGCGTCTTCGAGTCGGTGGGTGCGGCCACCTGGGCGCACAGCATGAAGGCCGTCCGGCCGGGCGGGGTCGTCGTCTGCTGTGGCGCGACGTCAGGTCCGGCTCCATCAGCGGACCTGCAGCGGCTTTTCTTCCTCCAGATCTCGGTGATCGGGTCGACCATGGGGACGTTGGCCGAAATGCGGTCGCTGCTGGAGTTCTGCGAGGTCGCCGGTGTCGTGCCGATCGTCGACGAGACCTACCCGCTCGCCGAGGGCGCGCAGGCGCTGGCCTCGCTGGAGAACGGGTCGCCCGGCAAGATCGTGCTGACCGTCTGACCATGGGGCCGTCGGACCGACCGGCGATCCGACTCGTGCCGTGGTCTCAGGCGGTGGTGCGGGAGACCACCTCGAACTCGAGCAGTGCCGCGCCGGTCGCGACCGGTGGGCGCGGTGCGCCGTCCGGCGGCCCGGCATGCGCCGCCTGCGATCGGGTCGCCGACCAGTCCTGGAAAGCTGCCTCGGTCTCCCACCGGGTGTAGACGAAATAGCGGGTCTCACCGCCGGTGGGACGAAGGAGGCAGAACTCCTCGAACCCGGGTGAACCCTCGACCGCACCGAGTCGCGCGGCGAACCGCTTCTCCAACTCCGGGCCGGCCCCTTCGGGAACCTCGATGGCATTGATCTTCACGACTGACATGCCCTCAGACTAGGCGCGGCCGAGCGGGGTCCCGCGCGCTCAGGTCCGACGAAACCGGACTCAGCCGCACCGGGCTCCGGAGCCGACGTCGACTACTTCTTCCCGGTCGGCGCATCCGTCGACAGCGCCGCGATGAAGGCCTCCTGCGGGACCTCGACCCGGCCGACCATCTTCATCCGTTTCTTGCCTTCCTTCTGCTTCTCCAGAAGTTTGCGCTTGCGGGTGATGTCACCGCCGTAACACTTGGCCAGCACATCCTTCCGCATGGCCCGAATGGTCTCGCGGGCGATGACCCGCGAACCCACGGCCGCCTGGATGGGCACCTCGAACTGCTGGCGCGGGATCAGTTCGCGCAACTTGGCCGTCATGGTCACGCCGTACGCGTACGCCGCGTCGCGGTGCACGATCGCCGAGAAGGCGTCCACCGCTTCGCTTTGCAGCAAGATGTCGACCTTGACCAGGTCGGCGGGCTGCATCCCGATCTCCTCGTAGTCCAGCGAAGCGTAGCCCCGGGTACGGGATTTCAGGGCGTCGAAGAAATCGAAGATGATCTCGCCGAGCGGCATGGTGTAGCGCAGTTCCACCCGGGATTCGGACAGGTAATCCATGCCTCCCAGGATGCCGCGCCGGCTCTGGCACAACTCCATGATCGAGCCGATGTATTCGCTCGGGGTGATGATGGAGCACTTGACGATCGGTTCGACGGTCTCCGCGATCTTGCCTTCCGGCCAGTCGCTGGGATTGGTGACGACGACCGTGGACTTGTCCTCCATCTTGACCTCGTAGACCACGTTCGGCGCGGTCGAGATCAGGTCGAGGTTGAATTCGCGCTCCAGGCGATCGCGGGTGATCTCCAGATGCAGCAGGCCGAGATAGCCGCAGCGGTAACCGAACCCGAGCGCCGCGGAGGACTCCGGTTCGTAGGTCAGCGCGGCGTCGTTGAGCCGGAGTTTGTCCAGCGCGTCGCGCAACAGCGGGTAGTCCGACCCATCCAGCGGGTAGAGCCCCGAATAGACCATCGGCCTCGGGTCGCGGTAGCCGCCGAGGGCCTCGGTCGCGCCGCGCAGGGCCGACGTCACGGTGTCGCCCACCTTGGAGAGCCGGACGTCCTTCACCCCGGTGATCAGGTAGCCGACCTCGCCCACACCCAGACCCCGCGTGGGGATGGGCTCCGGTGAGATGATGCCGACCTCGAGCAGCTCGTGGGTGGCCTTGGTCGACATCATCTGGATGCGCTCACGCGGGCTGATCTGCCCGTCGATGACCCTGATGTAGGTGATGACGCCGCGATAGATGTCGTAGACCGAGTCGAAGATCATCGCGCGAGCGGGGCCGTCGGCGTTGCCGGTCGGCGCCGGCACACGTTCCACCACGCGGTCCAGCAGCTCCTTGACGCCGGCGCCGGTCTTGCCCGATACCCGCAGCACGTCCTCCGGCGAGCCGCCGAGGATGTGGGCGATCTCCTCCGCGTAGCGCTCCGGCTGGGCAGCGGGCAGGTCGATCTTGTTCAGCACCGGGATGACGGTGAGGTCGTTCTCCAGCGCCAGGTACAGGTTGGCAAGAGTCTGGGCCTCGATGCCCTGGGCGGCGTCCACCAGCAGCACGGCGCCTTCGCAGGCGGCCAGCGAGCGGGACACCTCGTAGGTGAAGTCGACGTGACCGGGGGTGTCGATCAGGTGCAGCACGTGCTCCTTGGGCAGCCCCTGCTCGTCGGTGATGGTCCAGGGCAGCCGGATGCTCTGCGACTTGATGGTGATGCCACGCTCGCGCTCGATGTCCATCCGGTCCAGGTACTGCGCTCGCATCTGCCGTCCGTCGACCACCCCGGTCAGCTGCAACATCCGGTCGGCCAGCGTCGATTTGCCGTGGTCGATGTGCGCGATGATGCTGAAGTTCCGGATCAGCTCCGGCGGGGTGAAGGTGGTGCGGTGTGCGTGCGAAGCCTGGGTCACGTGGGTCTTTCCGGGTCGGCGTAGAGCTCACTGCACCGGCCACGGCCGGTAGGACCCCCTCATTCTCCCACGCTCGGTTGCCCTCGCCCGGCGGTCGGACCTGGGACGGCGAGTAATTTCGGCTGGGTAAGCAAAACGGCCGCCCGGCACCATCCCGGACGAGCGCCGCACGAATCGGATCAGGAGAAAAGATGAGCGCCGGATTTGCCATCGTCAATGCCCACGTCGTACCGGTCGAAGGCGAGCCCTTCGATGGGGCGGTGGTGGTCACGGGCGGCCGGATCACCACGCTGGGGTCCGACGTGAAGATCCCCGAGGGCATCGAGGTGATCGACGCGGAGGGTCGCTGGCTGTTGCCTGGGTTCATCGACGCCCACACCCACCTCGGCGTGCACGAGGAAGCGGAAGGCTGGGCCGGTAGCGACACGAACGAGCTGACGGATCCGGTGACCGCCGGCGTTCGTGCCCTCGATGCCATCAATCCGGTGGAGATGGGCTTCGACGACGCACTGGCCGGTGGGATCACGGCCGTCAACGTCAACCCCGGGTCGGGCAACCCCGTCGGCGGTTTGACGGTTGCCATCCACACCCATGGGCGCACCGTCGATGCGATGGTGCTGCGTTCGCCGTCCGGCCTCAAGTCCGCGCTGGGCGAGAACCCGAAGCGCGTCTACGGCGATCGCAAGCAGAGCCCTTCCACCCGCCTCGGTACCGCATGGGTCATCCGCAACGCCTTCGTCGATGCCCAGAACTATCTGGACAAGCACGCCCACGCCGAGCCCGACAAGGCACCCCCGGCCCGGGACCTGAAGCTGGAGGCGCTCGGGCAGGTGCTGCGGCGGGAGATCCCGTGGCGGCAGCACGCCCACCGCGCCGACGACATCGCCACCGCAGTGCGCATCGCCGACGAATTCGGTTACGAGCTGGTCATCGATCACGGCACCGAAGCGCACCTGGTCGGTGATCTGCTGGCGGCCAAAGGGATTCCGGTCCTGATCGGCCCGTTGTTCACCTCCAGATCCAAGGTCGAGCTACGAAACCGCTCACTCGCGAATCCGGGCCGGCTGGCAGCGGCAGGCGTCGAGATCTCGATCATCACCGACCACCCCGTGGTCCCGATCAACTTCCTGGTCCACCAGGCCACCCTCGCCGTCCGCGAAGGCCTGGACCCGGCGGTCGCGCTGCGGGCGATCACCATCCATCCCGCCAGGGTGATGGGCGTGGCGGATCGGGTCGGCTCGCTCGAGGTCGGCAAGGACGCCGATCTGGTGCTGTGGTCCGGTGATCCGCTCGACGTGATGAACCGTGCCCTCGCCGTCTACATCGGCGGACGTGAGGTCTACACCTACGATCTGGACACCCGGATCGGAATGGTCGCCGAGCGGTGAGCGCCGACCGCACGGACGGGGTGGACCGGATGAGTCCGACGGCGACCTGATGCCCCGCTTCACCCGGACCGAATTGGAGCAGTTCACCGGCGCCACGCTGCCCGACCTGGTGGGGCCGCAGGTCAAGTTGCTGTTCGTCGGAATCAATCCCGGGTTGCTGACGGTCGCGGTGCAGGCCCACTTCGCCCGGCGCGGCAACCGCTTCTATCCCGCTCTGTACCGAGCCGGGTTGATCGACCGCGACATCGACGCCTCCCAGGGATACCGCCCGGAGGATCTGGCGCATCTGCTCGATCGCGGCCTCGGTATCAGCAACCTGGTCGCCAGGGCCAGCGCTCGGGCCGACGAGCTGGACCCGGGCGAGCTCACGGCCGGGGCAGTGCTGCTGACCGAGCTGGTCGAACGCCTCCGGCCCGACGTGGTGGCCATCCTGGGCATCACCGCGTACCGACTCGCCTTTGGCCGCCGAAAAGCATTGGTGGGCAAGCAACCTGTCCCTCTCGGTGGTGCCGAACTGTGGGTGGTGCCGAATCCGAGCGGGCTGAACGCGCACGACACGGTCGACAGCCTGGCCGCCGCGTACCGTCGGGCCGGCGCGGCCGCCGGCCTGGTGCCGCCCCTGCGAGCGGCACCAGAGTCGACGTTCAGGCCGCAGCCGGCTCCAGCTCGCCCACCGGCTGGTCGGAATCGGAGACCTGCTTGACCGGCCGCAGTCCGACGAAGGCCGCCACTGCTCCGGCCGCCACCAGCACGGCCGAGATCACGCCGCCGATGCGGTAGCCGCCGAGGAACGCGTCGACCGGCGTCGACCCACTCGCCAGCAGGGTGGCCTGGCGGGTGGCCAGGATGGCTCCGATCACGGTGATGCCCAGCAGGCCGGACACCTCGCGGGACGCATTGAAGATCCCCGACGCAACGCCGGCCTCCTCGCGGGGCATGGCATCGAGCACGCTCGCCGTGAGCGGAACCGTCAGCCCGCCACCGATCCCGATGATCGCGAAGCTGGGCATCAGCTCCAGGAACGTCGCGTCCGCGGACAGCAGGCTCACCGAGGCGATGCCGATCGCCATCAGCACCATGGCGAACGCCACCAACCGGTGGGCGCCGAACCGCCGGGCGAGTGGCTCCGACAACACAGCCCCGGTCGCCATCAACAGCGCCATCGGCAGGAAGGCCAGGCCGGCCTTCGTGGGTGAGAAGCCGAGCACGTCCTGGAGGTAGAGCGAGGTGAAGAAGTAGATGCCGAACAGGCCGAAGCCCCACATCATCAGGGCGATCAGCCCACCCGAGAACACCCGCTCCTTGAACAGCGCCAGCGCCACCATCGGCTCGGCGCTGCGCCGTTCGATGCCGACGAAGGCCAGACCGAGGGCGAGTGAGAGGGCGAAGCAACCCAGGATCAGCGGCGAGGTCCAGCCGTGCCGCTGGCCCTCGATCAGGGCGTAGGTCAGCGCGAAGAGCGCAGTCGCCGAGGTGACCAGTCCGGGAACGTCGAGGCGACGTGGTCCGGTGTCGAGCCGCGATTCGGTGATCACCACCGCGCCGAGGGCGAAGGTCGCGATCCCGACGGGGATGTTGATGAAGAAGATCCACTCCCAGCTCGCGTGCTGGGACAGCACGCCGCCCAGCAGTGGACCGACCGCGAGGGCCAGCGCTCCGACCCCGCTCCAGATGCCGACCGCCATCGCCCGCTGCCTGGTCTGGGTGAAGGTCGCCGAGATGATGGCCAGCGTGGTCGGGGTGACCAGAGCGGCCCCGAGTCCCTGCAGCGAGCGGCTGATCACCAGGGTGGTGACGTCACCGGCCAGCCCGGCGGCGAGCGAGGCGACGGTGAAGATGCCCAGCCCGATGAGGAACAACCGTTTGCGCCCGAACACATCTGCCAGCCGGCCACCGGCCAGCAGCAGGCTGGCGAAGACCAGGATGTAGGAGCTGACGACCCACTCCAGCCCGGAGATCGTCAGATGCAGATCCTGCTGGATGGCCGGCATGGCCACGTTGACGATGTTGTTGTCCAGATAGGTCATGAACGTAGCCAGCGCGACGGCCAGCAACGTGAGCTTCGGACGGCTTGTCGTTTCCATTTTCGACCTCTCCTATACGGCGTACATGTATGCCGTATAGCTAACCTCTACGTTGTATAGTTGTCAACATGGTTCCTCCGTCGAGCGCCCGTCAGGTCAAGCCGCCCGCGGTCCGCGACGACCTCACCCGGGATGCGGTGGTCGAGGTCGCGCTGTGCCTTGCCGACTCCGAGGGCCTGGAAAACGTCACCATTCGCCGAGTGGCCCAACACTTCTCGGTGACGCCGATGGCGCTGTACTGGCACGTGAAGAACAAGGAGGAACTGCTTGCCGCGATGGGCGACCAGGTCTTCGCGGAGTTGCGCCTTCCGCCGGCGTCCGACCTGCCTTGGGATCAGCAGTACCGCGACCTGCTGGACGCCGTGCTCACCGCCCTGCGGGCGCATCCCGGCGCCGTGCGGCTGGCCGGCGAGCGGATCCTGCGCAACGACGCCGGACGCGAACTGACCGAGCGCGCCCTGGCGCTGCTCCGTGGTGCCGGGTTGGCGATCCAACCCAGCGCAGACACGGCCAGGACATCGCTGCAGACGATGATGATGCTCGTCTCCAACCAGCCGGGCGTGGAGCTCGGGGCGCCACGCGAGGACTGGGCGCAGATGATCGCCGGCAAGGCCGCGGCGATTGCCGAACTGCCCGTCGACCGGTACCCGAACCTGGTGGAATGCGGTGCCGCGCTGGTCAACTGCGAGGACGAGAACGACTACTACCGCGATGGTGTCGCGCTGTTCCTGGCCGGAATCCGAGCGCAGGTGGTCGAGTCAGCGACCTGACGGCTTGTCCGCCAGTAGGGCCCACCGAACCAGCGGAATCTGCAGCGGGAGCCGTCCCCAGACGACCGCCCGGTACCACGGCGGCCTACGGCGCGACCCGAGGGCCATGGACACATTCGCCGGAAACACGCCGACGAGTAGGCCCGCGGAGAACAGCCCACCGAGGCGCCTGGTCTGCGGGACGGCCATCAAGCCGGCACCGAGCAGCTCCGCTCCCCCGCTGAGGTAGACCAGTTCCTTCTTGCGCGGCAACGACTTCGGCACCATCGTCGCGAACGGGTCGGGGCGCAGGAAGTGCAGGACGCCGGACCCGCCCAGCAAGAGGATGAGGAAGGCGGTACTGCGACTCGGGAGGCTCATACCGTCATCGTGCCCGTGGGCACCATCCGCAGCACTCAGAGGGTCTGGATCAGACCGCCGTCGATGACGAAGTCCGACCCGGTGGCGTTGCCCGCGAATCCGCTGGCCAGCAGCACCACGAGATCGGCCCCGGACTGACGGTGTTGACGCGAATGCCTCGATCAACAACCTCTTTGGACAACGCCTTGGAGAAGTTGGCCAGCGCCGCCTTGGCTGCGCCGTAGTCGATCACCCCCGGGTCCGGCAGGGACGAATTGACCGATGCCACCGTGACGATGTTCCCCGCACGAGCCGCGAGCATGCCCGGCAGCACCGCGCGCACCGTGCGAACAGCTGCCATGAACGTCAACGTCAACAACGCGAACCACTGTTCGTCGGTGACACTGAGGAAACCCGTCCACGCGCGGCGTCACCGCACCGACGTTGTTGACCAGGATGTCCACCGTGCTCCCGAGCCAGCGCGGCTTCGATCAGGGACGCCGGCCCGGTGGCCGTCGAAAGGTCGACCGGGATGACGGTGACGGTCCCGGCCGCGGCCAACTCGTCCAGCCCGGCGCTACGGTGTCGCGCGCCAGCGATGACGTGAACTCCCTCGGCCACCAGGGTTCTGGTGACGCGAGTCCGACGCCCTTGCTGGCGCCGGTGACCACCGCTCGGCGCTCGGCCGGATCGAGATCCATCTACAGGTCGTTCTTGGCCAGCCAGTCGAGGCCGGCCTGGGCCACTTCTTCCCAGCCATGGTCGATCGTGAGGGAATGTCCGCGGTCCGCGAACTCCACGAGGTCGGTGACCGCTGTCGATCGCTTGTACTGCTTCAAGGTGGACTTGGTGATGGCCTCGGGTACGGTGTGGTCCTCGCCGCCCATGATGAGCAGCAGTGGGCCGCGGTCGGAACGATCCGTATCCACCGCCGCCTCGGAATGCGGTCGGAAATTTGCGCTCGCCGCCTGGAACAGCGGCCTGCCGGGGGCTGGGATGGTCCATTTCTCGTACAGCTCCGCCGATTCGGCCTCCGGAATCGCATTGCCGAACGCATACTTGAATTGCTCGGCCGTCAAGGATATCGCCTTGCTGGAATTCGCCGGATTCTTCAGGACTGGGAAGGACGCCCTCAGAGCTGAGACAGGCAGTGCCAGCACACCTTTGATCGGCGCAGCGTCGATGGCTATACCAGCAGCACCGCGGCCCTGACCCAACAACTTCTCGACGATGGTGCCGCCGAACGAATGCCCGATCAGAATCGGAGCCTCAGCCAGTCCGTCGATGATGCCGGCGTAATGTTCGACCACGTCATCGATCCCGTGGCCGGCAATCGCCTCCGGGTTCTCCCGCGAGAGGGCCACGGTTTCCGGATCCCCCGGCCAACCAGGAGCACTCGCCGAATAGCCGGCAGCGTTGAACTTCTCGATCCACGGCGCCCAGGCGGTCGAGTGCAGCCACAGGCCGTGGACGAACAGGACAGGACGGGACGACGGAGCCACAGGAACCTCTTTCTCGGTGGGTGGGCGGGACCGGCCTGAGGACTGGACTGCGGAGAAAAATAGGTAGACCGATCGATCTACCTACAATGGACACTAGCTCGGCAATTCGTTCGAGACAAGAGCATCGCCGGCGTTGGTTCGGGGTTTCACCGTGAGTTCGGTGAGCAGGCAACCCCCGGCTACCTCGCGGTCATCAGCCCCCAGGACTCGCATCCTGGCTACCGCCGGTCGACTCTTCTACAACGAAAGCATTCGTTCCGTCGGCATCCACCGACTGGTCGAAGAAGCCGCGGTCACCAGAGTGACGCTGTACCGGCACTTCCCGTCCAAGGACGACTTGGTGATCGCCTACCTGGAAGACCGGGCGGCGGACAACCAGCGCGCCATCGGAGCCATGCTCGCCGAGCATCCCGACGACCCGGTTGCGGCCCTGCGCGGGATGGCCGAAATGGTGTCAGCCGATGGATTCGCGCAGGAGCATCGCGGATGCGCGTTCATCAATGCGGCGGCCGAGCAATTCGAAGCCGGCCATCCCGTGCGAACGGTGGCCGGTCGACACCGGGCCTGGATCATTCGTGCCACCGCCCATCTGCTACGCGAGATGGGTCATCCCACACCGGACACGACCGCGCAGGTGCTGATGATGCTGCGCACGGGAGCTGTCGTCGGCGCGTCACTGGACGACCAGACCGGGCTGGTCGAGAGCTTCCTGCACGTGTGGGACGCAATCGTCGCCGCACCGGTCGGACCGTGACCCGCCGCCGTCCGACGGTTGCCAGGGTCGCGATCAGGTCGGCCCTGACGGTGTTGCTGCTGGCTCTCGCGGTCGGGTGTACGACCGGTCGGGTCGGGACTGCAATACCCGCGGCGAGTGCCACGACTGCCGGCGTGCCGGCGCCGAGTGCCACCACACCCGGCGCCGCCACTTCCAGTGCCCCGGCTGGCCCGTCGAGTGCTCCGGTCCCGTCGCCCCACCCCATCCCCACGCCCGCCGGCGCACCGGCAAACACACCCACGCCGGCACCGGCACCGGCACCGGGTTCAGTGACACTCCCGTCACCCACGGCCGGCTCTCCGGTCGTGCTACCCGACGTAGGACTGGCCGGGGTCAATCGAGCCCGATGCCGATCCGACCTACGTCCGGTGATCCTGCTGCACGGCTCGTTCTCGAGCGTCGCCTCCAACTTCTCGGCCTTGGTGCCCAAATTGCTGGCGGCCGGCAGATGCGTGTACGGCCTCGACTACGGCGACGGCGGGATTGCCGCCGTGAAGACCTCGGCCGCCGAATTCGCAGCGTTCGTCGGCCAGATCCGGAACGCGACGGGAAGCCCGACGGTTGACGTCGTCGGGTACTCACAGGGCGGCTTGGTCCTTCGCACCGCGCTTCGCCTCGACGGTCTGGCCCACGATGTCGCGACCGCGGTACTGCTGGCACCGTCCTGGAACGGCACGACGGCACCGTTGGTCCGGTCCGTACCGGCGAGCCTCTGTCCGGCCTGCGCGGACCAGGTCGCCGGATCGCCGTTGCTCCGGCAGCTGGACGTCGGTGGCGACCTCGACGGCACGGTCCGGTACGCCGAGCTCTCGACCGTCGATGACGTGGTGGTCACGCCGATCAGTTCCCAGGTACCGAGCGGACCGGCCGGCCGGGTGCGCTCGTCGATCGTCCAGGATCGGTGTCCGGAGGCCACCGTGGATCACGTGCAACTGCCGGGAAACGCCGGCGCGATCAGCTGGACCGTGGCCGCGCTCGCGACCGAAGGCCGACCCTCGCCGAATGCCTTCACCTGCTGATCCTGTGCCGGGTGCGGATCCCCGCGCCAGCCGGGCGGGGTGCACCCCGACCCGACGATTGGAACTGGACCGGACTCGACTGCTAATCTAGACCTTCGTGTGCGCTCCGTCGGAGTCTCACACTGTTCGGTCTGCAGACCTGGCTCCAGGTCTCCGGCCGTTCACACTCCACTGCCGGGTCACCGACCTGGACGCACACATTCACTAGAGACGAAACGAAGGCAATCAGGCGTGGCCAACATCAAGTCCCAGATCAAGCGCATTCGCACCAACGAGCAGGCTCGCCTGCGCAACAAGTCCGTGAAGTCGGCGCTGAAGACGGCCATCCGTCGCGTCAAGGCCGCCGCGGCCACCGGTGACAAGGCTGCTGCGCAGACCGAACTGGTTGCGGCGAACCGTAGCCTGGACAAGGCTGTGTCCAAGGGAGTCATCCACGCGAACCAGGCCGCCAACCGCAAGTCTGCACTGGCGCAGCAGGTCAACGCTCTCTGACGTTTCCGGGTTGTCGAACCCGACGAAAGGGACGACGTCACTTCGGTGACGTCGTCCCTTTGGTGTATCCGGACCACGGTCCGAAGGCGCCGGGCCTGGTGGTGTCAAGGGCCCTGCGATGTCAATGGGCTCACATGTCGACAGGCCGGCAGTGTCACCGCATGCGCCTTGCCCTCGACAGATCGATGACCGCCTTCTCCAAGGCGTAGTCGGGATCCACGGCCAGGCCCTTCACCGCACCGTTCAGGTCGGCGACGACCTCCATCCCGCGAGCCAGTCCGGCTTCGCTCCAGTGCCGGGCAGCGGTGCGGGCGCGGTCGATCTTCCACGGCGGCATACCCAGCTCGCCGGCCAGCGAAAACCCACTCCCCGGCCTTGCCCCTGCCACCTTGGCCACCGTGCGGATCCCGTCGGCCAGCGCATCGGCCACCAAGACGGGCGCAACCCCCACACCCGAGGCCCAGCGCAGCGCCTCCAACGCCGCGGGGACATCGCCTGCAACGGCCAGGTCGGCCACTGTGAATCCGCTGACCTCGGCCCGACCGCGGTGGTAGCGCCGCACTGCCGACTCGTCGACCAGACCTCCGGTGTCCGCGACCAGCTGGCTGGCCGCGGAAGCCAGTTCACGCAGGTCAGAGCCGACCGCGTCGACGATTGCGGCCACCGCGTCGGGCGTGGTGGTGCCACCGGCAGAGCGAATCTCGTGCCGGACGAATTCGATCCGTTCCGCAGGCTTGGTGATCTTGTTGCAGGTCATCACCGACGCGCCTGCCTTGCGCAACCCATCGGCCAAGGCCTTGTTCCGGGCGCCGCCGTTGTGCTGGACCACGAGCACCACGCCCTCGACCGGATTGCCCGCATACTCGGCGATGGCTGTGGCCAGCTCCTTGGACGACTCGTTGGCCTGCCGGATGACGACCACGCGCGGCTCGGCGAACAAACTGGGGGCGACCAGATCGGAGAACTCCAGCGGTGACATACCGGGAGCGGCCGCCTCTCGGCGCTCCACATCCGGATCCGTCCGGCGGGCCGCGCTCACGGCACTGGAGATCGCCCGATCCACCAGCAGTTGTTCCTCGCCGAGCACCAGGAGCAGTGGGTCAGCGGATCCGGCAGTCGGGGTCACCAGGTCATCTTGTCAGTCCACGCGGACACACCCGCTGTTCACGACGCACTTCGCTAAACTGACGGCGCGCCGTGACCCCGGCCGGCTGCTCATCTCCTGGAGGAACACCCTTGCGCTCGATCCGCCTTGCCGCTGCCCTGCTCGTCGCTGCCGTGCTGGCTGCGTCCTGCTCCTCCGCCGCCTCTTCCGGGCAGGCATCGTCCGCTACGTCGGCTTCGGCCGCATCGTCAGCAGCCGAGTCCGCACCTGCTGTCGCCGGGTCTGCTGCCGCCGGGTCAGCGCCGGCCGCTTCCGCCGGTGGAGCCGGAGCAACCTGCTCCTACCCGTCGGACGGCAGCACTCCGGCCAAGGCCGCGACCGCACCGCCGGCCGCCGAGCCGAACAGCGGCACCGTCGACGCGACACTGACGCTGCCCGACGGCAAGGTCGTCATCACTATGGATCAGGCCACCACACCCTGCACCATCGGTAGTTTCGTGCATCTGGCCCGGGCCGGATACTTCGACGACACCAAGTGCCACCGGTTGACCACGTCCGCCTCGCTCAAGGTGCTGCAGTGCGGCGACCCGTCCGGCACCGGATCGGGAGGACCCGGCTACAGCTTCGCGGACGAGACCAACGCGTCGATGACGTACCCGGCCGGCACGGTGGCCATGGCCAACGCCGGCGCGAACACCAACGGGTCCCAGTTCTTCCTGGTCTATGCCGACTCCCAGCTGCCGCCCGACTACACAGTTTTCGGGAAGATCACCAGCGGGCTCGACGTGCTGACCAAGATCGCCGCGGCCGGCGTCTTTGGTGGCGGCGAGGACGGAGCACCGGCGGCACCGGCCACCATCAGCAAGGTGACCATCGCATCCTGACCGGATCGGGTGTGGCCGGCCGGGGCCCGCGCACCACCGTGGTCGCAGCGCTCATCGCCGGCGATGCGGTAGCCTGTTCGAACAACTGAAAGACCACTCATCCAGAGGGGCAGAGGGATACGGCCCGATGAAGCCCCGGCAACCACTGTCGATGATCGCTTTCTCGCTCTAGCAGCTGCTGCTGCTCGTTCGGGGCCGGTCGACAGCAGGTGCCCCGTCCGTCCCGCTTCGGCGGGAAAGATGAGACGAAAGGCCTCGTCATGACCAGTGTTATTGGCACGTCCACCTCCTCCTCGGCCCCCACCACCATCGATCTCGGCCCAGCTGTGGCACTCTCCTGCCGCGAATGCGGAAATCGGACAGAGCTCGGACCGTTCTACGCCTGTACCGAGTGCTTCGGCCCGCTCGAGGTCGCCTACGAGTTCACCAGCTCTGGCGAGGCCCTGCGCGAACAGATCGAAGCCGGGCCGCAGAACATCTGGCGCTACGCGCCACTGCTGCCCGTTCCGGCCAACATCTCCGATACGCCCAACATCAATCCTGGCGGCACCAAGCTGATCCGCGCCGACAACCTGGCCCGCGAGCTCGGGATGAAAACGCTGTGGGTGAAAGACGATTCGGGCAACCCCACCCACTCGTTCAAAGATCGCGTGGTTGCCGTCGCGCTGGCCGCCGCCCGCGAACTCGGCTTCAAGGTGCTGGCCTGCCCGTCCACCGGCAATCTGGCCAACGCCGTGGCCGCAGCCGCCGCGCGTGCCGGCATCCGTTCGGTCGTCTTCGTGCCGTCCAACCTGGAGCAGCAGAAGATCCTCACCACCGCGGCCTACGGCGGTACCCTGATCGCCGTCGACGGCAACTACGACGACATCAACCGCCTGGCCGGAGAGATCGCCGGCGAGCAGGAGGACTGGGCGTTCGTCAACGTGAATGTCCGGCCGTACTACGCCGAAGGCTCCAAGACGTTGGGCTACGAGGTCGCGGAGCAACTCGGCTGGCGGTTGCCCGAGCAGGTCGTCATCCCGATCGCCTCCGGCGCGCAGTTGGTGAAGGTGGACAAGGGATTCAGCGAGCTGATCTCGTTGGATCTGGTGGAGGAGTCCCCCTACAAGATCTTCGGTGCCCAAGCCACTGGCTGCTCCCCCGTCTCGGCCGCCTTCAAGGCCGGTCGGGACTTCGTCCAGCCGGTCCGCCCCGACACGATCGCCAAGTCACTTGCCATCGGCAACCCGGCCGATGGCCCGTACGTACTCGACGTGGTCAACCGCACGGGCGGCGCGATCGAGGACGTGTCCGACGAAGAGGTCATCGAGGGCATCCAACTGCTGGCCCGCACCGAGGGCATCTTCGCCGAGACCGCGGGCGGGGTCACGGTTGCGGTGCTCCGGAAGCTGTTGGCGACCGGCCAACTCGACCCGGACGTCGAGACCGTGATCTTCAATACCGGTGATGGACTCAAGACATTGGACGCCATCGCCCACGTCGTCGGCCCCACCGCGACCATCCCGCCGATCCTGGACGCCTTCGAGCGCACCGGCCTCGCGTAACCGATCGGCGTCGATCGACTTCGATCGACTTCGATCGACTTCGTCGGCATGGACAAAGATGGCGAGCTCTGCCACCTCAGTACGAACACCGCCAACTCGATCCATGCCGGGGGAGTTGATCCACGCCGGAAAGAGCGGCGGAGACTGCAGGGGCCGGACGGCGGACCGAGGTCAGTGCTGGGGCGTGGTCGGTAGTTCGATGCCGAAGAGAGTGTGCAAGGCCTGCAGGTAGCCGGCGCCGTCACCGGTGCGGGCAAGCTCCTTGGCCCGCAGCGTGGGCGTGTGCAGCAGCGACTGGGTGACGCGGTGCATCGAGAGCTCGACTTCGGCGGCGACGTCACTGTCGTACTTGGCCCGCAGCCGCACCATCTCCTTCTCCACCGCGAGCGAGACGTGTTGACGCAGCGCGACGACGGCGGGATCGAGGGTGCGGATCGCCTGGTCGTCCTCGAACTTCGCGACCGCGGCGATGACGACGTCCTGGGCTGCGCCGATGGCCTCGCGGTGTTCGGGCGTCACGCCCTCGGCGACGGTGTGCAGATCGATCACCCGCACGCCGGGAAGGGCGCGCACGCCGGCCGAGACGTCGGGACGAAGGGCGAGATCGACAACCTGTAGCGGCAATTCGCGTCCGGACAGCGCCGCCGTGACGGTGTCGACATCCAGTACACCGCCGGTGGTTCCACTGCAGGCGACGACCAGGTCGGCCTTGCCGATCGCGTCGGCGAAGTGTTCAGCGGTCACGATTTCCGCGTGGTGGGTGGCGGCAAAGGTCTCCGCACGCCCACTGGGAGAGAAGACCTGCAGGCGGGTGCAGCCGCGGGCGTGCAGGGCCGCGGCGACGACCCGAGCGTAGGCACCGGTGCCGATGATCAAACAGGTCGAGGTCGAGAGGGCCAGATCGGGGTCGGCGCTGGTAGCGACCGGGCGGGCCATGTCGGCGGTCGCGATGTCGATGGCCACCGACGCGACCGAACGGCCGGCCCTACCGAGCCCGGTTCCCGTGGCCACCTGCTTGGCCGTCCTGGCCGCCGACTGGAAGAGCGAGTGCAGCACCGGCGTCGTGGTCCTGGCGGCGTGCGCAGCGGTCAGGGCGCGCGACACCTGCCCCGAGATCTCGGCCTCGCCCACCACCATCGAGTCCAGCCCGGACGCCACCGTGAACAGGTGCGCGGCCACCGGAGCACCGACCCTGACCTTCAGCAGAGCAGCAGCATCGGCAGCGGGAATGCCGGCGGCCGCACCGATCCGCTCGGACACGGCGTCGATCGCGTCATGGAACCGCTCCGCATCGACGTAGATCTCGATCCGGTTGCAGGTGGCCAACACCACAGAGCCGTGCACCGCGGCATCGTCGGCCGCAGCCAGGTCGTGCAGGGACTCGTTGAGGGAATCGGCACAGGCCGACAGGCGCTCCAGTTGGGTGAGCTCCAGGTCGTGATGGCTGGCGCCGAGAACCATGAGCATTACTCAATACTACCGGCCTGACCAGGCAGAACGGGGATAGGCGATGCTCAGTCCGGACACGTGGTCCCGACCGGGCGACGGGCCGTGAACCCAAGCGTGACGTGCGAGGTTAGCGCTCGCCGGGCGTTCAAACTTGTCAGTACGAGAGGTGCGCCACCAAGGGTGGCCTAACTCGTCGACGCCGGGCTACGGGGCCCGCTCGGGTCGGTGGGACGATGGCCTCATCATGACGACGCAAGCACTGGGCCCCGACCCGACGGTCGACGCCACATCCAAGCTGCCGGCGAACCACCCCCTCCGGGACGGCCGCACCACATCGGCACCACTGGTCACCGCGTACCGCGGGCTGCCCACCGAGGGGCATCCCGTCTGGTTCATGCGGCAGGCCGGACGCTCCCTCCCGGAGTACCGATCGGCGCGGGCCGGCATCGGGATGTTGGAGTCGTGTCTGACACCGGATCTGGCCGCCGAAATCACCCTGCAGCCCGTGCGTCGGCACAAGGTGGACGCGGCCATTCTGTTCAGCGACATCGTCGTACCGTTGAAACTTGCCGGCATCGGCGTCGAGATCGTCCCCGGGGTCGGCCCCGTCGTCGATTCGCCGATCCGGACCGCCGCCGATGTCGCGGCCTTGCCGCAGCTCGATCCGGCTGCGCTGGCGCCGATCGCACAGGCCGCGGCCAACTGCGTCCAAGAACTCGGCACCACCCCACTCATCGGTTTCGCCGGCGCGCCGTTCACCCTGGCGTCGTACCTGGTCGAAGGTGGCCCGAGTCGGGAGCACCTGCGCACCAAGGCCCTGATGCACGCCGAACCACAGACCTGGCGTGCGCTGGCCGAATGGGTCACCGGCATCACCGGGTCCTTCCTCCGCGCCCAGGTCCTCGCCGGGGCGTCCGCGGTGCAATTGTTCGACTCGTGGGCCGGTGGCCTCTCGCTCGCCGACTACGAGCGTTTTGTGGCCGAACATTCGGCGTCCGTGCTCTCGGCCGTGGCCGATCTTCCGGTGTCCAGAGTGCATTTCGGCGTCAACACCGGCGAACTGCTCGCCGCCATGCGGGACACCGGCGCCGACGTGATGGGCGTGGACCACCGGGTGCCGCTCGATGTCGCCAACCAGCGACTCGGCGGCCGTACGCCGCTGCAGGGAAACATCGACCCCGCCTTGCTGTTCGCCGGAGAGGGCCCGTTGCATGCCGCCGCTCTCGAGTGTCTGCGGGCCGGCGCCTCGGCGCCCGGACACGTGGTGAACCTCGGCCACGGCGTGCCGCCGGATACCGATCCGGACGTGCTCACCAGGCTGGTGGCCTTCCTCCACGACCAACCGTGAGCGATCGGCCCGGCCCGGCACCCGGCATCGTCGTGGTGGGCGGCGGTATCGCCGGGCTGGTGACGGCCTGGGAACTAGCCGTCGCGGGCCTCCGGCCGGACGTCATCGAGTCCCGCCCGACCCTCGGCGGATGCATCGCGCGCCACCGGGTCGGCGGACTTGATCTCGATGCCGGCGCGGAGTCGTACGCGACCGCGACCTCGGCGGTGGCCGACCTGATCGTCGATCTGGGTCTGCAGTCCCGCATCGTGTCACCGAACCCGTTGGGCGCCTGGGTTCGCCACCGCACGGGCACCGCGCCACTACCGAAGGCGGCCCTCCTCGGCATCCCGTCGCGGCCACTGGCTGCCGACGTCCGACGCGTTCTGGGACTCCCCGGGGCGGCCAGGGCCGGGCTCGACCTGCTGCTACCGGCTCGCATCGGCTCCGGAGACGGATCCGCCGGCAGTCTCGGGGCGCTGGTCGGAACACGGATGGGACGCCGCGTCGTGGATCGGCTGGTGGAACCGGTCGCGGGGGGTGTCTATTCCACCGACCCCGACGAGCTGGACGTGGACACCGTGGCGCCCCGGCTTCGGGCCGTACTGCAGGAGACCGGGTCACTGGCCGGCGCGGTGACCCGGCTGCGCGGCGGCGGTGCTCGGCCCGGCTCCGCAGTCGGCGGGCTCGCTGGTGGCTTGTTCACGCTGGTCGAGTCCCTGGAGAGGGCGATCGTCTCCTACGGCGGAACCGTTTCGACCGGCGTGCGCGTCACCGCCATCGGGCGGGCGGACGTGCAGCAGGACGGCGACTTGTGGCTGGTCCACACGTCCGAGGACATCAGGCCGGCGACCCACGTAGTCCTGGCCGTGCCGGGTCCGGATGCGGTTGGCCTGCTCGGCACCGCACACATCCAGGTACCGGAGACGGCTACCAGTGATGTGCACCTGGTGACGCTCGTGGTCGATCACGACGGTCTCAACTCGCACCCGCGGGGTACCGGCGTGCTCGTCTCGCGGCACGCCACGGGTGTCACCGCCAAGGCACTCACCCACGCGACCGCCAAGTGGGCCTGGCTCGCCGAGCAGGCGGGTCCGTCCCGCCATGTACTCCGGCTCTCCTACGGTCGCGGTGACGACATTCCGTCCCAGGGCGCAGAACTCGACGGCGCAGAACTCGACGGCACAGAACTCGACTGCGGGGAACTCGCCGATCTGGCGTTGGCGGATGCCTCGGTTCTCACCGGCGTCAGGCTGACCCGCTCGTCGTTGATCGACTCGGACGTCATCAGGTGGACCTCTGCTCTCCCCCGGCCCCAGCCCGGCCACCGGGCGGCGATGCAGGACCTGCGGACCCAGGCCGGCACGCGCTCCGGGTTGCATGTCACCGGCTCGATGATCGCTGGCACCGGCCTGGCCGCGGTCGTAGCCGATGCGAGGTCGGTGGCAACCGCGATCTCCGCCGGCCGGGCTGCCGGGATCGCCGCCGACTGAACAGGTCAACCCGCGTGCGGACGTCAGGTACGACACACCACCAGGGGCGGAAGTCCGGACGCGGCTGAGGGAGTATGGAGGACATGAGCAACGACGACGCCGTCACCCCCGCAGGCCCGGCCACCGCAGGCGGAGCCGAGCTGCCGACGAGATCCGGCCCCAGTGCTCGGCAGATCAACGCCGATATCCGGTACACCGCGTTCTCGGTGTACCAGCGGGCCGGTGAACTGGACGCCCCCGACGACAAGGCCACCGCGGAGCTGACCGATCTGGTGGTCGCCCTGACCCAGAAGGACGTGCTGATCCGCGGTTTCTACGACGTGTCGGCCCTGCGGGCCGACGCCGACCTGATGGTCTGGTGGCACGCGTCCAGCGCTGACGAGTTGCAGGAAGCCGCCAGAGCCCTACGCCGTACCTGCGTCGGCCGGAGCCTGCGGCCGTCGTGGTCGGCGATGGGGTTGCACCGGCCGGCGGAGTTCAACAAAGGGCACGTGCCCGCGTTCCTGACCGGAGCCGCCCCGAAGAATTGGGCCACGGTCTACCCGTTCGTCCGTTCGTACGAGTGGTACCTGCTGCCGGAACAGGAACGACGCGGCATGCTCGTCGAGCACGGCATGATGGGCCGCGAGTACAACCAGGTGCTGTCGAACACCGTGGCGGCGTTCGCCCTGGGCGACTACGAGTGGCTCCTCGCGCTCGAGGCCGACGAGCTGCACGACACCGTGGACCTGATGCGTCACCTGCGCGCGTCGGGCGCCAGAATGCATGTCCGAGAAGAGGTTCCGTTCTTCTCGGGGCGCAGGGTCGACGAAGCGGGTGTCGTCGAGGTGCTGCGATGACCACTTCGGCGGCTGCCGACGCCGAGCCGGGGACGGCGGGCGGCACCGATCCGGCCACGCTGGAGTACGACGCGGTCCTGCTGGCCGGATTCGGCGGTCCGGAGGGCCCGGACGACGTGATGCCGTTCCTGCGCAACGTCACCAGGGGTCGCGGCATCCCCGACGAGCGGTTGGTCGAGGTCTCGCACCACTACTTGGCGCTCGACGGCATCTCCCCCATCAACCAGCAGAATCGCAACCTGCGCGCGGCGCTGCAGGACGAACTGCACGCCCGGGGAGTGGACCTGCCGGTGCTGTGGGGGAACCGCAACTGGGCACCCTTCCTGGCGGATGTGATCAGTGATGCGGCCACGGCCGGTCAGGTTCGCCTGTTGGGCCTGGCCACGTCGGCCTACTCGTCATACTCGTCCTGCCGGCAGTACCGGGAGGATTTTGGCCTCGCTCTGCAGTCGACCGGCCTGATCGGCACGGTGCGGATCGACAAGGTGCACCCGTACTTCGACGAGGCCGGATTCGTGCAGCCGTTCGTCGACGGCACCAGATCCGCCGTCGAGGACGCACTGACGGCCGGAATCGAGCTGGACGCGGTCGAGGTCATCTTCACCACCCACTCGATCCCCAGCACCATGGCGGCCACCGCCGGCTCGGCCGTGCGCGGCGACCACACCGCCAACGGGGCCTACGTCGATCAGCATCTCGCGGTCTGCAGGGCGGTCATCGCCGATCTCGAGAAGTGGTTCGGACGTCCCATCTCCTGGCAACTGGCCTATCAATCGCGCTCCGGACCGCCCACCATGCCGTGGCTCGAACCCGACATCAACGACGTCATCACATCGCTCCCGGCCGCTGGTCGACGCGGCGTGGTGGTCGTTCCGGTCGGCTTCGTGTCCGACCACGTGGAGGTGGTGTGGGATCTGGACAACGAGGCATTGGAGACCGCAGCCGGCGCCGGCCTGTGGTTCCGTCGCGTCGCAACCCCGGGCACCGATGCGCGCTTCGTCTCCGCCCTGGTCGATCTGCTGATGGACCGCCTGGAGCCGGGTCTCGCGCCGACGGAACGACAGTCGCCGACCGGGCTCCTGACCCGCCCGGATTTCTGTGCCGTCGGCTGCTGTGTCAACGGCCGGGGCCCCAAGCCCACCACCGCGGGCCAGGACTCGGCGGCCGACTGGCAGCAGCTCGATGTCGATCCGGCGCTGCTGATCGCCTCCGGGATTCCAGGTGTCGGGTGAGCGACACCCTCCGGGTCGGAACCCGCGGCAGCGCTTTGGCTCTCGCGCAATCCGGAAGGGTGGCCGACCAGCTGGCGCTCGCCGCGGGTGGGACCGCCGAACTGGTCCGGATCCGCACCCAGGGTGATGTCAACCAGGGCCCGCTGGCGTCCATCGGGGGTACCGGAGTGTTCGTCATCGAGGTCAGATCGCGTTTGCTGGCCGGCGCCGTCGATGTCATCGTGCACTCGCTCAAGGACCTGCCCACTGCGCCGGCTCCCGGTATTGCTCTGGCCGCCACACCCAGCCGGGAGGACTTCGCAGATGCCCTCTGCGCCCGGGACGGCCTGACCCTGGACACGCTGCCCCGCGGGAGCATCGTCGGGACCGGCTCGCCGCGGCGCGCCGCGCAATTACTGCGGCACCGTCCCGACCTCGTCGTCAAGGCCATCCGCGGAAACGTCGACACCCGGCTCGCGCTGGTCAGCGGTGGTTCGCTGGACGCCGTCGTTCTGGCCGCTGCCGGACTCGCCCGGCTCGACCGGAGCGAGGCGATGACCCAGCGGCTGGGTGCGGACCTCATGCTTCCGGCGCCGGCCCAGGGTGCTCTCGGCGTCGAAACCCGGGCCACCGACTCCGAGAGCTCCTGGTACGCCGCCGCGCTCCGGGCCCTCGACGATCCGGCGACCAGGAGCGCGGTCACAGCCGAACGCAGTCTGTTGGCCACTCTCGAGGCGGGCTGCACGGCGCCCGTCGGCGCCTACGCCACGGTCGACGGTGACCAGGTCACCCTGGTCGGCGCGGTCATCGCCGTCGACGGCAGCCGCGAGATCCGCGGTTCCCACTCCGGCCCTGCCACGGAGGCGGCTCAGGTCGGGTCCGAACTCGCCGCGCGGTTGATCGCGGACGGCGCGGCCACCCTGCTCGGCTCGCCATGAGCGCCCTCGACGGTTGGCGGGTGCTGGTGCCCCGTCCGCAGGGACGCGCCGGCTCGCTGGTCTCCCTGCTGGCCAGGGAAGGTGCGGTCGCGCAGGCCGTCCCGATGATCGCGATCACGCCGCCGGATGATCTCGGCTCGCTCGACGCCGCAGTGATGTCGCTGGCCGAGGGAGAGTTCAGCTGGGTCGGTTTCACCTCCGTCAATGCCGTGTCTGCGGTCGTCGACCGGGCCCGCCATCTCTCGCTCTCCCCCGCGGTGCCGGCGGATACTCGCGTGGCCGCCGTCGGACCTGCCACAGCCGTGGCCCTTCGGGATGCCGCGATGCCCGTCGATCTCACCCCGGATCACGGCGGATCCGCCGCGGCGCTGGCAGGTATCTGGCCGGCGGCCCACCCGGGTGAGTCGGTTCTGCTGCCCCAGTCGGAGATCGCGGGGCCGGTATTGGCGCAGAGTTTGCGCGACAAGGGGTTCTGGGTCCAGACCGTGACGGCTTACCGCACGGTGCCGAGGCCACTGGCCGGCAGCGTCACCGCGTATCTGGCCGCCGGAGCCTACGAAGCGGTGTTGTTGACCTCGCCCAGCACGGCCCAGGCGCTGGCCAGGACATCGATCGCCCGGACCACGGCGCTGGGTGCCATCGGTTCGTCCACGGCCAGTGCCGCGGCGGCGGTCGGGCTGCACATTTCCTTCACCGCCTCGGCGCCGACCGACGCCGCCCTGATCGGCGGCCTCGTCCAGTTCGCCGCCCAACACTCCCGCAACCGGCAGTGAGATGTCACCAGAGGCAGTGAGATGTCACAGAAAGCAGTGAGATGTCACAGAAAGCAGTGAAGATGTCGAGCCACCAGAGCAACGCGCCGTATCCCTCCGGTCGGCCGCGCAGACTGCGGCGAACGCCGGCCCTGCGCCGGCTGGTGGCCGAAACCCGTCTGCACCCGGCGGATCTCGTGCTGCCCCTGTTCGTGAAGGAATCGCTGTCCGAGCCGTCACCTCTCGGGTCCATGCCGGGTGTTCTGCAGCACACCCGGGATTCGCTCAAGGCCGCCGCCGCGGAGGCCGCCGCTGCCGGGGTGGGCGGACTGATGGTCTTCGGCATTCCGACGCACCGGGACGCCGTCGGCTCGGCGGCCACCGATCCCGGCGGGATTCTGAACCTCGCGCTGGCCGACCTCAAGGCGGAGGTCGGCGATGCCACCGTTCTGATGGCCGATCTGTGCCTCGACGAATTCACCGACCACGGCCATTGCGGTGTTCTCGACGAGCACGGCGCGGTGGACAACGACGCGACCCTCGAGCGGTATGCGGACATGGCGTTGGCGCAGGCGGCCGCCGGGGCCGACCTGCTCGGGACGTCGGGGATGATGGATGGGCAGGTCGGGGTGATCCGGCAGGCCCTGGACTCGGTCGGCGACATCGACACCGGAATCTTCGCCTATGCCGCCAAATACGCGTCGGCGTTCTACGGTCCGTTCCGCGAGGCCGTCGACTCGGCCCTGATCGGCGATCGGCGCACCTATCAGCAGGACCCGGCCAACCGCCGGGAGTCGGCCAGGGAAGTCGCCCTCGATATCGCCGAAGGGGCCGATCTGGTCATGGTCAAACCGGCGATGAGTTATCTCGACGTCCTGTCCGACGTGGCGGCGTCGGTCGACGTTCCGGTTGCGGCGTACCAGGTCTCGGGTGAATACGCGATGATCGAGGCGGCGGCGGCGCACGGCTGGATCGACCGCGACCGGGCGATTCGGGAGACGCTGACGTCGATCCAGCGGGCCGGCGCATCGATCATCCTGACCTACTGGGCGACCGAGGTCGCCCAGCAACTGAACGCCGGAATCTGAGCCAGAGGAAATTCATGAACGACCATTTCGACATCACCGAAGCACCGGCCAGTGCGGCGCTCTTCGCCCGCGCGTCCCGGGTCACCCCCGGAGGGGTGAACTCGCCGGTCAGGGCGTTCCGTTCCGTGGGCGGCACACCGCGTTTCATGGTCAGCGGGCGTGGTCCCCACATCACCGACGCGGACGGCAAGGAGTACGTCGACCTGGTCGGATCGTGGGGTCCGATGATCCTCGGCCACTCGCACCCCGACGTGATCGCGGCCGTCCGGTCGGCGGTCGATCGCGGGCTGTCGTTCGGGACACCCGGTGTCGGCGAGGTCGCACTGTGCGAGGAGATCGTGGCCAGAGTCGGCCCCGTCGAACAGGTTCGCCTCGTCTCCTCCGGAACCGAGGCGACCATGTCCGCGATCCGACTGGCGCGCGGATTCACCGGGCGCCCGAAGATCGTGAAGTTCGCCGGTTGCTACCACGGGCATGTCGATGCGTTGCTGGCCTCGGCCGGCTCCGGGGTGGCCACCTTCGCCCTGCCTGACTCCGCGGGGGTGACGGCTTCCACCACGGCCGAGGTGATCGTGCTGCCCTACAACGACATCGAAGCGGTCCGAGCCGCATTCGCGGCCGAGCCGGGGCGGATCGCCGCCGTGATCACCGAGGCCTCAGCGGCGAATATGGGCGTCGTCCCGCCATTGCCCGGGTTCAATGCCGCCCTCGCGGAGATCGCCCACGCCGACGGCGCCCTGCTGATCTCCGACGAGGTGATGACCGGGTTCCGGCTCAGCCGCTCCGGAATGTACGGACTCGACGGCGAGATCGAGGGCTGGGCGCCCGATCTGATGACATTTGGAAAAGTGATCGGCGGAGGACTACCGGTGGGGGCGTTCGGTGGGCGGGCCGACATCATGAGCCTGCTGGCCCCACTCGGGCCGGTCTACCAGGCGGGCACGCTGTCCGGCAATCCGATCGCGACCGCGGCCGGACTGGCCAATCTGCAGGGCTGCGATGCCGCCGTCTACCGGCACCTCGACGAAACCGCCATGACCGTCGGTGATCTGGCTTCCACCGCGCTGGCCGAAGCGGGGGTTCCGCACCGGCTGCAGCGCGCCGGGAACCTGTTCTCGATCTTCTTCGCCGCCGACCAGGTGCAGAACTACGACCAGGCCAGGTTGCAGAACACGACCGCCTTCGCCGCCTTCTTCCATTCCATGCTCGATGCCGGCGTCTACCTGCCGCCGTCGGCGTACGAAGCCTGGTTCGTCTCGGCCGCGCACGACGACCGCGCCGTCAGCCGGATCGCTGATGCTTTGCCGGCCGCAGCCCGCGCTGCAGCCGCGCAACTGGACTGACTTCGACCGCGAAGACCGCGCGCCATCCGGCGGCGGTGTCGGTGGTTGCTGGCAGGATCGGCGCTGTACTTCTTTCCTACTCGAAGGATTCCCATGCCACCGCGCCGGCCGCCCCGCCCTACCCCGCCAGATGTCGATGTGCTGCGTACGGCGCTCGGTCAGGGAAAGTTGGTGCGGGTCGGCATCGCACCCTCCGGACAGTTCCCGGACGGGGTGACCGGGCGGGTACGCCGGATCGGTGAGCCCGCCGTCGACGGTGATGAGTTCATCTTCGTCGAGGTACCCGTCGGGGGCGCCAAGGACGTGCTTCCTTTCGCCCCGAACGATCTGATCGGCGCTCCGCTGCGCAAGCGGGCTGATCCGGCGCCGGCTCGGACCCAACCGGCTCGGATCCCATCAGCCGGGTCCACACCCGCCGGGGCCCCACTGGCCGCGCAGCCCAGCGCTGCGCGATCCTCGGTCGCACAAGCCACCGTGGCACAACCCGCTGCGCCACTGCGCCCTGCGCCCCAACGCCCAGGGGCAGAACCTTCCGCCGCGCAACCGGTCTCAGCGCTCTCCGGTTCCCCGCGCGCTTCCACTGTTTCCCGTCCGGCCCACAAGGCGCCCGCCGCCGGCCGCGGGAAGCGGGCCCCGGTCAGCATCACCATCAGCACCACAGGCGACGAGTCCGCATCCTGGCGGATCGAGGCCCGGATCGGTGCGAAGATCGCTGTACGGCCCACGTCGATCCCACCGACCCGCGTCTGGGACATCGTCCAGTCCCTCGGCGAGCCGAAGCTGACCACCCTTGTCCAGTCGCTGCTGGACGATCATCGACGCAGCACCCAAGCCCGGGCCGATGCACTGGGCGCCGAGTTGTCCGCACTACAGGCCGAGCTGAAGTCGTTCCCGGAATGAGCCGTCCGCATCCGCTCAGGAACCATCCGAAGTGCCCGCTCCCTTCGACGAGCCGGCCGGCAGGCTGACGCCCCTGGTCACGGCGGACAGTCGCCCGTCGGTCACGCACACGGTCGCGTCGCCGTCCAGATCGGTGCGGAGCACAATGCTTCCGAGTGCGGTGAGTTGCGCCAAAGCCTTCGGGCTCGGCTGGCCGTAGTCGTTGTCTCGACCGACGCCGATCACCGACACCGTGGGATGGACCGCGGAGACGAACGCCGGCAGGACCTTGGCCGAGCCGTGGTGTGGCTGCTCGAACACATCGGCCCGCAGGTCGACCCGGTTGTTCAGCAGCTGCTGCTGAGCCTCGTTCTGGACGTCGCCGGTCATCAGGATCCGAACACCCTGGATCCCGGCCATCAGGACGACGGAATCGTTGTTCTCGTCTGAGTCGGTACCGCGGAACGGACCGTCGGGGCCGAGCACCTCGATCGTCAAGCCGCCGCTGCCCCAACGGGTTCCGCGCGGTAGACCCACCACCGGGACGCCCCGCGCGGCCGCCAATTCGTTCACCGTCCGCCAGGCCGCCACCCCGTCCCTGTCCGGCCCGACACCGATCGCACCCACACTGCGGCCTTGGAGCACCCCGGACAATCCGTCGACGTGGTCGGCGTGCAGGTGCGTCAACACGACCAACGGTATGGTCGCGATCTGCAGGCGGTCCAGGCAGGCGTCGATCAGCGCAGGGTCCGGTCCCGCGTCCACGACCACCCCGATGCCCGGCTCGCCGGTGGACAGCACCATGCCGTCGCCCTGGCCGACCTCGCAGGCCGTCAGCAGCCAGCCGGGCGGGGGCCATCCGACGGAGATCACCTGGGCCGGTACCAGGATCACGCCCGCTCCGACGATGACCGCCAGCAGCAGGGCTCGCAGCTTCCGCTGCCGCAGTGCGAGCAGACCACCGACCAGCAGACCAGCCAGCGCCAGCACCCCGGGCGCGGTCGCGGGCCAGGGCAACGATGCCGAATTCCATCTGGCGAGGCGGTGCGCCACCAGCGCAATCCAGTTCAGCAGCGGCTGGTCTGCTCTGGCCATCGCGTGCGCGGCCGGTGGCCACCACGGCCCGGCCAGCGCACTACCCACGCCGATGATCAATGCGGGACCGACAACAACTGCGGCGAGCAGGTTCGCCGGTACGGACGCCAGCGAGATCGCACCACTTAGCGCAGTGATCACCGGCATCGTCGTCACGAAGGCCGCCGCCGGGACGGCGAGCAGGTCGGCCCATCCCGCAGGGACACGTCGACGCTGCAAGGCTTTCGACCAGAGCGGAGCCAACAGGATCAGTCCCCCGGTGGCGAGCACGGACAGCGCAAACCCCACCGACCGGCTGAGCGTCGGGTCGTACAGCAGCAGGCAGACGGTGGCGGCGGCCAAGGCCGGCAACGCACTTCGATTCCGCCCGGTGGACATGGCCAGCAAACCGATCGACCCCATCACGGCGGCCCGCAGCACCGATGCCCCCGGCCCCACCAGCACCACCAATCCGACCAGCACCATCGCCCCGCCGGCCGCGGCCCAGCGAGGGCCGGCGGCTCGCAACAGCAGCACCGCCAACCCGCAGAGGAGTGCGAAATGCGAGCCTGAGACGGCGAGGAGGTGGGTCAGGCCGGTGACCTTCGCGTCGGCTTGGAGCGCGGGGGTGATGGCGTCGGTGTTGCCGACGACCAACCCCGGCAGCAGTCCGGCGGCATCGCCGGAGAGCTGAGCCGCGTTGGCGCTGAGCTGACGTCGGATCGAATCGGCTGTCCGTTGCCACCACGGCGCTGTCCGCACAAGGATGGGACCGGACCTGGCTTTGATCGTCACGCCCGGCAGCACGGAGTACGTATCGGGCGTCAACAGGCCGCCGAGGCTGACCCTGGACCCCGGCACCAGGGCGGACCAATCGACGCCGCTGGCCATCACCGTGACAGTCATGGCCGGCTCGAACTCCCGACCGGCGATCACGGCCAGATCCGCGCGGCCGGTGACCAGCCACTGCTTCCCGGCCGCAGTGGGAGCGGGCACGGCAGCGCCACTGGAGCGGTGGCCGCCGGTCGCTGCGCCCGTGGCCGGCGTGATCGCGCCGGCCTTGGGTCCGCTCATACCGGTCACCGGGAACGGACTGGCCAGTTCCTTCGGCGCCGCGGTGACCGTGAGCGCAACCGTCGCCCAGGAACCGGTCGCCGCAGCCCGGGTCAACGGGTTTCGCTGCGCGGATTGCCAGTACAGCAGCGAGATCGCCAGGGCGGCGACAAAGCCTGCGTACCCGGTCAAGGCGCCGAACCGCCAGTTGGTGGGAGTCGCCACGATCAGTGCAGGCAACACCACCAACGGTGGTGCCCACCACAGCAGGTGATCGCCCGGCCAAGCTCCGAACGAAAGGCCGACCAGGGCCCCACCCCAGACCGCGACGGCCATCGGAACCAGTCGAAGGTCCAGGGGCGGCGGTGACTCCTCCTCGGTCCAGCCCTCAGCCATCCGATCGATCCCCGGCTGGTCCCGGTCGTTCCCGGCTCCCTGATTTCTTCACACGGTGACCAAAGGCGACAACGACGCGTACTTCGCCGGACCGATACCCGGAATCTCCTGCAGCTGCTCCACCGAGCTGAAGCGGCCGTTCTTCTCCCGCCAGCTGACGATGCTCGCCGCGGTGACCGGGCCAACGCCCGGTAGGGCATCCAACGCCGCGACGTCGGCGGTGTTCAGATCGACCTTGCCGGCCCGCGCCCCGGTCCCGGAGCCGGAGGCGGAGGCGGTCCCGGAGCCGGAGCCGGACAGCCCATCAGAGGTGCTGGCATCGCCGCCGGACACCGCAGAACCCGCCCCGGTATCCGGGCTCGGGCCGGCGGCCACCACGACCGAAGCACCGTCGGACAGCTTCTGAGCCAGGTTCAAGCCCGTCAGGTTCGCCTGGGCCGTGGTACCGCCGGCTTTCTCGATCGCGTCCGCCACCCGGGCGCCGCCGGGCAGTCGGACCAGCCCTGGCTTGCGCACCGCACCGGTGACCGACACGACGATGATCGACTGGCTGACCGAACTCCCGGGCGGCGCCTGGTTCGAGGTGACCGGCTGACCGCCCACAGGTCGCGACGGTGCGCTCTGCAGAGCTCTTAGACCCCTCAGGGTCCCCGATGACGTGGTCGTCGACCCAGCGATCTTGTCGGCGGCGGTAACCGTCAGCCCGGACCCGGACACCGCAGCACCGGAAACCGCAGCACCGGACAGCTGGGCCAGCGAAACAGCCTGCACAGGCCTGGGTTCCGGTCGATCCCACCACACTCCGACCGCCGCGACCAGCGCGGCCATGGCCGCGACGAGCGTCAGGAGCAGGGCGCCACGCTTACCCGGATCGAGGCGACTCGCGCGGAGCGATTCGGGCACCCACCGCTTGGCGAGCCGGCCCCACGGACGAAATCCGGGCCTGCGCCCATGCCCGGACCGGGCGGCGGGTAAGGGGCTCTCGGCATGTCGATGTCTATGATCGCCGTCGACCGGACGAGGATCGTCCACCTGGGGGATCCAGCCTCCGACCGCCACGTCGTCATCTCCGCCGGTCAGCGGCCGGTCTGCGGGTTCGTCAGTGAAACGGCGATCCGCGAAGCCTTCAGGGGTGGACCGCCCGAGCGCTGCGGGGGCCCCACCGTCGAGTCCGGCCAAGCGGGGCCGGGAGTCGGGTCGATTACGCACAGCCGGGACGCTACGGACGACGGATCCAACAGGGCAGCACAGCTCCACGGATTGTGGACGACCCGGGGCATGGGGACAGCCTGACTCCGTTGTCCACACCCCCGAGTCCGGAAGGGGCAGCTGCCCCGGCCATCTCCGCCGCCGTCGGCAGGCCCGAAGACCGGTATCACCACGATGATGTCAGGCTCCTGTGTGGCACAGGCCTGGCAACGTCACCCCCGACTGGTGTTGCCAGGTCTGATCCGCCTGCACACCGAACGGACCGATCAGGCCCCGGCGAGTTCTTCCTCGCCGCCAGGGAGCACCACTCCACCGAGTCCGGCGTTGTAGGAATGCAGGCGCCAGGTCCCCATGAAGCGGTGCAGGGTCACCCAATGACAGTTACCGATTCCGATCAGGGTGCCCCACGACTCGTCGGGAAGATCCAGCAGCAGACCGGTCAGTCCGACGATCAGGCCGCCGTGTGCGACCAGCAGAGCACGCTCGACGTCACCGGCATCGACCTCGTCCACCACCTCGGCGGCTCGGCGGGCCACCTGCCAGCGGGACTCGCCCTCAGGTGGCGAATTGTGGGCGGACGTCGTGCGCCAGCGCTCCCACTCCCCCGGCCAACGGGCCACCACATCCTCCCGCGTGAGCCCCTCCCACAGTCCCATCGACGTCTCGCGCAACCGCGGATCGATACGGACCGGCAGTCGGGTCAGCTCGGCCACCGCCGCCGCCGTGGTGCGGGCCCGCGAGAGATCGGAGGACACGATCTGGTCGGGCGCAAGGGCTGCCACCGACGGTGCAGCCGCGGCGGCCTGGCGCAGACCGGTGGGGTTCAGCGGGATGTCCCGGTGCCCCTGGAGCCGCGCTTGAGCGTTCCAGTCGGTCTCGCCGTGCCGCATCAGGATCAGGTGGTGCAGCGTCACTCGACGGGACGCCCATCGCTCGCTTCCGCGGCGTCGTCACCATCGACAGCGCTCTCGTCATCACCGAGATCACTGGGATGGTCACCCGTATGGACGGAATCCGCATCGGTCACCTGCACGGCCGTCACGGCCGCAGCAGGCGCGTCGGCGTCGACCCACGGGATGGTCGGGCAGTCCTTCCACAACCGATCCAAGGCGTAGAAGACGCGCTCCTCAGAGTGCTGGACGTGGACGACGACATCCAGGAAGTCCAGCAGCACCCATCGGCCGTCCCGTTCACCTTCGCGCCGAACGGGTTTGACGCCGGCCAGCCGCATCTTGTCCTCGACCTCGTCGACGATCGCCGACACCTGCCGGTCATTGGCACCGGTCGCGATCACGAAGATGTCGGTGATCGCCAGGCGATCGGAGACGTCGACCAGCAGCACGTCGGTGGCCAACTTGTCCGCGGCCGCCTGCGCTGCCACCTTCGCCATTGCGATGGCGGAATCTGTTGCTGTCACTGCTCTCCCTCAATTGTGCCGACACCTGCTGTGCCGACGGATGCGGCCCGAAGGGCCGCCGTGGTGTTCACGTCAGGGTCGATCGCCCGCTGGTACAGCCCGAACTTCCCGATGTACTGGACCACTCCGTCCGGGACCAGGTACCAGACGGGCGCGCCCGCGGCCACCCGTCGACGGCAGTCCGTGGACGAGATGGCCAACGCGGGAACCTCGACGAGGGTCACCGCGCCTGATGGCAGCGTCAGATCCCCGAGGACATACCCCGGCCGGGTGACACCGATGAAATGGGCCAGGCCGAAGAGTTGGTCGACGTCCTTCCATTCCATGATCGCGGACAGCGCATCGGCGCCGGTGATGAAGAACCATTCGGCGTCCGGCTCGCGCCGCCGCAGGTCGGCGAGGGTGTCCTTGGTGTAGGTCGGGCCCGCGCGGTCGATGTCCACCCGCGAAACCGAGAATCGCGGATTCGCCGCCGTCGCGATCACGGCCATCAGGTACCGATGTTCCGCCGGACTGACTTCGCTCTTCTGCCACGGCTGTCCGGTCGGCACGAACAGCACCTCGTCGAGGTGGAATCTGTCGGCTACTTCCGAGGCGGCAACCAGGTGCCCGTGGTGGATCGGGTCGAAAGTGCCGCCCATCACTCCGATCCGGCGTGGGGTGCCGTCGCCCCGGCCGGCGTCGACCAGACGCGCGTCGGCCCGGCGGCCGTCCGTCCGGGAGGTCATGAGGACGCCCGGGTCTGGCCGGTGCCGGTCAGGATGTACTTGGTGCTGGTCAATTCGGCCAGGCCCATCGGTCCGCGGGCGTGCAATTTCTGGGTCGAGATACCGATCTCGGCCCCGAACCCGAACTCGCCACCATCGGTGAACGCGGTCGAGGCGTTGACCATCACCGCGGCCGCGTCGATCCGGGCGGCGAAGACGCCCGCTGCGGCCAGATCATTCGTCACGATGGCCTCGGTGTGTCCGGTGCCGTGCGCGTTGATGTGGTTGATCGCTTCGTCCAGGCTGTCGACGACTGCGGCGGCGATATCGAGCGACAGGTATTCGGTGTCGAAATCAGCCGCGACGGCGGCCACGACATGCGCTGCGCCAGAGGCGATCTCCAGGACCGCAGGATCTGCGTGCACGACGACCTCGTGCTCAGCCAGCACGGAGAGCGCCTGCGGCAGGAAGATCGAGGCGATGTCCGAATGCACCAGCAGCGTCTCCGCCGCGTTGCAGACCGACGGTCGACGCACCTTGGAATTGATCAGGATGTCGATCGCCATCTGGACGTCTGCGGACGAGTCGACGTAGACATGGCAGTTACCGACGCCGGTCTCGATCACGGGGACGGTCGAGCCGTTGACGACGGCCTGGATCAGGCCCGCACCGCCGCGCGGGATGATGACGTCCACCAGTCCGCGCGCGGTCATCAGATACTGCACCGAGTCGCGATCGGTGCCCGGCACGAGTTGTACCGCATCACGCGGTAGTCCCTGGGCCACCGCGGCCTCGGACAGGATCTCGACGAGCACGGCGTTGGAGTCCTGCGCCGAAGCACTCCCGCGCAGCAGGGCGGCATTGCCGGACTTGAGCGCGATGCCGGCCGCGTCGACGGTGACATTCGGCCGTGCCTCGTAGATGATCGCGACCACGCCCAACGGGACCCTCACCTGCGACATCTGCACGCCGTTGGCCAACACCGTGCCCCGGATAACGGTACCGATCGGATCCGGCAGGGCGATCAGCTCCTCCAGACCGCGGGCCATTGCCTCGACCCGGGATTCGTTCAGCCGCAGCCGGTCCACCAGCGATTCCGGGGTTCCGGCGGCCACCGCCGCGCCGACGTCGCGCTGGTTGGCGCTCAGCACGTCGGCAACACGGGAACGCAGCGCGGCGGCCATCGCGCGCAGCGCCTCGTCCTTGCGCGATCGGGACAGCAGGGCCAGGTCGGCGGCAGCCCTCTTGGCCCGACGAGCGGCTTCGAGCACCTGCTCGCGAGTGGCCGACACCGAACGGGAACGCTGCGGCACATCGGTCCTGCTCATGTCAGCCCCCTGACGGCATCGACGGCACTGACGGCAATCAGATCGTCAGCATGCACCACTTCGTGGCGCAGATCGGCAGGCAGGTCGGCCAGCGACTTGCCGATGATGCCGGGCAGATCTGCGGCGTCGTGCGCGACGAATCCGCGGGCCACCGCAAGGCCGTCGGGGCCGACCAGGTCGACCACGTCGCCGGACTCGAAATCGCCCATCGCACCGATGATTCCGGCGGGCAGCAACGACTTGCGCCGATCCACGACGGCGGAAACGGCGCCCGCGTCGAGCAGCAGTGAACCGCTGCTGCTCGCGGCGTGGCGCAGCCAGAAGAGTCGGGCGCCGGTGCGGCGCAGCGCCGGTGCGAAAGCTGTTCCCACCGAGGGGAAGTCGGTCGATGTCGGGCCGCCGGCCAAAGCCGGGCCGGCCTCCGCCGCCGAAGCCAACAGCACCGGAATGCCCGCGCCGGTGGCCATCATCGCCGCCGAGAGCTTGGACGTCATCCCGCCGGTGCTGACATCGCTGGAGGTGCCATGGATCTCGATTCCCTCGAGGTCGGTAGCACTGTCGACCTGATCGACCCGGACCGACGAAGGTAGACGCGGGTCGCCGGTGTAGAGCGCGTCGACGTCCGACAGCAGCACCAGGGCATCTGCACCGACCAGGTGAGCCACCAGCGCAGCGAGCCGATCGTTGTCGCCGAAACGGATCTCGGCGGTCGCTACGGTGTCGTTCTCGTTGACCACCGGCACCACTCCGAAGGACAACAACTTGGCGAACGTCCGCTGCGCATTCCGGTAGTGCGCACGCCGCACCACATCATCAGTGGTGAGCAGCACCTGTCCGACCCGGAGGTCGTGCCGGGCAAAGGATCCGGCGTACCGCTGGGCCAGCAGTTGCTGACCGACCGAGGCCGCGGCCTGCTGGGTGGCCAGGTCACGCGGGCGGCGCTTGAGCCCGAGGGGTGCCAGGCCGGCCGCGATCGCGCCGGACGACACCAGTACCACTGAGGTGCCGGTGGCGGCCCGAGCGGCGAGCGCATCGACCAGGGAATCGAGCCGGGCTGGATCGAGTCCGCCGGCGGCGGTGGTCAGCGAGGATGAACCGACCTTGACCACCACGGTCCGGGCCGCCCCGATGGCTGCTCGGGTGAGCATCGTGGGCGCCGCACCGGACTCGTGGCTGGCCGCCGTCATCGCTGCTGCTCTTGCTCCCGCGATTCGACAACTGACTCGGACTCGGCGTCGGCAGCTGCGTCGGAGTCGTCGGCAGCAGCTGCAGTGGATCCCTCCCAGGAGATGTTCGACCAGCCCTCGTCGTCCCACGCGGCCTGGCCGCCGTCACGGGGGGCGAGCCGCGCGCGCAGCACCTCGATGTCGGTGTCCACCAGTTCCGGGTTCTCGACCTCCAGGCCGCGGCGCAAACGGTGCAAGGCCTTCCGGTCGGCGGCGCCGACCCTTTCGACCTGGTCGAGGCGTGAATCGAAACCGCGCTCGATCGGCTCCATGTTGACGCCGGCCAGAGTGGTCGGCTCCCAGTCGAAGCTGATGTTGCCGATCTGCACCGGAGCGCCAGGCTGTGCGCCGAGCTTGGAGAGCTTGTCCTCCACGCCGAGCCGGGCCAGCCGGTCGGCGAGATACCCAACGGCCTCGTCGTTGTTGAAGTCGGTCTGCCGAATCCACCGCTCGGGCCGCACGCCGCTGACGATGAAGCCACCCTCGACCTCGGGGTCGATGCTCACCTGGAACTGCACCTCGTCGAACGCAGCCGGACGCACCGTCATCCGCTGGGCCACCTTGACCGGTCTGGACGCCCGGTCGGCCGCCACCACTTCGGCCATCGCATAGCGCAAGGCGTTCAGGCCCTCGTGGCTCGCGGTAGAGATCTGGAACACCCGGTATCCGGCTGCTTCCAGATCCTCCTGGACGAACTCGGCGAGTTCGCGTGCCTCTGGCACGTCGATCTTGTTCAGGACCACCAGTCGGGGACGTTCGTCCAGATCGTCCGACAACGACGGGGTGTACTGGGCGAGCTCGGCCTCCAGCGCTTCGATATCGGAAACGGGGTCACGACCGGACTCGAAGGTGGCGCAGTCGACCACGTGCACCAGGACGGAGCAGCGCTCGATGTGGCGGAGGAACTCCAGTCCGAGCCCCTTGCCCTGGCTGGCGCCGGGGATCAGGCCGGGGACGTCGGCGATGGTGAAGATCTCCGCACCCGCGGTGACCACTCCGAGATTCGGCTCCAGCGTGGTGAACGGGTAGTCGGCGATCTTTGGCCGGGCGGCAGACAGCACCGAGACGAGCGAGGACTTACCCGCACTCGGGAAGCCGACCAATCCGACGTCGGCCATCGACTTGAGTTCGAGGGTCACGTCGGCCGCATCACCCGGCTCGCCCAGCAGAGCGAAACCGGGAGCCTTGCGTGCGCGGGAGGCGAGGGCCGCGTTGCCGAGGCCACCGCGGCCGCCCTTGGCCGCGACGTAGCGCGTGCCAGCACCGATCAGGTCGGCGAGTACCTTCCCATCACCGTCGAGCACGACGGTACCTTCGGGAACGTTGAGTTCCAGCCCCGCGCCGTTGGCCCCTTCGCGGTGGTCACCCGCGCCCGGCCGGCCGTTGCCGGCCTTGGCATGTGGGTGGAAATGGAAGTCGAGCAGCGTATGCACGTTGGGGTCGACCACCAGAGTCACGTCGCCGCCGTTACCGCCGTTACCGCCGTCCGGCCCGCCGAGGGGCTTGAATTTCTCCCTGTGCACAGACGAGCAGCCGTGGCCACCGTCGCCGGCCTGCAGGTACAGGACGGCCCTGTCGACGAATCGCGCCATGGGCTGCTCCTAGAACGAGAAATGCTGCGATGTAACGGGTCGGGGTGAAACGGATCGGTACGTCACGGTTCGGCGTGAGCCCATCGAGGTGCTCGGGAGGGCCCACCACTGATCAAACGCAGCCAGGTGACTGATTCTTCCGGAGAGACAAGAGGGCGGGCCCGGGAAGCCCGGACCCGCCCCTGCAAGAGCTTGTTCGCACCAAGATCAGGCGCCGGCGACACCGGCACCGATCATCAGGCGCTGACGGCCACTGTCTCGACAGCCTCGACGGCGACCGGGACGATGTTGACGGTCTTGCGACCGCGCTTGCTGCCGAACTCCACCGAACCGGCAGCGAGGGCGAACAGGGTGTCGTCCTTGCCACGGCCGACGAGGTCGCCCGGGTGGAACTTGGTGCCGCGCTGCCGGATCAGGATCTCTCCGGCCTTGACGACCTGGCCACCGAATCGCTTGACACCCAGGTACTGGGCGTTGGAGTCGCGGCCGTTACGAGAGCTGGATGCTCCCTTTTTGTGTGCCATGTCTGTGCTACCTCTCTCAGCCGGCGGACTTGGTGGAACCGGCGGAGATGCCGGTGACGCGGACCTGGGTCAGCGGCTGACGATGCCCCTGGCGCTTGTGGTAGCCCGTCTTGTTCTTGAACTTGTGGATGATGATCTTCGGGCCCTTGGAGTGGGCAACCACTTCACCGGACACGGTGACGTCGGCCAGGTCCGCAGCCGTGGCAGAAATAGAGGCGCCGTCAACGAGCAGAACAGCCGGGAAAGTCACGGCTGCGCCGGGCTCGCCTTCGAGCTTCTCGATCTCGATGACGTCGCCCTCGGCGACCTTGTATTGCTTGCCGCCGGTCTTGACGATCGCGTACATCTTGGACGCGCCTTCCTCAACTGTTCGTGTGCTGCTATCAGTCATGAAGCACCCTGAGTCTGCTCGAGGTGCATTTCCCTACAACCTGCATTTCCCTACAACGTGCATTCCGGACAACGCGCATTCCGGACAACGTGCATTCCGGACAACCTGCTGGCCCTGCGAACCGGCGGACCGATCCGACCCTGCGGTGGCCGTCCAGTGCAGGGCAGTACAAAACCCGCTGCTGTGCAGCGGGCAGACGCCCCACTCTACCTTCGACAGGGCCACCGGGCCAAACCCGTCGCGGACTCGCTGTTCCGCGTGTCGGCCTGACCCGCCCTCCCGACTCCCTTGTCGGCTCAGCCACCGACGATCGGAGCGGGCGCTGACGCCGGGCCAGCCGGCCGGGATGCGGCTCGCCGTCGCCGCGGAGCGGCCTTCTTCGGGGTGGCCGGATCGTCGACCGACCCGGGCGCGACCGCGACCGACCCGTTGCTCTCCGTCTCGGCACTTCGGGTCGATTCGACGACGTCCGGAGCTGTCACCGGGACCGCCGCCGCCCCTGGTACTGGCACTGCGGCCGTTGCCGGTGCGGTCAGCTCCTGCGGCGGGGTGGCCGATGGCTCGGCCGCGACCCCAGGCGCACCGGCCGCTCGAGCGCCGCGGCGACGGGGAGCCCGCCCCCGCCGCACGGGCTCGGCTTCCCCGACCGGATCGACGACCGATGCGGGAGTGGTGGTCTCGGCCATCAGCGACTGATCCGCCGGTGCGGCAACGAGATCGGTAGTCACCGGCTCGGCTGCCACCTGGGTCACGCCGAAATCGGTGTCGGCGTTGAACTCGGTGTCGGCGTTCGTGTCGGCGTCGGCGTTCGTGTCGGTGGCGGGCACCGATACCGACAGCACCTCCGTGGACACGGCGGTCGGGGCTCCGGCCGGCCGGCCGGCCGCACGACGGCCGCGCCGGCGACCCGTTGGTGCCGTCGTCTGGCCCTGCTGTGTGGAGTTGTCCGTCGAGCGCGCGGCTTGTTGCGCGTCGAGCGCAGCCAGCACCGCCGACACCGCGTCGGAGGCATCCCGCGACTTCGGCGCATTGAAGGCCGCGTCGTCAGTCGGTGTTTCCACCGCGCCGACCGGATCGAAGATCGGATCCGTGTCGAACCGGACGGACGCGGCGAACTCCGGAGCGCCGGTGTCGTTCTGGTCACGCTGGACATCGGTCTGCTGGGCGCCGTGATCCTCTTCCGCACCCCGGGTCGGTGGCTTCGGTCCACGCGGGTCCGGGGGGCGCACAGTGGCCGGCACGATCTTCGCGATGGATTCGATCGGTGCGGCGTCGGCGCGGTTCTTGCCGCGGCGGCCGCGGGCCGAACGACGGTCGTCATCACCCGAGTCCTGGTTGCCGGACCGATCTTCCATCGGTACGTCGTGCAGGATGATGCCGCGCCCCTGGCAGTGCGGGCACGGCTCGGAGAAGGCCTCGACCAGTCCGGTGCCCATCTTCTTCCGGGTCATCTGGATCAGGCCGAGCGAGGTGACCTCGGCCACCTGGTGCCTGGTGCGATCCCGACCGAGGCACTCGGTCAGGCGGCGCATCACCAACTCGCGGTTGGACTCGAGCACCATGTCGATGAAGTCGACGACGATGATGCCGCCGATGTCCCGCAGACGCAGCTGCCGGACGACCTCCTCGGCCGCCTCCAGGTTGTTCTTGGTGACCGTCTCCTCGAGGTTGCCGCCGGAGCCGGTGTACTTCCCGGTGTTCACGTCGACCACGGTCATCGCCTCGGTGCGGTCGATCACCAGGGACCCGCCGGACGGCAGATAGACCTTGCGCTCCAGCGCTTTCGCGATCTGCTCGTCGATCCGGTAGGCCGCGAAGACGTCGTTGGGCCCGTCGTAGCGCGAGACTCGGTCCGACAGTTCCGGGGCCACCGCGTCGATATAGGCAGCCACCGGCTCGTAGGCCCGGTCACCGTCCAGCACCAACCGCGAGATGTCGGAGTTGAACAGATCACGGATGACCTTGATCAGGGTGTCGGGCTCGGCGGAGAGCTGCAGCGGAGCGTTCGACTTCTTGTCTGCCTGCCGCGAGATCTCCTCCCACTGGGTCTTGAGCCGTTCGACGTCTCGAGCGAGTTCCTCTTCGTCAACCCCCTCGGCCGCGGTGCGGATGATGACACCGGCGTCCGATGGCACGATCCGGTCCAGGATCGACTTCAGGCGCTTGCGTTCGGTGTCGGGCAGCTTGCGCGAGATACCGGTCGCCCCGCCGCCGGGCACGTAGACCAGGAACCGGCCGGGCAGGGAGATCTGCGTCGTCAGCCGGGCACCCTTGTGCCCGACCGGATCCTTCGACACCTGCACCAGCACGGTGTCGCCGCCGGACAGCGCGGTCTCGATGCGGCGGGCTTTGCCGGCCAGACCGGCGGCATCCCAGTTGACCTCGCCGGCATAGAGCACGGCGTTGCGGCCCTTGCCGATGTCGACGAACGCGGCCTCCATGGAGGGCAGCACGTTCTGGACGCGGCCGAGATAGATGTTCCCCATCAACGACTCCGAGCCGGCCCTGGACACGAAGTGCTCGACCAGCACGCCGTCCTCCAGCAGAGCGACCTGCGCCAGGTCACCACGCTGACGAACGGCCATCACGCGGTCCACCGCTTCCCGACGGGCCAGGAACTCCGCTTCGGTCAGGATCTGCGGGCGGCTGCGGGTACCGCGCGAATCCCGCCTGCGCTGGCGCTTTGCTTCCAGTCGGGTGGACCCGCGGACGCCCTGCACCTCGGACGCCGAACTGGACGGCTGGGAGGTCGCTGCGGTGGTGCGTGGTTCTCGCACATGGACGACGGTGTTGTCCGGGTCGTCCTCGCGATTGTTCTCGTCGGAGCTGCCCTCGGCCGATCCGGTACGCCGACGGCGACGACGTCGACGACGGGTCGCGCCGTCGCTGCCCTGTTCGTCGTCACCGGCCTGCTCGTCGGTCTGATCCTCGGCGTCGTCGGACTCGGTCGACTCGCCGTCGCCGGCATCCTGCTGCCCCGTCCGGCTGTCGGCGGTCGGCTGATCGGTATCGGCTTGGTCCGGCCGTTCGTCACCTGCGCGCCCACGACCACGACGCCCGCGACGGCGACGGCGACGGGCCTGATCGCTCTCGTCCTCGTCCTCGGGTCCGCCAGCGAGGTCGGTACCCGCCGCGAGATCGGTGCCGTCCGCGGACTCCACGCCCTCGGTGGTCAGGTCGATTTCAGGTGCCGCCGTCGGTGCGTCCGGGAGCGGCGTGACCGTCTCCTCGGCCGGACCATCGGACTGCTCGGCGCGGCCTCGTCCTCCGGAGCGGCCACGACGACGACGACCGGAACGCATGGCGTTGCCGTCCTGGTCGGTCTGCTGGGTCGGATCGCCCTGCTCGGTGAGGGGAGCCGCGGATCCATCGGATGCAGCGTCGACTGCGGTGTCCGCTCCGGCCGAAGCGTCCCGGCCGGTCTCGTCGAGCACCGGCTCCGGGGCTTCGACGACCTTGGGTGCGCGCTTGCGACGGGCCGGTTTGGCCTCTGCGGGCGGCAGGAACAGGGGCGCGGCGAAGAATCCGGGATCGGTCTCGGGCCCCGTCGGGGCGGTCGCCTCGCCCGTCACCTGCGACGGGCTCGGGTCGACGACCGGGTCGACGGCGGCGTCAGCAGCGGCCGGGAACAGTGCGGTCAGCACGACGACGGCGTCGGCGGAGGACACCGATGAGGCCGCCGAGGAGACCGGAACGCCGGCCGAAGCCAGCGCGGCGATGATCTCCTTCGAGGTCAGGCCCGCGCGTTTGGCCAGCTCGTGAACCCGGAGTTTGGCCGGCAGGTCGGCCAGGGCCTGGTCCAGCGTGGTGCTGGGGGTAGGAGTTGTTGACGGTGACACAGTTTGTTGGTTCCTCTCTCAAGGCCCCCGGGCGCGTTTTCCGACGCGTCCGCACAGGGACCTTCGTGAATATGGTGTCCGCGGCGCGAGCGCCACGGGAAGTCTGCAGTGGTCCAGTCGTTACGTTCGCCGGCGTACCGCGGAAGAATCCGTCGGCGTCTCACTCGCCGAAAATCCTCGATCGCAGGTGCGCACAATGCGAACTGACCGGGTTCGAGCCAGGTGGATCCCAGCGCCGAACCACCTTGAGTATCCCACACCGCGAGTCCACGCTCCCGTCGGTCAGCGCAGCAGGAGTATTTCGAGTCGTCGCGAGGCGACGGACACGCCGACCAGGATCATCGCGACGAAGTACAGCAGGTGCAGGAACAGACCCGGCACGACCAGGCCCAGGCACAGCCCGCGGATGACTTCGATGGCGTGGTAGAGCGGCAGACACTCGACCAGCAGCTGGATCGGGCGGGGGTAGACGCCGAGCGGATAGAACGTCGTCGAGAACAGGAACATCGGGAGCAACGCGGTGTTGATCCACTCCATCTGCTGGAAGCTCTTCATGTACGAGGTCACCGCCATTCCCACTGCGGCGAAACCGAAAGCGACGATGAGCGCCACCGGCACGGCGAGCAGTGCCCACCACGAACTGATCAGGCCGAGGACGAGCATCACCAGCACGAAGGCCACCGAATACAGCCCGCCGCGCAGCAGGGACCAGACGATCTCGCCCAGGGCCACGTCCACCGGACCGAGCGACGTGGCCAGCATGCCGTCGTACAACTTGGCGTACTTCATCCGGAAGAACACGTTGTTGGTGGAATCGAAGATCGCGCCGTTCATCGCCGAGGTGGCCAGCAGCGCCGGGGCGATGTAGGCGGCGTACGACACCTGCCCGGCGGCCGTGTCGATGGGGCCGATCAGGGCGCCGAGCCCCCGACCGATGGCGAACAGATAGAAGACCGGTTCGAAGAAGCCGGTGAGCACCACCAGCCAGGTGCGCTGGTAGGCGCGCATCGAGCGCTCCAGGATGACGTGAACCCGGCCCGCATACAGGTGCAGCGGTGCGACCCGCAGCAGCAGCGTGGGCCTCCCCGGCTCGATCGCCCGCTCCGTCATACGATCAGCCTCGCAGTGAAGGAGCGTCGGGCTCTGAGCCACCCGACGCCGGTGAGCACCAGAAGGAACGCCAGGTGCCCGAGGTCGGCGGCCCAGTGCCAGTCGTCGAAGGCCGCGGCTCTGGCCAACTGGTTACCGTGCCACAGCGGGGAGAGCCAGGCCAGCACCCGGATCGGCGGTGGGAGTTCGCTGATCGGGAAGAACGATCCCGAGAAAAGCGTCATCGGGATGACGACGAACCGGAACACGATGTTGAACGCCGTCCCCTCCCGCTTCATCACCGCGGCAAGGACCATCACCCACACCGCGCAGGACACTCCGGTGAGCACGGCACTCGGGACCATCAGCACCCCGGTGACTCCCCCGCCCACGCCGAACGCGACGGTGACCAGGTAATACAGCCCTGACCCCAGCAGAAGTCGGGTGGCGATGAACAGCAACTGGCCGGCGGCGAGCTGGCTCGGCAGGACCGGCGTGGCGGAGATACCCCAGAACACCCTGGTCCACTTGAATCGCGAGTACACGGGGTAGGCGGCCTCCGAGACCCCGGTCTGCAGAGCGGCGGCCGTGACCAGCGCCGGAGCGATGTACTGGACGTAGGTGACACCGCCCAATTGGGCCGCTCCCGGGCCGGCGTTGACGAGCGTCCCGAGACCGAACCCCATGGCCAGCAGGTACAGCAGGGGCGTCGTCACCCCGACGACGACGGTGGACAACGCGGATCGCCGCCAGACCAGGATCAGGTACTGCCAGACGAGAATCGTGCCCGGTAGCTGCCGCCCTACGGGCTCCGCAGGACCGCAACCAGCGGCACACCGCGATCGCGGACGCCCCGCCGCAGCGGGGAGGTGGTCAGGTTCGCGCATCAGTCGACCAGACTCCGACCGGTCAGGCGCAGGAAGACGTCCTCGAGGGTCGACCGCCGCACCAGGGTCGAGACCGGTCGGAGCCCGGTGGCGAGCACCCTGGTCAACGTGTCCTCGCCATCCGCCGCGTACAGCAACAGCCGATCCGGCAGCGCCTCGATCCGCTCGGCCAGATCGGCGACCAACGGCTCGGCCGAGGTCTGCGCGCCCGGGACGAACCGGAGCTCCAACACCTCCCTGGTCGAGTACGCGGCGATCAACTCGGCCGGCGAACCCTCGGCGGCGATCTGACCGGCATCCATCACCACCAGTCGGTCACACAGCTGTTCGGCCTCGTCCATGTAGTGGGTGGTCAGGATCAGCGTGACGCCTTGCTGTTTGAGGCGGAACAGGCGATCCCACAGGACGTGTCTGGCCTGCGGGTCGAGGCCCGTGGTGGGTTCGTCCAACAGCAGCATCTCCGGGTCGTTCATCAACGACCTGGCGATGGTCAGTCGTCTTTTCATCCCACCGGACAGCTGGTCGACCGGCGCCCGCGCCTTGTCCTGCAGTTGGGCGAACTCCAGCAACTCGTCGGCCTTCGCCCAACACGCGCGACGAGGGATCCCGAAGTACCGGCCGTAGATGAACAGGTTCTCCCGGACCGACAGCTCCTCGTCGAGATTGTCCTGCTGGGGCACCACGCCCAGTCGTGCTCTGATCCGCACCCCGTCCCTGGCCGGGTCCAGCCCGAGGATTTCCAGCTCGCCCGAGGTGCGCGGGGACACGCAGGCGATCATCCGCATGGTCGACGACTTTCCCGCGCCGTTCGGTCCGAGAAATCCGAACGCCTCACCAGGGGGCACCTGCAGGTCGATTCCGCGGACCGCCTCGACCGTCGGGCCCGCCTTGGACGAGAACGATTTCCTGAGTCCCGAGGCGCTGATCATCAACTCCGGTGACGTCGGCTGCACGGTTGCGGACGGTACCAAGCCCGCACCACAGCCGGCACGTCCGGATGGGGACCCGCCGGTGTGCCGTGCGTCAAGAACCCGTCAAGTTGGTGGATCGGCGGTAAACTCGGACATCAGAATCACCCGATCGGACGTATCTCCGGCGGGCACCCCGCCCGTCTTCAAACGTCTACATCACACAGACCCACCACAGCGCCCGGTTCGGCCGGGCGGGCAGCGCCATTCGAGCAGAGGAGCAGGACCGGTATGAGGCAGGCCAGGCGGATGTCGTCGGCGGTCGCCCTTGCCCTGTTGACGCTGGTCACCCTGCTGCTGATCGCACCCGCGGCCGCGGCCGCGACCTCGGACAACCTCAGCCCGGCGGTGACCCCGGCCACAGGACATCCCAAGCCGATGGCGCTGGCGACCACGGGTCTGGACATCACCGTTCCGGTGGTCATCGGAATCACCACGCTGGTGTTGGGCATCGCCGTCGTCGCGTGGGCCTTCCTGCGGACCGGCTCCGCCGACCAGCAGCGCTAGATCTGCGCCGTCATCAGCACTTCGTCGCGCACCGCGCCGTCGGAACCGCGGATCCAGCCTGGTGAACGTCCGGTCTCGACGAACCCGAACCGGCTCAGGAACCGTTCCAGCCGCTCGTCCTCCGGCACCCCGACCCGGACTCGGTCGAGCCGCGAGGCGGCGGCAGCCTCCACACAGGCACGGACCAGACGGCCGCCCAGTCCCGCTCCCTGACTCGGTGGGTCGATCATCAGCAAGCCGATGTCCCCGGTATGGGAACAGAACCCGGCGCCGGGCGTGATCAGCGCGAAACCGACTACGTCCCGCTTCCTGGTCAACGCGAACCCGTAGGCCCGTCCGGCCCGGAGCGCAGCGATGACCTCGGACACCACCGCGCCGATGGCCGCGCGGTCGACCGGTGTCACGAAACCGACCGATCCCCCGGCCTGCACCACCCGATGCCACAGGCTCAGCAGCGCAACGGCGAAAGCGTTGTCCGAAGCCATGGAACCGCCTGGTCCGACCCGGCGGACTTCGACCTCACCGGGACCAGGGATCTCTCGGTGACCGGGTGCTGCAGCGGTCACAGGTTCGGGAACCAGAGACCGATCTCGCGCTCGGCCGACTCCGATGAGTCCGAGCCGTGCACCAGGTTGAGCTGGGTCTGCAGACCGAAATCGCCGCGGATCGTCCCCGGGGTGGCCTTCTCCACCGGGTCCGTACCGCCGGCGAGCTGACGGAAGGCAGGGATGGCGCGGTCACCCTCGACGACCATCGCCACGACCGGACCCGAGGTGATGAACTCGATGAGCGACGGGAAGAACGCCTTGCCCTCGTGCTCGGCGTAGTGCACCTGGGCGACCTCGATGGTGACGACGCGAAGTTCCAGGGCGACCAGCCGCAGGCCCTTGCGCTCGATCCGGGAGATGACCTCCCCGACCAGCGCACGGGCGACGCCGTCGGGCTTGACCAGGACCAGGGTGCGTTCGGACACGTCGATGTACTCCTCGTTGTTCTGCGTTGTCCTGCGTTGTTCTGCGTTGTTGCTGTGCTGCATTGTTCTGCGGGTCACTGCTGCTGACCCCGGTGCTCGTCGGGCTGTCAGGCCGGAGAGGTCGGTTCCGGCAGCGTACCGGCCGCCAGCCGACGGCGGAACTCGTTGCGGAACCAGATGATCAACGCCCAGACCAGACCGAACACGATCCCCATGACGCCGAGCGACGGCGTGATCAACCAGCCGAGGATCATCAGGGCCTGCAGACCCAGGGCGGCCGGCAGGAACCACGGCTTGCTCACGAACGCACACAACGCGATCAGTGCCACGGCCAGGATGCAGATGGCCACGACCCCGAGCGCACTGGTACCCGATCCGGTGTTCTTGGCCACGGGGATCGCCAGCAGCACCACGATTGCTTCCAGGATCGATGTCGCCGACATGACCCCGCGAAGCCCACGCTCCGGGTCGTAGGGCCGCGTCGACGGTGGCTGCAGGTCGGTGGGCTGGGCGTCCGCAGCTGCGTCGTCCGGTTGCCCGGTCGGGGCGCTCATGACGGACGCAGCCCGGCGAGCGAACGACCGTCGCCGGCGGACACGACGGAGCCGGTGATGACCACACCGGTTCCGGCCGCACCTTCGCCCGGTTCGGCGGAGCCCTCGGCCAGGTCGACGGCCAGCGCGATCGCTTCATCCATCCGCTCCGCCGAGTGCACCCTTTCCTCGCCGAAGATGTCCACCGCCAGGTCGGTCAGCTCGGCCACCGCCATCGATCTCGAGCTGGAGTTGCGGGTGATGACGACCTCGTCGAAGGAGTCGACCAGGGCCGTCAGAATTCCGGCGACATCCTTGTCCTGCATCACCGCCAGCACCCCGACCAGCCGGGAGAACGAGAACTCGGCAGCCAGTGCCGCCGCCAGCGCCGTGGCCCCATCGGGATTGTGTGCGGCATCGACCAGAATCGTCGGCGACGTCCTGACCCGCTCCAGTCGACCGGGCGAAGCCACCGAGGCAAAACCGTCCTGGATGGCGGCCAGGTCGAGCTGGCGGCCCGCGCCGGCGCCGAAGAAGGCTTCGACCGCAGCCAGGGCCACGGCTGCGTTCCCGGCCTGGTGCTCGCCGGCCAGCGGCAGGAAGATGTCCTCGTAGACGCCGCCCAGGCCCTGCAGGTTCAATCGCTGTCCACCGACCGCGAAAGACCGCTCCATCACGTCGAACTCGCTGCCCTGCCGAGCCACCGCCACATCCACCGCGATGGTGCGGCGCAACAGGGTGTCCATGGCGTCGGGCTGTTGCGCAGCGATGATCGCCACCGACTCCGCCTTGATGATGCCGGCCTTGACGCCCGCGATCTCGCCGACCGTCTCGCCGAGATACTCGGTGTGGTCCAGGCCGATCGGGGTGACGACGGCGATCTTGGCGTCGGCGACATTGGTCGAGTCCCAGGTACCGCCCAGGCCGACCTCGATGATCGCCACGTCCACCGGCGCGTCCGCGAAGGCGGCAAACGCCATCGCCGTGAGAATCTCGAACTTCGAGAGCGCGATACCGCCATCCTGCATGCTGGCCACGTCCACCAGATCGACGTAGGGCGCGATGTCGCTGTAGATCGAGACGAACAGTTCCTCCGAGATGGGCACGCCGTCGAGGCTGATCCGCTCCGTGACCAGCTGCAGGTGGGGGGAGGTGAACCGACCGGTGCGCAGGCCGATCCGGGTGACCAGCGCGTCGATCATCCGGGCGGTCGAGGTCTTGCCGTTGGTACCGGCGATCTGGATCACCGGGTAGGCGTGCTGCGGGTTGCCGATCAGGTCCATCAGCGCGACCATCCGCGCCGTGGTCGGCGAGATCTGCGTCTCCGGTCGACGGTTGTTCAGCAGGTCCTCCACGGCGGCCAGCGTCAGCGGCGGCGAGTCGGGCACGATCATGCCGGCGTCCTCGTCCAGATCCGCGGTCGCGGCGGCGATCTCGGCGTCATGATCGACGAAAGCGCCGACCAGGGCCGGCTGCAGCCCGTCCGGGTTCGTCTCGTCCCAGTCGTCCTGTTCCGATTCGATCGGCGGGATCGGCGTGCCGCCGCCGGGCGCCTCCGGGCGATCCTCCGGGTTGACGTCGTCGGGGTGATCCCCCGGCTGGATGTCACCCTTGGCCCGGCGCCCACGGTCGTCGCGACCGAAGGCATCACGTTCGACGCCGGACTGGTCGTCGTTCACGAACGGCCGGAAGGCGCCGTCCGCCTGCTCGTCGTCCCAGTCGCCGGGGGTCGTCATGAATTGCCCTTCAGATCGTTCAGACGCTTGGTGAGCCGCTCGAAGTCCGCGGCGGCCTTCGCGGCCCGCGATCTGATCTTGTCGACCACCGGCCCGGGCGCCTTGCCCATGAACGCCTCATTGCCCAGCTTCCGGCCGGTATCGTCGATCTCCTTGCGAGCCAGCGCAAGATCCTTTTGCAATCGAGCGATCTCGGCCGGCACATCCACCGCGGTCGAGGTGTCGAGCTCGACGTGCACCGATCCGCGGGCCAGCGCAGCCTCGATCGACGCCGTCGCCGAGAAGTCGGCGTCGGCGGAGATCAGTCTGGTCAACGCTGCGGCGGCGGCGTTGACCGTGTCGTCGCCACCCACCAGCCGGGCCGGCACCTTGCGTCCCGGAGCCAGACCCTGGTCGGAACGGAATCGCCGGATCTCCGTGGCCAGCGTCTGGACGTCCTGCACCCAGGCCGCGGCCGCGGGTTCGGTCCCGCGACCCGACGTCGTCGGCCACGGCGCGATCACCAGCGACTCCCCGCCGGTCAGCGCCGTCCACAACGTCTCGGTGACGAACGGGACGAACGGGTGCAGGAGCTTGAACAGGGCATCGAGAAGGGTCCCGAGGACGGTCCTCGTCGTCGCCATACGGGCCGAGTCCGGCGCACCGACGGGCATCTGCACCTTGGCCAGTTCCAGATACCAGTCGCAGACCTCGTCCCAGGCGAAGTGGTAGAGGCCTTCTGCGGCTTTGCCGAACTGGAAATCGGCGAGCAACTCGGTGGTCTCGGACGTGACCTGATCCAGGCGATCCAGGACCCAGCGGTCCGCCGGGGTGAGATCTGTTGCGACCAGCGGCGTCTCCGGCACGACCGCGCCGTTCATCATGGCGAACTTGGTGGCGTTGAACAGTTTCGAGCAGAAGTTTCGCGATCCTTCCACCCACTTCTCGGCGATGGCCTGGTCGGCACCGGGATTTGCGCCCCGGGCCAGGGTGAACCGCACCGCATCGGCGCCGAACTGGTCGATCCAGGCCAGCGGATCGACACCATTGCCCTTGGACTTCGACATCTTCTTGCCGTACTGATCACGAACAAGGCCGTGCAGCGCAACGGTTTCAAATGGAACCGCCGGCAGTTCACCAGCATCGCCCAGGTAGGTGCCGAACATCATCATCCTGGCTACCCAAAAGAACAAGATGTCGTAGCCGGTGACGAGCACGGACGTCGGGTAGAACGCCTTCAGCGTGTCCGTGTGCTCCGGCCAGCCCATGGTGGAGAACGGCCACAGACCCGAGGAGAACCAGGTGTCGAGCACATCGGGATCCTGCGTCCAGCCCTCGCCCGGGAGCTCCTCATCTGTTCCCACGCAACGAATCTCGCCGTCCGGTCCGTACCAGACCGGGATGCGGTGACCCCACCAGAGCTGACGCGAGATGGTCCAGTCGTGCATGTTGTCGACCCAGTCGAAAAAGCGCGGAGCAAGTTCCGGCGGGTGGATGCTGGTCCGGCCTTCACGGACGGCATCGCCGGCTGCCTTGGCCAGCGGCGCGACGTTGACGAACCACTGCAGGCTGAGTCGCGGCTCCACCACATCGCCCGACCGTGAGCAGTGCCCGACCGCGTGGACGTACGGCTTGCGTTCACCGACGATCCGGCCCTCGCCGCGGAGCGCCTCCTTGACCGCGGCCCTGGCCTCGAACCGATTCAGGCCGTCGAAAGGCGTTCCGGTGCCGACGATATCGGCCGACTCGGACAGGATGGTGACGGCCGGCAGCTGGTGACGCCGGCCGATCTCGAAGTCGTTGGGGTCGTGCGCGGGTGTCACCTTGACCGCTCCGGTGCCGAACGCGGGATCGACGTGCTCGTCGGCCACGATCGGGATCTGCCGACCCACCAGCGGCAGCTCCACCGTGGTGCCGACCAGGTGCGCGTACCGCTCGTCGTCCGGATGCACGGCGATGCCGGTGTCCCCCAACATGGTTTCCACCCGCGTGGTGGCGACCACGATCGCATCCTTGCCATCGCCGTATCGGATCGAGACGAGCTCACCCTCGTCATCGGAGTGGTCCACCTCGATGTCGGACAGCGCCGTCATACAGCCAGGGCACCAGTTGATGATCCGCTCGGCGCGGTAGATCAAGCCGTCGTCGAACATCCGCTTGAAGATCGTCTGGACCGCAGCGGACAGGCCGTCGTCAAGAGTGAACCGCTCGCGATCCCAGTCGACGGAGTCGCCGAGCCGCTTCATCTGGCCCAGGATCGCACCGCCGGACTCGTGCTTCCAGTCCCAGACCTTTTCGACGAACAGCTCACGCCCGAAGTCATGCCGGGTCTTGCCGTCCACCGCCAGTTGCTTCTCCACCACGTTCTGCGTCGCGATGCCGGCGTGGTCCATCCCGGGCAGCCACAGCACCTCGTCACCCGACATCCGGTGCCAGCGGGCCAGGATGTCCATCAACGTCTGGTCGAGGGCGTGTCCGACGTGCAGGTTGCCGGTGACGTTCGGCGGCGGTAGGACGATCGAGAACGGCTTGCGCTCGCCGGAGAGCACCCGCTGCTCGTCGGCGTGGAAGTAACCGGCGGCCAGCCAACGCTGGTACAGCGATACCTCGACCGCGGCCGGGTCGTACTGGGCCGGGAGCTCCGGCTGGGCGTTGGAGTGCGATTGTTCGGTGGAAAGCGTCACCGGCCCAGTTTAGGTGCGTCGGCCAGCGCGTTCTCCCAGCGCGCAACACCCGGCCCGATCAGTACGACCGAGGCATGCCCAGGGTGTGCTGCGCCACGTAGTTCAGCACCATCTCGCTGTTCACCGGGGCGATGCGCAGCAGTCGCGCCATGCCCCACAACGGAATCAGGCCGTACTCGACCGACAGCCCGTTGCCGCCGTGGGTCTGGATCGCCGCATCGACGGCCGCCACCGCCGCTTCGGAGGCGGCGTACTTGGCCATGTTGGACGCCTCCCCGGCGGGTAGGCCCTGGTCGTGCTGCCAGGCCGCCTTGGCGGTCATCAGGGCCGCGAGCTCGACGGCGATCTTGGCCTTGGCCAGCGGGTGCGAGACCGCCTGGTGCGTTCCGATGGGAGCCCCCCAGACCTCCCGACTGGTCGCATACCGGCTGGCCATCTCGATCGCGTACCGTCCGACCCCGACGCCCAGGGCCGCCGAGGCGATGCGTTCCGGGTTCAGCCCGTCGAACAGCGGCCGCAGCCCCTCGCCCTCGATCCCGATGAGCGCGGACGCCGGCACCCGGACCTGGTCGTAGAACACCGTGAACTGCTTGTCGGGGATCTGTGCGGCGACGGGCAGCACATTCCAGCTGAGCCCGGCCGCGGCGGTCGGCACGATGAACATCGAAATCCGGGCCTTGCCGGTGACCTGGTCCACCCCGGTGCGGGCCACGGTCAGGATGGCCGCGGATTCGTCGACCCCGGAGATGTAGTACTTGCTCCCGGTGATCACGTAGTCCTCACCGTCCCGGACCGCGGTCGTGGTGATGTGGTGGGAGTTGGACCCGGCGTCCGGCTCGGTGATGGCGAATGCCATCTTGATGCTGCCGTCGGACAGTTGCGTCAGCCACTCCTGCTTCTGCTCGGCCGATCCGTGCTTGGCCAGCACCTCCACGCCGATGGCACTGGACACCAGCAGGAGCAGGAGCGGGCAACCCGCGCCGGCCGCTTCCTCGGCCACCACGGCCAGTTCGCTCATCCCGGCGCCGCCTCCGCCGTACTCGGCCGGCACGTTGATGCCGATGAACCCGGCCTTCCCGAGGTCGGACCAGAGTCCCGACTGCGGGGTGGAGGTCCGCGCATGATCGGCGAACTCAGCGGCACCGTGCGCGAGAGTGATCTCCCGGACGGCCGCGCGCAGGTCGGTGTATTCGGCTGGATCTGAGAAGTCGGCCATCGCGGATGTTCCCTTCGGAGCGCGCTTCGCTGACGGCCGCGCGTGCCCAGGCCGCTTCACCGGATCGGCACCGGTCAAGTCCCTCCAGAGTGCCAGAAGTGAACCGTGGTTAACAAGAGCTCCGGGCAACGGATCGGGGCGGCAGCGCGGTCAGATCTCCGCTTCGGCCTCCGGTCCGTCAGCCTCCGGGGCCAGGTACATGGGCCCGTACACGGCATGCCCGCCGTTGATCAGCGAGACCGTCGCCACTCCGTCTTCGGCCAGCTCGTCGAACTGTTCGCGCAACCAATCCTCCGCCGCCTCCTGGGAGGTGAAGGCCACGTCGGGCTCCGGCACCACGACACCGGCCACGTCGGCGAGCAGCCAACGCCACGTGGGCTCTTCCTCGTCGTCCGGCGGAAGATCTGGGGGCAGACTCATCGGGATTCTCCTGTGTCCTGTCCAACCGGCGCTGTCGAACCGGAAGCTGTTGTGGCGAAGGTGCACGCGACCGGACCGACCGGCCGGGCGTACCGAAGTGGTGCCCGACGGTAGCGTGACCCATGCCGCTCAATCGCAGGCGACCGGGTGCGACCGTGTGAAGGGAATTTTGGTGACCGTCGATTTCGGGCAGGTGAAGCCGCCGTTCCAGGGTGGTGTCAGCGCACCCCATCCGTTGTTGGGTACTTTCGGTCCGCTGACCCGGCTGCTGGAAGCCTGCGCCCTGCCCGGCCGGGGCGTGCTGGAACGAGCGCGCCTCGTCGTGTTCGCCGGTGACCACGGCGTGGCCCTGCTCCGGGTCTCGGCCCATCCGATCACCGAGACTGCCCGACGCGCCTCCGATCTCGCCGTCGGCGCAGGACCGGTCGCGTCCGTCGCGGTCGATGCCGGGGTCGGCATCACGGTGGTCGACGTCGCGGTGGACGCGGATCTATCCGCCGCCGGTGTCGACAGCTCGTACAAGGTCCGTCGCTCGTCCGGTCGCATCGACTTCGAGGACGCGCTGACCGAGGACGAGTTGGAGGCCGCGCTCCTGGCCGGACAGCGAGTCGCCGACGCCGAGGTGGACGCCGGGGCGGACCTGCTGATCGGCGCACTGTGCGGGGTCGGCGCGAGTACCGCGACGGCGGTGATCGTGGCCGGTCTCACGGGCATGGAGCCGGTGGAGGTCACCTCCCGCGGGTCCGGCATCAACGACGCGGCCTGGATCCGCAAGGTCGCGGCGGTGCGAGACTCGTTGTACCGCATGAGGTTGTCCGGTACGGATGCGCACACCATGCTGCGCGTGGCCGGCGGAGCAGACCTGGCCGCGCTCACCGGGTTCATCGCCCAGGCGGCGGTGCGGGGTGTACCGGTCCTGGTCGACGATGTGCCCAGTACCACCGCCGCGCTGTTGGCCGGCCGGCTGGCTCCCGGCTCCGACGCCTATGTGGTCGTCACCTCGCTATCCCCCGAACGCAGCCATCGCCGGTTGCTCGACCTGCTCGGCCGCGATCCCCTGACGGCCTGGTCACTGCGGCTGGGCGATGGGGCCGGTGCCGCGCTGCTGATCCCGGCTCTTCGTGCCGTCGCCCGATCGGCCGATACGGGCGACACCGACGCGGGTGGCGCGCGGACCGTCGACGCCATCGACCTCTGGGATCCCGCACTGTTCTGACGCTCCCGGAATGTTCCTGACGGTCGGGCCCCGCCGGTCAGACTCGAACGCGTCGGGGCAGTCCGAAGGTGGTGCGCACCCCGGGCGAGAACAGGGGTCTGAGCATCGGCCCGGCCACCGGCACGCCGACGCCTGCGACCAGATCGCCGTGCAGGCCGAGCAATTCGGCCGAGCGCAACGGCCATGGGCCGTGCTGGTTCGGCACCCACACGGTGCGGCCGGCCATCCGGGTGTGCAACCCCCACCGCGACGTCAGCCAGACCTCGAGCTCCGTCGGTTCGACCGGATCGCCGACCCGGACGGTGATCTCATTGCTCAACTCAGCCCTCGGCCACCGCCGGCGGGTCCGGTACCGCCACAGATCGCCGGCGTGGATGGCACTCATCCTCGACCAGGCGTACGGCAGCCCCAGGCTCCATCTGGCCAGCAATACGGTAGCCAGTCGCTGGGCGTCCAACGTGCAGAACACGATGCCGCTGCGCCCCTCGCCGTCGACGGAGTACAGCCGGACGTTGGTCTCGCAGAAACTCCCGAAGTACGGCACCGGCAGATGCGGACCCGGTCCGGCCCCGTGCATCTCGAAGGGCACCAACCCGACGTAGGTCAGGCCCGCGAAGGTATCCGGGAACACGCCGGCCGGGAGGAACTGGGCCACCGCAGCCGGTTCGACCGGCCAGTGCAGAAAGGTCAGATTCTCCCAACGCTGCTCCGAGATGGTCGGACCCGTCAACTCGGGTGCGATGACGTGCACCACCACAGCTACTCCTCTGCACTCGGCATCGGGCCGAACACGGTGATCGCGGGGACCGGTCCGGCCCACCGCTCCAGCTGTACCAGAGCAGTGTGCGCACTGGGTCCCTGAGCCAACGCAGAAGTTCCGTGGTCCGGCGTCAGCACATTCGGATTTCCGTGTACGTCAAGCCCGCCCGGCGTCAGCGGGTCGTACCACGCTCCGGTCGACAGCCGGACGACACCAAGCCTGATGTCTCCGGACAACACAGCGCCCGCCAGACACTGGCCGCGGTCGTTGAACAGCCGAACCACGTCGCCCTCGACGATTCCACGCTCGCCCGCATCCCCCGGGTTGATCAGCACCGGCTCGCGTCCGACGATCTTCCCGGCACGCGAATGGGCTCCGTTGTCGAACTGTGAATGCAACCGACGCTCGGGCTGACCGGAGACAAGTGCCAGCGGGAAGCGCTGTGCGACGGGCGATCCCAGCCATTCACTGGGCTCGAGCCAGGTGGGATGCGGCGGGCAGTCAGGGTAGCCGAATCCGGCGATGGTGTCGGAAAAGATCTCGAGCCGGCCGGAGGGGGTGGCGATCGGATGGGCTGCGGGGTCGGCTCGCAGCGCCACATAGGGTTTCACCGGACGGTCGAGGTCGGGCAGCGCGACCTGTCCCCGCTCGACCAGCTCCGGCCAGTCCGGAAGCTGGACGTCGAGGGTGGCAGCGCGCTTCCGGGTTCGCTCGTACAGTTCCTGCACCCAGTCGTCCGCCGACCGGCCTTCGGTGAACTTCTCGCCCAGTCCCAGCCGCCCGGCGATTCCGGCGAAGATGTCGTAGTCGGTCAACACCTCACCTGGCGGGTCGACCGCGCGCACCATGGCCATCAGGTACGGGTCCTCGTGTCCGGCCGCGAAGTCGTTGCGCTCGGCGAAAGTAGCTGCGGGCAGAACGATGTCGGCGTGTCGGGCCAGAGAGTTGGCAAAATGTTCGTGGACGATGACGGTGTCCGGCCGCTGCCAGGCGTCGGCAAGTCGATTGAGATCCTGGTGGTGGTGGAACGGATTGCCGCCGACCCAGTAGACCAATCGGATGTCGGGATAGGTGTAGGTGCCGCCGTCGTAGTCGAACGACTCGCCCGGCTTCGTCAACAGATCGGAGATCCGGGCCACCGGGATGAAATCCGGGACGTTGTTGACACCCTGCGGGAACGAGGCCACCGGAACCTTGGCCAGTCGCATCCCGTTGCGGTGCAACGCGCCGAGCCCACATCCGAAGCCCCCGCCCGGCTTGCCCATGGACCCCGACATCGCCGCCAGGGTCAACGCCATCCACGGTGCCTGCTCTCCGTGGTCGGCACGCTGCACCGAGTAGGAGGTGGAGATGACGGTGCGCTCGGCGGCGATCCGGTACGCCAAGTCACGGATGGTGCCGGCCGGCAAACCGGAGATTTCAGCAGCCCAATCGGGGTCCTTCGGTGTGCCGTCCGTCCGGCCCAGCAGGTAGTCCTCGAAGGCCGGCCAGCCGGTCGTGCAACGGGTCAGGAACTCCAGGTCATGGCGCCCCGCCACCACGATGCTGTGCGCCAGTCCGAGCATGACCGCAACGTCGGTGCCGGGGCGGGCGGGCAGCCAGGTGCTGTTCAAGAATTCCGCGGCATCGGTACGCAGCGGGGACACCGAGAAGAAGTCGACCCCGGCTGCCCTGGCGCGCTGCTGCGCACCTGGTGACCTGTGTGCGCCCAGGCCCCCGTCGTTGACCTGGCTGTTGCGCAGCGCCAGGCCACCGAAGGCGACCACCAGCGAGCCGTGATCGGCGATCTCGTCGAAGGTCGGCGTTGAATCCATCGCGGTCTGCCAGCCGCCCGCCACCCGGCGGAGCAGCACGGTGATCGCAGCGGACGAGTAGGTGTCGACGGACCGCGTGTAGCCGCCGGTCATGTTCAGGAAGCGATGCACCTGCGACTGCGGATGGTGGAACCGACCGGCCGACCCCCAGCCGTAGGAACCACCGAAGATCGAGTTGTTGCCGAAGGTCGTGCGGACACGATCGATCTCGACTGCGACCAGATCGGCCGCCGTCCCCCAGTCCACCGCCACGTAGGTGTCGTCACCACGCCGGCGCCGGCCCTGCGCGCCGGCCGGGCCGGGTCCGTCCTCGAGCCAGCCGCGCCGGATCAGCGGGACCGTCAGCCGTCCCGCACTCGTCAACGCATCGGCGACGGAATCGCCGATCGAGGTGGGCGCCGGGTCGTCGGGATGCGGGTCCAGGCCCAGCAGCCGGGTCCCGTCCGTCCGGGCCAGGTAGGTGCCCCAGTGGGTGGCAGTAGGGACCGTTCGGATCGAACCGCCGCCCTCGGGATCAGTACCCTGCGCGTCACCTCCGCCGGCGCGATGACCGTCCGACTGTCGCCCGGTGGTCATCCCAGCGTCCAGTCCACCGGTTCCGCGCCCTGCTCCACCAGCAAGGCGTTCGTCCTGGAGAACGGCTTGGACCCGAAGAAGCCGCGGTCGGCCGACATCGGCGACGGGTGCGTCGACGCCACGTACGGCACACTGCCCAGCTGAGGAATCAGCGTCTGCGCGTCCTTCCCCCACAGGACCGCCACCAACGGCTGATCCCGGGCCACCAGTGCCGTGATCGCCTGCCCGGTCACCTGCTCCCAGCCCTTCCCCCGGTGGGACGCGGGTGCGCCCGGCGCCACCGTCAGCACCCTGTTCAGCAGCAGCACACCAGATTCGGTCCATTTGGTCAGGTCGCCGTGCGGTGGGGGCTGTATCCCGAGGTCGGACCGGAGTTCGCGGTAGATGTTCGCCAGGGACCGAGGAATGGGCCGAACCGAACGATCGACCGCGAACGACAGCCCGATCGCATGGCCGGGTGTGGGGTACGGATCCTGACCCACGATCAGCACTTTGACCTTCGACATCGGTGCGGCGAACGCTCTGAGCACGTGGGGGCCGGCCGGCAGGTACGTGCGACCGGCCGCCACCTCGGCCCGCAGGAAGTCGCCCATCGCGCTGATGTTGGACGAGACCGGCGCCAGTGCGGTGGACCACCCGGGATCCATGGTTTTCGAAGTCGAGCCTGACATGGGTTTGACGCTACCGGGCAGGACTGCCCTGCCCGTGGGGCCGGCCCGTCTCTGAGCGACCCGTCAGGTCCCAATCGCCGGTCAGGTCGCAATCGCCGGTCAGGCGAAGTGGTCCCAGCCGCCCGGCTCGTCCCGCTTGGCCCCGTCGACCGTGACCGTCGGGCCCAGGTCTCCCGGTACGCCGACCGTACCGATCGGCTGCCAACCGGGAGGCAGCGAAGAGCCGTGCGGGAAGGTCGCCGCCAGGGGATGGTCGTCGCCGCCGGTGAGCACCCAGACCAGCGGATCCTTGCCCAGGGCCGACGCGACCTCGACAAGCCTGGGATTCACCTCCAGCGCCGCCGTCCGGATGTTGATGGAGACGCCGGACGCCTCGGCGATATGACCGAGGTCGGCGACCAGACCGTCGGAGACGTCGATCATCGAGGTCGCACCGGATGCGGCAGCGACGAGGCCCGCCTGCAATGGCGGCTCCGGGCTCCGATAGGCATTCACCACCGCGGCCGGGGACCGGAACCCACGGGACAGCACGGCCAGGCCGGCTGCAGCCCAGCCGAGCCGGCCGTTGATCGCCACCTCGTCACCGGGCCGGGCGCCGGACCGAAGCACCGGTGCGGAGCCCCGCAGGTCACCCAGCACGGTGACCGAGATGGTCAGCGTCTCCGACCTCGTCATGTCTCCGCCGACCACGGCGGCCCCGGCCTCGTGAGCGGCGTCGTGCAGACCTTTCCCGATACCGAGGATGAGGTCGGTCGGGGTGTTGCTCGGAGCGGCGATGGCCACCACCAACGAGGTGGGAGCGGCTCCCATTGCGGCAATGTCGGCCATCGAGGCCAGTGCGGCTCGGCGTCCGATCTGCTCGCCGGAGGCCCAGTCCGTCCGGAAGTGCACACCGTCGACGAGCATGTCGACGCTGATGACCACGCGGCCGTCCGATGCCGCGACGACTGCCCCGTCGTCCCCCGGCCCGACCGAGGTGTCGGCCAGCTGGGGGTGGTCCTTGGTCACGGCCGCGATCAAGGCGAACTCTCCCATCGCGCCGAGCGTGCCCGGCTCAGCCGTCGACGCGGTCGCTCCCGAATCCGGCCGACGCCCCTGACCCGTCGCAGATCTGGACGAGTACGAATCTGATTTCGGCTGGGGGGTAACACTTCTCGACTGCGGGGTACTGATACAACACCTCCGAATGCGACCGGATCGACTCCGGTGAGTCCCTGGACAGGGTCACCAACCATCGTGCCCCACCTAGGCACCTCGATCCCGGATCGGCGCGCTGGCCGGCACCAGGTGGCCGACCTGACGGGCGGCTACCCGCCCTTGGCCGACTGACCGCCTGCTGCCGGCCGAGCCCGGCCGGCGGGACGGATCCTTGGGGTGACAGATCGGGGCGCCGCCTGATCAGGGCGAGCGTTCGGGGTACGCGACGTCGGCGGCCGGAAGACCGATAAACTCCACATCACCTCCGTGCGGTCGCAGGGCGGCCGCAGAGTCGCTGGAACGCAGCGGAGAGCAGACTTAGTTAAGGAGCACGCCGTGGTGCAGGCCTTCATCCTGATCCAAACCGAGGTCGGTCAGGCAGCAGCAGTAGCGAGCGCAATTGCCGAACTCCCTGGTGTCACCAGCGCCGAGGACGTCACGGGGCCGTACGACGTCATCGTCCGGGCCGAGGCGGAGACCGTCGACGAACTGGGCAAGCTGGTGGTCGCCCGGGTGCAGGGTGTCGCAGGTATCACCCGGACGTTGACCTGCCCGGTCATCCGGCTCTGACCGGTTCGGACTTCGACCCGGCTGGATGCTCCGGTTCGCGGCCGAGCCGGAAAAGGTGGTGTGGTGAGCACGGTCAGTGAGACGGACGATACGGAGCGCCCGGTCGGCGATCCCGAACCGGAGGAATCGCGTTTCGGATCCTGGCAGGTGGTCGCTGCGCTGATCGTCGTCGTGCTGGCGATCGGTACTGCGGTCACGCTCGGTGTGATCCACCAGAACAGTCCGGTGGTGGACAACAGCCCGCTGCCGATCGCTTTGGGAGTGGGGCAGCCAGGAGCAGACAGCGCTGCGTGCAAGGCCGTCATGCCCGCGCTCCCGCAGAAGCTGGCGGGCGAAAACCGTCGCACCCTCGAAGGTGCGACCGACGCCGTGGCTGCCTGGGGGGATCCGCCCATCATTCTTCGCTGCGGGCTGGAAACGCCGGAGGAGCTGACCTGTAGTTCCGCGATCACGCGGGTCAACGGCGTGTACTGGTTGCAGCTGTCCGAAACAGGGCTGGACCAGACCACCTACATCGCCGCGGACCGCACCGTGCGGATCGCTGTCACCATCCCGGACGGATCCGGAACCGGGCCGATCCAGCAGATCTCGGACGTGGTCAGCGCAACACTCCCCGTCCGGCCGCCGTGCAGGAACGGCGTCCTGCTGCCCACCGACACGAAGTAGTTCTCGGGCCGAATTGCTGTACTACGCCGGCCGCGCTCTGCACATGAACCCGACAGCCCGGAAGTGGCACACACTCCGGCCGCCAACCGCGTCCCACGGGAAGCCTCATCTCTCCCGATGCTGATCACCTGCCGCACCAGACCGGCGGACCGGGCGCCCGCCGGAGCCGCCGAGCCCCGAGCCTCCCTCTGCCCGATCTATTCGGGCGCGGCCGGCCGTGCTCGAACGTGCATCCGCTCGCCCTGCCGGCCGAACAACGTGAGGAACTCGACCGGTTCCACCCCGGCGTTGCCGAACCAGTGCGGGGTTCTGGTGTCGAATTCCGCAGCTTCACCGGGCGGCAGGGTGATGTCGTGCTCGCCCAGCACCAGGCGGAGCCGGCCGCCCAGCACGTAGAGCCAGTCGTAGCCGTCGTGCGTCCTCGGATCCGGTACAGGCGGCTCCGTGACCCCCGGCAGGATGATCTTGTAGGCCTGCAGCCCGCCGGGTCGCCGACTCAACGGCAGCATCACCATGCCGAAGCGACGGATGGGCTGGGGATGGATCCTCGGGTCGCCGGTCGCGGGCGCGCCGACCAGTTCGTCGAGTGGAACGCGGTGCGCCCTCGCGAGCGGCAGCAGCAATTCCAGGTTCGGTCGCCGCTGACCGGACTCCAACCTCGACAGGGTGCTGACCGAAATCCCGGTGATGCCCGCCAGTTCGGCCAGCGTCAGGTTCCGCTGCTGGCGCAGCGATCGCAGCCTGGGCCCCACAGCTTGCAGGACCTGGCCGAGATCCGCCTCGCCATCCGTTGCCATATCGGCAACTCTACTTGTCGGTACGACCGATGACGGCGGACCGCTGGCGACCGGGCCCGTCAGCCTCAGCGCAGGCCGGTCCCCCGCGCGATCGCGGTCCGGATCAGGATGGTCAGCAGCTCCGGGTACGGCAGCCCCGCCGCTCCCCACATCCGGGGATACATCGAGATCGGAGTGAATCCGGGCATGGTGTTGACCTCGTTGATCACCACCCGTCCCTCGTTGGTGACGAAGAAGTCCACCCGGGCCAGGCCCTGGGCGTCGAGCGCATGGAACGCGCGGATCGCGAGGTCCCGGATCTGCGTCGTCACCTCGTCCGGCAGCGCCGCCGGGATGTCGAACGTCGCGACGTCATCCAGGTACTTGGCACTGAAATCGTAGAAGTCGTAGCCGGCCGCGACGTGGATCTCGGCGGTCGGTGACGATTCGACGTGGCCGTCCGGATGCTCCAGGACGCCGCACTCTATCTCCCGTCCGATCATCGCGGCTTCGACGAGCACCTTGGGATCAGCCTGCCGGGCAACAGCAATGGCTGCATCCAGGTCGGCCCACCGATCAACCCGACTGACCCCCAACGAGGATCCCGCCCGGGCCGGCTTGACGAACACGGGCAGCCCGAGCCGGTCACGTTCTTCCGGTGCGAGGGTGGCCCGGGAACGACGCAGCACGACATAGTCACCCTGCGGAAGTCCGTCGGCGGCCAGCAACTTCTTGGTGAACTCCTTGTCCATCCCGGCCGCCGAGGCCAGCACGCCCGGGCCGACGTAGGGGATGTCGGCCAGTTCGAGCAGGCCCTGGATGGTCCCGTCCTCACCGAAAGGGCCGTGCAGGAGGGGAAAGACGACATCGACGTCGAGCGCCGATCCCGGTCCGAGCGGGATCAACGACGATGAGGTGGGATCGGCCGGCAGGACGACCGCGGAACCGCCGGAGACGGAGGGAAGATTTCGCCCGTCCTTCTCCAGCACCAACGCCGGATCAACCTGTACCCAGGCGCCGGCCGGGGTGATACCGATGGCCGTGACATCGAACTCGTCGGGGTCGAGATGGGCCAGCACGCTGCCCGCCGAGATGCAGGAGACGGCGTGTTCGCCGCTCCGGCCGCCGAAGACGACGGCGACCCTGGTCCGCTCAGAATTCATGGCCTCACCCTACGGTCGACACCGGTACCCGAACTGCCGGGACACGACGTTGCGCGAACACGGCCGGCGATGTTTCACTCCGGGCTGTGTGGCCGATCCATGAGTGCTCGGATCATGTCGATCGGAGGCATGTGGAGATAGCAGACCTGGTAGACCGCTTCGGTGATCGGCATCTCGATCTGATGCCGATGAGCCAGGTCTCGGACCGACCGGCAGCTCACCACACCCTCGGCGACCTGGCCGCCGGCGGCCTGCGTCGCCGCCTCCAACCCCATCCCGGCGGCGAGCCGACCTCCGAGAGTCCGGTTGCGGGACAACGGTGACGAGCAGGTCGCCACCAGATCACCGAGCCCGGCGAGCCCGGCAAAGGTGGCAGGACTGCCACCGAGAGCCTGACCGAGCCTGGAGACCTCGTTGAGCCCGCGGGTCATCAACGAGGCCGCCGTGTTCAGCCCGAGTTTCAGCCCGTCCGCGATTCCGCAGGCCAGAGCGATGATGTTCTTGCCGGTGCCCGCGATCTCGGCCCCGACCACGTCGGTGATCGTGTAGGGCCGGAAATAGCCGGTGGCGCATGATCTCTGGATCATCATGGCGACCTCGTGATCGATGCAGGCCAGCACCGAGGCCGTCGGTCGGTCCTGGGCGATCTCGACGGCCAGGTTCGGCCCGGTCAGCACGACGACGCGCTCCGGCTCGATGTGACCGACCCGCGAGATCACCTCGCTCATCCGCAGGCCGGTACCGATCTCTACCCCCTTGGCGAGCGAGATCACCGGTGCCGACGCAGGAATCGATTGGCGGAAGACGGTCAGGTTCTCCCGCATCGACTGGCTGGGCAGACCGAGGGCCACCGCGTCGACCCCGTCGAGGGCCTCGTCGACATCGGAGGTGGCACGCAGGTTGCCGGGCAGCACGACCCCGGGTAGATAGGCCTGATTCATCCGGCTGGCTTGGATGTCGGCCGCGATGGAATCACGCCGGGCCCAGAGCACCACCTCGCGGCCGGCATCGGCCAGCACCTTTGCGTAGGTGGTCCCCCACGACCCGGCCCCCAGCACGGCGACCTTGCCGAGCGTCGCGCCACCGGTAGTCGGGCGCCCAGGGCGGGCTCGGCTCAACGAGGCGGATTCTCTGCTGGGGTACCCGACTCCGGCGAGGACCCGGACTCCGCCTGGGCGGCTCGGGCAGCCAGTCGCTCGGCCTTCTTGTGGTCGTAGAACTCCGGGGGGGCCTCGACTCCACGGACCTGCGCGAGCAGATCCTTGACCGCACCCTGGATCACGTAGGACACGTCCCGGATCAGACGCCCGTCGACCGGCTTGCCGCGGAACTCGGACAGGTCGACCGGGGGCCCGGCCACTACCCGGATGTCCTTGCGGGGAAATGGATGAAAGCCGCCTTTGACGTAGGGCACGTAGACCTCCTGGGTGCCCCAGTGCACGACGGGTACCACCGGGAAGTCACCGGCCAGGGCCATGGCCGCGACACCGGGGCGGGGCTTCATCGGCCACGCCTGCGGATCGCGGGTGACGGTGCCGTCCGGGTAGATCAGTACCATCTGACCCGCCTTCAGCGCCTCGATCGCCTTCTCCAGGCCGACCTGACCCTGACCCCCGCCCCGCTCCACCGGGATCTGGCCGGTGGCGTCGATCACCTTGCCGACGATCGGAATCTTCCAGAGTGACGCCTTGGCCATGATGTGCGGCAGCCGGCCGGACTTGCGCAGATAGACGGCTGTGTAGATCGGATCGAGCTGCGAGATGTGGTTGGCCACCACCAGAACCGGGCCGGGGATGGCTACGTGCTCCAGGCCTTCGAAATGGCGCCGGCCGAGTATCCGGGTCAGCGGGAACATGACGATCTCGCACAACCTGATCCATCCAGGCGATTTTTCGAACACCGGACCGCGACGGCGCACGTCGACTCCCTCCGCGTTACCCCGGCCGAACAGAGCGGCCGATGTTTGTTGACGTCGCGGGCGAGCCCGCAGGCCCGGCAAGCCCGACCCGTCATCACCCTAGTGCCGCCGAAGCAGACCACCTGGTCGACTCCGGCGGACCCGCCGCTCTCCGCCCTGTTCTGGGGCCCCGGTCGCCCGTCCGATCGTGACGTGACCCACCCCGGCTGTCACTCCTCCAGCTCGCCGAATGTGGCCGCGACGACCCCCGTTGGCCAGGTCGACATCGGCCCGTTCCCGGCCGTTTACCGACTCCGCTGGTTTCCTACCCCGTCGGCGCGGAACAATGACCCACGTGACCACCACCAGAAAGCCGACTCCGGCGCGACGACGCCCTTCGATCGCCGCCGCGAAACGCGACACCGCAGACAACCGCGACGGCGCGGACGCAACCCAGCCGACACCTCGGGCGCGCCCGGCCACGCGACGAGCGGCCGTGGGGACGTCGGAACCGGTTGTTCGGGCGCGCACCGATGACGACCCGGACGTCGAGGCCGCTGCTGTCGAACCGTTCCACAGCCCGGTCGAGTCGGACGCCCCGCTGGCGATGCTGGACGACGAGCCATTACCCGACGACCGATTCTCGAACCGCGAGTTGAGCTGGCTGGACTTCAACGAGCGGGTACTGGCGCTCGCCGAGGACCGGGACCAGCCCCTGCTGGAGCGGGCCAAGTTCCTGGCCATCTTCGCCTCGAACCTGGACGAGTTCTACATGGTCCGTGTGGCCGGTCTGATGCGGCGCCGGGACATGGGTCTGTCGCTGGCCAGTGCTGACGGTCTCACCCAGTCCGAACAGCTGGCTCTGATCTCCGCTCGCACCCAGGAACTCGTCGAGCGGCAGGGCCGTTGTTTCACCGACGACGTGATGCCCGCGCTCGAGGATGCCGGAATCCGGATCGTGCGGTGGAACTCCATCGAGGACGAGGACAAGGTTCGGCTCGCCGAATACTTCACGGCGCAGATCTTCCCGGTGCTCACCCCGTTGGCCGTCGACCCGGCTCACCCGTTCCCGTACATCTCCGGTCTGAGCCTGAACATGGCGATCATCGTCCGTGATCCGCAGACCGGAGCTGAGCGCTTCGCCAGGGTCAAGGTTCCCAACAACGTGGACCGGTTCATCCGGGTCCGCCGCGGCGTGATGGATTTCCTGCCGCTGGAGGATCTGCTGGCCGCGCACCTGGCCGAATTGTTCCCCGGCATGGAAGTGATGGAGCACCAGATCTTCCGGGTGACTCGCAACGCCGACCTGGATGTCGAGGAGGACCGGGACGAGGACCTGCTGCAGGCTCTGGAACGCGAGCTGGCACGGCGCCGGTTCGGCCCACCCGTACGCCTGGAGATCACCGACACCACCAGCGAACGCATTCTCGACCTGCTGATCACCGAGCTGGATGTGGACCCGGCGGATGCGGTGGAGGTGCCCGGCCTGCTGGACCTGTCGAGCCTCTGGCAGCTGTACGGGCTCGATCGCCCGATGCTCAAGGATCCGCCATTCGTCCCGGCCACCAATCCGGCCTTCGTCGAGGGCGAGAAGCCGAAGAGTGTGTTCGCCCGCCTCCGCGAGGGAGATGTACTGCTGCATCACCCTTACGAGTCTTTCGCCACCACGGTCCAGCGCTTCATCGAACAGGCCGCTGCCGACCCGCACGTACTGGCCATCAAGCAGACGCTGTACCGGACATCGGGCGACTCCCCCATCGTCGATGCGCTGATCTCCGCGGCGGCAGCCGGGAAGCAGGTCGTGGCCCTGGTCGAGATCAAAGCCAGGTTCGACGAACAGGCGAACATCACCTGGGCGAAAGCCCTGGAACGAGCAGGGGTTCACGTGGTCTACGGCCTGGTCGGCCTCAAGACCCACTGCAAGACCGCGCTTGTCATCCGCCAGGAGGGCAACACCCTCCGGCGCTACTGCCACATCGGCACCGGAAACTACAACCCGAAGACCGCGCGCATCTACGAGGACCTCGGATTGCTCTCGGCCGACCCGGATCTCGGCGCCGACTTGACCGACCTGTTCAACGTGCTCACCGGCTATTCCCGCCAGACCGAATACCGGAACCTGCTCGTGGCACCGCATTCCATCCGTACCGGCATCGTCGAGCGAATCGAACGCGAGATCGACCACTTCCGCGCCGGCAGGGGTGGACTGGTCCGGCTCAAGATGAACTCGATCGTGGACGAGGGCGTGATCGATGCTCTGTACCGGGCTTCTCGGGCCGGCGTGACCATCGACCTGACGGTCCGCGGGATCTGTGCGCTGCGGGCCGGTGTGCCCGGGCTCAGCGAGAACATCACGGTGCGGTCGATCGTCGGCAGGTTCCTCGAACACTCGAGAATCTTCTATTTCGGCGGCGGCGGCAACGAGGAATACTGGATCGGGAGCGCGGACATGATGCACCGCAACCTCGACCGCCGGGTGGAGGCGCTGGTGCAGATCACCGACCGATCGGCGACCGACAAGATGGGCGCGCTGCTCGCGGCCATCGCCCGACCGGACACCAGATGCTGGGTGCTCGGGCCCGACGGCTGGACCAAGTCGCCGGAAAGCGGCCCCGGTCGCAACCTGCAGACCGAGCTGCTGCGTCGAGGGGCTGCTGGTGCGGAATGACCCTCCGGTCGTGAGAGCGGCCGGTGCGGTGCTCTGGCGACCCTCCCGTAAACACGGAATTCGGGTCGCTGTCGTCCATCGGCCCCGCTACGACGACTGGTCACTGCCCAAGGGCAAGTCCGACGGTGACGAGACGGCACCGGTGACCGCCTGGCGAGAGGTCTGGGAGGAGACCGGCTTTCGGTCCATCCTCGGCCGCGCGCTGACCACCGTCTCGTACACCGTCAGCGGCGGCCCCAAAACCGTGCAGTACTTCTCCGCTCGCCGTGCCTCCGGCGCCTTCGCGCCGAACAAGGAGGTCGACAGACTGGAATGGCTGCCGATCCAGTCGGCCAGGAGCCGGATGACCTACGAATTCGACAAGGCCGTTCTGGACACCTTTTCCCTGGAGCGGCCGGATCTGACCGGGGTGCTGCTGGTCCGGCACGCGCGCGCCGGACATCGTGAGTCGTTCGACGGCGTGGACGCCAACCGGCCGCTGGATGCCAAGGGGCGCAAGCAGGCTGAGGGCCTGATCGCGCAACTGCTCCCGTTCGGGCCCGCACGGGTGCACAGCGCACCGGTCGAACGGTGCCTGGCCACCATCGAGCCGCTGGCCGCGAAACTGGGGGCCACCGTCGTGCTGGAGCCGCTGCTGGCCGAGGACGCCTACCGTGACGATCCGGCCGCGGCCCGTCGTCGCCTGGTCGAACTCGCGGTCCTCCAAGAGGTGTCCGGAGATGGCGAGGGGTCGACCGGGGCGCGCGGTCTGGCCGCGTCCGCCGCGATCGTGGAGCCGCCGGCGGGTTCGGTGGTCGCCTGCAGTCAGGGCGGCGTGATTCCGGGCGTGGTCAAATCGCTGGGTGGGCGTGCCGACGTGCCGATTCCGCCCATCGGCACGCCCAAAGGCGCCTTCTGGTATCTCAGTTTCGACGGGCGTCGGCTGGTTCAGGCGGACGCCTATCCGAGTCCGGTGGTCTGACCCGCCGGTACATCGGTCTGCGGCAGGGCGCCGAGCCGGAACAGCCGACTGCCCGGCCGAGAGCTCTCGGCCGGGCAGTCGGTACCACTGTCACCGGCTGGGCCGGTCGCGGACTACTTCTTCTTGGCCGGCGCCCGACGTGCGGGGGCCTTGGCTGCCGGAGCGGCCTTCGCAGCCGGCGCTTTCGCCGCGGGAGCCTTGGCGGCAGCAGCGCGAGGAGCCTTGGCGACCGGAGCAGCGGCAGGCTTCGCGGCTGCTGCCCTGGTGCGGGTGGCGGGCTTGGCCGCGGGAGCGGCGGCCGGCTTCGCGGCTGCTGCCCGGGTCCGCGGGGCGGCCGGAGCCTTGGCAGCAGCAGCTCTGGCCACCGGCGCCTTCGCGGCCACCGGCGCCTTCGCGGCGGCCGCCGCGGCCCGCGCGGTGGTCGGCTTGGCCGTCACCTTCGGCAGCTTGACGGTCCCGGCGATGACGTCCTTGAAATACTTGCCAGGACGGAATGCCGGCACGGTGGTCTTCTTGACCTTGACCGCCTGGCCGGTACGCGGGTTGCGCGCCGTCCGGGCCGCACGCGCCCGCTTCTCGAAAACGCCGAATCCGGAGATCGACACGTTCTCGCCGCGCTGCACCTCCCGCTGAACCAGGTCGATGAAGCCTTCGACGGCGGTCTGGGCTGCCTTCTTGTCACCATCAAGTCGCACTGCGAGTTGATTGATGAGATCGGTCTTGTTCACGGTCCCTCCCAGGACTTTCCGGCCCGAGGGATGAATTGGGCCGACTGGTGGCACACGTTAGGCCCGAAAGCCCCACAATGCCAACCGCCACGCCCGCCGATTACCTGCGATCCCAACGGATTTCGGGCCGTTGTCCCGCTTTCGGGCGACCGGTGGACCGGCCCGGGAAGTCGGCCGGTGGCCGTCATGTCTCGCCGAACCCGTTGCTTCTTAATAGATCTCGAGAAAAGTGCTGGTCAGGACCCTGACGGCTCAGACCGCGCTGGTGACCGGCTTGAACGGCTGCCGAGATTTTTCAAAATTAGTGATCTCATCGGCATGTCGCAGGGTCAACGAGATGTCGTCCCAGCCTTCGAGCAGGCGCCACTTGGTGTACGGATCGATCTCGAAGTCGATGACCAACGAACCCGCGGAGATCAGTTGCTGCTGCAGATCTACCGAAACCTGGGTCCCCGGCTCGTTCTCGAGCAGCTTCCAGAGCAGCTCCACATCCGACTCGCTGACCTGGGCGGCCACCAGTCCACCCTTGGACGAGTTGCCCCGGAAGATGTCGGCAAAACGGGGCGAGATCACGACCTTGATCCCAAAGTCCATCAGGGCCCAGACCGCATGCTCCCGCGAGGATCCGGTGCCGAAGTCGGCCCCGGCGACGAGAACGGAGCCCCCGGCGAAGGCGGGTTGGTTGATGACGAAGCTCGGGTCGTTCCGCCAGGCGGCGAACAATCCGTCCTCGAATCCGGTCCGGGTGATGCGCTTGAGATAGACAGCCGGGATGATCTGGTCGGTGTCGACATTGCTGCGGCGGAGCGGGATCCCGATCCCGGTGTGGGTGGTGAAGGCTTCCATGCGAGGACTCCTGGCGTGAGTGGGGCGGCCGGTCGGTATGGGGATGGTGTTTGTCGGGGCGGTGGACCGCCGGCCCTACGCGCCGACGAAGTCCAGGTCGGCGGGCGAAGAGAGCGTGCCGCGGAGTGCGGTGGCGGCCGCGACCAGCGGCGAAACCAGGTGTGTACGGCCACCCTTGCCCTGCCGACCCTCGAAATTCCGGTTGGAGGTGGACGCACTGCGCTCCCCCGGGGCGAGCTGATCCGGGTTCATGCCCAGGCACATCGAGCAACCCGCGCTGCGCCACTCGGCCCCGGCATCGGCGAAAACCTTGTCGAGTCCCTCGGCCTCGGCCTGGGCCTTGACCCGCATCGAGCCCGGTACGACGAGCATTCGCAGGCCCGGATCGATGTGCCGTCCCTTCATGATGTCTGCCGCCGCCCGGAGATCCTCGATGCGCCCGTTGGTGCAGGATCCGAGAAAGACCGTGTCGACGCGGATGTCCCGGAGCGGAGTGCCGACCGCCAGGCCCATGTATTCCAGCGCCCGCTCGGCCGCGGCCCGTTCGTTGTCGTCGCCGATCAGTGCGGGATCGGGCACCGAGGCCGACAACGGCAGTCCCTGGCCGGGATTGGTCCCCCAGGTCACAAAGGGCGCCAGCTCGCCGGCGTCGAGAATCACTTCGGCGTCGTACTCTGCGTCGTCGTCGGTGGTCAACGACGACCAGTATTCGACGGCCTCGTCCCACTGCTCGCCCCGGGGCGCATGGGCGCGGCCCTTGATATAGGCGTAGGTGGTCTCGTCGGGCGCGATCATCCCGGCCCGGGCCCCGGCCTCGATGGACATGTTCGCCACTGTCATCCGGGCTTCCATCGAGAGCGCCCTGATCGCCGATCCGCGGTATTCCAGGACGTATCCCTGGCCGCCGCCGGTTCCGATCCTGGCGATGACGGCCAGGATGACGTCCTTCGCGGTCACTCCGGGCGCCAACTCGCCGTCCACCGTGATGGCCATGGTCTTGAACGGCTTGAGCGGCAACGTCTGGGTCGCCATCACGTGCTCGACCTCGCTGGTACCGATCCCGAAGGCCAGCGCCCCGAAGGCGCCGTGGGTCGAGGTGTGGGAGTCACCGCAGACGATCGTCATGCCCGGCTGGGTGATACCCATCTGCGGGCCGACCACGTGCACGATGCCCTGTCCCGCATCACCCATCGGAAACAGCCGCACCCCGAACTCGGCGCAGTTGGCGCGCAGGGTGTCGATCTGCGTGCGCGAGACCTCGTCGGCGATCGGCAGATTGATCCCGGTGGTCGGGACATTGTGATCTTCGGTGGCCAGCGTCAGATCGGGTCGACGAACCGGACGGCCGGCCAGACGCAACCCTTCGAACGCCTGCGGGCTCGTCACCTCGTGCACCAGGTGGAGATCGATGTAGAGCAGGTCGGGCTCGCCCGCTGCTCGGTGCACAACGTGTGCTTCCCATACCTTCTCGGCGAGAGTGCGTCCCATTACCGGCCTTTCGAGAGAAACGAGCAACCCGGACGCAGCTGTGCGGCGGGTTCGGATCGGTGAGGCAGTACGTCGGTTCGGTGAGGCAGTACGTCGGCCCACAGCCGGAGGGACGGAAGGCCGTCCACAACTGCGGGGGACGGACATCTCGCGCACCCACTGCCAGTGGGTGCGCGTCTCACGTGGACATCCCAGCATGCGGGAACCTAGTATCGCTTCATGGGACAGTCTAGCGGCATCGGTGTTTTGGACAAAGCGGTGCAGGTGCTCCGGGCCACCACTGCGGCGCCGAGCGGTCTGGCGGAACTGTGTGCAGCCACCGGGCTTCCGCGTGCCACCGCACATCGCCTGGCCGTCGGCCTGGAGGTGCACGGCCTGCTGGCCCGGGATGCCAACGGTCGCTGGCGACCGGGACCCATGCTCGCGGTGCTGGCCGCCGGCGCGCCGGACCTGCTGGTCGCCGCGGGGGCGGACGTACTGCCGCGGCTACGCGATCGAACCGGCGAGAGCGTGCAGATCTACCGTGCCGACGGTTTCTCGAGGATCTGCATCGCCGTGGCGGAGCCGACTTCGGGGCTGCGCGACACCGTGCCACTGGGAGCACGGCTTCCGATGACTGCCGGCTCGGGCGCCAAGGTGCTGACGGCCTGGGCCGACCCGGCTACCGTCAGGGCGATCCTGTTGGAGGCGTCGTTCACCGAACGAGGACTGGCAGAGGTCCGACGGCGTGGGTGGGCGCAGTCGATCGCCGAGCGCGAAACCGGGGTGGCCTCCGTGGCAGCGCCGGTGCGTGACCCGCAGGGCCAGGTGATCGCCGCAGTGTCCGTCTCGGGGCCGGTGGAGCGCATCGGCCGGCGCCCGGGTGAGCGGTGGGCGGGCGACCTGATGGAGGCCTCGGAGGCTCTCACGGCCCGCTTGTGATGGTCACAGCCGGTCTGCCGCGCCAGACCAGACCCTCTGCAGGGAGCAGGCCACCCCGACGACGACGGCAGCGACCGCAATGGCACCGGCAGCAGAAAGGGCCCTGCCGATCGTGATCGGCAGGGCCCTTTGTGTCGTACTGGTAGCCCCGAAGGGATTCGAACCCTCGCTACCGCCGTGAGAGGGCGGCGTCCTAGGCCGCTAGACGACGGGGCCCTAGGTCGGCTCGGTCAACCTCGACCAAGTCCGCGGCAAATACTACCTGAACAACTCACCATCCCCGTCAATCCCCGGTCAACCGGACCGGATCAGGAAGGTGATCGCTGGGGTACTAGGACTCGAACCTAGAATGAGGGAATCAGAATCCCTAGTGTTGCCAATTACACCATACCCCAAAGCTCTTGCCCTGCAGGCACTTTCGAACGATCCGACACGGCCAGCAGTGACCGGACCGGCGAGAGCACCGAGAAACCATCTTACAGGCCGGAAGCGCCCGGACCAATTCGGCACATCCGGACGTGTCCAGGGGGCCGCAAGGGGCCAGGGACAGTCCTCAGGCGGGCAGCGAAGCGTCGACCAGACGCGCGACCAGTTCAGCGTCCAGCGAGCGCAGATCGGGTAGCTCGACGAGCCGGGCCGACGCCCCGGGCAGGGCGGACAGTTGATCGGCCGCCGAGTCCGGGCGAGGATGGCCGAGCCTGTTCAGCCAGACGGCCGACAGGCCGGCAGCGAGCGCGCCGACGGTGTCGGTGGCCCACCGGTCCCCCACGTAGACGACCCGCGCAGGCGGCAGACCAAGCCTGGCCGCGCCGGCCAGGAAGATCCGCGGGTCCGGCTTCGAGACCCCGAGATCACCCGAGAACACGGCAGTATCGACCAGGGCGTCCAGCCCGGAGGCGGCCATCTTGCGGCGCTGGTAGGGACCGTCGCTGTTCGAGATGACCCCGACCGGGACGCCCGCCGCAGCAAGCCCGGCCAGGGTCGCCGGCACGTCGACGTACTGCCGGTAGTGGGTGAAGATCGACTCGTTGCGCAGTCGCTCCAGTTCGACGGCGTCCAGGCCCGCGGTGCCGTCGGGGTCCATCTCGCTGACGACCGCCGCCATCCTGGCCACCAGCATGAGATCGAACGTCAGATCGCCGGCCAGGAAACGGTTGTACTCCCGCTCGCTGACCATCTCCCACGAGCGGAGCACCCGCTCGGAGGTCGCCGCGGCCGGGCCGGGGAACCGGGCGGCCACCTCGAGCAGTGCCAGCCGGGCCGCACCGGCGAAGTCGACCAGGGTGTCGTCGATGTCGAAGAGCACTCCGCAGGCGAAACCGCCGTCCCCGGGAGCAGATCTGGGCGACACCGGTTCAGCGCTCGGCGAGATGCTGCGCCGCGCGCAGCCGCAGCAGGGTGCGGTCCCGCCCGAGCAGTTCCAGCGACTCGTACAGCGGAGGCGAGATGGTCCGGCCGGTGGCACCGACCCGGACCGGAGCGAAGGCGACCTTCGGCTTGAGCGCCAGGCCCTCGATCAGGGCGGACTTGAGCGCCTCCTCGATCGCGGCGGATGCAAAACCGTCGAGCGACTCCAGGGCCGACACCGCGGCGGCCAGCACCGGGCCGGCCTCCGGCTTGAGCACCTTGACCGCGGCGGTCGGGTCCACCTCGAAGGCGGCCTCGTCCACCAGCAGGAAGCCGATCATCTCGGCTGCGTCCTTGAGCAGGATGCAGCGCTCCTGCACCAGCGGCGCCGCGGCCTGCACCATCGAGTGCTGGGTGGCGGTCAGCGAAGTCACCCGGCCGGATGTCACCACGTAGCCCGTGAGCCGGGCGGCGAAATCGGCGGGAGCCAGCATCCGCAGGTGGGTCGAGTTGATGGCCTCGGCCTTCTTCCGGTCGAAACGCGCCGGGTTGCCCGAGATCCGGTGACCGTCGAACGCCGCCACCAGTTCCTGCGGTGTGAAGATGTCCCGATCCTCGGCCAGCGACCAGCCGAGCAGGGCCAGGTAGTTGACCATGCCCTCGGCGATGAACCCGTCGTCGCGGTACTGGAAAAGATTCGACTGTGGATCCCGCTTGGACAGCTTCTTGTTGCCCTCCCCGGTGACGAACGGCAGATGCCCGAACTCCGGGGTGTACTGCGCCACCCCGATGTCGGCCAGCGCCTCGTAGAGGGCGATCTGCCGGGGAGTCGAGGGCAGCAGATCCTCGCCGCGGAGCACGTGCGTGATGCCCATCAGGGCATCGTCCACGGGATTGACCAAGGTGTAGAGCGGATCTCCGTTGCCGCGGACCATCACCGGATCGGGCACCGAACCAGCCGGAAAGGTGACCTGGCCGCGGACCAGGTCGGCGAAACCGATGTCGCGGTCAGGCATCCGGAGCCGAAGGACCGGTGGGCGACCCGCTTCGACCGCCGCCGCGATGAGTGCGTCATCCGGCACCCGGTCGAAGTTGTCGTAGCCGAGTTTGACGTCCCGACCGGCGGCCAGATGTCGAGCCTCGGTGTCGGCGGTGGTCGAGTACGACTCGTACAGGTGCCCGGCCTCGAGCAGGCGGCGAGCCACGTCGCCATAGATGTCACGTCGTTGGCTCTGCCGGTACGGCGCATGCGGACCACCGACCAGTGGACCCTCGTCCCAGTCGATGCCCAGCCATTGCAGGGCCTCGATCAGGGACTGGTACGACTCCTCCGAGTCGCGGGCCGCGTCGGTGTCCTCGATGCGGAACACGAGCGTCCCGCCGTGGTGACGCGCGAACGCCCAGTTGAACAGCGCCGTACGAGCCAGGCCGACGTGCGGGGTTCCGGTCGGCGACGGACAGAATCGCGCGCGGACCGGGCGGACAGGGGTGCTCAGCAGGTCAGTCATAGGTGACTCAGCCTAGCCACCGCTGGTGCACCACCGCACCCTGCCGGGGTGCGGGCCGGACGGTTGCCGGGTCAGTGACCTGCTCAGCGGTTGACCACGGGATTCGTCAGCGTGCCGATGCCCTCGATCGTCACCGAGACGGTCTGCCCGGCCACCATCGGCCCGACCCCGGCCGGTGTGCCGGTGAGGATCAGGTCCCCGGGCAGCAGCGTCATGATCGCCGAGATGAATTCGATCTGCGCGGCCACGCTGTGGACCATGTCGGCCGTGTGTCCGTCCTGCTTGACCTCGTCGTCGAGTTCCGTCCGGATCAGCACGTCCGTCGGATCGAGCTCGGTCTCGATCCACGGTCCGATCGGACAGAACGAGTCGAAGCTCTTCCCTCTGGTGAACTGCACATCGGCCCGCTGCAGATCCCGGGCGGTGACGTCGTTGGCGATCGTGTAGCCGAGGATCACCGACGAAGCGTTGGCCGCCTTCACATCCCGGCACGGGCGACCGATCACGACAGCGAGTTCGCCCTCGAACTCGACGCGCTGCGACGACGCCGGGATGAGGATCGGCGCGCCGGGGCCGATCACAGACGTCGACGGCTTGAGGAAGATGAGCGGCTCCTCCGGGACCGCGTTGCCCAGTTCGGCGGCATGGTCGGCGTAGTTGCGTCCGACGGCGACCACCTTGGAGGGCAGAATCGGCGCGAGCAGCCGGGTCTGGCCGAGCGGCCATTCCCGACCGGTGAACTCCGGGGTGCCGAACGGATGGTCCAGGATTTCTTTCGCCACTGCTGACGACAGGTCCTCGCCGTCCTGGCCGGCGTCGACAATGCCTTCGACGACGACGAACGCGACGCCGTCAGGGTGTGCGATCCGGGCCAGGCGCATGGGAGATCCTCCAAGAGGCGAGCAGGGCAGATGCTGGTTCGTAGGTCGGGTCTGGTTCGAAGGTGCGCCGTCCGGTGGGACTACCCCGGTCAGCCGGGCTGCGGGTCGGCGGGGCCGGCTACCGACGGCCCCAGCGCGTAGACCAACGAGTCGACAAGTGCTTCCCAGGATGCTTCGACCACGTTGGCATGCACCCCGACGGTGGTCCACTCGGGCGCACCCGCGGCCACGGTCGACGCCGAGGAGACCAGCACCCTGGTCACCGAGTCGGTGCCGGCCTGGCCCGCCAGGATCCGGACCTTGTAGTCCATCAACTCGACCCCGGCCAAGCCCGGGAGGTGGTCGGCGAGCGCGGACCGTAGCGCGGAATCCAGGGCGTTGACCGGGCCGTTGCCTTCTGCGGTGGCCACCACCCGGCGGCCGCCGACGTGCACCTTCACCGTCGCCTCGGACAGCACTGTGTCCGCGCGCTTCTCGACGATCACCCGGTACGACTCCAACTGGAAGGGCGCCGTCAGCTCTTCGCCCTTGGCCGCCGCCAACTCGTGGCGCAACAACAGTTCGAACGAGGCGTCGGCGGCCTCGTAACTCCAGCCGGCAGCTTCCCGCTCCTTGACGGTGTCGACCACCCTGGACACCACCTCGGGCTGCCCGACGAGGTCGATGCCCAGCTCCTTGGCCTTGAGCTCGACCGAGGCCCGGCCCGCCATCTCGGTGATCAGGATGTGCATGTCGTTGCCGACCACCTCAGGATTCAGGTGGTTGTACAGCTCGGGATCGACCTTGATGGCGGAGGCGTGCAGACCCGCCTTGTGCGAGAACGCCGACGACCCGACGTAGGCCTGGTGACTGTCCGGCGCGATATTGGCCAAATCGGCCAGCGCATGCGATACCCGGACCATCTCGGTCAACCGGTCGGGCGGAAGGACCGGCAGCCCCAGCTTCACCACCAGGTTGCCCAGCACCGCGAACAGGTCGGCGTTGCCGGCCCGCTCGCCGTAGCCGTTGGCGGTGCACTGCACGTGGGTGGCTCCGGCCTGCACGGCCGCGATCGTGTTCGCGACGGCGCAACCGGTGTCGTCCTGGCAGTGGATGCCGAGCCGGAAACCGGTGCGCTCCTTGACCTCCGTCACCACCTGGTGCAGTCCGATCGGCATCATCCCGCCGTTGGTGTCGCACATGACGATGACATCGGCGCCGGCCAGGGTGGCCGCCTCGGCGACCCGGCTGCCGTAGTCGTGGTCGGCCACATAGCCGTCGAAGAAGTGCTCGCAGTCGAGGAAAACCCGCCGGCCCTCGGCGACCAGGAGGGCGACGGTGTCGCCGACCATCCGCAGGTTCTCCTCGAGCGTCGTGCGCAACGCGCGCTCGACGTGCCGGACGTCCGACTTGGCCACCAGCGTGATGATCGGCGCCTGCGAATCGAGCAGGGCCCTGACCTGGAGATCGTCCTGCGCCCGGACGCCGGCCTTGCGGGTGGCCCCGAACGCGACGAGCTGGGCGGACCCCAGCTTCAGCTCGCCGGCAGCCGCCCTGGCGAAGAACTCGGTGTCCTTGGGCATCGCGCCCGGCCACCCGCCCTCGATGAAGCCGACTCCCAGCTCGTCGAGCAACGTCGCGACCGCGAGCTTGTCGGCGACCGAGTAGGTGATGCCCTCCCGCTGCGCTCCGTCGCGCAGGGTGGTGTCGAAGACGTGGAAGGCGTCACCCATCGGCGACAACTGCAACATCTCCGACCGCGGCGCTGCGGATGTGGTCATGTGAGGTACTCCCGGTCCGGCACTGAACTGGTCAGCGCGACGATGCGGCTCGCGCCGGCTGGAACAACGCCTCAGCTGGAGGCGAGCGCTGCCAGTCGGTCGCCGACCGACGTGGTCTTGCCGGCGGAGCCGGGCTGCCTGGTGGCCAGATCGAAGGCGACGGCCGCCTCGACGCGACGGGCCGCATCCGGCAGGCCGAGGTGGTCGAGCAGCAGCGCGACGGACAGCACGGTGGCGGTCGGGTCTGCGGTGCCGGCGCCGGCGATGTCCGGTGCCGAGCCGTGGACCGGCTCGAACATGCTCGGGTTGGCACCGGACACGTCCAGGTTGGCCGAGGCGGCCAGACCGATCCCGCCGGAGACCGCGGCAGCCAGGTCGGTCAGGATGTCACCGAACAGGTTGTCCGTGACGATGACGTCGAAGCGGCCCGGATCGGTGACCAGGTAGATCATGGCGGCGTCGATGTGCGCGTAGGCCACCGTGACCTCGGGGAATTCCATCGACACCTCCTCGACGACCCGGCTCCACAGCTGACCGGCGTGCACCAGCACGTTCGTCTTGTGCACCAGGGTCAGGTGACGGCGCGGACGGCGGGCCGCCCGACGGAAGGCATCCCGTACGACCCGTTCCACGCCGAAGTAGGTGTTCAGGGACACCTCGGTGGCGATCTCGTGCACGGTGTCCTTGCGCAGCAGACCACCGTTTCCGGCGTACGGACCTTCCGTGCCCTCCCGCAGCACCAGCAGGTCGATGGCCTGGTCACCGGCCAGCGGGCCGACGACGCCCGGGTACAGCCGGGCCGGGCGCAGATTCACGTGATGGTCCAGTTCGAACCTGATCCGCAGCAGGAGTCCGCGCTCCAGAATGCCGGACGGCACAGTGGGGTCGCCGACCGCGCCCAACAGGATCGCGTCGTGGTCACGAAGTTCTCGCAGCACCGAATCCGGCAGCAATTCGCCGGTCCGATGCCAGCGCGCGGCCCCGAGATCGTAGGTCGTCGTCTCGACCTGCGGGACAACGCCGGTCAGGACCTTGAGGCCCTCGGCCACGACTTCCGGACCGATACCGTCGCCTGGAATGACCGCGAGCTTCATGTTCAACCATTTCTGTCATCGACTGGGGTGCCGGCTAAGGGTATCGGTCCGCCGGCGTCTCGATGCGCGCCTGGTCGGGCCGGCCTGGCTGCTCAGCCCCCGTCGCCGGCCAAGGCGACGACCTGCGCCCGCGACCCGGGCCCGGCGTGCAGATGTAGCACCAGGGCATCGGCACTGGTCAGGCCCGGTGCCAGCTGATAGCTGATACCCACCCCGCCCTGGTCCCGCCACAACGGCGACGCCGTGCTGATCGGTGGACCGGCCACGTCGAAAGTGATGGCCGGAGTGGTGTCGACCGTCCCGGAGTTCTGCGGGGCGCCGTAGGCCGAATAGGTCGCGATCGAATATCTGATCGGGAAACTCGTCATCGAGGGGCGGTAACCGATGGCCGCCGGATTGACCGGGATCAACAGGACGTTGGTGTCGAAGACGTTGGTGTCGACGTTGCCCAGGTTGAAGTTGACCGGATAGATGTCGACCAGCGAACCGGCTCCCGCGTCGTCGAACAGCAACGCGTACAACAGATCCGAGTTGCCGCCGGCGGACTGTACCTGAACCGTGTAGTCGGCGGTGTTGTCGCCGTTGGTGTCGATGTTGACGGTCGGGAAGATGCCGTCGCCGACCGATGTCCAGTCTCCGTAGGTGGACAAGCCAAACCACAGGTAGCCGGGCGCGGTACCGCCGGCCGCGGTGCGCCCGGCGCCGACGGCCTGCAGATCCCCTACCGGATCGCCGCTCGCCGAGCAGTCGGACCGCATCGATGGCGTCGCGCCGGTCGCCGAGGGGGCGCCCGGACTGACCGTGCCCGACGAGGAGCGGGACAGCTGCCGAGCCGCTGAGCCGGCGCAGTTGGGCATCTCGGTACTGCGATAACCGAGATTCAGGACCGAGACCATCGAGTTGTAGCCCGTGCTGACCGGATCGGAGGGTGACGACGACGACAGCCCGGTACCGGACAGCACCACGGCCGCACGGCCGCCGAGCCTCCCGTCGGCGGCCGTGGTGGTGGAGATCGGTCTGGCCGAGCCGTCGACCGGTACCTGGAGGACCGTTGCGGACTCACCGGCGACGAGCACCGACCCGGATGTGGTGCTCCGATACTGCCTGGCCTCGTCCAGCCCGGTCAGCACATTGGTCTGCTGTGCGGCCACCCCCGGCGGGAGGATGTGCCGCAGCGCCGCGGGGGTGATCGTCATGACCACGGTGGCGAGGGCGCTGGTTCCGGGCGGCAACACCAGGTGACTGGGACTGACCTGGTAGGACACACCTGGCTGACCGACCAACTGCCGATAGGACAAGGTGAGATCGGCGTCGTCGCCACCGGTGTTCTGCACGACGACGGCCGATGTCTGCACCAGGGAAGGCTGTCGAACGTCGGCTTCGACGGCGCCGAACGACACGGATACGGCGCCCGGGCTCGTCGAGCTGTAGGCCAGGACGGTGGTCGACACCGCAGCCGCGGCGTCGACCTGCCCCACCGCGTCTCCGCCGGGTGCTCCTGTGCCGGCTGCGCCGCCGCCGGCCGGGCCTCTTCCCGCAGCATTGATCACCGATGCCTTGACCTGCTCGGGTGTCCAGGAGGGTCTCGCCTGCTGCACGAGGGCCGCCACGCCCGCCCACTCGGCGCTGACCTGCGACCGGGCAGCGAGCGCCCGCACCGAGCCGTTCGTCGGAGCGTCGGCAGCGGCCGTCGTCGCCATCACCGGCAGCACTCCTAACTGCGCGACGGCGTCGAGCACAGCGTTCTCGGGGTCGTCGGTCGCATCGGAGGGCCCGGTCAGCGACAGGTCCACCACGTCGAGGTGGTCCGAGAAATCGCCGTCACCGTTCGGGTCGAGGGCCCAGTCGAGGGCCGGGATGACAGCGTCGGTCGCGCCGGAGCAGCCGAACACCTTGAGCGCGTAGAGCGTCGCCTGGGGAGCAACGCCCGGAGCCACCCGCAACGAGTCCAGCGCGGGGGCGGCCAGGGTCGCGTACCGACCGCCGAACGTCTGACCGGCCGCATCCACCCCACGGCCGGCGATGGCCCCGGCGACCGTCGTGCCGTGCCCGCTGCAGTCGAGCGGATTCGCGTCGGGATGCGGGACAGGTTGGTAGCCGGGATTGGCCGCGCCGGTAGTGGTCCTGGCCGCCGCGTCGTAGCTGTCCCCGACGAAATCGAAGCCGCCCGCGACCTGGGCGGTCGGCGCCCACCGATTCGTGCGGCCGGCCGAGTCATGCGCCACCGGGCTCCCGGGACCGCCGAAATCTGCTGCAGTGTAGTCGATCCCAGTGTCAATCACGCCGACCCGGACCCCCGACCCGGTCACGCCCAGATCAGTCCAGCTGCGCAGCGCCGAGGCCAGCTGTGGCGGACCGGTGCCGGCCGGGGTCTTGGGGACAATCTCGGAGATGCGCGCCACGTCCGGCAGCGTGGCCAGTGCGCGCAGGGCCGCGGGGTTCGCCGTGATGCCCAGGCCGGGAATCGCGTTGGCCACCTGGAAGATCGTCGCCGACCCGGGATCGACGGCCTTCGCGGCCGCCGCGACCGCGACCGAACGCAACCCGATCGTCGCTCGCGCGCGCGTCACCGCGAGTCGCACGTCCGCGCCAGATTCACCCTTGGCCAGCAGCCCGGCCGAAAGCTCCGCGACGCCCTCGCCCGCGAGCCGGACGAAAACCGTGTGCCGCGCCGATCCGTCGGCCAAGACCGGCTGCAGCACCGCAGAGCGGTTCACCAGCGTGCTGTATCCGGGTTTGACCGGCCCCGGCGTGGCCGCCGTCACCGGCGGAAGAGATCCACCGACCGGGTCGGTGGCCATCACCGGCGCCGGCGCGACCAGGGCCAGGGCGGCCGTCAGCAGCAGCACGACCGCAGCGCCGCACCGCCTCGCGGCCGGCCCGCGGCCGCGGGCCGGACGTGGCCGATGTCCGGACACCTGGCCACCTCACCTCACCGGTCACGATGCGCTCTGCCTGCGGTTGACCTACCTGTCCCGAAAGACCGGCGAATGCTCGTCTCCGGCACCCGCGGCCACCGATCGGCCACGATCTGTCGTCGAAGCTCCATTTGTTCTGCGATCCAGGCTAATCGGCCGGGTCGCGCTCGTCCATGCATGCGCACCGACGACGAGGGCCGGCCGTGTCCGACCGGCCCGTCGCACACCGGATGTCAGCTCGCGGCGATCCCACGGATGGCGCTCGCCGACACGGCGACGCCGACTTTTTCCAGCAGCGCGGAGTCGGGCAGGTGGTCGACGCGCAACACCATGATCGACGCGTGGCCGGAGATCTCCTGGGAGATCTGCGCCGCCAGGATGTTCACCCCGGCGTCGCCGAGGAGCGCACCGACCGTGCCCATCACGCCGGGGCGGTCCGCGTAGGCGACGAGCAGCAGGTCGCCCTCCGCCCGCAGGTCGAAATGCCGATCGTTGATCTCGATCAACTTCGCCACCTGGTTCGACCCGGACAGGGTGCCGGAGACCGAACGGCTGGCACCGTCCGGCATGGCCGCCCGCAGGGTGATGGACGACCGGTAGTCGCCGGTTTCCGTCGTCGAGGTGCCGGACAGGGTCAACCCGTGCTCGGCAGCCAGAGCCGGCGCGTTGACGAACGTGACGGCATCGGTGATCACCGGCCCGAAGATGCCGCGAACGGCCGCCAGCTGCAGGATCGTCGTGTCGGAATCGGCCAGGTCGCCCCGCACCTCCACCACGACCTGGGCGGGCACCGCACCGGTGACCGCCGTCAGGATGGACCCCAGTCGGGACGCGAGCGGAATCCACGGCCGTACCTCGTCGGCGACCGGACCGGCCGCGGCGACGTTCACGGCGTCGGGGACGAAGTCGCCGCGCAGCGCCAGCTTGACCGACCGGGCGACGGCGGTGCCGGCCTTGTCCTGAGCCTCCTCGGTGGATGCTCCGAGGTGGGGGGTGAGCACGATGTTCGGCGCCGACCGCAACGGGTTCTCCGCGGTCATCGGCTCCTTCACGTAGACGTCAATTCCCGCCCCGGCAACCCTGCCTTCGGTGAGCGCGTCGGCAAGCGCCTGCTCGTCGATCAGACCGCCGCGGGCCGCGTTGACGATCAACACGGTGGGCTTCACCGTGGCCAGCTCGGCCGCACCGATGAGTCCGAGCGTCTCCGGGGTCTTGGGGAGATGGATGGAGATGATGTCGGCTTCACGCAGCAGGGTCGGCAGGTCGACGAGCTGGACGCCGAGCGCGGCGGCCCTGGCGGGCTGCAGATACGGGTCGTAGGCGATGACGCTGGTGCCGAACGCGGCGATCCGGGCGGCGAAAAGCTGCCCGATCCGGCCCAGCCCGACCACTCCGACGGTCTTCTCGGCGATCTCGACGCCGACGAACTTGCTGCGCTTCCACTCACCGGCCGCCATGGTGGCGTGCGCCGCGGGGATCTGGCGGGCGACCGACAGCAGCAGGGCGATGGCATGCTCCGCGGCCGTGATGATGTTGGACTGGGGGGCGTTCACCACCAGGACGCCGCGGGCCGTCGCGGCCGGCACGTCCACGTTGTCCAGGCCGATCCCGGCGCGCGCGACCACCTTCAGGTTCGGTGCCGCGGCCAGTGCCTCCGAGTCGATGGTGGTGGCCGATCGGATCAGCACGGCGTCGGCGTCGGCCAGGGCTGGGAGCAGGGCGTCACGGTCGGCGCCGTCGACGAAGCGGATGTCGAAATCCGATCCCAACACGTCCATCGCCGACTGGGCGAGCTTCTCCGCGATCAGGACAACGGGTTTGGCAGTACTAGCCACGCTGTGTTCATCTCCGTCTTGGATCATCGGCCGTGAGGCGATCCCTGGCCGCAGTGCGCTGATGGTCGGCTCGGCCCGAAGTCGGCCTGGAGTTCGCTCATCGCCGCGGGAGCCTCGGTGCACCCGGGCGCCCATCGTAACGAGGCGGGGGCGGTCGAGTGCCACGGCCCGCTCGTGCTGACGCGTCACCCGCGCGGCACACCAGGGACAGGGAGGGAAGTGTGGGCGATTTCACCGATTTTGCCTCCTGAAGTCCTACCTGCGCCCTACAGTGATCTCGCCGGGAGGAAGACTTCTCCCCCATCCGAAGGGACCAGCTGTGACCACACCACCGTCCTACGGTTCGACCCCGGGCGAGCCCCAGCAGGGGTATCCCGGTCAGCCTGCCCCCGGATATTCACAGGGGTACCCCACCGGCGCGACACCGCAACAGCCCTACGCGCAGGACCCGTATGCCCAGCAGCCGGCCTATGGGCAGCAACCCGGCTACGGGCAGCAGCCTCCATATGCCCAGCCCGCCTATGCCCAGCAGCCCGGGTATCCGGCGGCGCCGGGCTATCCACCGGCCGGCTACGGCGCTCCCGCGGTGGCTGCGAGGCCCGGCATGGTCACCGCAGCTGCGGTGCTCGCGTTCATCTTCGGAGCGTTCGCGATCATTGGTTCGCTGATCACCGTCGCCGCGAGCGGCGTGGTCGACTACGCCTCGTCGATCTGCAGCAGCGTGAACGTCAACGACCCCCAGTATTCGGCCGACTGCCAGACCGTCAACGGGTACAGCGGCTTCGCGAAGGTGTTGGCGATCGGATTGGCCATCGTGGCGATCCTGCTGATCTGGGGCGGCGTGGTCGCGCTTTCCGGGAAGAACGCGCAGCTTCTGGTCATCGGGTGTGCGGCCTACATCATCGTCGAGATCATCTTCGCGATCGCGGCGTCGTTCGGCGGAACTGTCATCGTCGGCTTCGTGGCGCCGGTGCTGATCCTGATCTTCCTGCTCAACCCAGGCTCACGGGCATGGTTCAAGGCCAAGGGAGGCAAGACCTTCTAGCTCCCCGGACGCACCGACGCACGCACGGACGAAGGCCCCCACCGCATCGGTGGGGGCCTTCGTCCGTGCGGCTCGGGTGGAATCAGCGAGCGGCGGTGCCGGTGTAGTCGTCATCGGACTTGACCCAGCTCATCAGGCCGCGGAGCTTGCGCCCGGTCTCCTCGATCGGGTGCGCCTCCTGCTCGGCGCGGAACTTCTTGAATTCCGGTGCGCCTGCGTCCTGGTCGGCGATGAAGCGTGCGGCGAAGGTGCCGTCCTGGATGTCCGCCAGCACTCCCTGCATGTTCTTGGCGACGTGGTCGTCGATGACGCGTGGACCGGAGACGTAGTCGCCGTACTCCGCGGTGTCCGAGACCGACCAACGCTGCTTGGCGATGCCGCCCTCGTACATCAGGTCGACGATCAACTTGAGCTCGTGGAGCACCTCGAAATAGGCGATCTCCGGCTGGTAGCCGGCGGCCGTCAGGGTCTCGAAGCCGGTCTGGATCAGCCGGGAGGCGCCACCGCAGAGAACGGCCTGCTCACCGAACAGATCGGTCTCGGTCTCCTCGGTGAAGGTGGTCTTGATGACGCCGGCGCGGGCGCCACCGATGGCGGCCGCATAGGACAGGGCCAACGCCTGGGCGCCACCGGTGAAGTCCTGCTCGACGGCGATCAGGTCCGGCACACCCTTGCCGTTCACGAACTCACGGCGGACCAGGTGGCCGGGGCCCTTCGGGGCGATCAGGATGACGTCGACGTCGGCCGGCGGCTTGATGTAGCCGTAGCGGATGTTGAAACCATGACCGAAGGCGAGGGCCTTGCCGGCCGTGAGGTTCGGCTCGATGTCGGCGGAGTACACGTGGCGCTGGATGTGATCCGGCGTGAGGATCATGATCAGGTCCGCTTCGGCTGCTGCCTCGGCCGGGGTGACGACGCGAAGTCCTTCGTCGATGGCCTTGCTGCGCGACTTGGAGTCGGCGAGCAGGCCGACGCGGACGTCGACGCCGGAGTCACGGAGGCTCAGCGCGTGGGCGTGGCCCTGCGAGCCGTAACCGATGACGGCGACCTTCCGGCCCTGGATGATCGACAGATCGGCGTCGTCGTCGTAGAAAATTTCGGCTGCCATGGGTGTTCGACGTTCCTTTCGGCGGGCTCATCGGCCCGGTGGTTTACGGGGTGTTGCTCCGGTATTCGGTCGGTGCACGTGTTCGGTCGTACGTTGGCCGACCTGCGGCTCGCGGCAGAGGATGGTCGCCGCGCAGAGTGCAGGTCAGTCGGCCCGGCTGCGTTCCGAGGTGATCGACTTCGGACCGCGCCCCAGGGCGACCATGCCGGACTGGACCAGCTCACGGACGCCGAAGGGTTCGAGCATTTTGACGAGGGCCTGCAGCTTATCGGTGGTACCGGCTGCCTCGACCGTCATCGAATCGGGGGTCACGTCCACGATGTGGGCGCGGAACATGTCGACGATGGTGACGACCTGCGCGCGGACGGTCGAATCGGCGCGCACCTTGATCAGCAGCAGTTCGCGGTACACCGACGCGGTGGGTGAGAGCTCGACGATCTTGAGCACGTTGATCAGTTTGTTGAGCTGCTTGGTCACCTGCTCGAGCGGAAGCTCGTCGACGGCGACCACGATCGTCATCCGGGAGACCTCGGGGTTCTCGGTCGGGCCGACGGCGAGCGAATGGATGTTGAACTGGCGACGCGAGAACAGGGACGAGACCCGCGCGAGCACACCGGGTTTGTTCTCGACCAACACGGATAACGTGTGCGTACTCAAGGTCGTTCTCCTATCCCGCGGGGATCAACTTCTCCCGCGGGTGTCAACGTGGTCGAAAAGTGAATGGTGGGAAGGGATGGACAACTTTCGTCCCCGCCGGCGAAGTTGATCCCCGCCGGGAGGTTTCGAAGGGGCTTACTCCTCATCGAACAGTGGCCGGATGTCGCGGGCCGCCATGATCTCGCTGTTGCCGGTGCCGGAAGCGACCATCGGCCAGACCTGGGCGTCGGCACCGACGACGAAGTCGACGACGACAGGGCGGTCGTTGATGGCCATCGCGGCCTCGATGGTCTTGTCGACGTCCTCCTTCGACTCACATCGCAACCCGACGCAGCCGTAGGCCTCCGCCAGCAACTTGAAATCCGGGATCCGGTGCTTGTGCGTACCGAGGTCGGTCTGCGAGTAGCGCTCCCCGTAGAACAGCGTCTGCCACTGGCGCACCATGCCCAGGTTGCCGTTGTTGATGATGGCGACCTTGATCGGGATGCCCTCGATCGCGCAGGTGGCCAACTCCTGGTTGGTCATCTGGAAGCAGCCGTCACCGTCGATGGCCCAGACCACCGCGTCCGGGGCGCCCATCTTCGCGCCCATGGCCGCCGGAACCGCGTAGCCCATGGTGCCAAGGCCCCCGGAATTGAGCCAGGTGTAAGGCTTCTCGTAGGAGATGAACTGGGCGGCCCACATCTGGTGCTGGCCGACCCCGGCCGCGAAAATCGTGTCCGGGCCACTGATCTTGCCGAGGCGCTCGATCACGTACTGCGGGGACAGGGTGCCGTCGGACGGCCAGTCGTAGCCCAGCGGGAAGGTCTCCCGGATCTCGTCGAGCTCGGCCCACCAAGCCGTCAGGTCGGCGACCACACCGGCCGTCTGCTCGATCGCCACGGCAGCGATCAGTTCGGAGATGACCTCCTTCGCGTCGCCCACGATCGGCACGTCGACGGCACGGTTCTTGCCGATCTCGGCCGGGTCGATGTCGGCGTGGATGATCGTCGCGTCCGGCGCGAAGGTCGACAACTGCCCGGTGACCCGGTCGTCGAACCTGGCCCCCAGAGCCACGATCAGGTCGGCGCGCTGCATGGCGGCCACTGCGGCCACGGTCCCGTGCATACCCGGCATGCCGAGATGCTGGATGTGCGAATCCGGGAAGGCACCCCGCGCCATCAGCGTGGTCACCACCGGGATGCCGGTCAGCTCGGCCAGCACCTTGAGCTGCTCGGTGGCGTGCGCCTTGAGGACGCCACCACCGACGTAGTAGACCGGCCGGCGGGCGGCGGCGATCAGCTTCGCTGCGGCGTTGATCTGGCCTGCGTGCGGCTTGACGGCCGGTCGATAGCCGGGCAGGTGCACATCGGTCGGCCAGGAGAACACCGTCTCGGCCTGCAGGATGTCCTTCGGGATGTCGACCAGGACCGGGCCGGGTCGGCCGGTGGACGCCAGGTAGAAGGCCTGCGCGATCACCATCGGGATCTCGGCCGGGTCGGTGACCATGAAGTTGTGCTTGGTGATCGGCATGGTGATGCCGCAGATGTCGGCCTCCTGGAAGCCGTCGGTACCGATCAGCGGTCGGCCGACCTGACCGGTGATGGCCACCAGCGGGACCGAATCCATGTGCGCGTCGGCGATCGGGGTGACCAGGTTGGTGGCCCCGGGTCCTGACGTCGCCATGCACACGCCGACCCGGCCGGACGCCTGCGCGTAGCCGGTCGCCGCGTGGCCCGCGCCCTGCTCGTGCCGGACCAGCACGTGCCGCACCTTCTTCGAGTCGAGGAGCGGATCGTAGACGGGGAGTACTGCACCACCGGGGATACCGAAGACGATCTCGACGCCCGCTTCTTCCAGCGAACGGACGACCGACTTCGCGCCGGTCATGTATTCCACGGCGGGAGGCGTGGTGCGCGTCGCCGGGCGCTGGTGCGAGCGGGCGCCGGTCTGCGCGGCAGCAGCATGGGGCGCAGCGGAGTGTGGGGCGACCGGCACGTCTCGGCTTGGCGCCATCGGTGTCTGGCTCATGGGATGACCTTCTGACGTTCATCGGGCCTGATCGAACGGCCTGTTGGTGGATTGCTCAGGTCTGGAGAGGACGGCTGCACCGTCCGGGTTCTGTGGCACGCCGGACGGCGCAGCTCCATACGTGCTCCGCCGCATTCGCCCGGGTCTGGGCAATAAAAAACCCCTTGTCACCGGTAACTGGTGACGAAGGGGTGGCGCGTCGTGGATGCCGGGCTGTGGTGTGCCGGGCCAACCTGCGACGCGCTAGCGGAGTACGAGAATCTGCAACACCCTTCGGACCATACGGACCCAGGTGTGCGGTGTCAAACCGAGGCCGTCAGCCCTTCAACCCAGCACGTAGCCGGCAACGTCGACGATCAGACCATTGAACGAGGTGGAACCGTTGTACAGATTGATGAGGCCGTTCCTGGCGACCGGGACCACCACCATGTTCGGTACGGTCTGGCCGGCGACGAAGTTGAGATTCGAGGCGTTGGGCGGCGCCCCGCCGTCCGGATAGACGGTGTAGAAGCCGGCGGCGGTCGGGCTCACCACGCTGACGCTCAGGACCACCGCGGCCACCCCGACGGACGGCACCCCACCCCGGCCCGAGACCAGCAGGGGCACGGCGTAATGGGCGTCCACGACGTAGCGCTGCCCGGCGGGTGGCGGGAAGGTGTACGGCGCAAAGGTGGCCACACCGAGGCCGATCCGGGAATCGAAGATGCGAGTGGGCCGGATCGGCACCATCCCACCGGTGGTGGTGACCACTCCACCGATGACGTACCCCACGAGGTCGGCCAGCACGTCGACCGGCCCGCCCGAGCCGTTGAAGATGGCCACCTTCCCGTCGCTGCCGATCGGCGCGAAGGACAGATTCGCCACGGTCTGGCGGGCGACGAAATTGACGTTGGAGGTGGTCGGCAAGGCTCCTCCGCTGCCGTACACGGTGAGATAGCCGCCCGCAGCCGGGTTCACGGCCGTGACGTCGACGACGATCGCGGTCGCGCCCACCGGAACCCGACGTGGCGCCGTGACCGACACCCGAACGGTGGTCCCTGCACCCACCCGTGTCTTCACCCCCCCACTTCTCGTGTCGAGCACCCGGACCGGCGCGACCGCGGTGAACGAGCCGGGCGCGAGCGCGGCGCCCGAGCGGTAGTAGCCCGCTACGTCCGCGAGCAGATCGAGTGGTCCCGAGGAGCCGTTGTAGAGACTGATCAACCCGTTGGCAGCCACCGGGACGATCGCCATGTTCGCGATCACCTGACCCTTGGAAAAGTTGAGATCGGATGTCGCCGGGCGGGCCAGGCCGAATGCATAGGCGGTGAGGAAACCGTCACCCGCCGGGTTCACCACGGACAGGTTCAGCACGACGGCTGCGACGCCGGAGGACGGAACGCCGCCCCGGCCGTTGATCTGCAATCGCAACGCCGCCTTCGACGCGATCCTCGCCCGCACGCCGGTGCCGACGCCGGATCTGGTGTCGAGCAGCCGTACCGGACCCACGGGGACGAACGATCCAGGTCCGGCCACACCGAGGTACGAATAGACCCCGACCGCCGTTGACACGCTGGTGCCCCCGCCGGCCGTCACCCGCACTGCGGCCACCCCGGTGCCCGGAGGGCTCTTCACGGTGAGGCGGACCGGCGATCTGGTCACCGGCACGGCTGCGGTGCTTCCGAACGACACGCTGTTGGCAGTCTCCAGCCCGTAACCCGTCACGGTCGCCGTCGTTCCGCCTGCGGCCGGGCCGCCGGGCGTGACCGAGAAGACCGCGGGCAGCCGCGGAATGAAGGCACCGTTCGGTACGTATCCCCAGTAGAGCTCGGTCCAGGACGTGCCGTAGTCCGTCCCGCTGAAGTCGGTGCCGACGCCCATCGCCACCTCCGCACCGGCTCCGAAGTTCCACAGGGTGTCCTCCCGGTGACCCCAGCACCCGGAGTCCTTCTGCTCCACACAGTCGAGGTTGTTGCTGCCGTAGCCGTCGTCGTACATCCAGTCGTAGTAGGCCTCGAGCGGACTCATCCCCCCGGCCCAGTTCGCCGTCCAGTACGTGAACGGCCGCCCGCCGATGGTGGACGGGACCGAGGTCGCCGACGGATCAGCGGCGGCGTTCGCCGCGGTCTGCGCCACCGAGTTCAACGTCGCGTTGAACGCGGTGATCGGAGTCAGTCCGGCCAGTGCGCGATCCGCGTTGGACAGGGCCAGGAACTGGTAGGCCGGCGGCAGGAGCACGAAGTTGGCGGGCAGTACGTAGGCGGGCAGCCCCATCACCCGCCGGGCGTTGTTCAGCGCGGCGACCGCAGCCGTCGTGCAGGCCGCGCTCTGGTAGGCCTGGTCGCACCGGTCCGGGAACGCCGGGCTGGGCGGGATGTTGGTCGTCGGGTTGCCGGCCGCACTGGCGGCGTGCACGGCGCTTGCGGTATCGCGACGGGTGGGCAACTGGAAGGAACGACTCCCCGAGGTGCCGACAACCCCGGACGACGTTCCGCCGACCGGCGTGCCCGACGCGCCTGCGGGCGCGCGGACCGGGACGACCGCCGCGCCGGACTGGGTCGCCGCCGACGTCAGCAACACGATCGTGATGATTCCGACCAACCAGCGACGAGCAGTCATGCGGCACAACCCCGACCCGTCACGCCGCGTAGCGTGACATCACGGAAAATGTAACAAGGCTCGTCAAGGGTTCGTCGACGACGCGGGATGTTGGGCTCACCGGCCTGTCGGCGCACCTCGGCGCCGGCCCCGTGCAGTTCGCCGGAGCAGACGGCGACCGGTAACCGCCCTGCGATGCCGGCGAAGCCGACGGTGGCACCATGAAGCGGTGAGCCGAACCGACCGCGTGACCTTCCGTCTCCCCGGTGTGTCGCTGGTGATTCCTTTCCTCTTCTTCATCTGTGTCACACCGCTGGCGAACGCCGGCCCCGATTGGTTGCTGGCGCTGTACCTCCTGCCCCTCGTCGGGCTGGTCTACATCCTGATCACCCGCACCGTCGCCGACCGCGAGGTCATCAGGACCACCGGTCTGCTCGGCCCGCGCCGCATCGCCTGGTCGGACCTGGACGGTTTCGAGTTCCGGGGTCCGCGGTGGGCGATCGCCGTGTCCCAGGACGGGCGCCGCGTACGACTGCCGATGGTCCGGCCCCGGGATCTGCCCCGGCTCGCCCAGGTCTCCGGTGGCCGCCTGCTGCTCGGCGACGACGCCCCACAGCCGGCGGGATCAGCGGACGGCACCGTCGGCGACATCGACACCGACCCGGAGGCCATGACGCCGGCATCCGAGACGGCGTCATCGCCCGGACGATCGGTCGGTCCCGTCTCGGTGCAGGCGGTCGCTGCCGACGAGTAACGTCGAGTCCTGCCCGAATGCCAGAAAATGTCACCTCCCGTCTCGCAGTGCCCGTACCGCTTGGAGTTCGCATGCCCCCGCTTCGATCCAGAACATCCACCCACGGTCGCAACATGGCCGGGGCCCGGGCGCTGTGGCGCGCCACCGGAATGACCGACGGTGATTTCGGCAAGCCGATCATCGCGATCGCGAACTCGTACACCCAGTTCGTCCCCGGTCACGTGCACCTCAAGGACATGGGCGACCTGGTGGCTGGTGCGGTGGCGGAGGCAGGTGGCGTCTCGAAAGAGTTCAACACCATCGCCGTGGACGACGGTATCGCCATGGGGCATGCCGGGATGCTCTACTCGTTGCCCAGTCGCGAACTGATCGCCGACTCGGTCGAGTACATGGTCAACGCGCACACTGCCGATGCGCTGGTCTGCATCTCCAACTGCGACAAGATCACCCCCGGCATGCTGATGGCCGCGTTACGCCTGAACATCCCGGTGGTCTTCGTCTCCGGCGGCCCGATGGAGGCCGGCAAGGCCGTCATCGTCGACGGGGTGGCCCACGCGCCCACCGACCTGATCACCGCCATCTCGGCGTCCGCCTCTCCCGGTGTCGATCAGGCCGGCCTGGACGAGGTCGAACGGTCGGCCTGCCCGACCTGCGGCTCCTGCTCGGGAATGTTCACCGCGAACTCGATGAACTGCCTGGCCGAAGCCCTCGGGCTGGCGCTGCCCGGAAACGGGTCGACCCTGGCCACCCACATCGCCCGCAGAGATCTGTTCCTGCGCGCCGGATCGTTGATCGTCGAATTGGCCGAGAAGTACTACGCCGGGGACGACGAGTCCGTACTCCCCCGCAGCATCGCCAACAAGGCGGCCTTCGGCAATGCGATGGCGCTCGACGTCGCCATGGGCGGCTCGACCAACACCGTGCTGCACATCCTCGCCGCTGCGATCGAGGGCGAGATCGACTTCACCCTGGCCGATATCGATGCCATCAGCAGGCGGGTGCCCTGCCTGTCCAAAGTGGCCCCGAACTCCGACTTCCACATGGAGGACGTGCACCGGGCCGGTGGCATCCCGGCCATCCTCGGCGAGCTCTACCGGGCCGGACTGCTGCACACCGACGGGGTGCGCACTGTCCATTCGATCGACGTCGACTCCTGGCTCACCGAGTGGGATGTCCGCTACGCGGCCCCATCTGCCGCCGCCCTGGAGCTCTTCCACGCTGCGCCGGGTGGAGTCCGTACGGTGCAGGCGTTCTCGACCGCCAATCGCTGGGATTCCCTGGACGTCGACCCGGTCGACGGTTGCATCCACGACCAGGCGCACGCCTACACGGTCGAAGGTGGCCTGCAGGTGCTCTACGGCAACATCGCCCTTGACGGCGCGGTGATCAAGACGGCCGGCATCGATCCCTCGCTGTTCCACTTCACCGGCACCGCCATCGTTCTCGAATCCCAGGAGGAGGCCGTCGAGGCCATCCTGGGCAAGAAGGTGCAGCCGGGACACGTCGTCGTCATCCGCTACGAGGGCCCCGCCGGCGGCCCCGGCATGCAGGAGATGTTGCACCCCACCTCCTTCCTCAAGGGCCTCGGTCTGGGCAAGGTCTGCGCGCTCATCACCGACGGCCGGTTCTCCGGTGGTTCGTCGGGAATCTCGGTCGGACACATCTCCCCGGAAGCATGGGCCGGCGGGGCCATCGGACTGATCGAGAACGGCGACGAGATCGAGATCGACGTCCATTCCCGGGTGCTCCGGGTCAACGTCGGCGACGACGTCCTTGCCGACCGGCGCGCGAAGATGGAGGCGTCGGAACGACCGTGGGAACCGCGCAGCCGCCAGCGCGTGGTGTCCAAGGCGCTGCAGGCCTACGCGTCGATGGCGTCGTCGGCCTCGACCGGAGCGGTGCGGCGGGTCCCGGCCAGGCAGCACGAGAATTCCTGACGGCCGGGAGCCGGTCACGGTGATCAGCCCGGCTGCACCGGGCGCAGACGATGCGGGCGGGTGGACGCCCGCCGGGCTGCCCGGCGACGAGGTCCCGGCGCGACTCCGCCTGCCGGCCAGGACGACCACCTACTGGCGGATCCGCGCCCTGATCTCGGGCGTGCTGGTGGTGGGGTTGGCGACCTGGGGTGCAGTGGGTCTGACCTGGTTCACGCCGCCGGTGCGTTGGGCCGTCGTCGCGGTGCTGGCCGTGTGGCTGCTGCTGATCGGGGCCGGCATCGGGCCCCCGATCCGTCGGCGGTTGTTCTGGTACTCGTTGTCCGACATCGAGTTGGACGTGCAGCACGGATGGCTCGTGCAGACCCGCGCGGTGGTGCCGATGAGCCGCGTGCAGCACCTGAAGTCCGAGCAGGGCCTGCTTGCGCGCCGCTTCCGCCTCGCCGACCTGCACCTGCACACCGCGGCGGGCACCGTGGTGGTCAGAGGTCTCGACCAGGACGAGGCGCTCGCAATGCGGGCCCGGATCGGGCTGTTGGCCCAGGTCGCCGATGACCTCTGAGTCCCGACTCGAGATCAGCGAGCGGCGGCTGAATCCGGCGTATCTGGTGATCAGCTTCGGACGCAGCCTGATCTCCCTGCTCCCGCTGATCGCCGTCGGCATCTGGAAGGCACCGGGCTGGTCGATCGGGGTGCTCGCCGGGTTGGTGGTTTTCCGCGCCGTCGCGGAATGGTGGACGCGCAGGTATTCGGTCGTGGACGGGAGCCTGCGGGTCCGATCGGGCCTGTTCAACCGCACCCAGGACACGATCGGCATCAACCGCATCACCGCCCTGGACGCCGAACGTGGTGTGGTGCAACGAATCCTCGGCGTCTGGGGCCTGAAGATACAGACACCGGGGAACGACCACCGATCCGCGGTGCACCTGCCCAGCCTGACGGTCTCGGCGCTCGACGACCTGCGCGCCGCACTGCACCAGCCGATACACCTCGACGGCGGCGATCTCCTCGTGGTCGACGATGCCGACCACCCCGAGCCGGACGCCGTCGCCCTGCCGACGACGCTGGCTGTACTGGATACCCGGACGCTGGTCCTCGCCGCACTGACCGGCACCTCGATACCGCTGATGTTCGCCGGGGCCGCCGCTGCTTTCGGTCGGATCCACGACATCCTGCCCGAGCGGGCGCTGCACCGACTGGGCGGCGAGGTGTTCAGCGGCGGACGCGTCACCGCGCTGATCCTGTTGGCCGCGGTGCTGGCCGCCGTCGTCGCCGGCATCGTGCTGACGTCGTTGCGCCTGGCCAACTTCACTCTCGTCCGGGACGGCGACCGGTTGCGGATCAGCCGGGGACTGCTCGCCCAGCGGTCCGGCACCATCCCGGTCGACCGGGTACAGGCGGTGCGGGTGGTGCAGGGCTGGTGGCGACGGATGCTCGGCTACTGCGCCCTGGAGGTCGAGGTGGCCGGCCTGAGCACTTCCAACGACGCGGAGCGGATGCTGTTCCCGTTGGTCCGGACCACCGAGGCGGCCGCGCTGGTGGCACGGGCACTACCTGAGCTGCGATGGCACCCGAGCCCGTTGCATCCCGTCCCGGCCCGGGCCAGGAGGCGCTACTTCACCCTGCCCGTCCTGCTGGCTCTGGCGGCGACGCTCGCGCTCGCGCTGCTGCCCGGGTGGGGCTGGTATCTGGCGCTCGCCCCGATCCCGCTGGCTCTGCTCATCGGAACGGGGCAGGCCAATGCCGCGGCCTGGGCCATCGACGCCGATACCGTGACCTTCCGCTGGCACCGCATCCTGGCGCGTCATACGGTGATCGCCCGTAGGGGCCGCGTCCAGTTGACGGAAGTCGGCCGCACCCCGTTCCAGCGCCGGGCCGGGCTCTCGGCCACCCGGCTGCTGCTGTCCTCCAAGCGGAAGGCCCGATTGCGGCACATGGAGTCGGAGGACGCGCTGATGCTGCTGCATGCCGTCGGTCGGCGAACCCATCCGGTCGACGCAGGGCTCGATCCGGCGCCTGCTCACATTCCGGCCACGTACCGTGAGCCGTGATGGACGCCAGCAGCCGACGCTCACCCCGCCCACCCCGGTCGGCAGGCACTCCACGCCGCCTGCGGGTCGCCAGTGCGCTGGCTGCGGTAGCGCTCGTCGTTGCCGCCTGCGGCAATTTCTCGGCGACCACCCAGTCGTACACCGTCCAGCCGAGTCTCACGCCCGCCGAAGTCACTCCGGCCGCCCCCCAGCCGCTCGCCCCCGAATCGCCGCCGGCCTCGTCCTCGCCGCCGGCCTCGTCCTCGCCGCCGAATTCTGCGGGCCAATCGAGTCAGCCCACCAGGACGAGTCCGCCGCCCGACCCCTGCACACCGACCGACCCCGTCGTGATCGCCGCCTGCCTGACCGCGCCGACCGGACTCGCTCCCCTGCCCGACGGCACGTCGGCGCTGGTCGGGGAGCGCACCACCGGGCGTATCCTCCAGGTGGCGGCCGGGACCAAGCCGGTACTGGTGACCACCATCTCCGGGATCGACGCCAAGGGTGACGGTGGCCTGCTCGGCGTGGCCGTGTCACCGTCCTACGTCGAGGACGGCCTGATCTACGCCTACGTGACGACCGCCACCGACAACCGGGTCATCCGGATCGCCGCGGGCGATGTCCCGAAACCGATTCTCACCGGGATTCCCAAGGGCACCGACAACAATGGGGGTGCTCTGGCTTTCACCCCGGCCGGCGTGCTGTACGTCGGCACCGGGAATGCCGGGTCACCCGCCAAGGCGGCCGACCCGGCCTCTCTTGCCGGAAAGCTCCTACGCGTGGACGACTTCGGCAAATCCGCGGCCGGGAATCCGAAGGCGAATTCGCCGGTCTTCGCCAGTGGATTCACCCAGATCACCGCCATCTGCCAGCTACCGACCGGGGCGATGGCCGCACTCGATCACCGCAGCGCGGCTGACGTGCTGCTCCCGGCCAAATCGTCGAAGGACTACACCACCTTGCAGTCCGGGGATGCGGTGTGGACCTGGACGGCCGCCACCGGCGGTGCGGCCGGGTGTGCGTCGTCCGACACCGTGCTGGCGAACACCTCACTGGCCAAGCATCAGCTCGATGGCATCGCGATGTCGGCCACCGGCACCTTCACGGGCAGTCCGCGGGTGCTGCTCGGCGACAGGTACGGGCGGTTGTTGACGGTGCAACCCGGCGCCAAGGGGGCACTCTGGATGACCACGTCGAACAAGGACGGGCACGGCAAACCCGTCGCCGCCGACGACCGGGTCCTCCTGTTGCCCGACGCCGGAGCGGCCGGCGGCGACGGCGCCGACTGAGAGTCGCCCGCTCCGCCCCGCATGGATCAACTTCGAAGGCATGGACGAAAGTGACGACTCGCGTCACTCCCGTCCCCATTCGACCCAGTTGATCGATGCGGCCGGGTTGATCGATGCGGCTGGGTTGATCCATGCGGCTGGGTTGATCCATGCGGCAGACGACGGGTGGGCTCAGCCCTGCACACCCAACGTGGTCAGCACCAGCGCGTTGACCCGGCCTGCGTCGGCCTGACCCTTGGTCGCCTTCATGACAGCACCCACGATCGCGCCGACGGCCTTCAGATTGCCGCCGCGAATCCGGTCGGCGACGGCCGGCTGGGCCGCCAGCGCCTCGTCGATCGCAGCCTGCAGCGCGGAGTCGTCGGAGACGACGGCCAACCCGCGGGCAGCGACCACCTCGTCCGGCTCGCCTTCGCCCGCCAGTACGCCGTCGATCACCTGGCGGGCGATCTTGGCATTCAGCGCACCCCCGGAGACCAGCGCGACGACCCGCGCCAGCTGGGTCGGCGTGATGGCCAGTTCCGGTAGCGAGACAGCGAGGACGTTCGCCTGCTGTCCCAGGTAACCCGACCACCAGGCGCGGGCATCGGCCGGTGAGGCTCCCGCCGCCACCGTCGCCTCGACCAGATCGACCGCGTCGGCTGCCAGCAGGTCGCGCATGTCGAAGTCCGTGAAACCCCATGACTCCTGCAGCCGGGCGCGACGCACCCATGGCAGCTCCGGCAGGGCGGCCCTGATCGTCTCCACCCAGGCCGGATCCGGCGCGATCGGCACCAGGTCGGGTTCCGGGAAGTAGCGGTAGTCCTCGGCGGTCTCCTTCGAGCGGCCCGGGTTGGTGGTCCCGGTCGACTCGTCGAAGTGACGCGTCTCCTGCCGGACGGTCTGCCCTGCGGCCAGACGTCCGCCCTGGCGAGTGATCTCGTAGCGAACGGCGCGTTCGACCGAACGCAGCGAGTTCACGTTCTTGGTCTCGGTACGGGTACCCATCACCGGGTTGCCGGCCGGCGTCAGCGACAGGTTGGCGTCGCACCGGAGCGACCCCTGATCCATCCGGACGTCCGACACGTCAAGGGAGGCAAGCAGATCGCGCAGCGCCCCCACGTAGGCACGGGCGACAGCCGGCGCCTTCTCCTTGGTCCCGAAGATCGGCTTGGTGACGATCTCGACCAACGGCACGCCGGCCCGGTTGTAGTCCAGCAGCGAGTACTCGGCGCCCTGGATCCGCCCGGTGGAACCACCGACGTGCAAGGACTTTCCGGTGTCCTCCTCCATATGGGCGCGCTCGATCTCGACTCGAAAGGTTTCCCCGCTGCCATCGCCCAAATCCACGTCGAGGTAACCGCCGAATGCGATCGGCTCGTCGTACTGGGAGATCTGGTAGTTCTTCGGCATGTCCGGGTAGAAGTAGTTCTTCCGCGACATCCGGCACCAGGAAGCGATCTGGCAGTTCAACGCCAGACCGATCCGGATCGCATACTCCACCGCCCGCTGGTTGATCGTCGGCATCGCCCCGGGCAGTGCCAGGCAGACCGGGCACACCTGGGTGTTCGGCTCGGCCCCGAACGTCGTGGAGCAGCCACAGAACATCTTCGTGACGGTGCTGAGTTCGACGTGCACCTCGAGCCCCATGACGGGGTCGTACCGTTCGATCGCCTCGTCGTAATCCATCAAACCGGTCACCACGGACGTCATGAACGAACCTCCAACTCGGGTGCGGCATCGGCCACGGTGCGGCCATACCGGGCCACGTAGCCGGTCTCGAAAGCCGCTGCTACGCGGTACATCTGCTCTTCGCCCAGGGCCGGGCCCATGATCTGGAGCCCGACCGGCAATCCGGTGTCGGACGCAATTCCGCTGGGCACGCTCATCGCCGGGATCCCGGCCAGCGAACCGGGAATGGTGGCCAGATCGTTGAGATACATGGCCATCGGGTCGTCCACCTTCTCGCCGATCTTGAAGGCCGTGACCGGCGAGGCCGGCGAGATCAGCACATCGGCTTGCGCGTAGGCCTTCTCGAAATCCTGACGGATCAGCGTCCGTACCTTGAGTGCCGAACCGTAGTAGGCGTCGTAATAGCCCGCGGACAGCGCGTACGTCCCAAGGATGATGCGACGCTTGACTTCCGGACCGAAACCCGCGCCCCGGGTCGCGGCCATCACATCCTCGGCGGAGACCAGCGATCCGCCGGAAGCGATGTCGCCGACCCGCAGGCCGTAGCGCATGGCGTCGAAGCGGGCCAGGTTGGACGAGCACTCGCTCGGCAGGATCAGGTAGTAGGCGGCGAGCGCATATTCGAAGTGCGGGCAGGAGACCTCGACGATCTCGGCCCCGGCTTCGGTCAGCGCTGCGACCGCAGCCTCGAAGGACTCGATCACTCCCGATTGGTAACCCGCACCACCCAACTCACGGACCACACCGATCTTCATCCCGGCCACGCCCTCGGTCTGACCGCGACGCACGGCGTCGACGACCTTGGGCACCGGCCGGTTGATCGAGGTGGAGTCCCGCGGGTCGTGTCCCCCGATCACCTCGTGCAGCAGCGCGGTGTCCATCACGTTGCGGGCGCAGGGTCCGACCTGGTCGAGCGAGGACGCCAGCGCGATGACGCCATACCGGGAAACCCCGCCGTAGGTCGGCTTGGCCCCGACGGTGCCCGTCACGGAGGCGGGTTGCCGGATGGACCCGCCGGTATCGGTGCCGATCGCCAACGGCGCCTCGAACGCCGCCAACGCCGCGGCGCTACCGCCACCCGAGCCCCCGGGGATGCGCGTCAGGTCCCACGGGTTCCGGGACGGCCCGTAGGCGGAGTTCTCGGTGGACGAACCCATCGCGAACTCGTCGAGGTTGGTCTTGCCGAGGATGACGATGCCGGCGTCGAGCAGCCGCTGGGTCACCGTGGCGTTGTAGGGCGGCATCCAGCCTTCCAGGATCTTCGAACCGGCGGTGGCCGGGGATCCCTTCTGGACGAGGATGTCCTTGAGCGCCAACGGAACCCCGGCCAATGTCGACGCCTGATCGCCGCGCGCCCGCGCATCGTCGACCGATCTGGCCTGGGCCAACGCCGACTCGCCGGAGACGTGCAGGAACGCGTGCACATCCTCGTCGACGGCACCGATCCGGTCCAGGTGGGCCTGCGCGACCTCGACCGCACTGACCTGCCCGTTCGCGATGTCCCTGGCCAGATCGGCCGCGGTCATCCTGGTCAGGTCTGCTGATGGCGCGCTCACTGTTCTTCTCCCAGGATCTGCGGAACCCGGAAGCGACCATCCTGCGCCGAGGGCGCACCGGCCAGTGCCTCCTGCTGGGACAAACCGGTGACCGGCACGTCCGGGCGGTAGACGTTGGTCACCGGAACGGCATGGGTGGTCGGCTCGATGTCACCGGAAGCCACTGTGGTGACCTGAGCCACGGACTCCAGGATCACCGACAGCTGCCCGAGGTAGAGGTCGAGCTCGGTATCGGTGAGGTCCAGGCGGGCCAGATGAGCGAGATGGTCGACATCGTCACGGGTGAGCGCTGGGGCTGCCGAACCGGTATCGCCGGTCGGGGACTGCGTAGGGCTGGACACGATCCTCCAAAGAGCACATAGGCCGACGCCGGCACTTCGCCCACCGTCTGACGGGCAGCATCGGAACCATTCGATCCTAGTTGGTGGGCCGAGGACGGCCTTCCGGCCAGCGCGACCGACCCACCGCGGGGTGCGGACGGGCAGCCGTCCCAACGATCCGGCGCATGATCCAACTGGCTTCGGCCTCGAGGTTGATGACACCATCCATCAGCACAGCGTGACGGCGCGACTACAACGAGCTCACTGGCAGGACTTGCGGCTGTCACCTACCGGAAACCACCCGGCCCGATAATGCTAAGGATTGGTGCATGACTTGAAGCGAGGATCGTGGGCGAAGCCCTCTGGAGGGCCGGTGACCGTCGACGGCGGATCCGGGCCACGATTGTCGGCCTACCAGCAACGTGAAGGCGGTTCGATGTCCTACGTGCTGCGCGTGGTCCTGCCGGACGTACCCGGCAGTCTCGGCGCGGTGGCCAGCGCTCTCGGCCGCGTCGGCGCCGACATCCTGGCCATGGACATCGTCGAGCGGTCGTACCAGAGCGCCGTCGACGACATCGTCGTCGACCTGCCAAGTGGCAAACAGCCGGACGTGCTGATCACCGCGGCCGAAACCGTGGCTGGAGTGCGGGTGGAGTCGGTCCGTCCCGACCCCGGCGTCGCCGATCACCACCGGGAATGGGAACTGGTCGAGGCGATCGCCGCGGATCCACAGCGGGCGATGGAAACTCTCGCTCGTATGTTGCCGAAGGTGCTCCGGGCGGGCTGGGCCATCGTGGTCCGCGTCGGCGACGACAAGGAGATCCATCTGCTGGCCGGCGGCGGAGGGGTACCCAACCTCACCGGTGTGACGCCGGGCTGGGCGCCGGTCGAGGAGGCGACCGACCTGGACCCGGAGGCCTACTGGGTACCGGAGGACTGGAAGACCATCGGCACCGAGATGGCCGTGGCACCACTGGGTTCGCCCGAGGTCGCCGTCATCGTCGGCCGACCGGGCGGGCCGGCCCTGCGTTACTCAGAGGTGGCCAGGCTGTCCCACCTGGCCGGCCTGACCGCCGTGGTGGCCGCACGCATGCTCCCCAATCAGCGCCACCACGACGCAACCTGAGGCACAGGTCTGCGTGCCTGGGTCGGTTGCCGCCGTGCCACACTCCCCGATGTGCCTGCCCCCATCAAAGATCTTCCGGGCCCCGAAGACGTTCCGGGCCCCGGTTCGACGCTGATCCTGGGCGGTACCGGTGAGGCCCGCGCGCTGGCGCTGGCCGCCACGTCGGCCGGGCTGCCGGTGCTGTCCTCACTGGCCGGTCGGGTCAGCAATCCGGCCCTGCCGGTCGGGCCCGTACGTATCGGAGGCTTCGGTGGGACTGCGGGTCTGACCTGCTACCTGGCCGCGCACCAGATCCGTGCCGTGGTCGATGCGACGCATCCGTTCGCCGCCACCATCTCGGCCGCGGCCATCGGGGCGTGCGCGGACCTGGCCGTCCCATTGCTCCGGCTGGCGCGGCCCGGTTGGTCCGGGCACCCGGACGCGTCGCGTTGGCACTGGGTCGACCCGGGCGGGCCGGGGTGTGCCCGCGCCATGGAACTGGGCGAACGCGCCTTCATCACGACAGGCCGGCAGACGTTGGCCGACTACGACCGGATGGCCGACCGCTTCGCCCTGGTCCGCGTGGTGGAGCCGCCGACGCAGCCACTGAGCCCGGTCTGGGAATTGATCACCGATCGGGGGCCTTACACGCTGCCCGGCGAACTCGAATTGATGCGCACCCGACGCATCGACGTGCTCGTGACCAAGGACTCAGGGGGCGCCTACACGGCCGCGAAACTCGACGCGGCGGCTGATCTACACGTCGAGATCGTGATCGTGCGGCGGCCCCCGCCGCACGATGTGGCCACGGTCGGCACCGTGACCGAGGCGATGACCTGGCTCACGCAGGTGACGCGGACGACGGCGATGACCCGATCACGCGGGAGTCAGCGGTGACCGGACCGCCGGGCGGCGATCAGCGTCGCCAGCAACGCGGCTGATCCGGACACCCAGGCCGACAGGCGGGCGACCCGGCCCAGGTCCGCCACCGCCGGACTCGGGCCGTCCCCCAGCGTTCCGCGGTCTTCGGTCCGGCCGCGGTAGACGTTGACCCCACCGAGAGTGCGGCCCAGCGCGCCGGCGAAGGCGGCCTCCACCGGCCCCGCGTTCGGGCTCGGGTGCTGGGGCCCGTCCCGCCGCGCCGTCGCCAGCGCCGTTGCCGGTCGCCCACCCACGGTTGGCGCGCACAGAGCGACCAGGCCTACGCAGACCCTGGCCGGAAGGAAGTTCAGCACGTCGTCCAGTCGCGCCGCCGCCCAGCCGAACTGTTCGTACCGGGCGCTGCGGTGCCCGATCATCGCATCGAGGGTGTTGGCGGCCCGGTAGCCGAGCAGTCCGGGAATTCCGGCGACCGCCCCCCACAGCAGCGGCGACACCACGGCATCCGCCGTGTTCTCGGCCAACGATTCGACCGTCGCCCTGGTGATCTGGGCGCTGTTCATGTCGTCGGTGTCCCGACCGACCAGGTGCGTCACCTGGACGCGGGCCGCCGGTAGATCACCCGCGGTCAGTTGGCCCGCAATGGCCCAGGCCTCACGCTGCAACGACCGACCACCCAGCACGAAGAAGGTCGCGGCGGCCGTGGTGAGTACGCGCGCGACCGCTGACTTCCGGGCAGCTACCTCGACCGCCTGTCCGGCCGCCACCGTGACACCGACCAGCACGACGAGGTGTGCGACGCCGGCTGTCCGGGAGTTCCGGTAGTCATGCCGTTCCAGAGCCGCTGCGGCGGAACCGAACCCGGCCACCGGGTGGAATCGGCCGGGATCACCCAACGCAGCGTCGAGCGCGGCCCCGAGGAGCAGGCCCACCGCGCGCGCACCAGCATCGCCCCGGGTCTGCACGGACCCAGCGTACGGTCGGTGCTCAGAGCAGAAGACCCGCTTCGCGGAAGGATGTCACGATGCCGGCGCGCACCACCCTGGTGACCGGCGGTGTCCGGTCGGGTAAGTCGACGTATGCCGAATCCCTGCTGCGGGCGGAGGCAGCGGTGACCTACCTCGCCCCCGGACCCATCCCAGATCCGATCGCCGACCCGGAATGGGCGGAGCGGGTGGCCCAGCACCGGCACCGGCGGCCGCCGAACTGGGTGACCGTCGAGACGTCCGAGGTGGCGTCGGCTGTTCACGCCGCGCCAGGCGCCGTGCTGCTGGACTGCCTGGGAACCTGGGTGACCGCGCTGATGGATCAGCTGGACGGCTGGGACCGCCCCGCCGACACGTGGCGGACGGATTTCGAGGATCGCCTGGTGTCGCTGACGAATGCCTGGGCCCACGCCCCAGGTCCACTGGTCGCCGTGACCAACGAGGTCGGCATGGGGGTGGTTCCCGAGTATCGGTCCGGCCGCCTGTTCCGGGATCTGCTCGGCACCGTCAACCAACGGGTTGCCGCCGCCAGCGACGAGGTGGCACTGGTCATCGCCGGACGGGTCCTGAAGCTCTAGGTACCTCCGGAAGGCCAGGCCGGCGCCCGGAAATGCACGTGATCACCGGGCGAGCCTGACATGATCGAGCTCACCGGCTTGACCAATCCTTTACCTGGCGACCGGTTGACTGACCGAAAAGGAAAGCCTCTGGAGGATGCGTGAGAAGACGGTCGTGGAATTCCCGGGTGAGACTTGCGGCACTATCGGTCGCACTGGTGGTGTCGGCCTGCAGTGCCAACCCGGACGACCCCGCCGTCACCATCACCAGCAACGTCTTCGTCTCGCCGTCGCCCGGTCGCGCCGTCACCTCCGCCGGCAGCAATCCCACCGCCGAGCCCCGGCCCTCCGCGAAACCGACCAGGTCGGCCACGACGACATCGACGACATCCACCACAGGACTTCCGGCCGGAGCGCTGCCGGACGGCTACGTGCCGAAGAAACTGAAGCCGGGCGAGAAGGCTCCCCAGTTCATCGTGGTCAGCTTCGACGGGGTCGGCTGGCACGAGAAGTGGCAGTACTGGTTCGACATCATGAAGAAGGTGCCGTTCCACTTCACCGGGTTCCTGTCCGGCACCTACATGCTCAGCGATGCGACGAAGGACAACTACCAGGGACCGGGGCACGCGGCCGGCAAGGCGTCGATCAGCTGGAACGCGCCGGGCGACCTTCCGGTCGAGATCTACGATCTCAACCAGTCACTCGCCGCCGGCAACGAGATCGGAACGCACTTCAACGGTCATTTCTGTTCCGACAATCCGCCCGGCGGGAACGACTGGGACGCCGACGACTGGAACGACGAGCTGGACCGGTTCTTCTCGTTGGTCAAGCACGTGAACGCCAACAATGACCTCCCACCGTCGGTCAAGCTCGATCTACGGGCGGACGAGGTGAAGGGCAGCCGCACTCCGTGCCTGGAGGGCCACACCGAGGACCTGTTTCCGGCTCTGAAAGCCCATGGCATGACGTACGACTCGTCCTTCACCAAGCGTGGGATCTCGTGGCCGGTGAAGTCGACGGAGAACAAGATCTGGCAGATCAGCATGGCCGAGTTCCCGATCCACGGCACCGATCATTTCCAGATCACCATGGATTACAACTTCTACTTCACGCAGCGAAAGGCCAGCTCGGACGGCGTCACCCGGCAGCAGAGTGCGGCTGACTCGGTCGAGGTGCAGGCTACCTACCAGGACATGTACGACGCGACGTACAAGGGCAACCGGGCGCCGCTGATCCTGGGTAACCATTTCAACTCCTGGAACAACAACGCCTACTCGGATGCCATCGGAAATTTCGTCCTGGCCAACTGCGGCAAGCCGAACACCCATTGTGTGCCATTCCGGGATCTGATCGCCTGGATGGAGCTACAGGACCCCGCACGACTGGTGGAACTGCAGGCCGAGGGTCCGGAACTGGCAGCCGGCTGACGATTTTTCGGGAACGGACCCGGGGCCGCCACGTCGTCGGGAGCATCTCTGCGAAAGTCATCGGTAAAGCAGTGGAGGACCCAGGAATTGAACCTGGCGAGGCGCCCCAAGTGCGCATCCCCCTTGTACGTCGATCGCTCGACACTCACGACGATAAGACACGGACGGGTCGGCCGCCAGCGGAAGCCGACACCGCACCGATCGGTGGATCATCCTGGACACGGCCTCGCCCTCTGGTGTGCAATTGTGCGATGAACGCCGACGACATTCGCAGCGTATTCCTGGATTTCATGGTCGAGCGGGGCCATGCCGTCATTCCCCGGGCACCACTCATCCCCCGTGACGACCCGACCACGCTGTTCACCGGAAGCGGCATGCAACCCCTGCTCCCCTACCTGCTGGGCGAGCCACATCCCGCCGGCACCCGATTGACGGACAGCCAGACCTGCCTGCGGGTCCAGGATATCGAGGATGTGGGCGACAACCGACATACCACCTTCTTCGAGATGCTCGGCAACTGGAGCCTGGGCGACTATTTCAAAGATGAACAGCTGCACCAGTTCTGGACGTTCATCACCGAGAAGGTCGGGCTCGACCCTGATCGGATCTACGTCTCCTGCTTCATCGGCGATCCGGTCAACGGAATCCCCAAAGATACTGAGGCGGCTGACATCTGGACGGAGTTGTTCACCTCATCAGGGGTGTCCGCAGATCAGGTCGAGCTGGACACCGAGGAGCATGCCGCCGAAGTCGGTACCGGTGGCGCCCGCATCGCCTTCTACGGGAAGAAGAACTGGTGGTGCCGGGGCGGAAAGGCCGAGGAGATGCCGGTCGGCGAGCCCGGCGGCCCCGACTCCGAAGTGTTCTACCTCTTTCCGGAGATCGAGCACGACACCGCCTACGGAAAATACTGCCACCAGAACTGTGACTGCGGCCGCTTCATCGAACTCGGCAATTCCGTCTTCATGCAGTACCGACGGACAGCGACCGGATTCGAGCAGCTACCTCGGAAGAACGTCGACTACGGGGGCGGCCTTGCGCGCATCGCCGCCGCGTCGATGGGCACCCCGGACATCTTCCGGATCGATCTGCTCTGGCCGATCGTCGAGAAACTGCAGGAACTCTCCGGCAAGAGCTACGAGGACGAGACACGGGCGATGCGGGTGATCGCTGACCATCTGCGGGGAGCGACCTTCCTGGCCGTGGACGGTGTGCGACCGAGCAACAAGGCGCAGGGCTACGTGATGCGCCGGCTGGTCCGGCGAGCCATCCGGTACGCCTTCGACCTCGGCCTGCAGGAGAACTTCTTCCCGGGGATCATCCCGACCATCTCCGCCATCTACGCCCACCACTACCCAGAGGTCACCGACCACGGTGACCAGGTTGTCGCCATCCTGGTCAAGGAGGAGCAGGCGTTCCGCAGATCGCTGCGCAAGGGCATCAAGCAACTCGCGGGTTACCGCGCGTCCGGAGTCTCCGGCACCGAATTGTTCACCCTCTACGACACTTTCGGGTTTCCGGTGGAACTGAGCACCGAGGAGGCCCGCCGGTCGGGCATCACCGTGACCGACGACTGGCAGGCCGAGTTCGACGCCTCGATGGCGCAGCAGCGCGCGCGTTCGCAGAAGTCGAACGTCATGCACATCTGAGGCGAGGACGCCGGGCGGCCCGCCGTCGAATCGGGACAGCCTCAGTGCTTGGCGACGCTCAGCATGTCCCGGACCCCGGCGGTCGGCAGGTACGCACGGGTGATCGCGATGCCGATGCGGGGCAGATCTCCCTCATCGCGGAAGACCATGTACATCGGTGACAACCGGGGCTGGAACTTGCTCTTGAACTGGTGGAGGGTCCGGAACCCGTAGACCGGCTCGAGCGTCGCACCGAGGGTGTCCAGGAACTTCTCCACCGCCGTCTCGCTCCCGGTCTCCGAGTCGGATTTGGCCAGCGGGGCCCCCGACAGCGACAGGAATTGCGCACCTTCGGCTTTGAAATACAGGCAGGACGAGGCAATCAGAAATTCCATGGTGGCGCGGAAGCCGCCGTCGACGCGACGCATCAGGTCGAGGGTCCATCCGATGATCTTGTCGTCACCGCCGTAGACCGGCATCCAGGAGGTGACCCCCTGGATCACCCCGTCCTTGTCCAGGGCCAGCCCGACCCTGACGTCCGGGTCCAGTGCCTCGTCGAGTCCGCCGAGCGTGAAACCCATCTCGGGAAGCTTCTTGTCCCCCAACCATTCCTCGGACAGATGCTGAACCTGCCCGACCAGTCGCCAGGATTGATCGGCCAGACTGACCATCTCGAAGGTGATGCCCTCCTTGGGTGCTTTGTTCAGCGCCGTCCGGATGTCCTGCCACTTCTTGCCCTTGAACTCCAGTTGCGGCAGATCGATCAGGTTGTCCTCCGCGACCTGCGCACTCTGCCAGCCCAAGCCGTTGGTGACGGCAACCGTCGAGGCGGTGCAGGAGAAGATGTACGGGACCATTCCGGCCTTGTCGCACAAGGCCGCGAAGTCGTTGATGGTGGCGGGCAGTGCCTCGGCCGGCCCGACCGGATCCCCCAGCGCCACGGCAACTCCGGCGTGCCTGACGAAGGCGACATAACTCTCGCCGTCCTCCGTGATCATGTGCCGGTTGTCCGGCCAGGTCGTCATCCAGGAGATGGTGTCTCCGCCCCACTTGCGCAGCAGCCGCTTGGCTGTTTCGGGGTGGGCTGTGCTGGTGGCCAATCTGCGCTTGCTGCGGCGTGGCACTTTGAAGGATCGTCGGGCCGCTATCAACAGCGCGAAGATGCCCAGCGACAACAGGCCGTTGGCCGCGAACTGCGGGACGTCGTCGAACGTCGCCTCCTGGTCGGGAACGAACAGCAGGATCACGAACAGCACGGCGATCAGGACGCTCAGCAGGACCGGGATCGCGAGCAGCACGATCTCCACCCACCAGGCCCAGCGGTACCCGCGGCGGAGCCCGTTGGCGATCAGCAGGGTGATGGCCAGGTTGATCAGCAGGACGTACCAGCTGTCGGTGTTGTTGTCGGTGGCCGGTCCGAACGGAGTCAGTCGCTCGGGCAGGAAGACACTGACCAACTGGGATGCGGCCACGAACAGCACCAGGATGAACGCCAGCAGGCGGACCTCGTGTCGGGTCGGCAGCGCCCGTGCCCTGCGCCCCTTCGCTCCGGCCAGCCGCGACGAGAAAGGGAGGCTCAACACCACGGCGAGAAAGTGCTCGGCGTCGGCCATCTGCCCGATGAACATGATCGAGAAGATGACGTAGACCCACAGCAGAAGGCGGAGTCGAAGACGCCACGGCGGACGGACGGTCGCTGTGGCCACCCCGAAGACCGCGAGCATCCCGGCCGAGAATCCGACGTCGGTCTCGGTGGCTCGCTGCTGCACCCATTCCCAGCCGGTGTCGCGGAAGATCAGGAACAACAGGGCGGTCAACAGCACCGCGGCGAATTGGTACCCGACCGTGATGATGACCGTGCGCCTGGTGCCGAGCTTCCACTCGGCGAAACCGGTCAGCAGGGCGAACAGACCGGCGACGAAGAGGTAGTAGACCGGAAACAGCGCGAAGAAATTACCGCTGACGAGGGTGTACCAGCGTCCCTTCTCGAATGACGGTAAGCCGTAGGCCACGTAGGGGTACCAGGCTTTGGCCTCGATACCGGACCACAGCGTGCCTAGCCCGATCGCAAGTACCAAGGTGAGCACCACGTAGGAAGTGGTGAAGGGCAAGCGCTTCGCGAGCTTGATGATTCCGGGGGTCTGCCTCGGTGCATCGGGCAGTACGTCGTCTGGCCCCTGGCCCGGTTTCGACCTCGTGGCGACCTTCGATGATGGCTCGCCCTTCGGTGGTTCTGTCGGACGTTGGTCGATCTCGGCCACGCGCTCTCACCTTCGCCAGTTCCAGCCGGACTTCCTCATTCTCAACTGAGCTGATTGTAAGAGCACAGCGGGCACGCGAAATGTATGAGCCGGGGGTGATGTCCATTATTCGATGATTACCCGGCGTCACATCAGCCGATGTAGCGCCTCGGCACCCGCGCGCCGATCCGGGTGACTATTTCGTAGCCGATCGTCCCGGTCGCCGAGGCCCATTCCTCGGCAGTGGGTTCCGGTCCCCCGCCCGGCCCGAAGACGATCACCTCGTCACCCGCGACGACGGTGTCGTCACCGCAATCGACCACGAACTGGTCCATCGCCACCCGTCCGGCAATGCGGCGGCGCTTGCCACCCAGCAGGACCTCACCGACCGACGAGGCATTCCGGGGGATGCCGTCGGCGTACCCCAACGGGACCAGAGCCAGCGTCGTCGTGGTGGCCGTCCGGTAGGTGAGCCCGTAGGACACGCCCTGCCCGGGCGGCACCCGTTTCGACAGCGCCACGGTGGCGCGCATCGTCATCGCCGGGCACAGCCCCCCGGGGTCGGCGACCGGCGTGATCCCGTAGATCCCGATCCCGCACCGCACTAGATCGAAGTGCGTCGCCGGGTGTTCCATCGTGGCCGCGGTATTGGCCAGATGCCGCCATCGTGGTCGGATCCCCAGTGCTGTCGCCGTCCGGCAGGCGTGGGTGAACGCCGAGGTCTGCTCGCCGACGGACGGGTCTCCGGGGATGTCAGCCGAGGCCAGGTGGCTCATCAACCCGACGATCTGCACACGGCCATCGACCTCGGCGGCTGCGGACGCCCGGAGGAGGGTGTCGAACTCGGCCATCGTCACGCCGTTGCGGCCGAGTCCGGTGTCGATCTTGAGGTGGATCTGGGGGCGGGGCGATGCGGCGCCGAGTACTGCGGCCAGATGGTCGAGTGACGAGACCCCGATCTGCACGCCGGCGGCCAGGGCGTGCCCAGGATCCTGACCCGGTGGCCAGAGCCAGGCCACGATCGGTACGCCGAGCCCGGCGCTGCTCAGTGCCACACCTTCGTCCAGCGTGGCCACCCCGAGCGCGGCGACTCCGCTCGCGACCGCACGCCGCGCCACGGCCGACATCCCATGGCCGTACCCGTCGGCCTTGACCACGGCCATCATCTCCGCGCCAGGGGACAGTCGGCTGTGCAGCGCGGCGATGTTGTCGGCCACCGCCGCCAGATCGACGACGGCTTCGGCCCGCACCGCCCGACGGCCGCCGGACGAGGGGCCGGCCACCGATGATCCGGCCGGGCCGCTGGTGGTCATCCCCAGATGAAACCACGCAAGCCGACCCAGGGGCCATGTCCGATATATTGGGGTCAGCGACACCGCGTCGTCTGATCCCCCGACCGAGAGGGACTTGTTTACCATGGCTTTAAACAACCCGGCATTCACCCGCAACGAGGCCTTCAGCGAGAAGGGTGGCGCGGCGGCCGCACACACCGCCACCGCAACCGCCGGGCTCTCCGCGGCCCAGTTGCAGGCCATGTACAACCAACCGGCCGCCGGTTCGGTCGACACCGACCGGATGACGATCGACGACACGATCGTGAAGTCGACGGTCTCGTTCATCATCCTGCTGATCGGCGCGGCAGCCGGATGGATCACCGCCAAGCAGATGCCGTCCGTCTGGATCGTCGCGGCCCTCGTCGGGTTCGTCCTGGCGATGGTCAACATCTTCAAGCGCGAGCCCTCACCGCCCCTGATCCTGGCCTACGCCGCCGTCCAGGGTGTCTTCGTGGGCGGCATCTCCTTCTACTACGAGGCGCAGTACCCGGGCATCGTCGTCCAGGCGGTGGTCGCCACCCTGGTCGTGGTCGGCGTCACCCTGGCCTTGTTCGCCAGCGGCAAGATCCGCGCGTCGAAGAAGGCCACCAAGGTCTTCCTCGTTGCGATGGTCGGCTACCTGGTTTTCTCCCTCGTCAACCTGATGATCATGATCTTCGGTGGCGCCGACGGAAACCCGTGGGGACTCAGCGGCAGCGTCAAGGTCTTCGGCCTGCCGTTGGGGCTCGTGCTCGGCGTGCTGGTCGTGATCATGGCGGCATACTCACTGGTCCTTGATTTCGACTTCATCCAGCGCGGTGTCAACAACCGGGCGCCGCGCAAATACGGCTGGTCCGGCGCTTTCGGCATCATGGTCACAGTCATCTGGCTGTACATGGAAATCCTCCGCATGCTGGCCATCTCGCGCAACTAGCCGGCCGGCCGATAGGCCCACCGGGTCTATCGGCCGCAGTAGATCTCGATGTAGACCCCTACCTGATGCCGCTCCGGAACGACCAGGACGACCAATTCCTGGATTCGCCGCTTCATGCTCTGTACCTCAGGTGCGTGGTGGCCCACCAGGTGTTCGGCCAAGCGGTCCAGTTCGCGGATGACCGACCGACGCCGGCCGGCGTCTGCAGCGTCCACCTCCACGATGGCGACCCGTTGATGCAGCAGCGCCAGATCCAGTCCGTCGGGATTCATCCCGCTCCCACCTCTCCCCCGCCCATCCGCTACACCTTCAGGGTCGCGGCGAAGTCGGGGACGGCGTGGAACAACTCCCGCGGCGGGCGGATGTATCCGCTGGGCGCGGGGCGGACCGGAAAGGTCGTCGGCACCCGCTCCGTACGCGTGTAGGGCACCGTGGACACAAAGTGGGCGATCATGTTCAGCCTGGCCCGCCTCTTGTCCTCGGCTTCGATCACATACCAGGGGGCGTCGGCCGTGTCGGTGTGCACGAACATCTCGTCCTTCGCGCGGGAGTAGTCCTCCCAGCGGGTGATGGACTCGAGATCCATCGGCGACAATTTCCAATTGCGCATCCGGTCCTCGCTGCGGGCGCGGAAGCGACGCTCCTGTTCTTCGTCGCTCACCGAGAACCAGTACTTCCGCAGCAGGATTCCGTCGTCGACGAGCAGACGCTCGAAGACCGGGGCCTGACCCAGAAAACGGCGGTGTTCCTCCGGAGTGCAGAAGCCCATCACCTTTTCGACCCCGGCACGGTTGTACCAGGACCGGTCCAGCAACACGAGTTCGCCCCTGGTCGGAAGATGCTCGATGTATCGCTGGAAGTACCACTGCCCACGCTCCCGGGTGGTCGGCGCCGGCAGGGCGACCACTCTGGCCACGCGGGGATTGAGGTACTCGGTGATCCGCTTGATCGCACCACCCTTGCCCGCCGCGTCCCGCCCCTCGAAAAGCATCACCACCCGAGCTCCGGAGTCACGCACCCATTCCTGCATCACCACCAGCTCGGCCTGCAGTCGGAGAAGCTCCTTCTCGTAGACCTTTTTCGGTACCGGGCCGGGGCCGACCAGAGTCACTTCTTTCGAGTTGCTGGGCACGAGCAACACCTCCGAGATCAGCGGCACGTCTGGTCGACATCAAAATACGCGGTCGTCCGCTGTGCTCGACAGTGCGCCGCCAGCAATGCTCATGCACCAGCCGAGGCCAGCAGCAGCCCGGCGGCCGCGACTTCGATCGCAGCGCCGAGCACATCGCCGGTGATGCCGCCGAATCGTTTGCGGCACCGTAGAACCAGCGCACCGACGGCGACCGCCGCGAGAGCGGCCGCGGCGACCCCCTGCCACCACGGCCGGCCGGCCAGCTCGGTACAGCCGGCGGCGATCGCCGCGACGAGCATCCCGCCGACCACAGCAGCCGATCTGGGGACCACCCCGGCCACCGTCGCGCCGAGGCCGCCGGTGCGGGCGGCCGGGATGCCGGTCAGACAGGTGATCAGCAGCGCACTCCTGGCCAGGCAGAGCAGCGCCACCCCGCAGAGCAGGCCCCACGGACGAGCCAGCACCGGCGCCAGTGACACGACCTGGAGCAGCAGTACGAGCACCAGGGTCGCCGCGCCCGCGGGGCCGGTGTCACCGCGGCGCATGATCTCCAACGCGCGCTCCCGATCGTAGGAAGCAGTCAGTCCATCGGCGGTGTCGGCCAGACCGTCCAGATGCAGGCCCCGGCTCCCCAGCGCGAACGTGGCGAGCATCAGCACGGCGATGACCAACGGCGGTAAGGAGACCACGTGCGCGAGTTCACCGACTCCGGCAGCGACCACGGCGATCGGAACGACAGCCAGCGGGGCGGCGAGCATGGCCACCCGGGCGCTCGATCGACTCACCGCACGCGGCGCCGCAACGGGAAACGCAGTCAATGTCCCGACGGCCAGGCGGATCCCGTCGCCTATGACGTGGCGATCGTCGGCCATCAGAGTGCCGTTCTTGACCGCGGCGGGTGAGATCCGCGAAGGTCGACATCAGCCCGACGACGAGTTCTGCACCCGGGCATCCGCTGTCCGCCACCCGTAGGAGTTCCCCAGATGGCCGCTCGCCTGGTCTTCGTGGCCAACGCACCGATCACCGAGACCAGAGCCGCGACGTTCCCGACGCCCACGTCGGAGATCACCTCGACGCCGGAACCGGTGGCCATCAGGACGGTCGCGGTGCTTTGTGGGCCCGAGTTGCGATGCCGGCAGACAGCCGCCGGCCTGGGTTGGAACGCCAGCGTGGAAGCGCATCTCGCCGATCTCGACCTCGGGTCGTGGACCGGCGCCAACCCGGTGGAGGTGATGGCCGCGGACCCGAGCGCGATCGCGCACTTCTTCCGTTCCACCACCGTGCGGCCACCCGGCGGTGAGACCGCCGCGGAACTGATCGAGCGGGTGGGTCGGGTCTGCGACCGGGAATGGGCGGACGGCAGGACCGTGCTGGTCACGTCCCCGATGGTGATCAGAGCTGCTGCGGTACACCTGCTGGGCCTGCCAGACTCGGCGTACTTCAGTCTCGATGTCGAACCGCTGTCGGCGTTGTCCTGCAGCGCTTCCGGCGGGCGCTGGACACTGCGGGGGTTGATGCCGTTCGCGGCCTGGTCGACGCTCTGGAAGGGGACCGACGCGCCCTGACCGCTGCTACGTGCGGACATAGCGGATCTCTCCGTCGCCCGTCCGATAGATCGAATGCACCTCGCCGTTACCGACCTCCCGCCAGACCGGAATGTCGGGATCATCGCCTAGCATGCTGCTCAACACGACCCGGATGGTGTCGCCGTGGGTCACCAGCACGACATCGCCAACGGCATCGGTCACCCACGGCGTCGCCAGCAGCGCCGCGACCCTGGAACGGACGTCTCGCACCGATTCGCCACCGGCCAATCGCCGCTCGAAGTCCGGAATCGGGTCGCCGTACTCGTCCACCGCCAACCGGGCCAGGCGCTCCCATTCTGCTGCTGCTGCCGCCGTCGTCAAGCCCTGCAACGTGCCGTAGTGCTGCTCCCGCAGCAGGGTCGTCTCGACCGGTGCGAGACCTGTCATCTCGCCGATGATCTCGGCTGTCTGCATGGTCCGCACCAGGTCCGACGCCAGCAATCGCTCGGGATCGGCACCGACGAGCAGGGCAGCCACGTCCGCTGCCTGCTGCCGACCGCGGGGCGTCAGTTCCGGTTCGTGAACCTGCCCCTGCAGTCGGCCGTCGACGTTCCAGGTGGACTCACCGTGGCGCACCAGGTGCAGTGCAGGCGCGCACCTCCCGGGGAGTTCCAGTCGATTTGTCCGGGACCCGGTCGCCCTCGAATCTGTGGCTCGGGCGCTGGTCATTCGGGCGCGAGCGGATCGAACCCGGCGACTGATCCGATGACGGTGACGGCCGGGGCCGACAGACCGGCATCCGCGGTGGCGGCGGCGATCCCGGACAGCCCGGCCTTGACCGTGCGTTGCCCGGGATGTCCCGCGTCCGACACGGTGGCGGCCGGTGTCGAGGGATCCATGCCGGCGCCGATGAGAGCCGCCGCGATCGCGGCCAGATTGGCCACGCCCATCATCACGATCAAGGCCGTCCCGGTTTTGGCCAGTGCGGCCCAGTCCAGGGTGGACCGGGGGTCGCCGGGCGGAACATGGCCGGTGACGACGGTGAAGCCCTGGTTCAGGCTACGGTGGGTCACCGGGATCCCGGCAAGCGCCGGCCCGGCCAGTGCTGAGGAAACCCCCGGCACCAGTTGGACTTCGATACCGGCGGCCGCGCAGGCCTGCCATTCCTCCCCGCCACGACCGAAGACGAAGTTGTCGCCGCCCTTGAGCCGCACGACCGATTTTCCCGCACCGGCGTGTGCGATCAACAGCCGGTTGATCTCCTCCTGCGAGGTGAACTCACCGCGCGGAATCTTGGCCACGTCGATGATCTCGGTGCCCGGCCGGACGTGCTGGAGTACAGCGAGCGGCGCCAGCCGGTCGGCGATCACCACGTCGGCCTCCTCGATGGCGGCCAGCCCGGCCAAGGTCAGCAGTCCCGGGTCGCCCGGGCCGCCACCGACCAGCACCACCCGTCCGCCGGGACGACGTTCCCCGCCCGCCGGATCCCCGGCTCGCAGACCGGTTCCGGTCAGGCAGAACCGACCGGCCGACGCCGCCCTGGCCGCGATATCGCTGTCCTGCTCGGCATCTCCGGTGGCTGCGTAGACCAGCCATGCATTCGTCAGGTCAGCGTCGCCCACCGCCCGCGGGTGGAGGGTGATCAGTTCACGGTCCGCATAGTCGGCCACCGAGGCCACCGGATCGGGCGAGAACACCACCACGTCAGCTCGGGCGGCCCGCAGGGCGGCGATGCGACCGAGGGCCGCCACGCCGCCGCCGACGACCACCACCTGACGGCCCGCCACCGGTAGGTCGACCCGCAGGGCGTCGCTCGGGTTGGTCATCGTCTCGGCTCCGGCACAGCAACCAATCCTGCCCGATCACGACCGGCCCCGACGGCACCCGCTGCGGACAGCGTGGCCAACGTTTCCAGCAGTCGTCGGGTGATCGCCGGTTCCCGCACGGCGATCCGGATCCAATCCGGTCCCAGACCAGGGAAGGTGTCGCCACGGCGGACGGCAAAACCATTTTCCCGCAGCGCTTCCCGGACCGATCCACCCCATCCGATCGAGCCGGTGTGCACCAGGACGAACGGTGTGCCGGGTGACCCGACGACGGGCAACGCGAGCGCAGCCAGACCATCGACGAGAACCTGGCGATGAGCCCCGATGACCCTGGTGGCCGCGGCCGCCTCGGCCAGGGCCGCTGGCTCCAGACAGGCGACGATAGCCGCCAACGCGGGTGTGGACACCGACCACGGTGGTTGTTGCGATCGCATGGCAGCGATCACCTCCTCGTCGCCGACGGCATAACCCGCCCGCAGACCGGCGATCGCCCACGTCTTGGTCAGCGAACGCAGGACGACCAGCCCCGGAAGATGGATGTCGGCCAGCGATTCCGTCTCCCCCGGCACCGCATCCATGAAAGCCTCGTCCACCACGACGGTACGACCGGGCCTGGTGAGCGTCCGGAGCAGCTGGGCCGGGTGTAGTACGCCGGTAGGGTTCGTCGGATTGCCGATCATCACCAGATCGGCGTGATCAGGAATTTGGCCGGCGCGCAGCGTGAAGTCTTCCGCTGCACCGAGAGTGATGCGCTCGACCCGGTGACCGGCTGCCAGCAGGGCAGCCTCCGGTTCGGTGAATTGCGGATGCACCACGACTGCGTGCTGCGGATGTAACGCCCGGGCCAGCAGGGTGAACGCCTCCGCCCCACCGGATGTCGGCAACACCTGACCGACGGGTCGCTGGTGCCGCACGGCAATCGCCCTGATCGCCTCCGCCGGTCGCGGATAGTGGGCCAGATCGTCGACCGTGCCGGCGATTCGGGCGGCCAGCCAACCCGGCGGTGCGGTCAGCCGGACGTTGACGGCCAGATCAATGAGGTGGTCGGCGAGTTCGGAGTCGCCATGATGGTGGAGATCGATCGGCTGTTGGAGGCCGGCGCACTGGCGCCCGACCGTGGGCTCCGACGAGGTGACATGTTGCGGGACTTCCTGCGGCATATCCCCTTTCACGGACGGCGCGATGACGCGCGACCCGTGTACCGCCCGCGCGAACGACCGCGCAAGCGCAGGATGGCCGGCCCAGTGCGTGTGCAGATAGGACGCGTGCAGGGTCGGCGAACCGGTCCCGGCGGGATCGGAGCTGAACCCCGCGGGTACCCCGTCCAGCAGCCAGGCCGGCGTGTCACCGCGGATCGGTTCCACCGTGGTGCGGTGGAACTCGTGCCCGGTGGCCCGAAATCCGGCCGGAGCCAACAACGAATCGGCCGGGCAGATGGCCGTCCGGTACGAGAGCGTCAGCTTGGGCGTCATCCGGGCGCCGGCGGTCAAGGCCGCGACCATGTCAGCGCCGTCCAGGTCGGCGCACAGATAGAGCAGGCCGGCACACTCGGCGACCGTCGGGACGCCCCCGTTCACCGCCGCCAGCAACGCGTCTCGCATTCCGCGGTTGGCCGACAGACCCGCAGCATGCACCTCGGGGAAGCCGCCGCCCAGATAGATCCCGGCTGTACCGGGTGGGAGTGCCGTGTCCGCGATGGGGTCGAAGACGACCGGCTCGAGTCCGGCCGCCCGCATCAGTTCCTCGGTCTCGGTGTACCGGAAGGTGAACGCCCGGCCGCCCGCGACGGCCACCACGGGACGCCCCTGCGAGCGGGCGATGTCGACCATCTCCGCACCGGCATTCCACGGCTCGCCGGTCAACGCACCTGCACGGCAGGCTATCCGGAATACCTCGTCGAGGTCCACACCGGCCGCGATCTGGCCGGCCAGCCGGTCAAGAGCCGACCTGGCGTCCTCGCGTTCCTGCGCCGGCACCAGGCCCAGATGCCTGGCCGGTGCGGAGATCCCGTCGTCGCGTCTCAGCACTCCGAGCACCGGGATCCCGGTGGCCTCGAGCGCTTCGGTGACCTCAGTGGAATGGCGCAGCGACCCGGCCTTGTTCAGGATCACGCCGGCGATCCGCACGGTGTTGTCGAACGAAGCCAGACCGTGCACGACCGCCGCGATGGTCCGCGAGGCGGACGAGATATCGACCACGAGAATCACCGGGGCGCTGATGATCCCCGCCACGTGCGCGGTCGACGCGAAACCCTCCCGGCCGATGGCTCCGTCGTAGAGCCCCATCACGCCCTCGATCACCGCGATGTCCGCGGGCACCGGAGTCGCCGCGCCGTGCAGCAGCAACGGCACCAGTCGATCGACGCCGACCAGGTGCGGATCGAGGTTGCGGGCCGGACGCCCGGTGGCCAGCGCGTGGTAGCCGGGATCGATGTAGTCGGGGCCGACCTTGTGCCCGGAGACCTGGTGGCCGGCGTTCCGCAACGCCGCCATCAAGCCGATGGCCACGGTCGTCTTGCCGTGGCCGGAGGCAGGCGCGGCGATCACCACCCGGGGCAGATGATTCACCATTCGATCCCCCGCTGGCCCTTCTGCCCGGCACCGAACGGGTGCTTCACGTTCGTCATCTCGGTGACCAGATCGGCAGCGTCGAGCAGCTTCGGGTCAGCCCGGCGTCCGGTGACGACGACGTGTTGATGGCCCGTCCTGGAGGTCAGAGTGCTGACCACGTCGTCGATGTCGACCCAGCCCCAGTTGATCGGGTAGGTGAACTCGTCGAGCACGTACAACCCGTGTGTCTCCGCGACCAGCCGCCGCTTGATCTCCGCCCAGCCCTCGGCCGCCTCGGATGCATGGTCGGCGTCGGTTCCCTCGCGCCTGCTCCAGGACCAACCGGAGCCCATCTTGTGCCACTCGATCGGACCACCGGTACCGCGCTCGTCGTGCACCGTGGCCAGGGTCTCCAGGGCGGTCTGTTCGCCGATGCGCCACTTCGCCGACTTCACGAACTGGAAGACCCCGACCGACCAACCCTGGTTCCAGCCACGAAGGGCGAGACCAAAAGCTGCCGTTGACTTTCCCTTGCCGTCTCCGGTGTGCACCATCAGCAGCGGACGGTTGCGGCGTTGACGGGTGGTGAGCCCGTCGTCGGGTACGACGTCCGGTTGGGCCTGCGGCATCAGGCAGCCCTCCCGGTGTGGCCCGCTGCAGCCTGACCGCGCACCTCGCGCACGGCGCCGGCCAGCGACTGGGCGCCCACCTCGCCGAGCGGTACATACTGCGCACCAAGACTTTCAGCCAGAACGCCGGCCAGGCCCATCCGGAATCGCCCGGTCTCGCAATCGACGACCAGGCTGGAGACTCCCTCGGCGGCAAGAAGTCCGGCTGCGCGACGTGATCGACTGAGCGCATCGGCGCCGGAAGTGGCACGCCCGTCGGTCACCACCACCAGCAGAGGACGTCGGCGCGGGTCGCGAATGCGTTCCAGGCGAAGCGTGTCGCGTGCCTTCAGCAGTCCTTCGGCCAGCGGCGTCCGGCCGCCGGCGGGCAGATCGGTCAGCCGACGAGCCGCGACCTCGACCGAAGATGTGGGTGGCAGCGTGAGTTCGGCGGCCGCGCCGCGAAAGGTGACCAGCCCCACCTTGTCCCGGCGCTGGTAGGCGTCCATCAACAGCGAGAGCACCGCCGTCTTCACCTGCTCCATGCGTTTGCGCGCCGCCATCGATCCTGATGCATCGACGCAGAACAGGACCAGGTTCGACTCCCGTCCCTCCTTGACCGCGATGCGCAGATCGTCGTGCCGCAGCAGAAGCCCGGCGCCCGTGCGTCCGCGGGCCAGCTGGTGCGGTGCCGCGGCCCGAACCGTCGCGGTCAGGTGCACGCTGCCTCCTGATCGGCCGACCGGCGGCGCGGAACCGACGGTGCGACCCAGCGAGGTGATCGCCCTGGATCGCCGTCCGGCCTCACCCTCGCCGCTGCCGGCCACCGTGAACAGTCGGGTACGGAAGGTCGAGCCAGGTGCTGCGGTGGTGGCTGAGTCGCCCCCGGCGGGCGTACCGGCCGGTTCTGCGGGCGGCTCGGATGGCTCCCGCTGCTGCGCATGCTCGGTTTGCTCGACGTGCGGCGCCTCTCCGGACGACTCGGGCTGGGCGCTCGGTCCGTCGCCACGGTCCTGGTCGCCTTGCTCGCCATCGTGTTCGGGCGGACCCTGTTCCGGACCCGTCTGGTCGTCGGGGTCCGCGCCATCCGGTTGGGTCGGGTCGGGCTCGGGCTCCTGGTCGCCGAGAACGGCGTCCAACAGGTCCTCGTCCAAGCCGGGCGCGTCGAACGGGTTCCGGCGCCGTCGATGTGGCAGAGCCAGTCGGGCCGCCGCTCTGATGTCGGCGCGGGTCACGGCGGTACGGCCGTGCCACGCCGCATGGGCCACTGCGGCTCTCGCGGTGACGATGTCTGCGCGCATGCCGTCGACTTCGAAGGCGGCGCAGACCTCGGCGATCTTGATCAGCGCCTGGTCGGACAGTGTCACGCCGTCCAGCGCGTGCTGGGCCGCCAGGATCCGGGCCGCGATCGCAGTCTCGGCGTCCTCGTAGGTTTGCGCGAAACCCACCGGGTCGGCATCGAAGGCCAGCCGACGTCGGATCACCTCGGCCCGCAGGTTCGGGACACGGGGCGCGGCGATCTCGACCGTCAGGCCGAAGCGGTCCAGCAGTTGGGGACGCAGCTCGCCTTCCTCCGGATTCATGGTCCCGACCAGCACGAATCGCGCTGCGTGGGCAACCGAGACGCCGTCACGTTCGACCGTCGATCGCCCCATCGCCGCGGCGTCGAGAAGCAGATCCACCAGATGGTCGTGCAACAGGTTGACCTCGTCGACGTAGAGCAACCCGCGGTGGGCGGCGGCGAGCAGACCGGGCTCGTACTCGGTGATGCCGGCAGACAGGGCCTTTTCCAGGTGCAGCGAGCCAATCACCCGGTCCTCGGTCGCCCCGACCGGGAGCTCGACCAGTCGGGCGGGACGGTGCGATGTCGTGGTCGCGTGGCGCGCGACGTCGGGGCAGGCCGGATCCGGATCGGCCGGGTCGCAGGAGAAGCGGCACCCGTCGAGGACATCGACCGCCGGCAGCAGTGCCGCCAGGGCCCGGACCATGGTCGACTTGGCGGTGCCCTTCTGACCGCGGACCAACACGCCACCGATAGCCGGGTGGACGGCACACAGAGCCAGGGCAAGGGCCATGTCGTCGGAGCCGACGACGGCCGTGAAGGGGTAGTTGCGCATGGGCCGGGACCGGCCGCCTCTCGCCTCGTGCGGGTATCCACGCCCGCGTTGGTGGACCACTGCCCGGGCTACGGGCGGCGGGACGGCGCCGAATGTTCTGGCTCCCTGCTTCGCGTCATCGCAAGCCGCAGGTCACAGTGGCGGGACCGCTCCGGATTCACTGCCGCCCACTGGGCCACAGTCCACCGGATTCCTGTCGAAGCCGTCGTCGCCGATGATCCCACAGTCGAGCGGCGGGGTCGCACAGCCGACCCCCGCACGCGGCCGGACGGGCTGAGCTAGGGTCCGAACCCGTGACCACTCGTGCGGGCGAACCCCGCGATCTGCCGGAACCACAGGTCACCGTGGTCGGGATCGGGGCGGACGGTTGGGCCGGCCTGGGCGCCGTCGCCCGCTCGCTGATCGAGCAGGCGCCCCTGGTCATCGCGGGCCATCGCCAGCAGACGTTGCTGCCCGACATCGCCGGGCAGGACCGGCGCCGATGGCCGACGCCGATGCTCCCGTCGCTGTCAGCGCTGCTGGACGAATACCGCGGTCGGGACATCCTGGTGGTCGCCTCCGGTGATCCGCTGGTGTCGGGAGTCGGCACGACCCTGATCGACCGGCTGGGCAGCGCCCACGTCCGGATCGTTCCCGCCGTGTCGTCCGTCGCGCTGGCCAGGGCCGCCATGGGCTGGGCCGCCGAATCGGTCGACGTGGTGACCGTCGTCGGACGGAACCCGCGCAGGGTGTTGTCACTGCTCACCCCCGGTCGGCGACTGGTCGTGCTGTCGTCCGACGAGCACACGCCCGGTCTGGTGGCGACGTTGGTCGCCGACGCCGGCTACGGGCGGACGCTGATGACGGTCCTGGGTGATCTGGGCACCCCGGAGGAGACGCGCGTGGACGGCATCGCGGCCGACTGGGCGGCCACCGACCCCTCCCGCCTGAATGTGATCTGCCTCGAGGTGCGGCCGGACCAGGGGATCATCCCGTTGCCCTCCATCGCGGGACTGGTCGATGATGCGTTCGAGCACGACGGCCAGCTGACCAAGCGCGACTTGCGGGCGTCCGCCCTGGCTCGGTTGACTCCACTTCCCGGCCAGCTGCTGTGGGATGTGGGGGCGGGCGCCGGCTCGATCGCCATCGAATGGATGCGGACCGATCCACGGTGCCGCGCAGTCGCTGTCGAGCGCGACCCCGCGCGGGCGGCCCGAATCGGGCGGAATGCCGACAACCTCGGAGTGCCGGCCCTACAGGTCGTCAGCGGTTCGGCGCCGGAGTCGCTCGCCGGGTTGCCGACACCTGACGCCATCTTCATCGGCGGCGGCGCGACGGTGCCCCAGCTGATTGAAACCTGTTATGCAGCTTTGGCTACGGGTGGCCGGCTGGTGGTCCACGCAGTCACCCTGGAGACCGAATCGGTGTTGTTCGAGAACTACAGATCACTGGGCGGCGAGATGGTGCGGTTGAGTGTGGAGACGGCCGCGCCGATCGGCACGTTCACCGGCTGGACGCCGGCCAGGGCCGTGACCCAATGGGCGATCACCAAGGAGGCGGACATCGGATGACCATCCATTTCATCGGCGCGGGACCGGGCGCGGCCGATCTCCTGACGCTCCGGGCCGTGAACCTGATGCGTGCCTCGCCGGTCTGCCTCTACGCCGGTACCTACATCACCCCAGCGGTTCTCGCGCACTGCCCGGGCCAAGCCACGTTGATCGACACCCAGCATCTCAACCTCGATCAGATCACCTCCCACCTGCTCGACGCCCATGCCCGCGAACTCGATGTGGCCCGGCTGTGCTCCGGCGATCCGTCGATCTATTCGGCCCTCGCCGAACAGACCCGACGACTCGACCTGGCCGGTGTCCCCTGGGATGTCACTCCCGGCGTTCCCGCCTACGCCGCGGCCGCAGCCATTCTCGGTCGCGAACTGACCGCACCCGAGTTGACCCAGACGGTGATCCTGACCCGAGCCCAGGCCCGGTCGACCAGGATGCCGGAGACCGAAGCCCTTCCACTGCTGGCGAAGAGCCACGCCACCCTGGTGCTGCACCTCGCCATCACCCGGATCCGTCGGGTCGTCAGCGATCTGCTCCCGGAGTACGGCCTCGGCGCCGCGGTCGCCGTGGTGGCCAACGCCTCCGCCCCGGATGAGATCGTGCTGCGCGGCACGCTGGAGGACATCGCCGAGCAGGTGGAGGCCGCCGGGCTGCGTCAGGCCGCGGTCATCATCGTCGGGGACACGTTGGGCAGCAACGATTTCGTCGACTCGCACCTGTACGCCGACCGGCCGCGGACCTAGCAGCGCCGCAACAGAAGGCCTCAAATGAAGACGGGCAACCCGGTCGCCCGGCAGCCGGGGCCGGGCTCAGGCCATCAGTTCGGTGACGCGATCGACGCAGGCTGTCCAGGCCGGGGTGCCGGTGGTGATCAGCGAGAAGTGGTCGCCCGGAACGGTGGTCAGGGTGGCATCTCCGCCAAACCGCCCGGCAGCCGCCACATAGTCGGCGCTCTGTCCAAACGGCACATTTCCGTCCGATCGGCTGTGGACACACCTCACCGGAACCGGACACGGCAGTTGCTCCATCGGCGACGCCGCGAGGTACCGGGCCGGAACTGCCTGCGGGTCCCCGCCGAGCAGCTGGCTGACCGCGCCGCCGCCCAGCCCGTCGGCGGCCGCACCGGCCAGGTCGAGAACACCAGCCTGCGCCACTACCCCGGTGACCGGGAGGCGCTTCCCGGCGAAGGGATCTGGCTCGCTCACTTTCTTTCGGGCGCCGGCCCAGGCGGCCAACTGACCACCCGCCGAATGACCCAGGGCAACCACCCTGGACAACTCGAGCCCATATCTGGTTGCAATCACCTCGAGGTGATCGATCCCGGCCGCGACGTCCTGCAGGGTGGCCGGCCAACCGCCACCGTTGCCGATGCGCCGATATTCGAGATTCCACACAGCAAATCCCCGAGCAGCGAGATCCGTGGCCAGCGGAGTGCCGAGATCGGCGCCGTATTCTGACATCCAGAATCCGCCATGGATCACCACGACCACGCCGGGCGTCGGCGCGCCGCGGGGAAGGTGGAGCTCGGCCCACTGCGACGCGTCGGGACCGTAGGAGAACCGTTGTGGGTTATCGGGTGATCGAACCCGCTCGGCCGACGCTGTGCCCGAGGCCTGACCGCAGCCGTCGGTGACCAGGGAGATTCCGAGCCCACCAGCGAGCAGCAGTGCTCGCCTGGACGGCATTCTCACGTTCGGCATTCGTCCTCCTGGAGCCGGTCTCATCCTGGCGTGCTGGTGCAGTGCCGGTGCACCAACGGGTTCCCTGTTGGACTTCGAAGCCGCGGCGGCGCCGGATGGTCTTCGTCGCCGCTCCGTTGCGTAGCCACCGCTGTACCCCTACGGTCGGACGATGACCCCAGACATCCCCCGGCGACTGGTGATTCGCGGCTGCGACGTGCTGACAGTGCCTGCGGTCGGTGAATGTGGCGTGTTGGCGAACCAGGACATCCAGATCGCCGACGGCGTCATCATGGCGGTCGAGCCGTCGGCACCCGAGACTCCCGAAGGCGTCGAACTGCTGGACGGTCACGGCCTGATCGCGACTCCCGGGCTGGTGAACGCCCATACCCACAGCCCGATGGTGCTCTTCCGCGGGGCGGCCGAGGACGTTCCCGTCCAGGATTGGTTCAACAAGCGGGTCTGGCCGATGGAGAGCAATCTGACGGCGCCGGACGTCGGATACGGTGCGCTGCTCGCGTGCGCCGAGATGATCTCGGCGGGCGTCACGACCTTCGTCGACCACTATTTCCATCCCGAGCAGATCGCGGAAGCCGTGGCGGCGAGCGGGCTCCGGGCCAACATCGCGCCTACCTACTTCAGCAGTCAGGGGCCGGATGCACTAGAGGCCACGGCGGCTTTCGCCGAACACTGGCACGGCGGCGCCGACGGTCGGGTCACCGTCTCCATGGGTCCGCACGCCCCTTACACGGTCACCGACGAAGATCTGGCGACGCTCGCCGACCACGCCCGGAGGCTGGGTATCGGGCTGCACATCCACGCGAGTGAGAATCTGGCCCAGACGCAGTCAAGTCTGGCCCGCCGTGGCATCACGCCGATCGAGGTGCTGGAGCGGACGGGCATCCTGGATGCCGGCGTGATGATCGCCCACGGCTGCGGCATCGTGCCGGACGACTACGAAATGCTTGCGCCGCACGCGGATCGGGTGGCGGTGGCGAGCTGTCCGAAGGTGTACCTCAAGCACGCACTGTGGCCGTTGACCCCGGTTCGCGACCTGCTGGAGCTGGGTATCACGGTCGCGGCCGGGACGGACGGCGCGGCCGGGCACAACACCCTGGACGTGTGGGAAGCACTGCGACTGGTCGCCGAGACGCAGAAGATCGAGACGCGGGATGCCATGTTCCTGTCGGTGTCGGACACCCTTCGCCTGGCCATGCGAGGGGGTGCGGCAGCCGCCCGACTCGGACCGGGCGCCGGGGCTCTGGAGCCGGGTCAGCGCGCCGACATCGCTCTGGTCGATCTTCGCGGACTGCACCACCGGCCGTTGCACGATGCCCGCGCGGCGCTGGTCTACGGAGTGCAGACCAGCGACGTCAAATCTGTGGTCGTCGACGGCCGGGTGCTGATGCGCGACCGGCACCTGCTCACCGTCGACCTGCCGGACCTGTTGGCCGAGATCGACTCTCGGGTGGCCAGACTGGTCGACCTCTCCTCCGGCAGATCGGTACAGTTCTACGACCCGTGATCGATGTCCAGCGCACCGGAGCCGAAATCGCCGCAGCCGGCTCGGAACGGCGCTGGTGCCCTGGCTCAGATCGCTGCCTCGCGAGGAACTCGACCAGGCCACGTTCCACTCCTGGGCGTGTCCGACGTTGCAGCCGTGGGGCGCACCGGAGGGACCTTCAGCTCACTGCCGGTGATGGCCGCGTGGGTGCGGGCTCCAGAACCTTCGAACGGCACCGTTCCGTCCCGCAGACGGGACTCGCTCGACAGCGGAGTTCGCTCAGCGACCCGAGCTGTGCGCCAGCTCCATGTCTTCGCCGGTCTCGGCCCGGTGCTGCTCCTCGATCTCCTGGTCGACCACTTCGGCGTCGAGGACGAGGTTCAGGTCCTCGGGCGTGGTGTTGCTGGCCCGCAACGGGGTTTCCTTGATCAGGAAGATGACGATCGCCCCGATCGCAGCAGCCACGGCGCTCAGCCCGAAGGCCCAGGCCGTGCCGACACCGTAGGCGCTCTGCACCACCGTCGCCACCGGGGCCGGCAGGGTGGCAAGATCCGGTGTGCCTGAGGATGTTCCGAGCGCCGAGGCCGGCACGCCGAGCTGGGTCAGCCCGGCGGCGACGTTGGTGGTGACCTTGGACGCCAGGACGGCACCCAAAACGCTGACGCCAATTGCTCCGCCCAGTGACCGGACGAAGGACACGGTCGCCGACGAGCTGCCGATGTCGCGGATCGAGACGCTGTTCTGGACGGCCAGCACGAGGTTCTGCATGGTGGCACCCATACCGGTGCCGGCGAGGACCATGCCCACCGCCAGGATCCAGTAGGGGCTGGTCGAGGACATCGTGGCCAGGACGGCCAGTCCGGCGGTCAGCAGCACGCCGCCCGCGGCGAGATAGCGCTTCCAGTGACCGGTGCTGGTGATGATGCGACCGATGATGAGCGACGAGAGGAACATGCCGAGCACCAGCGGGATGGTCGCGATGCCGGACATGGTCGGGGTGGCGTTCCGGGCGACCTGGAAGTACTGGCTCAGGAAGACGGTGATGCCGTAGAGCGTGGATCCGACCAGCAGACTGGCGATCGATGCGAGTGCGACCGTGCGGTTGCGGAAGATCTTCAGCGGGATGATCGGCTCGGCCACCCGGCTCTCGACCCAGATCGCCACACCCAGGAACAGCACGCCACCGACCACCATCAGTGCGGACGGCAAGGACACCCAGTCGAAGTTGTTGCCCGCCAGCGAGACCCAGATGAGCAGGAGGCTGACGCCGGCCACGATCAGGGTGGCACCGAGGTAGTCGATCTTTGCCTTCCGGGTGACGGTTGGAAGCTTCAGGGTCTTCTGGAGCACCACGATGGCCAGGGCTGCGAACGGGACGCCGACGTAGAAACACCAGCGCCAGCCGAGCCACGACGTGTCGACGATGACGCCGCCGACGAGCGGGCCGAGGACCGTTGCGAGGGCGAAGACCGCGCCCAGGTAACCGCTGTACCGACCGCGCTCCCGGGGCGAGATCATCCGGGCCATGATGACCTGGACGAGCGCCAGCAGGCCGCCGGCACCGACGCCCTGGATAACCCGGGCGAAGATCAGCATACCGACGCTCTGCGAGAGGCCCGCGACCGCCGAGCCGGCCACGTAGATGACCAAGGAGAGCTGTACCAGTAGCTTTGGGCTCATCAGGTCCGAGAGCTTGCCCCAGATGGGCGTTGTCGCGGTCAGGGCGAGCAAAGTGGCCACCACCACCCAGGTGTAGCCGGCCTCGGTACCGTGCAGCTGGTCGATGATCGTCGGCAGTGCGTTGGTGACGACGGTCGAGGAGAGCATGGCCACGAACATGCCGATCAACAGACCTGAGAGCGACTGCATGATCTGCTTGTGGGACATGCTGCCGATCTCTCCGGCGTGTTCGGCGGCCTTGGCCAGGTCGGCACCGGGCCGGGTGGAGAGTGAGGTGGTGCTGGTCATGAATTCACGCTTTCGATGATGTGCGGCTGGGTCTGTCGGGCAGGAAGTCTGGATTGCTCGCGTCGGCGAACGGCGTCAGGTGGCGATGGCAAAGTGTCGGGCCGCACCCGGGTGCGTCTTTGCGCACCCCGGCTCGCTGGCGACGAGATCGTCGGCGAGTTTGCGCACGAGATCGGTCAGTAGCCGCACGTCGGTATCGGGCCAGGCGGAGATGCGGTGGGCGATATCGGATCCGGCGGTCTCCGCCGCCTCGGCCAGGGCGGCCTGACCTTGCGGTGTCATGGTGACCAGGTGCGCGCGGTGATCGGCGTCGTCCCGTACCCGACCGATCAAGCCCGCTGCTTCCAGAGCGGACACCTGTCGGCTGGCCGCCGAGATGTCCACCATCAGGATCTCGGCCAGTGCAGAGATGCGCATGCCGGTACAACCGTCGAGCGCGCTGAGCATCATCAGTGTGCCGGCGTCGGCCCGGTTGCTCGTGGAACGCCGCCGGGCCCGGTTCAGGTGCTGCAGCGAACGCAGCAGATCGACGCAGTCGGCTGTGGAGGGTTCACCCGTCGTGTTCGCCAGACCCGTGGTTTGTGTACTGATCACAATTACCCACGCTAACCACTTTGTTTGCGTGACTCAAGCAAGTGTGACCAGCGTGACGCTCGAGCGGTGGTCGGTCCTGCAGGAGTCGGTTGGTCACCGACCGGCGGAGCGTCCACGTCCTCGTCGTCGGAGCATTGCCGCATACGGGACAATGACGCCCAGATCGTTGCCAGTGGGTGCCGATGACGAGCGTGGAGGTCGACCTGTGGGTCCGTGGCTGGATGTTCTGATCGTGCTGCTGCTGCTGATCGTCGGCGGCCTGTTCACGGCGACCGAGTTGGCCCTGGTCTCGCTACGGGCCGGACAACTGCTGGCGATCGGCAGGTCGGGGAAACGGGGCAGCCGCGTCGCCGCCCTCGCCGCCGATCCTTCGCGCTACCTCGCCGCCGTCCAGATCGGATCGATCGTCGCCGGCTTCTTCGCCGCCGCCTACGCCACCGCGACGCTCGCCGAACCGCTCGGTGATCGCCTCGTCAGCTGGGGCGTCGGTTCGCACGCGGGAGCGGAGAGCATCGCGGTAGTGGCCATCACGATGATCGTGACGGTCGTCGCGCTGGTGGTCAGCGAGTTGACGCCGCGCCGGTACGCCATGCAGCGGGCCCAACCCGTCGCCACTTTGCTCGGTCCCCTGCTGGATCGCCTATCGATCCTGTTCCGACCGTTGATCTGGTTGCTGTCCAAACTGACGAACGGGTTGCTCCGATTGCTGCGTGCCGACCCCGCGGTGTTCGGAGATCAGATCAGCAGCGAGGAGCTGCGAGCGCTGGTCGAGTCACACGAGGCCCTGGGGGACGAGGAACGGCGCATCGTCCGCGATGTGTTCTCGGCGGGTGGACGGAGTGTGCAAAGCGCCATGCTGCCGCGGACCGACGTGGATTTCCTGGACGCCTCGATCTCGGTATCCCAGGCTCGGACCCTGGCCTGGAAACACAGCCACACCCGGTATCCGGTCACGGACGGTTCAGCCGACCAGGTCATCGGGTTCGTCCACTCCCGGGACCTGCTGGACCCCGCGCACGCTCAATCCATGCCCATCCGGGACATCATCCGGCCGGTCGTTGCCTTCCCCGGCTCCAAGCCCCTGTTGGCCACCCTGACCGAGATGCAGTCCACCGCCACCCAATTGGCTCTGGTCATCGATGAGTACGGCGGGCTGGCCGGCATCATCACGTTGGAGGACATCATCGAAGAGCTGGTCGGTGACATCTACGACGAGCACGATGTCGAGCCCTCCGGGCACGTGGCCGGCCACGGCTCCATCGTTGTCGACGGGCTGTTGCGCATCTCCGATTTCACCGACCGCACCGGAATCACCCTGGTGCCCGATCCAGGTCACAGTTCTTACGAGACCGTGGGCGGCCTGGTGGTCGGCAGGCTGGGCCGGATGCCGGAGATCGGAGACGCCGTCGAAGAGGCCGGCCACCGATTTACGGTGCTGGCCATCGTGGGGCGACGAATCGAACAGTTGGAAGTGTCGCCGCTGGAAAACAGCGGCCCCACCGGACCCGGCGCGATCTAGCCGGTCCCGTCCGCAGCCGGTCCGGTCCCGGCCCGCATCATCTCGCCGCTTCCGCGGTAGGGACGAACCGGCGCGTCCACACCCGTCCTCCGGTCGCGAGCGTTCCGGTCGCGCCGATGATCAACAGGCATTGCATATCTATCTCGTCCGGATCCAGCTCACCCAGGGTCGTCGTCTGCACCGACTCCTCCGGCCGACCGACGGACCGGCCGATCACCACCGGCGTGTCGGGCGAACGATGTTCCAGCAGGATCTCTTTCGCCAACGCCACCTGCGTGTCCCTGCTCCGCGAACGAGGGTTGTAGATGGCCAGCACCAGGTCCGACTCGGACACCTTGCGCAGTCGATCGGCGATGACGTCCCAGGGCTTGAGCCGGTCGGATAACGACATGACGGCATAGTCGCCACCCAGTGGCGCCCCGGCCGCCGCGGCCACCGCCTGCGCGGCGGTAATTCCGGGCAGCACGGTGATCTTCACCGAGTCGTACGCGTCGTCCTGCGCCGCCTCGAAGACGGCGGACGCCATCCCGAACACACCCGCATCACCGCCGGACACGACGGCCACCCGCTCCCCCGCCAGGGCCAGATCAAGTGCGAAGCGGGCCCGGTCGACTTCGACGGTGTTACCGGAGGCGTGCCGCTGCAGTCCCACTCGCTGCGGGACGCGCTCGACGTAGGGCCCGTAGCCGACGACGTGGCCGACGGTCTCGAGCGCGGCGGACACCTCCGGCGTGATCCATCTGTCCGGACCCGGACCGAGGCCGACCACCAGCAGTTCGCCGTCAGCCTTGACCTTCTGTGCGCGTGGCGGTAGGTCGCCGTCGGTCGACATCGTACCGAGCCGGCGGTCCGCACCGGGCACCAGGATGATCGAGAAGTACGGCACCGCAGCCGGATCGACGTCCGCCACCGGGATCATGCTCTGTTCGCTGGTCGATGCCCGCTCGACATACCAGGCATCGTCGAGCCTTCCGGCTTCCGCCAGAGCCGCGCGGACCGCCGGGAAGGTGCGCCCCAGCTTCATGATCGCCGCACCCTGCGTGTCGGCCAGCCGTCTGGCCAATTCCGGCCCGGGCAACGTCCCGGGCAGGATGGTCAGTACATCCTCGTGTCGCACCAACGGTTGTCCGGCGGCCGCCGCCGCCGCGGACACCGACGTGACGCCGGGTACCACCTCGGTGCGGAAGAACGGCGCCAAACGATCGTGCAGGTACATGTACGAGCCGTAGAACAGCGGATCACCCTCGCACAGGACCACCACGGTGCGTCCAGCCCGCAGGTGCAGGGCCAGCCGCTCGGCCGATTCGTCGTAGAAGTCGGTCATCGCACCCTGGTAGCCACCTGGATGTGCTGACCGTTGGGTCGTCACCGGATAGACCAGAGCCTCTTCGATCACGCTGCGCGGCAGCAGGTCCGCAGCGATCGATCGGGCGATGGACCGCCCATGGGTCCCCGAGTGGTAAGCCACGACGTCGGCAGAGGCGATCAGCCGGGCCGTCTTCAGGGTGATCAATTCAGGGTCACCCGGCCCGAGCCCGACCCCGAAGAGCAGGCCGGTCATCCTTCACGCTCCAGGGCGATGGCGTTGACGGCCGCCGCCGCCAGCGCGGAACCACCGCGCCGACCACGGACCACCAGGTAGGGGATGCCGGCGTCGTGTTCCAACAGCGCTTCCTTCGATTCCATGGCGCCGATGAATCCGACCGGCACGCCGACGATGGCCGCCGGACGCGGCCCACCGGACGAGATCAGCTCCAGCAGGTGGAAGAGGGCGGTAGGAGCGTTGCCGATGGCCACGACCGCTCCTTCCAGTCGCTCGCCCCACAGCGACACGGCGGCCGCGGATCTGGTGGTGTCCCAGCGCTCCGCCAACTCGCCCACCCGGGGATCCCGAAGCAGACAGATCACATCATTGCCGACGGGCAGACGCGCTCTGGTCACTCCGGACGCGACCATGTTGGCGTCGGTGAAGATCGGCGCACCGCCCAGCAGTGCCGCCCTCGCGGCCGGCACCAGATCGGGATGCACCCGTAGATCGGTGGTCAGGTCGGTCTGGCCGGTGGCGTGAACCATGCGCACCGCCAGCTTCTCGGCGGAAGCCGGAATGCGACTCAGGTCGGATTCGGCGCGGATCGTCGCGAAGGAACGACGGTAGATCTCGGCACCGTCGGTGACGTAGTCGTAGCGGCGGGGTGGAGGGCCGAGCTCCGCGCCCGGAATCTCGACAATGGGAGACTTGGTCACAAACCGTTCCTTGCCTGAGCGACAGTACTTGCCAACAGGGAAATCTCGGTGATCTCTCCCCATCCTGGGCCGACCCGGTGACCGGCACCTCGCGACCGCAGCTCGAGTTGAGCGGTCGCAGACCCGACCAAGACCTCGAGGTGATCGGCGGACGGTGCGCCGCAGCGCCTTTCACAGGCCACCACGTGGACCGGTAGACCTGCGGTGCCGCCGATCGCGTCCGCGATCCCGGCGGCCACCGGACGGGTCGGGGCCCCACCGTTGGAGCAGCCAGGTGCCCCGGTGCACGCCGACAGCTGTGACCACCCGGACCTGCTGTCGAGCGAAAACCCCGCGCTGGTGAGTGATGTCGCAGTCTCGAGGATCTGATGGGTCAGGTCGGGGATGATCAGCCCACGCCAGGGAGTCACGATCACCTCGTTCTCCGCTCCGGCGACCACCGCCCGCACCTGGCCCGGGTCCAGCAACGCAAGCGGAACGACCAGGGAGAGCAGGCTCCGACCGTCGGCCTGGGTCCACATCCCTGGGTTCGGCTGTTCGCCCGGCCCCGGAGAATGGTCGTCTGGCGGCCCGGCCTGCTCTTGGTCGAGCAGGGCGCCGGCGTCCGGCAGGTCCCGCACATGCCAGACGGCACCTCCGACCTCGGCCTTGGCCAGCAAGAACTGGATCGCGAGTGCCACGAGGCGCCGCGCGGCGGTGTGCAGGTCGACGACCGGGCCCGGCACTGCTCCGACCACGATCGCAGCTCGATCCGGCGATACCGCGCGCACGCCGAGATCTGTGGTCAACCCAGCGATGTCACCACGGCCGTCGTCGAGACCGAACAGGAAACGCGCGGGTAGGGCGGCCAGCTCGGGCGTCCGGCAGAGCAGCTGGTCCAGCTCTGTCACCACCGGCCGGAGGTCGGCCAGACCGCCGATCCGACCGGTCAACGGTGAACAGACGATGTTGCGCACGAGCTCGTGTTCGGGGCTGGGAAGCAGCCCGGCCGCCGATATCCGATCGACCAACTCGTCTGCGACGTCGCCGCGGGCGTCGACCTGAACGCCGCGGAGCTGGAGATTGCCCCTCGAGGTCAGTTGGACCCGTCCGTCGCCGAAGTCGACCGCGGCCGCACTGACTGCGGTGAGCGCATCTGGTGTGATGTGTCCGCCGGGAAGCCGCAGCCGGAGCAGCGCACCGTCTGCCGCCGCGTGTGGCCGGAGGAGGCCGGGACAGCGATCCGCCGGGCTCCGCGAAGCCCGGGGTGCGGTCGGTGCAGTCACGCCCTCCATGGTGGCATGCCCGTCGACGACCGACGCCCACCCACGGGCCGTACCACCGCCCCGAGCAGCAGGCCGCGATCACGGTACCCACCGCCCGTCGGCGTACAGCCCGACCGGAGATCACCACCGGTCGGGCTGCACGCGTCCAAACGGGGTGCGCCCAAGGATCAGCCGAGGCGGATGACCTGGCCGGGGTAGATCATGTTCGGGTCCGGGATGACGTCGGAATTGGCCTTGGCCAACGCTTCCCAACCGCCGGACACGTGATGCTTGCCGGCGATCTTCGACAGCGTGTCACCGGACTTCACCGTGTAGTCGCCGTCAGCGGCGCTGCCGGACTGACTGGCGTGCCTGCTGGAACTCGAACCCGAGCTCTGTTGGCTGCTGGTCGAACTCGGGGTACTCGAGCTCGACGAGGACGACTGATCGTCGGAGGAACCGGTGGAACTGCTGGACGAGTTCGAGCTGCTGGAGTTCGAACTGCTGGAGTTCGAACTGCTCGATCCATTGCTGTTCTGGTCCGAGCCGGAGTTCTGATCCGAGCTGCTGGCACTCTGATCAGCAGATCCGCTACGGAGGTCGACGCCCTGCCCGGTGGCGCCGGCCTTGACCGAGCAGACCGGCCACGATCCCCACCCCTGGGCGGCCAGCGTGCGTTCCGCGACGGTGATCTGGGCGCTCTTGGAGGCCTCATCGGCTCTGGCCGCATACGACTGACCGCCATAGGCATCCCAGGTGGACTGATCGAACTGCAGGCCGCCGTAGTAGCCGTTGCCGGTGTTGATCGACCAGTCGCCGCCGCTCTCGCACTGGGCTACCGCGTCCCAGGTGGAGTTGGGGGCGGCGGAGGCCGGGCTGACCAGTCCGAGGATCGGAGCCCCGATCACGACGCCGGCCGTGACCGTCCGGAACGCGATGGTGCGGGCACTGGAGGGTCGGCGGTGCCGACCGAGGTAGCGAGTACTCATCTGTGTCGTATTCCCCTTGCTGCGCCTGCGGGGTGAGCTGTCGGGTTCGGGCGTCGGCGTCGCATCTCCGTCGGGTCGAACGGTGATCCGTTGAACTCGATATCGACAGAACGGTCAATGGGGTGTCGCCCGGCCGAGGTGAGTCGGCTTGACCCCGAGGAAGTCCTGACGTGCAGCTGTCGGAAATTCCGTGGAACGTGGGTCCCCCGCCGCTGTCCAAGCCTTTCTACGTGTGGGGCTTCGGGATCCGTTGTGGACAGCGCTCGGCGCGTGGCCCCGAAGGTTCTTGAGGGTGACCGATTTTCAATCACCTTGGACGAACATACGAGATAATTCTGAAGACTTCCTGACGAGAGGGCCTATCACGGGACGATAACGGTCGGTCATAGCCCGGCCATTGCAGCATTTTCCCAGCTCGAAAGGAATTTTGATCTTGAGGTCCCGGCTATGGCCCAGATCACAGAAATTTCCCGCGGCTCGTACGCCCCACCGGCTCCTGTCGGTGGTCCTGGTTAGCGTTGTCGTCATGCGCACCTCGGCGTTCCGACCGTCGTTGCCCGTCAGGACGATGATGCTGGCTTCGGCCTACGCTCCACTGCTGGTACTGCTGGCCGTGCTCGACTCGTTCGGTACTGGCTGGCTCCGATGGCTGTTTCTCGGGTTGGCGGTCACCGGCGTGACGATCACCGTGTTGTTCCTGGTGGTCGCGATCCCTGCCCGCAACGCCACGATCGAGCAGGTCTACACGGCCAAGCCGCGAGAGGGCGAGGCCCTCAAGTTCTTCGCGTCGTACGTGGTGCCGTTCTTCGTCACCGCCACCGCGTTGCCCGCCGCGAGATGGGGCCTGCTGCTGTACCTGCTGATGATCTCGCTGCTCTACGTGCAGGGCGACATGTACTTCTCGAATCCCCTGCTCGCGGCGCTCGGCTACCGAGTCTTCGAACTGAGCCGCGCCGATCGAGGGTTCCTGCTGGTGATCAGCAGGTCGTGGCACCTGGCCCCCGACGAGTCGGTCGCACTGGTGCCGCTCGGCGGCTACATCTGCGTCCAACAACACACCCGCGGAGAGTCGAGCCGCGGGTGTGAGACACCCAACCGAACGGAGCACTGATGCCCGAGACCCCGTCTGCCCCTGACGAGGCGAGTACGACCGATACCGTGCCCCACCCGGCGCGTCGGACAGCGACCGAGACGAGGATCCGGGCACACCTGCAGACCGTGCTCGATCCGGCGGGTCTCACCGTCAGCCTGCTCCTGATCAGCGATCACCGCACGGCGACGCCCACCGTCTACGACGTACCGATCAGCGCCGAGTTGGCCGGGCAGCTGCTCGAGCAGGTTTCCGAGACCGCGAGAGCAGCGGCCGACGCCGAGCTACGACCGGTTCATCCCGGGTTCGCGCCCGGTCCGGCGCAGTGGGTCCACGGCCCGATCCCGGACGGGCCGCTGATCGCGCTCGAGCCAATGGTCCTGACCGCGACACACCGGCAGTACGAACGAGGAACCGAGTTCAGCCGACGCAGCTTGCTGGCACTGCGCGTGACCGACCGGGCCGGCGCGGCTATCGCCCGCGTCTATCAGGGCTTCTCACCGGAGAAGGCGCTGGAGCACAGCAAGCGCATCCTGGCCTTCTGGAACGGTGATCAGTTCGCGTCGCTGGAAGCGCAGCCCTTGGTGATCGACCGCAACCTGCGGCTGTTCGTCTTCGGCAGCGCGGTGGTCATGAAGAGCAACAGCGCTTACGAAGCCCTCTTCGGTCCGCTACCCGATCTGCGGGTCCAGGCCTCGGAGACCTATTCGGCGACGTTGGGCCAGCTGCAGATCGTCGGTGGCGACGAATTGCAGGCGGCCTGCGAGTCCGACATCAACATGATGCGGAAACTGCTGAGCATCCAGCAGAAGCTGGACCAGCCCGGGTATCCCCAGGCGCTGGACATGCCCAGCGTGGTGGCCTTCCTCGGTCGAAATCCGCACATCGACGTGCCGATCGACACCCGCGGAGGTGGCCCTGCGCTGGTGTTCCAGCCCCAGGCCCAACACCGATGGGCGCTACTCAAGCTGCTGGACGACGACTACCTCCGTTCCGACCTGACCAACATCAACTACGAGGCGAACTCGAAGACCGAGGTCCACATCGGCTGACGCCGAGCGCCGTCAGGAGGCGACGGTCTCGGCCACCGCCGGATCCCCCTGCCGCGCCAGATCCGACAGATAGCCGGCCATACCGACCGGCGCTCGGCCGGAGGTGCGTGCGCTGGTCAGGACCGGGCTCTTCGCCGTACTGACGATCCGACCGCCGAGGCTCCGGACCCGGTCGGCCAGCAGCACGTCCTCGTGCGCGGCGACGTCTGCGAAACCACCGGCCCGCGAGTACATGTCGGCGCTGATACCGAGATTGGCCCCATGTACGTGGGAGTGCCCGTCGGTCAGTTGATGGGCGATGTTCCAGCGGCGCAGCAGGTCCGGCTCCAGTTCGGACGGGTCGGGCGCAACCATGCCCAACAGCAGGTCGGTACCGGCCATGGCGTGGGCGAGGTGGGTGATCAACCAGTCCACCGGGACAGCCGAGTCGGCATCGGTGCAGGCGATCCACCCCGGTGCGGGACCATCGCCGCCGGCCGGCAAGGCGCGGCTGACGCCGAGCGCCCGTGCCGCGCCCACCCGCCCGTGATCTGAATGGACCACCTCGACACCCGGCCAATCCGCGAGCACGTCCGCAGTGCCGTCGGTGCATCGATCCAGGACCACCACGACGCGACTGGCCGCGGCCGGGGCAGGTCCGGACCGATGGAGGGCGCGCTCCGCCGCGGCGACCGCCACCAGGGCACGCGGGAGGCGCCGTTCCTCGTTGCGCGCCGGGATCACGACGGCGAGACGCGGCCGGAAAGTGCGCCGCTCGGGTGGGACCATCCGGTTCCATGTAGCGGCGCGGAGTCCCGTCACGACATCAGGCCCGTCGCCCTGGCCACCGAACCCGCCTCCGGGCGGGTCAGCACGTGCAGCAGGAAATCCTCTTCCTCGTGTTCGGCCAGTACGGCCAGACCGGGCTCGGCCAACAAGGCGCGATGGACCTCGTCTCCACGCAGCGGGTACTCCTGCACCTGGTGGCGCCAGTGGCAGGCGATCAGTACGCCGTCCGCCGTCAGGGACGACGAGGCGCGGGCGGCGAGCACCCGGAGATCACCCGGGCCGCAGTAGTAGCCGATCTCGGAAAGGACGACCAGGTCGAACTTTCCTGCGGGCCACTCGCCGGGGATTCGTCGCTGCTCGAAGCGCACACCGGGGACGCCGGCGAGCCTCGTGCGCGCCGTGACAAGCGGCCGCTCAGAGATGTCGGTCGCCAGGATCTCATCACATCGCGTCGCCAGGTCGGCGGTGAGCACTCCGATCGAGCAGCCGGGTTCGAAGGCGTTCCGGAATCTCGCGCGCGGCAGGCAGGCCATCGTGATGGCCCTCTTTCGTCTTTCGTACCATCGATTCTCGAAACCCCACGGATCCGGCTTCTCGCCGTAGAACTCATCGAAGAATTCCTGCCCCAGACTGCCTGGTTCGTGGGGGCCGTCCGATTCGGAGAGGGTAACGGCCGGGGCGGCATCGACGACGAAGACTTCGAAGGAGCGCTGGAAATGCCGCCCGAAATCGACCCCGACGATCGCCTCGTCCCCAGGCCGATCGGACAACGGCCGCGTCTGGCTGACATGTTGTTGTAGCGCAGCGTGTTTGGCCACGACTTCGGCCTCACCCAGTTCGATCTTCACCAGCGATGCCGGGAAGTCATCCGGCCCGCCCCAGTGCCAGGCCCAGATCGGGTACTGGAAGAGGGTGGCGCCCGCAGTTCTCGTGGCGACGGCCGCCGCTCGTCCCGCAGCTGCGTGATCCGGATGACCATCCCCGATCCACGGCGCGGCCACCACGGTCGACGAGTCAGCGACGAACTCCGAGATGGCCTGGCACAAAAGGAATTCATGCAGGGACAGCTCACCGTCCGGAAGTCCGAGCAACCGGATCGTGGCAGTCGGATCGAGCACCCCCACCGCAGCGACGACCTCCGCTCTGCGGATGGATTTCAGCTGTGACTCGGTGTGGGTGGGCGACGCCGGATGCGAGCGTTCCCCCAGGGTGGCGATCAGCACGACCGTGGGGATGCGCAGTCGTGCCGCAGTGGCGAGCAGTCCACCGGCGCCGAGAGTCTCGTCGTCCGGATGGGCGGCGACGACCACCAGCCGACTCATCCGGGAAAGGTCGTGGTCGACGGCCGATCTCAGCACTGTGCTGGTAGCCCACACCGCTTCGGGTGTGCCGTTCTCCAGATGGTCGAAGGCGGCCGACGTCTGCTTCACCACGGTGCCTCCGAGGTGAGGAGTTCACGTCCGAGAGCGGCGTCGTCCCGTTCGCCATGATGCTGACGCACGTAGATCTGCAGGTCCGCTACCCGGCGTGCATGCTCCGCGTTCTGGGCCAACGGAGCTGGGCCGAGAGCGTGTCCCAGCCGGGTCACCACCTCTTCCGAGGTTCTGACGACCACCCCGCGAACCCGGGCAGCCATCACCACTCCGGCCGCACCATCCGCGCCTCTGTGGTCGATTGCGTGTGCTCCCGCCGCGAGCACGGTGCCCGCCCCGGTCAGTTGCAGGTCCACGGCACCCAGGTGCATGAGCGAAACCTGGTCGGGCTCACGAGCCGACAGGGCGGCATGCAGCGTCCGGGCCAACCCGATGGCACCGCCGTACCAGCACGCCGCAACACCCGCCCCACCCCAGGCGAACCCATCACGGCGCAGATACCACTCGTCGTCGCCGACCGGAACGGCCGGGGCCCCTCTCAGCTCGATCGGACCCGACACCACCTCGCGCAGTCCACTGGAGACCCAGGTGCCCTCGGCCGCCTTGATCTCCGGAATCTGGAGGGCGACGGCGAACAGCCGACGGCGGCCACTCGAAGTGTGCGCCGTGATCAAGGCGTGGGTCAGCCGGCCGGCGAGCGAGCACCAGGGTTTGGTACCGACGAGATGCCATAGTCCCCGACCGTGTATCTGGATGCGATCCGCCTGCACCTTGACGCCCGGGCCCTCCGCGGCGAACACCCCCCAGCTGGACTCCGGACCGGCTCCGATCTCGCCGAGATCATGAGCGGCATCGATTCCGGCTTCCGCGAGGATGGCGAGCGCATCGAGGTGAGCTTCGACCACCCGGGCCGCAGTCAGATCGATCGCGGCGACCCCGGCCAGGATTTCCCACCGGCGGGCCGTGGCTCCACCCGCCGGGGCCGGCGTGCGCGCACCCAGCCGCACCGCGAGGGCAATAGCCTTGTCCGCGTTGCCCCTGACCCGCGCAATTCCGGGGTCGAGATCGTGCAGCGAGAGAGATGGCATGGCCACCAATACGTTCGGGAAAGAACCAGCAACCTTGCTGCGTAGGGGACCACGCAGCTTTCCGGGATCTGAGATGTCCCGCCCCCTTCGGTGCACTGTGGCGTGACCCTCCCGGAGTGAGCTCCGGATCTGTTCGAGTCGGGCGTTGGCAACGCAATCGCTGTGTACCCCCCAGGCGGGAATCTCAACCACGATGCATCCCTGGCGTCATTCCCGGGCACTGAACCCGGCGAAGGGCATCGACGTCGACGAAGGAGAGCCACGATGAGGGAAGAAGAACGCCAGGGCCGCGGCGAGAGCGAGGGACCGGCGTCCGAAGATGCCGGAGCGGAGGCCGAGTCCGGTACCGGCCGGATCGAGGACCGCGAGCACGAACAGGTCAGCAGCCCCGAACTGGACCACCTGGACGAGACGATACGAGAGGCGAAGCGTGCGGCGGACCAGGCACTGACGCCGGAGCGGGACGCGTAACCGGAGCGGGACGCGTAACCAGAGCGGGACGCGTAACCAGAGCGGGACGCGTCACAGCAGCGGGACGAGTGGCGGGCGAGTCTCAGCGAGCCGCCGGAGACCGCGGTCGGGTCAGCGTTTCGACCACGACGGCACGGGCATCCTCGATCCGGGTACCGAGATAGATCCCCGGTATCGAGCTCCGACTGCGGGCCACCGCAAAGGAATTCCCGGCGTAGAAGACCGTCACGCCCTCCGCGTCGACCGCCTCGATCGACTCGACGGCCTTGCGACGGCCGGTGGCCAGGTGCGACACGATGACCACCGCAGCCGCATCGGTCGCCTTCGCGGCCGCGACCACACTCACGGTGGGCACGTGTGCACCGAGCACGCGACAGGGCCAGCCCTCGTACCGCAGCAGCAATGCCATCGACTCCAGACCGATGGTGTGAAGATCCCGGGGACCACAGGCCAGCAGGATCGGGCGGCTCCGGCTGGGAGCAGGCGCGAACGCGCTGCGCCGATCGAGCCACGCCCGGACGGCTTCGGTGGTCATCCGTTCCTGGGCGATGTCGCAGTGACCCATCTCCCACCAGACACCCACCTGGCGCATTGCCGGCAGCAACACGTCGTCCACGCATCCCGACAGCCCCAGGGCCTCCGCGGCCTCGTCCAGTCGGGATCGAACGCCCGCCGGGTCCAGACGCTTCGAATCGGCCAGCAGGAGCGCGATCAGCTCACCCGCGCGACCGCCGATTCCCAGTACCTCGCGAACCGTAGCGGCGGCGACGCCCGCGGGCTGTCCGCGGGCGATCTCGTCCCGCATCAGCCGGATGGCGTGGATCTCGGCGGGTAGGTAACGGCGGTGGCGACCACGCGCGCGACTGATCCCAGGCATCCCGTACCGGAGTTCCCACGACCGCAACGTCGGCATCGGCACGCCGAGCACCCGCGACGCCTCACCGATCGTCACCCCGCGGGCATCACCATCGAACCCGGGGCTGTCGGGAGCCTCCCGCTGCCCTTCGTCCATGCCTGGTCCCCTGCCTCCGAAGCCTGCCCGATACATCTGAGGCTATCTTTCCCGCGAGCTGGGCTGACAGCACCAATCGGGTGCCAGGAGGCCCTGCCGTCCTTCGGGGGGAGCCCAGCGGTCGCCCCGATGAAACCACCCCTCCGGCTTGATCTTCGATCGGCACCGAGGCTTGCTGTGCCTGACGCCACCATCTTCGCTGGAATAGCCCGCGGCGCCGACGAGTTCTGGCAGACGTCGGGCATTGGCGCCGGACTGCCCTGCCCCTCCACCTCATTGGACATGCCCCATGGATCTGTTCTCCCCCATCACCCTCGGTTCGCTGAACCTGCGCAACCGGATCGCGATGGCCCCCCTGACCCGCATGCGGTCCGGCGCGGACGGCGTCCCCGGCGAACTGGTCGCCGAGCACTACGCCCAGCGCGCCGGCCTGGGACTGCTGGTCACCGAGGGCACGTACCCCAGCACCGAGTCGCGGGGCTACCCGGGCCAGCCGGGCATCGTCACCGCCGAACAGGCCGCCGGCTGGGCCCAGGTCGCTGATGCGGTACACGACCGCGGCGGCGTCCTGGTGATGCAGCTGATGAACGCCGGCCGCGTCTCCCACCCCGAAGTCACCGGAACCGACCGGATCGTGGCTCCCAGCGCCATTGCGATCGACGGGACCGTTCACACCCCGGCCGGCAGTGCCCCGTACCCGGTTCCACATGCCTTGACCACGGCCGAACTGTCCACCGTCGAGCAGGAGTTCGTCGACGCGGCCCGACGGGCGGTCGACGCCGGCCTGGACGGGGTGGAGGTGCACTCGGCGAACGGCTACCTGCTCCACGAGTTCCTCTCCCCCGCGTCGAACCAGCGGACCGACGGCTACGGCGGCAGTCCCGAACAGCGGGCCAGGTTCGTGCTGGAAGTGACCGCCGCAGTAGCCGCCGAGATCGGCGCGGGTCGGGTCGGCATCCGCATCTCCCCGGCTCACAACATCCAGGACGTCGCCGAGACCGATCCGGCGGATGTGGCGGCGACCTACGGGGCGCTCGTGGCCGGGCTGGCTCCGTTGGGTCTGGCCTACCTGAGCGTGCTGCACCGTGAACCGCAGTCCGAACTGGTCCGGAACCTGGCCACGGGCTTCGGCGGACCGGTCATGGTGAACACCGGCTTCAGCAACATCACCACGCGTGAAGAGGCGCACCACCTCGTCGATCAGGGACTGGCGGATGTGGTGGCCGTGGGCCGGCCGGCGATCGCCAACCCCGACCTGGTCGAGCGTTGGGCCGGCGACCACCCGGAGAACGAGCCGGACGCCAGCACCTTCTACAGCGGTGGCGCCGATGGCTACACCGACTACCCGCGGTTGACCGCCTGAGCTCGTTGCCGGGCTGCGGGGACGCCGCAGCCCGGTGACCCTCGGACGGAAACGGTCGAGACCCAGGTTCGCCCAGGTCACCTACCGCATGTGGCTGCCGGCTGGCGGCTGCGTTCAGTCGGAGGGTCGATGCGCCCCGGCGTCGCGCACCGGCAGGACCACCGGACGACCATCCATGTCGATGATCTGGACCCGAGCTCTGAAGAAGCGGGACAAGTTCTCCGGTGTCAGGACGTCGTTGGCGCTGCCCTGCAGCATGATCCGGCCGGAGTCGATCAAGATCAGCTGATCCGCGTATTGGCCGGCCAGCGTCAGGTCGTGCATCGTGCTGATGACCGTGAGATCGCGTTGCCGCCGCAGGATCTCGATGAGCTCGAGCACCTGCTGCTGGTGTCCGACGTCCAGCGCCGTCGTGGGTTCGTCCAGCAGGAGGACGGGTGCCTCCTGGGCCAGGGCCCTGGCCAGAAAGACACGCTGCCGCTCACCACCGGACAGGGTCGAGACGACGCGGTCGACCAGACCGAGCAGATCGAGCTGGGCCAATGCATCACCCACGGCCCGGAGGTCAGCCGCACCCTCGACCGACAGGTGGCCGATGTGCGGAGCCCGACCGAGCAGCACGTAGTCAGTGACGCTGACGCCCTCCGGGATGATCGGCGTCTGAGGGACGAGAGCAACCATCCGGGCCCGCTTGCTCCGGGACAGGGACGCGGCCGGCGACCCGTCGAAATCCAGCTCGCCCGGTCCATCGATGATGCCGGCGAGATAGCGCAGCAGCGTCGACTTGCCGGCCCCGTTGGGACCGATCACGCAGACCCACTCGCCTCTCTCGACGTGTAGATCGATGTCGGTCAGGAGCACCTTTCGCCCCACCGACACGGCGACCCCTCGACAGGTGATCACGATGCCTGCGAACGGGACCTGCGCAGGATCAACAGGAAGAACGGCGCACCAAAGAACGCCGTCACCACGCCGATCGGAATCTCGTCGGGGCTGTCGATCGTCCTGGCCACCACATCGGCAAGGCACAGGAAGGCCGCTCCGAACAGGATCGACAGTGGCAGCACCACGCGGTGGCTGCGGCCCGCTACCAGTCGGACGGTGTGCGGCACGATGATGCCGACGAAGCCGATCAGCCCGGACACAGACACTGCTGCGGCCGTGCCCAGGGAAGCGGCGATGATCACCAACAGCCGGACCCGGCGGACGTTGACGCCCAGAGTCGCCGCCTCGTCGTCGCCGACGGCCATGACGTCCAGCATCCGTCGCTGGGTGAGCAGCGCGACCCAGGAGACGAGGGCATAGGGCAGCAACAGCAGTACGTCGTGCCAGCCGGCGGTGGACAGGCGCCCCAGGATCCACGAGTACACGGCGCGCACCGTGTCCTGGTTGCGCTGCTGGATGAAGGTCTGGAGTGCCGTCAGGAAACTTCCGACGGCCACTCCGGACAGGATGAGGGCAGCGGCAGAGATCCGACCTCCCCCGGACAGTCCGAGCGCGTAGGTCAGTCCGACGGCACCCAGCGCTCCGACGAAAGCGGCCGCCGGAGCACCGCCGGAGGTGACCCCGTCGGCGACATTGCCTGCAATGACGAGCGTCACCGCCAGCCCGGCCCCGGCGGCCGCCCCCAACAGGTAGGGATCGGCCAGCGGATTCCGGAACACCCCCTGGTAGCTGGCGCCCGATACGGCCAGGGTGCCCCCGACCAGCAGACCCAGCACCACCCGGGGCAACCTGATCTGGTCGATGATCGCGATTTCGGTCGGGCTCAGGCTGGTGTGGAATCCGAGTAGATGCTCGACGGTCGCGACGGGCGAGATGAACACCGGCCCGATCACCAGCCCGGCGATCGCGGCCACCACCACGGCTACCAGGCCACCGATGAGCCACACCGGTCGCAACCGGGTGGGGCGCAGCCGCGTCCCGGGCAGCGCCGTCGGCGCATCGGCGGGCGGGTTGGTCTTCCGGGGTCCGAGCACGGGTCAGGACGACCGGTACGACTTCACCGCGGTGACGATCTTCTGCAGGAGATCCACCACCCGGGGGCCCCAGCGGCTGGCCACGTCGTCGTCCAGCAACACCACGTTGTCGGTCTTGACCGCGGTCAGCACGGAGAACCCGGGCCGGGCGGCGAACGTGGCGAGAGTCTGCTGGCAGCATTTGGTGTCGGCCAGGAAGACCAGGTCGGGATCGGCCTTGACCAGGTACTCGGCCGAGAGCTGAGGGTAGGGCGTCGCTTTCGGGTTGTCGGCGTCGGCGATGCTCTTGAGGCCGGCCATGGCGTACAGCTGGCCGACGAACGTTTTCGACGATGCCGAATACAGCGTGTTGTCGAGTTCGTGGAAGTAGGTCAGGGGCCTGGCGCGCTGGGGCACGCCGGCCACCAGCGTCGCCACCTGGGTCTGCATGCCCGCCACCGTGCGGGCGGCCTCGCTCTGGTGACCGGTCGCCGTGCCCAGCGAGGTGATCTGCGCATACACGTCGGCCAGGTTCGCAGCCGCCGGCTCGACGATCACCGGGATGGACAGCTTGGTCAGCTGAGCCTTGATGTTGTTCACGTCGTCGGAGATGACGACCAGATCCGGCTGGTACTTGGCGACGGCCTCGGCGTTCGGTTCGTAGGCCGACAGCTTGGTCACCGGAGCATCAGTCGGGTAGTCGGACAGGCTGTCGACCGCCACCACCTGAGCGCCGGCGCCGATCGCGTAGAGGTCTTCGGTGGCGCTGGGAGACAGCGACACGATGCGCTTCGGGCTCGTCGCGGCCACGCTGATCGATGACGGTGGTGAAGCCGCGACCGAAGCCGCCGAGGACGACATCGGTGCACTGGCGGACGGGGTGTTGCTGACTGAGGCGGTGCTCACTGCAGCGGTGCTCGTTGCCGCGGGAGCCACGAGGTCGCTGGACGATGCGGTGGCACTGCTGCCCGAGCCGCATCCGGCCACGAACACGGAGAGGGTGGTCAGAACGGCGACAGCCGCCGGCTTCAATCGCATGAGCATCCGAACGTTCGTCGAGCCGGACGACGTTCGACGGCAACCGAGCTGCCGCCAACCGGCGCCCATTCCTCGGGGCGGGTTGATCAGGCCCCTCAACAGGCGACCTGGCTCGCCGATTCCGAAGAAGCGGACCACAGTTGCGGGACAGCGCCGGATTCGAACCGGACTTCGCTGATGAGGAGCTGACCTGACCTTATGTTTGCAGCGCGTGGCGGGTCAACTGGGCGGGAAAGCGCGCTGCCAGGGCCAGCCAGACCGACCGGTACTGCACCCCACCCCTGGGTCGACGAGCGACGTCAAGACGGGCCCGGACCAAGCGCCGGTGGCCGATCTGATGGGAAGAGCGCGTCGTGTCCTTCGGTCAGTGACCGCCTCGAGGTGTCCGAGCGAGGGCTCGAGCCTCCAGATTCGGCTCGTCACAGAGCGCTTCTATCGCTGCCCGGACCCCGTCGCGCCGTGTCCCGGCTCACTGGGCGTTGCCCTGCACCACGCGGGACACGGTTTGGTGGGAGACACCGGCAAGTTCGGCCACGTCACGAAGGGTGGGCCGGCGAGGATGATGCCGGCTGCGGCGCCGGCCGATCTCGCCGCGCATGAGACTGCGGCGGCCAGGTCCGGCTGGAAGGGCCAGACCGGCTTGGTGGGCCGAGCCTGCTCGATCAGGATGGGGCCTGTCTACCGGGCCACCGTGTGTCGGGATTCGTCCATCCCCCCGGATCCGGCTCCTGCGCCCTCCGCAGAATGACGGCGAGAGGCGACGGTCCATTGCCGCCAGCGGCCGCGAGGACGTGACCATGATTCATCATCACTGGTGTTGCCTCCATCCGTCGAGAGCTACTCCGCATGAGTGATGCTCGAACCAGTTCTCTTCGCTATCAAATCGAATCGGTTCGAAAGTGGGTTGATCGCATCGCCCAGCCGTAGGGCGGGCCGCAATTTGCTCGGAGCCACCCGGGCCGATCAGGATCGCGCCCACTAGGGTCGGCGTGGACAACCCAGAAGGGGGCCGGGAGCATGAACATCGGTGAGATCGCCAAGCAGGCCGGCGTGTCACGGAGCACCGTCAGTTACGTGCTCAGCGGGAAACGGCAGATCGGTGAGAGCACCCGGGCCCGGGTGATGGCGATCATCGACGAGGCCAACTACCGGCCGAGCGCCACGGCCCGGGCCCTGGCCCACGGCACCACGAAGATGATCGCATTGGTGGTGCCCCGGCTGCATCACCATCTCAACATCGAGATCCTGCAGTTCGTGGGTGCGATCGCCGAGGCCGCGGCCGAGGACGGCTTCGACACCCTGATCTCCCCCAGCGGCGGCGGTGAGCGCGAGGATGCCTTCGCCCGGCTGATCGAGGAACGCCGTGTCGACGGCGTGGTGCTGATGGAGACCTTGATACCGGACTCGCGCGTGGAATTCCTGATGGGACGGGGATTTCCGTTCATCACGATCGGCCGGGCCGGTCGCGATGACGAGCACGACTGGGTAGACACCGACTACGAGGGCTTGGTCGACGACGCGGTTCGACAACTCGCCGGGCTCGGGCACGAGCGTGTCGCCCTGGTCAACCGGCCGCAGGAAATGCTCGACAAGGGGTACTGCCTGTCGGTGAATGCCCGGTCTGCCTTCGACGCGAGCTGCCGGCGGTTGGGCCTGACCGGGGTGATGGTGTGCAGCGAGGAAGACGACGAAGACATCGGCGAGATCTGCCTCCAGCAGATTCTGGCCGCGGACCCCCGCGTCACGGGCATCGTCAGCGTGAACGACCGCTCGTTGGCTCCGATGATGGAGGCGTTGACGGCCCGGAAAATCCTTGTCCCCCGAGACATGTCCGTCGTGGCGGTCGCCGCCGCACGAGTCGCCGGCCGCACCTCTCCCCCGGTCACATCGGCAGATGTGCCGTCCACTCCGCTCGCGACCGCCGCTGTACAGACGCTCCTGTCGCGCATCGCGACCACCGATGCCCCGCCGGTGCGGGAATTGTTTCGGACGGCCTTCGTCGACCGAGGAAGTGTGGCCGAAGCCCCGATTTTGTGAATGGTTCTGTCGGGAAGAGTTTTCTCCTGACCTCGTCTTGTGCGTCGCCACGTCTTGCGTTAGCGTGACGACACGCACAATCGAACCGGTTCGATGCTTCCATTTACCCGGAAGCTCATCGGCTCGTCGGGCGTCACCGTGGCTGTCTATTAGGACGGCCGTCAAACGAATTGCATCCAGGGAAGGATCAACGTGACTCGCTCCTCCGCTGTCCGTCGCACCGCATTGACCGCCTTCACGGCTTTTGCCGTCGCCGGTTCACTCGCGGCCTGCTCGTCCTCCAGTACGGCAACCGGATCGTCAGCTGCCCCGTCGGCGACCTCGCCTGCGGCCGCGACGTCGTCGGCGCCGGCCGGCTCGTCGTCCGCGAGTCCTGCCGCAGGGTCATCGGCCGCGTCCGCGCCGGCGTCCGGTTCTTCGATGGCGAGTTCAGCAGCCCCGGCCACTGGCGGGACGGTCACCGTCTGGGACCCGTATCCGCAGTTCGACGAGAGTTCCGATTGGGTGAAGTTGCTCGACAAGTGCGGCACCCAGGCCGGGGTGACGGTCAAGCGCACCGGTTTCGACACCACCGACCTGACGACCAAGACGCTGCTCGCGGCCCAGCAGGGCAGCGCCCCCAACGTCCTGATCGTCGACAACCCCGTGGTCTCCACCCTCGCCGACGCGGGCGTGTTGAACACCACCGAGGACCTCAAGCTCGATACCAGTGCCTTCGCGCCCAACATCCTCGCTGCGGGGCAACTCGACAACAAGACCTACGGTGTGCCGATCGGTGCGAACACGCTCGCGCTCTACTACAACAAGGATGTTCTGAAAAAGGCCGGTGTCGACGTGGCCACCGTCAAGGACTGGGACTCGCTGACCGCCGCGCTGGCCAAGGTCAAGGCCGCCGGGAAGAAGGGCATCACCTTCTCGGCGATCGGAACCGAGGAGGGTAGCTTCCAGTTCCTGCCCTGGTTCTGGGGTTCCGGGGCCAACCTGACCGCTCTCGATTCCGCCGAAAGTACTGCTGCGCTGCAGTTGTGGACTTCCTGGCTGAAGAGCGGATACGCGCCGAACTCCGTCATCAACAACACGCAGACCACCAGCTGGCAGGAGTTCGCCACCGGCGACTATGCCTTCGGCGAGAACGGCACCTGGCAGCTGGCCAACGCCAAGAAGGCCGGCTTCGACTACGGCGTGCTGCCGATCCCGGCGGCCAAGGGCGGCAACGCCCCGACACCGACCGGTGGCGAGTTCGTCACCGCGCCGGTCCAGAAGGACACTTCGATGGACGCGGCATCGACCAAGGTCATCTCCTGTCTGTCCGCACCCGAGAATGCGCTGACCACCGACACCACGCTGTCCTACATCTCGGCGCTGCCGGACGTCCAGGCCAAGCAGGTCGCGGCCAACCCGGAGTTGGCGCCCTGGGTCGATGCCGTGAAGACGGCCAAGGGTCGCACCAGCGACAACCTCGGCACCAAGTACCCGAAGATCTCCGAGCCGATGTGGGGCGCCGTGCAGGCCGCACTGAGCGGCTCCAAATCTCCGGCGGATGCGATGAAGGCTGCGCAGACGGCGGCAGCCGCCGCGCAGTAATGGGCAACGAAGCAAGCAGGCTCGGCCAACGTCTGTGCAGATAAGGAAAGTCAATGGCGACAACGACTCACCAGGCCGGGCTGGACTACCCGGCGGCGGAGCCCGATACGGCTCCGTCGCCGGAGCCTTCGCCGCCACGCCCACGCACCGGCCAGTGGGCAGCGTGGGGGTTTCTGGCCCCCATCCTGATCTACATGCTGGTGTTCTACGCCTACCCGCTCTATCGAAATATTGATTTGTCGTTGCGCAACTACACGATTCGTTCCTTCATCAACGGCAACGCGACCTTCATCGGTTTCCAGAACTACCTCACCGCGTACCACAACCCGACCTTCTGGCCCGCATTCATCCACACGTTCGTCTTCACGATCGTCTCGCTGATCTTCCAATTCTCGATCGGCTTGGCGCTGGCGGTGTTCTTCATCCGGCGGTTCCCGCTGTCGACCACCTTGCGGGCCCTGTTCCTGATCCCCTGGCTGCTGCCGCTGATCGTCTCCGCTTCGACGTGGTCGTGGATGTTCAACAGCGACTCGGGGGTGATCAACGCCGCTTTGTCGTGGTTCGGGATCGGCCCGGTGGATTGGCTCACCTCGCCACAGTGGGCGTTGATCTCGGTCATCATCGCCAACATCTGGATCGGGGTTCCGTTCAATCTGGTCGTGCTCTACAGCGGCCTGCAGAACATCCCCGGCGATCTGTACGAAGCCGCATCGCTGGACGGGGCCGGATCCTGGCAGACCTTCCGCAAGATCACCTTCCCGCTGCTGCGACCGGTCTCGGCCATCACCGTGCTGCTGGGCTTCGTCTACACCCTCAAGGTCTTCGACATCATCTGGATCATGACCAAGGGCGGCCCCGGCGACGCCTCCACCACACTGGCGACCTGGTCGTACCGGCTCGGATTCGGCACCCTGATCCCGAAGTTCGGTCCCGCGGCCGCGGTCGGCAACATGCTGATCGTCATCGCCGTCATCTTCGGCTTCATCTACCTTCGGGTGCAACGAAATCAGGTCGACGCATGACCGCGACCGACGTCATCACCACCGTGCGGGAGACCAGCGCCGGTGGCCGACCCCGAGCGCGCCGCCGACGCGGCACCAGCAAGTGGAACACCGTCATCGGGGTGATCCTCACGGCCATCATGTTGTTCCCGGTGTACTGGATGATCAACGTCTCGCTCACTCCACCCAACGAGATGAGGCAGAGCCCACCGAGTTGGTTTCCGCTGCACCCCACCTTCGCCGGCTACGACGCGGTACTGCACGACCAGTTGCCGTATCTGGGTACCAGTCTGCTGATCGGGTTGGGCACGGTGATCCTGACCGTGGTGATCGCAGCCCCGGCCGGATATTCGCTGGCCACACTCCGGCCCCGGGGCGGCGCCGCTCTCAGCTTCGTGCTGCTGATCGCCCAGATGATCCCCGGCATCATCATGGCGATGGGCTTCTACGCCATCTTCATCAGCCTGGACATCACCAACCACTGGTGGGGCCTGATCATCGCCGACTCCACGCTCGCCGTCCCGTTCGGCGTGCTGATCTTCACCGCGTTCATGTCCGGCATCCCGGGCGAGCTGATCCAGGCCGCGCGGATGGACGGCGCCGGATCGATGCGCACCTTCCTGTCCGTGGTGCTGCCACTGAGCCGCAACGCCGTGGTCACCGTGTCGCTGTTCGCGTTCCTGTGGTCCTGGTCCGACTTCATCTTCGCCTCGACCCTGGACAGCGGCGGTGATCGGCAGCCGATCACGCTGGGGATCTATCACTACATCGGCAACAACAACCAGGACTGGAACTCGATCATGGCCACCGCAGTGGTGGCCTCGGTACCGGCCGCGATCCTGCTCATCCTGGCGCAACGCTACGTCGCCGCCGGAGTCACCGCTGGAGCCGTCAAGGACTGACTGTCGGGATAAACCGACCACTCCACCCACTACGCGGGGCAGCGCAGCTCTTGGCGCCCCTCTCGGAAGAAAGACCAGATACCTTGCCCAGCAACGACATCAGCGCCATGACCTTCTCGGTCCAGGAGATCCCCTTCTCCCATCACCTCTCCTGGCTGAACCTGTCCCCGATCGTCGCCGAGAAGCAAGTCGAACAGGACGTGCACCTGGTGACCCACCAAAGTGGCTTTCACCCGATCCTGCGGCTCACCCCAGAGGTCGACGGACGCCGCGTCGACACGCATGTGCGGGCCGATCCCACTCGACTCCGCTGGCAGCACGACGCCGGTGAGATCCAGGCCGCCTTCGAGACCACGGACACCATCAGGGTGCGCGGCAACGGGCTGTCCATGAGGATTCTCGCTGCCGCCGCGACGTTGACCCCGTTTGCCGGCTCGTATTTCTTCGTCGATCCGGTCGATCAGGGCTTGATCTACACCTCCTATGAATCGGGCCGCCGGTACCGGATCACCACGCTGGCCGGGCGGCTCGCCGTGCTCGGTGACCAAACCCTGGGCACCGCGGACCGGGGCGCTGTGGTCGCCCCCGACGACACCGGACACTGGGAGATCGTGATCGAGGAATTCGAGGCCTCGCGCAGTCCCTATGTGTTGCGGCACAGCTTCTCCGACGTCACCGCCGCCGTCACCGGCAGGTTCGACGAGTTCGTCAGCACGATCGCCCCGTGGCGATCCGAACACACCCCGGCGGCCGGGCTGGCCGCGTATGTGGTGTGGTCGGCCACAGTGGGCCCGGCCGGATTCCTGCAGCGTCCCGGCGTGCTGATGTCGAAACACTGGATGGACAAAGTCTGGAGTTGGGATCACTGCTTCAACGCGATGGCCCTGGCCCAGGGCCAGCCCGAACTGGCCCTCGACCAGTTCCTGACGCCCTTCGACTACCAGGACGAACGGGGTGCGCTGCCCGATTCGGTCACCCATTCCGAGGTCCTCTACAACTTCGTCAAACCGCCGATTCACGGTTGGGCCCTGCAGGGTCTACGCCAGCGACTGCCCAAGGACCTGGACCCGGTCGACCTGGAGAGCATCTACCAGCGGCTCTCGGCATGGACCAGGTTCTGGCTCGACGCCCGCCGCGTCCCCGGACACACCCTGGCCCACTACCAACACGGCAACGACAGCGGCTGGGACAACTCGACCGTCTTCGACCGGTCCCGGGTCGTCGAAACCGCCGACCTGGCCGCGTTCCTGTCCCAGCAGTTACACGTTCTCGCCGAACTGGCCCGCGAGCTCGACATGCAAGCCGAAGCCCAGGACTGGGCCGCCCTGTCTGCGAACATGCAACAGGCCATGCTCGAGGAGCTATGGAACGGTGAGGGTTTCGCTGCAAAGGATCCACGGACCGGAGAGCTGTTCCGGACCGACAGCCTGCTCAACCTGCTGCCCATCATCCTGGCCGACCGATTGCCCGCCGAGGTGACCGGACGGATCGCTGAGCTCGTACGTCGTCACCTCACCGAGTGGGGCCTGGCCACCGAGCCGCCCAGCTCGGAGCACTATCGGCCGGATGGCTACTGGCGCGGGCCGATCTGGGCTCCTGCGACCGTGCTGGTGGAAAACGGGCTCCGTCGAGCCGGTCACCTGAGCCTGGCGGACGAGATCAGCGAGCGATTTCGACGACTGTGTGAGAAGTCTGGTTTCGCCGAGAATTTCGACGCCATCACGGGCGCCGGTCTGCGTGATCGGGCCTACACCTGGACCGCTAGCGCGTACCTGATACTGGCCGCGGAACACGAAGACCGTGGCGCCGTCCGGTGACCTGCCCCGCGGTCTGGACCCGTCCGTGGGGAAAGGGGCGCGTCTTCGTGTGCACCGTCGGCCACAACCTGACGGATTTCGACATCCGGGAGATCCGCACGATCATCGAGCGCGGGATGCTCTGGGCGAGCCGCGAGGCTTGCCACCGATCGGGTCGAGATCGGTGAGATCTGTTTCTGTTCCAGCGAACAGGTCTGGTGCAGAGCGAGGCGCCGGAGGAATGGTGACATTCCCCCAGCGCCTTGCGCGCCCCTCTTCCCGGTGGGGCACTACCAGATCCGGAAGTTACCGCTGTCGTAGAGCAGGCCCAGCATGTAGAGCAGGCCGTCGAAGTAACGGGCCTGGCCCGTTGGTGTCTTGGTGTTCCACAGATCCCGGACGAACGCGGTGCTGTTCTTGTTCGTGGCCGAGATCGCCGAGGAAGCGTTCATCGCGACCAGTCCCTGAGCATGAGCCGGCTCGTAGGTGTTCTGGCCGGCGGCGAGCGGGGTGCCGTCGAGGTGGTAGCGGCTGACGTAGGTGCTGACACCCTGCTTGGCGAAGAAGGTCTCCAGCGTATTGGAGTACTTCTTCTGCCACGGCTGCACACCGAACCATTCGGCATCGATGTTCGCGTTGGCGATGGAACGCCAGGCGTCTTCCTGGAAGTTGTGGTCATAGCTGTTGTCGGTGACCGATTCGGATGCGTTCATGTACGGGGTGCCATCGAAATTCGCGTAGTCCGGCGCCAGTCCGGTGGCGGGGTTCGCTGCCTTCTGCAGCAGTTGCTCACCGGCGGTGTACGCCTTGTTCCAGAGGTCCTGGTCGGTCGGATCGGCCTTGGCGTAGATCTTGTAGAACGCGGGCAGAGCGTACGACGGGTCGGTGTAGTTGAGGAAGGTGGCGGGCGGGGTGAACAACGGCAGGTAGGACGTCTGGTTGAACGTGTCGACGCCACCCTCGTCCGAGGCGTGCCACATCGAGTGGAGGATCAGCTCGGCTTGGTGACCGTAGTTGTAGGTGCCCTTCCCGTTACCCCATCGGTCTGCTGCGAAGGCCAGCGCCGCAGCCATCCATTGGTCACCGTCGGGTGCGTCGCCGGTGGACAGGATCTTCCCGGTCGTGTCGGTGTGCCAGGCGAAGTTGTACTGCTGCGGTCCGCTGGCGATCTGCATCTTCGTCTTGGCGAAGTTCCACAAGTCGTTGAACTCCTTCTTGTGGCCGAGCTGAAGGGCGATCATCATCGCGTATCCCATGCCTTCGCTACGGACGTCCTGGTTTCCGATGTCCTCCACGTAGGCCATGTCCGGTGTCAACTGGTAGTACACCGACTGGCCGTCGGCCCTGGTCGGCTCCGTGCCCGGTGCACCGTGGAACAGTTGCTGCCACGCCGCCTGCACCCTCGCGTTGACGTCCTTCTGCTGGTAACCCGCGGCCACGAACAGGTCCGGATAGACCCCGGTTCGCGACGCCCCACCCCCTCCGTGTGCGTCCGGCGTCACGCCGGCCGCTGCAGTGGTCACCGAAGCGGCCAACAAAGCGATCGCAGATACCACTGCGACGCCCAATTTCACTGTCGTACGCAAGAACACCTCCATGTGTCGATGCCGGCATTTCTGCCCTGATCCATTCCGCAGCCAATACCGATATCGGCGGAGCGGTTTGGTGAATGGCGATCACAACAGACGTTAGAGCGTATCGCTCGCCGTCTGCTCCGTTGTCCGGCTTGAACTCCCATTGCGGCCTGCCGAACGTCACCGTTATCAACGTAGAAGGCCGCGGCCCACCGGGTCAATGGCAAACCGGGCCGGATGACGCCGGAGTTCGTTCAGAATTGAGGTAAACCTGTTAGCCTATGAAAGTGCACTCGAAAAACGCCCGGCATCGCGACGCCGTACTCGAGGTGGCCGGAACCGGGCAGCCGTTCACGCGGGTCGGACTTGCCGAAGTCACCGGCCTGTCCAACGCGACCATCTCGGCACTGGTCGCCGACCTCCTGATCGAAGGAACCCTGCTCGAACTGGACGAACGCATTCCTGCGCAGGGGAAGTCCGGGGGGCGGCCGGCGGCCGCGCTGTCTCTGAACCCAGGATTGGGCACTCTGATCGGCATGCACCTGGGTCACGCCAGTGTCCGCATCCTGATCACCAGTCTGGACGGCACCGTTCGAGCCGAGCACACCCACGACATCGATGTCGACCACCGACCGGCCGACACACTCGAGTACGTCGCCTCGGCCGCGCTCGAGTTGGTCGCGGACAACAACATCGCCTACCGCAAACTCCGCGGGGTCGGAGTCGGGGTGTCCGCACCAGTCGTCCTGCACTCGCAATTACTGGGTGCGCCGATGCTCAGCGATTGGAGTGGCGTCGACATTGCCGCCCGCCTGCACAGACGCATGGGGTTGACCGCGCATGTCCGAAACGATGCCAACCTCGGCGCCCTGGCCGAGTGGCGACTCGGCGCCGGAAGCGGAACCCACAACATGATCTACGTGATGCTCTCCGAGGGTGTCGGCGCCGGCATGATCCTGCAGGGACAGCTGTACGAGGGTGCCGGCGGGGCAGCCGGCGAGCTCGGTCACGTGACTGTCGTACCCGCCGGACAGATCTGCCGATGCGGGAGCCGAGGGTGCCTGGAAACCATAGTCGGACAACATGCACTTGCCTCCACTTTGGCCTACAGCCGCGGACCTGGCAGCTGTCTCGGTGACCTGATCCAACTCGCGCAACAACGCGACCCGGGAGCGGAACGGCTCATCAACGACGCCGGCCGAGCCGTCGGAACCGCTCTGGCCTCTGCATGCACGATGCTCAACCCCGAACTCATCGTCATCGGCGGAACCCTGGCCCAAACCGGTACACCCCTGCTCGACGGAGTCCGTGACTCGCTGAACCGATATATGTCCTCGGTCAGCGACCGCGCCCCCTCGGTCGTCGCCGGCGCGCTCGGTTCACGCGCAGAGGCCCTCGGTGCCATCATCGTCGCCCGACAAGCGGCCCTCCAGGGATAGCTCCCAGCTCGCAAGACCTCGGCCGGCATCCTCACTTCTGCGCTCCCGCTTCCCGAGGCATACAGTCGACGGTATCAATGCACACGCATGGACTTTTCGCTGCAGGAGGAGAACCGCATGACAACCATCGCTCCGCAGGGTCTGCACCACGTCACCGCCATCGCGTCCGCCCCGCAGCGGAACGTCGACTTCTACTCCACCGTCTTGGGATTGCGCCTCATCAAGCGCACCGTCAACTTCGACGCTCCGGACTCCTGGCACCTCTACTACGGCGACGAGAGGGGCACTCCGTCCAGCATTCTCACTTTCTTCCCCTGGCCTGACGTGCCCCGCGGTCGGCAGGGCGCCGGGATGACGTCGGCCACGGCGTTCAGCGTGCCGGGGACGTCCTTGAGCTGGTGGCACGACCGGCTCAAGACCTTGCACGTCGATGTCGATGCCCCGCGAAGCCGCGATGCCGAGGAGGTGCTGACCTTGCGCGACCCGGACGGCATGGTGCTGGATCTGGTGGCCACCGACGGCGATCACCGTTCCGGGTGGGACGGAGTGGCCAGCATCCCGGCCGAACATGCGGTGCGCGGACTGCACTCGGTGACCATGAATGAGCGTCTCCTCGATCCGACCGCGGCGATGCTCACCGACCTGCTGGGCATGGGTGCAGCCGGGGAAAGCGCCGGCCGGTCCCGTTTCCAGATGGCTACCGGCGACGCCGGCGCCCTGGTCGATCTGACCGGCGGCGCCCGTGAGCGCGGCTTGCAGGCCGGCGGTACCGTCCACCACGTCGCCTTCCGCGCGCCCGACCTGGCCACCATGACTACGTGGCAGCACCAACTCGTGCAAGCCGGGGTGCAGGTCACCGAGATCCTGGATCGCCAGTACTTCAAATCCATCTACTTCCGCGAGCCCGGTGGCGTACTCTTCGAAATCGCCACCGATTCGCCAGGTTTCGACATCGACGAGCCCCTGCTGGAGCTGGGACGTTCCCTCAAACTGCCGCCGTGGCTCGAGCCGAACCGGGAGCAGATCGCCCGTTCCCTGCCCCCCATCACCCTGCCCGACCTATCCGGGGAACCCGCATGACCGCCGATTGGCCGCACGTCTGGCGCGACGGCGACGCAGCGCCCCCGCTGCTGCTGTTGCACGGCACCGGCGGCGACGAGCACGACCTACTGCCGCTGGCCGACCGGCTGTCCCCACGCTCGCCGGTCCTGTCGCCGCGGGGGCGGGTGCTGGAGGGATCGATGCCCCGCTTCTTCCGGCGGCGAGCCGAGGGCGTCTTCGACGAACAGGACCTGGCGCAGCGGGCCGACGAACTGGCTGACTTCGTCGAGACCATGGGCCGCAATCACGACGTCACCCCGGGCAGTTTCGTGGCCGTGGGTTTTTCCAACGGCGCAAACATCGCTTCCGCCATGATGATGCGCCGCCCGCATCTTCTGGCCGGTGCCGTTCTGTTGGCGGCGATGGTTCCCTTCGCCTCGCCACCCACGAACGTCGATCTGAGCGACACATGGGTCGTGATAGCCAATGGGACTCGGGACCCGATGGCCACCGCCGCGCAGACCACCACCCTGCTGCTGCAGTTGCAGACCATGAACGCTGACGCCCGCCTCCTGGCCCACGAGGGCGGCCACACCATCGACGCTGCCCAACTACCGCGGTACGCCCAGATCATCGCCGCCGGCGGATTCGCAGACGCGTCCGGCTGAACGCCGAAGTACTGATCACCGCAGGCGGAATCGCACCTGCTCGCTTCACCCTGTAGACCACAGGACGACCACTGGGTCCAGAACTGTTGGGATACAAAGATCGGGCAACGCGACCTCAATCGTCGCGTTGCCCGATCAATGGCATCTTCGCCTATCGGTGACCTACATCAGGCGGTCACTTTCAGCGTCGCCGTTGCGGAGAGCGCATTGTCGCCGGACTCCGCTGCCGTCAGGGTGTAGGTGCCGGCTGTGGTGGCGGCCGGGATCCGCACGGTGACCTTTGCCGATCCGTTCACGTCGGTGGTGACACCACCGAGGTCGACGGACCCGAGGGTGACGTCCACCATCGTGTAGCGGTGGAAGCCGGCCAGGCTGACCGTCACATAGGCGCCTGCTGCGGCCTTGCTCGGGCTGACCTTCGCGGTGGTATCCGGGTCGGCCTTGATCGTCACCGTCGAACTCTGGGTGGCCGACACGTTGCCGGCTTTGTCCGTTGCCCGGAAACCCACCACGAAGGTGCCTGGCGTATCGAGGGTGACCGGGCTACCCGCCGTGGCGGCGGTCCAAGCACCACCGTTCAGGTTGTACTCGATGGTGGCTATCCCGGAGGTGGCATCCGTGGCGGTGAAGACCACCGTGACGGGATTCCGCGGGCTACCTGCCCGGTTGTTCGGGTCAAAAGCAGCCGACGCGGCCGGCTTCGTCTTGTCCACCTTGACCGTAAAAGTCCGGTCAGAGGTGTCCACCACGACACTGTTGGAGAGCAAACGGGTGTGGACCGTGTGCACCCCGTCCGCCGAAATCGAGAACGCCTTGGAATAGTTCTTCCAACCGCCGCCGTCGACCTGGTACTGGACCTTGTCCCCGGCCACCGAGGACACCAGCGCCACCGAGACGGCCGTGGTGTACCAGCCGTTGGACGGTGCCGTCGCCGACGTCAGCGTGGGGATTGCCATCGGGTTGTTGACGGTGAAGGTGATCTTCTTCTCGGTCGTCGCGCCGTTCGTGCCGACCGCGTCGATCTTCAGCCCGTAGGTGCCGTTGGCCAGCGTGGTCGTGTCCACCACCAGCTTGGGGGTCAGGCCCGAATTGGTGCTGCCCAACGCCTTGGCGGAATCCGTGGTGTTGTCGGTGATCCACGTCCCGTTCTGGTTCAACTCGATGTAGGTGTACGAGACGTCCGAGGCGGCGCCGCCCAGATTGACCTGGAAGGTCGTCGTCCCCTTCACCGAATCACCGTCGGCAACTGATGTCGACGTGATGACCGGTCCCGCCAGCGCGACGATCGACAGATCATCCGCGGAGAAATTGACGAGATCGTCCGCGGTCGGGGTGGCGGTGAACGGCGTTTCGACGATCACGTGATCCGCGGTCAGGTCGTACTTCCCGGACGGGACCGTGTAGGTGCCCGAGATGGTTGACCACTGACCCAGTGTCGCGACGCCCGTGGCCATCACGGCACCCTTGGACGCGCCGTCCTGCACGGCGAAGTCGAAGCTCTTCGTGGCCGGTCCGGTGGTGTATTTGACCTTCGCCGACACCGCGTAGGTGGTGCCCGCCACGAGTTTGTTGGACACATCCTGCGCTGGGCCGCTGTCGGTCTCGGTCCGTCCGGTCACCGTGACGCTGCATCCGCCATCAGCGGCGTCGGTCCGGCTCAGGGCGAGCTTTGCCGAGTCGTTCCCGGTCCATGGGCTGACCGATCCGGTTTCGAACCCGCCGTTGGTCAGGATTCCGCCGTTGAAGGCCGGCGACGTGGTCAGGCCGACCATGGAGACGTCGTCGGTCCAGAAATCCATCAGGTCGGTGCTTGCTCCCGCGGTGGTCGGCGTTTCGATGTAGATCCGAGCCTTGGTCACGTCCATCCCGGAGGACGGCACGGTGTAGGTGCCGCTGATCGTGGTCCACTGACCCTGCGTGACGGTGGCCGTCACCATGTTCCCGTAGTTGCTGCCGTCGGTCATGGTGATGCCGAAGGTGTGCGTCGCGGGCCCGGTCGTGTATTTGACCTTGGCGCTGACCGTGTAGGTGGCGCCGACGGACACCAGGTTGGCCACGCTCTGCGAGGGTCCCTGGTAGGGCCCGGTCCGCTTCGTGGTCACCACACTCTGCTGACCGGAGACCTGGTCGGCGGTGGTCAGGGCGATCGTGCCCCCACCGAAGCCGGTCCACGGACCCAACGTGGCCGCCTCGAAGTTGCCGTCGGAGAGCACCTGCGCACTGCTCACACAGGGGCTCGGCGAACCGATGTTCAAGATGAAGCTCTGACTGGCGTCGACCGCTAGCCCGTTGTGTGCGGTGATGGTGATCGGGTAGGCGCCGATCGGGTCGTTCGTCGTACCGGCCAGGGTCGCGGTTCCATTTCCGTTGTCGACGAAGGTGATTCCGGCTGGTAGGGAACCGGTTTCGGTCAGCGTCGGCGTCGGGTTACCGGTGGTGGTGACGGTGAAGGTACCGGCCGTGCCCTGCTGGAAGGTGGTGGAGGAGTTGCTGACGATGGTCAACGGCCCGACGTCGACGACAAAACTCGTCTTGGCGCTGGCGCCGTTGAAGGTCAGGGTGGCGGTCAACGTGGCCACCCCCGGGGTGCCGGTCGTCAGACTCTGGTCGGCGCCCACCGCGACCACGGCCGGCCGGTTCGAGGAGTAGGTGACAACGGCGCCGGCCGGCAGCGCCGTGCTCTGTCCCTTGGTGATGTAGCCGAAAAGCTTCTGATCGGACATCGCGACGGTCAGCTGCGGAGTGATCGTCTTGTTGACGTCGAACATCACCCGCTGGGCGATGTTGTTCGCAACATCGCCGGTCTGGATCGGCTTGGCGGTCAGGGTCGTGGGCGTTTCCAGGACGGTGCCGCTGATGTCGACCGTCGACTTCAGTTGGATGTCGGAGTCGGCCGCCGAGGAGCTGACCTGCAGGCCGTAGGAGCCGGGATCGACGATGTAGCTGTTCGAGCCGGTGTCGTAGAAGGCCAGCTTGGAGACCGGGACGGTGAACGTCACCGTCTTGGTCTGGCCCGCATCCAGACTGACTTTCTGGAAGGCTTCGAGCCGTTTGGCCGGGTCCTGCGCGGAGGCCGGCTCGAATGGAGTGGTCACGTAGAGCTGTGGGACCGTCTGACCGGTGGTGGTGCCGTTGTTGGTGACGTCGGCGCTGACGGTCAGGGTGTCGTTGGCATCGGCCGCGGACTTGTTGACCTGCAGGTTCGAGTACGAGTAGGTGTCATAGCTCAACCCGTAACCCATCGGCCAGCTCACCGCACCCGTGAAGTACATGTAGGTGCGGCCCTTCGTGCCGGCCGCGGTGTCCGGCGTTAAATTGTAGTCGGTGGCCACCGGGATATCGCTCTGGTTGGTGTACCAGGTGAACGGCAGGTGCCCGCTGGGATTCACCTTGCCGGTCAGGACGTTGGCCAGCGCGCTGCCCTGCCGCTGCCCGTTGTAGGAGCTCCACAGCAGCGCCGGGGTCGTGCCGGCGAAGGCGCTGGTGTCGACCAGGCCCATCGTCTCCATGTACACGATCGTGTTGGGGTTGGCTGCCTCGACCTGGCTGACCAGCGAGGCCTGGTTCCCGGGAAGGGAAATGGTGGTCCGGTCGTGGTCTTCCTGCCCGGTGGAGGAGTCGGTGCCGACGACCACCAACACGGCGTTGTAGCCGCTGGCCGCAGCGGTGATCGCGGCCGGATCGACCGTGGTGCAGCAGTTGCTGCCGCTGGTGCCGGCGTCGGTGAAGCCCTTCATGTAGTCGACCTGCGCGCCGGGGTTCACTGCCTGGATGGCAGCCTTGACGCCGCTGTAACTGTCGACGTTGTTCCCCGCACCCGCACTGCCCTGGATGCTGGAGTAGCCGCCGAGGAACAGGCTCGACGGGTGGGCGTACTGCCCGAGCACGAGCACCTTGTACGTTCCGGAGGAGGGAATCTTCAACGGCAGCAGCGAACTCGAAGCGCCCGAGGGCTTGCCGTTCTGCAACATCACGATGCTCTGTTCGGCGCTGGCCTGAGCCTGGGCGAGCCGGTCCGGTGTCTCGGTGATCGCATTGTTGGAATTGCTGCTGGTCCAGGTCACGCCGCCGAGGCGGGTCCGGGCGGCCTGGACCCAGGGCACCGAGGCCTGGTCGTCGAACTCGCCGGTTTCGATGCGAGCGGTGAACAGTCGCACCACCGAGACGTCGACGTCGTTGATGTTGAACGTGTCGGTCAGCGTCGAGATGTTCTGGGTCAGCGCGGTCGGGACGGAGTCACCGTAGCTGTGGCCGTCGTTGTAACCGGCGTTGCAGTCCAGATCTTCGCCGGCCGTGATCGAGTACGCCGCTCGGGTGAACTGGTTGACCGGGGTCGTGGTGTTCGGCGGAACCCAGTTGTGACCGGCCTGTTCCTCCTCGATCGCGTCGCAGTCAGACGTGAAATACCCGTTGAAGCCGAAGGTCTCGCGGGCCAGGGTGTCGGTCAGCTCAACGCTCGCGGCCGCCGGGGTCCCGTTGACCTCGTTGTAGGAGCTCATGATCGAACCCGGGTGGCTCTGCGCGATGATGCTCGCGAACTGGGCGGTGTAGTACTCGCGGAGCTGCTTCTCCGACATGACCGAGTTGCCGTTGAGGCGGTTCACCTCGGAGTTGTTGGCCGCGTAGTGCTTCAGCGTCGCGATGGCCTGGTAGTAGCCGTTGGCCGATGCCGGAAGTTGGCCCTGCTGATTCTCCCCCTGCAATCCGTCGACGTACTGGGAGGCCAAATTGGCAGTGAGAGTCGGGTCCTCGCTCCAGCTCTCGTCGTTACGACCCCACCGCGGGTCGCGCGACAGGTTGACCGTGGGGGCGTAGAAGTCGAGGTTCTCGGCGTTCCCGGGTGCGGTGTCGCGTGCCTCGGCGCCGATCTGCTGCGCCTCGGAATAGACGAGATCCGGGTTCCAGGTGCTGCCCATCGACAGATCCGACGGATAGGACGTGGTGTTGGTCAGCGTGGTGGCGTTGCCGGTCGCATTGATCGTCTGAGCGTTGATGCCGTGGTTCGCCTCATTCCACCAACCCCACGCCGCCACACCCAATCGCGCGATCGCCGGAGCCTTGCTGGAATTCATCTGGGCCGCTTTTTCGGCCGTCGTCATCCGCGACACCAGGTCCGCCGCGCGCTCGGTCGGCGAGTAGGAGGTGTCCAGATAGATCGGGGTGGACGGGCTGGCCGCAGTGGCCGCGGGACTGGCCGCCGATGCCACCGAAGGCAGGGACGTTAGGCCCGCTCCCGCCATAAACAGAGCCAACCCGGCAGCGAGCACTCGGGATCGAGTCCGCGGATGGGACCGGGCAACGGCAGGCCGAAGAAGTGAATGTCGCAGCATTGAGACGCCTCTCGAGGAGGTAAGTGGAACACCGGGAGTGATGTGTTTCAGGACACTAAACAAATCGTTTCTCCGTGTCAAGATCGAAATATCTTCAAAATCAGGCTATTTCGTCCGGACTCCGCACTAATTCCCCCCGGTTGGTAGGGTCCTCGAATGAGTGGGAAGCTGAGCCGCGACCTGCCGGGCGATGGAATCCCCGGCGTGGGATCTGGAGGATCGCTGCCGTCGTTGCGCCAACGCAATCGATCGCTGGTGATAGTGGCGGTACGTGAGGGTGGGGCGACCAGCAGAGTAGACATCGCTCGACTCACCGGCCTGTCGAAGACGACCGTGTCGTCGCTGGTCACCGAGCTGCTCTCCGAGTCCGTGCTGATCGAGCCGACCGAGCTGGGCAAGCCGAATGCCGGGACCGGCCGACCAGCCACTCCCCTGGCCCTGCACCCCAGTAGCGGTTCCGTCATCGGCGTCCATTTCGCGCACGACGGCGTCACCGTCGCCCTCGCAGAACTCAACGGTCACATCATCGATCGACTTCGGCGGCCCGGAGATGTCGACCACCAGCCAGCCAGCTCACTGGACTTCGCCGCTTCGGCGACAGCACGATTGATCAAGCTGCATAATCCGGACAAGCTGCTCGGCTTGGGCGCAGCGGTGTCAACTCCGGTGACCGCCGGCTCCCATCTGGTCAGCAGGCCCGCCATGCTGCACGACTGGACGGAGGTCAATGTGGCCGACCGCCTCAGCAGTACAACCGGGCTGCCGGTCTCCATCATCAATGATGCCAACGCAGGAGCGCTCGCCGAAGCGAAGTTCGGAGCCGGCCGCGGGGTCGACGACCTGATCTACGTCATGCTGTCCGAAGGCGTTGGCGCCGGTCTCTTTCTCGGTGGCCAACTCTATGAAGGGTCATCCGGTTTGTCGGGCGAACTCGGCCATGTCGTCGTGGTGCGTGGAGGCTACGTCTGCCGATGCGGGAACCGCGGCTGCCTGGAGACTGTCGCCGGCTCCCGAGGGGTGATCGAGGCGATGGCTCACAATCACGGACCCGACATCGACCTCGACGCGATCCTGGAACTGGCCGCAGCCGGACACGCCGGCGCCCGCCGAGTTTTCAATGATGCGGGCCGGGCCGTAGGCGAAGCGCTCGCTGGTATCTGCGCCGTGCTGGACCCCAAGATGGTGGTCATCGGTGGCAAACTCGCCGCCAGCGACGAACCGCTGATTGCAGGGGTCCGCAGCATGCTGGCACGCAATCTGCCCCCGGTGACCAACCACGTCGTCGAGGTCGTACAGGGTTCATTGGGCCAGGATGCCGAGTTACTGGGCGCCGTCCTGGTCGCCGGCCAGGCCGTCGCACTGGATGGCCCCGCGCGCTGACTGATGACGGCGCTGGACCTCGAGCCACGCACACGAGACCCCTGACTCGGCGCGACGTTTCCCTGTCCCCAGCATCTGACTGTGATCGTCATTTGTACCAGCGGGGTGACCTACCCGAGTGTGTCCGGTTCGTCGGTGCCCGGGCCGCACGGTGGGACCGGAACGCGTTCCGTCGCATCTGCAATCGATCAAGCGCTCGTCGGCAGATCAGCGCGGTCCGGTGATCTTCCTGCCGCGCTGGTCGGTTCCGGGCCCGCCGTGCGGATAATCCGCGGCAACCGGGTCGCTCGCCCGGTCCAGCGCCTGGGTCTCAGCGGAATCCAGGTGCAGGTCGGCTGCGCCGAGGTTGTCGGCGAGTTGTTCGACCGTGCGGGCGCCCAGGATGACCGACGTCACGGATGAGCGGTCGGCCGGCCACACCTCCCGCCTGTACCGACCGGTCAGCCAACCGCCACCGAACGGGATCAAGGCAGCAGACCCAGCCGGGCGCCGAGGCAGCACGGGAAGAACCCCGATTCCGACTCGCGGACCAGCAGGCGTCCTCCGGCTGGAATGTCACCGGGGCCGCAGACCCACAGTCGTTGCACCCGGTTCTCGCCGGCCCTGATGCCGTGCTCGGGCAGCTCGGCGGCGACGAGGCGATACCCGACCTCCGCTGCCCCGGAATGGATCTCCAACCCTGCGTTGATCAAATGGGCATCGACCCAGTACCGGACGGTGACCGGGCCGGCCGTCCAGCGGTAGAAGCCTTGCGTGGAGAAGCCCAATACCCGACAGATCAGCGTGACGACGATGCCGCCTGCCGCCAGTTCACCGACCAGCAGGCAGATCATCCTGCGGAGATGTCGGGACTGCCCCCGGGTCTGGTTGTGGGCTCAAGATGCGGTAGGAGTACTCGAGACGTGCGTCGGCTCCGGGTGACGGCAGACGCCGGCTGAGCTGGAGTGTGGCAAGTCCGTGGAGCATGGCCCACGCAACCTCGGCGCTCGTGACGTCGGGGCCCGGGAATGCCTCCTGGATCGCCGCGAAGGCACGTCCGAGTGGTTCCAGGCCGTTGCCGGGCCCGAATTCCAGTCCCGACTGCATCGAGAACATGGCTTCGTAGAGGCGCGGTTGATGCTGGGCGAAGTCGAGGTAGGTGCGCATGCGTGCCATGGGCTCAGGCTCCACCGCTTCCAGCGCCGCAGCCAACGAAGCAAACCCCCCGAGAGCTACGGCGTCGATGACCGCCTGCCGACCAGATGGGAAAGCCGAGTAGAGGACCGGCTGGGTCACCCCGATTCGTTGGGCGAGCCTGCGCATCGTGACGGCGGTCCATCCCTCGGCCTCGGCGATTTCACCTGCGGCGGCGGTGATCCGATCACGACGAACACCGAGGTCCGGGGCGGGGCGGGGGCTCATGCCGCTAATTCTAGCAGAGTTAGATATCGCCACTAGACAACACCGACGGTAAGCGCTATCGTTGTTAGCGAACGCCGTTAGACTACCCTCGAAAGGGATCATCGTGAACATCGTCACCATCAGTGCCCTGGTCGTTGCCATCCTCGGGTGCGCCTTCATCCTTTTCATCGGCGCTCGATTTCTCCTGGCTCCTCGAGTGGCCCTCGCCGGATTCGGGGTTCCTGAAGGTCGACCCCGCGCGCTGACGAGCATCAAGGGCGTTCGTGACCTCACCTCCGGCATCGTGCCGCTCGTGGTCCTCGCGGTTGCTGGGCGTCACGACTTCGGCTGGGTCCTGGTTGCTGCGGCGATCACCCCGATCGGCGACGCCATCATCGTTGCCACCAACGGGGGAACGCGCCGCCACGCCCTCACCGTGCATGCGAGTACGGCACTCGTGCTGGTCGTAGTCGGCCTCATCCTTGGCCTGCTCGGCTAGCTCTCCCGTGGCCGATGCACACCATTCTCAGGTCCAGCGCACGCCTCAGAATCCACTTTTTCAGTGCGTCCCATCCTCACCCCAAGAAAGGCGTCACCCTCATGAACGCATCAGCCGAAGACCACTCGTCCGCAGCCGCCACCGAGATCGGCGACCTCGCTCGCGCGTTCTACGAGCCATTTCGGACCGGTGACACCTCAACCTACGCAGCAATTCTCGCCGATGACTGGATCGACATCCCCCTTGCCGAAGGCCAACAGCAGGGCCCGGCTGGGATGCCCGACCAGATCAACGGGTTCCGCTACGTGATGCCCGACTACACCGTCACCCACGAGGACATCATCATCTCCGGCGACCGCGCCGTCGTCCGCAACACAGTCAGCGGCACCCACCAAGGAGCATTCATGGGAATCGAACCGACCGGCCGTCGAATCGAAATGCGAACAATCGACATTCACCAGATCCGCAATGGCAAAATCGCGACGACCTGGCACCTCGAGGACTTCGCCGGCCTGATGGCCCAACTCGGCTCACCCACCGACACCCCGATCCACCCCGCCTGGGGCTGACCCCATCCAGCCCTCCATCCACGGCGCACCTAGGCGGCCGGCTACCGCGAACCCGACGGGTCTGTGGCCCTACGCCCCGCACACACCCACCACCGATCGGCACTGTGTCGATACGAACCAAGGAACCCTCATGAATGAGTCAGAGATCCGCGACATGTACTCGCATTACTCCAGCGCCCTCAACGCCCGGCGGCTGGAGGAACTCGATGACCTCATCGGTGCGAGGGTCGTCCTGAATGGGCTCCCCGTGCCCCGTGCCGCCGTCATCTCCGCGATCAGCCACAACCTCGACGCAGTCCCCGACATGCGCTGGGAACTCGACGAGATGCTCATCGATGGCGACCGCGTCGCCGTCCGAGCCACCAACACCGGCACACCCGTCAAGAAATGGCTCGGTGTGGAACCGTCCGGCGCCCGGTTCGAAATCGCAGAGATCGCCATCTACAAGATCGACAAGGGCCGGTTTGTGGAGATGACCTTCGCCCAAGATTCAACCAATCTCCTGCGACAACTACACACCGTGCAGTAGAACTCCGCGCCGAGTTGTCCCAGGCGCCGGGTCACGCATGGGCTGAGCCACAAGCCGCCTTGTTCGCTGGTGAACGTTGCTGCCGTCACCGTTGCGCTGATCGCCTCGAACGAGACCTGACGGCCCGAGTGAGAATTCAGTTCTGCGACCCGTCGGCAGCCCACAGTTACGATCGACAGCAATCCCGAGAACGTTCCGGCGACCTAGGTCAAACGACGGTGGCCCAGCGGGATCGCGCAACTGGTTCGCTCGCGCCATCGCGGTGCCCACACATACCGAGCTAGGCCTTGCCGCCCGAGCCAAAGCCACGTGATCGGACTCGTCGGCGCACAGCGATGACTTTTCGTCATCCCGTCACACCACCGACCAACGATGCGTTGTGCATCTTCGTGGATGGTCGCACGAGGTGCTGTCACCGGATCTTGACCAGTGTCCGTCTTGGTGCGATTGTTCCTGGTGAGTCGATCCCGAGAATCGTCCCGGGACCTGACGGCACCCAAGGGCAGATGCGATGAGCCAGACTGCGACTGATCTGTCCAGCAAAGAGATCCGTCTTGGTCTGGTCTGTTACGGCGGGGTGTCGTTGGCGATCTATATGCACGGGGTGACAAAAGAGCTGCACAAATTGGTCCGGGCGGCTCGCGCCTTTGACACCGTATTCGACGACGGCCCGAGTTTGGCCGAAGTGGCCAATCCGTTCCGCTCAGGTCCGGCAGCCACCAGGCAGGTCGGCGGCGCCCCCGATTGCGACAGCGAGGCCGCCTACTTCGATGCGCTGGTCGCGCTGGCCAGGGCCGGCCGTCCGCTGACGGTGGTCCTGGACGTGATCGCGGGCACCTCGGCCGGGGGCATCAATGGGGTGGTGCTGGGCCGCGGCATGGCTCAGGGCTTGTCGTTGAACACGTTCAAATCGTTGTGGATCGACGAGGCCGACATGAACGTGTTGCTCTCCGGCCACGCGGTGCTGCCGTTCGGGCAGAAGGCCCGCTTGCTCAGCAGGATCGGCGAATCAGTGATCCGGTTGGGCTGGCACCCGGAAGACGGGGTGCTCAACGGCAACCTGATGTCCAACCTGCTGCAAGATGCGCTGCTGGGCATGGTCAAGGTGGAGGACTCTCTGGTGCGCTCGGACGAGAGTTTGGACCTGATCACCACCACCACGAACGTGTACGGGTACGACACCGCCGTGCCCACCGGGGCGGGCGGTCCGTCGCACACCGATCATTCCTACCGACAGCTGCTGCATTTCCACTACGACGTTCCAGCCGAGCTTGACGCGGCCGCCAACGCGCCTGACCCGGCCCTCGCTCCCGGCCGCTTCGCCTCCGACTTCGGCGATGGATCGGTCCCGGCGCTGGCGTTCGCCGCCCGGGCGACGTCCAGCTTCCCCGGGGCATTCCAGGCGGTCAGCCTGCCCAGCTTCGCCGCCAGCCTGAAACCACCCGGCGATACGGCGATGACCGAACAGATCGCAGAGCATTTCGTGTACGGCCTGGAGTATGGCGCGAAGGTCGAGGATCAGTGGTTCATGGACGGCGGGGTGCTGGACAACGGACCTTTCGACGTCGTGATCGACGCGATCGCCCAGAAGCGGGCCGCCGGGCAGACAGCTCGGGAACTCCTGTATCTGGAACCAGACCCGGGCGGGCCGCTGCAGCAGGCCCGTCCGGAGCCGCAGCCCACCGCGGAACAGACGGTGTGGGCGGCGCGGTTGACCATCCCCCAGCACACCCCGCTGGTCGGCATGCTCGAGCAGCTCCGCCTGATGAACGAGGCCATCGCCGAGGTCGGCGCGATCGTCACCGCCCAAGAAGACACGGTCGCCGAACTACTCGGGGCCGCCGAGCTGGACGGGGCTGCGAGCTACGAACAGGTCTCGGAGCGGGCCGTCAGGGTGCGGGCCACCGCCCAACAGGAGACGGGTCTGGGGTACGCCACGTACTGCAGGCTGCGCGCCGAAGCGGTCGGCGAGAGCATCGCGCTGACCGTCGCCGAGGAACTGGGGTTCCCGCCGCAGTCGAACCGGGCCGCGTTTGTGGCCGCGTCGGTCGGCGCCTGGGTCCGCGATCAGAAGATGTGGACCAGCAGAGACCCCGAAGCGTTGGATCAGGCGTTGAGCCCTGTCGATTTCCCCTTCCGGATCCGCCGCACCGAATTCGTGTTGCAGGGACTCAACGATCTGCTCGCCACGACAGCGACGACCGAGCCGATGCGGCAACAACTCGTCACCATGAAGGCCCAGTGTTGGCAGTTGTTGACCTGGTTGCGCTCCGCGGGCCGTCAGGTCGCCGCGGCAATCAAGGACCAAGCGGCCGCATTGTTCGGACAGCAGTCGCTGGACGAACAGGGTGTGCTGATCGACCCGGCGGTGTTCGTCGGGCCGCCCCCCGCGGGCCGGCAGGCACAATTCCAGGGCCTCTACGACGCCTACCGCGCCGCCGCCGAGCAGCTGAAGGTCACCGGATCCAGCCGGGCACTGTGGGAGTCGTTCACTGCTCACACCACCGGTTGGGAGGACAAGGCCAAGGCGCAGTTATTGGCCAGATACGTCGGGTTCCCGATCTGGGACGCGGTGATCTACCCCGTCATCGCACTGGCTCAACTGCCCCAGCTGTCGCCGATCACGGTGCAGCGGCTCAGCCCACTGGATGCGACATGCCTCAAAGCCGTTACCGACCGGGGCGAACTCAAAGCGGCCGGCTCGGAACACGCGAAGCTGGACGGCGTCGCCATCGATCACTTCGGAGGTTTCTTCGAATCCCAATGGCGTCGCAATGACTACATCTGGGGCCGCCTGGACGGCGCTGAATTCGTGCTGCGACTGCTGACCCGGCACGCAACGAGCAATGACACGACCGGTAGCCCGCCACCCAACCTCGTCGCCTACCTCAGGGAGGCGCTCTCCGCCATCCTGACCGCCGAGCAACCGACGCTCCACATCGACAAGATCATCAACGCACTGCTCGAACAGGTCGCGCAGATCAGCGACGACGCCTTCCAAGGCCCGGGTTCGGTCCCGAAAGGCTGACGCCCGTGATTGTTCAACCGTTTTATGTCTTATTGATCCTGCTTGCGGCATCTGTCCGGTAGTCCTATCCTCTCGCTCAACACTCTCTCCCCACATAGGAGTCCCTGATGGCCGCGCTATCCCAGCCTGCAACGGATGTCGCCACGCAGATAGCTACTCTGGGAGACGACGACAAACGGAACCTGGTCTCGACCGTCGTCGCTGCGAATCCGGTCCTGTTTCCTACGGGGGATTCCGGAAAGATCAAGCTTTAGTACGGCCTGTTCGCCGTCCTCGGCGTGGTCAGCATCGCAGTGACCATTCTGGCAGTAGTCGCTCTCGACAAGGGCGGAGATGCGTCCGCGGCCTGGACCGTGCTCGCAGCGATCGTTGCTGGAAGTCTCGGACTGTTCGCGCAGAGTCCGGTCAAGTCTTAGCGAGGTAAGGAAGAAGGCTCCGCCTCCCAAGGCGGCCGGTGGCTCTCCAGACACGCGGGACGAAACCCGCTCCGCCAAGGCATCCCTGAGTCGAGACCACATCCTGGAAAATCGACACGGGACTACCCAGGAGTGGGAAATTGTCACCCGGACCGAGAACCTACAAGTTCGTTCGTTCGCTGACAGCGAAGGTCGGATGACGTTGGGAACAAACAGGGCTCCATCAGCCTTGAGCCAGACACGCTCAAGTTTGAAGGGTGCTCCACATGACTAGTACAACGACCGAAACCAAGAACCTGCCGGTGCTGTCGCTGACCGACTCCGTCATCCTGCCCGGGATGGTGGTGCCGATCGAACTCGACGAGTCCTCGCAGGCCGCTGTCGATGCAGCCCAGTCCACCGGTACCGGCCAGGATGGGGATCTCGGGGAGCTGCTGATCGCGCCTCGCCTCAAGGACCGCTACGCGACCTACGGCGTGGTGGCCACGATCGAGCAGGTCGGCCAACTGGCCGGCGGGGCTCCAGCGGCAGTGCTGCGTGCGGGCCGGCGCGCCAAGATCGGCACGGGCGTGACCGGACCAGGCGCCGCCCTCTGGGTCGCCGCCGAACTAGTGGCCGACGAGGTCGCGACCGACGAAAGCCGAACGCTGGCCAAGGAATACAAGTCGCTGGTGATTGCCACCCTGCAGCAACGGGACGCGTGGCAGGTCATCAACACGGTCGAGAAGATGACCGATCCGTCCACCATCGCCGACTCGGCGGGATGGGCACCGTACCTGACGTCCGAGCAGAAGCGGCAGCTGCTGGAGACCCCAGACGTACGAGGACGTCTCGAACTCGTCATCGAGTGGACGAAGGCCCACCTGGCCGAGATGGACGTGGCCGACAAGATCCGCGGCGACGTCCGCGAGGGCATGGAGAAGAGCCAGCGTGAATTCCTGCTGCGCCAGCAACTCGCCGCCATCCGCAAGGAACTCGGCGAGGGCGAGCCCGACGGTGCCGACGATTTCCGCACCCGCGTCGAGGCGGCCGACCTGCCGGACAGTGTCCGCGAGGCAGCCATGCGCGAGGTCGGTCGCCTGGAACGGGCCAGCGACCAGAGCCCGGAATCCGGTTGGATCCGGACCTGGCTCGATACGGTGCTGGAGATCCCGTGGTCGGTGAAAACCGAGGACAACACGGATATCTCCAACGCGCGGACAGTTCTCGACGCCGACCACCATGGACTGAACGACGTCAAGGACCGGATCGTCGAATATCTGGCGGTCCGTAGCCGGCGCGCCTCACGTGGGCTCCAGGTCGTCGGCGGTCGTGGCTCTGGCGCAGTGATGGTACTGGTCGGCCCGCCCGGCGTCGGCAAGACCTCGCTGGGTGAAAGTGTGGCCCGTGCCCTGGATCGCAAGTTCATCCGGGTCGCGTTGGGCGGCGTGCGCGACGAGGCCGAGATCCGTGGCCACCGACGGACCTACGTCGGTGCCCTACCCGGACGCATCGTTCGCGCCATCACCGAAGCGGGTTCGATGAACCCGGTGGTGCTGCTCGACGAGATCGACAAGGTCGGCGCCGACTACCGCGGCGATCCGGCGGCTGCACTGCTGGAAGTGTTGGACCCAGCGCAGAACCACACGTTCCGGGACCACTACCTGGACATCGATCTCGACCTGTCGGACGTGCTGTTCCTGGCTACGGCCAACGTGATCGACTCCATCCCATCGGCTCTGCTGGACCGGATGGAACTGATCACCATGGACGGGTACACCGAGGACGACAAGGTCGCCATCGCCCGTACCCACCTGCTACCCCGGCAGTTGGAGCGGGCAGCGCTGGACGAGTCGGACGTGACCATCACGGACGCCGCCCTGCACCAGATCGCAGCGGACTACACCCGGGAGGCCGGCGTCCGGCAACTGGAACGGTTGCTGGCAAAAGCTCTGCGCAAAGTCGCCGCGCGACTGGCCAGTCGGGATCCAGCAGCTGAGCCCGGACCGATCGAAGTGGACCAGCCACAGCTGAAGGATCTGCTCGGCCGTCCCCGGTTCACCCCGGAGACGCAGGAACGCACTGCCGTGCCAGGAGTGGCCACGGGGCTTGCCGTCACCGGACTGGGTGGCGATGTCCTGTTCATCGAGGCCAATGCGGTGGAGGTCAAGGATGGCGGCGGCCAGCTCAAGCTGACCGGTCAGCTCGGCGACGTGATGAAGGAGTCGGCACAGATTGCCCTGTCCTACGTCAAGGCGCACGCCGCGGACATCGGGATCTCGCCGGAAGCTCTGCAGCGCAACATCCACCTGCACGTGCCGGCGGGAGGCGTCCCGAAGGACGGACCATCGGCGGGTGTCACGATGGTGACCGCGCTGACGTCGCTCGCCCTCGGTCGCAATGTGCGGGCCGATGTGGCGATGACCGGTGAGGTCACGCTGAACGGTCGCGTCCTCCCGATCGGCGGCCTGAAGCAGAAGCTGCTCGCCGCCCAGCGGGCCGGCGTCACCACCGTCTTCATCCCGAAACGGAACGAGCCCGACCTGGACGACGTGCCAGCCGAAGTGTTGGCCGCCGTCACGGTGATCCCGGTGACCGATGTGGCCGAGATCCTGGCGGTGGCACTGGAACCCGCTGTGCAGGTCGGCGTGGAGATAGCTGCCTGATTCACCGGGCAGCGCGAGTGGCCGTACCGTCGAACTGGCGGCGCGGCCACTTCGCGTATCGGCAAGCAGGTGGGCGGCCGGAGATTCGGGTGACGGGAGAGAGATGACGGGCTTGTTCGAACTGGGTCGCCGGACGATCCAACCTGGCGCCGTGCACCTCCCCGGCTGGCTCGACCCGGACCGACAACGGAAATTGGTCGCTGCCTTCCACGAGTGGTCGGCCGGTCCGGTCGCCGTTCACCACGTGAAACTGCCCGGCGGGCGCGAGATGTCGGTCAAGATGCTGTGCCTCGGGTGGCACTGGCAGCCCTACCGGTACACCCGTACCGCGGATGACGTCGGCGGCGCCCGGGTGCTCGACTTCCCAGACTGGCTGGGTGATCTCGGTCGGGCTGCCGTGGTCGACGCCTACCAGGACCAGGCTCTGTCCGCCGGGTATCGGCCGGACACCGCACTGGTCAATTTCTACGACCACGCCGCGAAGATGGGCATGCACCAGGACAAGGACGAGAAGGCCGACTTTCCCGTCGTCTCGTTCAGCATTGGCGACAGCTGCCTGTTTCGCTTCGGCAACACCGAGGGGCCGGGGCGCCCGTACGACGACGTCCGACTTGCCTCAGGTGATGCGTTCGTCTTCGGCGGACCGGCCCGGTTTGCCTTCCACGGTGTGCCCAGGGTCTACCCGCGCACGGCCGACCCGGCCAGTGGTCTGCCGTCCGGCCGGATCAACATCACGCTGCGGGTGACCGGCCTGTCCTGACTTTCCGCGGATTTGCGCTACTCAGGGCGGCTGTCGGTGCTCCGGCTCACACTATCGACATGGACACCTTCACCATCGTGCCGAGCGGCGAGTTCTCGTTGCGCGAGTCGGTCGAGTTCGGCTTCGGTCAGCGGCATTCCGACACCTTCGACGGCTGCATGCGACTGGCGTTCTGCCAGGACGACCTGGTCACCCAGACCGGGGTCGTAGTGCGGCAGGACGCGGCCGGAGTACATGGCGAGATCCACGGCGGCAATGGGAACGTCGAGGCCATCCGGGGCCAGGTGGCCAGAGTGCTCTCCCTCGACCACGACGCGGCCGGGTTCGCAGAAGTCGGCGCCCGAGACCCGGTGATCGGCGCACTGCAGCGAGCCGCACCCGGCCTCTTGCCACCGCTTTTCTACTCCCCCTATGAAGCGGCGGCGTGGTCTGTGCTCAGTGCCCGACGGCCCGCCAAGCAGATGGCAGAGGTGCGGCGGAAGCTGTCCGAGGCGCACGGCCGGACATTCCAGCTGGCCGGGCTGTCGTTGGCCGCACTGCCCACGCCGGATCAACTGCTGGCCGTCGGGGAGTTTCCCGGGCTGCCGACCGACAAGCTGGCCAGGATGCACGGGGTCGCCCGAGCCGCACTGGACGGCGTGCTCGACGTCGACCGTCTCCAACGGTTCGGTCCGGAGGTGGCAGCGGCAGAACTGCAGAAGATCAAGGGCATCGGACCTTTCTACGCCTCGCTCATCACCATCCGAGCCGCCGGCTTCACTGACGTCCTGCCGGTCGACGAACCCCTGGCCCGGGATCTTGTCACCCAGCTCTATCATTTGGACAGACCGTGCGAGCCAACCGATTTCGAACGTATCGCAGAGCCCTGGCGCCCCTATCGGACCTGGGCCACCGTGCTGGTCCGCGCGGCCGGACACCGCATTCTGTAGCCGGACCTCCCCGGCGGGCGCAGAGATTTGCCGAGATGGATTTCGCGAGTGCCACCACGGCAGCGGTTTTCCTTGGTCTCTTCCGGGTCCGATATGCAATCCAGATCGACATCGGTCACCTTGTCGCCCTTGACGAACTCGAGGGCCGCGTTCTCCTACTTCGGGTAGCAGGCGGCGCAGCCGGGTTGCCCGGCGAACCGTGTTCGCTTGACTGACCGCACCACCGGCAAGGACAGTGGCGGAGAAAGCACCACACGTCGCAGGTGCGAAGGAACCCGGGGCAGTTCCGGGGCGGCCTGAGCCACTGTGACCGGGGAGCGCAGTACCACCGAGGTCGGCAGGTCACCGTCGGCGTCAGGCCACGGCAGCCGGACCGCCGGAAGGCCGGTGCTTCGTGCTGATCCGGGAGCCAGGACACTTGCCCTGCGGCGACACGTCGATCATCGGTCCCAGGCCCGATGCGAAGGAGCAGCGCTGTGACCACTGCACGCCCCCAGGAGACCACTGCAGGCCCCCAGGACGTTTCCGGAACCCGGCGCGGGACGGGGCCAAGGATCGCCCTGCTCTCGACGTCGGACACCGACCTGCTGTCCGGCCGTGCCTCGCACGCCAATTTCGCGATGGCCAACCCGTCCCGCCTGGATGTGCAGTCCGAGCTGCCCCACGTCATCGACGGTGCGGACGTCATCATCGTCCGCATCCTGGGCACGGCCCGCTCCTGGCAACAGGGACTCGATCTGGTGCGATCCGGCTCCGTCCCGGTCATCGTTCTCGGTGGCGAGCAGACCCCCGACGCCGAGCTGATGCGGCTGTCGACCGTGCCGATCGGCATCGCAGCCGAGGCACACCGGTATCTGGCCGAGGGTGGTCCGGGCAACCTGGCCCAGCTGCACGCATTCGTCGGCGACACCGTGCTGCTCACCGGGGAGGGCTTCCAGGCCCCGACGGTGCTGCCCGCCTGGGGCGCATTACCACGCCCGGATCATGCCGAGACCGATGTGGTCCGGCCGAAGATCGGCGTGCTGTTCTACCGGGCCCACCAGGCGTCCGGTAATACCGCGTTCGTCCATACCCTGGCGGATGCGATCGACGCAGCCGGCGGACAGGGCGCGCCGATCTACTGCTCGAGTCTGCGTGGCGCCGACGCCGGTCTGCTCGCCGAACTCGGCTCGTGTGATGCGCTGATCGTCACCGTGCTCGCAGCCGGCGGCACCAAGCCGGCCACCGCGACGGCCGGCGGCGAGGACGAGAACTGGGACGTGGCCGCCCTGGCCGCCCTGGACATCCCCATCCTGCAGGGCCTGTGCCTGACCTGGAGTCGCGCGTCCTGGGCCGAATCGGACGAGGGCCTGACCCCGCTGGATGTTGCGACACAGGTTGCGGTGCCAGAGTTCGACGGCCGAATCATCACGGTGCCGTTCTCCTTCAAGGAAACGGACCCGGATGACCCTGTCGGGCTGCCCCGCTATGTTGCCGATCCCGAGCGTTGCGCCCGTGTCGCAGGCATAGCCCTCTCGCACGCCCGGCTGCGACACACGCCACCGGCAGAGCGCAAGATTGCCCTGCTGCTGTCCGCCTACCCGACCAAGCATTCGCGGATCGGTAATGCCGTCGGTCTCGACACCCCGGTCTCGGCGATCCGGCTGCTGCGCGCGATGCGAGCCGCCGGGTACGACGTCGGACCGGACGACGGCCCGGGCGCGCTCCCCGGGTTGGCGCCGCTGGATCTCATCGACGGCGAGGAGCCCGACACCACCGCCGGCAACGCCCTCATCCACGCGTTGATCGCGGCCGGCGGCCAGGACGAGGAATGGCTGACCGGCGAACAACTCTCGGGCAATCCCGTGCGCATTCCGGCCGCCGCGTATCGCGGCTGGCTGGCCGACCTGCCGACCGAACTGTCGGTGCCGATGGTCGAGACCTGGGGCCCTGCGCCGGGAAACCTGTTCGTCGACAGGTCCTCGGATCCCGACGGCGAGATCGTGTTGGCCACCCTGCAGGCCGGCAACGTGGTCATCCTGATCCAGCCTCCGCGCGGGTTCGGTGAGAACCCCGTCGCCATCTACCACGACCCCGACATGCCACCGTCGCACCACTACTTGGCCGCGTATCGCTGGTTGGAGAACGAGTTCGGCGCCCATGCCGTCGTCCACCTGGGCAAGCACGGCAACATGGAATGGTTGCCGGGCAAGAACGTCGGGATGTCCGCGAGTTGCGGGACCGACGCCGCGATCGGCAACATGCCGTTGATCTATCCGTTCCTGATCAACGATCCGGGAGAGGGCACCCAGGCCAAGCGCAGGGCCCACGCCACCATCGTCGACCACCTTGTGCCTCCGATGGCCAGGGCCGAGTCCTATGGTGACATCGCCCGCCTGGAGCAACTTCTCGACGAGCACGCCAGCATCGCCGCGATGGATCCGGCCAAGTTGCCGGCCGTCCGGGCGCAGATCTGGACGCTGATCCAGGCGGCCAAGATGGACCATGACCTCGGTCTGTCCGGGGCGACCGGCCGGCCCGACGACACCGAGTTCGACGACTTCGTGCTGCACGTCGACGGCTGGTTGTGCGAGATCAAGGACATGCAGATCCGTGACGGTCTGCACGTGCTCGGGCAGGCACCGGTGGGCGAGCCCAGGGTCAACCTGGTCCTGGCCATGCTGCGGGCCACCCAGGTGTGGGGCGGCGTCACCAACGCGTTACCCGGACTGCGCGCCGCGCTGGGATTGAAGGACGGGGCCGAACTCGCGGCGGTCGATGCCGTCGAGGCGCAGGCTCGCGCCCTGGTACTCGCGGCCGAGGCAGCGCAGTGGGAACCATCCGCAATGGCCTCGGTGGTCGCCGGCCTGATGCCTGATTCGGACCCCTCCGTGTTGGCTGTGATGGACTTCGCAGCCACCGAGGTGGTCCCGCGACTGGCCGGCACCACCGCCGAACTGACCTCGATCCTGCACGCGCTCGACGGCGGGTTCGTCGCCGCCGGGCCATCCGGCTCGCCATTGCGTGGACTGATCAACGTGTTGCCGACCGGGCGGAACTTCTATTCAGTCGACCCGAAGGCCATTCCGTCCCGATTGGCCTACGACACCGGCTCGGCGATGGCGGCATCGTTGGTGGAGCGTTACCTCACCGACAACGGCGAGTACCCGAAGTCGGTCGGCCTCTCGGTCTGGGGTACGTCGGCGATGCGGACGTCCGGCGACGACATCGCCGAAGTACTTGCGCTGATGGGCGTTTCGCCGGTCTGGGACGAAGCCTCCCGGCGGGTCTACGACCTGCAGGTCCTCTCGCTGGACGAACTGGGCCGACCCCGGATCGACGTGACCGTCCGCATCTCCGGCTTCTTCCGCGATGCGTTCCCGCACGTGGTGGCCATGCTGGATGACGCAGTGCGGATGGTCGCGGCGCTGGACGAACCCATCGAGCTCAACTTCGTCCGGGCCCACGCGCAAGCTGACCTGGCTGAGCACGGTGACGAAAGGCGCGCCACCACACGAATCTTCGGCTCGATGCCGGGATCGTACGGTGCCGGTTTGCTCCCCCTCATCGAATCCGGGAACTGGCGCGACGATGGCGATCTGGCCGAGGTCTATACGGCCTGGGGCGGTTTCGCCTACGGTCGCGAACTGGACGGTCGTCCGGCGCGTGCGGACATGGAGGCCAACTACCGACGAATTGTGGTGGCTGCGAAGAACACCGACACCCGCGAGCACGACATCGCCGACTCCGACGACTATTTCCAGTATCACGGCGGCATGGTGGCGACCGTCCGGGCACTGACCGGCACCGCACCCGAGGCCTACATCGGCGATTCGACCTCTCCGGACGCCGTCCGCACCCGCTCGCTGACGGAGGAGACCGCCCGGGTCTTCCGGGCCAGGGTGGTCAATCCGCGCTGGATCTCGGCGATGCGCCGGCACGGCTACAAGGGCGCCTTCGAGCTGGCCGCCACGGTGGACTACCTCTTCGGTTACGACGCGACCGCCGGAGTGGTCACCGACTGGATGTACGAGACGTTGGCGAAGACCTACACCCTCGACGAGGAGAACCAGGCCTTCCTGCGACACGCGAACCCCTGGGCGCTGCGCGGCATCATCGAGCGGCTCACCGAAGCGGCAGACCGCGGACTCTGGGCCGAGCCCGACGCCGACGTCATGGATCAGATGGCCCAGGTCTATCTGGACGTCGAGGGTGATCTGGAGGACGCCGGCGCCTGAGTCGAACATCCGCTCCGAGACCGGTTGCGGCGCTTCCGGTCCCTGATTCCGAACGCCGCGCGGCCAGGGCGACCACGATGGCCGGCGCCCTGGCCGGGCAACCTTTTGGCCGGGCAACCCTTGGGCCCGACAACCCCTGGGCGGCCATTGCCGAACGGTGGTTCTCACCGCTGCAACTCGTGAATCTCCGAGCATCAGTGGCGCAACAGCTCCGGCGCATGTGCGATCAGGTGGTCACGCAGGGCTCTGGCGGGCGGGGAGAGCTCACGCTCCGCGGACCAGGCCAAGGAGAGCGTTCTCGAAGCGCCGACGTCCAGCAGCGCGAGTTGCTTGGTCCCGGCCACCTCGTTGCCCGGAGGCAGGACGGCGATGCCCAGGCCCGCCGCGACCAGGCCGGCTGCCGTCGTCATCTCCTGGCTCTCGAACGCGTAGCGAAGCGGCACCCCAGCCGCTTTCAACAGCTGGTCGGTGATCGTCCGGACGCCGTAACCGGCGGCCAGCGTGATCAAGTCCTGGCCGGCGAGGTCGGTCAGCCGCACCGATGGCCTGCCCGCCAGGGGATGCTGTCGGGGCACCAGCAGCATGAGCGGCTGCTTGGCCAGCGGAGTGGATTCCAATTGCGCGTGCGCCAGGGGTATGGGCGCCGCCAGCACCAGATCGGCCGCCCCGGTGGGGATGAGCCGGATCAGCTTGTCGGCAGAATCCTGGATCAGGCGGACCATGACTGCCGGGTGGTCCTGGCGAAACCCGCGGAGGAGGGCGGGTATCACCAGCGGCCCCAGGCTGTGCAGGAATCCTAGGATGACGGTACCGGTGCGGGGATCCGACTCCGCCCGAACCGCGCGTACCCCGGCCAGCAATTCATCCAGCGCTCTCCGGGCGCTCGCAGCCAGCACATCACCGTGTCTGGTCAGCCGCACTCCCCGACCGTCGCGCTGGAGCAGAGGGGTGCCCAGTTCGGCCGACAGGCGGGCCAACGAGCGGGAAAGAGTCGGCTGCGGAATGCCGAGGTGATGGGCCGCGACGGTGATCTGGCCGAACTCGGCTACCGCGACCAATTGTTCGATGCCTTCCGCCAACCCGAACGTTTCATACGGCATCGCATGAGTCTATGCCTATTGATGTATTAGACGTATGTGTCTGTCCTGCCTATCGTCGGCGGGTGAGCACTTCCAGCGCCTCCGCGGCTGGCGCCGTCACGGCGTCGTCGGTCGGCGCCCGGGCTTACGCGGGCCCTGGCGAGGTACGCCGACTCGAGGTGGCGATGCTCGCCGCCGGCCTGGCTGCGTTCGGTCTGTTGTATGCCACCCAGGCAGTCCTGCCCTCGATCGGTGCCACGTTCGGGGTGGGGCCGACCATCGCCAGCCTCACGGTTTCCTGTGCTACCGGCGCGTTGGCGCTGGCCATCCTGCCGATGTCCAGCTTGGCCGAGTCGTTCGGCCGTGTCCGGATGATGCGGTCGGGCCTGGTGACCGCGCTCGTCCTGGCGGTCGGCTGCGCACTGTCCACCGAACTGTGGGAACTGCTCGCCTGTCGGGCGCTGATGGGTGTCGCACTCGGCGCGGTCGTCGCGGTGGCGATGGGTCACCTGGGCGATGAGGTCGAGCCGGCGAAAGTCAGCGCTGCTATGGGAATCTACGTGGCCGGCAACACCATCGGTGGCGTCGTCGGCCGACTGGTGCCCGGCGTAGCTCTCGACTTCGGAACCTGGCGCTTCGCGATCCTGGTGTTCGCCGGCTTCGCGACCGTGGCCGTGATCGCGTTCGTGCTGTTGCTGCCGAAGCCGCGGCGCTTCACGCCGGCGCCCGCGGATCTCGCACACCACGTGCGATCAGCCCGGGAATTGCTGGCAGACGGAGGCAACCGCCGGCTCTTCGGGATCGCGTTCCTGATGATGGGCGGCTTCGTCGCCTGCTACAACTTCCTGACCTTCCGGCTGACCTCTGCGCCGATCGACCTGAGCGGCAGCGTGGCGTCACGCTTGTTCCTTGCCTACCTGGCCGGAACGGTCAGCTCGGCGGTTGCCGGCTACTGCGCCGGTCGGTTCGGGCGTCGCCGGGTGCTGTGCGTCGGTATCGCACTGACCTTCGTCGGCTTGGCCCTGACCCTGCCGAACAACCTGTGGTGCATCACTTTCGGCCTGGTGGTCTTCACCGCCGGTTTCTTCGCCGCACATTCGACGGCCAGCGGGTGGATCTCGGCCAGGTCGTCGCGCAATCGGGCCCAGGGTTCGGCGATCTACCTGATGGCCTACTACCTCGGATCGAGCGTGCTTGGTGCGGCGGTGGGGATCGCCTATCTGGCGGGAGGATGGGCGGCGACCGTCACAGCTATCGCAGTCCTCGCAGCGGGGGCGTTGGTACTCGCGTTGGGCATGGAACGCGGCGCGCCCGTCCAGGGGTCACGCTAGTCGGCGGCAACCGCCCTCTTGGTCATCGGGCCGAGCGAAAACCGGGTAGGCCTCTGCAAGACGCGCCGGTTCAGCCGCCGATCAAGCCGAGCAGGGTCCGGGTGTCGAGGTGCGCCGTCACTGCGTCGGCCAACCGGTCGATCATCGACTCCCGCCGCTCGGCGAACCCCCGGGCGCCGGCCGGCCGGGCGGGATCGAAAGGAACGCCCGCCGCGTCGGCGGCCCCTGCCAGGAATGCCCGGCGGAATTCGTCGTTCTCGAAGGTTCCGTGCCACGTCGTGCCCCACACGCTCCCCTGCCGGCAGCCGTCCAGGAAGTGCTCCGACCCAGCGTCGACCACAGCTACCCCGTGGTGGATCTCGTACCCGGCCACCGGGTGTCCACGCCAGGAGCCCTCGGTGAGTGCGAGGTGCTTGTCCGCGCCGAAACTCACCGTGGTGGGTAGTAGCCCGAGGCCGTCGACCACGCCGGCCTTGGATTCGACCGGATCATCGATCGTCTTCGCCAACATCTGGTAACCACCACAAATGCCGACCACGGTTCGGCCGGCCGCTGCCGCAGCCACTATCTCAGCCGCCAAGCCGTTGCGGCGCAACCAGTCCAGGTCGGACACGGTGGCCCGTGACCCCGGCATCACGATCACGTCGGCCGATCGCAGCACCACCGGATCGGTGGTGACCGTGACGGAGACACCGGGCTCGCAGGCCAGGGCATCCAGGTCGGTCGCATTGGACAGACGCGGGAACCTGACGGCGGCGACATTCAACGGCCGTCCCGGGTACTCGCTCGCGCTGTCGGCCCACCGTCCCACCAGCAAGGTGTCCTCGCCGTCCAGCCAGACCTCTGGCAGCCAGGGCAGTACGCCGAGAAACGGCACTCCGGTCATCCCGGTCAGCTGGTCCAGGCCCGGCCGCAGCAGCGATTCGTCACCGCGAAACTTGTTGATGACAAATGCTTTGATCAAGGCACGGTCGTCCGCATCGAGCAACCCGACCGTGCCGTACAGGGAAGCGAAGACCCCACCGCGGTCGATGTCGCCCACCACCACTACGGGTAGGTCGAACCGACGGGCCAGACCCATGTTGACGTAGTCCCCCGATCGCAGGTTGATCTCGGCCGGCGATCCCGCCCCCTCGCACACGATCACGTCGTACCGCTCGGCCAGTTCTCGGTAGGCCTCGAAAGCGGCAGCCGCCAGATGCTTTCGCCCGGTGGCGAACTCACCGGCGGCCAGTTCGCCGTCCGGCTTTCCGCGCAGCACCACGTGCGAGCGCCGATCCGAGCCCGGCTTGAGAAGTACCGGGTTCATCGCTGATTCGGGCTCGGCCCTGGCCGCCTGGGCTTGCAGGTATTGCGCCCGACCGATTTCCGCACCGTCTCGGCACACCATCGAATTGTTCGACATGTTCTGCGCCTTGAACGGTGCCACCCGCAGGCCCTGGCGCGACAGGTAGCGGCAGATCCCGGTGGTCACCAACGACTTTCCCGCGTCCGAGGACGTGCCGGCCACGAGAATTCCGCGCGCGGTCAGGGTGTCTCCTCGCCGACCTGGGCAACCGCGCGAGCGGCATCCGGGCCCTGGCCGAGCAGGACCTTGAAACCGGCCTCGTCAAGGATCGGGACCTTCAGCGAGACGGCCTTGTCGAACTTGGAGCCGGGACTGTCTCCGACCACGACGAAGGCTGTCTTGCCCGACACCGAGGCGGCAGCCTTGGCTCCCCGTTCCAGCAGCGCCGCCTTCGCGTCGTCGCGGTTGAAGTCGATCAGGGACCCGGTCACCACGATCGACAGCCCGGCCAGCGTTTGTTCGGGGCGCTCTCGCACCTCGTCCTCCATGCGGACGCCGGCGGCTTTCCACTTCTCGACGATCGCCAGGTGCCAGTCCACCGCGAACCATTCGGTCACCGCTGCGGCGATCGTGGGTCCGACGCCGTCGACCGCGGCCAGTTCGTCCTGCCGTTCGTCCGTGGCCACCTCCATGACCGCGTCCATGGACGAGAAATGACCGGCCAGTGCTCTGGCTGCGGTGGGACCCACGTGGCGGACCGACAAGGCGACCAGGACCCGCCACAGTGGCTGTTCCTTGCGCAGCTCGAGGTTGGCGAGCAACTTGCGACCCATTTCGCTCAGCTCGCCGTCCTTGGCGCGCAAGAACAACGGCACTGCCTTGAGCTTCTCCTCGGTCAGGTCGAAGATGTCGCCCTCGTCGATGATGGCACCCGCGGCCAGCAGGCTGGTGGCCGCCTCGTACCCCATGCCTTCGATGTCGAAGGCACCGCGACCGGCCAGGTGGAAGACCCGCTCCCGCAGCTGCGCCGGGCACGTCCGGGAATTGGGGCAACGGATATCGATGTCACCCTCCTTCATCGGCCGCAACTCGGTATGACACTCCGGGCAATGGGTCGGCATCTCGAAGGCGCGGAGGGTTCGGCCCTCGCGCAACTCGACCACCGGCCCGAGCACCTCGGGAATGACGTCACCGGCCTTGCGGATCACCACCGTGTCGCCGATCAGCACGCCCTTGCGCACCACTTCCTGCGCGTTGTGCAGGGTCGCCATCCCCACCGTCGAGCCGGCCACCAGCACGGGCTCGAGTACCGCGAACGGAGTGACCCGACCGGTCCTCCCGACATTGACGTTGATGTCCCGGAGCAGCGTGGTGGCTTCCTCCGGTGGATATTTGTAGGCGATCGCCCAGCGCGGGGCGCGCGAGGTGACCCCGAGTCGCCGCTGCAATGCGATCTCGTCGACCTTGACGACCAGGCCGTCGATGTCGTGGCTGACGTCATGACGATGCTCGTGCCAGTAAGTCACGCGGTCCGCCACTTCGGACTTGGTGTGCAGCACCAGATTGTGGTCTGAGACGGGCAGGCCCCAGGCCCGGAGCCGTTCGTAGGCCTCCGACTGGCGGACGATGTCGAACCCTCTTCGGGCCCCGATGCCGTGGCACAACATGGTCAGCGGACGGGAGGCCGTCACCCTGGGATCCTTTTGCCGCAGCGACCCGGCGGCCGAGTTCCGTGGATTTGCGAACGGTGCCTTTCCGGCGGCCACCAGTTCCGCGTTCAGCTCGGCGAACCCGGCCAGCGGGAAGAACACCTCGCCCCTGACCTCGACGAACTCGGGCACGTCGTGGCCGCCGTCGTCTGCCAGTTGGTGCGGGATCGCCGCTATGGTGCGGACATTGAGTGTCACGTCCTCACCGACCCGTCCGTCGCCGCGGGTCGCCGCCCTGGTCAATCGACCGTTCTCGTAGGTCAGATTGATGGCGAGGCCGTCGATCTTCAGCTCCGTCAACCAGCCTAGCTGCGCTCCGGCGTCCCGCTCGGCGCGATCCAACCAGAGCGCCAGTTCGTCGGCGGAGAAGACATTGTCGAGGCTGAGCAACCGCTCGGCGTGCTCGACCGGGGCGAATCCCGTGGAGAAGCCGGCTCCGCCCACGCGTTGGGTCGGCGAATCGGGGGTGAGCAACGACGGGAACTGGCCCTCGAGGGCCTGCAGTTCCCGCAGCACGACGTCGAATTCGCCGTCCGACATGGTCGGTGCGTCCAGGACGTAGTAACGGAACTGGGCGTCGGTGATCTGCTCGGCGAGCTCGGCGTGGCGATGAGCCACCTCGGTGGGGACATCGGGGGCGGTCGGTGGTGGCACCGCCGCCTCCACAGCGGCGGCGGCCGGCTGTTCCTCCGCTGCTGTGTCCGTGGCGGACGTCTTCTTGGACATGGCCGCAGCCTAACGAGCCGGTCCGACAGCGGCTCCTCGACGCCGTGACGTGAGGGTCCTCACTTCCGTCCCGGAACAAGGATTCCTGCGGGATAGTTGACATGTCATAGATGAGCGAAAGCTCGCCCCTCGTTCGGGCCGTACTCGAACATGCACGCTTGGAGCAGCACACCATGGCTACCTTGAAGATCGTCATCGCCTCGACCCGCCCCGGTCGGATCGGACTGCCCATCGGCAACTGGGTCGCTCAGGTCGCCGAGCAGCACGGCGGCTTCGACCGTGTCGAAATCCTGGACCTGGCAGAGATCGACCTGCCGTTCTTCAACGAACCGAACCACCCGCGGGCACGTCAGTACCTCTACCCCCACACCATCGCCTGGTCCGAGGCCGTCGACTCCGCCGACGCTTTCGTCTTCGTCTCGCCGGAATACAACTACTCGATGACGGCCCCGTTGAAGAACGCATTGGACTACCTGTCCGCCGAGTGGGCCTACAAACCGGTCGGCCTGGTCACCTACGGCGGTATGTCCGGCGGGACCCGCGCCGCCCACCAGATCCGCCAGGTCGTCTCGGTGCTCAAGATGATCCCGGTGCCCGAAGCCGTTGCTCTGCCGATGGTCTTCCCGCAGATCGTCGACGGCGAATTTGTCCCCACCGACGGCAATGTCGCTGCCGCGAACCTGATGTTCGACGAGCTGGACAAGGTGGGCGCGGCCCTCGCCCCACTGCGCGCCTCTGCCTGATCCGCACCCCCGTCCCAGCTTCTGACATTCTTGAGGCGTGAGATTCGATCCCCTCGACCTGCCCCACGCCGCTCTGACGTTCCTCGCCGAGCGGCATCTCGCGTCGCTGACCACTACGCGCGCCGACGGGACCGCCCATGTGGTGCCGGTGGGATTCACCTTCGGTCCTGCGGACGGTGTGGCGGCAGCTCGGGTCATCACCAACGACGGATCGGTGAAGGTGCGGAACGCCTCTCGCCCCAGCGCCCGGGCCGCGCTGTGTCAGATCAACGGACGATTCTGGCTGACACTCGAGGGATCTGTGCGGGTCGCACGCGATCCGGAGGAGGTCGCAGCGGCTGTTGAGCTCTACGCCGGCCGGTACCGCCAACCACGGGTGAACCCGACCCGCGTAGTACTTGTCATGACCATCGACCGCGTCATGGGAAATATCTGAGCTTCCCCTCCGACTCCCGTTGGATGGATCTACTTCGCAGGCTCAATGACGATGTCGATTTCTGTCACTTGCGCCCCAAAATGTGGCCCACATTTCTCCACGCGGGCCTGAAATGTACATGCGCCTGGAAAAAGGGGTTGGCGCCATTCCGGACGATGTCGGCTGCTGGCCGTCTGACGGTGATGATCGGACCCGAAATATCGTGACCCATTTGTGATCCGACGACTCCCGAAAATGGCTTCCGATTCGGGGTCGATTGTCGGTGGTGCTGAGTAGGGTTTTGAATATGGACGGCGACGGCTTCACCGATATCGACCGGGCGCACGCCCTGGCCGATACGGTGCTGTCCGCTGTCCGCCAGATCGTGGACGGTGCGTTCTGGAAGTTGCTGCCCGACGATCAGTTGGCGTTCGGCCGGACCCTGGAAGTGATCGCCCGGACCGTCTACGCCGCGCAGGTCCACCAGGCCGGGGAGATCGAGATCCAGGAGATCGCCCAGCAGCGGTCCTGTACCTCGACCGCATCGTTGCTGCGGCAGGCGTTCGTCATCTCGGCGGCCGACGCCAGAGCTCGCGTTGCCGCAGCCGGCCAGATCTTGCCCCGCCCGGTGCTGACCGGCGGTGAAGCACCACCGATCCTCCCGGAACTCGCCGAAGCGGTCGACTGCGGCGCGGTCGGTCCGGAACACATCAAGATCATCGTCGAAACGATGGCGAAGGTCCCCGTAAAAGTGCCGGCCCAGGCCCGGGACCTGTGCGAGCAGACCCTGGTGGACACCGCCGTTGATTGTGACCCGAACTACCTCGGCCACGCCGCGCAACGGATCCTGGACCGGGTCGACCCGACGGCGAGTGGGACGACACCACCCCCGCGTCGAAGATGGAACTGCACTTCGGGAGCCGCTCCACCCGGACCGGACTGACCCCGATCAAGGGCCAGTTGGACGACTACGGCGTCGAGGTGGTCAAGAAGGCCATCGACGGCCTGTCCGCACCCCGCCCGGAAGCAGACGGCATCCGCGACCCCCGCCCCGGCGCCACCAGAAGTGCGCAGGCCCTGGTCGAGTCGTTGGCCCGGTTCCTGGACGCCGGCTTGGCGCCGCTGAGCGGCGGGGAACGCCCGCACGTGACCGTCACGATGAGCTGGGACGCCCTCACCGGGGCGATCTCCAATGCCAGTTTCGATACAGCGACGATCAGCCCTGCCCAGGCCCGCAAATTCCTGTGCGACGCCAAAGTCATCCCGATGGTCCTGGGTAGCAAGTCCGAGGTCCTGGATGTGGGGCGGGCGTCCCGCACCTTCCCCGCCCCCATCAGAAGAGCCCTCGTCGCCCGAGACAAAGGATGCGCCTGGCCCGGGTGTGATCGGCCACCGGATTGGTGCGACGGTCATCATATCGACTTCTGGGATCGTGACCTGGGGCCGACGAGTTACGAGAATGGATGTCTGCTGTGTCGACACCACCATACGGAGATTCATAAGGACGAATGGTTGATCCGGATGGCCCCGGACGGTATCCCGGAACTCATCCCGCCGTCGTGGATCGATCCGCAGCAGAGACCACGACGCAACACGCTACGAAAATTCAACCACCTCTGACGGCGGAGCCATGCCCTGCGCACGGTGCACAGGCCCGCGCCGGCGGTTCACCAGCCTTCGGGCAGATCCTCGAAGGCGCGGGACAGCTCGCGAGAGGACTTCATCGCAGCGAGTGCCCAGTCGTGGTCCGCACCGGCCAGACCGCAGGTCGGAGTCGGAACGACCCGGCCGGACAACGTATCGCGCGGGAAGCCCAGCCGATCGAACACCCCGAGAACCGGCAACGCCCAGTCGCGCAACTCCCGGTCACGCCCGGCCGGCCGAACGCCGGGCAGCAGGCCCGCCAACAGCACGGTGCCGGCCTCGACCAGCTCGCCGATCGGGTCCAATCGCGCAGCGCTGGTGCCGATCTCGGTGAAGTCAACCGACAGCGCATCGAAACCCGATGCCTCGAGCAGACGCAGCGGAGCCGACGGGTGACAGCAATGCGCGATGGTGGGAAACGCGTCCAGCGCATCGGTCATGGACTTCAGGACCTGGCCGACCCGACCGGCGTCGACCGGCCGGACGGTGCCGAATCCGCTCGGCGTCGAGAGCACGCCGGCGATGACCAGCGGGAGCGACGGCTCGTCGACCTGGACCACCAACGAGGTCCCGGGCAGCCGACGCTGCAGCTCTCCGAGGTGATCGAGCATGCCCTGGGTCAGCGAAGCCGCGATGTCGTCGACGGCGCCGTCGTCGACCAGGGCCCGATTGCCGGTGGACAACTCGACCTGGGCCGCCAACGTCCACGGCCCGCAGACCTGGACCTTGACCCAGTCGGCACCGGCGTAGTGCTCGGTGGCGGCATCGAGGTCCCATTCGAGATAGTCGTTCGCACGTCTGGTGTCCCGGCCAGGTCGGCGGGTGACCCGCCACCCGGACGGCACCACCTCACCGAAGATGTCGACCAGCAGACCGACCGCGCGACCGACCATGTCGGCACCGACCCCACGGTTCGGCAGTTCGGCGAGGTACGGCAGATCGGGCAGCTCTCCGGCGATCATCCGGGCCGCATCGTCGGGCGAATCACCCGGCAGGGAACCGACTCCGGTGCCGACGCCGAGGTGCCAACTACGCTTTTTCGGCTGGGGTGCCAGCAGGGCGGTGTCTGCGGCGCTGGCGATCTCGAGTTGAGCCATCTGTGTTCAGCCTGCCCTGATGATGGTGCCGGCGCCGATGACGTATTCGTTGGTCTCGTCGTACAGCACGACTGTCTGCCCAGGCGCGATACCGCGAATGGTTTCGTCCAAGGTCAACCGCAGGTGTCCGTCGACCAGATCCACCGAGGCCCGGACATTGCCGCCGTGGGCCCGAACCTGGGCCACTGTACGCAACGGGAACTCCGGCGCGACTCCGGTCGAGAACACCACCCGATTGGCGGTGATCACCGAAACATCCAGTCCTGTGACCGGTCCGACCTTGACGGTGCCGGTGACCGGCTCGATGCCGAGCACATACCGGGGCTTCCCGTCGACGGCCGGGCGACCCAGGTTGAGGCCCTTGCGCTGGCCGACGGTGTACGCGAAGAACCCGTCGTGCTCGCCCAGCACCTCGCCGGTCTCCGCATCGACCACCGAACCTGGTGCAGCACCGAGCTTGTCGACCAGGTAGCCGTGGGTGTCGCCGTCCGGGATGAAGCAGATGTCGTAGGAATCCGGCTTGGCCGCGACCGCGAATCCGCGGCGGGCAGCCTCGGCCCGCACTTCGTCCTTGGTCATCTCGCCGAGCGGGAACATCGTGTGCGACAACTGGTCCGCCGTCAGCACGGCGAGCACATAGGACTGATCCTTGGCCATGTCGACGCTGCGATGGAGCACGCCGTCGATCAGCTTCACGTGGTGACCGGTCGCGACCGCATCGAATCCGAGCGCGATCGCTCTGTCCAGCAGCGCTGCGAACTTGATCTTCTCGTTGCACCGCAGACAGGGATTCGGGGTGCGCCCGGCCGAATATTCAGCCAGGAAGTCGGCTACCACGCTCTCGGCGAACTCCGCACTGAAATCCCAGACGTAGTAGGGAATCCCGAGAAGATCGCTGACGCGACGGGCGTCGAAGGCGTCCTCGATCGTGCAGCACCCCCGGGAGCCCGTACGCAGGGTGCCGGGCTGTCTGGACAGCGCCATGTGCACGCCCGTCACCTCGTGACCGGCGTCGACCGCCAGCGCGGCCGCCACCGCAGAGTCCACACCGCCGCTCATGGCCGCCAGTACCTTCACTACGACCTCCGCCGGGCGCCGGCCAGCGCAGCCTTGCGCGCGCGCTCCACCACGGGTCCGATCGCTTGCAGCACTGCTTGGACATCGGCCGAGGTCGAGGTATGGCCGAGCGAGAATCTCAGCGCCCCACGGGCTTCGTCCTCGGGGACCCCCATCGCGAGCAACACGTGGGATGGCCGAGCCACCCCGGCCGTGCAGGCCGAGCCGGTCGAACATTCGATTCCCCTGGCGTCCAGGAGCATGAGCAGCGAATCACCCTCACAACCCGGGAAGCGCAGATGAGCATTGCCCGGCAGCCGGGAAGGCCCGCCGTCGACCAGGCTCTGCCCCGGATCCCCGGCAAGCACGACGCCGTCAACCACCGCGCTCACACCGGCGATCAGCTCGTCACGCAGGACCGTCAGGGCAGCGGCACGATCGACACGACCGGCCTGCGCGTCGGCCACGGCTACGGCGAGCCCGCGAATGCCGGCGACGTCCAACGTGCCCGAACGGACCCCTCGCTCCTGGCCGCCGCCGTGCAGGATCGGCACCACCGCGACGTCCCGGGACAGCAGCAGGACGCCGACACCTGTCGGCCCACCGACCTTGTGACCGGTGATGGTCAAGGCGTCGGCACCGCTGGCGCCGAAGTCGACCGGTACCTGGCCGAGGGCCTGGACGGCGTCGGTGTGCAGCGGGATGCCGTGCGCGTGCGCCACCGTGGCGAGTTCACGGATGGGATTGATGGTGCCGACCTCGTTGTTGGCCCACATCACGGTGACCAGGGCGACATCGGCCGGATTCTCGGCGATGGCGGCAGCCAGGGTGTCGGCGTGCACCCGGCCGTAGTCGTCGACCTCGAGCCAGCCGATCCGGGCGCCCTCGTTGGCTTCCAGATACTCCAGGACGTCGATCACGGCATGGTGTTCGACCGGGGACGCCAGAATGCGGGAACGGGCGCCGTCGGCCCGCAACCTCGCCAGGTATATCCCGGCCACGGCCAGGTTGTCCGACTCGGTGCCGCCGGAGGTGAAGATGACCTCGCTGGGACGGGCGCCGAGGTCGCGCGCGATGGATTCGCGGGCCTCCTCGACCCGTCGCCGGGCTGCTCGTCCGGACGTGTGCAACGAAGACGCGTTGCCGCAGTCGGCCATCGCCGCGGTCATCGCAGCCACCACTGCCGGCAGGACCGGGGTGGTGGCGGCGTGATCGAGATAGGTCATCGGATCCCAGGGTAGGCCGCGAATGGATCATCAACCCAACCCAGCGCAGGTCGGGCAGAAAATGTGCACGCAGCGTGCGTGTAATTGTTGCCTGGGTCACGCCCGAAGTGCAGACTGCGGATGGGGGCCGTAATCGGCGGCCGCAGCCGAAGGGACTAGCAAAGTGGCAGTTTCAGTGAACCTCGAGAAGGCACTCGACAAGGCCTGGGAGACCAAGAGCCTTGAGGAGATCCTGGCCGCACCGCCGTCAGCACTTGCCGGGTTGACTCCCGCGCACGACGAGCTACTCGCCCAGCTGAACATCAAGTCCATCAAGGATCTCGGGTCCAACAAGTACTTCGCCCTGGCCGGCGTGCTGGTCGCCCTGTCCGGCAAGACAGGCTGACCCACCGAGGGCCCGAAGATCGGCCCGGCCTCGGAATTCCGGGGGCCGGGCCGATTTTCGTCGGTTCGGGCAGATCAGACCTTCTGCAGCGGCGAGGGCATCGCCACGGCCGCCGGGTCGTCATCGGGCTCCGACTTCGGCAGGGAGCGCAACTCGGCGACTCGAGCAGCCACCCGGGCGCCGTAGTCCGGGTCGGCCTTGGCGAAGTGAGCAACGGAACGCTCGATGATGTATTCGCGCGACACGCCGGACAGGCTACCGGCGATGGCGTTCACCAGGCGTTCCTTGGCCGGCTCGTCGATCAACCGGTACAGGTCGCCGGCCTGGCTGAAGTCATCGTCGTCGGCGAAATGCACGGCCGGGTAGGGCTGCGCCGGACCATCGGTGTTCAGCGGGGTGTACAGGGGCTGGTCCGTCTGGACCGGGCCGCCGAACGAGTTGGGCTCGTAGTTCTTGCTGCCGCCACCGTTGTCACCGACGGTCATCAGGCCGTCCCGCTGGTAGTTGTTGACCCCGGCTGCATGCGCCGCATTCACCGGGATGTACTCGTGGTTGGTGCCGAGACGGTAACGGTGTGCGTCGCCGTAACCGAACAGCCTGCCCTGCAGCATCTTGTCCGGGCTGGGCCCGATCCCCGGCACGAAGTGGGCCGGGTCGAAGGCCGACTGCTCGGTGTTGGCGAAGAAGTTGTCCGGCCACCGGTTCAACGTCATGACGCCCACCTCGTGCAGCGGATAGTCCTGCTGCGACCAGACCTTGGTCAGATCGAACGGGTTGACCTTGTAGTTCGGCGCATCCTCGAAAGGCATGATCTGCACCTTGAGCGTCCACGACGGAAATTCACCACGGTCCAGCGCGTCACGCATGTCGTTGAGGTGATATTCAGGATTTCCCTGGGTGACTTCGAGGAGGTCGTCGTCGGACAGGCACTTGATGCCCTGATTGGTCTTGAAGTGGTACTTGATCCACACGCCCTTGCCCTTGGCGTTGATCCACTGGAACGTGTGCGAGCCGAAGCCGTCCATGTTCCGCAGGGTGGCCGGGCGGCCCCGATCGCCGAACAGCCAGGTGAATTGGTGGGTGAGTTCCGGAGAGAGTGAGAAGAAGTCCCAGACGTTGTCCGGCTCCTGCACCTTGGTCCGGGGATCCGGCTTCTGGGTGTGGATGAAGTCCGGGAACTTCAACGGATCCCGGATGAAGAAGATCGGCGTGTTGTTGCCGACCAGATCGTAATTGCCGTCTTCGGTGTAGAACTTCAGCGCGAAACCGCGTGGATCGCGGGCGGTGTCGGGCGCGCCCTGCGATCCGGCGACCGTGGAGAAGCGGGCGAAGACCTCGGTCTTCTTGCCCACCTCGGACAGAAACGCGGCGCGGGTGAATTCGGTGACATCGTGAGTGACCTCGAATTCACCATGGACACCGCTGGCGACCGCGTGGACGATCCGTTCCGGAATGCGCTCGCGATTGAAGTGGGCCAGTTTCTCGATGAGGTGGTGGTCCTGCAACAGCACCGGTCCGTTGGGGCCGGCGGTCTGTGAGTTCTGATTGTCGACCACCGGCGTGCCCGCGGCTGTGGTCAGGGTGTTCCGGGTGTCTGGGGAGTCTTGAGCCATGGAAAGGGATCCTCTTCTTCATCGGCGGCTGATCGTGGCCACTACCTTAGACCAGGTCCAAACTGGACGCGGCTGCAGGCGCCGGGGGTGCCCGTTTCGCGCGAGTTGTCACGCAGCAGCGGCATCCGACAGCCATCTAGGCTGTTCCCCGTGGAGACGTTGACGAACCGACTGGCCGCAAAGGGCTGGCGGATGACTGCGCAGCGTCGCGTCATCTTCGGCGTCTTCGACCGCGGCCTCTCGGACGGATACAGCCACGTCCACCTGACGGCCGACGAGGTGCTGGAGCGCGCCAAGGCGGTGTCTCCCCTGATCAGCCGCGCGTCTGTCTACAACACCCTGGGCGAGCTGGTCGATGTCGGCGAACTGCTCGCCGTGCACATCGGGGATCGAGTGACCCGTTACGACCCGAATGTCCACAGTCGACACGATCATCTGGTCTGCACTTTCTGCGGAGCCATCTTCGACATCCCGGCTCTTCCGGTGGCGTTGCCGGCCGCAGGTGGCGGGTTTTCGATCTCGTCTGCGGAGGTCATCTACCGCGGGCGATGCGCGGATTGCGCCTGAGGTCAGGCCGCGCCCCGGACGGCGACAGGCGCAGGTAGGAACGGGCGGGATGCGACCGATGTGACAGCCTCAGGTGCCACCACCTCACGCACGGCCGTCCCGGGCGCCAGTTGGCGGTTCCGCACGACCGGGATCCGGAGGTCCCGGGCCACCGCGTTCTCCGCCAGTCGTGCCACGACCGCCCGGTCGATGTAGTTCCGTCCGGTACCGGCAATCGCTGGAATGGCCGGTAGCCAATGCACTCTCACCGTGACCCGGGACAGGCCCACCACCCGTCTGACACTCGCGATCAGGGTCTCGTCGCCGAGGAATGCGGGCGCGGCGCTCTGCCGGTCACCTTCGTCGAGATACCGCAGTGTGACCGGGGAAACCACGACGCCGGCGTCGAGGGCTGCCTGAAAAGCGGCCCTGCGGAACGGATTCAGCGCTGTCCCACACCGCGTGGTGCCCTCCGGGAATACCTGCACCCGCGATCCGGAGCGGAGCGCATCGGCCATGCCGGCCACGGCGTCGGGTAACTCGCGGAGTCTCTCCCGTTGGAGGAAGAGGGTTCCTGCCCGGACGGACGCGCGGCCGATGACCGGCCACCTCCTGACCTCCGCCTTGGCCACCATCTGCATCCGCGCCGACGCCGACAGCGCGAGCACGTCGAGCCAGGACACATGGTTGCCCACGACCAGACTGGGACCGGACCGCAGCGCGCCGTAGACCGTCAGACGCACGCCGATGGCGCGCAGCACCCATCGCGAGGCTCGTTGCAGGGCCCACGCTCCGCGCCGGTCCCGCCGATGGCCGGGCACCCAGGTAGCGGCCCCGACCAGAGAGACCCCGAACAGCAGCGCGACCATGAGGGCGAGCAACCGTCCCGCCACCAGCAGTGGGCCGACCGTGCCGCACACCGGGGTCGCGCAAGCAGGTGTGCACAACCGGGCATGGCACGCACTCATGCGGTACCGCCGAGGAAGAATCGCAGGTAACGGGGGTCTGCCGATTCGAGGTCGACCAGGACCAGGAAATCGGCTGTGCCAAAAGCACTGTCGAGTGCCGGCGGCCCGCAGACCACCGCCCCCAACCGTAGGTAACCGCGCAGCAACGGTGGGACCATCGCGCGTGCCGGGCGATCGATCCCGACGGAGTCGAACTCGATCCGCGGCCGGCACCGCAGTCCCGGCGGCGCCAGATGTCGTGCTGTGGCCAGATCGGCGAATGCCGCGGCGGTCCCACCACCGTCGGCCAGCGAGATCGACGCACACCCCATCAGGTAGCGGTACCCCGTGAGCTGCATATACCGGGCGATGCCGCCCCAGAGCAGTGAGATCGGTCCGCTGGTGCGATGTTCCGATGCTACGCAGGACCGACCGGCTTCGACCGTACGGTCCAGAATGCCCTCGAGCGGGGTCAGATCGAATTCGGTATGCGAGTAGAGCCCCGTCCGGCGGGGCGATGCGTCGTTGGCGTGCGGCGGGAGAAGTCGATAGGTAGCCACTACCTCGCCGCGTGGGGGCCCGACTGCCGGCAATCGCCGGACGATCAGGTGGTCGCACAGATCGTCGAAGTCATCGGCGTCCACTCCGTCGGGCCCGGGCGTGTTCGCCCCGCATTCCGAACTGAACACGTCGAATCGGAGTTGTTGGGCAGCAAGCACATCGACGGCATCAGCGGCCAGCGTGACGCGGTATCCGGTCACGTCGCGGGCGGTGGGATCGGCACGTTCGAGCAGTAACTCAGTCGTGGTCACGGTCTACAGAGTGTGCGGAGCGCAGACGATATCCAGTCGAATCGCGGATGGCTGCCGCATGATCGTCCGGTTAACGTCTCGCGGCCCGATTCGAGAACTCCGAACCGGGCCGCGAAAACCGCTGGAGATCATTCAGCCTTTGCGGGTTTTGATGGCGGCGGCGAGTTGGGGGGCGACGGTGAACAGGTCACCCACGACGCCGTAGTCGGCGATCTCGAAGATCGGGGCGTCGGTGTCCTTGTTGACCGCGACGATGGTTTTGGAGGTTTGCATCCCAGCGCGGTGCTGGATCGCCCCGGAAATGCCCAACGCGATATACAACTGCGGAGACACATTCGTCCCGGTCTGCCCGACCTGGAACTGGTGCGGGTAGTACCCCGAATCCACCGCCGCCCGCGACGCCCCGACCGCCCCACCCAACACATCGGCCAACTCCTCGACCACCTGAAAATTGTCGGCCGACCCGACACCGCGGCCACCAGAGACCACCACCTTCGCCCCACCCAACTCCGGCCGCTCACCCTGCTCCTCGGGCAACCACTGCAACACCGTCACCGACGACACCGAATCCACCTCCGTCGGCAGATCGATGACCTCCGGATCGGTGACCGGCGACGCGGCGCCCTCGATCGCGTTCCCCCGCACCGAAACCACCGGCACCCCCGTGGCGACCCGATACCGGGTCGAATACGCCCCACCGAACACCGACTGCGTCGTCACCACCGTCTCGACACCATCCACCGATTCCAGAGCGATGTCGACCACATCGGCCAACACCCCCGAACCCAGCCGGACCGCGAGCCGCCCAGCGATCTCCCGACCATCAAAAGTCGCCGCCACCAACACCGCAACCGCACCGTCGCTCTGGGCGACCGCCGCCGCCAACGCCGCCACCTGCGGCGTCAACAACGTGACCCCCGGATCGCAGGCTTCGGCGGCGTAAACCTTCACCGCACCCGCCGCCCCCAACTCCGACACGAGCGCAACGGTGGTGCCCACCGGGCCGACCACCACCGCCACCGGATCACCCAGTTCGGCCGCCGCCGCCAACAACTCGACCGTCACCTTCTTCACACGCCCCTGGGCATGCTCCACCAGAACAATCACTTCAGACATACGTTTTCCTCCCAACCCTTCCAAAAAATCAGATCAACCGCCGCACGAAGTCAGATCAACCGCTGCGCGACGAGGAACGCGGCCACCAGGTCGCCACCCGCACCGTCATCGGTGACCTTCTCCCCGGCCGCCTTCGCCGCACGAGGCTCACCCGACACCACCTGGGTGGACGCGTTCGCCAACCCCAATCCAGATGGATCCAACCCCAGATCCGCCGCCGACAACGTCACCACCGGCTTCTTCTTCGCCGCCATGATCCCCTTGAAATTGGGATACCGCGGCTCACCGATCTTCTCGTTCACCGACACCACCACCGGCAGCGACGCCGACACCCGCGCCGCGCCGCCCTCCACCACCCGCTCCGCCGACACCACCGACCCCTGGACCTGGATCGACACCACCGAAGTCACCGCCGGCACCCCCAGACGTTCGGCCAGCATCGCCGGCATCGACGCAGTCCGACCATCAGTGGCCTCATTACCGCAGATGATCACATCGAACCCGCCCGGACGCAGCGCCGCCGCCAAAGCCGCCGACGTCTGCACCGCATCCGACCCCGCCAACAACTCATCCGTCACGTGAACAGCCTTGTGCGCCCCCATCGCCAACGCCTTGCGCAACGTCTCCGCCGCCCGCGCCGGACCCATCGTCACCACCGTCACCTCCCCACCATGAACCTCGACCAACTGCAAACCGACCTCCACACCCTTGGAATCGATCTCATCGATCACCGCATCCGAAGCATCCCGATCCACCACCCAATCCGAACCCCCCAACCTCCGCTCCGAATACGTATCAGGCACCTGCTTGACCAAAACTGCGATCTCCATGAATCCGCTCAACCTTCCAGTAGATGTCGTCGGTCAGTACGCGTCCCCAGCCGGCCGTCCGTGGGCGTGGGCAGTCAGGCTGCCCATGGTCCCACCGGGCGCCACCGACCCGAGATCGAGGCGGCGGGCGCAGCTAAGTTACTGGCCAGTAGCCTACCCGCCGACCGCGCAACCGACTCTTCGTCCGACGGCTGGTGTGGCCCAGCGGACCCGGCGTGGCACGCTGGACTTCGTGTCTTCTTCCGAGCCTCGCCTGAGCAGGCCAACCCCCGATGGTTCCCAGCACGAATTGACCGGCGGCGAAGACAACCCGCTCAAGTCGACGGTGCCGGTGACGACGCATGTCCTGCTGGTGGGCGTCATGCTGATCTTCTTTCTCGGTGCGACGCTGATCACCCTGCAGGCGACCTGGCAGTGGTGGGTCATTCCTGCGGTGATCGCCATTCCGGTGATCGTCATCCTGGCGCAACGGTGGAGCCGCATGCAGAAGGCCAAAGCGGCCCGGAAAGCGATGGAAGCCGAGCTGAGGGCGGCCAGGCAGAGTGGGACCAACCGATGAGCAAGCCGGCCGAGCCCATTCCGGTGATCATGGACGTGGACACCGGCGTCGACGACGCCCTGTCCCTGCTCTTCGCCGTCCGGCATCCCGGAATCGACCTCAGAGCCGTCACCTGCGTCGCCGGTAACACCGGCGTCGACCAGGTCACCAGGAACACCCGCTACGTGCTGGACGCGGCAGGCGCCGGCGACATCCCGGTCGCCCGCGGAGCTGCCCACCCGCTGCTGGTCCCTCCGGCAGATGCCAGCCACGTGCACGGGCCCGATGGCCTCGGCGGATTCTCGCGTCCGTCCGACCGCAGACTGAGCCCACTACCGGCGGTCGAACTACTTCGTCGTGAGCTGATGGCCGCGGTGGGCACGGGCGACAAGATCACCCTGGTTCCCAGCGCACCGCTGACCAACATCGCGCTCCTGCTTCGCACCCACCCGGAGGTCGCCGCCGGGATCGAACGGATCCTGTTCATGGGTGGGTCGGCCACCGTCGGAAACGCGACGGTCGCCGCGGAGTTCAACATCTGGCACGACCCGGAGGCCGCCGCTGTCGCGCTGACCGCCGCGGGCGAGTTGGACATCCCGGTGACCATGTACGGCCTCGACGTGTTCAACGACGTGGTCATCACCAGGGCGGAGGCCGCCACCCTGCGACGTCATCTCGACCCGGGCGCTCAACTGGCCGGCTCGCTGATCGAGTTCGCCTGCGACACCTTCGGTTCACCGGACGCCACCATCGGCGATGCCGGGACCGTGTGCGCGGTCGTCGACCCCGACGGGCTCACCACACAGTCCTGGCCGGTGCAGGTGGAGTTGGGCAACGGACTCGCGCGTGGCCAGACGCTGGTCGATCGACGGACCTGGGTCGGCGACCTGAAATCGGATCCGCACCAGGCCCGGCCGACGAACGTCGATGTCGCCCTGGGCGTCGATGCCCGTCGTTACGCAGACCTCTGGCTCGCCACGGTCGGCGGCTGACTCGCGACGGTCAGTCCTCGACCCCGATGTCCTCGTTCCACAGCGCCGGTTCGGCCGAGATGAAATCCGTCATCATGGCGACACAATCGGCGTCGTCGACGACGACCACCTCCACACCTCGACTGCGCAGCAGATCCTCGGCACCGAAGAAGGTGCGGTTCTCGCCGATGACGACGCGCGGAATCTTGTACAGCAGGATGGCGCCAGTACACATGTCACAGGGCGAGAGCGTGGTGACCATGGTGGCCCGGGCGTAGACCGAGGCGGGTAGACGTCCGGCATTCTCCAGACAATCGGTCTCTCCGTGCCGGATCGCGCTGCCCTGCTGAACCCGCTTGTTGGAGCCGGTGGCCAGCACCCGACCGTCCACCACCAGCGCGGCGCCGATCGGGATGCCGCCTTCGGCACGACCGGCCCGGGCCGCTGCCACAGCGGCCGACAGATGCTCCCGGTCGGTGTCCGTCGGGATGGTTCCTGCGCCGGTGATATCTGACATCGGGCCTCCAGAGCGGCTCTGCGGATGCGGGTCAACGATCGGATGCCCGCATCGTTTCATCCGGGGCCGGACCGGGTGATCCCGAGGGCTCAACCGGCCAGCATGGTGTCCACGGCTGCAGCTCCTCCTAGTCCCGAAACACCACCCCCACGAACGGTTCCCGCGCCGGCCAGGATGATCCGCGAGCATCCGTCGACCGCCGTGCCGAATCTCTGGGCCGTCGACGGGTCCACGTCATCGGCCAGCCACGGCCAGCTCAGATCGCCGTGGAAGATGTTCCCGCCCGGCATGCCGACGGCGGCCTCGATGTCCAGCGGTGACGCGACGTCCAGGCATGGCCGACCCTCCGCGTCCTTGGCCAGGCAGTCCAGCAGCGGCTCGGCCAGGTGCATCTGCAGCGCGTCGAGCGCAGCATCGGTGGCCCGGCTGCGGGCACCTTCCGGATCGGCCTGGAAGAGTGCGGTCGGCGTGTGCAGACCGAACAGAGTCAGGGTCGCACCCGGATGTCCGTTCAGGATCGACGGATCCGTCAGCGAATGGCAGTAGACCTCGCCGGGCAGCGGATCCGGGATCCGCCCGTCGGCCGACCGGCCGTAGGCGTCCTCGAGCTGGTCGAAGCCCTCCTCGAGGTGGGCGGTGCCGGCGAAGGCAATCGCCGGATCGATACCGGAGGCCAGACGTGGGAGCCGATCCAGCAGCATGTTGATCTTGAGCTGCGCGCCGACAGGCTTGTGTACGACCCGACCCAGCCAACCGTCGACGACCGCCGGGGCGACGGCGGCCAGCAACATGTCGCCGCCGAAATCGCGACCGTCCGCGCTGGCCACCCGTACGGCGGTCTGATCCTCCTCGGCGTGGATGACGGACGCCCCCGTGACGACGTGGACACCGAGTTGGGTTGCGCGGGCGGTGAGCGCGTCGGCGAGTGCCCCCATGCCGCCGACGGGCACCAGCCACTCACCCGTGCCGCGGCCGATGAGGTGGTAGAGAAAACAGCGGTTGGCCGACAACGACTCGTCGAACAATGACGTGTGGGTGCCGATGAGAGCATCCGTGGCCACCACCCCGCGGACGGTGTCGTCAGCGAATCGCCGGGCGATAGCCACGCCGATCGGGGCCTCGAAGAGATCGGTCCAGAGCTGGGGGCCGGCCGCGGCGATCACCAACTTCCGCACCGCGCTCCGGCTGAGCAACTCGCCGGACAGGGCCGGCGCCAGTACTTCTGCCATCCCGGCGATCTCACCGTAGAACTGTTGCCAGGCAACGTAATCGTGCTCCGAACCGGTGAGTTCCCGGAACGAGTCCGCCGTGGCCCTACCAAGCCGACGCTCGACCAGCAGCCCCGTCGCGGCCCGACCGCCCCGCCGGATCGGGGTATAGGACGAGATCTCCCGCGACATCAGTCGCAGGTCGATACCGACGCGGTCGAGCAATTGGTGCGGGAACAACGACACCAGATACGAATACCGGCTCAACCGGACGGGGTGGTCCGGGAACACCCTTGTCCCGACGCTTGCGCCACCGAGGTGATCGGTCGCCTCCAGGAGCGTCACCGCGTGACCGGCCTCCGCAGCCAGGATGGCGGCCACCAGCCCGTTGTGGCCTCCGCCGACCACCAGCACGTTGCCGGCCCGGCCGACCTCTGCTCCCGCTGTCATCGCACGTTCCCCTGTTCCGGGCCAGGCCCACGTTCCGGACCGATCGGGACCCGGATCGGGGCCCATCGCGTCGGGTCGGGACAGCATAGGACCGTCTCTCCCACCGATCCGACGAACGGGGAAGGCGTTCCCGATATGCTCCGCACGGATGCCGCAAGCCACACTCCGCCGCCGGCCGCCAGCCGCCACAGAAGATGGGGACCCTGATGACGACGCCCGAGTCGACCGACCGGAATCGGATCGATCTGAACAAGTCGGGCACCTCCGGGGCCCCGGACCGGCGGGGCTCGCCGGACCATCCGCAGACCGCCGGCTACCCACAGGTGCCAGACGACGGCCAGGGTTACCCCCAGACCGCCGGATACGCCGAAACCTCCGCATACCCGCCGGTATCGGGTGGCGTCCATCCGCCGGCGGCCGGCCCCGGCTACCCGCCGGCGGACCCGTTCGCGGCGGCACCGTATCCGGCACCGGGCTACACCCAGCCGCCCTACGGGCAAACCGCCGTTCGCACAGCCGGCCTACGGTCAGCCGGCCTACAGCGCTCCCTACGGGGCGGGTTATCCGGCCCCGAAGAACGGCTTGGGCACAGCCGCGCTGGTACTCGGGATCATCGCGGTCGTCCTGTGCTGGACGGTCTGGGTCGCCGTCGTCCTCGCCATCCTCGCGATCACTTTCGGCGCCGTCGGCCTCGGCCGCACCAGGCGTGGGGAAGCAACCAATCGCGGGTCGGCGATGGCCGGTCTGGTGCTGGGCATCGTTGCAATCGCCTTGCTGGTGCTGCTGGTGATCGTCGGAATCGGGCTCTACACCAGCGGCACGTCCATCTCCGGCTGAGCGGTGGTCCCGCGGCCGCTCACCGACCCCGACCCGCCTTGTCGGTGGTTCTGGTTACGGTGGCCAGGTGCCACCCGTCAGCGAGACCGCAACAGCACCACCGACGTCCGACCGATCCATCGACGGCGGCACGTCGCATCCAGGCCCGTCCGGCGGCTGGATCCGCCGGCTCTGGAGCTACTGCCGTCGGCACCCGCGCGTCACCTGGATGGCCGGATTGTCGGCGCTGGCCGGAGTCGGCCTCGGTGCGCTCACCCCGCTGCTGACAGGTTCGGCTGTCGACCACGCGACGTCAGGACAGACCCAGGGGCTACCGCTGGTGATCGCCGCGCTGGTGGTGCTCGCGCTGATCCGGTTCGTGTCGTCGTTCGTCCGTCGCTGGGCCGGCGGCCGGCTCTCGCTCGACGTCCAGCACGACATGCGTCAGGACGTCTTCGCCGCCCTCGCGCGACTGGACGGCGCAGCCCAGGACGCGTTGCGGACCGGTCAGGTGGTCTCCCGTGCTTCGTCCGACCTGCAGGTGGTCCAGGGCCTGCTGGCGATCGTCCCCCTGTCGGCCGGACAGGTCGTGCTGTTCGTGGCGTCGCTGGTGATCATGATCGTGCTGTCCCCGGTGCTGACCCTCACGGCGCTGTTGACCATCCCCGCGATCTTCCTGCTGACCAGGGCCACCCGCACCACCCTGTTTCCGGCGACCTGGGCGGCCCAGCAGTCGGCGGCCGAAGTGGCCGAGATCGTCGAGGAGGACGTCACCGGAGTCCGGGTGGTGAAGGGCTTCGGCCAGGAGGACCGCGAGATCGGCCGGCTGCGTCGAGGCGCGGCGAACCTGTACGCCAACCGCATGCGGGCCGTCCGGCTGACGGCCAGGCTGAACCCGGGGCTCGTCGCCATGACTTCCATCGGCCAGGTCGGGGTGCTGGCCCTCGGCGGCTACCTCGCGCTGCACGACGAGATCACCATCGGTACCTTCCTCGCCTTCAACCTGTACCTCTCGCAACTGGTAGCCCCCACCCGGACGCTGTCGTTCCTGCTCATCCTGGGTCAGCAGGCACGCGCGTCGGTGGAACGGGTGGTCGAGATCATCGACTCCCGCGCCGCGATCACCGACCCACCGGCCGGCGAAGCCGTCAGCCTCCCGGCCGGATCGCTCGACGTCCGGCTCGATGGCGTCCGATTCGGCTACACCCATGACGAACCGGTCCTGGACGGCTTCGATCTCCGCGTTGCGGCCGGCTCCACGGTCGCGCTGGTGGGCGCCTCCGGCTCGGGGAAATCGACGGTCTCGCTGCTGCTGCCCAGGTTCTACGAAGGCCAGGCGGGCAGCATCAGCATCGGCGGCACCGACATCCGCCACCTCACGCTCGCGGAACTGCGACGCACCGTGGGGGTCGTCTTCGAGGAAGCCTTCCTGTTCTCCGACACCATCGGGGCGAACATCGCCTACGGCCGGCCCGACGCCACGGCCGCCGACATCGCCGCGGCGGCTCGAGCGGCCGAAGCCGAGGAGTTCATCGCCGCTCTGCCCGACGGCTACGACACGGTCATCGGGGAACGCGGGCTGACTCTGTCCGGTGGGCAGCGGCAGCGCCTCGCCCTGGCCAGGGCGATGATCACCGATCCGCGGGTGCTGATCCTGGACGATGCGACGAGCGCCGTCGACCCGGCCACCGAAGCGGCGATCCACAGCACCCTGCACCGGCTCACCGCCGACCGCACCACGATCCTGATCGCGCACCGTCGGAGCACCCTGGCCCTGGCCGACACGGTAGCGATGGTCGTCGACGGTCGGGTGATCGACATCGGTGGTCACGACGACCTGATGCGCCGCTGCCACCCGTACCGGGAGTTGTTGGGTGGCGAGGGCGAGGAGATCGACCAGCGCCCGCTGACCCCGATGGTCGACGAGGAACCCGTCGCGATCGGTGCGGTGACCCCCGCGCTCTGGCCGGTGCTCGACGGCCACAGCGATGATCGGCTGCAGAGGACCGGCACCGGCGGGGCCACCATCGGCATCGGCGGCGGGCGCGGCGGCGGCGGACGCAGCGGACGGGGCGGTGGCGGGGCCGTCGGCGGCGGCTTGGGCAGCATGCTCGGCTCCTTGCCGGCCACGCCCGAACTGCTCGCCAGGGTGGACGCCCTGCCGCCGGCGAACGACCCACCCCCGCCGGAACTGCCCGGGGACCTGATCGTCCCGAAGTCCAAGCCGACGACGCCTGAGCCCGGCACCGACCAGCTACCTGGCTCGGGCGGGACACCGCTACTGGGACGGCTCTCGCTGAGCCGGACCCTGCGGCCCGTCCGCGCCCTGCTCATCCTGTCGCTCGTGCTGATCGCGCTCGATGCCCTCGCCGGGCTGGCTCTACCCGTGCTCATCAAGCATGGGATCGACAGCGGCGTGTCCAAGGGCGTGATCAGCGTCGTATGGGTGTCGTCGGCTGTCTCGTTGATCATCGTCATCGCCGACTACGGGATCCAGCGCTGGCAGCTGACCGTGACCGGGAAAGCCGGCGAGACCGTCCTGTACGGCCTTCGCATCCGGGAGTTCGCGCACCTGCAGCGGCTGGGACTCGACTTCTACGAGCGAGAGATGGCCGGCCGCATCATGACCAGGATGACGACCGACGTCGACGCCCTGTCGTCGTTCCTGCAGACCGGACTGGTGACCTCCGTGGTGTCGCTCGCCACCTTCGGCGGCATCGCGGTGATCCTGCTGTTCATGAACGTCGGGTTGGCTCTGCTCGCCTTCACCGTCCTCCCGCCCCTGTTCATCGCGACCGTGCTGTTCCGGCGCTATTCGACGAAGGCCTACACCGATGCCAGGGAGAAAGTGAGCATCGTCAACGCCGACCTGCAGGAGAACGTGTCGGGCATGCGGATCACCCAGGCGCTCGGCCGGGAGGAGACCAACGCCGCCGGGTTCGCGGCGCGCAGCAACGACTACCGACGGTCCAGGATGCGAGCCCAGACCGCGATCTCCATCTATTTCCCGTTCGTCGCCCTGCTCAGCGAGCTGGCCGCGGCCATGGTGCTCGGGGTCGGCGCCCACCGGGTGGTCACCGGCGCCGTCAGCGCCGGTACTCTGCTCGCCTTCGTGCTCTACCTCGACTCCTTCTTCTCCCCCATCCAGCAGCTGTCCCAGATCTTCGACGGCTACCAGCAGGCGACCGTCGGCCTGAGCCGAATCGGGGATCTGCTGTCCACGCCGACCTCGACGCCGGCCGCCCTCCAACCGATCCCCGCCCCCCCGTTGACGGGCCGGGTCGCGGCGCAGAACGTGGGCTTCCGCTACTCGACCGCTCAGCCGGGTGCGGCGGCGGCGCTGGACGGCGTCGACCTCGACATCTCCTCGGGCGAGACGATCGCCGTGGTCGGTCCGACCGGGGCCGGCAAGTCGACGCTGGTCAAGCTGATCGCCCGCTACTACGACGTGACCAGCGGATCGATCCTGATCGACGGTGTCGACGTCCGGGATTTCGATCTCGGCTCCTACCGCCGGCAGCTGGGTGTCGTCCCGCAGGAACCCCACCTGTTCTCGGGCACAGTACGGGACAACATCGCGTACGGACGCCCTGATGCGCCCGACGCCGACGTCGAGGCCGCAGCCAGGGCGGTCGGCGCGATCGGCGCGATCGGCGGGCTGAAGGACGGCTTCCACCACGTGGTCGAGGAGCGCGGCCGCAATCTGTCCGCCGGTCAACGGCAGTTGATCTCGCTGGCCCGCGCGGAACTGGTCGATCCCGAACTCCTGCTGCTGGACGAGGCGACCGCGGCCCTGGATCCGGCCGCAGAGGCGGCGGTGCTCGCGGCCACCGATCGACTCGCCCGCGGACGGACGACGATCGTGGTCGCGCATCGACTCACCACGGCCTCGCGCGCCGACCGCATCGTCGTGATGGACCACGGTCGGGTCGCCGAGATCGGGACCCACGCGGAGTTGCTCACGCGCGGCGGAGTGTATGCGCGGCTGTACTCGCAGGAGCCGTAGGTCGGCCTCGGTGACTGCGCCGTACGTTGGATCGCATGCGCCGTACGTTGGATCGCATGCGCCGTACGTTGGATCGCATGCGCCGTACGTTGGATCGCATGCGCCGTACGTTGGATCGCATGCGCCGTACGCTGGATCGAATGACTGTGAGACTTTGGGTGGCATGACCGTGAGAAGCCCGCTGCCCCTCGACGTACTGGGGATCGACCGCACCCTGTCCGACACCGAACGGGACATCCGCGACGCCACCCGGCAACTCGTCGACGATCTGGTTCGCCCGCACATCGCCGGCTGGTACGCCGACGGCAGCATTCCCGCCCGCGAACTCGCGGTCCGATTCGGCGAAGCTGGCCTGCTCGGCATGCACCTCGACGGCTACGGTTGCGCCGGCGCGACGGCCGTCGAGTACGGTTTGGCCTGCCTGGAGCTGGAGGCAGGCGACTCCGGTATCCGATCCCTGGTGTCGGTGCAGGGTTCGCTGGCCATGTACCCGATCTGGAAGTACGGCTCGGACGAGCAGAAAGACCGTTGGCTGCCCGGCCTGGCGGCCGGCGAACTGCTCGGCTGTTTCGGGCTGACCGAACCCGACTCCGGATCCGATCCCGCCTCCATGACCACTCGTGCCACGCCGACGCAGGGCGGCTACCGGCTCGACGGCGTCAAGATGTGGATCACCAACGGCACCATCGCCGACGTGGCGGTCATCTGGGCCAAGGTGGCCGACCAGGAGACCGGCAGAGACACCGTCCGGGGTTTCGTCGTGCCGACCGATACGCCCGGATTCAGCGCGCGCGAAGTCCCGGCCAAGCTCTCGCTTCGCGCCTCGGCCACCGCCGAGGTCGTTCTGCAGGGGGTCGACCTCGGTGCCGACTCGGTCCTGCCGGGCGTGTCCGGACTCCGCGGTCCGCTGTCCTGTTTGACCCAGGCGAGGGCCGGGATCATGTTCGGCGCTCTGGGGGCGGCGCGGGATGCGCTGGCGACCGCGATCGAGTACTCGCAGACCCGGACCCAGTTCGGCAAACCGCTGGCCGCGTTCCAGCTGACCCAGGCGAAGCTGGCCGACATGGCCACCGCCTGGACCGGGGCGTATCTGATGGCGCTGCACCTCGGCCGAGTGGTGGATGCCGGGCAGGCCAGCCCGGCGGGCATCTCGATGGGCAAGCTGAACTCCACCCGCACCGCCCTCGACATCGCCCGCACGTGCCGCACCATCCTGGGCGCCAACGGCATCACCGGCGACTACCCGGTCATGCGACACGCAGCAAACCTCGAGACCGTGCTGACCTACGAGGGCACCGCCGAGATCCACCAACTGGTGCTGGGCAAGGCCCTCACCGGGATCGACGCCTTCAGCTGATCGGGTTCGGGCGTGGTTGCGTCTCGATCATGTGAGGGATGTCCCGCCGTCGGTACCACCACGTGGTGATGCGCGGTCTAGCCTTGACAGGTCTACATATCGTCCAGAGTCGAGAAGGTATAGCGACAGTGTCGTCAACCACCGTGCCGGAGTTTGGTCCCAACGACTGGTTCGTCGAGGAGAAGTACAACCAATTCCTCAACGATCCCAGCAGCGTCGAGCAGATCTGGCGTGATTTCTTCACCGATCCCGTCGCCGAATCGCGCAAGTCCGGCCAGGTGAACGGGGCCTCGAGCGCGCCGGTACCGGTCGTCGCCGACCTGCCGGCGGCGCCGGTCGCAGCGGCACCGCAGGCACCGACCACCGCTGCGTCCGCCCCGGCGCCTGCGCCGACGGGCGTGAAGACCCCGCCGCCCCCGCCGCCCCCGGCACGCAAGAACGGTGCCGCTCCGTCCGCTGCCGCGACGGTCGCACCCGCTGCACCGGTGACGCCGAAGGTGGCGGCCAAGCCGGCGGTACAGGCGCCACCTGCGCAGACCGTCGGGAGCGCTGCTCCGGCCAAGCCGGCCCAGCGCAACTCGACGACCGCCACCCCGGACGACCTCGTCGTCAACAAGGCCGCCAAGGCCGCCCGGATCGCCGAGAAGACCGCCGGCCCCGAGGACGTGTCCGCGCCGCTGCGCGGGGCGTCAGCGGCCGTCGTCCGGAACATGACCGCATCGCTGGAGGTGCCCACCGCGACCTCGGTCCGGGCCGTTCCGGCGAAGCTCATCGGCGACAACCGCATCGTGATCAACAACTTCCTGCGGCGCAATCGTGGCGGGAAGGTGTCCTTCACCCACCTCATCGGCTACGCGATCATCAAGGCGCTCGGTGCCTACCCGAACATGAACCGGCACTTCGCCGACGCCGACGGCAAGCCGCAGATGATCACTCCCGCCCACGTGAACCTGGGTCTGGCCATCGACCTACCGGGCAAGAACGGTCAACGTTCCCTCGTGGTCGTCCCGATCCGCAACTGCGAGGGCATGACCTTCACCCAGTTCTGGAGCGCCTACGAAGGCGTCGTCCGCAAGGCTCGATCCGGGTCGCTGACCGCCGAGGACTATGCCGGCACCACCATCTCGCTGACCAATCCGGGCGGAATCGGTACCAATCACTCGGTGCCGCGCCTGATGTCCGGCCAGGGCACGATCATCGGTGTCGGCGCCATGGAATATCCGGCCGCGTTCCAGGGCGCGAGCGAGCAGACCCTGTCCGAGCTCGGCATCTCCAAGATCATGACGCTGACCTCCACCTACGACCACCGCATCATCCAGGGTGCCGAGTCCGGCGAGTTCCTGCGCCGGGTCCACCAGCTGCTGCTCGGTGAGGACGGCTTCTTCGACGAGGTCTTCGCCTCCCTGCGCATCCCCTACGAGCCGGTCCGCTGGGTTCAGGACTTCGACGCCGGCCGCGCGGGGTCGGTCGATCGCACCGCCCGCGTCCTCGAGGTGATCGACGCCTACCGCACCCGCGGCCACCTGATGGCCGACACCGATCCGCTGAACTACCGGCAGCGCCGGCACCCGGATCTGGACGTGCTTTCGCACGGGCTGACGCTCTGGGACCTCGACCGGGAGTTCCCGGTCGGCGGATTCAACGGCGCCGAGTTCATGAAACTGCGCGACGTGCTCGGCGTGCTGCGCGACTCCTACTGCCGCACCGTCGGCGTCGAGTACATGCACATCATGGATCCGGTGCAGCGCAAGTGGTTGCAGCAGCGCGTAGAGATCAAGCGGGACAAGCCCGGTCAGGAGGAGCAGAAATACATCCTGGGTCGGCTCAACGCGGCGGAAGCCTTCGAGACCTTCCTGCAGACCAAGTACATCGGCCAGAAGCGGTTCTCGCTGGAGGGCGGTGAGACCGTCATCGCGCTGCTGGACGCTGCGCTGAACCGGGCCGCCGAGTACGGCATGCACGAGGTCGTCATCGGCATGGCGCACCGCGGCCGGCTCAACGTGCTGGCCAACATCGTCGGCAAGCCGTACCAGCAGATCTTCCGCGAGTTCGAGGGCAACCTCGACCCCCGGCAGGCGCACGGCTCCGGCGACGTGAAGTACCACCTGGGCGCCGAGGGCAAGTACGTCCGGCCGTTCGGGGACGGGCAGGTGGACGTCTCGCTGGTCGCCAACCCGTCACACCTCGAGGTCGTCGACCCGGTGCTGGAGGGCGTGGCGCGGGCCAAGCAGGACCTGCTCAACCTGGGCGAGGGCGGCTTCACGGTGCTGCCGATCGCGCTGCACGGCGATGCGGCGTTCGCCGGTCAGGGCGTCGTCGCCGAGACGATGAACCTGTCCCAGTTGCGCGGCTACCGCACCGGCGGCACCGTCCACGTGATCATCAACAACCAGGTCGGTTTCACCACCGCCCCGGAGGCTTCCCGCTCGTCGGAGTACTGCACCGATGTCGCGAAGATGATCCAGGCGCCGATCTTCCATGTGAACGGCGACGACCCGGAGGCGGCTGTCTGGGTCTCCAGGCTGGCCGTCGAGTACCGGCAGGCCTTCGGGCAGGACGTGGTCATCGACATGGTCTGCTACCGGCGCCGCGGTCACAACGAGGGCGACGATCCCTCGATGACGAACCCGCTGATGTATCAGATCATCGACGGCAAGCGATCTGTCCGACGGATCTACACCGAGGCCCTGATCGGCCGCGGCGACCTCTCACCCGAGGACGCCGAGGAGTCGTTGAAGGACTACCACCAGCAGCTCGAGCGGGTCTTCAACGAGGTCAAGGAGCTGGAGCGGGGCATCGCCACCCCGTCTCCGTCGATGGAGGCCGAGCAGCCGATCCCGCCACGGGTGGAGACCTCCATCACGGAGGCCACCCTGCACCGCATCGGTGACGCCCAGGTCGACTTCCCGGCCGGCTTCACCGCCCATCCGCGGGTCAAGACGGTGTTGGAACGCCGGGTCGAGATGTCCCGCAAGGGCGGCATCGACTGGGCGTTCGGCGAACTGTTGGCCTTCGGTTCCATCGCGATGGACGGTCGACTGGTCCGCCTCTCCGGTCAGGACTCCCGCCGCGGCACGTTCGTGCAGCGGCACGCGGCCCTGATCGATCGCAACACCGGCGCGGAATATGTTCCGCTGCAGAATCTCTCGGAAGGTCAGGCGAAGTTCCTGGCCTACGATTCGGCCCTCACCGAGTACGCCGGGCTGGGCTTCGAGTACGGCTACTCGGTGGCCAACCGTGAAGCGCTCGTCCTGTGGGAGGCGCAGTTCGGTGACTTCGTCAATGGTGCGCAGTCCGTCATCGACGAGTACCTGTCCTCCGGCGAGGCCAAGTGGAGCCAGCAGACCGGCGTCGTGCTGCTGCTCCCGCACGGCCACGAGGGCCAGGGCCCGGATCACACCTCCGGCCGGATCGAACGATTCCTGCAACTGTGTGCCGAGGGCTCGATGACGGTGGCCGTGCCGTCGACGCCGGCGAACTATTTCCACCTGCTGCGCAGGCACGTTTTCGACGGTGTGCACCGCCCGATGATCGTCTTCACCCCGAAGTCGATGCTCCGGAACAAGGCCGCGGTGTCCCCGGTGCAGGACTTCACCCAGGGCAAGTTCCAGTCGGTCATCCCCGACGCCTCGGCCGCCACCGGCGAGGTACGCAAGGTGCTCTTCACCTCCGGAAAGATCTACTACGAGTTGGACGCCTACCGGAAGGCGAACAACATCACCGACACGGCGATCGTGCGGATCGAGCAGATCTATCCGGTACCACGCCGCAAGCTGGCCCACATCCTGGACTCCTACCCCGGGGTCACCGACTTCCGCTGGGTGCAGGAGGAGCCGGCCAACCAGGGTTGCTGGACCTTCCTTGCCCTGGCCCTGCCCGAGATGCTCCCGCAGCTGACCGGGATCAAGCGGATCTCCCGCCGCGCCATGGCGGCGCCGTCCGCCGGGTCGCTGCGGGTCCACGAGGTCGAGCAGGCAGCTGTCGTTGCGGCGGCCTTCGCCGACTGATCCCGCGCACCGACCTGACGGCCCGGGTACCGACGAACGTGTCGGTACCCGGGCCGTTCCGTCGTCCGCTCCGTCTCCGCGAACGGGCGGCAGCTCATCGTTCGCCAAACGAACAAACTTATCATTACTGTTGCGCCACAATACCTTTGCAGTCTCTTGACGTTACACAACTGATGCACAGGAACGCAGACCGGCCACATCGCGCACGCATGATTTACACATCATCCACAGTCAATCTCAAGCACATGACACCTCCCGCGCCGGGTTCGGCTGGCTGGACCGCTGACGCTCCCGACGTCGACATCGTCGTTCCCGTCTACAACGAGCAGGACCAGCTCGCCACCCATGTCCGCCGGCTGGCCGACTACGTGGCCGGGCACGTGCCGCTCAAGGTCCGGATCACCATCGCCGACAATGCCAGTACCGACGACACCTGGGCCATCGCCCGGGACCTCGCGGCCGAGCTACCCATGGTGCAGGCGATGCATCTGCCTGCGAAGGGCCGTGGCCGGGCCCTTCGAGCCGCCTGGCAGGCCAGCGATGCGAAGGTGCTCGCCTACATGGACCTCGACCTGTCCACCGACCTGGCCGCGTTGCTGCCGTTGGTCGCTCCACTGCTCACCGGTCATTCAGATCTCGCCATCGGCAGTCGGCTGGCCGCGTCGTCCCGGGTGGTCAGAGGCCCGAAGCGGGAGATCCTCTCGCGTGGTTACAACATCCTGATCCGGACAGCGTTGGCCACCCGGTTCTCCGATGCTCAATGTGGGTTCAAGGCGATCAGGGCCGATCGGGCGGCCCTGCTGCTACCGCTGGTACAGGACAACGGCTGGTTCTTCGACACCGAACTGCTCGTGCTGGCGGAGAGAGCAGGTCTGCGCATCCACGAGGTGCCGGTCGACTGGGTGGACGATCCCGACTCGACCGTCGACATCGGCAAGACGGTGGCCGGGGATCTACGCGGAATCGCCCGTCTGGTCAAGGATCTCGCGGCCGGACGGATACCGGTGACGTCCATCTCGCAGGAGATTCTGAACAGCGCGGCGCCGCGCTCCTTGGCTGGCCAGCTGTGGCGGTTCTGCACGGTCGGGGTGATCTCGACCCTGCTCTATGCGACGATCTACCTGCTGGCCCGGGATGATCTCGGTGCGCTCTGGGCGAACTTCACCGCACTGGGTCTTTCCGCCGTCGCAAACACCGCCATGAACCGCTGGTACACCTTCGGGCTGTCCGGTTCCAGAAACCGCCTCGTCCAGCAACTACAGGCCCTCGCGGTGGTGACCCTGGGATGGATCCTCACCTCGGGAGCGCTCCTGATGATCGATGCACACCACCGGGATCCGAGGCCGTTCCTCGAGCTGACGGTGCTGCTGGTGGCGAACCTGCTGGTCACCACGGTCCGGTTCGTGCTGATGCGCTCCTGGGTACTCCACTCTTGGGAGCATGACGCCGCCCTCGAACGGGTCTGACCATGACGACGGCCACCGGTCCCACGACGGCAGTCTTCGACCGATCAGCGACCGAACCCGAACCCGCCGACGTCACTCCGGCTGGGTCCGACGCCACTGGTCGAACCGGTCCAAGGCATCCGCTGCTCACTCATCCGCACCGATGGTGCCTGGCCGCGATCCTGCTGGTCAACGGGGCGATGGAGCTGTGGGATCTGCAGCGTATGAGCTGGCAGAACACGTTCTATGCCGCGGCGGCCTGGTCGGCCGGAACGAGCTGGCATGCCTTTTTCTTCGCCGGGCTGGATCCGGTCGGTGGGGCGTCGATCGACAAGCCGCCGTTGTCCTCCTGGGTACAGGGGTTGTCGATCCGGGTTTTCGGATTCAACCCGACGGCACTGCTGCTACCCCAGGTGGCCATGGGCCTCGGGTGCTCTGCACTGCTCTACCTGACGGTCCGACGGCTGGGCGGGACCGCAGCCGGGCTGCTCGCCGCGGCCGCCATGACGCTGACCCCGGTCGGCGTCTGGATGTTCAAAGGCGACGGCCCAGATCCCCTGATGGTGCTCATGCTGGTCGCTGCCTCGTATTTCCTGGTGCGCGCGCTGGACTCCGGTGGGATCTGGTGGATGGTGGCCTGCGGTGCGGCTGTCGGGTTCGCCTTCGAGGCCAAGATGCTCGAAGCACTGATCGTCCTGCCCGGTCTGGTTCTCACGTACCTGATCTGCGGAGGCGGTCGGCTGGTCAAACGCCTGGCCGGACTGATCGCCGCCGGCGGCACGATGCTGGTGACCGGGCTCTGGTGGATGGTCGTCGTGCAGCTCACCCCGGCAGCCGATCGGCCCTACATCAGCAGCACCAACACCAACTCGGTGTTCGACCTGGCCTTCGGCTACAACGGGGCCGCCAGGCTCGGCCTGACCGCTGCCAGCCTACGGACATCCGACCGGCTCTTCATCGGTCCGATGGGGCTGCTGATCTCCTATCTGTTGCCGGCCGCCCTGCTGGCCGTCCCGGTACTCCTGCTCGCCCCGGGCGGCGGCCGCCAAAATCGGTCGAGAGCTGCCGGGCTGCTCTTCGGCACCTGGTTGCTGGCCGGCGCGATCACGCTGACGTACTCCACCGGCCTGATCAACGTCTACTACGTCCTGGTGATCGTGCCGCCCATCGCGGCACTGGTCGCGGTCGCGGGCGTCGGTCTGTGGCGGCACAAGGACGAGCCGGGGGCGGTCATCCCGCTGACCCTGATGGTGGCGGCCACCGCCGTCTGGGGCACCGTCGAACTCCGTGCTGACCAGAGACTGTCGGGTTGGGTGTCGCTGGCGGTCGCGGTGGTCGCGCTGACCCTCACCGCGCTCACCCTGCGGCGGACGCTCTCGCCGTCGGACCGGCGTCAAGACCTGCCGACTTCCGGTTCGCCCGAGGCTGTGCCGACGAAGTCCAGCCGGGTACGGCTGCTGTCGGGTTCGGCCGCCGTGATGGTGCTGGTGGCCGTGCTGCTGCCGACGGCGACGGCGTCCTTGGCCGAGGTCGGGACGGTGCACGAACCGCCGATGCTGTTCGCCCACCAGAACGGAATACTGGCCGCGCTGTCCGCCGACCGTTCGACGACAGGGTTTGCCGGAGCTGTCTTCGGCGGCCGGCAGGCCGCCGAGCTGGAACTGCAAACCGGGCGCGCGGTTCTCGACATCGGCGGATACCACGGCGGGAACACCCTCCCGACGCTGCCCGTGCTGGAACATCTCGTGCTGACCGGGCAGATCCACTACTTCGTCCGGTCCATCGCTTCGACGCCGACACGTGCGCACCCGCTGACCCATCGCAGCGCCGGTCCGACCGCCCTGCGCAACTTCGAAGCCGAGACTCGTTCGGTCACGGCCAAGGCGACCCGCCAGCGGGCGGGCACGGCCCAGTCGGCCGCCCTGAACTCGGCCACCCGGCGGGCCGCGGTGGAGTCGGCGGCACGCCGGACGGCCGCGGAGTCGGCCGCCCGGCGGGCCGCAGCACAATCGGCCGCCCGGCGGGCCGCGGCGCAATCGGCCGCCCGGCGGGCCGCGGCGCAGTCAGCGGCCCGGCGGGCCGCTGCCCATCTCGCTGCTCACGGGTCGCTGGCTTCGCGTTTCACCGCGTGGGTGACCGCCCACTACCAGGTGGTCTATTCAGACGGGTCCGATGATCTCTACAACCTGTACCTACCTGTTCGACCGATCGTGCCCCGCAGTCATCACCTGACCCGGACGCCCGCACGCCAGACGGCGTAGGTCATCGGCAGGCCGACGCGGTACGCGAGGTAGTCGTGACTGGGCGCGTCCAGCACGTGCAGATCCGCGCGCATACCGGGCGCGAGGACGCCGACATCGGTGCGCGCCAGAGCCTTTGCCCCACCCGCGGTCGCGGCGTACACGGCCTCGTCCGCTGTCAGCCCGCACTGCAGGACTGCGAGCGCCACCGCGAGCGCCATCGACGGCGTGTAACAGGACCCTGGGTTGCAGTTGGAGGCGATCGCGATGGTGGCCCCGGCGTCTGCGAGCCGGCGCCCCGGAGCCGGGGCTTGCCGGGTGGACAGGTCGCACACCGGCAGCAGGGTGGCGACCGTGGTGGAGCCCGCCAGCAGATCGACGTCCCGGTCCGACAGATAGGTGCAGTGGTCGACCGAGACAGCACCGTTGTCCACCGCGACGCTGACGCCCGGGCCCTCCCCCAGCTGGTTTCCGTGCACCTTGAGCCCCAGCCCCTTCCGGACGCCGGCGGACAGTACCCGTCGGGTCTGGGCCTCGTCGAAGGCACCCGACTCGCAGAAGACGTCGATGAACTGCACGTGGGGTGCGACAGCGTCGAGCATGGGACCGCACACCAGGTCCAGGTAGCTGTCGGGGTCGGAGGCGAATTCCGGTGCAATGAGGTGGGCGCCGAGGAACGTCACGGCGTCGACGCCGCCGGCCGCGGCGATGGCTGCCGAGCGGGCCTCGTCGGGGGTGGTCAGGCCGTAGCCCGTCTTGGTCTCGATGCAGGTGGTGCCGCCGGCGGTCATCTCCTTGATCCGGCCGGCCAGCAGCAGCTCCAGTTCC
>CBDICH010000002.1:0-516333 GCA_965277305.1 Nakamurella sp. | reverse complement strand
TGTCCATCAGCGGCACGGGATAGCCGTTGCAGGTCAACACGTGGCGACCGCTGTCGGCGCCGTCGACCAGCACCTGCATGCGTTCGACCGAAGAGTCGACGTATCTGGCCATCCCGCCGGCCGTGGCCTCCTCGCCCAGGACATTCCAGGGTTCGATCGCCGACCGGAATTCCATCCCGACCCCACTGACGCTGACAGTACCGATGCGCGGGAAACGGAACTCGCAGAACGGATCCAGCCAACTGGTGGCGAATTCGATGCCGTGCTCCGCGGAGATCGGCCGCCACGGCGGCGATGTCGGCGATCACGAAGTGGGGCAACAGGTGTCGTCCATGCAGATTCTCGCCGTGTCGGATCAGCCTGGCCCGCAGCGGCGATTCCCAGAAGCGGGCCACCAGAGAGCGCACCAGGAGGGCCTGCACCAACGACATCTGCGCGTGCGGCGGCATCTCGAAACCACGCAGCTCGAGCAGGCCGAGCCGACCGCGGGCCGAGTCCGGTGAGTACAGCTTGTCGATGCAGAACTCGGCGCGATGCGTGTTGCCGGTCAGGTCGGTGAGTAGGTGACGCAGCGCGCGGTCGATCACCCCACGGGGACGAGGTGCCGTCCTCGGAGGTCAACCTCTCGATCTCGGAGAAGGCGATCTCGAGTTCGTACAACGCCTCGGGTCGGCCCTCGTCGAGGCGTGGGGCCTGGGGACGTCGGACCGATGAAACGTCCGGAGAACAGGTAGGACAGGCTGGGATGGCGCTGCCAGTAGGTCACCAGCGAGACCAGTAGATCCGGCCGCCGCAACAGTGGCGATTCGGCCGGGGTGATCCCGCCGAGCGTGATGTGGTTTCCCCCGCCGGTGCCACCGTGCAATCCGTCGAGCGCGAAGGTCTCGGTGCCCAATCGGGTCTGACGTGCCTGCTCGTAGAGCGTGGTGGCCAACTCGACCTGCTGGTTCCAGCTGGAGGTCGGCTGCACGTTGACTTCGATGACGCCGGGATCGGGCGTCACCGACATACTGGTGAGGCGCGTGTCCGACGGCGGGCCGTAGCCCTCGATGACCACCGCCGCCCGGAGAGTTCGGGCGACATCCTCGATGATCGCGATCAGCTCGACGAACGGATCCAACTCCTCGAACGGGGGCAGGAAGATGTAGATGTGGTCGTCACGCTGCTCGACCACCAGCGCGGTGGTCGGCAGGCCTTCCGGATCGTCCAACACGACGGCGCGCGCCGCCGCCGGATCGAGCGGCGGCCTGTGGTGCAACGGATCCGGCTCGGTCGCGGGCTCCGGTGGCACCCAGGAGACCGAATCCAACGGCAGGCGAAGGCCGGCCGGCGAATCCCCGGGTAGCAGCACGATCCGGCCCCGCCGCATGACCCAGTTGGGGCTCCCCCACACGTCGCCGGAACGGTCCTCCGGCTCCTGGTCGGTCAGCGGCAGGGTGACGCGGACCAACGGCAGCACGAATGCGGACGGCTGATCGACGTCGCGCTCGAGCGCAGCGACCAACTCGGCCCGGGTATCACGGCTGTCCGACTCGGCATCGATGTCGACCGGTGGCGCCCCCGCCGGTAGCCGCACCTGCTGCGCGAGTCGCGCAACCGCGTCCTCGTAGGCCGGCCGGACCTGCGAAGCCGGGAGCCCGAAGCTGGCGGCGACGCCGGCGGCGAACTTCTCCGCGATCGAGGTCTGGCCCGCCACTGGGGCGGGCCACTTGGCCCTGGGCGCGAGCGGGTCGGTCGCCTTGGCGTCCGACGGGAGCGCCCAGGGATCGGCCAGCAAGGCCGGCTGACGCCAGAGCGGCACCCCGTCGGTGCGCCAGTAAAGAGCAATGGCCCAGCGCGGCAAGGGTTCTCCCGGGTACCACTTGCCCTGGCTGCGTTGCACCAGGCCGCCGCGGGCGTAGATCTCGGCCAGCCGGTTGGCCAGCACACCGGCCCGCTCCCGCTTGGCCGGCCCGTCGGCGTCCACCGTCCACTCCGCGCCGACGAAATCATCGATCGAGACGAAGGTGGGCTCGCCGCCCATGGTGAGCCGGACGTCGCCGGCCACCAGACGCTGGTCGACCTTGGTTCCGAGTTCCTGGATGGCGGACCACTGCACGGGCGAGTACGGCAGCGTCACGCGGGGGTCTTCGTGTACCCGGATGACCTGGTTCGAATACTCCAGCGTCGTCTGGGCGATCCCGGTGCTGCCGGTGATGGCCGCGGCGCTCGACGGGTGCGGAGTGGCCGAGAGGGGGATGTGTCCCTCACCGGCGAACAAACCCGAGGTCGCGTCCAGCCCGATCCAGCCGGCCCCGGGGACGTAGACCTCGCACCAGGCGTGCAGATCGGTGAAATCGGTGAGGGGCCCCGATGGGCCGTCCAACGACTCGACGTCGGAGGCCAGCTGCACCAGGTAGCCGGAGACGAAACGCGCGGCCAGGCCGAGCTGCCGCAGGACGGCGACGAGCAACCACGCCGAATCACGGCACGAGCCGATCGCGGTGGTCAGCGTGTGGTCCGGGGTTTGCACCCCGGGCTCCATCCGCACCGAATACCCGACGTCACCCCGCACCGCAGTGTTGATCTGCACCAGGAAATCGATCATCGGGGTGTTCGGCGCGATGATCAGCTGCTTCACCCAGTCGGTGACGACCGCACCCGGTCCGCTTCCCGGAGCGCCCTCGTCGACCTGGTGCAGGTACGGCTCGAGGTCGGCCGCCAGCTCAGCCGGATAGGCGAAGCCGTAGTGCTCCGCATAGTCCTCGATGAAGAAGTCGAATGGATTGAAGACCTGCAGGTCGGCGACGATGCCGACGGTGATGGACAGCTCGGTCGCGCGCTCCGGGAACACCAGACGTGCCAGGAAGTTGCCGAACGGGTCCTGCTGCCAGTTCAGGAAATGGTCCTCGGGAGTCACCTTGAATGAATAGGACTCGATCTTCGTCCTGGAGTGCGGCGCAGGACGAAGCCGGACCACATGCGGGTTGATGGTGACCAGCCGGTCGAAATGATAGGTGGTGCGGTGTTCCAACGCGACCTTGATGCCCACGAAGTTCCTCTCTGCCGTTACACCTGTCGGAGCCGCTACACCTGTCCGAGCCGCTACGCCTGTCCGACGGTGTCCCATCGACCGCTCGGGCTCGGTAGGCACTGCCGACTGCGACGCCGAGGGGAACTCTATGGACTACGTGTTTCCATCGTGGAACATGCACCCGCACGCGGCGCGGAGCCACGCGGGGCGCAGAGCTTCCTCAGGTCAGCCGGTTTTCACCGCGTCCGCTTTCGGCTTGGCCGGAACCGCGTCGACGCCCGCCTCGCGACGCTGCGCGGCCGTGATCGGAGCGGGTGCCGCGGTCAGCGGGTCATAGCCGCCCCCGGACTTGGGGAAGGCGATCACCTCGCGGATCGAATCTGCGCCGGCCAGCAGCATGACGATCCGATCCCAGCCGAACGCGATCCCGCCATGCGGCGGGGCGCCGAAGGAGAAGGCGTCGAGCAGGAAGCCGAACTTCTCCCGCGCGTCGGCCTCGGTCAATCCCATGATCGCGAAGACACGCTCCTGGATGTCCTGGCGATGGATACGAATGGACCCGCCGCCGATTTCGTTGCCGTTGCAGACGATGTCGTAGGCATAGGCCAGCGCACTGCCCGGATCGGTGTCGAACGTCTCGAGGAACTCCGGCTTGGGCGAGGTGAACGCGTGGTGCACGGCCGTCCACGTGCTGTTGGCCCCACCGACCGCGGTGACCGCGTCGTCGGCCGATTCCGCGACCAGTTCGAACAGGGGCGCGTCGACGATCCAGACGAACTCCCAGGCCTTCTCGTCGATCAGGCCGCCGCGGCGGGCGATCTCCAGCCGGGCCGCACCCAGCAACTCCTGCGCGCCTCGACGCCCGCCTGCTCCGAAGAAGATCGCGTCCCCCGGGTTGGCTCCGACCGCAGCGACGAGACCGTCGCGCTCCGTCTCGGAGATGTTCTTGGCGACAGGGCCGCCGAGGGAGCCATCGTCGGCGACGGTGACGTAGGCCAGGCCTCTTGCGCCTCGCTGCTTGGCCCATTCCTGCCAGGCGTCGAATCCGCGGCGGGGCGTGCTTGCGCCACCCGGTTGGACCACAGCACCGACGTAGGGGGCCTGGAACACCCGGAACGGGGTCTCGGCGAAGTAGTCGGTCAGCTCCGTCAATTCCCCGCGATAGCGAAGGTCGGGCTTGTCCGAGCCGTACTTGTCCATCGCGTCCCGGAACGTCATCCGCGGAATGGGCGTGGTGATGTCGTGACCGATCAGCTTCCACAGCGACCCGACGACCTGCTCGGCCAGCGCGATCACGTCGTCCTGGTCGACGAACGACATCTCGATGTCCAGCTGGGTGAATTCCGGCTGGCGGTCGGCGCGGAAGTCCTCGTCGCGGTAGCACCGCGCGATCTGGTAGTACCGCTCCATGCCGGCCACCATCAGCAGTTGCTTGAACAGCTGGGGGGATTGCGGGAGGGCGTACCAGGAACCAGGGCGCAAGCGGGCCGGCACGAGGAAATCGCGGGCGCCTTCCGGCGTGGACCTGGTGAGCGTAGGCGTTTCGATCTCCACGAAATCGTGATCGTCCAGCACCGTGCGGGCGGCTTTGTTGACCTTCGAACGCAGCCGGAGGGCGGCTGCCGGGCCGCTGCGGCGCAGGTCCAGGTAGCGATACCTGAGCCGGGCTTCCTCGCCGATCTCGGAATCGGTCTCGATCTGGAAGGGCAAGGCCGCGGCCTCGCTCAGCACGGTCAGCCGGCTCGCGTTGACCTCGACCGACCCAGTGGCCAGTTCGGCGTTCTGCATCCCTTCGGGCCGCACCTCGACCACGCCGGTGACCTGGATGCAGTACTCGCTGCGCAGGCGGTGGGCCTGCTCCAGGATCTCACCTTCTCGAAACACCACCTGGACGACGCCGGACGAGTCACGCAGATCGATGAAGATGACGCCGCCGTGATCCCGTCGCCGGGCCACCCATCCCGCCAGGGTGACCGTGCCGTTCTGCGCATCGACACTGCCTGCACCAACGCCGTCTGCACCAACTGCAGCATCGGTGGTACGGAGTGAACCGGCAAGACGGTCGCGAAGCACAGGCGAATCCTTTGGTGAGGGGTCGGTTTCGGGCCCGATCCACCTCGGACCAGGCCCGCACCGATCCTACTGGCCCCAGCACAGGCCCCCGCCCTATTTCGTGGTCGTCGCCCTGGTCGTCGGCGGGGCGGGCGCATCACCCCGGACGGTCACCGTGACCGGGGTGTCGAAGTCGACCACACTCCCGCTTTTCGGTGTCATCGAGACGAAGGTGTGTGGCGCCGCCGGAGGAACGGCCGGCTGCTGGGTGATCACCTTGATGTTCGTCACCCCCAGATCCTGCAGTGCACCGACTGCCTGATCCGTCGTCGTCACGCCCGGTACGAAGGTCGGGACGGCGATCTGCTTCTTGCCGTAGACGACCACTTCGAACGGGGCGGACTTGCGCACGGTGGCTCCGGCCGCAGGATCCTGGCCCGGCTTCGACACGGTCCCGCTCCCGTTCGGGTTCCGCACCTCATGCGGTCCGTGGGCGATCGTCCCGATCAGTGCGGGGTCGGTGGAGGGCGACGAATACTGCTGGAAGCTGTCGGCACTCCCCGTCCAGCCGAGCGCATCGAGCTGGGCAGCCGCATCATCGGTGCTGAGATCGGCCAGGTTCGGCACTACGAAGAGCTGGTTGTTCGAGGTCTGCAGGACGATCGGCGTGCCTTCCTGGAGGGACGCCCCCGGCTCGCCACCGGTCACGCCGACGACCGTATTCAGGGCCGCCGTACCGTCGACGACCTGCTGGGTCGCCGTCAGATGGGCCGCCTCGAGTGCAGCCACCGCCCCGTCGTAGCTCATGCCGACCAGACCTGTGGGCACCGTGGTCACATTTGGACCGCTCCCGATCTCGACGGTGACCGTGCCACCCGACTTCAGCGACCGGTTCGCGGGCGGGTTCTGGCCCAGGACCTTGTTCTTGTCGACCTCCGTCGACGCGACCCGATCCGTCTTCATGACCAGATGCAGAACGGTGAGCTGAGCTTCCGCTTCCGCGGCAGTCAGGGTCGTGAGATCAGGCACTGTCACGAGGTCGGCGGGCACGGATCCCACCCCCGAACTGACCGCAAGATCGACCGGGGCCCCCCGGGCCATCAGCGTGCCCGGGCTCGACTGCTGGGAGACGACCAATCCCTTCTGGACGGTCGCGGATTCGATCGACGTCACGGTTCCGAGCGTCAAACCGGCGCCGGTGATCTCGCGTTCGGCACGGACCAGGGTCACACCCACCACCCGCGGCACCGCCACCTGCGCGGGCTGGGCGACCCCGTCCGTGGGCGAGCCGTGGTGCACCACCAACAAGGTGGCCACGACGGCGATCACGGCGGCCGCCACCCCGCTGATCGCCGGCGCGAGCCAGCGTCTCGGTGTCCGCCGCCCGGCGATTTCGTCGACCGGCCGACGCGGCGGGATCGGCAGGGAGTCGGGTACCTCCAGGGTGGCGCTCTGGGCGAGGACCCGGCGCAGCTGCTCTTCGATGGACTCGCTCATCGGGATCCTCCGAGGCTCTGGTGCAGGCGATCCAGCGCTCGGCTGGCGGACGATTTGACGGTGCCGACCGACACCCCGAGAGTTTCGGCCACCTCCGCGAGCGAGAGTTCCGACCAGTAGCGGAGCACCACGACTTCGCGCTGCCGCCGGGGCAGTTGGGCCACCGCGACCCGGAGTTCCCGATCCCGCGCCTCGGCCAGGATCGACTGGTCCGCGCCGGGATGCTCACCCGGATGGAGATCCTTCAGGTGTCGGGTCGCCGTGCGCCGACGCCGCAGTACCGACCGCGAATTGTTGACCACCGCGGTCCGCAGGTACCCCTTGGCGGCGGCCGGATTGTCGAGGGCATCCACTCGGCGCCAGAAGCCGACGAACGCGTCCTGGACGGCGTCCTCAGCCGCCCCTCGGTCACCGGTCAACAACACCGCCAACCGCAGCAACGAGTGATAGCTGCTCTGGTACAGGTGCTCGAGATCATGACCGGACTCGATTGCGACCACATCCGCCCCTCCGTCGATCTGGCCGGCGCTCGACCCTGATCGGCGCCCTCCTGATCCTGACGGACTCGCCATCGAAAGGTTGACGGGTACGGCACCGGAATTTCAGACCTGACCCCTGCCGCTGGCCCTGCCTGCTGGCAGACGGCAGGCGGGCGGCGCACAATGAGACGACGCCTTTCCGATGACGCGAGGAGTCACCACCATGATCACTACCGCAGGCATCGCCGTTCCCGAGGACATGGCTGCCGCGCTCGCCGAGCACCCAGAAGCGTTGTCCACCTTCGAATCCCTGGGCTCAGAAGATCAGCGTGAGTACGTCAACTGGCTGGCCAAGCCCGGGTCGACCACCAGGCCGGAACGTCTCGAACAGATGGCCGAGCACGTGCTGCACCACAAGCACCGCGCTGCTCCGGTCGAATAGCCGTGATACATCAACAGCTCTCGATCTAGTCCGACACCCGGCTGCGCTGCAGAAAATAGGCCCGTTCACCCTCGGACCTGGCCAACTCGGCCGCCCGCTGCCACTGCTGCGCCGCCTCGTCGGGGCGGCCGAGCCGGCGCAGCATGTCTGCCCGCGCGGCGGCGGCATACGGGTAGCGGTCCAACGTGCCCGTCGCAAGCAGCTCGTCCAGATCGACGAGTCCGGCGGCCGGCCCCACGGCGTAGGACAGCGCGATGCTGCGTCCCAGCGCGAAACCCGGTGACGGATCGACGGTCAGCAACCGCGAGTACAGCGTCACGATGCGCGACCAGTCGGTCGCCGCGAATGACGGCGCTCTGGAATGCTCGGCGGCGATCGCGGCCTGCAGCACCATCGGGTCGCCGGCCGCCTGCGACATGGCCGGGCCCAGCAGAGCCACTCCGCGGCCGATCAGCTGCTGGTCCCAGGTACTACGGTCGGCTTCGGCCAGCAGGACCTGCGCGCCGGCGCTGTCGAGCCGACCGGCGGCGCGGGCCTGTGTGAGCAGGACGAGGGCCCGCAGAGCGGCGAACGCGGGCACAGCCGGCCGCAGTCGGTGCAGGACGGCGGCCAGGTATTGCGCCCGGTCGGCCAGGTCCTCGTCGCGCAACCCCACACCATCGCCGGCGGTATGCCCGAGCGTGAACGCCAGGTGCACGACCGTGGCCACCGCGGGGAGACGAACATCCACCGTCGCGGCGTCGGGGAGGTCCAGCATCGGACCGGCACCGGCCAGCTTCGCCTTGGCCCTGGTGAGGCGAGCTGCCATCGTCGACGTCTGGAGCCCGTGGGCGGCCGCGATGGCCGCCGTCGACACGCCGCACGCGAGCCGCAGCGTGAGAGCCACTTGGTCCTGGGTGGCCAACCGCGGGTCGCAGCAGAGCACCACCATCCGCAGCTCGTCGTCGCCGACCAGCGCGGCCTCGGTGACCTCGTCCGCCGACCCGGCGACGCCCGACCAGCCGCCGGCCAACCTGACCAACGAGCGCCGGGCCACCTGGGCGCGACGGATCCGATCCACCGCCCGGCGCCGGGCCGCGGTCACCAGCCAGGCTTCGACCGAGGCCGGGATGCCCGTGGTGGGCCAACTCTGGAGGGCCAGCAGAAAGGCGTCGGCCGTCGACTCCTCGGCGATGTCGAGGTCGCGGACAGAACGCAGCGTCGCAGCCAGCACCCGACCGGACAGTTCCCGGCGAGCCTGCGCCGCGACGGCCGCGACCTCGGTGGCATCGGAGACGATCAGCCGATTTCCCAGATGGGGCGCAATTCGATGTACCCGTACGGGGCGGGGCAGAGTTTCGCCAATTCCAGCGCCTGTGCGTCATCCGCCGCTTCGATGAGGTAGTAGCCGCCGACCACTTCCTTGGCCTCCGGCAGCGGGTTGTCGATGGCCGAGACACTGTCGGTCCGCGTCCCCCGCAGATAGGTCGCCGGCGACGTCGGCTGCAACGCCTCACCCGAGACGACGGACGCCCCGGCGTCCTTGACCGCCTGCGAGAAGTCGTTGTGGGCCTTCATGACTGCGTCGAAGTCGGCGGCTCCCGACTCGGCGTAGGCCGCCTCGGATTCAACGATGCTGAGCATGTACTTGGGCATGGTTCGAACTCCCTTCCTGGGTACCACCTGAGACTCGCGCCTGTAGGAGAATCGTCTCAGGTGGGAAGGCGTCCTACCAGACGCTTTCCGATGGGCCGGGGGCGGGTTTACCCCCTTCCGTGATGGTGAAGACGAGCGACCCGACCCGAATTCGACATGACACCCGAAAATCCCGCCGAACCGGTCCGCAGGCGAGTCCGCGAAGCCGATGTGCGGCAGCTCACCGGGTGGGTTCGGCGCCTGACCTGATAAGCTCGGCTTGTTCTTGGAGTGTGTCGCGCGCTCTCGACGGTGGAAGTTTCGCTGGGATGTGTCACATCAAATTCGAAGGCTGCGACCGGAACCCCTGCCAACCGGGCGGGTTCCCGAAGCTCCTGCCTCGAAGTGATTGGCCCCCATGGCACCCGTTGCTGCCCACGCCCCTACTACTGAATCGATTCTGGAGAACGACCTCGAGCTGACGCTCGACGGCGACCTGGATCGCGAACTCGACGAGCTGTCCTACGACGGTTCGGACGACGCCACGGAATCCGCCGTGACCGAAGAAGCCGCAGAACCCGCGTTCGGGTTCGCCGACCTCGACCTTCCTGACGCCCTGCTGCGCGCGGTCGAGAAGCTCGGCTTCACCACCCCCTCCGAGATCCAGGAGCAGGCCATCCCGGCGCTGCTGTCCGGCCGCGACATCACCGGTGTCGCACAGACCGGCACCGGCAAGACGGCGGCCTTCGGCCTTCCGCTGCTGGCCTCCATCGACCCATCCCTGCGTCAGGTCCAGGCTCTGGTTCTGACCCCGACCCGCGAGCTCGCCATGCAGGTGGCCGAGGCCATCGGCTCGTTCGCGGAGTTCATGCCCAGGCTCACGGTGGTGCCCGTCTACGGCGGCTCCAGCTTCCTGCCGCAGAAGATGGCACTGAAGAACGGCGCCCAGGTCGTCGTCGGTACCCCCGGCCGCATCATCGATCACCTCGAGCGCGGCACGCTCGACCTGACCGGCATCCGTTTCCTCGTCCTGGACGAGGCCGACGAGATGCTGCGCATGGGCTTCGCCGAAGACGTGGACCGGATCCTGCAGGATGCCCCGAAGGACCGCCAGACGGCGCTCTTCTCGGCGACCATGCCGTCGGCGATCCGCAACGTGGCCAACCGCCACATGAACAAGCCCGTCGACATCACGGTGGCGAAGAAGGCCGGTAACACGGTCAGCATCCGCCAGACCTACGCCGTGGTTCCCTTCCGCGAGAAGGTCGACGCCCTGGCCCGCATCCTGCAGGTCAGCGCCGGCGACGCCACCATCGTGTTCGTCCGCACCAAGGGCGCCTGCGACGAGGTCGGCGCCGAGCTGATCGCCCGTGGCGTCTCTGCCGCGGCCATCAACGGTGACGTCCCGCAGAAGGAACGCGAGCGCATCATCGAGCGCCTCCGCTCCGGCAAGCTCGACGTCCTGGTCGCCACCGATGTGGCCGCGCGCGGCCTTGATGTGGACCGCATCGACCTGGTCGTCAACTTCGACGCGCCCGGCGAGGTGGAGTCCTACACCCACCGCATCGGCCGCACCGGTCGGGCCGGCCGGTCGGGCGAGGCCCTGACGTTCTTCACCCCCCGCGAGATGAGCCGGCTGCGACTGATCGAGCGGTACACCAAGACCACCCTCGAGCAGATCACCCCGCCGACCCAGGCCGACGTCGCTGCCCACAAGGCGGCCAAGGTGCTGGACGACGCCACTGCGCGCCTGTCCATCGGTCGGCTCGAGCACTACCGCCAGGCCGTGGCGACCTACCTGTCGCAGCAGGACCTGACGGCAGCCGAACTGGCCGCGACGCTGCTGGCGCTGGCCGCCGGTGACGACGGTGTCGTTGCCCCCAAGCAGTCCACTGCGTCGTTCGCGTCCGAGCGTCCAGAACGTGGCGGCGACTACGCCTCCCGTCGCGGGGATTCCCGCGGCAGCCGCGACGATTTCGTCAACTCGCGCGCCGAGACCAACCGTCCGGACCGCCCCCGCAAGCGGGACGCCGTCCCGGCCGGTCCCCGGTACCGCGTCGCCGTCGGTCACGCCCACGGCGTCCGTCCGGCCGGCATCGTCGGTGCGATCACCGCCGAGGGCGGCCTGACCGGTCGCGATCTGGGTCGGATCGACATCTTCGACACCTACTCGCTGGTCGAGATCGGTGGCCACATCTCCCCCGCGGCCTTCGGCCGGATCTCCAACGCCAAGGTCAGCGGACAGTCGCTGAAGATCCAGCTGGACACCAGCCCGCCGCAGGCCGGCGGCGCCTCGTCCGGCCCGCGTCGGTCCGGTCCCGGCCACGAGCGTCCGGCCCGCGCCGGATACCGCGCGGCTCGCTGACCTCGCCGGATCCACGGATCCGGTGAGCACCGAAGAGCACTGAACCAAAGGCCCGGGTGCACCGCAAGGTGCACCCGGGCTTCTTCGTCCCCCCGGCGATCGTCCCCCGCGCCCCCCGGTGTCCAAGGGCGTTCGTATTGTCGAGCCTGTGTCCGCCACCCGAGATCCCCTGACCGTCGTCCTCGCCACGCCGCTCGCCCCGGAGCTGCGTCACCTGATCACCGACGTCGATCCGTGCGTGAGCCTGCTGATCGACGACGACCTATTACCGCCGCAACGCTTTCCGGGCGACCACTCCGGGGATCCGGGGTACCGCCGAAGTCCGGCCCAACAGCGGGATTTCGAGTCACTGCTGGCCAGAGCCGATGTGCTGTACGGCATTCCGGACGTCGACCCGCAGCTGCTGGCCCAGGCGGTCGCCGGCAATCCCCGGCTGCGCTGGGTGCAGACCATGGCTGCCGGCGGCGGCTCCTCGGTGCAGGCCGCCGGTCTGTCCGCCGAGGAACTGGACCGGGTGGTCTTCACCACCTCGGCCGGCGTCCACGGCCACACCCTCGCCGAGTTCGCCCTCTTCGGCGTCCTGGCCGGAGCGAAGGATCTGGCACGGCTGCAGCAGCTCAAGGCGGCCCGGAAGTGGCCGGAGCGGTGGGCCATGCGGCAGGTCGGCGAGCAGACCGTCCTCGTGGTGGGTCTGGGCGGCATCGGCGCGCAGACCGCCAGACTGCTCAAGGGCCTCGGCGCCACCGTGCTGGGCGTGAAGCGAACCATCGAGCCGATGGACCACGTGGACGAGGTCCACACTGTCGACGACCTGCCCGAGCTGGTCGGCCGGGCCGACGCGATCGTCTTCACCCTGCCCGGTACCGACGCCACCGCCGGCCTGTACGACGCCGAGCTGATCGCCGCGACCAAGCCGGGAGCCGTCATCGTCAACGTCGGACGGGGCACGGTGATCGACGAGTCGGCCCTGATCGACGGTCTGACCGATGGTCCCCTCGGATCCGCGTATCTGGACGTGGTCGCATTCGAACCGTTGCCGGCCGCCTCCCCGCTCTGGGACCTGCCCAACGTGGTCATCTCCCCGCACACGGCTGCGCTCAACGACGCCGAGGACCGGCGGATCGCCGAACTCTTCGCCGAGAACCTGCGCCGCTTCCTGGCCGGCGACGCACTGATCAATGTGGTGCAGCCCGGCCAGTTCTACTGACGCCGGTCGCCGCTGTCAGTGGGCCGTGGGCAGTCCCGGCCTCGCGATGTGATTGCCGTCGAAAGATCATTACCCGAGCATTACCAACCTGGTCGCCTTGAGCGGAACCGATCCGGGTCACCGGCCGTTGACCTCACGACACTGCTCGCATCGGCGAAGTCGGCCGATGGCAGGACAATTCACCAACACGGCAGTCACGAACATGGAGGCAGCACGATGGCATTCTGGGATTCACTCAAGACCAAGACCCAGGACATGAACACCCAGCTGAAGACGAAGACGGGGCAGTTCAAGAACAAGGAGTTCGCCGCCGGCAGCATGGCCATCTGTGCCCTGATCGCAGCGGCCGACGGCTCGATCGACCCGACCGAGCGCCGCAAGACTGCCTCCCTGATCATGAGCAACGACGTGCTGGGCATCTTCGCGCCTGCCGACCTGCAGCAGAAGTTCGACTTCTACTGCGACAAGCTGACCAGCGACTACGACTTCGGCAAGGTCGAAGCCATCGCCACCATCGGCAAGCTCAAGTCCAAGCCAGAACAGGCCAGAGCGGTGATCCAGATCGGGATCATCATCGGTGGCGCGGACGGCAACTTCGACGAACACGAGCGGGCCGCAGTGAAGGAGGCGTGCTTCGCAGTGGGCATCGCCCCCACCGAATTCGACCTCTGATCGGACGCCGGCTGATCGTCCGTCGGCCGGAAGGCTGAGCCTCTAGAACAGGGTCTGCTGTTCCAACTGCTGCTGCTGGACCGGCAGGCTGCCGGCCGGAAAGGACGCGCCGGCGTCACCCGGAATGCCCCGGGTGCCCGGCGGGTCGGACGAGTCCAACCCGAATTCCGCCCGCACGGTACGGAACCGTTGTGCGAGCTCCTTGCGGTAGTCAACCGACGCAGTGGCTCCGCGCGCGTACAGCCGTTCGTACCGGACCACGAGATCGGGTCGGGTACGAGCCAGCCAGCTGAAGAACCATTCCCGGGCTCCCGGGCGTAGATGCAGCGTGACGGCGCTGACGCCGGTGACCCCGGCCGCGGCCAGCTGCCCGACCAACTCGCGGAGCTGTTCCGTGCTGTCGGTGAGAAAGGGCAGCAGCGGGGCTACCAGGACCCCACACGGGAGTCCGGCATCGGTGATCCGGCGGATCAGCTCCAGCCGGGCCTTCGGGCTGGGGGTGCCAGGCTCGAGCAGGCCCTGCAGGTCCGGCTCCAGCAACGCCAGCGAGACGCCGAGGCCGACCGGGACCCGCGAACCCGCATCGGCCAGCAACGGGAGGTCTCGCGCCAGCACGGTGCCCTTGGTCAGGATCGAGAACGGGGTGTTGTGGTCCGCGAGGGCCGAGATGATCCCGGGCATCAACCGATAGCGACCCTCCGCCCGCTGGTAGGGATCGGTGTTGGTCCCCATCGCGACATGTTCGCGCTGCCAACTCTTGCGGCCGAGCTCGCGGCGCAGCACGTCGGCGACATTGATCTTGACCACGATCTGGGTGTCGAAGTCGTGTCCGGAGTCGAATTCGAGGTAGGAGTGGGTGCCCCGCGCGAAGCAGTACACGCAACCGTGAGTGCAGCCGCGATAAGGGTTGATGGACCAGGGAAACGGCATCGGCGAGGAGCTGGCCACCCGGTTCAGTGCGGACTTCGATTGCACTTCGTGAAACGTGACCCCGGCGAACTCAGGCGTCCGGACCGAGCGGACCAGGCCCGCCAGACGCCCCAGTCCAGGCAGGGCGGCACCGTCCTCGACGCCGATCTCCTGCCTGTCCCACCTCATGACATGATTCGAACATATGTTTGAACGAAGCGCAAGCGAAGTTACCCCAGGACTGCGGTCACTGCCGCGGTGACCTGGTCGAGCGCGACTGCTTCCTGCTCCCCGGACACCAGGTCCTTGACCATCACGGTGCCCTGTTCGAGGTCGCGGTCCCCCAGAACCAGCGCGACCCTGGCTCCCGACGCGTCCGCCGAGCGCATCGCGGCCTTGAGCCCGCGGCCGCCGTACGACCGGTCGACCCGGACGCCGGCCGCACGCAGCAGGCCCGCGACGACCGCCAGTTCCCGCGATGCCGCGTCACCGAGCGGGACCCCGTAGACCTCACAGCGGGCCGGGTCGCCGACCGCGATGCCCTCGGCCGCCGCAGCCAACACCGTGCGATCGACGCCCAGCCCGAACCCGATGCCGGACAACGGTTGTCCGCCCAGCTCGGCCATCAGCCCGTCATATCGACCGCCGCCACCCATGCCCGACTGCGCGCCGAGGCCGGGGTGGACGAACTCGAAGGTGGTCCGGGTGTAGTAGTCCAGGCCGCGCACCATCCGAGGGTTGATCACATAGGGCACCGCCAGCCGATCGAGGATCGCCAGCACCTCGTCGAAATGCGCCCGCGAGTCGGCCGAGAGATGGTCGAGCATCAGCGGCGCATCGGCCAACATCGCCTGCACCTCGGGCCGCTTGTCGTCCAGCACGCGCAAGGGATTGAGCGACGCCCGCTCCCGGGTCGTGTCGTCGAGCGGGAGATCGCGCAGGAAGGCCTGCAACTTCTCCCGGTAGGCCGGACGATCGACCGCGTCACCGAGCGAGGTCAGCTCGAGTCGGTAGCCGGTCAGACCGACCGAGCGGAACGCCTCGTGGCCGACGGCGATCACTTCGGCGTCCAGCGCCGGATCGTCGGAACCGATCGCCTCGATCCCGACCTGCTGGAGCTGGCGGTACCGGCCCGCCTGCGGCCGTTCGTACCGGAAGAACGGCCCCGAGTAGACCAGCTTGACCGGCAGGGACCCTCGATCGAGCCCGTGTTCGATCACCGCCCGCATCACCCCGGCCGTTCCTTCGGGCCGGAGCGTCACGGAGCGGTCACCCCGGTCCGTGAACGTGTACATCTCCTTCGAGACGACGTCCGTCGATTCGCCGACGCCACGGGCGAACAACGAGGTGTCCTCGAAGATCGGCAGCTCGATGGGCGAGTATCCGGCCCGGTCCGCCGCAGCGATCAGCCTGTTCCGTACCGCGGTGAACGTGCGCGATGCCGGGGGCAGGTAGTCGGGCACGCCCTTCGGTGCGTTGATCGTGGTCTTGCCAGCCATCAGTTCTCGTCCGTCTTCTCTGTTGCGGTGGTCCGGGTCTGTTGCGGTGGTCCGGGTCTGTTGCGGTGTCCGGGTCTGTTGCGGTGATCCGGTCGACCCGTGATCAGGTCGACCGACCACGGGTTCGACCGGCGCGTGATCGGGGGCACTCAGGCGTGGGCGAGGCCCACCAGGAACGGGTTACCCGCTCGTTCGGCGCCGATGGTGGTTCTCGGGCCATGGCCGGGTAGCACGACCGCTTCGTCCTTCCTGATCAACAATCGGGAGGCGATCGATGACATCAGTTCCTCGGTGGATCCACCCGGCAGGTCGGTGCGCCCGACCGATCCGGCGAACAGGGTATCCCCGGTCAGCAGCACCTCAGGTCGATCGCCCGAACCGGCGAACCGGAACACGACCGAGCCGCCGGTGTGGCCAGGCGTGTGGTCGACGCTCACCCGAAGACCGGCCACGGTCAGGTCGTCGACGCCGGTGAGCGTCAGGACCTGCTGCGGCCGCAAGCCGCTCAGATCCATGCCGGCCAGCGCGCCGCGCAGTTGCGGCGACAGGCCGGCGAGTGGGTCGTCGAGCATGTAGTCGTCGGTGCTGTGCAGGTAGGTGGGAATGCCGGCCTCGTCGGCCACCTGTGCCGCCGACGCCATGTGGTCGAGATGCCCGTGCGTGAGCATCACCGCGACGGCCCGCATGTGGTGCTCGTCCAGCACGCCCTGCAGCTGCTCGGCGGCACCCTCGCCGGGGTCGACGACGAGCGCGTCGCCGCCACGGTCTGCACCGATGACGTAACAATTGGCCTGGAACGATCCGGCCGGAAACCCTGCGATGAACACACCCCAACCCTAACGCGGCCGTTCCGGGCACATGGCGGGCCTCTCGGCGGCCGGGGCAGCCGTCACGCACAGCCGGTTCACATCGGTTTACGCCCGAGGAGGGTGCGGGCGTCACCTAGACTCACCGGCCGGGGCCTGTCACGTAGTTCAGGCTGAAGTGAGACACGCAGGAGGACGACAGTGCCCAGCAACCAGCAGCGACGCGAAGCAGCCAAGCGGAAGCTTGAGCGACAACTCGTTCGCCGCCAGGAGCGGGAGAAGGGCCGCCGCCAACGGCTGATCGTGGTGGGCGTCGTGGCCGCGGTCCTCGTCGTGGGCGGCGGTATCTGGTACGCCACCAGTCGAAGTGGCAACAAGACGGCCAGCACCGCCGGCGACACCGGCGCGGCGACAGCGAGCGCCGCCGCGAGCTCGTCGGCCCCGAAGACGCCCTGCACCTATACCAAGTCCGGCAAGGCCGCCAAGGATGTCAAGCCCCCGACGAACCTGTCTCCGGCGAACACCGGGATCACCGCCGCCTCGATCAGCATGAACGGGGAGCCGGTCGACATCACGCTCGATCGCGCCGCCGCGCCGTGCACGGTCAATTCGTTCGTCTCGCTCGCCTCGCAGGGCTTCTACGACTCCTCGCCGTGCTGGCGGCTGACCGGTAACTCGGCACTGAACATCCTGCAGTGCGGCGACCCGACGGGCGTCGGCAACGGCGGCCCCGGCTACACGTTCGCGGACGAGCTGACCAAGACCAAGACGTACCCGAAGGGCACCATCGCCATGGCGAACTCGGGCGCCAACACCAACGGCTCGCAGTTCTTCATCGTCTACAAGGACTCGACCCTGAGCCCGGCGTACACCGTTTTCGGCAAGGTCTCGGACGCCGGCATGAGGGTCATCGACGCGATCGCCGCCCAGGGCGTCAAGAACGGCGCCCAGGACGGCGCGCCGGTGGCGAAGGCCGTCATCGACAAGATCACCGTGGCTGCCGACGCAGTGACCGCCACCGGCAGCTACGCCCCGACGCCGACCGCGTCAGCGGGTGTCGCCGAGACGGCAGCCGCCCCGACCGCGGCCGCGCCGGCCAGCTCCGCACCAGCCAGCAAGTAGCGCCCCACTCTCGTCCTGTCCCCGGCCGGCCCCCGTTCCGGGCCGGCCGCAGGCAAGGCGGGTTCGGTACCGGCAGGGCTGGGTGGGCGCGTGTGGTGGGCACCGTGGCGACGACACCACGGCATGACCAAGACGTCACGGCATGACCAAGACGCCGCGGCATGACGGCCGGGCTGGGAGCCGGCCGGGTCCGCGTGTCAGGCGCTGGTGACTCGATACACGTCGTAGACGCCCTCGACCCCCCGCACAGCGCGGAGCAGGTGGCCCAGGTGTTTCGGATCCGCCATTTCGAAAGAGAAACGCGAGATCGCCATTCTGTCTTTCGACATGGACAGATTCGCCGACAGGATGTTGACCTTTTCGTCTGCCAGCGTCTTGGTGATGTCCGACAGCAGCCGGGCGCGGTCGAGAGCCTCGACCTGAACCGTCACCAGGAAGACCGACGCCGAATTCGGGTCCCACGTCACGTCGACCAATCGCGCGGATTCGGCACGCAGCGCGTCCGCGTTCGTGCAATCGATCCGGTGCACCGAAACGGCCCCACCCTTGGTGATGAACCCGAGGATGTTGTCACCGGGGACCGGCGTGCAGCATCGCGCGAGTTTCACCTGGATATCCGACAGGCCCTTGACCAGGACACCCACGTCAGCGGTCGGGCGCGGGCGCCGGGCCACCGACGGAACGGACCGCTCGGCGATGGCATCGCCGGCCTCCTCGGCACCCCCGAGGATTGACACCACCTTGTAGACAACAGTTTTCGCCGACACATGATTCTCGCCGACCGCCGCGTACAGGGCCGCGATGTCCTTGAAGCCCAAGTCATGACCGGCCGCTGACAGCGCGTCGTGTGAAATCAGCCGCTGTACCGGCAGACCCTCGCGACGGGCGGCCTTGGTGATCGCCTCCTTACCCAGATCAACCGCCTCTTCGCGACGCTCTTTGGCGAAGTGCTGACGAATCTTGGTCTTCGCCCGCGAGGAGACGACGAAACTCAGCCAATCCCGGCTGGGCCCGGCGCCGGCCGCCTTCGAGGTGAAGATCTCGACGATCTGACCATTGGTCAAGGTGCGTTCCAGCGCCACCAGGCGACCGTCGACCTTCGCCCCGATACATCGATTGCCTACCTCGGTATGGACCGAGTACGCGAAGTCGACGGCGGTCGAACCTGCGGGCAGCGTATGGATATCGCCCTTCGGGGTGAAGACGAAGATGTCGTTCGAAGCGATCTCGTAGCGCAGATTGTCGAGGAACTCCCCGGCGTCGCCGGCTTCCCGCTGCCAGTCGAGCAGTTGCCGCATCCAGGCCATCTCGTCGACGGAGGCGCCGGCGCCGGTGTGGGTGCCCTTGGTCTCCTTGTAGCGCCAGTGCGAGGCGATGCCGTACTCGGCGGTGTGGTGCATGTCGTAGGTGCGGATCTGGACCTCGAGCGGCTTGCCCTCCGGGCCGATGACGGTGGTGTGCAACGACTGGTACACGCCGTACCTGGGCTGGGCGATGTAGTCCTTGAAGCGGCCGGGCATCGGCGCCCACATGGCATGCACCACGCCCATCACCGCGTAGCACTCCCGCACCGTGCCGACCAGGATCCGAACCGCGACCAGATCATGGATCTCGTCGAACTCGCGTCCTCTGACCTGCATCTTCTGATAGATCGAGTAGTAGTGCTTGCCACGTCCGACGACCTCGGCCGGAATTTTGGCCGCACTCATCTCCGCGTTGAGTTCTTCGGTGACCGCGGCGAGGTAGGTATCGCGCGACGGCGCGCGATCGGCCACCAGTCGGACGATCTCGTCGTAACGCTTGGAATGCAGAATCGCGAAGGCCAGATCCTCCAGTTCCCACTTGATCGTGGCCATCCCCAGCCGGTGGGCCAGCGGCGCCAGCACTTCCAAGGTCTCCTTGGCTTTGCGGGCCTGCTTGTCCGGCGCCAGGAAGCGCATCGTGCGCATGTTGTGCAGCCGGTCGGCCAGCTTGATCACCAGTACGCGCGGGTCCTGCGCCATCGCGATGATCATCTTGCGGATGGTTTCGGCCTCGGCTGCATCGCCGAAGTGCACCTTGTCCAATTTCGTGACGCCGTCGACCAGGTGCGCCACCTCTTCGGAGAAGTCGGTGCGGACGTCCTCCAGCTTGTAGTCGGTGTCCTCGACCGTGTCGTGCAGCAGGGCCGCCACCAGGGTGGTCGTGTCCATGCCGAGGTCGGCGAGAATCGTTGCGACCGCCAATGGGTGGGTGATGTAAGGGTCGCCCGACTTGCGGAACTGCCCCCGATGAGCGTTCTCGGCCACCTCGTAGGCGTGTTGCAGAACCTTGAGATCCGCCTTCGGATGCAGATTCCGGTGCACGGCGAACAAAGGCTCGAGGACCGTCCGGCCGGCGGCGGCCGGAGTGCGCTGACCGCTCATCCGACGCGTCAGCCGGGAGCGCATTCGCCTCGTCGCCGACATGGCGGGTGCCGGTGTGTCCGACTCGGCTTCGGCGAGAGCGACGAGCGGTGCGGCCCCGACCAGCGGCGGCACCGCGGCAGCGGCAGTCGCCTGGGAACGCTCAGCCCCGTCCGAACCAGGCACCGAGAGGGACGGCGCTGCGACCGATTTCGACCCCGTCTGTTTCGGCTCCGGCCCTGACGGCTTGGCCGGCGTGGGCGCATCCGCGTCCGGCGGCGCGATCGGGGGCAGAGCGCCGGCCGAAGCCTGGTCGACCGGGGGCGCGAAACCTTCGAGCGGTTCGGAACTCATCACCACCCCGTTCGGACGTCATGGAGCTGGAAGATGCCAACCCTTCCGAGCATAACGCCGCGGCTCGAGCCGACCTTCCCGGCCGGCGTCGACCGGTGGGACCGATCAGCGAGAAGTGACTTGACTCTCCCGCGGACCGGCGACAGCAGTCAGTAGGTCCGAATTGTGTGCACGACGACGTCGGGTATCCGGGTCCGCCCCGCCAGTGCCACCAGCTCCACGGCCACCGCCACACCGACGACCACGCCGCCGGCGGCGCGCACCAGGCGGCAGGCGGCCGCAGCCGTACCGCCTGTCGCCAGCACGTCGTCGATGATCAGCACTCTGGTGCCGGCGGCCACGTCACTGGGATTGAGCTCCAGGCTGGCGGTGCCGTACTCCAGCGCGTATTCCTCACGCAGCACCGCTCCCGGCAGTTTGCCCGGCTTGCGGATGGCCAGCACGCCGGTCTCTGCCGTCATCGCGGCGGCTGTCGCGAGGAGGAAACCCCGCGATTCGATGCCCGCGACCAGGTCGAACTTCCCGAACCCCACCGTGAGCGCCGCGCCGATCAGCCGGAGGCTGCTGGCGTCGGCGAGAACCGGGGTCAGATCCCGGAAGAGCACACCGGCGACCGGAAAGTCCTGCTGGACCCTGGTGAGCCGATCGATGGCCTGCCCCGCCGCGATGACGCCTGCGTCGCGCGGCTGTTCGTCGACAACCTGATCGACGCCGGCAGCATGCTCGCCGGCGGCCGGTTCGCGGGTGGGCTCAGCGTCCACGCTTACCCGTCGGTCGGGCCGCCTTCCCGGCCGGTCGGCCGTTCTTGGCCGGGGCCGTCGGCGCTGCCATCGCCTTCGCCTCGACTTCGCGCGAGGCGGTCTCGGCGAGCGTCTCGGGCACAACCACAGCTTCCTCGACCGGGACAGGCGCCGGGACAGTCGCCTTGGGCACGGCGACCGCCTGTTGCGTCGCGACCCGGGCCGGACGGCCGGGCCGCTGCGGCTTGACACCCGGCTTGGGCGCGGCACCGGCCTTCAGGCCTGTCACCGATGGTGGTGTGAGACCGACCGTCACCGGCTTCACGGGCTCGCCCGTCAGCGTCTTCCGACCGATCTGGTCGCCGTCGGCGTCGACGATGATGCCGTCGTGCTTGCGCTTGGCCAGCACTCGTGCCGTGTGGGCGATGATCGCGGGCTCGCGGATCTTCAGGTCCACCGCGAGCGGCACGGCGACGAAGATCGACGAGTAGGCGCCGATCAGCATGCCGACCAGCAGTACCAGTGCGAGATCCTTGAGCGTGCCGCCACCCAGTACGGCCACACCCGCGACCAGCAGACCGGCCACCGGCAGGATGGCGATCAGCGACGTGTTCAGGGACCGCATGATGGTCTGGTTGACGGCCAGGTTGGCCGTTTCCGGGTACGTCCGCCGCAGCAGGGACAGCATGCCCTTGGCATTCTCCTGGACCTTGTCGTAGACCACCACGGTGTCGTACAGCGAGAAGCCGAGGATGGTCAGGAGCCCGACCACCGTCGCGGGGGTCACCTCGAAACCGGTCAGCGAGTAGACGCCGGCGGTGACCAGCAGGTCGTGGACGACCGAGATCACCGCGCCGGCCGCGACGCGTTTCTCGTACCGGATCCAGATGAAGATGCCGACGGCGATCAGGAAGATGATGACCGCCAGGATGGCGCGCTGGGAGATCTGCGCTCCCCAGCTCGAGGAGACGTTGGAGCCGGAGACGCCACCAGTGGGGTCGAAGGCCTTGGTGATCGCGGCCTTGCCTGCTGCCACCTGGGGCTCGGTCAACGCCTTGAGGGTCACCTGGATGGTGCTGCCGCCCAGGGTCTGCACGGCCTCGACGGTCTCGGGGCCGAGGGCATCGTCGAGCACCTGGGTCACGCTGGTATTGCTGACGTTGGCCGCGCCGGCCGCCGGCACGAAGGTCAGCGTGGTCCCGCCGGCGAAGTCGGTGCCCAGGTTGAACCCACGGATCACGATCAGCAGGATCGACGCCACCACCAAGAACGTGGAGAACATGTAGTAGTAGCGGCGCTTTCCGATGATGTCGAAAGCGCCGGTACCCGTGGTGAGCCGGGAGATGAAACTCCCGGTGTGGATGGACTTGTTCAGCCTGACCAGTTCTTCATGACTGACGGGTGCGCTGGTGTCGGTCGACATCTCAGGCCTCCTTCGCGGTGAGTCGCGCGGTCGCGGCGCGCTGCCGGACGCCGGCGGCGGCAACCGCACCGAGCCCGGAGAAGCGCGGTGAGTTGAAGAGCTTGGTGCCGGACGCGATCGCGACGAGTGGGTGGGTGACCATGAAGACGACGACCAGGTCGAGCACGGTGGACAGGCCGAGGGTGAAGGCAAAGCCCTTCACGTCGCCGATGGCGACGAGATACAGGATGACGGCCGACAGGAACGAGACGGCATCCGCGGACAGGATCGTCCGTTTCGCGCGCTCCCAACCTCGGGGAACCGCCGATCTGAAGCTTCTGCCCTCCCTGACCTCGTCCTTCAACCGCTCGAAATAGATGACGAACGAGTCAGCGGTGATACCGATCGCCACGATCAGACCCGCGACGCCGGCCAGGTCCAGACTCAGTCCGATCCAGCGACCGAGCAGCACCATGACGGCATAGACGAGGCTGCCGGACAGGATGAGCGATCCGATGGTGATCAGGCCGAGCAGTCGGTAGTAGATCAGGCAGTAGATGACGACCAGCAGCAGACCGATGCCGCCGGCGATCAGGCCGGCCTGCAGGTACTGGGAGCCGAGTTGCGCGCTGATGGTGGTGGCGGTGCCCTGCGTGAAGTTGAGCGGCAGCGCGCCGAAGTTGAGCGAGTTGGCCAGGGCGGTGGCGCTGGTCTGGGTGAAGCTGCCGGTGATCAGCGTGGTGACGGTGTTGATCGGCCCGCTGATCGACGGCGACGAGATGACGGCGCCGTCGAGGGTGAACGCCGTCTGGGTGCCGACGTTGTTGGCCGTGTAGGTCGACCACGTCTTGTAGCCGGCGCTGTCGAAGGTCACGTTGATGACCCAGCCACCGGTGCCCGACTGGTCGAGGCCGGCGCTGGCACCGGAGATCTGGTCGCCGGGGATGAGCGTCTGGTCCAGCACGAAGGTCGAGGCCTTCAGCGTCGGATCGGCATCGCTACCGCAGGCCAGCAGCGGCCGGTCCGCGACGTCCAGGCCCTCGGTCTTGGTGATGTCGGCGCAGCTGATGGTATTGGCCTTGACCGCTGCCTCTGCGGCGGTCACCCAGGCCGCCCAGCCCGCGGCGGTGGTCGCGGCCGGCTGGTTCGGGTTCAACTTGTCGCTGCCGGCGATCGGCCAGGTCGCCTTGGCCGGAGCAGCCGCACTGGACGCCGGGGCGGTCGATGCCGCAGCGCCGGACACAGCTGCCGCAGCACTGTCCGACGCGGGCTTGGTGGTCGCGGCCGCCTTCGCTGTCGTGGCGGGGGCTGTCGTGGCCGGGGTAGTGGCCTTCGCCGCCGTGGTCGCCTTGATCGCTACCGGGGTGGGCGCGGGAGTGGTGGCGGCGGCAGCGGCCCGGAGGCCCTGCGCCGATGCTCCGGCCGCACTCTTGGTCGGCGCGGCGGTGGTGGTCGCCGGTCCGACGACTGCGCCTGGCGCGGTGGCGCGCGCAGTGGCCGCACCCGAGCCGGCGGCGCCCGACGCGGCGGCCCCCGACGTGGCGGCTCCGCTCGCGGAAGGCGCGCCGCTGGTGGCGGTCGTCACTGCGTTGACCACGTCGTAGTCATACCCCGTGGCCAGCTGCGGACGGATGTTCAGCCGGGCCGGGGCGGTCAGGCCGGTCAGCTCGTCATTGCCGGGCACGGTCACGATGAGGTGATTCGATCCGTCGATCTGCACCTGGGCGCCGACGACACCCGACCCGTTGACGCGCCGCGTCATGATCTGCTGAGCCTGCTTCATCGACGACGCCGAAGGCGCCTTCCCGTCGAGCGTCTCGGCCGTGAGGGTGATCTGCGTCCCGCCCTGCAGGTCGATACCGAGCTTTGGAGTATTCGACCCCTCGGTGAAGAAAACGAGACCGTAGAGAATCGCCGTCAAAATGCCATAGGCGATGATCAACCGCCAGGGTCGGAACTGACCAGCAGGGCTTGCCACGTCGCGCCTATCTCCTCATTGCGTTCAACCGACCATCGGCGCGCACGCCGGAAGTCGTCAAGACGCCTGGGCGATTGCGCCCAAGCGTTCAGCCGGCCCTCCGCAGGGAGACCGGCGCGATCGGCCAGCCTAGCCGACGTCGTTGGTTCGCTTCTCCAACGACGGATGCTCGTCCAGCGACGGGTGATCGTCGTGGATGGGCTCGATGGCGTCCTGGCCGGAGAGCTCGTTGTACTCCTCGTCGGTGTACTCGGCCTCTTCGTAGTCGGCGTCGTCGTAGACGTCTTCTTCGGGAACCGCGACGACCTCGCGGACAGCGGCACGGATCCAGGTCGTGTAGACGCCAGGAGCGATCTCCAGCTCGATGGTGTCTTCCGAGATATCACTGACGGTCGCGTGCAGGCCGGACGTCGTCATCACTCTGGTGCCCGGAACGATCTGGGCCTGCAGTTCCTGCGCCTTGATCGCCTGCTTCTTCTTGTTGCGCGATCCCATCACCATCATCACGCCGACCGCACCGAACATCAGGATCAAGAGTGCGAAGTTCTGCATGCTTCTCCTCGAAGAGATTGCCGTGGCGACCGGCCGGTCCGGCCGGCGCCTTGGGTGTGACGTGCTGCTGCCGTGCGGTGCTACTGCTATTGCGGTGCCGCTGCTGTTGCGGTGCCGCTGAACGGGCCGACGTCCACCCGCGAGCGGGCAGCAGGCCGGGTACTACGATTTCGATACCGGCCGGGCGCGAGAGAAATTCGGGCACCCGGGCGGAAATCTTCGCGAACGCGCGGTTAACGAGTGGCGGGCCCTCGAAGTTCCTGCGGGTCAGAGCCCCGCGGCAATTCGAACACTCGCCGCTGGCACCCGCGACAGACGAGGCAAGACTACCGGACGTAGGTCACAACCAGATGCATCCACGAGCCGGTCCGGGCCCGATTCCGGCCCATCAGTGCAGCGAGCGCGAGGACGGCCCTCAGCCCTGCTCGTCGAACAGCACACCGGTGAACGCCGTGTCCGACTTGGGCTTCAGACCCAGGTGTGACCAGGCCAGCGGGGTGGCGATGCGACCGCGCGGGGTCCTGGCCAGCATGCCCAGACGCACCAGGAACGGCTCGCACACCTCCTCGACGGTGGTCGGCTCCTCTCCCACCGCTACTGCCAACGTCGTCAGCCCGACCGGCCCGCCGCCGAACGATCGGCACAGCGCACCGAGTACCGCCCGGTCCAGTCGGTCGAGACCGAGCTCGTCCACGTCGTAGACCTTCAAGGCGGCCCTGGCGACGTGGAGATTGGCTACGCCACCCGCTCTGACCTGGGCGAAATCCCGCACCCGACGCAACAACCGGTTGGCGATCCGTGGTGTACCGCGGGAGCGTTTCGCGATCTCCGCACCCGCATCGGCCGGCAGCTCGATACCAAGTATCCCGGCGCTCCGGGAAATCACCCGCAGTAGTTCGGCAGGCGAATAGAATTCCATGTGCGCGGTGAAACCGAAACGGTCGCGCAGCGGAGAGGTCAGCTGTCCGGATCTCGTGGTGGCTCCGACAAGCGTGAACGGGGCGATGTCCAACGGGATCGAGGTCGCCCCGGGTCCCTTGCCCACCATGACGTCGACCCGGAAGTCCTCCATCGCCAGATACAGCATCTCCTCCGCCGGCCTGGCGATGCGATGGATCTCGTCGATGAAGAGCACGTCACCCTCGACCAGGTTCGACAGCATCGCGGCCAGGTCGCCGGCCCTTTCGAGGGCCGGGCCGGACGTCAGCCGGATGGCGGCACCCAATTCCGCGGCGATGATCATCGCCAACGATGTCTTGCCCAGACCGGGCGGTCCGGCGAGAAGGATGTGATCGGGCACCGCGCCGCGCAGCTTGGCCGCGGACAGCACCAGTTCCAACTGTTCCCGCACCCGCACCTGCCCGACGAATTCGGAGAGCGTGCGCGGTCGGAGCGAGGCCTCGATCTCCGCATCGCCGGGCAGCTGAGCAGGATCGAGCTGGGTCTCCGAGGGTTCCGGCGTGCTCATCGGCGCTGCCCCATCCGGGCCGCGTCGTCAGTGCTCATCGGTGCCGTCCCAGCAGACCCAACGCCCGCCGCAGCAACAGGCCCACATCGCCGTTGGTCACCGCAGGATCGTCGGTGTCGGTGGCCAGCGTCGCGATCGCGTCGTCGGCCTGCTTCACGGTGAAGCCCAGACCGACCAGCGCGTCGGAGAGTTTGGGGCGCCACGCGGCCTGCGCCACCGGGCCATTGGACGGACCGGCCGAGTTCACGATCCCGACCTTGTCCCGGAGTTCCAGCACGAGCCGCTCCGCGCCCTTCCGACCGATGCCCGGCGCACGGGTCAAGGTGGCGTAGTCGCCGGACGCGAGGGCCCGGCGCAGCTCGTCCGGTTCCAGCACGGCGATGAGCGCCAGGGCGATCTTCGGCCCGACACCCGATACCGACTGCACCAGCTCGAACAGCTCCTTCGCCTCGTCGGAGGCAAAGCCGAACAGGGTCAGCGAGTCCTCGCGCACCACCAGGGTCGTCGACAGCCGGGCCTGCTCACCGCGACGCAGACCGGCCAGTGTCGACGGCGTGGTACGGATGGCGAGGCCGACGCCACCCACCTCGATGACGGCGTGGTCGAGCGTGATGGCCGTGACCGTCCCGCGCACGGAGGCAATCATGAACCCGTCCTTCCGGTCGCGGTGCGCAGATACGCCGGACGGGCCAGCGCCGCGGCGACCTTGGCCTGCATCGGAGATCGCCAGAGGTGACAGATGGCCAGCGCCAATGCATCTGCCGCATCGGCTGGTCTGGGTGCGGCATCCAATCTCAGCAGCCTGGTCACCATGGCCGTGACCTGCGCCTTGTCGGCGTTGCCATTGCCGGAGACGGCAGCCTTGACCTCGCTCGGGGTGTGCCAGGCCACGGGAATCCCGCGCCGGGCGGCCGCCAGTGCCACCACTCCGGCCGCCTGCGCCGTACCCATCACCGTCCCGACGTTGGACTGGCTGAAGACTCGCTCGATCGCGACCGTGTCCGGCTTGTGCAGGTCCATCATCGCCTCGATCCGCACCGCGACGGCCAGCAGGCGGAGCGCGATGTCGTCATCCGCCGGTGTTCGGACCACGAGCACTTCGACCAGCGTCGGCCTTTTCCCCGGTCCCCCGTCGACCACACCAACCCCGCATCTGGTCAGTCCGGGATCGACGCCGAGCACTCGCACCTGTCACACCTTTCGGATCGGACAGTCCTTCGGCGGGGCGCCGCGAGTCGACCGAACACTTGTCCGAGGAACGGTACCCGGCACACCCGCCCCCACCCGTGACCGCCACGCCGATGCCAGAGCCGCCCGCCGGACTGATCAACTTCCCCGGCGCTGATCAGCACGACGGAGGGCGGGGCCGGGCCGGCCGACTACTCCTCTTCCAGCTCCGCCAGTACCTCGTCCGAGATGTCGGCGTTGCTGTAGACGTTCTGGACGTCGTCCAGGTCCTCGATGGCGTCGATCAGCTTCATGAACTTGCGCGCACCCTCGGCATCGAGCGGGACGTTGAGCGAGGGGATGAAGGTCGGGTCGGCGGAGTCGTACTCCATGCCCGCATCCTGCACCGCCGTCCGCACCGCTACCAGGTCGGTCGCCTCGGAGATGATCTCGAAGACGTCGCCCGAGTCCGAGACCTCCTCGGCGCCGGCGTCCAGCACCGCCAGGAGGAGGTCGTCCTCGCTCAGGTCGCCGGCCTTGGGCACGACGACCAATCCCTTGCGGCTGAACAGGTATGCCACCGAACCCGGATCGGCCATGTTGCCACCGTTGCGGGTCACGGCGACCCGAACCTCACTTGCCGCGCGATTCTTGTTGTCGGTCAGGCACTCGATCATCATCGCGACGCCGTTGGGTCCGTAGCCCTCGTAGGTGGTGGACAGGTAGACCGCACCACCAGCTTCGGCGCCGGACCCACGCTTCACCGCGCGGTTGATGTTGTCGATCGGAACCGAGGTCTTCTTGGCCTTCTGGATGGCATCGAACAGAGTCGGGTTGCCGTCCGGGTCGCCGCCGCCCATCCGGGCCGCAACCTCGATGTTCTTGATCAGCTTCGCGAACGCCTTGCTCCGTTTGGCGTCCTTGGCCGCCTTCTGGTGCTTGGTGGTCGCCCATTTGGAATGGCCGCTCATCTGCGAAGTACCCCTTGCGCATCGGTACGGGCGAACGACATCGATCGCCGGTGTGTTGATCATGGCCGTCGGCCGCGGAATCACACTCGCTGCACCGAACCCCGAAATCCTACGTCCAGCACGGCCCGGACCGGGCAATCCGCGCGGTCCCCGGCCTTTCCCGTCGGTCTGGGCTGCCCCCGGCGAGCACCGTCAGGACTTCCACACCATGAGCACCGTCAGGGCTTCCACACCATGAGCACCGTGACGACCACCAGGAGTAGGGACACCACCCCGGAGCCGATCGCGATGCGTCGGTAGTCTGCGGTCCGAGCCCCGGTGCCACCCGCCGCCGTGCCACCCGCCACCGTGCCACCCGCCACCGTGCCACCCGCGACCGTGCCACCCGCCGTCCCGCTGGCCGTCACGGCCGACGCCTGCAGGTGGTCCGCCGCGCCACGCAGTGCTGGCACCACCACGAACATGCTGACCGCGAACGCCACGAGATAGGCGGCCAGCGCACTGAGCAACCACGGTGTGGTGATGGTCAATCCGTCCTTCTTCGGTGCGGTGCCGAGCGCCCCGAAGCCCAGGACGGCGACCACCAGCGAGATGAGCGTGAAGATCATCGTCGATCGGGCGAGAACCTCGACCATGCCCCCCTGACCGGCACGGATGGCTCGAAGTGCAGTCTGCGGCAGGATCGCCATCGGGCCGACGATGAAAACGGCCGCGACGACGTGCAAGGTCAACAGGAAGGTGTTCATCCTTCGTAGGCTATCGGCTATCGGCCCTCGTCCGTGGCGAACGGCAGGCCGCCTTCGAGTTCGACGACGTCGGCGGTTTCGAGATCACTCGCGGGCCGGTCACCCGCCCCCGCGGTGGGACCGGTGGGGGTGGCGCCGGATCGCACCCGTAGGCGCGGCAGCAGGATGTGCAGCAGCGGACCGATCGCGAAGGCGTAGATGACCGTCCCCACGCCGATCTTCCCGCCCAGCAGCGCACCGATACCCAGGACCGACAGCTCGATGGAGGTCCGGACCACCCGGACCGAGCCGACCCCCTTGGCGACCAACCCGGTCATCAGCCCGTCCCGCGGGCCGGGGCCCAGCCCGGCACCGATGTAGAGCCCGCCCGCCACCGCATTGCCGATCACCGCGACGACGAGATATGTGATCCGGACGGTGAGGTTGTCGGTCTGCGGGACCAGCCGCAAGGTCGCGTCGGTGGTCCAGCCGATCATGAGCGTGTTCAGGACGGTGCCGATGCCGGGGCGCTGGCGTAGCGGGATCCACGCCAACAGCACCAGCACGGACATGGCCGTGATGACTGTGCCATAGGAGATGTCGATCCAATGGCCGAGCAGCTTGGTCAGGCCCTGGTGGAAGACGTCCCACGGGTCGAGGCCCAGTACGGCGCGGACCATCAGTCCCATGGTGAAGCCGTAGAGCAGCAGCCCGATGATCAACTGGCTGAATCGACGGACCCGCCGATCCGGTGGGATCGGCGTGAGCAGGGACAGCGGGCCACGGCGGCGGATGACATGAGGAGACGAGGACACAGGACGATCATTTCGTCAACTGGCCTGGACATCCATAGCCAATTGCCGGAAAGTGGCATCTATGAGCGAGTCCAGTCCCCGCATCTCGGCGGCCACACTGGCCCGTCGCCTCGGCGTCGAGCCGGTAGGCGGAACCGGTCCTGCCTACCGGCAACTGGCCCATCGGATCCGGAGTGCCGTCCTCGACGGGCGCTTGGCCGTCACGTCCGGCCTACCGAGCGAACGCGACCTGGCAGCCGGGATGTCGCTGTCCCGAACCACGGTGGCCGCGGCCTACACGTTGCTGCGCGACGAGGGCTGGCTCGAGTCGCGACGAGGATCGGGAAGTCGACTGCGTCTCCCGGATGCGGGCGCGCGCGCGACTGCCGATGCCCGGGGGCTGGGACCCCCCGGCCTCTTTGGCTTTCCAGCCATGACCGGCGACGACGCCGTGGATCTGAGCACGGCTTCGCTGCCCGCCCCGGTCGAAGCCCTGCAGCGTGCGGGGCTGTTGGCCTTGCAGGATCTGCCCGACTACGCCGCGGGCGACGGATACGCACCCTTCGGCCTGCCGGTACTTCGTCAGGCGATCGCCGACCACTACCGCTCGTCCGGCGTCCCGACGACGCCGGAACAGATCCTGGTCACCAGCGGTGCGCAGCACGCCTTTGTTCTGGCGCTGCAGGAACTTTCGTCACCCGGTGACCGGGTGATGATCGAATGCCCGACCTATCCGGTCGCCCTGGACGCGATCAGAGCGGCCAGTCGGGTGCCCGGGCCGATCGGCCTGCCCGGCCCGGACATCGCCGGCGGCGACCCGGGCTCTGGCCCTCTGGATCCCGCCTGGGATGCGGACCTGATGTGTACTGCGATGCGGCAGACCGCGCCCAGCCTCGCCTACCTGATACCCGACTTCCAGAACCCGACCGGCGCCCTGATGGACCAGGAAACCAGAGAATGCATCGTGCGGGCGGCGCAACGCAACGGCACGCTGTTGCTGATCGACGAATCGTTCCGGGATGTGCCGTTCCCGGACTCCCCCGCGCTGCCGCCGAGAATGTCGGCGTTGGACGTCACCGGGCTGCGCGTGCTGTCACTGGGGTCGCTGTCGAAGTCGGTCTGGGGCGGACTCAGGATCGGCTGGATCCGGGCGGCCCCGGCGCTGATCAACCGACTGGCCACCGCGCGAGCGTTGGGTGACATGGCCGGCCCGGTGGTCGATCAGTTGATCGCAGGCCATTTCCTGGCCGATCCTGAGTTGGCGTTCGACCTGCAGCGTCGGCGACTGGCCGACGGCGCCGCCGTGCTGACCGCGACGCTGGCCGCCGAACTGCCGGACTGGCGCGTGCGCCGGCCGGCCGGCGGGGCGAGTCTATGGGTGGCGTTGCCCGGCCCTTTTGCCTCCGAGTTGGCCCGACTTGCGCCTACCGTCGGCGTGCGGATCGCTCCGGGCCCGAGGTTCGGGCCGGACGGCACCATGGAGTCCTACCTCCGGCTTCCGTTCACGCAGCCGCCGGAGAAACTGATCAGCGGCGTACGCCGCCTGGCTTCCATCGCCGATCGGGCGGCTCGTGCGCGACCTTCGCACATGCCTGGCTGGCTGGCCTGAGATTTCGATTCTCGGCTCCGGCCGGATCGCGTCCGCGGCCAACCGGAAGTAGTGAGGCTGACCGGCCGGGGCTCACTACCGGGGTCAGTTCGCAGTCACCTGCGCGTTCTGCGGAGCAAGGGTGATCCAGGTCTTCCCGGGCTTGAACAGCAGCGGCTTGCCGGCGGAGTCCAGGTAGGTGAAGCTGCTGCCCGGTGTGGTCCGCTGCCAGGTGCCGGTCACGGCATGACCGTCGCGATAGAGCGTCACGGTTCCGGAGCCCACCGTCTTGCTCAGGTAGGAGGGCGAACCCACCGAGTCGAAGTTGCCGTCCGGTTCGTCCTTGATGTTCTGCACGAGCACGTTGTCTGCGGCCTCGATCTTGCCCTGGTAATCGGAAACCGGAGAGCCGTCACGCATCCGGACGTAGTGACCGCCGGTGTAGACGAAGTCGGTCTCGCCCGCCTGCATGACGACATTCAACGACGTCACGCGCTTTCCGGCGAGCGCCGCCGGCGAATTCGCCGCGAAATGCAGACCGATGTTCTTGGCCGGCAGCAGACCCTTCACATCGGCCCTGATCTTCGTCAGGTCGGCGTGCAGGTTGTAGGTACCGGAGGCGGCATCGGACCGGAAGTAGGCATCACCGTATGGGGATGTATCGACGATCGAGGTCGCGGCCAGGTTGGCCAGCGGCCCTGCCGCACCGCCGGAAAACACCAACGCGGGTTTGCCGAACACCGGAAGCAGTTCGGCGTCGGTCGTACGCACACTGCGGACGGGGCCGACCTCGGTCGGCAAGGTGCTGTGGAAGATCGCGATCAGACGCGTCAGTCCGCCTTCGACCTGCTCGACGAAGACGATATCTGCGTCGGACACGCCGAACTGCGGCACCGCAAAGTAGGTGTTGTCGATCTTGACCGCGATGACCGGATTGGTGCTGAGCTTGCCGCCGGTCAACGGATCGGCGGGCCCGGGTTCAGGCTTGACTGCCGGTTTCGGGGTGACCACGGGCTTCGGTGCCGGCGTCGTTTTCGGGGTGGGCGTCGGCGTCGGGGACAGCGCCGCCGGACTACTGGCCACCGCGGCGCTCGACACCGCCGTCGTCGACGGGGTGGTGACGGCCTGCTTCGACGAGGAGCAGGCTGCCAGGACGAGAACCGGAACCGCAAGCGCGGCAATCATTCGGGCGGAACGCATGCCTCACCGTAAGGGGGTCGTGCGTGTGGGGAGTGTGAGACCCGCCGCGCGCGAACAAACTTCTGTCGCATTTGACGGCATTGGTCTGGGACGATCGATCTCGCCGGCAACACTGCAGAGTCTCCGCAGCACCGCCGAGCCCCTGGGTCCAGCCCGGCAAGATCTTCGTTCGCAGCACTGAGCTCGGCGGGCCTGCCGGACCTACGACCGCCGGGTCCAGGTCAGTCGATGTCGAGTACGCCGGAGACCGGCCGACCGGCGACGAGCATCTGCTCGGCCTCGCCGAGCCGATGCGCCAATTCGACCGGGAACACCGTGTCGGACGCGTGGAGCAGGTCGTCGCCGGAAAACCACCGATGGCCGGTCAAGCTGCCCCTCTCGAGCGGGGTGAACCCGCTGACGTCGACCTGGAAGCCGGCCGGAGCGCCTGCCACGAAATAGAACTCGGTCTGCTCGTAGTTCACGCCCGTGAACACGAAACTCGCCGATCGTCGCCACATCGGACCGATGAGGTCGGTGGGGGCCAACCGCAGGCCGGTCTCCTCGAACAGCTCCCGGACCGCGGCTGCGCGAAGGTCCTCCCCCGGCTCGACCCCACCGCCGGTCGGGAACCAGACCCGGGCACCGTGCGGGTCGTCACCGGAGAAGAGAAGGACGCGCTGGTGGTCGTCCAGCAAGATCAGTCGGGCAGCTATCCGGGGCCCAGGCCCGGCTCCGGTCTGATCCACGATCTCGAAATAGTCGGGAAGCGCCGCCCGACCGGCGAGCCGGAAGAGCCGGGTGAACCACACCGCCCGCAGCGCACGCGTGTCGCGGACCGCGTCGTTGTAGAAGCTCCGGGCCAGCGCCACCCGCTCGCCCGCATCCAGCAGTTCGGCCGCGAGCTCGGGCTCAACCACCGGCGGTTGGGTGGCCAGAGCCCGCGACAGGTCGTTCTCGGCGTCGGCACGATGAGCCCGGTCGGCCCTATCTGCCTGCCGGGTGAGCTGACGCAACCGGGCTCCGTCCGGGCCGGAGAACGCACCGGCCGCCGCGGCTGCTCTGGTCGCCACGATGCGGCGCGAGAGCGCACCCTCCAAGGCGGCCCACGCCGCCTCGGTCCGGACGTGTAGTCGGTCGAGCCGGTTCGCGGTCAGCCACAGTCGGAGTGCGGCCAGCAGCAGCACGACCAGGAGCACGACGACAAGGACAGTTGTCATCGCTGCGGCAACCCCTTTCCTGACGACGAGCCGGATGCGGTGCAAGGCGGTGGTTCAATTCGGTCGGTCCAGTGTCGAATTCAGTGCGGTCCAGTGTCGGTGGTGACTGCCGCGCAGTGTCGATGGTGACCTGGTGGACATCCGGCGGTCCAGCGAGCCACCGACCGATGGGGTTGGCCGCTCGACCGACCGGGTCGTCAGTCGGCAGCGACCACCGATCGGGGATCGGCTGCGATGACGGTTTCGTAGACCTTGACGATCTTGGCCGCCACCACCGGCCAGTCGTAGCCAGCCACGGCCTTCTTCGCCTGGGCTGTCACCTCGGCGCGCTTCCCGGGGTCGTCCAGCAGCCGGCCGATCGCGGCAGCCAACGCCGGCGCATCGGCCACCGGGCTCAACACCCCGGCGGAGCCGCCGTCGAGAACTCGCGAGAACGCGTCGAGATCGCTGGCGACGACCGGGCAGCCCGCGCTCATCGCCTCGGTCAGGATCATGCCGAAGCTCTCACCGCCGGTGTTGGGAGCGCAGTAGAGGTCGACCGAGTGCAGCAACGAAGCCTTGTCCTGCGTCGAGATCAGCCCGAGCGGGCGCACCCGGTCGGCGAAGTCCCCGGCCTGCTCCAGCAGGTCCGCTTCGTCGCCGCTCCCAGCGACCAACAACTGGAGGCCAGGTCGGTCGACCACCAGCAGGCGCAGCGCTTCGAGCAGGATCGCCATGCCCTTGCGGGGCTCCTCGAACCGTCCGATGAAGCCGATGGTGCCGCCGGCCCGCGGATAGCCGGGCAACGGCTCCGCCCCGGCGTACAGCGCGACGTCGACCCCGTTCGGGATGACCACTGCACTACCGCCGAGATGCTCGACCTGCACCTGTCTGGCCAACTCGCTGACAGCGATCCGCCCGGTGATCTTCTCGAGGAAGGGCTGCAACATGCCCTGGAAGGTGGCCAGCATCCGCGATCGCGGGTTGGCCGTGTGGAAGGTCGCGACGATCGGACCGTCCGCAACCATGAGCGCCAGCATCGAAAGACTCGGCGCAACCGGCTCGTGCAGGTGCAGCACGTCGAAGTTGCCCGCCTTCATCCAGCGCCTGACCCGGGTGTAGGACATCGGCCCGAACGAGAGTCGCGCGACCGACCCGTTGTACGGAATTCCGACGCTCCGGCCGGCCGGAACGACGAAGTCCGGGAAGTCGCCGTCGTCATCCCCGGGCGCCAGGACCGAGACGTGGTGGCCGAGGCCGATCAGGGTCTGCGCGAGGTCGGCCACGTGCCCCTGCACCCCTCCGGGGATGTCGAACGAATACGGGCAGACCAGGCCGACCCTCACGACCGCTCCCCCACTGTCGCCGCGTGGCCGTCGGGCAGATCGGACAGCCACAACGGCTGCAGCATGTGCCAATCCTGCGGTCGGTCGGCGATCGTGCCCTCGAATGCTGTTGCGATGGCCTGGGTTCCGCCGCGGACCCGCTCGGCGAGCCGGGTACCGGGCAGCTCGACCGGCGCAGCGACGCACGTCCGCCAGCCTCGCTGGGTACCGTCCTGGGTGAAGCTCAGGTGAACGGTGCACAGGTCGGCCCCGGTCAGCGCGGCCAGCATGGCCGGACCGGCCGGCATCCTCGTGCGCTCGCCGAAGAACGTCACCGGCACACCACTGGACGTCAGGTCCCGATCGCCCAGCAGGACCACCATGCCGCCTGCCCGCAATCGATCCTTGAGCAGCGAAGACGTCGGCGTCGCCCCTCCGGTCAACGGCACGATCTCCATGCCGAGCGACTCGCGGTACTCGACGAAGCGCCGGTACAGGCTTTCGGGTCTCAATCGCTCGGCCACCGTGGTGAAGGAACCGTAGTCACGTGCCAGCATCAAGCCCGCGACGTCCCAGTTGCCGGAATGCGGTAGGACGAGCACCACTCCCCGCCCGGCGCCGATCGCGTCGCCGATGTGGTGCATGCCGACGGCTTGCGCCCGCGCGTTCGCCACGACTTCCTCGTGGTCCATGGACGGCAGCCGGAAGGTCTCGAGCCAGTACCGCGCGTACGAACGAAGTCCGGCAGAGGTCACCCCGTAGAGATCTGCCGGAGTGGCCCCATCGCCGAGCACGCGGCGCAGGTTCTTGGCGTACTGGATCACCGCCGGGCCACGCCTGGACAGGGCGAGATCTGCCGCCGCGTCGGCCAGGCGGTACGCCGCCTCCGCCGGGAGTGCACCGGCCACCGACCATGCGGCCTGATAGCCGACGGCTACCAACTTTTCCGACGCGACGGACTTCCGGGATTGCCATGTGCTGCCGGACGATCGGGCAGAGTCCTGCGATCCGGCAGAGTCCTTCGATCGGGCAGTGTCCTTCGATCGGGCAGAGTCCCACGGAATTGGAGGTGAGTCGGCCGTCCCCGACTGGACCGTGCCGTCACTCACCGGTGCAGGCCGCTGGCCGAACCCGGACCGGCGGTATCGGAGTTCTCTGTGCCGTCTGCAGTCCGGGCCGCGTTCCGCACCTGCACCAGCCGTTGGACCACCGTGACCAGGCAGGCAGCCGCGAGCAGCCACAGGCAGATCGGCAGGGCGAGGGTCAGTCCCAGGCCGGCCAGCCCGGCGCCGACCAGACCCAGCACGTTCCGTTCGGCGCGTTCGGCCAGAGCCCCGCCGATGTGCAGATCCACCGAGTCCGCTCGCGCCTTGACGTACGAGATGACTTGCCCGGCAACGAGAATGATCAAGCAGGCGATACCGAGCGGATTGTCGTGCTTGACCACCAGGCAGTAGTACGTCAGGGATCCGAACAGCGCTCCGTCGGCGATGCGGTCACAAGAAGCATCGAGCACCACCCCGAAGGCGGTGCCATGACCCCGGGCCCTGGCCATCGCCCCGTCGAACAGATCGAAGAAGACGAACAGGGTGACCGCCATGGTCCCCCAGAACAGATGCCCCGTCGGGAACAGCGCGATCGACGCCGCTACCGCGCCCACGGTACCGATCACGGTGACCACGTCAGGACTCAGACCCATCCGCAGAAAAGAACGGCCGATCGGGTCGGTCACCTTGGACACCGAGCCTCGCGCAAGCGAGTTCAGCATGTCGGTCCCCTCGGTCGGATCAGCGGTGTTGCGGCCGTTTTCTGGAAGTGCAAGTTTCCCACGATAGTCGGCGGTGGACCGGTTCGGACACAGCCGAACGCCTCGGACGGCTCAGGCCCGAGCGCTCGCGCGTCGACCCACCCGTACGGCGCTCGACGGTCGCCTACCAGCCTGCCGCGAGCAATTGCCTGGTCTCGCCCAGCAGCTGCGGCAGCACCTTCGTCGCGCCGATCACCGGCATGAAGTTGGCATCCCCACCCCACCGCGGCACCACGTGCTGGTGCAGGTGCGCGGCTATCCCGGCACCGGCCGAGACCCCGGCGTTCATCCCGATGTTGAAACCGTGCGGGCCGGACACCTTGCGCAGCACCGTCATCGCCCGACTCGTGAATTCACCCAACTCGACCATCTCGTCGGCCGTCAGCTCCGTGTAGTCGGGGACGTGACGGTAGGGCACCACCATCAGGTGGCCGGGGTTGTAGGGAAAGAGGTTGAGTACCGCGTAGACGAGTTCCCCCCTGGCCACGATCAGGCCGGATTCATCGTCCAGCATCGGTATTCGGCAGAAGGGACAGTTCGGCCCGCTGCTGTCCGAATCCGTCCCGCCGGCTGTGACATACGCCATCCGGTGCGGCGTCCAGAGTCGGGCCCATCGATCGGGCACGCCGACCCCGTCCTGGTGCTCGAGCTGCACGGCGTCAGCGGCCGACTGCGCATCAGTCACCGGAAACCTGCAGCTCTTTCCAACCGACCTTCTCCAGCGCGCCGGCGAAGATGTCCTTCTCGGGCGATACGTTTCGACGACTTGCAATCCAGTCCGCTATGGCGTCGACGGCCTGACCGACCGGCACGCCATTGATCTGCGAACCATCGCGGAAACGGAAGGACACGGCGCCGGCTTCCACGTCCTGCGCGCCGGCGAGCAGCATGAACGGCACCTTGCCCGTGGTGTGGTTGCGGATCTTCTTCTGCATCCGGTCGTCCGAGTGGTCGACTTCGAACCGGATGCCCTGCTTCTTCGCCAGCACGGCAACCGCGGCAAGGTGGTCGCCGAACGCGTCGGCCACCGGGATACCGACCACCTGAACCGGGGACAACCAGGCCGGGAACGCCCCCGCGTAGTGCTCGGTGAGCACGCCGAAGAATCGCTCGATCGATCCGAAGAGGGCGCGATGGATCATCACCGGCCGCTGCCGACTGCCGTCCGCGGCCGCGTATTCGAGTCCGAACCGTTCCGGCAGCATGAAATCCAGCTGGATGGTGGACATCTGCCAGGTACGGCCGATCGCGTCCCTGGCCTGTACCGAGATCTTCGGACCGTAGAACGCTGCCCCCTCGGGATCGGGCACCAGCTCGAGACCGGAAGCGGTGGCCACCTCCGCGAGCGTTGCGGTCGCCTCCTCCCAGACCTCCTCCGAACCGATCGACTTGGCCGGATTCCGGGTCGACAACTCGAGGTAGAAGTCGTCCAAGCCGTAGTCGGCGAGCAGATCGAGCACGAATCGCAGCAGGCTGGCAAGTTCGTCGCGCATCTGCTCACGGGTGCAGTAGATGTGTGCGTCGTCCTGGGTGAAGCCGCGCGCCCTGGTCAGCCCGTGGATCACTCCGGATGGTTCGTTGCGGTACACGGTGCCGAACTCGAACAGCCGCAACGGAAGTTCGCGGTAGGACCGGCCACGGGCGTCGAAGATCAGGTTGTGCATCGGGCAGTTCATCGGCTTCAGGTAGTAGTCCTGGCCGGGCTTGCGCACGCTCACGGTTCCGTCAGGATCTTCCTGGAACTCGGCGTCCAGGTGCATGGCCGGGAACATCCCGTCCTTGTACCAATCCAGATGTCCCGAGATCTCATACAGCCGACTCTTGGTGATGTGCGGGGTATTGACGAACTCGTAGCCGGCCTCGATGTGGCGGAGCCGGGAGTACTGCTCGAGTTCATTCCGGATGATCCCGCCCTTGGGGTGGAAGACGGCGAGTCCGGAGCCCAGGATCTCGGGGAAGCTGAACAGGTCCAGCTCGTTGCCCAGTCGACGATGATCACGACGCTCGGCCTCGGCCTGCGCTACGAGATACGCATCCAGCGCCGCCTGGTCTTCCCAGGCGGTCCCGTAGATGCGCTGCATGGCGGCATTCTTCTGGTCTCCGCGCCAGTAGGCCGCCGACGACTTGGTCAGCTTGAACGCCGGAATGTGTTTGGTGGTCGGCAGGTGCGGCCCCCGACACAGGTCGCCCCAGATCCGCTCGCCGGTGTGCGCGTGCAGGTTGTCGTAGGCGGTGAGTTCGCCTGCACCCAGCTCCATGATCTCGGTGCTGTCGACCGAGTCGGCCGACTTCAGGTCCACCAGTTCCAGCTTGAACGGCTCGTCGGCGAGCTCGATCCGGGCCTCCTCGACGGACGGATAGACGCGGCGGGCGAAACGCTGACCGGCCTTCACGATCTGCTTCATCCGCTTCTCGAGAGCGGCCAGATCCTCCGGTGTAAAGGGCTTTTCGACGGCGAAGTCGTAGTAGAAACCATCGCGGATCGGCGGCCCGATACCGAGCTTCGCCTCCGGGAACTGCTGCTGGACGGCCTGGGCCAGCACGTGCGCGGCCGAGTGGCGGATGACCGATCGGCCGTCCTCGGTATCGGCGGCGACGGCGTCGACCTCGGCGTCGACGGTCGGAGTCCAGGCCAGGTCACGGAGTTGACCGGTGTCGTCACGCACCACGACGATGGCATTGGCTCCGTTACGCGGAAGTCCCGCTGCGCCGACCGCCTGCGAGGCGGTAGTACCCGCCGGGACCCTCACGCGCGCGGTGGCGGGGGGATGTGCGGCGACGGACACGACAGAACTCCTCATGCTCTGGCAGGACCTGCGTCCTGACCATGGTCTCGGCCAGTCCGAGCTTGTCCTCCGATGCTAGTCGTGGAGCTCAACCCGGATTTCCCAGCGCGAAACTTCCCAGCGCAGAGCCGAACGTACGGCCGCGCGGACCTGTCGGCCGCGCCGAACGGCCGCCGAACGGCAGAGCCGGTGCGTCCGGTCAACACCTCCGGCTACCCGGAGTGCGGCCGTCGCGGAACAGCCGCGACGTGCGGCCAGACCCTGCTCGTGAGACCCTGCTCGTGAGACCTCACCGGCCAAGTGGACCTGGCGGCATGCGCGGTGCGTGAGAGGGTATTCATGCTGCGGCCGAAGTCGACCAAATGCTCCGGTAGCAATTCTCAGACCTCGCTGTTTGCAACCGAAGTTGATCCATTCAAGGCGGCGTGCCGGTTGATCCATCCTGGACGGGTGCGTGGGACGGCCCTGCGCGAGTTGGGTAGAGTCGGCTCCACGTCACGAGGCTTCTCGCGGCATGCGGCGGTGGGGCTCGCCGTCACCAACCGTGGCTCGGACGAACATCCGGTGTCGCCAACAGTCCCTACACGACCAGTTCGCCCACCGCCGATGCGGCTGGGCCTTCACGTGTAGGAGCGGCATGCCCAACGCACCACAGCCCGATGAAACCCAGCCCGACGCGACCCACCCGGAACGGGGCCGGGGTCCGATCGATCCCGATGTCGACCTGTCGGTTCCCGGCCAGCGAACCGAGATGCGCGGCCACCATCCCGCGATCGTCGGAGCGATCGCGGTGGGTGGCGTCATCGGCGCGCTGGCCCGCTACCAGATCGGTCGCTGGTGGCCCACATCGACGGACGGATTTCCGTCCGCCACTCTGACCGTCAACCTGGTCGGATGTCTGCTCATCGGCATCCTGATGGTGCTGATCGGCAATGCACTCGCGCCGAACCCGCTGATCCGGCCGTTCTTCGCCACCGGAATTCTGGGTGGCTTCACCACCTTCTCGACGTATGCGGTCGACCTGCAGACCCTGCTGGTCCATGGCCGGGCAGGCACCGCCCTTGCGTACCTGTTCGCGACGGCCCTGGGCGCGATTGCCGCGGTCTCCGGCGGCACGTTCCTCGCCCGCCGGTTGACCCGGCCCGAGCGGACCCGGAGCGCGACCTGATGCTCTCCTACCTCCTCGTCGCAGCCGGTGCAGCAGTCGGCGCTCCGCTGCGCTATCTGACCGACCGAGCCGTCCAGTCCAAGCACGACAGCCAGTTTCCCTGGGGCACCCTCACCGTCAACGTCACCGGAAGCCTGATCCTGGGCATCCTCACGGGAGCGATCCTCGGCGGTGCCGCGGCGAGCGGTACCGGGTCCGACCTACGCCTCCTGATCGGCACCGGGCTCTGCGGTGCACTCACCACGTTCTCCACGCTGTCCTTCGAGACAGTCCGCCTGCTGGAGCGGCGGGCGCGGTTGTTGGCTGCGGCAAACCTGCTGGGCACCGTCGCAGCCGGCCTCGGCGCCGCCGTGGTCGGCTACGCCATCGGGCAGTGGATCTGACTAGGCGAACGCGTCCACCCCGGTGAGCTCGGCCGACAGCGACCAGAGCCGCGCGGCGGACCCCCGATCGACCGCGTACGCATCGACCCCGGCGATCCGCGCGGTCGGTGAACCGGCGACGGTCGGCTCGGCGATGTCGCAGTCCTCGCAGTAGACCCCACCCTTTCCGGCCAGCCGCGCCGAGGTCGCGGCCCATACCGAGGTCGCGGCACCTTGCGCAGGCGACTTGAAGCGGTCGTCGACGTTGCCATCCGCATCCATCCAGCCGGCTGCGACCATCTCGGCCCGGGGCAGGTGGCGCTGCAGTTCGGTCATGATCCCGCCGGGATGGACAGCGAAGGCCCGGACACCGGCAGCGGCACCGAGCGCATCCAGCTGGACGGCGAACAGGCTGTTGGCCGTCTTCGCCTGGCCGTAGGCGACCCACTTGTCGTACCCGACGTGGAACTGCGGGTCGTCCCAGCGAATGTCCGAGAGCTTGTGGCCTGTCGAACTCAGCGACACCACCCGGGCATCGCCAGCTCTCGAGATCACCGGCCACAGCAGGTTGGTCAAGACGAAATGTCCGAGATGGTTGGTGGCGAACTGGGATTCCCAACCCGGCCCTACCCGCTCGAGGGGGCTGGCCATGATGGCGGCGTTGTTGACGAGGATGTCGATGTTTCTTCCGGTGGCCACGAACCGATCGGCAAACCCGCGGACCGATCCCAGATTCCCCAGGTCGAGTTCGTCGACCTCGACCAGGTCGGTCCCGAGCACGTCGAGCATCCGCCGGGCGACGTCGGGCCGTCTGGCCGGAACCACCACCGCAGCGCCCGCACCTGCCAGGGCCTTGACCGTCTCGAATCCGAGTCCGGAATACCCTCCGGTGACGACGGCCGTGCGGCCGTCGAGGTCTGTGCCGGCCAGCACCTCCGCGGCCGTCGACCCGTGCCCGAAGCCACTTCCCAGAGCGTGTTGTGCGGTGAACATGCTGCTCAGCCTACGTTCTGGACGCCCCGGACCAGTCCGGAAAGTTTCCGGAGGGATACGCGGGGTACTGACGTAGAGGGGCCTGGTGTCGCTGGTGACGCGGAGTTGACCCAGGACCCCCGGTGGCGGGCCCGCCGTCCGTTCAACAGCGCAGCCTCGGCGGGTCCCCGTCACGGCGGGAACCAGGCTGCGACGAGTCCGATGCGTTGACCGGTCAGCCATCCCGGATCACCCGGAGCGACGACTCGCACGGGCGATTCCCACCCTCTACCGAGAAGGTTCGCACCACAGGTCGACATGCTCGGCCCGGGCTGCGTTCACATCACTGGGCCGCCCTCGAGTTGGACGAGACCACGACGACGGTCGAAACTAAGGGTGTGTCGGACAAGGTGAGCAACGCAGGTACCGGAAGACCGCCGAAGGGCAAGTCGAAATCGGCGACCCAGGCCCAGGCCCGCGAGCACGCCCGTGAGCTGCGCGAGGCACAGAAGAAGCGCGACCGGCGCAGGCGAATGTTGCTGATGGTCGGGGCCCCGGTACTCGTCGTGGTGCTGATCGTCGTCGGCTTCGTGATCGTCAAGGCCAACCAGTCACCATCGACTGCCACCGGCGCTGCGGCAACGCCCGCCGGAACCTCGCTCGAGCAATCACTGTCGACCATTCCGGCCGCCACCTTCGACGCCGTCGGCACCGGAACGGGCGTCACCGCCCCCACTCCCGTCACCGGCCCGGCACTCACCGCCGACGGCAAACCACGGGTGCTCTACGTCGGAGCGGAGTTCTGCCCCTACTGCGCAGCCCAGCGCTGGGCGGTGGTCACCGCGATGTCCCGATTCGGCACCTTCGCAAAGCTCGGCGTGACGACGTCATCGGCGCTGGACATCTACCCGAGTACAGCCACCCTGTCCTTCCACGGCGCCACCTACACCAGCAGCCTGCTCGCCTTCACCGGCGTCGAGCAGACCACGAACATCCCCAAAGTGGCCGGTGACGCCAGCAGCGGGTACACGGCACTCGACACGATCACCACTGCCGACCAGTCGCTGGTGACCCAGTACAACCCGCAGGGCAGCATCCCGTTCGTCGATTTCGGGAACAAGTTCGTGACCGTGGGCGCGTCGTACCAACCCGACGTGCTCAAGGGACTCACCCAGACCCAGATCGCCGCTGATCTGCACGATCCGAACTCCGCCGTCGCCCAACAGGTCCTGGGCGCGGCGAACATGATGACCGCCATCATGTGCCAGATGACCAAGAATCAGCCCGCCGCGGTGTGCACGTCGACCGCCGTGACTTCGCAGAAACTGCCCGCATGACGCAGACCCGGACGGCGCCGGCCTGGGCCTGTTTCATCCTGTGCCTGCTCGGCGTTCTCGTCTCGGGTTACCTGACCTACGAGCACTTCACGGATTCGACCACGCTGGCGTGTTCGGGCAGCGGCACCATCGATTGCCTCAAGGTGACCACCAGCCAATGGTCGGTGATCGCGGGCGTGCCGGTGGCCGTCGCCGGGCTCGCATTCTTCCTGGCCATGACTTTGTTGTGCGCGCCCACCCGCTTCGCGAAGGACGTGGCCACCCTGCGACTGATCGGTGTGCTGATCGGCACCGCAATGGTGCTGTGGCTGGTCTACGTCGAGATCTTCAAGGTCGACGCCATCTGCCTGTGGTGCACCGGAGTCCATCTCATCACCCTGCTGCTGCTCGGCACCGTGCTGTGGTGGCGGGAGAGCGACCGCGCCGACGCGTAGTCGGCCCGCGCCACCCCAGGTCGGCCGAGCATCCGACACCAGGGGCTATCGTGACAGCGGTGGCCGGGAGCAATCTCGGGCGCACAGAGCAGTGGCGCCGTCCGGGTGGATTCCGGCGAGGCGAGTCCAGCACCACTGCCCGATCGATGTCCGGCCCCACGCGGGTCGTGCATCGCCAGACGAGTGGGTGGCGGTCGACATCGACCAGCCGTCGGCCGAGGAGTTCGGCGAGAACCTGCAGCCGAAGAACTCCCCGCAAAGGATCACCGATGATGGACCTTCCCTACCCGACTGCTACTCCGATCCCGACCGTTCCGTCGCCCAGTGCGATGCGACGTGCCCTGCGCCGGGCCCGCGACGGCGTAGCCCTGGACGAGACCGAAGCCGTCGTCTTGCTGCAGGCCCGCGGTACCGACCTGGACGACCTGTGCTTGTCTGCGTCCCGGATTCGGGACCAGGGCCTGGTCTCCGCCGGCCGCCCCGGGGTCATCACGTATTCGAAGAAGGTGTTCATCCCGCTGACCCGGTTGTGCCGGGACCGTTGCCACTACTGCACCTTCGCCACCACCCCGGGTCGGGTGCCCGCGCCGTTCCTGTCTGCCGACGAGGTGCTCGACATTGCCGAGGCGGGCAGGCTGCTGGGCTGCAAGGAGGCCCTGTTCACTCTCGGCGACCGTCCCGAGGACCGTTGGGACGCCGCCAGGACCTGGCTGGAGGAGGCGGGCTACGACTCGACGCTGGACTACGTCCGCGCCATGTCGATCCGGGTCCTCGAAGAGACCGGACTGCTCCCCCACCTCAATCCCGGGGTCATGGACTGGCAGGAGATGGCCCGACTCAAGCCCGTCTCGCCGTCGATGGGCATGATGCTCGAGACCACTTCGCGGGAGATCTTCGAGAACAGGTCCGGAGCCCATTTCGGTTCCCCCGACAAGGATCCCACGGTCCGGCTCCGGGTCCTGGAGGACGCAGGCCGATCGTCGATCCCGTTCACCACGGGCGTGCTCATCGGAATCGGTGAGACGTTGGCCGACCGGGTCGAGTCGTTGTTCGCCATCCGTCGGACCTCCCGGGCGTATCGCGGAATCCAGGAAGTCATCGTGCAGAACTTCAGGGCCAAGCCGGACACCGCGATGGCCCGCCGCCCCGATGCCGAGATGGACGAACTGGTGGCCACCGTGGCGGTAGCCAGACTCGTGTTGGGGCCGTCGGTCCGGTTGCAGGCACCGCCGAACCTGATCGACGACCAGTTCTCGCGCGTGCTCGCCGCCGGAATCGACGACTGGGGCGGCGTTTCCCCGTTGACCCCGGACCACGTCAACCCCGAGCGCCCCTGGCCCCAGATCGCCGACCTGACGGCTCGCACCGCCGCAGCCGGCTTCACTCTCGCCGAGCGACTGACCATCTACCCGGAGTTCGTCAAGGCGGGCGAGCCCTGGCTGGACCCGCGTCTCCGCGGGCACGTCGACGCGCTCGCCGACCCGGTCACCGGACTCGCCCGACCCGACGTCATCCCCGTCGGACGCCCCTGGCAGGAGCCGGAGGACCCGGCGCAGGGCCCGGGCGGACTCACCTCGTCCGGTCGCACCGACCTCGCCACCTCCATCGACACCGACGGCCGCACGTCGGACCGCCGGTCCGATTTCCTGGATGTGTACGGCGACTGGGAGTCGCTGCGCAGCCGGATCCGGGCTCCACGCACATTCGAGTCCGACGTCCTGGCTGCGCTGCGCATTGCCGAGCGCGACCCCGGCTCGCTGGACGGTGCGGCCGCCCTGTCCCTGATGACGGCCACCGGCCCCGAGTTGGACGCCGTCTGTGCGTTGGCCGATGCGGTGCGGGCGGATGTCAACGGGGACGACGTGACCTACGTCGTCAACCGGAACATCAACTTCACCAACGTCTGTTACACCGGCTGCCGCTTCTGCGCTTTCGCCCAGCGCCGTACCGACGCGGACGCCTATTCGCTGTCCACCGACGAAGTGGCCCAGAGAGCCGTGGTGGCCTGGGGCCTGGGCGCCACCGAGGTCTGCATGCAGGGCGGCATCGATCCCGAACTGCCCGGCACCGCTTACTTCGACCTGGTTCGGGCGATCAAGACGGCAGTGCCAAAGATGCACGTACACGCCTTCTCGCCGATGGAGGTGGTCAACGGCGCCACCCGGGCCAACCTGTCCATCGCCGAATGGCTCACCGCCGCGAAAGAGGCGGGGCTGGACAGCATTCCGGGTACCGCAGCTGAGATCCTCGACGACGACGTCCGGTGGGTGCTGACCAAGGGCAAGCTGCCGACCGCCGCCTGGATCGAGGTGGTGACCACCGCGCACCGGCTCGGCATCCCGTCGTCTTCGACGATGATGTACGGCCACGTCGACACCCCCGAGCACTGGGTCGCGCACCTGGCCCTGCTCCGCAAGATCCAGGGCGAGTCAGGCGGTTTCACCGAGTTCGTGCCGCTGCCGTTCATCCACACCAATTCGCCGATCTACCTGGCCGGACTGGCCAGGGCCGGCGCCACCCATGACGAGAACCGGGCCGTCCACGCGATGGCCAGGTTGATGCTGCACGGCTCCATCGACAACGTGCAGACCTCCTGGGTGAAACTCGGCAGCGATGGCACCAGGGCCATGTTGCGCGGCGGCGCCAACGATCTCGGCGGCACCCTGATGGAGGAGACCATCTCGCGGATGGCCGGCTCCGAGTTCGGCTCGTACAAGACGGTCGCGGACATCGAGGAGATCACCGGCCCGATGGGACGCCCAGTCGTGCAGCGGACCACCACCTACGGGACGGTCGACCCGGAGCGGCACGAGGCGGCCCGGGCCTTCAACGGACTGGCCGCAGCCACCTCCCGTTCCCTCCCGCTGTTCGCCGGGAAGGCCTGACCCGACCGACACTCCGGACGGATCGGTCCTCATCGGGTCTGCGTCTGCATCCGTTCGACCAGTAGGTCCAGGAACCGGACCTGACCCTTCACCAGCTTGATGCGCGCTGCCGCCAGGTCGAACCAGTCCGCGCGGTCGACCTCGGGAATTTCCAGTTTCCGGCCCGATCTCGGCGGCCAGTCGATCTCGATGGTGTTGCTGCGGACCGAGGAGGCGTCGAAATCACCCCCGCGGGCGTAGGCCACCACCGTCTTCGCCGAGGACTGGCGCAGGGCGCCGAGGTCCAGGTCCGCGCCGTCGGGCGGCGGCGTACCCAGTTCCTCGGTGAACTCCCGGACGGCAGCGTCGTGGGGGTCCTCCCCAGTGTCGTATTCCCCCTTGGGGATCGACCAGGCCGCATCGTCCTTCCTGGCCCAGAACGGGCCGCCTGGGTGCACGAGCAGGACTTCGACACCGCCGGCTTCGCCGATTCGGTAGAGCAACAGCCCCGCGCTGGTTCGCATGGGCTGATCCTGCCAGTTGGCCGGTTGGCTCGACTCGTAGTAGGGCGGTCCTCAACAGCGAGGCGGTACCAAACCGGCCGGCGCGCGTACGTTGGTGGTATGCCGAAACTGGTGGCGAGCAGTGCGGTTGCGATTCTGCTGCTGGCGGCGGGTTGCACGGCCGGCCCGGCGAGGAACCCGGCCGGGTCGTCCGCCGCCGATCAACCGGCCGCCTCGACGAACATGGCCATGCCCGCCACGCCCGCCATGCCGGCCGCCGACGCTCGAGCACCCAGCCGCTTGGTCGACCCGGCGACGTTCGCCGCCGCCGTTGCCAGGCCCGGCACGGTGACCATCGACGTCCACATCCCGTTCGAGGGCAAGCTCCCTGGGACCGACCTGATGATCCCGTACAACGAGGTCGCCCAACGGGCAGCCGAGTTACCCGCCAACCGCGCGACGACCCTGGCGATCTACTGCCGGACCGGCAACATGAGTGCGATCGCGGCGCCGACGCTGGCGGCCCTCGGGTACTCGCACATCGTCGAGCTGAAGGGCGGGATGCAAGCCTGGCAGGCGTCCGGCCGGACGCTGCTCATGACGCCGTAGTCCACTGCGGCAACGTCGTAGGAAGCCCCCGGGTACCCGGTGCCGGTCAATCGGTGCGGAGTAGCGTCGCCCTTCATGACCACGCATCCGATTACTTTGTTCACCGGGCAATGGGCCGATCTTCCGTTCGAGGAGGTGGCCCGGCTAGCCTCTGAGTGGGGTTATGACGGTCTCGAGATCGCCTGCTCCGGCGATCATCTCGACGTGGATCGCGGCGCGGTGGATGACGACTACATCCAGTCCCGCCTCGATATCCTGAACAGGTACGGACTCCAGGTGTTCGCCATCTCGGTGCACCTGCAGGGTCAGGCGGTGTGCGACGACCCCATCGATCAACGACATCAGGGCATCCTGTCGGCCGATGTCTGGGGCGATGGCGACGCGGAAGGGGTGCGTCAGCGCGCGGCCGAGGCGGTCAAGAATGGCGCCCGCACCGCTGCCCGACTCGGCGTCGACACCGTCATCGGCTTCACCGGATCGTCGATCTGGAAGTACATCGCGATGTTCCCGCCGGCCTCGCAGGCCATGGTGGACGCCGGATACCGGGACTTCGCCGACCGCTGGAACCCCATCCTCGACGTGTTCGACGAGGTGGGTGTGCGGTTCGCCCACGAGGTACACCCGAGCGAGATCGCCTACGACTACTACTCGACGGTCCGCGCGCTGGAAGCCATCGACCACCGCCCGGCATTCGGGATCAACTGGGACCCGTCGCACATGGTGTGGCAGGGCATCGATCCGGTCCAGTTCATCTGGGATTTCAAGGACCGCATCTATCACGTCGACTGCAAGGACACCAAGGTCCGCACCCCGGACGGCCGTCGCGGGATCCTGGGTTCACATCTGGGCTGGGCCGATCCGCGGCGGCGCTGGGACTTCGTCTCCACCGGGCGCGGTGACGTCGACTGGGAGGACTGCTTCCGGATGCTGACCACGATCGGCTACGAGGGCCCCATCTCGATCGAATGGGAGGACGCCGGGATGGACCGCCTGCACGGAGCGCCGGAGGCGATCAAGTACGTCCGGTCGCAGTTGTTCGCGCCCCCAGCTACGTCGTTCGACGCCGCATTCTCCAACCAGGGCTGAGGTTCTACCGGCTCCGACCGTGCAGTGCCGTCGAGGAATGGAAGTTGAACATGGACAAGATCGTCGCGTCAGCGGCGGAGGCCGTCGCGGACATCCGCGACGGGGCCGCGATCGGCGTCGGCGGGTTCGGCCTGTCCGGCATCCCGTGGGTCCTGATCGGAGCCCTGCTGGACCAGGGCGCGTCAGGGCTCACAGTGGTATCGAACAACTGTGGCGTCGATGGTGCCGGACTCGGGCTCCTGCTCGAGGCCCATCGGATCGACCGGGTCATCGCCTCGTACGTCGGGGAGAACAAGGAATTCGCCCGGCAGTACCTCTCCGGTGAACTGCACGTCGAGCTCACCCCGCAGGGCACGTTGGCCGAGAGACTCCGGGCCGGCGGCTCCGGCATCGGCGGCTTCTACACGCCCACCGGAGTAGGTACCCAGGTCGCCGACGGTGGCCTGCCCTGGCGCTACCACCCGGACGGAACCATCGCCGAATCGTCGACGCCCAAGGAAGTCCGGGACTTCAACGGCCGAAAGATGGTGCTGGAGGAAGGAATTCATACCGATGTCGCGCTGATCCGCGCCGCCGTGGCCGATGCCGCGGGGAATGCACGCTTCCACGCCGCGGCTCGAAATTTCAACGTTCCGGTGGCGATGGCGGGCGGGATCACGATCCTGGAAGCCGAGCAGATTGTCCCCGTCGGGGCGATCCGACCCGACGACGTGCACCTGCCCGGGATCTTCGTCCAGCGAGTGGTGGCCCTGTCCGCAGTAGACGCGCACCGCAAGAACATCGAGAAGCGGACGGTCAGATCGCGCCCCGCCGAAGCCAGCAGCTCGGCCGAAGCAGCGGAGGTTTCCTGATGCCCTGGAATCACGAGGAGATGGCCGGCCGCGCGGCGCAGGAACTGGCCGACGGCCAGTACGTGAACCTGGGCATCGGCCTGCCCACCCTGATCCCCAATCAGCTGGCTCCAGGGGTCCAGCTGAACCTGCATTCGGAGAACGGCATTCTCGGCGTCGGACCGTATCCGTACGAGGACGAGGTAGATCCGGATCTGATCAATGCCGGCAAGGAGACCGTCACGGTGCTGGCCGGAGCCTCCTACTTCGATTCGGCGACCAGCTTCGCCATGATCCGAGGCGGACACATCGATGTCGCCGTGCTGGGTGGCATGCAGGTGTCCCCCGGCGGCGACCTGGCCAACTGGATGATCCCGGGCAAGATGGTCAAGGGCATGGGCGGCGCGATGGATCTGGTGCACGGCGCCAAGAAGGTCATCGTGCTGATGGACCACACCGCCAAGGATGGTGCCCCGAAACTGCTGGCCCGGTGCGACCTGCCACTCACCGGCAGCGCGGTGGTGCAGCGGGTCATCACCGACCTGTGCGTTCTCGACATTCGGGGCGACCACTTCGAACTGGTCGAGCTCGCACCGGGGGTCGGTCCGGATGATGTCCGGAAAGCGACCGGCGCACCGGTTTCCTGACGTTCAGGCCCGCGTTTCCTGACGTTCGAACCGGCAGTGTCCGGATCGCTCACCAGGAATAGGTGGTCGCGCGGTCGGCGGCAGCCGATCTCACGATCCGGTCCTGCTCGGCGAGATAAGCGAGGTGCGCAAGGGTTTCGGCCAGGGCTGCCCGGCGCTGGAACCCATGGATGCCGTCCCAGCCACGGGACCAACTCAGTCGCTGCGTGACCTGCCAGGCCGTGCACGGTCCGAGATCGGCCATCGCGTCCGTGATCTCCTCGCAGCGGATCCGGTGGTGCTCCAGCAGTTGCTCGGTACGCAGGCGTAGACCCCGAAATCGCCACTCGTGGGCCGGTAGTACCTCGGCGCTGTCGAGCCCGCCCAGCCGCCGCAGCGAGTTCAGATAGCCGGCCAGCGGCGGGGCCGCCGAATGCGGCTGCAGCCCCACATTGGGACTGATGCGGGGCAGGATGTGGTCCCCGGTGAGGATCAGATCGTTGGTTTCGTCGTGCAGGCAGAGGTGGCCGGGTGTGTGACCCGGCGTCCAGATCGCCCTGATCGTCCGGCCCGCCAACGGAATCAGATCGCCGTCGCCGAGCAGGAGGGTCGGCTCGGCCATGGACCGGAAGATCTCCAGGCCGGTCTCGGTCATCCGGACCGACTCGGTCTCGTCGTCGGGTACGCCCTGGTCGGCCAGCCAACGAGCGTCGTCGGCCTCGACCGCCCCGCGCGGGTAGGCGTGACCGGGCAGCGAGTTCCGCTCGGTCGGGTGCATGGCGATCCATGCCCCACTCTCGCGCGCGAGCCGGGCCGACAGGCCGTGATGATCGGGATGGACGTGGGTGACCACGATGCCGGTCACCGCCTGCGGCGTGGCTCCGGCGAGCGTCAAACCCTGCGACAGTGCCGCCCAGCCGGGTTCGGTGTCCCAGCCGGGGTCGACCACCACCAGTTCGCCACTGCTGCCGAACAGCAGATAGCACAGGGTGTATCGGATCGGGTTGTCCGGTACCGGGACCGGAACCGACCACACGTCGGCCCGCAGCTCTTCGATCGGCGGCGACGACTTCGCCCACCAGGCTTCGTACTGGGCGTGACCGGTGACGGTCAGTTCGTCTGCCGAGATGGGTTGACCCGTCACACCTCGAACCAGTTGCGCGCCGGGTTGGTCACCGTCGGCGTCTCCCGGGGGAGATCCGGTTGTGCCGCCCACCGGACACCGTTGGCCAGCACCTGCCTGATCTCCGGCTGGTGATAGACCGGGTACTCCTGGTCCCCGGGGCTGAAATAGAAGATGCGACCACGTCCGCGGCTGAAGGTCACACCGGAGCGGAAGATCTCGCCGCCGGCGAACGAGCTCACGAAGATCAGGTCGTCCGGGGTGGGGATGTCGAAGAACTCCCCGTACATCTCCTGGTGCGGAATCAGCAGGGGCTGCGGGATTCCGGCGGCAATGGGATGGGTGGGACTGACCGTCCAGACCAGTTCCCGTTCGGCCTCGTTGCGCCACTTGAGCGAGCAGGTGGTGCCGAGGAGCCGGATGAAGATCTTCGAGAAATGGCCGGAATGCAGCACCAGCAGGCCCATGCCGCCGAGCACGTGACGCTGTACCCGCTCCACCACCTCGTCGGCGACGCGGTCGTGCGCGATGTGCCCCCACCAGAGGAGAACGTCGGTTTCGGCCAATACCTGTTCGGACAGACCATGTTCCGGGTCGGCCAGCACGGCCGTCCGAATCTGGGCGTCCGGGATCAGGCCGGCCAGCCCGGCGGCGATCGCCCCGTGCATGCCGTCCGGATAGTCGGTCGCCATGCTGGCCGGCTCCCCGGTCGCCTCGTGCACGCCCTCGTTCCAGACGGTGATGCGTAGTCCCCTGCTCACAGCTGGATCTCCCTGTTCTCGCGGGCCGACCGGTAGGCGGCATCGATGATCGCGGCCCGGCTCAGGGCCAGCGATCCGTCATGAGCGGTCCAGCCTGCCGGATCACCGCGGACCACGTCGACGAATTCGTCGACGACCTGCTGGTGCGCCCGTCCCGGGAGCGCCGGGACCAGCCGATCGGCGTTGCGGCCGTCGGTCTCGGTGAAGACGCTCAACCGACCGACCGGGGTCTCGGACGCACCCTCGATCCGCAGTTCCGCTCCCCCGTCGGTACCGAAGACGGTGAAGTCCATCAGGTCGTCCGGGCTCCGATAGCTGGCCCATCCGGCCTCGATCAGCAACGTCCCGCCGCCTTCGAGCCGCAGGAACGCCGAGGCGAAATCCTCGACCTCGAACTCCGATGTCGACGCATCGGCACCGGATCGACCCGACCCTCCGCGGCCTCTCGGCCCCAGCTCGGCATACGAAGATGCCGACACCGCAATGACTTTCGGCTCACCCAGCAGGTAGAGTGCGTAGTCGAGCACGTGCACGCCGATATCGGCCAGCGGTCCCCCACCGGCGAGTTCGCGGCTGGTGAACCAACTGCCGAGCCCGGGAATTCCGGATCGGCGGAGCCACGATGCCTTGGCGTAGTAGGGCCGACCGAGCTCGCTGTCGTCGATGATCTTCTTCAGCGCGCCGATGTCACCGCGACGGCGGTGGTTGAACGCCACATCCAGCACCCGCCTGGATCTCCGCGCCGCATCCACCATCTGCTGACCTTCGGCCGCGTTGCGCGCGATCGGCTTCTCGCTGAGCACGTGCAAACCCTTGTCGAGCGCGGCGATGGCGATCGGTGCGTGCAGGAAGGTTGGTACCGCCACGCTGACCGCGTCCAGGCACGGCAGGGCGAGCAGTTCTTCCCAGCCTTCGAAAAGGCCGGTGACCTGGTGTGTCTCACCCAGGGCGGTCAGCAGGTCGGCTTCCTTGCCGGCCAGGCCGACCACCTCGACGCCGTCGATGGCCTGGTACGCCTCCAGGTGCTGCTGACCGGCCCAGCCCAGACCGACCACGCCGACCCGGAGTGGCCGGCCGGGAACCACCGGCCGGTCCGCACCCGCCGTGTCCGGGCGCGGCTCGTCCGATGCTGAGGGCCCGGATGCTGACGGCCCCGATCCTGATGGCACTGTCGATGACACGTTGCTGCTCCCTTTCTCGAATCCTGCTAGCAAGGGTAGGTGTGTGCCGACCGTGCACCTGACCAGCCGGACGCGAAGGGGCTAGCGCGCGGTCATCCTGATGGAACCGTCGAGCCGGATGGTCTCGCCGTTCAGCATCGGGTTGACGATGATGTGCTGGACCAGCGCGGCGTATTCGCTCGGCTTGCCCAAACGGGCCGGATGTGGAACCTGACGGCCGAGGGATGCCCTGGCCTCCTCCGGCAGGCCGGCCAACAGCGGTGTCTCGAACAGGCCGGGGGCGATGGTGGTGACCCGCACCTGGCGTTCGGCCAGTTCGCGGGCGATCGGAAGGGTCATACCGACGATGCCGCTCTTGGACGCCGAGTAGGCGGCCTGGCCGATCTGACCGTCGAACGCGGCGACCGAGGCGGTGTTGATGATGACGCCCCGCTCCTCACCGTCCAGCTCCTCGGCCAGCATCCGTTGCGCCGCCAGTCGAATCACATTGAACGTGCCGATCAGGTTGACCTCGACGATCTTCCTGAACAGGTCGAGCGGGAAGGGGCCGTTCTTGCCGACCACCTTCGCCGGTGGCGCGATGCCGGCGCAGTTGACCAGGATGCGCAACGGCTTGCCCGTCTGGGCGCCCAGGTCCAGGGCGGCCGTGACGTCCTCCGGATCGGTGACGTCTCCGGGGGCGAAGATGGCTCGTTCGCCCAGCCGTTCCGCCACGGCGGCGCCGGCCGATTCGGGCAGGTCGAAGATGACGACGGCGCCCCCGGAGGCGACGAGCAGTTCGGCGGTCGCCAGTCCGAGGCCGGAGGCGCCACCAGTGACCAGTGCAGTCGTTCTCGAGATATCCACCCGGGCATTGTTACAGGTCAGGGGTTTCCGCATGCCGGTTCGTCCCCGGTGACCCACAATGACGAGCATGCCCATGATCACCATCAACGCCGCGTCGTCGACACCGCCGTTCGAGCAGGTTCGATCACAGCTGGCCGAGCAGATCCAGTCCGGCCGATTGCCGGTCGGCGCACGGCTGCCGACGGTCCGCGGGCTGGCGCTGCAGCTCGGCCTGGCCGCCAACACGGTTGCCCGCGCCTTCGGCGAGCTCGAGCATGCCGGGCTGGTGCACACCCGCGGCCGGGCCGGGACCACCGTCAGCGCCGCGGGTGATGTCGGGAAGGAGAGGGCGAGCGCCGCGGCCCGCGAATATGCGGCTACCGTCAGGAGTCTGGGTCTGCCGGACGACGAGGCGCTGCACATCGTCCGGGCCGCCCTGGACGCCTACTGACACGGCCGCCTGCAGCGGCAGGGAGAACCGCATGAAGGTTGCCGTACTGGACGACTACCAGCAGGTCGCAATGCGGTTCGCCGACTGGACGGTTCTGGATGCCGACGTCACCTTCTTCGCCGAGCACCTGGCCACCCACGACGATGTGGTGGGGGCCCTCGCGGGCTACGACGTCGTGGTCGCCATGCGGGAGCGCACCCCATTCCCCGCCGACCTGCTCGCCAGACTCCCCGACCTGCGGCTACTGGTGACCACCGGGCAGCGAAATGCCTCTATCGACCTCAAAGCGGCTACGGCCCAGGGCATCACCGTCTGTGCCACCGGCTACCTGTCGTCTCCGACGCTCGAACACACCTGGGCGATGATCCTGGCCGCGGCCAGACGACTGCCGACCGAATTCGCAGCCGTCCGGCATGGCGGCTGGCAGCAGACCGTCGGCGTCAGTCTGGCCGACCGGACCCTGGCTCTGGCCGGACTAGGTCGCCTCGGCTCAGCCGTGGCGACCGTCGGGTTGGCCTTCGGGATGAAGGTCATCGCCTGGAGCCAGAATCTGACGCCCGAGCGGGCCGCCGAATTCGGAGTGACCGCCGTCTCCAAGAAGGAACTGCTGGCCCGGGCCGACGTGCTGTCCATCCACCTGGTGCTCAGCGCGCGCACCCGCGGAATTTTCGGCGCCCCCGAACTGGCCGCGATGAAGCGTTCGGCCATCCTGGTGAACACCTCGCGCGGTCCGATCGTCGACGAGTCCGCCTTGATCAACGCGTTGCGGGACAACGTGATCGCCGGGGCTGCGATCGACGTGTTCGACACCGAACCGCTACCGCCAGACCATCCGTTCCGATCGTTGGCCACTGCAGTCGTCACGCCGCACATCGGGTACGTGGTGGACGAGCAGTACCGCATCTTCTATTCCGACGCCGTCGAGGACATCGCCCAGTTCGCGAAGGGCACCCCGGTCCGCGTCCTGACGTAGCCGGCGCGGACTGCGCTGACTGCGCTACCGCAGCGCCAGGATGGTGAACGAGACCGCCCCCACCACCAGGCAGTAGATGGCGAAGGGGATGAGAGTGCGGGTCCGGAAGTACTTCTCGAGGAAGCGCACCGACAGATACGCGGCGATGAACGACGCGATGCTGCCGGCCAGGATCTGACCGCCGATCCCCGCGCCCAGCGGGCCGAAGAGGTCGGGCACCTTCAGCACGCCGGCGGCCAGGATGACCGGTGTCGCCAGCAGGAACGAGAATCTGGCCGCATCGCGGTGGGACAGATTCTGGGTCAGCCCGGCAACCATGGTCACGCCGGACCGGCTGATTCCGGGGAGCAACGCCAGAATCTGGGCAGACCCGATGAGCACCCCACGTCGCATGGTCAGGCGGGCGAGGCGGGCGTCGGACCGTAGGTCGGCCTGCTCGTCGTCGACGCCGGCATCGAGGTCGACGCCGCGCATCAACGAGTCGGACTGGGCGCCCCCGGCCACTACCCCAGCGTCGACCGCAACGACGGAGGCCCGGCGGCGCAACCGCTCTCCGAGGAACAGGATCAACCCATTGGCGAACAGGAAGGCCGCCGCCGGCATCGGCTTGCCCAACACCGTCCGGAACAGGTGCTCCAACACCAGTCCGGCGATGCCCACCGGGATGGTGGCCAGCACGATCAGCGCGGCCAACCGCTCGGAATCGGTCTCCACCCGACGATGCCGGATCGCGGAGAACGCACCGCCGACGATGCGCACCCAGTCACGCCAGAAGAACACCAGCAGGGCGGCCGCCGTCGCCACATGCAGCCCGACGATGAAGGCGAGGTAGGGCGACTCGGGCGCGGCCACATCGAGATCCTTCGCCCAACTACCCCCGATGAGCGCGGGGATGATGATCGAGTGGCCGAGGCTGGACACCGGGAAGAGTTCGGTCACACCCTGGAAGGCGCCGACCACGATGGCCTCGACGTAGGAGATGGTGCTCATGCGGTGGACTCCGGTCGTTCATCGGCCGGCGTGATCCGACCGTTCATGGTCTCGGTGGGCGTGGTGCCGTTTTCGCGATGCATGCGGCGCAGCTCGAGTGCGACCGGGATCAGCGAGATCAGCACGACGACAGCGATGATCGGCAGCAGATACTTGTCGATCCCAGTGATCTGGGATCCCAGCCAATAGCCGGCCATCGTCACCCCGATGGTCCATGCGAGCCCGCCGACTATCTGCCAGAAGGTGAACTGGCGGGTCGGGATGCCGATCATTCCGGCCATCGGGTTCATCACCGTCCGCACCACCGGGATGAACCTGGCGAGCACGATGGCTTTCGCCGGACCGTATCGCTCGATCACTTCCGACACCCTGTTGGTCGCCCGCTGGAGCGCGGGGCGTCGTGCCCGTTCCAACAGCCGGACCCCGAGCGTTCCACCGATGATGAAGCCGATCTGAGCGCCGATCAACGCGCCGGCAGCCGCTACGGCCAGGACGCCGGCGAGCGGGAGATGGAGTGCGCCATGACTGGCCGCCAGCAGGCCGGCACTGAACAACAAGGAATCACCCGGGAGGAAGAACCCGACCAGTAGCCCTGTCTCGGCCACCAAGACGCAGAATATCCCGATCAGGCCGGTGGCGGCGATGACACTCGTGGCGTCCAGCGGGTTGAAGCCTGCGGCGAACGAAGCGGTCAGCACCGCACACTCCGGCAACCGGTCATGCTCAACGCGATCATGCATCTCCCTCTGAGCTGACTCGTGCCGAGCTCGCTTGTGCCGAGCGGACGCATGGCGATCCCACCCAGTTGAATACTATTAAATAGATAGTAGCAGGATGGCGAAGGCGCCTCGCGACACGACGGGCATCGACAGCCCGCACCCGGTGACAGCGATGGCCAGGCGTGGAGACGGCTGACGTCGGGCGTCAGCCGATCCGGCCCGCAGCAGCAGGATGTCGGGTGAGTTCCCGACCCAGGACACCCTCCGCCGTCGCGTCGCCGGTCGTCCCGTCGTCAGGGGCGTCCACGGTGGGAGCAAGACTCAAGGCGGCCGGCGAGCGAACCAACAACCCGATGCCGGCGCACACCAAGACCGTCGCCAGCCCGATGACGACGAGAGTCAGCGGATTGCGAGGTAGCGCCTCGTGGAGCAGCAGGCTCCCCGCCAACACCGCGACGATCGGGTTCACCACCGTCGAGGTGGCCAGCGACGCGGCGAAATGGCCGGCTCGGTAGGCACTCTGCAGCAACAGGTAGCCCCCGAGCCCGACGAAGGTGATGCAGACGGAGACCGCGACAACGGTGGGGGCAGTACCCACATGCCGGGAGAGCACGATCAACGCGCGCACCAGCACCGCGGTCAGTCCGAAGGCCGTTCCCGCTCCCGCAGCCAGCAGAATCGCCCGGGGGCGGCCGGGGCAGAAGTGGGCGATGACCGTCGCACCCGCGACCACCACCAGGACGCCCAGACTTGCGGGCACGACCAGTCCGACCGACGGGACGCGCACGTGATGGGAGGTCGGGAGCGCCTGGAGCAGCACCACCAACCCGAGTACGACGGCGCCGGCGGCCGCCAGGTCCAGACCGCGAATCCGCCGCTTGTTCAGCATGGCGGCCAGAGGGATGGCGAACACGATCCCGGTCACGCCCAGGGGTTGCACGACTGCGAGGGTGGCCAGCGAGAGAGCGAAGACATGCAGGGCCATCGACAGGAGGTCACATCCGACTCCCAGCAACCACAGCGGTCGGCGACCCAGATTCCAGAGCAGACGGACATCTGCGACTCCGCAGCTCCCGACGTCGAGGGCTTCTCGATGCTGAAGTGCGCCGGCCAGGGCGAAGCAGAATGCGCTGGCCAAGGCTGCGATCACCGCGATCGGCACAGAGCCTCCCCCGCCGGAACGCCGCCCGACCCGCCACCTGAAAATACTATGTTGCCGATAGTATCAGCTGTGTCTCCGCCCAATCGTGTTCGCGAACTGTGCGGCCATCTCCAGACCCGGTGGCCACGGGTTGACGCAGCGACCGTGGTCAGATCACGGGCTGTCGGCGCGGACACACCGCGCGGCGGGCCACCTCCCCCATAGATCGCGGACGGTCGTGCACAGGGTCAGCCAGGCCGCCCCCACAGCCCATCCGCCGAGGACATCCGTGGCCCAATGGACACCCAGGTACAGCCGGCTGACTCCGATCAGCAGCACCGCGCCCACTGCCACCGAGGTCGCCGCCACGCGGACCGCCAGGGCAATCGGCCCGCGCACCAACACCACCGTCACCACTCCGATGACGGCGGCCGAACTGAGCGCATGTGCCGACGGAAACGAGTCGTTGTTCTCGGTCACGAGCCGAAACGCCGGCGGCGGTCTGGTCCGGCCGATGAGTGGCTTGCTGACGGCGACCAGCAAGCCCGCGCCGACCGCGACGACGGCGACCAGCAGTCCGTCTCCACGACGGCTCGGCAGCAGCAGGAGAACGAGGGCGGCGCCGGTGGCCAAGACCGTCATGCCGATGGCGCCGCCCAGGTAGGTGACGGTCTTGAAGAACGTCGTCAGCAGCGCAGACCGGTGGGAGACCATCCAGGTCCAGACGCGTCGGTCGACCATGGTGGGCCCGTCTGCCACCACCACGGCGGCCACGAGCCACCCGGCCACCGACAGGAGCAGTAGCAGAGTTGTGCCCCTGACGACGACGAGTTTCGTGGTGGTCCGCCGGATCTGCGTCGGCGCCGGGCCCGATCCGTCGATTCGACCGCCACCCTCCATCCGCAGATACTAACCCTTCGTTAGTAGCCAGGCGAGGAGTCGGATCGGCGGCCACGCGAGCCGCACACCGGCCCGCAGAGGGCGGCCGAGCCGGAGTCAGAGCCGCGCGACGTCTTGATAGAACTCCGGCCGCCGATCTCCGAAGGCGTGGGCCAACGCAGTCATCTGCTTGTCGCGTGCCAGGCTGAGATCGATGTCCGCCGAGGCGATCTCACCCTCGCCGGCAGCAGACACCACCCATCCCTGCTCGTTGATGATGGCGGTCCCCCCGGTCCACGCCTGGCCCCGCTCCGTGCCGACCCGATCGCAGCAGGCGATCGACATACGATTCACCCGCGCCGCCGCGATGGCGATCTGCAGCTCCGGGGGTCGTTCGCCCTCGGGCCGATAGGCCAGCGGCCAATTGGTCGGAACGGCGAGCAGATCAGCCCCACGCAACGCGATCGAGCGGGTCAGCTCGGGAAACTCCATGTCGTAGCAGATGACGACCGCGATTCGCCCGAAGGCCGTGTCCAACACCGGCGGGGCCGATGACCCGGGTGTGAAGAAGTTCTTCTCGGCGTCCCACAGGTGCAGTTTCCGGTAGACCGCGATCACCCCGGTGGCGTCGACCACCGCCGCGCTGTTGTAGACCCCGCCCCCGGGCCGAGTCTCGCAGAATCCGCCGATCACGACTGCAGAACCCTTGGCCGCCAACGCCGCCCAGTCCGCAAAGAGCGGATGATCAGCAGTCACGGCCAACGACTGCGCCTCGGCGGTCGAGTCGAACGAGTACCCGGAGGTGATGAGCTCCGGAAGGATGACGATCTGCGCCGCGTCGTCGATCGCCTGCTCGATGGCGTGATTGGCCGATTCCCGGTTGGCGGCGAGGTTCCCGGTCTCCGGAGAGAACTGGCGGCAGATGATCTTCGTCATGTCGCCAATCCTCCATCGTCGAGCGGCATCGCCGCCACCGGGGTCGATCGATCAGCCGAGCAGGGTCGGTGCGTCGTCCCGCAGGATCTGCGCCATCACGTCCAGTTCGTTGAACAGCATCCATTCCTCGACGATCTTGCCGTGCTGGAAGTACAGCTGGGAGAGGCCCCACATCGAGATGCGCCGACCCGTCGGCTTTCCGTAGAGGCCGTAGCCGCGGTGGCTGCCGGCCGCCGTCCAGCGCACCGAGACCGAATAACCGTCGGCATCGTTGCCCATCCAGTACACCTCGTCGACGTGCAGACCGAGATCAGGGAACGTCGACATCAGCATGCGTGCCATGCCTTTGACCTCGGCGCGGCCGTAACCGGTCCGATTGGTCGGGCCGTTCCAGCGCACGGTCTGCGCATACGCCTTGTCGATGGCCGCGAGATTCTTGCGGTTGAAGACGTTGTGGAAAAGGGCACGCACTTCGTAGTCGACGTTGAAGGAGCCGGCGTCGGATTCGTCCGACGGGTACGGCGTCGGAACCTGGCTACCGAGCAACCGTTCCACCTCGGTGGCCTGGAACTCGGTCAGCGGCGCCGGGCCCTTTTCGTTGCCCAGAGTCCGCGCGGCCTCGACCAGGTTGATGCCGACCTGGGAAAGGCGGGCGCCGGTGTTGTACAGCACCCATTCCTCGAAGATGGCGTTGTCCCGGGTGACGCAGTTGGCGATCACCCACAGGTTGATCTTCTTCCCGGTCGGTGGCCCCCAACGCCAGGGTCCGGTGTGATAGCCGACGTTGATGGCCCGGTGCGAGGTGGCGAATCCCTGGTCCTCGTCGCCGGCCCAGATCACATCGTCGGCATAGTGGCGGGTCTCGGGAAAGGTATTGATCGCCTGCATGGTCTCGAACACCACTCGCTCGACGCCGTACTTCATCCCGTTGTCGTCATAGACGCGACAGCCCGGCGCGTAGGTGTCGTAGATGTAGCCGACATCCTGTTCGTCCCAGATGCGAGAGGTGTCACGCAGGATGTAGTCCACGATGTCGACGTAGGTCTCGTCGAAGCCGCGCATCGGCTGTCGGCGTACACCCGCCTCGAAATCCGGATAGACCGTGCCGTACCCGCTGCGCATCGAAATGGAGAAATCCGGTGGCATGTAGCGAGCATGCGTGGTGCCCGGCGCGGCCAGGGCCGACATCGGCACCGTGCCGCGCGGTTCGGGCTGTGTCCTGCCCTTCGTGGAAGTGCCATTCACCGGCGGGCGAGTGGCCACGGCCGCCTGAGCGCTCGGCGCGACATCGGCGGCCCGGGCGGGACCTGTCTGGTTCTCGGGCATGTTGTCCTTCATCGGTGGGGCTTCTCGACTTCAACCGGGAAAATCCGACGGTGTCCTGCAGCTGGGACCGAATACCTCAGCCTCGTCCGCAGAACACCGTCGGTCAATCATCTGTTCGCGCCGCGATCGAACCGCGCGGTCAGCAATCCACCTTGTAGATGTACTTCTGCGCCTCCGGGCTGTTCACGTTGGCCGGGGTGACCATCAGGAAGGGGGTGTTCTGCTGGCGCGGCACGGTGCCACCGTTCAGCAGCGTGATGGCCGACTGGACGCCGAGAACGCCTTCACCGAGCGGGTACTGCACCACCAAACCGTCGACCTCCTTGGCGGTGAGCGCCTTGATGATCGGATCGGAGGTGTCATACCCGACCAGGTGCACGGAGCCGGTCTTGCCGGCCTCCCGGATACCGGTGATGGCGCCCTGGGTGTTGTTGGTCTCGACCGCGTAGATGCCCTTGACGTCGGGGTTGTTGGTGATGGCGGCGGAGGCGATCGAGGCGGCCTTGTCCGAGGAGTTGGCCGAGTACTGGACCCCGAGCAGCTTGATGTTCGGGTACTTGGCTTTCATCTCGTCGTTGAAACCCTGGACCCGGGCGCCGGAGATGAGCGAACCCGTGGCGTTGTCGATGGTCACCACGGAGCCGGAACCACCCATCACCTCGCCGAGACGGTCGGCGGCCAGCGCGCCGCCCTTGATGTTGTCGGACTGGATGTTCGTCGACATCACCGACGTATCGGTCAGGTCGCCGTCGATGCCGATGATCTTGATGCCGGCGTCTTTCGCCTGCTGCAGTGGAACGATCATGGCCTTCGGATCGGTGATCGAGATCATGATGGCGTCCGGCTTGGAAGCCACCAGCGAGTTGACGATCGCGGTCTGCTTGTCGACGGCGAAGGTCGGGTCACCCTGGGTGGTGAAGGTTGCGCCCAGCCGCTTGGCCTCGGCGGCCGCACCGCAGGAGACCGAGGAGTAGAACGGGACACCCGTCAGACCCGGCACGTAGACGATCTTCTTGCCGGCACCGGCGCCGTCTGTCAGCGGAGCCAGACCGGACCCGGAACTGGGCGCCCCGCTGGCCGCGGCTGACGCCATCGCACTGCCGGAAGCCATCGCGGAGCCCGAAGCCATCGCACTGCCGGAGGCCATCGCGGACCCGGAAGCCATGGCGGGGCTGGAGGCCATGGCCGAGCCCGCCGGCGCTGCGGAGCCGGCCGCCGCCGCGCTGGTCACCACCGAACTGGAGCTCGACGAGGACGCGGTGGAGGACGAACTGCAGGCTGCGAGGGTCAGCGCTGCTGCGACTGTTGCGACGGCAGCGAGGGACTTTCTCTTGGTGAACATCAGTGGTGGTTCCTCTCTCAGGGACTTGCGCGATGAAGGGTGCACAGCACGTTCAGGGGCGAGAAAAGCGGGGAACTCTCTCGGCCACCCCACGACGGTGGCCGAGTTCTCTACGGGGCAGCGGGTCTGACGTACTACGGCTGGTCTCGTCTACTGCGTTTGAGTTGATCGAGATACACGGCTCCGATCAGGATCAGACCGATCGCGATCTGCTGCCAGAAGGCCGAGACGTTGGTGGAGACCAGACCATTGTTGAGCACGGTGGGGATGAACATCCCGATCACGGTGCCGACCATCAGGCCGATGCCGCCGAACAGCGAGATGCCGCCCAGGGCAACGCCGGTGATGACGACCAGGCTGTCGGTGCCGTGGCCGCCGACGGTGGTGGTGGTGAATCGGATCAGCGACATCATGCCGGCGAAACCGGCCAGGCTGCCGGAGATGGCGTACAGCTTGATCAGGTGCCGATCCACATTGATGCCGGAGCGGCGGGCGGCCTCGGCATTGGAACCGATGACGTAGGTGTGTCGACCGAACCGGGTGAGGTGCAGGATCAGGCCGCCGACGATGACCACCACGACAGCCATCCAGATGATCCAGGCCAGACCCAGGAATTTGCCGGTGGCGATGGTGTAGACGGCATTCGGTACGTCACGTACATCGGCACCGTTGGTCAGCAGATACGCGAAACCCAGTGCGGCGCCCAACGAACCCAACGTGGTGATCAGTGGCGGTACCCGCAGCTTGGTGATGACGAAGCCGTTGAACAGACCCCAGAACATGCCGGCGAAGATGGAGACCACGACGCCCAGCAAGACCGTCCAGGCGCCCTGCCCGCCCACCGCGTTCATCACCTTGGCCGCGACGACCTGGCCGAAGACCAGCACCGACCCGATGGACAGGTCGAAGCCGGCCGCGATCATCACGTAGGTGATGCCGACGGCCATCACCATCAGGATCGCGGTGTCCAGCAACATGTTCTTGACGTTGGCGAAGCTGGGGAACGTCGCCGGGTGCGCGATGGTGAAGAACGCGAACAGGACGACGAGCACGCCGAACATCAGCAGCGGGGAGCTCGACAGCAGCCGACGGCGGGCCCGCAGTTTGCGTTGCTGCGCAATCCGGGCCGCATCCTCGGCGGTGACCGTCGACGGCGCGGACACCTCGATCTTGCGCATGTCGTTGGGGATCGAGTCCAGCGTGTTCGGCTCGGTGTTCTTCTCGGTGTCCGGGTCGAGCGCCGTCTTGTCGAACGCGGCGGTCATGCGCTGGCCCCGTCCAGCGCACCGGTCATCGCGCCGACCAGCGTCTCGACGTCGACGTCCTTGCTCCGGTACTCGGCCACCCGCTTGCCCAGACGCAACACCTGCACCCGATCCGACACCTGCAACACCTCCGGCATGTTGTGACTGATGAGTACGACGGCCACGCCCTGATCGGCGACTCGCCGGATCACTTCCAGCACCTTGCGGGTCTGCCGCACGCCCAGCGCGGCGGTCGGCTCATCCATGAACACCAGACCCTTGGCCCACATGACCGACCGGCAGATCGCGACGGACTGGCGCTGTCCACCGGACAGAGCCGCCACCGGGGCGTCCATGTCCTTGACGTCGGTACCGAGGGAGATGAAGGCCTCCTGGGCCTTCCGTCGCATCTCGGCCTTGTCGATGATGCCCAACTTTCCGCGCCAGCCAGGCTTGAAGAGCTCGCGTCCGATGTAGGCGTTCTCCGCCGGGCCGAGTTCGGGGGCGAGGGCCAGATCCTGGAAGACCGTCTCGATGCCCATGTCGCGGCAGTGGATCGGTGACTGGAAAACGACTCGCTCGCCGCGGAACAGGATCTGTCCGCCGTCGGGTTGCACCACCCCGGAGAGTGTCTTCACCAACGTCGACTTACCAGCGCCGTTATCGCCGATCAGGGCCACCACCTCGCCGGCATCGACCGAGAAGTCCACGCCCCGCAGCACCTCGACGTGGCCGTAGTTCTTGATGATGCCCTTGGCCTCGAGTAGGGCTGTCATCGTCGGGCCCCTGGCGAGCCCGTGCCCGGTGTGGTCGACCGGGTACCGCTGTGCGTGCCCATCTGCTGATCCCTTCGGCTCACCGTGAGGTCGGATGCCACTTTCCAATTCCCGTGCATCCGATTCTCACGCCTGGATTCGCGGTGCTGAATGTGCTGATCTGGATCGGCCCTTGTCTAGCTCTGCTCGGCGTAGACGGCAAGCCGCTTCGTCGCGGTCGCGCGGTGGGCGGCCATGCCCTCGTAGGACGAGATGACGTCGACCGCCTCCGCCAGTTCGGGCGTGGTGGCTCTGGCCACCCGCTGGTAGGTCAACGGCTTGAGAAATCGGGAGACCGAGAGGCCCGCGCTGTGTCGCGCGCCGCCCGCCGTCGGGAGCACGTGGTTGGTGCCACCCATGCCCTTGTCCGAGTAGGCCACGGTGCTCCAGCGACCGATGAACACCGAGCCGTAGTTGCGGAGCCGGTCCAGGTAGAGATCGTCGTCCTGGGTCTGCAGTTCGAGATGCTCCGGAGCGAAATCGTCCATCAGGGCAATGGCGGCGTCGACGTCGGTCGCATAGGTGACGGAGCCGTAATTCCGCCAGGCGGGCTCGGCGATCTCGCGGGTGGAGAGGGTCTCGAGTTGCCGATCGATCTCGGCCACCACAGCCAGGCCGAAGCTTTCGGAGGTGGTGACGAGCGCCGCCGGCGACGTCGGGCCGTGCTCGGCCTGTCCGAGCAGGTCGGCTGCGACGAGTTCGACATCGGCGCTGTCGTCCGCGATGACGGCGACCTCGGAGGGGCCGGCCAACAGGTCGATGCTGACCTTGCCGAACAGCTGGCGCTTCGCTTCGGCGACGAAGGCGTTACCGGCCCCGACCAGCATGTCGACCGGCAGTTCACCGAGCAGCCCGAACGCCATGGCCGCCAACGCCTGCACGCCACCGAGCAGGTAGATCCGGTCGGCTCCGGAGATCGCCGCCGCGTACAGCACGGCGGGGTCGGCATGACCGTCGGCCTGCGGCGGTGTGCAAGCGAGCACGGTGTCGACCCCGGCCACCTTGGCCACGTTGACCGTCATGAACGCACTGGCGAGCAAGGGGAACCGGCCGGCCGGGAGGTAGGCACCGACGCGCTGCACGGGGATGTACTTCTGGCCGGTCAGCAGACCGGGAACGAGTTCGGTCTCGAAGTCGACGAGGTGAGAGCGCTGAGCCTGGGCGAACTTTCGGGTGCGATCGGCGCCGGTCTCCAAGGCCTGACGGAGTTCCGGGGTCAGTCGCTCACCGGCGGCCGCGACACCCGCCTCGGACAGCTCCACCACACCGGAAGTCGGGTGGTCCAATTTCGCCGCGTAGCCGAGAACCGCATCCATCCCTCCACTCTCGATTGTCTGCAACATCTCCGAAACAGTGGCGATGACCTTCGGATCACGCTGCGCGGGTGGTCCGGACTCAGCCGGGGATTTCAAGAATTTATATCGTCCGGCGAGATCGGCCAGAACTGGGCTGCTCAGCTGCATACGTATAAATATAGGGTCACGACCCATAGAGGACAACCCCAAGTACTCCTGTGGGATGCATAGGATCACCCTATGACACTCAATCAGCTCCGAGCGTTCCTGGCCGCGTCGCGGAGCGGTTCGTTCACGGCAGCGGCCGCCGAACTGCAGGTGGCCCAGGCGTCGGTATCCGAGCTGATCAGGCGCTTGGAGGACGAACTCGGGCTACCTCTGTTCGCCCGTGGTGGGCGGCATCTGATGCAGACTCCGGCCGGGACCGAGCTGCAGCCGTACGCCGAGCAAGCCGTGGCCGCGGCCGACGGTGGAGCGCAGGCCATCCGCAACATGCACGCCCTGGGCGGCGGAGTGGCGACCTTTGGTCTATTGCGTAACGCGGATTTCTATTTGTTGTCCGACCTGGTCGAATTATTTCTCGAACGCCATCCCACGGTGCGGGTCCGGATGGTCGGATTGAACTCGGTGGAAACCGCCGCCGCTGTGGCCGCCGGCGAGCTGGAAGCCGGCCTCGTCGTACTGCCCGTCGATGACAACGGTCTGAGCGTGACGCCGCTACTGCGTGACGAGGTGTTCTACGCCAGCGTCGATCCGGAGCACGTCGCCGAACCGATGACTCCCGAGCATTTCAGCCGGGCCAGACTCGTGCTGTACGACGCGCACTACGGATGGAACGACCCGACCAGGCGGCAACTGTTGGAGCGGGCCCAGCTCGCCGGGCTGAAGATCGAACCCTGGATCGAGGTCGAACACGTGGAATCCGCGCTCGACCTGGTCAGGCGGGGTATCGGCGATACCGTGGTGTGCCAGGCTGTCTGCACCAGTTCGGTGTTCCCGGCCGGTCTGCTCACGGTGCCCTTCGCGGAACCGCTCTACGACACCATCGCACTGGTGCAGAGGGTGAACGCGGTCCTGTCGCCGGCGACGAGGGAGCTGGCCCGACTGGCGCAGCGCATGCTGGTCGGTCGGCGACCCGTGGGGGAAACCACCATCCGTGGAGTGGTGCGCAGGAGCGGCCGGGCCGGGCGCACCTGAGGGCTCGAGCGCGCGTGCTCAGCCGGTGAGGAAATCGCCCAGGATCCCCGCCAGCTCGTGGGGCGAATCCATCGGCAGCATATGGCCGGCTCCGAGCAGCGTGCGATGTACGGCGCCGGGGATGCCCGCAGCAAGTTGCGCCTGCAGCGCGGGCGGCGAGACCTCGTCGAGTTCGCCGCTGACCACCATGGTCGGGACCGAGATCGCACCGAGCCCGAGCAGATTGTCCGACCTGGACCGTTGCGCTGCCAACTGGCGCAGCAGGCCGTCGGGCCCGACCTGATGGGCGGCCTGCCGCCAGGCAGCGACCAGGTCCGGCCGATCGGCGCCCGGCCCGAGATTGATCGAGGCCTGTTCGTCGACCAGGTTGCCGAAGTCGCCGGAGCGGGTCCGCTCGGCCATCTCCGACCAGCTGGTCACCTGGTCGTCCGACGGTCCCCGCCCGCTGCAGTTGAGCAGAACCAGCCGGGAGACACGGTGGGGCGCAATGCGAATGATCTCCAGCGCCACGATACCGCCCAGCGAATGGCCGACCAGGTCGAACCGCGCCGGTGCCTGGGTCAGTATCGATTCGGCCATGCCGGCGATGCTGTCGTCGAGGTCGACGCGATCTCCGCGGGCCGCCACCGCGGGGCTCAACTCTTCCATCACACCGTTCCACAGCCGCGGCGTGCTGAACATGCCGGGAAGGAACACCACCGGCGTGGTGGCCCCGGCCTGGCGATCGACCGGAGTGGCCACCTGCGGACGGGCGGTGGCCAGCCGGGTGAACATGCCCCCGAGGGCTGCCAGCACGTTGTAGATGACCATGTCGCTTCCCGATGAGAACTGCCCGTGGGCCACGGCCGGGTCACCGGCGATGGTCACCACGGCCGCATCGGCCCGCCGAGCCGCCAGGTGTACCTCGGAGATCGCGCCCTGCACCTGCGGGCTGCTCGTTTCGCCGGGATGGCCGAGCGCGACGGACAGGTCGGCCGGACCGACGAAAAGTCCGTCCACTCCATCGATCGCGGCGATCTGCTCCGCAGCGGCCACCCCGGCGGCATCTTCGATCATCAGGATCACAGCCGTTCCGTCGGCTGCATTGCGCAGGTGTTCCGCCGCCCCGATCAGACCGTGTCGCCCGCTCCGCGTGTAGGTGGCAAATCCTCGGTCACCGCGCGGCGGATAGCTGGCGGCGCGAACGACCGCTTCGGCCTGCTGCACCGAGGAGATGTGCGGTGCAATGATTCCCGCCGCACCCAGGTCCAGCACACGCAGGATCTCCGACACGTGTCCGACCCGGACCAACGCCGGAATCCCCGCGGCTGCGGCGGCGGTGAGGTGATGGTTCAGTGGGATCTGATCCCCTGGACCGTGTTCGGTGTCGATCACCACGAAGTCCATGCCGACCAACGCCGTCATCTCGATCAACGCCTCGTTCGGCATGCGCAGCAAGGTGCCGAGCAGAGGCTCACGGGCACGCAGTCGGGCCGCCAGATCTCTCACCGGGCGACCATACCTGCGGACAGGTCGATGTCGGCGGCATGCAGGCCGGGCATGTTGAGCATGGCGACGACGGCGAGTCCGACCTCCTCTTCCTCGAGTAACCGGCCGAGCAGAGCTCGGCCGGCGAAATCGGCCCGCGCCTGGTCGGTGGTGAGGCCGGTTCGCTCGGCTTCCAGCGCGAAGTTACGGTCCATCCGGGGCCCGTTCACCGGTCCGGGAGACAAGCTGTTGACGGTGATACCGAGCGGACCGACCTCGGCGGCCAGGGTAGTGGTCAGTCCGATCACGGCCATCTTGGATGCGCAGTAAGGGGTTCGGCGGGCCAGCGGGCGCTTGCCACTGACCGAGGCCAGATTGATGACGTCACCGGAACCACGTTCGATCATCGGTGGCAGAAAGGCCCGGCACATCAGAAATAAGCCGCCGACATTGACGTCGAACACCGCATTCCACTCGTCGAGTTCGATGTCGACCAGTGACGCCACCGGCCCAGGTACACCCGCATTGTTGATCAGGATGCTGATGCGCTCGTCGGCCAGAGTGTCGGACAGGGCCGCGACGGAGGCTGGATCGGACACGTCGACCTGTGCGATGCGGGCGGCGACGTGGCCGGCTCCCGCGATCAACTCGGCGGTCTGCTGCAGTGGCGCCAGGGAGCGCCCGGTGACCAGCACCCGGACTCCGGCCGCGGCCAGCTGCCGTGAGATGGCCCGGCCCAGTCCGTTGCCGGCTCCGGTGACCAGAGCTGTTCTTCCCCGCAGGGGGGAGCGGCCGGCGACACTCGAACCGGCCGCCTCAGGCATCGGCCGGCACTGGGCGAACGTCATGGTCCGTCCAGGTCAACTCCGCATTCCCGTACTTCGCCGCCCGGACATCTCCGGACCGGGCATGCCCCTCGAACGACTCGACGCGGGCAGCCCGGCCGCAGAGTTCACCAAGGGCCGCACTAGAGGCCGTGTCCGTCACCTCCTGATAGGTCACCGTCTTGAGGTATTTGCCGACCCAGAGACCACCGGTGTAGCGCGACGCACCTCTGGTCGGCAGCACGTGATTGGTACCGATCACCTTGTCCCCGTAGGAAACACAGGTGCCCTCACCGAGAAACAGCGCACCGTAGTTCTTCATCGCCTCGAGCGCCCGCCGTGGATGTCGGGTCAACACCTGGACGTGCTCGGAGGCGAACCCGTCGGCCACCGTGAAGGCCTCCTCGATCGTCTCGACCAGCAGGATCTGACCGTGGTCCCGCCAGGCCGGCCCGGCGAAGTCCCGCGTGGGCATGTCGACCAGCAGCTTCTCGATGTGCGCCTCGGCCGCCCGGGCCACCGTCTCACTGGTGGTCACCAGCACCGCCGGGGAATCGGGACCGTGCTCGGCCTGGCTCAGCAGATCGACGGCGACCACGAACGGATCGGCGGCATCGTCGGCGATCACCAGGATCTCGGTCGGACCGGCGAACAGGTCGATGCCCACCTCGCCGAACAGCTGCCGCTTCGCTTCCGCCACGTAGGCGTTCCCGGGTCCGGCGATCAGATCCACCCGGCCGATGCTCTCGGTGCCCAAAGCCATGGAGACGACGGCCTGCACACCGCCCAGGACGTAGATCTCGTCGGCTCCGGCCAACGACATCGCCGCGACCGTCGCGGCCGGAATGACACCCCGGATCGGTGGTGTGCAGGCGGCGACCCGTTCCACCCCGGCGACTTTCGCTGTCACGATGGTCATGTGCGCCGAGGCGGTCAACGGGTACCGACCACCGGGTATGTACGCGCCCGCGGCGCCGATCGGGATGTTCTTCTGCCCGAGGTAGACCCCTGGCATGGTCTCCATCTCGAAGTCCGTGACGGATTCCCGCTGCCGGGTGGCGAACCTGCGCACGTTGGCCTGCACGGTGACGATGTCGTCGATCACCTGCTGCGGCAGGGACGAGATGAGCTCCTCGATCTGCGCGGCGTCGAGGCGAAAGCCGTCCGGAGACCACTTGTCGAACTTTTCGGAGTATTCACGCACCGCGGCATCACCGCGCTCGCGGATGTCGGCGATCACCCCGCGCACCGTGTCGTTGACGGCCTCCCGCCCCGCTGTGACGGTTTGCGCCGCAATGGGCTTTTTCAATGCAGTGATCACAACGCCCCTGTTGCTTTCTGTGTTGGTGGAGTTGGCAGAAATTGTCGAGCCTGGCCGTTGGAGGTGCGGCCGCAAACGCTCAGTCGTCGAGCACCGACGTCCGGACGACCACCCAGGGCGCCACATAACCGGCCGCATCCTGGGCCCAGTCCTTTTCCCTGGCCATGTCCTTGACCTCGTCGGCCCACTGCAGGTGCACCCGCCCGTCGCCACCGTTGATGACCACCATCTCCCCCGGCTCGTCGCCGACCACGACGAATCGGCGCCAGGCACCCACTGGCACGGAGAGCGTGTCGTCGGGTCCGATCTCGACGGAGACCTCCTGGCCCAGATGATTGAGCTCGACCCGCCAGCGCCCGGAATACACGATCAGGGCCTGGGTGGCGTCGTGGCGGTGGGTCAACATGCCCTCGCCGACCTCCGCGCGCAGCCAGCCCAGATTGAAATTGTGTGGATAGTGGACGGGCGGGACCTGATCGCGGTCCTCGGTCATGCCATAGCCGACGACCTGGGCGAATTCCGCCCGGCCGCCGGGCAGTTCCGTGCAGAGGAACGGATGCGCGGACCAGACCAGGTCCTCCTTGGTCACGATGCGTGATCGCATCTGCTCGGCGGTCCAATTCCGCAACTTCGATACTTCGTCGTCGGACATCGGGGCGATCAGATCCGTATCAGCATCGACCATGCCGCCGGCCTGCGTGTCGATCAGCTGATTGTCGGCCGACAGGTAGAGGCCGTTCTCCCGTGCTCCGCGCATGATGGTCGGGGCCCAGACGATGCCACCGGTGTTGTCAAAACCCAGCGCGGTGAAAAGCCAGCCGTTGTCGGCGCCGATGTTGGTGAACCCGCGGAAGATCCACGTCGGCACCGTGACGATGGCGCCCTCGTGGAAATCGAGTTCGTTCTCACCGTTGGCACCCCAGCGGAGACGCCAGTCACCTCGGAAGTTCAGGAATACCTCAGCGGTGAAGTGCATGTGCAGGTTGTTGTTGACGCCATTGGGCATCGCGGCCGCCCCGACGTTGAAGCCATGCGGTTCCTCCAGATTGATCACCTGGTCAGGATTCTGCGTGACGCCGGGGCCGATGATGGAGTAGTTCTCCTTCAGCGTGCTGCCCGGCATCCGGCAGTCGATGAACGCCGTGTTACAGCTGACGTAGTCACTCCTGCGGAGTGTCCGGCGGGCGAGATCGGCAGCGCTGACCTGATTGTCGACGGAAGTAAAGGAGGTATCCGATGCGGTCATGGCTGTGACGGTATACGTATGCAGCTGCGAACGGAAGAGGTCTTCGAAAAATAGTCGAGATGATGCTCAGCACTCCCGGTGCGTCGAGCGCCGGACCAACTCCACCGGGAACTGCTCGTGGACGACGGCGTGAGAGCCGCTGGCGACCCGGGCCAGCAGCAATTCGGCGGCACGACGCGCCATCCCCGCGAAATCCACCCGGACGCTGGTGAGCGAGAACATCGGCCAGGACGCGATCTCCAGATCGTCGAATCCAACGACCGTCACGTCGCCCGGTACCGAGAGCCCCAACTCGGCCAGGGCGTTGATGGCCCCGACGGCAACCACATCGCTGATGCAGAAGACAGCTGTCGGCGGCCGGCGGCGGCCCATCAACTCGTGCATGCCGGCGCGCCCCACGTCGTAGAGGAACCACCCGCGCACGACGGACGTGGCAGGCAGCGTCAGGCCGACCGATTTCAGACCGGCCCGAAAGCCCTGCTCCCGCTCGCGGGCACTACTGGTTTCCCGAGGGCCCAGAATGGCACCGACCTGCTCGTGCCCACCGGCGGCGAACAGTTCCGCGACGGCCCGTCCGCCGGCGGCGTTGTCCGCGGTCACACTGTCGGCATCCACGAGCTCGGACACCCGGTTCAGTTGGACGAAGGGGAATTTCTTCTCGGACAGGTGCCGCGGTAGCGACGAGCGCAGTTGCGAGGTGGTCAGCACGGCTCCGTCCACGGATCCGTCCAGCAGCCGACCGTCGCCGACGATCTCCTCCCCCCGCTCGGCCAACAGCACCATCCGGAAATTCCTCGCAGCAAAGGCGTCGTGCAAGGGACCCACCAATTGCGGGTACAGCGGATTGTCCAGATCCGCCACCATCGCAATCTGTCGGGTCGACCGGGTCGACAGGCTACGACCCAGCTCGCTGGGGACATAGCCGAGCGTCTCGGCCGCCGCGAGCACTCGCGCTCTGGTGGCCGGGGAGACCTGACTGTCCTGTCGAAGGGCGCGCGAGACAGTCGGTTGCGAGACGCCGGCCAATCGCGCGACGTCGTGGCTGGTGACCGGCATCCGAATCCGCCCCACCTTCTTGCTGCACTCCCGGTCAGGCGGGCTCGCCTGCAATTGTGACAGCCCACGCAGATGCCAGACCAATGGCACCGACCGACCGGCCCCGCACACCGGTTAGCCTGCCTGGATGAGACTGGTCATTCTGGGCGGCGGCGGCTTTCGGGTCCCGCTGGTGTACCGGGCCCTGGTCCGGCGTCCTTGGCTCGGCATCGACGAAGTCGTGCTGTACGACATCGATCTCGGTCGGCTGTCGGTGATCGCAGCGGTGCTGGAACCGACGGCCGGAGTCAGGATCACCATGACCGACTCGCTGACCGGTGCGTTGACCGGTGCCGACATCGTCTTCTCGGCGATCAGGGTCGGCGGTGCGGAAGGCCGGGTGCGGGACGAGCGACGCGCGCTCCGATGTGGGGTACTGGGCCAGGAGACGGTCGGCGCTGGCGGTCTCAGTTTCGGCCTGCGCACCCTTCCGCTCGCGCTGGCGGCGGCCGAACTGCAGGCCGAATTGGCGCCGGATGCCGTGCTGGTCAATTTCACCAATCCCGCGGGCATGATCACCCAGGCCCTGACGGGCGTCCTGGGTCACCGGGCGATCGGTATCTGCGACTCTCCGATCGGGCTCGTGCGCCGCGCGTGCCGGGCCCTGGGCCTGTCGGCCGACGCCGTGGAATACGACTACACCGGAATCAACCACCTGGGCTGGCTGACCGGCCTGCGACACGACGGTGCGGACGTACTCACCACGCTGCTCGGCGACGATTCGCTACTCGCATCCACAGAGGAAGGCCGGTTGTTTCCGGCGGAACTTCTTCGGTCGTTGCACGCGATACCGAACGAATACCTCTACTTCTACTACGCAGCGCGCGAGATCACCTCGTCGCTGTCCGCTGCCGACAGCCGTACCCGGGGCGAGGTGATCCAGCTGGAACAGGAGCACTTCTATCGGGCAGCCACCGGTGACGCCGACCGGGCCGGGCCGCTCTGGCAGCAGGCTCGGCTTCACCGCGAGGAGACATACCTCGCCGAAGCCCGTGCCGAGGAGCGCGACGAGGCAGACCTGTCGGGTGGCGGATACGAGGAGGTGGCGCTCGACATCGCGGCGGCACTGACCTCGGGTCGACCCGCCGAGCTGATCGTCAACGCTCCGAACGGCAGTACGTTCCCACAGTTACCGGCCCGAATGGTCATCGAAACCCGTTGCACGGTGGACGAAACCGGAGCGCATCCGCAGCCGGGTCCAGACCTGCCGTTGCACCAGCTCGGTCTTGTGGCCTGCGTCAGGGCCGCCGAGGAGTCGATCATCGCGGCCGTCGTCGACAAGGATCGCGACGCCGCGGTGCACGGATTCGCGATCCACCCGTTGATCGGTTCCCGGGATCTGGCCCACGCCCTCGTCTCGTCGATCGAGGTCGACGAACCGACGGTGGCCGCCCTGTTCGCCTGAGACAGCCCCGCGGTTGCCGGGTCAGGCGTCGGACAGGCGGGCGATGGTCGCCACGGCCCGTCGCAGGGAGATGGCGGCGTGACTCGGTAGCTCGTCAGCCAGGAACCCATAGCTGTTGGCCAGCACCGCCGCGGACCGTGACCCACCGGCCGCGGCCCCGCGCACCCCGGAGAGCCAGTCCGCCAGGTCACCCCAACCCGGCGCGGCAAGCGAGCCGCCGACCTGCTGGACGGAAAGAGCCGCACACAGGTTGGCAAAGGCCATCCGATTGCGCAGGGGCCATTCCCGCAGCGTTCCGAGGATGAATGCCGCGTCGAACACATCCCCCGCGCCGGTCGGATCAACCGCGTTCACCGGCAGCGAGGGCACCCACTCCTCCTCGTTGGTGGTGGAGTCGAGGCCGATGGAACCCTGGCCACCGCACGTCACCACGACGACGGGGACCAGATCGGCGAGGCTGACCAGGGCCGCTCGCGGATCCTCGGTACGCGTGTAGGCCATGGCCTCGAGGCTGTTCGGCATGAAGGCATACAGCTCGGACAGGCCGGCCAGATCTTCCGGTCGCCACTGGCCGCTGGCGTCCCAACCTGCATCACCGAACAGTCGGGCACCCTTGGCTTTTGCTTTGGCCAACCATGGCTCAGCGGATTCCTCGAGGCTGACGAAGCCAACTCTGGTGGCTGGCGGATCCCCCACCAGATCGGTGGCCGCGATGGGCGAATCGTGAGCGTGGGTGACCATGGCCCGGTCCCGCTGCATCGCCAACGACACCGTCACCGGCGAGTGCCAATCGGCGACCCGTTGTGAATGGCTGAGATCGACGCCCTCCTGCTCGAGCGTGCGCCAGAGAAATTCGCCGTACACGTCGTCGCCGAAGGTCGAGGCCAACCCGGTCCGCAAACCCAGACGGCTGGCCGCGATGGCCAGATTAGCGATGCCGCCCGGGCAGGAGCCCATGCCCTCGGCATGGATCTCGGTACCAGGAACGGGTTGTGACGGTAGTCCAGTGAGGACCATGTCGAAGAACGTGGTGCCCTGCATGAAGACATCGAGCATCCCGTCCGGCGTCTCCCGCCCGCTCTGCTGTTCCACATCGACCACCTTCGCATACAGCGGCCGGCCCCGGTTGGTCTGCGGTCAGGCCGGATCCAGCGACGAGCTCCAGGGCATCAGGGTCGGTAATTCGAAGATGCCGGGATCGGCCCGACAGACAAACGGGATCGCCGCGATCACGGGGCCAGCTGTGGCGTACTGCTCGGCTTTGGTGCGGCGACCGTCCACAGCGGGCGGATCGGTGACGTCGACGGCGATCTCGATCCCGGGAACGCCCGTCACCGACACCGTCCACAGGTGCGGATTCTCGAACCCCGGAAGGTCAGGGTCCATGATCCAGTTGATCGACAGCGTCAGGAAGCGGGCCTTGTCGACGATTGCGTGCCACCGCCAGTTGGTGCCGGCCACTGTGCCTTCCTCGATCACGCCGGCTCTGATCTCGAGACGCCTGGTAGCCGCGAACAGTTCATGATCGGCTTCGATACGTTCGATCTGTACGCCGAGTTTGTCGGCCGCGTAGCCGATCGCCTCGGCGAACAGCTTGTTGTAGAGCGTCGCGAAGGCGCCGGTCAGCATGCTCGGATCAGCCGGGTCCCGACCCATGCCCATCACGCCGAAAACGAAGCCTGGGTCGGGCATGCCGGACGCGTCGACCACCTCCCGCACCGAGATGGAATCGACCCTCAGACACATTCCGGTCGCGGTCAGCGCCAGCCGTTCCAGGATGAAGCCAGGATTGATCCCGGCCCCGAACAGGGTGGAATTGCCGCGCCGCGCCGCGTCCGCGAACAACGCTTCCCGTTCCGAGCCATGGACTTTCGGGTAGTGCTGACCTTGCGTGGTGATGACGTTCTTCCCGGACTCCAGGAGGGCGATGATGTCGGCATCCTGCGACTCGTAAGGAATGCCCACGCGGGCCGTGTGCAGCACGACATCGGCGTCCAGTACGAGGATGTCCTCGATCCTGTTGGTGGCGATCAGGCCGGTGGTGTCGCGGCGAGCGATCTCGCCGGCATCGAGACCGCACTTGCGGTCGGAATACACGTACAGTCCGACGAGCTCGAGATCGGGATGTTCGATCACGGCACGCAGCGTCGTCTTGCCCACTGCGCCGGTGGCCCACTGCACGACCCGCCACGGTCTGCCCCGGCTCACGAATCCAGCCGCTCGATGACGATCGAGGTGGCGAGCCCGAGGGCCGCCGGAATGGTCAGCAACCCGTAGCGGCCACCGTTGCGCTCCAACGCATCGAGGGCCGTGGCCAGCAGGATCCCTCCACTCGCGCCCAGCGGGTGGCCCATCGAGACCGCCCCGCCGTCGACGTTGACGATCCCGGAGTCGAAGCCGAACTCCCTCATGACCACCAGCGGACTCACCGAAAACGACTCGTTGACCTCGACGATGTCGATGTCCCCCGGGCTCAGCTCTGCCGAAGCCAACGCCCGCTGGGTCGACGGGATGGTGGCGGTCAGCAGTGGCGACCGGACCGCACCGGTCGACGCGGCCAGGATCCGCGCCCGCGGCGGACGACCCAGCTGCCTTTCGGCGGCCCGGTTTCCGATCAGCGCCACCGACGCCGCATCGACCATCTGCGGTGCGGTGGCGGCCGAATGAACCGCGGAGAACTCACCGACGTCCGGCAGACGGCGCCCCACCCGCCCGTGCGCGGCAGCGTCATCCGGGAACAGCAACGGCATGGCGGCGAAGTCCGCTGCGGTCATCGTCGCTCTGATGCCCTCGTCGGCGGCGAGCAGCACCTCGCCGCCGGTCCCGTGCACCGGCACCACACTGCCGTCGTAGTGACCTGCCGTCCAGGCCGCAGCCGCTCGTTGATGTGACTGCAGCGCATAGGAATCTGCGTCCTCGCGGCTGACCCCGACGACATGCGCGGTCAGGTCGGCAGAGACTCCGATGGTGACGAAACCCGTTCGTTCGCCGAGCTCCTCGTCGAAGGCGATCGCGGCCTGGTCGGCCAGCATCGGAACCCTGGACATCGATTCGACGCCGCCGCCGATGGCGACGTCCACCATGCCGCTGCTGACCTGGCCCGCCGCCGCAGCGAGGGCATCCAGACCGGAGCAGCACAACCTGGACACCACCGAACCGGACACCGTGTCTGGCCAGCCGGCCCAGATCACTGATGCACGGGCCACATTCGCGCCCTGTTCCTGACTGGCGGTGCTGACCCCCAGGATGACTTCGTCGACTGCGACCGACCGATCCGCCAGCCCGAGGCGGGTATCGAGTGCGTGCAGCAATTGGCCGACCAATTCGTACGGCGGTACGGCGGACAAGGTTCCACCGCCGCGTCGCACGCGCCCTCGCGGGGTGCGGACCACGTCGTACACATAGGCATCGAGCACGAGGTGTTCCTTATCCCGGGAGCGAACTGGTGGTCAGGAATCCGACCTGCAGGCCGAACAACTCGTCGATCTGTGGTGCGGCCGAAGTGCCGGCGAGCCGGAAGTCGGCTCCGAGCAGTCGACCGACCCGGTGCTGGACGAATTCCACGCGGCAGCCGCTGAGATCCAACGAGGTCGGATCCAACAGGTCGAGCCCGATGATGAGCGCCCAGAGCGCGGCCGTGGCAACGGGATCGGGCACCCCCACCGTGACCCTCACGATGTCGTCGATGACCGCGTCCGGGGCTGGGCCGGGGGTGACGTCATCCCAGAACCAGACTTCCGGGTCGGTGATCCCGTCCAACTCCAGCAGGATTCCGACGTCGGCCGGATGCATCTGGAACAGTGGATGTCCCATCAGGATCTGATCGGCGGCCAGCCGGACACCCGCGTTCAGTGCACGCTGCCGGCAGGCGGGCGCGTCGGGAACCTGCACGGACAGGCAGTAGCCACCGGGTCCACCGCGGTCGAGCCACCGCCGGATGTAGGAGTTCCCGTCGGACGGTCCGACGAACTCCAGGAACTTCTGCGGACCGACCGGCATCGCACAGTCCTCGAGCCCGATCTTCGCCAGCTCCGGATCAGCGAAACCGGTGGACAGTTCCAAGTGGTCGCGGGTGGTCTCGGCGTCGGTCAGCGCGTCATCGGTGGCGATCACCAACTGGCGCAGGATCGCCCAGTTGCCGTCGGTCATCTCGCCCTCGGTCTCCTTGCCGCCGGTCATCGCACACCGTCCTGGCGCAATTGGTCGGCCCGCACCCAGGTGGCGTGGAAGCCGCTTGGAATTCGCTGCGGCAACATCACTCTGGCCACCGGGCCGACCGTGATGTCGGAGGCGTCGAAGATGTCGACCTCCGCTGTCCCGGCCACCTCGTCGGTGACGAATGAGACCAGGTAGCCGTCGGTCTCGCCCGTCGAGTTGTCGCGGGCGGCGAACGGGGCCTCGGAGCCCCAGCGGCCGGGGCCGAAGAAGTGCTCCTGCTTCACGTCTTCCTGCGAGTCGTAGCGGACCAGGCCGTCGAACAGCAGGGTCGGCTCATTGGCCAGCCGCATGCTGTAGGAGAAGCGGTGCGGCCGGCCCATGATGCGCGAATCGACGCTGGGGAATTCGATGTTGTCGTCGTCCAGGTCGCTCTCGACGGTCTGTCCGGTGCGGAGATCGAACCGGTAGCGGTAGAGCTGGGCATCCAGTCGCAGGTAGGCGAGCATGTTCGACAGTGGACTCGCGAACGTGGTCTGGTGTTGCGGATTCTTCACCCGACAGACATCCATGACGATCTCGTCACCCACCTCCCACGAGTTGATGACGTGGTAGATGTAGCAGGGCCGGGCCTCGAACCAACGCACCTGATCGCCGTGGCCGTGCCGCGGGATGACGGCGAACCGGCTGACGAGCGACCTGTCGTAGAAGATCCGGTACTTGCCGGCCGCCCTCGCGACCTGGTCCTGCACCAACGGCAGATCCATCAGGATCGAATAGTTCGCCGTGATGGCCATGTCGTGTGGCAGTCGTGCGCCGGGCAGATCGATGTCGGTCACGTGGGACTGCCGTCCGTCGGCCCCGATCACCCCGTAGCGCATGTACGGAGCCTGCGGTCCGTAGTCGAACCACATCAGCTCGCCGGTCAGTTCGTCGACCTTGGGGTGGGCCATCATGTCGCCGTGGAAGGTGTCCATGAAGTTCTGCGCCCCATAGTTCTCCAGCGACAGCGGATCGAGGCCGTAGGGAGATCCGCACAGATACCAGGTGGCCAGCACCTGCCCCCGGTGATAGATCACATCGGTGTTGGCCGAGTCCTTGATCCCCAGACCGTGGGTGTTGCCGAATGGATTGTCCTTGGGACTCTCCATCAATCCGGTCCACAGTGCCCGGCCCGCCTTGGACTCGGCGTCGAACGCCTCGGTCCGCACATACCTGTTGCGGTAGCGCGCCTTTCCGTTCTCGAAGTGCACCGCGTGAATCATGCCGTCACCGTCGAACAGGTGGTAGCGGCCAGGCGCGTCATATTGCCGGTTGGGCCCGTTCCGGAGGTAGACACCGTTGAGATCGGTCGGAATCTCCCCGATCACCGTCAGGTTCTCGGCGGTGATCTCGTCCTCGACCGGAGCATAGACGCCAATGGTGTACGGGTTGACGGCGTCGCCGATCGTGGTGGCGAGCGCGATAGGTCGTTCTCCGGTGCTCACGAACAGTCCCTTCCCGCAGACGGTGGACTCGCGCCGGTGCGAGTCGCCGACCCCGGACCTTCGACGCTACTGTAGAGCGAGTCAGCTTTCAAGAGACGAGATCGCCCTGAGGTAATTCGGCGCAAGTACTACCGGGAGAAGAGATCTGGCCGTGAGCCGCTCATCAGTGGAGCCACCGACGCCCAGCGCCATCGGGTCCGCCCTCCTGCTCCTGGGCGATCAGTGGAACCTGCTGATGCTGCAACAGGCCTTTCTCCGGCATGTACGTCGGTTCGGTGAGTGGCGCGATGCCCTCGGGATGGCTGATTCGGTGTTGTCCGCCCGCATCCGGGAGCTCGTTGCGGCCGACATCCTGGCGCCCGCCTCGTATCGAGCCGGTGGACGCGGTCGCACCGAATACCTGCTGACACCGAAGGGCTTGCCGCTGTGGGAGTTCCTGGTCGCCATCTGGTCGTGGGAGCAGGCGTGGTCGGACACGGGCGTCGGGGCTGCCCGGCTGCTGCACGTCGCCTGCAAGGCGACCACCATCCCCGCGCTCGGCTGCGCGAATTGCTCCCAGGCTCCCGTCACGGCCCGGCAGACCTCGGTCATCGCCGGGGTGGAGACCACCTTCGGCAACGTTGCGGTGGCCCGCCATCACCGGCGGACGGTCCGGGATCGCGACCGGACCGTCGAGCACTCCTACCAAAGTCAGACACTGGAGATCCTGGGCGACCGGTGGAGCACTGTCCTGTTGGTCGCGGCGTTCCTACGGGTGCGGCGGTTCGCCGACTTCCAGTCCGAACTCGGCATCGCGCCCGGGGTGCTCAGCGATCGTCTCAGCCGATTCGTCGATCTCGGCGTGCTGACCCAGCAGCGCAGCGCGGCCGACCGGGAGGAATATCGGCTGACGGCAAAGGGGCTCGCATTCTTCCCGGTCTTCGCGTTCCTGGTCGACTGGGCCGGGCAGTGGTATCCCGCCACGCCGGACGGCGGACTGACCATCGTGCACCAGGCCTGCGCCCGCCCACTCCGGCCGTACCTGTGCTGTACGAACTGTCGGATGCCGTTGACCAGGACCGAGGTGCGCTTCGACCTCGACCCTGGTCCGATGTGATCCGAACGGCTGGGACCACCAGGCTGAATTACCAGGCGTAGTCCTCCGGCGCGGTCTTGTGGCCGGGGAAGATGTCGTCCAATGTGGCCAGCGAAGCCTCGTCCAGCTCGACCTCCAGCGCTCGTTCCGCCGACTTCAGCTGATCCATCGTGCGGGGACCGACGATCGGGGCGGTGACGGCCGGCTGGTGCAGCAACCAGGCCAACGCGACATCGCCCGGCTCGAGTCCCCGCTCTTCGGCGAAGTCCTCGAACCTGCCGATCTGCTGTTCGTTGTCCTTGATGGCCTGCGCAGAGCGGCCCTCGTTGCGACGCTTGCCATCCCGCTCTTTGCGTAGCACTCCTCCCAGCAGACCGCCGTGCAGCGGCGACCACGGGAGGATGCCGAGACCGTAGTGCTCGGCGGCCGGGATGACCTCGAGTTCGATGTCCCTGGTCATCAGGTTGTAGATGGACTGCTCGCTGACCAGGCCGGTGAAATTGCGGTTGGCCGCGACCGACTGCGCCTGGGCGATGTGCCAGCCCGCAAAGTTGCTGCTCCCCGTGTAGAGCACCTTGCCCTGCGCCACGGCCACTTCCATGGCCTGCCAGATCTCGTCCCACGGCGTCGCGCGGTCGATGTGGTGGAACTGGTAGAGGTCGATGTAGTCGGTCTGCAGCCGCCGCAGACTGGCGTCCAGCGCGCGCCGGATGTTCAACGCCGAGAGCTTCCCGTTGTTCGGCCACGGGTCCATGTCGCCGTAGAGCTTGGTGGCGAGCACCGTCTTGTCGCGACGGCCGCCGCCGTTGGCCAGCCAACGCCCGACGATCTCCTCGGTGGCGCCCCTGCCCTTGTCGCCTCCGTAGACGTTGGCGGTGTCGAAGAAGTTGATCCCCGACTCGTGAGCGGCGTCCATGATGGCGTGGGAGTCGGGTTCGGTCGTCTGCGGGCCGAAGTTCATGGTGCCGAGGCACAGGCGACTGACGGTCAGGCCGGTCCGGCCGAGATGCGTGTATTCCATGCTCCGACTATTACCCCATCTAACGGTCGGGCAATCTCCCCGTCCGACCGCGGCATCTCGGCGTTTCGGCCCTTGGCACAGTCACACCGTTAGCTGTAGTGTCGGTGCGTGTCAGACATCGCCGTCGGAACTCATGAAGTCAGCCCCGTTTCGAGCCCGCCCGGCCCGGAAAGCAGTGCTCCGCCCCGTCACTGGTCACTCAACCCCGACGGCACCCGGGTGCGGAACATCGCCGATATCCTGCGCCGCCGCGCCGCCGCGACACCGGAAGCGCCGGCTCTGCTACAGGGTGACCGCGTCACCACCTACGGTGAACTCGACGCCCGCTCGTCCCAGGTGGCCCGCGCGCTGTTGACGGACGGCGTGGTGGTGGGCGACCGGGTCGCCTACGTCGGAGTGAATGCGCCGTCCTTCCTCGAGGTGCTCTACGGCGCCGCCAAGATCGGGGCGATCGCGACGGCGCTGAACAATCGACTCGCTCCCCCGGAACTGCGCGCCATCCTGGCGAATGCCCGGCCGGCCGTGCTGGTGCAGGGCAGCGGCGAACCCATCCTGGCCGCCGGCGATCCGCAGTCCCTCCGCCGCGTGGTGACCGCCGACGACTACGACGCCTGGCTCTCCGCCCATCCGGCCGACGACCCGGGAGTCGAGGCCGGTCCGCATGATCCGGGCGTCATCTTCTACACCTCGGGCACCACCGGTCTGCCGAAAGGGATCATGCTGTCCGGCGACAACATGAGCCAGGCCCTGGCCATCCTGCACTTCGACGTCGAGTTCGACATGACATCGGTGGCCATGGCACCGATTCCGTTCTTCCACATCTCCGGTTTCGGGATCGCACTGGTCGCCACCCTGAACGGTTCGGCCCTGCTGCTGGAGACCGAGACCGACCCCGCCGCGTTGGTGGAACTGCTGGTGCGGCGCAAGGTCTCGCACGCCGCGGTGGTCCCCACCCTGGTGCAGCGAATGGTGAATCTGCCGGCCGCCGCGGATGCGGACTGGTCCGCATTGAAGTATCTGATCTACGGGTCGGCCCCGATGCCGCTACCGATCATCCAGCGCGCCACGGCCCTGTTCGGCTGCAAGTTCCTCTCGAGCTACGGACTCACAGAGTCCAACGGTGGGGTCACGATCCTGTGGCCGGAGGACCACTTCCCAGCGGCGGGACGCGAGCAGCAGTTGCGCTCGGTGGGTCGGATCATGCCGGGCGTGGAGATGAAGGTCGTCGATCCTGTGACGTTGCAGGAGGTTCCGGTCGGAACCCGGGGCGAGGTGCTGATCCGCGGCGGCCACGTGATGCTGGGCTACTGGCAGAACCAGGCCGCCACCGACGCGGTCTTCACCGCAGATCGCTGGCTTCGCACCGGTGATGGCGGCAGCTTCGACGAACTCGGCTACCTGTACCTCCACGACCGGTTGAAGGACATGATCGTGACCGGGGGGGAGAACGTCTTTCCGGCTGAGGCGGAGAGCACCCTGACCGGTCACCCCGATGTGCTCGAGGTCGCGGTGGTCGGCGTACCGTCGGTCGCGTGGGGCGAGTCGCCCTACGCAATCGTGGTGCGCACCCCAGCTCCGCCCTCTCGGCCGAGGATCTGATCGCCTGGTCACGGGATCGGTTGGCGCACTTCAAATGTCCGGTGGGAATAGAGTTCGTCGATGCGCTGCCGCGCAACGCCAGCGGAAAGCTCCTGAAGAACAGACTCCGGGAGCAGTACGCCGGCTGATCCTTGTTTCGGCTGAGGCGGCCGGCACCATCAGCCGACGACGCGGTCGTGTCCGATCCAATACGGCGCCCGCAGTTCCCGCTTGAGAATCTTGCCGGATGGGTTGCGCGGCAGGACATCCACAAAGGTCACGTCGGTCGGGCACTTGTAGTGCGCCATCTTCTCCCTGGAGAACGTGATGATGTCCTGCGGGTCGGGATGGGCCCCACGCGTCACCACGAAGGCCATCGGGGTCTCGCCCCATTTGACCGAGGGGACACCGACGACCGCAACCTCGACCACGTCGGGGAATGCGGCCAACACGCTTTCGACCTCGGCCGGGTACACGTTCTCGCCGCCGGTGATGATCATGTCCTTCATCCGGTCCCAGATGAACAAGAATCCGTCGTCATCGAGCGTGCCCATGTCGCCCGTCCGGAAGAACCCGTCGGAGGTGAAGGCGTCGGCCGTGGCCTGTGGATTACGCCAGTAGCCCGGCGTCAGGCTCTTCCCACGCACCAGGATCTCGCCGGTGCTGCCGCTGGGCAGGACGACACCTGTGGTGACGTCGGCGATCTGGATCTCGATCCCCGGAACTGCCCGTCCGGCGGACCGCAACCGGCTCAGGTCGCCTTCGGGTCGGTGTTGTTCAGGACCGAGAAGTGTTGTGGTACCCATGGTTTCACTCAGACCGTACGACTGGAACAGGTCGGCGCCGAAGGTGTCGACCGAGGCCCGCAGCAATGGTTCCGAGATCGGCGAGCCGCCGTAGACCACCTGCCGGAGGGCGGAGAAATCCGCGGATCTTGCCTCCCATGACTGGGTGAGGACCTGCATGACGGCCGGCACCATCGCGGTATGGGTCGCCCGGTAGGACAGCAACTGGTCCAGCATCGAAGCCGCGGTCGGCTCACGCGATTGGATGATCCGGCCACCCTTGGACAGCGTGATCAAGGCCCAACCGCCGCCGGCCACGTGGTAGTAGGGCACCGGAACCAGACTCCGCGACGAGGAATCGACGTCGAAGCACGATCCGAAGGCTTCCACCGACCAGACCTGCTGCTCCGCGCTGACCAGGACGCCCTTGGGTCGACCGGTGGTCCCGGAGCTGTAGATCAGCTCGATCAGTTCGCCGCCCACCGCGTCGCGACCCGGATCGGTGTCCGGAGCCGCCGCCAGCCACTCCTGGTAGTCGATCGTCGCCGGCCCCGATGCGCCGCCGTCGATGACGACGAGCGGCCGACCCGCGGGCCGGATGAGCGGCGCGTATGCCGCCCCGGCAACGATCACGGTGACGCCCGCGTCGTCGAGGGACCAGGCCAGCTCGTCGGCGCTGAGGCGGAAGTTCAGGGGCACCAGGACGGCGCCGGCCTTGAGCGCACCGAGAAACGACTCCCAGTACTCGGTGCCGTTGCGATCGACGAACCCGACCCGGTCGCCGCGCCGCACGCCGGCGTGGATCAATGCGTTGGCCGCCTGATTCGAGGCCCGGTCCAACTGGGCGAATGTGACCGTCCGACCGTCGCCCTCGATGGCGATGGCGTCAGGATCGAGTCGGCCGCCATCCCGGACCAATTGCGCTACCGACATGTATCCCTTCCTTGCGTGTGTGCTGACCGCCCGTTGGACAAGGCTGCGCGGGTCAGACGAGACGGAAGCTGATGCCGGACAGGCCGGGGTCGCTCGCCGCACTGGACGCAGTGCGCAACACCACCGTCCAGTCGGCCGATGGCCCACCCGGGACGAACCGCACGAATGAGCCGCCCATCTCCACTTCGTTCGGCACCGCCGGTTCACCGAGGTCCAGCAGTCGGTGCCACAGCGAAGTCATCGCGGCCGGATCGGCAACCGGCACCTCGACACCGAGGATTTCGTCGACGGCCGCATCGGGTTCCGGACCGGGATTGATGTCATCCCAGAACCACTCCTGGGGATCGGCGATCCCGTCGATCTCCAGCACCAGTCCGACGTCCTTGGGGTGCAGCTGCAAAACCGTCTTGCCGAACGCCAGCTCGTCGATGGGCACGCGGACGCCGAGCTCCTTGGCCCGGGTCCGGACGCCATCCGGGTCCGGGTGCTGCACCGACAGGACGAACCCGCCCCGGCCGCCGATCTTGGCCAGCCACTTCCCGACCGGTCCCTGCGCGTCGGTCGACCCGACCACCTCCAGGTAGCGCTCCGACGAGACCGGCAGAGTGGCGTCCAGCAGCGAGATCTTCTTCAGCTCCGGGTCGGTGAAGCCCTCGCCGAAGCCGAAAGCGGTTCGGACAGCGGCCGTATCGGCGTCGTGGTCGGTGGTGGCGATGACCACCTGCCGCAACTTGGCCCAGCTGGTCGTTGGTGCAGTCATCGACTTCTCCTACGTCATCGTGCGGAGTGTGGTGGCATGGATCAACTTCTCAGGCATGGATCAACTTCGTCGATTGGGGACGCGTGGGACAGCAGTCATCAACTTCGTCCATGCCTGCGAAGTTGATCCACGCGAGGGTCAGAGGCGCAGGGCGGAGGCGGGGTGGTCGGTCTCACGCCAGTCGGGGATGGACGAGCCGGGCGCCCAGGTGGCATGGGTCCCGCTGGAAACCCTCTCGGGCAGTTGCACTCTCGCGACCGGACCGGCGGCCAGGTTGCGGGCGTCGAAGACGAGGCACTCGGAGATGTCCTTGTTCATGTCGGAGACGATGGTGACCAGGTACCCGTCGTCCTCCGACGTCGAGCCGATCCGTGGCGCCATCGCCGTCTCGCTGCCGTAGACGCCTTCGCCGAACAGGAATCGCTCTTCGCTTCCGGTTTCCGTGTCGTGTTTGAGCAATCCGTTGAACAGGAACCAGCCTGGTTTGGTGGTGGCCGCGTAGCTGTAGCGGTGGCGCAATCCGGCGTACTGCTGGTTGATCATGCCGAATTCACTCTTGCTGTCACTCAACGGCTCTTCCTTGCACAGGCCGGTCGCCATGTTCAACCGCCAACGATGTAGTTGCGGCCCCATCAGTTCGTTGTCCAGGAATCGGAACATCCGCTGATACAGCGTGCCGTTGCCCGACGGTGGCTCCGGGTCCTGCTGGAAGAAGCCGTCGAGCACGATCTCGTCGCCGTCCTCGTAGGCATTGACCCAGTGCAGCACGTAGGTCGGGTCGGCCTCGAACCACTTGATGTCGGAGGTCTGCCCACGCCGCGGGATCACCGCGATCCGGGAGGGCATCTCCGGGTGGAACCGGGACGCGTATTTACCCTTCTTGAGTGCCTCGGGCTCCCAGAACAGTGGCATGTCGTTGAGGATCGCGTAGTTCTCGGTAAACGCCATGTCATGCGGCAGCCGCGGCCCCGGCAGCGGAACATCGACGTAGTGCACCAGATTGTCTCCTGCGTCGACGACTCCGTAATGCATGTAGGGCGCGTCGGTACCGTAGTTGAAGAACAGCAGCTCACCGGTGCGGTCGTCGAGTTTCGGGTGCGCAGAGACGCCGACATCGCTGGGGAAACCGCCATTCCAGCCGGCCTTGCCCAGGGTCTCCAACGTCGTGGGGTTCAGGCGGTAGAGATCCCCGCACTGGTAGAAGCTGGTCAGCGCGACGCCGTTGTGCATGACCACATCGGTACTCGAGGCGTCCTTCATCCGGCCGCGGGCGCCCCAGCCGGTCTGGGTCGGCGACTTCGCCGGATCCTCGGCCAGCCCGGCCCAGAGCGGCCTACCGGATTCCTGCTCGGCCAGAAAGCCGTCGGTACGGACGAAGCGATTGCGATAGAAGGCTTTTCCGTCTCGAAAGCCCACCACGTGCACCATGCCGTCGCCGTCGAAAGGGTGATAGATCTGCATCGCGGGATGAACCGGATTCTCGGTGTTGCGGAGGTACGTACCGTCGAGGTCGGCTGGAATCTCCCCGATCACCTCGAGGTCGTCGGCCTTGCGTTCGACGGTCTGGGGTCGCCACGGGCCGGTCCGGTACGGGTGGTCGTCCTCCGCGGGCAGAGTGGTCAGCGCGCGACCGAGGATCTCGATGTCCATGGCTGTCGACCCCTATTCGTTCCCGGCGCCGACGACGAAGCTCGCGCAGGTGGTGGTGCTGCCGCCGATGTTCAAGGTGGCCACCTTCTTCGCGTCGGGGACCTGATAGTCGCCGGCCCGCCCGGTGACCTGCTTGTAAGCATCCAGCAGCATCCGTACCCCGGTGGCGCCCACCGGATGGCCACCGCCGATCAGGCCACCGCTCGGATTGATCGGGATCCGGCCGCCGATCTCGATATCCCCGCTGTCGACCGCCTTCCAGCTGTCTCCGGGGCCGGTGATACCGAAGTGGTCGATGGCCGCGTACTCGCTCATCGAGAAACAGTCGTGGGTTTCGATGGCGTCGAGGTCGTCGACGTCGGCGATGCCGGCCCGGTCGAAGGCATCCGTGATGGTCCGACGCAGGTGCGGCAGCACGTATTCGTCCTCGGCGGAGTGATCCAGCTTGGCCTGTAAGGACAATCCAACCGTGCGGTGCCCCCAGCCGAGGATCTGGGCGTTCGCGCGGGCCCGGACACCGGGATGCTCGGCCAGGTAGCGATCGCTCACCACCACGATCCCGGCGGCACCGTCGGTCATCGCGCTGCAGTCCGTCCGGCGCACCCGACCCTCGACGCTGGGATTGGCCACGTCGTCGTCGGTGAAACTCTCCGCCGTGTACTTCCAGTTTCGCGTCTGGGCGTTCGGGTTGTGCTTGGCGTTGCGCACGTTCAATTCGGCGATGGCGTGCACGTAGCGGTCGTCCAGACCGTAGCGACGGTCGTACTCGTCGGCCAGCTGGTCGAACATGTACGGCCACATGAAGGTGGCATCCGCACCCTCGCGCCCGATCCAGGCGGCAGCACCCAGATGCTGGGCGCCGAGGTCGCCTCCGACGGTTTTCTCGATCTCGGCACCCAGGACCAGAGCAACGTCGTAGCGGCCGGCCTCGATCTCGGCCATTGCGCCGATCATCGCCATCGAGCCGGATGCGCAGGCCGCCTCGTGTCGCACGGCCGGGACGCCCCAGAGCCCGGGCTCCACGCTCGCCGGCATACCGCCCAGCTGGCCCTGTCCGGTGAACAATTGACCGAAGGCATTGCCGACGTGGATCACGTCGATGTCCGCCGGCGAGATGTCGGCGGCAGCAAGAGTGCCCTGCACAGCCTCCGCGAACAACTCCGCGAAACCCAGGCCCTCCCGAACGGTGTTCCGGGCGAAGTCGGTCTGATGTCCGCCGATGATCCAGCTCGAGCTCACGCTCATCGGGCACCCCTTTGTCTGCGGATTCTTCTCATTCAGTACTACAACAAACAGTGCTGCTCGTCAATCACCTCGGCAAATCCACGCTATTTCACAATGACCTTCCGGCAGGCGCCTCTGCACCCCTTGTGATTTGACCGACCAGGCACTACAACTGGCAGAGTGACTAGGCAGGTGGGGTCCACGCTCGGCGCACCGTCGCAGATCGAGCGGACGCGAGGCGTGAACGGGCCGTTGACCGGGCGATTCGGCATCGTGACCGGGGGCGGAAAGGGCCTCGGTCGAGCCTTCGCGATGTCCTTGGCCGCGGCCGGCGCCGGCGTGGTCGTCAACAATCGCAACCGCACGCTCGACGCGGACGGGCGCGGGCCCGCGGACTACGTGGTCACCGAGATCCGGAACGCCGGGGGCGACGCGGTGGCGCAGTACAGCGACGTCGCGGACCCGAGCGCAGTATCCGACATCGTCGACACCACCATGGCTCACTACGGCCGCATCGATTTCCTGGTCACCAGCGCCGGGATCAGCGCGCCCGAGATGTTCCACAAGACCTCGGCAGCGCGGTTCGATGCCGTGACCGGCATCAACCTCGGTGGCACCGCACACCTGGCCTCGGCCTGCTCAGCCCTGATGCGTCCGTCGGGTTTCGGCCGGATCGTCCTGATCGCCTCCACCGCCGGCCTGTACGGAGAACCGACGGCCTCCGCCTACTCCGCCAGCAAGGGCGCCGTCATCGCGCTCGGCCGGGCGATCGCCGTCGAAGGCGCCGCTCGCAACGTCCTGACCAACGTGGTGCTGCCCTACGCCACCACGCAGATGACGGACGTCGGGATGCACGTCGACTACCGCGACATGATGACCGCCGAAGCCGTGGCTCCCCTGGTGACAACCCTGGTCGATCCACTGTCGTCGGTGAACGGACAGGTCATCGTGGCCGGCGGCGGGGCCCTGCGCGTCGCCGACGCGGTGGAATGGGGTTCTGTGACGATCCCTGTCGACCTCGGCCCGGATACGCTGGCCGCACTGATCGCAGAGAGCAGACGGGGCGCGGCTGCGTCGTTCGTCGACGCCGAGTCGGCCTTTCTCGACTTCGCCGAGAGCATCGGCGAGCTCCCTCGATGACCGGCTCCGTGAGTCGTCTGGCAAAGGCTCCTGGCGACCTCGCCGAACGAGTGCTGGGCATGCTGGTGCTGGAGCCGTCCGGGGCCGACTCCTTCATCGGTGCTCGAGTCACGATGGGCCTGCCGAGGGTCTTCGGTGGCCAGGTCCTCGCCCAGGCGCTCGTCGCCGCCGGCCACACGGTCGCCGACAAGACCGCCCACTCACTGCACGCCTACTTCCTCCGGGCCGGCGACCCGGGCGAACCGATCGGTTATGACGTCCAGCGGGTCCGGGACGGCAGACGCCTGTCCTGCCGGACCGTCACCGCCCACCAGCACGGCAAGGCCATTGCCACCGTCACCATGTCGTTCGCCGCCACGGCCGGCGGAGTCACCCACCAGATTCCGGCGCCCCCATCGATTCCGGCGCTCGAGGTACCGACGCTGGAGGACTCTGCTGCGAGTTGGGGCGGCCTCGGACCGGCCTGGGGCGGCTTCGACGCTCTGGAGATCCGGATCGACCCACTCCGCATCGATCCGGTCCCGTCCCGCCCCACGATGACCTTGGCCCCGGGGACGAGCACCGACCAGGTCTGGCAACGAGTGCCGTTTCCGCTACCGGAAGATCCGTTGCTGCACCAGGCATTCCTCGTCTACGCCAGCGACGTGACGATTCTGGCCGCGGCGCTGGTTCCCCACGGCGTACCGGTGGGATGCGAGGGCAGCGGTGGACGGCTGTTGTGGGACGGGGTCTCCGTCGATCACGCCATCTGGTTCCACGGCTCGGTGCGGGCGGACGAGTGGATGCTCTTCGAACAGCTCTCCCCGGCCGCCGCGGACGGTCGCGCCTTCACCAGGGCCGAGGTGTTCACCGCCGGCGGGACAATGGTGGCGTCGGTGGCACAGGAAGGCCTGATCCTCGGACTGGGCGACGGGAGCTGAGCGGGAGATGCCAATGCAGCGCGATCTTTTCGAGCCCGTGCACGAGGAATTCAGGGCCAGCATGCGGACCTTTGTCGACCGCACGCTTCGCCCGAATCTCGAGCGGCACACCCGAGAACACCGGATCGACCGCGGCGCCTGGCTCGAAGCGGGCTCGATGGGTTTCCTGGGCCTGGAAATCCCCGAGGAATTCGGCGGGTCCGGTGCCGACGACTACCGGTTCAACGCCGTGTTCAACGAGGAATTGGCCAAGTTCGGCGCGGCCTACGCGTCGTGCTTCGGCATCCATGCGGATGTGGTGGCGCCGTATCTGGTCGATCTCGGCACCGAACAGCAGAAGAAGGAATGGCTGCCGCGGTGCGCCGCCGGCGAGGTGGTCACCGCCATTGCGATGACCGAACCGTCCGGCGGCTCCGACCTGGCCCACCTGCTCACCAGGGCGACACTCGACGGCTCTGACTGGATCATCGACGGTGCGAAGACTTTCATCACCAATGGCGGATCAGCGGACCTGGTGGTGGTGGCCGCCCGCACCGGACCGGGGAAGGGCGCCCGGGGCGTGAGTCTGTTCCTCGTCGACACCACGCTGCCAGGATTCGAACGTGGCCGGGTGCTCGACAAGGTCGGGCAGCCCGAGTCCGACACCGCCGAACTGTTCTTCCGCGACCTGCGGGTTCCCGCCGATGCGCTGCTCGGTGAGGTGGGCGCCGGGTTCGTCTCGCTCATGCAACGATTGCCACAGGAGCGCATCGGCGTTGCCATCGGCAATGTCGCCAACACCGCGCAGATCTTCGAAGAGACGCTGGAATACGTCAAGCAGCGCAAAGCTTTCGGCCAGGCGATCGGCAGCTTCCAGCACAACAAGTTCCTGCTCGCCGAGATGTCGACGAAGATCGAGGTGACCCAGGCCTTCGTCGACAGGTGCGTGAAGGCGCACACCACCGAGCACCTGACCGCCGAGGAGGCTGCGATGGCGAAGTGGTGGTCGGCCCAGGTGCAGAGCGAAGTGCTCGACGATTGCGTCCAGCTCTGGGGTGGGTACGGCTACATGAACGAGTACCGGGTGGCCAGAGCCTGGAAAGACGCCAGGGTCAACAAGATCTGGGCCGGTTCCAACGAGATCATGAAGGAACTGATCGGTCGCAGGCTCGGGCTGTGACGCAGTGCCGGCGGGTCAACGATGACCCGGTGGCCGCAGTGTGCGAAGGAGGTTCTCAACGTGAGGTTGTATTCGGAGCAACAGGTATCGGGCTTTCTACGCGATGAGTGGTGGTCGGGCCGGACCTGGCTGGACCTGCTGGCGGGCCACGTCCGTGACCGACCGGACCAGACTTCCGTCGTCGATCCGGCGAATCGCGAAACGGTCACCGGCACACCACCGCGGCGGCTCACCTGGGCGCAGGTCGACGTCGAGGTACACAACCTGGCCCGCTCGCTGCATCGGGCGGGCGTCCGCAAGGACGACGTCGTGGGTGCGCAACTGCCCAACGGGGTCGAATTGGCGGTCGTGTATCTCGCCGTCGCGAGTCTGGGTGCCATCACCTGCCCCTTCCCGGTGCAATACGCCCAGCATGAACTGGCCCAGATGGGAAACCTGGCTGGTCTCAAAGCTTTCGTCACGATCGGCCGGGTCCATCGAACCCTCCTGGCCGAGCGCGCGCTGACGCTGGTTCAGCGCATCCCGACTCTGGCCGCCGTGCTGGCCTATGGACTGGACGTCCCGGCCGGGGCGGTCGGTCTCGACGGGGACCTGGCCCTCACCGACGGCAACCAGGACTACCTCGACTACGTGGCGCAGTTGGAGATCCACCCGAACGACTGCGTCACGCTGTGCTGGACCTCCGGGACCGAGGGGGTACCGAAGGGGGTCCCCCGAAGTCACGGCGACTGGCAGGTAGTGGCCTTGGGCACCATCTCCACTCCGAAACTGACCGCCGACGACGTGCTGCTCAACCCCTTTCCGATGGTCAACGCCGGCGGGATGGCCGGCATGTATCTGCCCTGGCTGATGCTCGGCGCCACCCTGGTGCAGCACCACCCCTTCGACCTGGACGTCTTGTTGAACCAGATCGAGGATGAACACGTCACCTACACATGTGCGCCGCCTGCGGTGCTCAACAGTCTGATCGCGAGCCCGGATCTGCTCGCGGCGCACGACCTGACGTCGCTGCGCGCCATCGGCTCCGGGTCCGCGCCGCTGTCGGCCTGGATGATCCAGGGCTGGGAACGCGACCGTGGGGTCGAGGTGCTCAACCTGTTCGGCTCGAACGAGGGTCTGTGTCTGTTCGGCTGTCCCGACACGATCCCCGACCCTGCCGATCGCGGTCGGCTGTTTCCGCGTCCCGGCGACCGGTCTTTCTCCTGGCGCGCCCGAGCAGGCCGCGAGACGCTTTCCCGCCTGGTCGATCTCGACACCGGAGCGGACATCACCGAGCCCGGCCACCGCGGTGAACTTCGGGTCAGCTCCCCTACGGTCTTCGCCGGCTACTGGGGCGATGTGCAGAACCCGTTCGACGAGCAGGGCTATTACCGCACCGGCGACATCTTCGAGATCACCGGTGACGGCGGGCATCTGCTGGTATACGTCGATCGCGCCAAGGATCTGATCAGCCGCGGCGGCTACAAGGTCTCGGCGGTGGAGATCGAATCCCTGTTGCTGGCGCACCCGAAGGTGGCCGAGGTGGCAGTGGTGGGCATGCCGGATCCACTGCTCGGTGAACGGCTCTGCGTGTTCGTGGCGCCCCGCGCCCCCGACGCACCGCCGGAGCTGACCGAACTCGTGTCGCTCCTGGCAGCACAGGAGGTGGCCAAGTTCAAATGGCCGGAGCGGCTGGAGATCGTGGACTCGCTGCCCCGCAATCCCGTCGGCAAGGTTCTCAAACGCGAGCTGCGCGAACAACTTCGCGTCCAGGCCGGAACTTCGTCGACGGACGTCGGCGCACCGGCCGAGGTGGCCCGGTGATCACCCTGCCGGCGCTGCGCCAGGTCGTGCTGCTGTCCGCCGAGCTGCCCGCCGCGATCGAGACGGCCCGGGGATTTCTGGGGCTCAACCGTGGGATCCGTGACGTGGCGTCGATGGCACAGCTGGGCTTCGAGCACGAGGTGCTGGCCGTCGATCAGACCTTCCTGGAGATCGTGGCTCCGCTGTCGCCGACATCTAGTTCGGGACGATTGTTGGCTCGCAGCGGCGAGTCCGGGTACATGGTGGTCCTCCAGGTGGCTGATCTGGGTGCCCTGCTCGAACGCGGCGCAGTGCTGGGAATCGAACCCGTCATGAACGACCTGTTGGACGGAAACCCCATCAGTCAATGGCATCCAAGGGACCTCGGCACACTGGCCGAGATCGACCAGATCGCCGCCGGCGCCAACTGGCACTTCTGCCCCGCCCTGTCGGACACCGGCAGTACGGAGGTCGTCGCGGACATCGTCGCCGCCGAGATCGCCGTGACCGATCCGGTCGCGACTGCCGCGCGCTGGGCGGCGTTGTTGGGACTGGCGGTCGATCCGGATGCTACGCAGATCGCACTGGCCAGTGGAGTTCTGCGGTTCGTACCCCGCACTGGGGTGGACCGCGGTCTGATCCGGGTCGACTTCGCCCGGGCCGGTACCAGCCGGGACTCCCTCCACACGGCTGCGGTCAGCGACAAGACGGTCTGCGGAGTCCGGCTGACCATTCTGGAGCAAGGGAACCAGCAATGACAGAGAACATCAGGTACGAGGTGAGCGACGACATCGCGACGATCACCATCGATCGACCCGAGAAGCGAAATGCATTGTCGTACGCGATGTACAACGCCCTGATCGAACGAACGGAACAGGCCGACGCCGATCCCGGAGTGCGGGTGGTGATCCTGACCGCCGTGCCTGGACAATTCTGTGCCGGTACCGACCTGACCGAACTGCGCGATGTCGATGTCACCGATCCGGGCGGGAACCGCGAGGAGTTCCGCGACGGAAAGCAGTGGTACCTCACGGATTGCAGCAAGCCGGTGATCGCCGCGATCGACGGTCCGGCCGCTGGCCTCGGTGTTGAACTCGCCACGCTCAGTGACATCCGGATCGCGTCCACCCGGGCCCGCTTCTCGTGGATCTTCGTGCGGCGCGGCCTGGTACCGGACACCGGCGCCGGCACCTGGGCCCTCCCCCGGATCGTAGGCCAGCAGAACGCGATGCATCTGGTGCTGTCCGGGGAGTTCATCGACGCCGACTACGCGAAGCAGATCGGCTTCGTCCTCGACGTCGTGCCGCCGGACGAGCTGGCCGAGCGCGCCAGGAGTCTCGCCCGGCAGATCGCGCTCGGCTCGCCGTTCGCCGTCGTCAGAGCCAAGAAGCTGCTGACGATGGGTGCCTCGCAGTCCCGCAAGGAGCACCTGAGCACGCATCTGGACATGCTCACCGAATGCCAGCTGTCTGCGGATCACCGCGAAGGCGTACTTGCGTTCCTGGACAAGCGCCCTGCCGTCTTCACCGGGCACTAGAAGTTAAGGTTGCGAACGAGCTCACCCGTGTCAGGATGCACGGACCGGAACCATCGGAGACGATCGGGATGAGGGGGATGACATGCCGCTGGACAAGCAGTCGTCGACCAAAGAGGTCACTCTGCTGGACGAGGACGGCCCCAACGCCATTGCGATGGCCAACGGCATTGTCGGTGACGAGTGGACCCTGTGGATCGTCGAGATGGCACTCAACGGCGTCACCCAGTACAACGAATGGCTACGGGCCGGACCGATCTCCAGTTCTGTGTTGACAGCCCGACTGGGTCGGCTGGTCGAGACCGGGATCATGGAGCGGGTTCGCTACAACTCCCGACCGCCCCGGCACGACTATCGGCTGACCTATCGGGGCCGGCAGATGTGGCCGATCCTGTTGACCATGTGGGCGTGGGAGAAGCGCTGGGTGGACGACCCGACCGAACACCTACCCCAGATGCGGCACACCAGATGCGGCAACATCTTCGCGCCGATCCTGGTCTGCGAGGCGTGCGAGGTCGAGGTGGCAGCACGCGATGTCCAGGGGAAACTCGGCCAGAGCGGGGGGTGGGCGCGGAGCGTGCCATCGGCCTCGACCAGGCGCCGGGCGCACACGGGTACCAGGCCGACCGAGGTGGTGACCCAGACCATGGCACTGGTGGGCAACAGGTGGTCAGCCGCTCTGCTCGGCGCGGCCTTCCTGGGAGCAACGCGATTCGGTGAGTTCGAGCAGCGGATCGGGGCTCCACCGACCATCGTCGCCGAGCGGCTGCGAACCTTTCTGGAGATCGGCGTGTTGACGCAGACCCCCAATCCGCAGCGCCCTGACTGGGTCGTCTACCACCTCACCGACAAGGGTCGCGCGTTCTACCCGGTGGTGGCCTCGATGATCGAGTGGGCCCAGCGGTGGTTCCACTCGCCGGACGGCCCACCGCTGCGGATGGAGCACCTGGTCTGCCATCGGGCGTTCCACCCACGGTTGATCTGCAGTGAATGCCGGGAACGACTGCGAGGTTCTGCGGTCCAGGTCGTGCGGATCGCCGACAGCACCGGCCAGGTCGCAGGTCTCTGACCGGTCGACCGCGAACCGGCTCAGGAAGCGGGCCTACCGGTGGACATCACGCCCGACCTCAGCACTTTCGCCATGCCGCGCTCCCAACGCACCGGGTCGAGTGCGTACTTCGCCCGCGCCTCGATCGCCATCCGGTCGGTGTCCAGGACGCGCTCACCACGCTCCATCGCCCTCAATCCGATCACTGCGATGTCGCGCGGATCCTCCTTGATGCCCTCCACGTGGTCGGCCATCCGGGTGTCCACCGAGCCGACCACCAGAGCCGTCACGCTGGTCCCCTGCGGTTCGAGTTCGGCGCGCGCGATGATCGACAGGAACAGCGCGGCCGACTTGGCCGGTGAATAGCCACCCATGAACGCGGTCGGAATGGCACCGGCCACAGAGAGAACGTTGGCGATGGCGCCCCCGCCATTGCGCGCGAGAACCGGTGCGAACGCGCGGATCATGTTCAGTACCCCGAAATAGTTGACCTCCATCTCCTGCCGGGCGACATCGGCGTCAGCGGCCAGTACCAGTCGGTCACGCCCGTGCAGGCCGGCATTGTTGATGATCACACTGGCGTCCGAGCAGGCTCGAGCCGCCTTGACCACCGAGGTCTCATCGGTGACGTCCAATTGCAGTCCCACCGCACCGGCAGCCATCAGCTCGGCGGGTATGTCTGCCACATTCCTTGCACCGCAATATACTTTTGTGGCACCGCTCGCAAGAAGCTCCTCGACGAAGCCGCGCCCGATCCCCCGATTACCGCCGGTGACCACAGCAACGCAGCCCTTGACTGTCGCACTCATGAGGCGGACCCCGCTCTGATCCCCTCAGGAATTGGAATACCCACCTCGTCGTAGATCGGATCGTCCGGGTATTTGCCGCTGTGCAGGAGCTGGGCCGGGTCCAGTCTGCCGCCCAGCCACATCGCCGTTCTGGGGCCAAGTTCCTGCGACCAGTCGAACCGTAGCCGCCGACGGATGATGCCCCATCCACCCTCGGCACGCTCCAGATCGTCGATGATCCGGGATGACACCAGGTAATCGGTGACCACACCATCGACCCGGACCCGGGTCAGCGCCAGGACGTAGTGCTCGGAGCGCGCCCGAGCACCGTCCAGGTCGATCAGGATGTTGGTCAGGGTGTGCGTGCCCACCGAACGCGGATGTCGCAGCGCATCCTGTATCGAGTCGATGTATCCCTGTGCCGAACCGGCGTACATGCCGCCGTGCTCCTCGGTGGCACCCGGTCGGTAGCAGGCTCGCAGGGTGTCGATGTCCCCGCGGTCGATGGCCCGCAGATATCTGGTCAGCAGCTCGGTGATCCGGTTCTTGTCCACCAGCATCTGCAGCTCATCAGCGTCGTCGCTCATGCCGATCACGCTACAACTAACGCCGTGACTTGCCTAGCCCGGATCACGGTTGAGGCAAAAGTTCGCCCAGGCGTTGACCTGCGGCTCCCGATGCAGTAACAATCACACTGCTAACTGAAGTGCGTCACATCACATCCCGTTCATCGCGGTACGGGACGAAGATCCGGAGGCTGATCGGTGCTCCAAGTAAGAGATCTCGTGCTTTCCTTCGGTGGAGTGACGGCACTGGACCGCATCAGTTTCACCGTCGCGGACAACGAGATCTGCGGACTGATCGGACCCAATGGCGCCGGCAAGACGTCCCTGTTCAACTGCGTGACGCGCGTCTACCGGCCGAGCCAGGGATCGATCACCTTCGACGGAACGGACCTACTGGCTTTGCGGCGCCATCAGATCGTCCGCAAGGGTGTAGCCAGAACCTTTCAGAACCTCGCTCTCTTCCCGACGCTCACCGTGATGGAGAACGCCATGGTGGGCGCGCATTCCCGCTCCACGCCGCACTTGCTGACCGCCACCCTGAGCTGGCCGACCGAGCGACGCGCCCGGCGTCGTCTGGAGGCCGAGGCGAGCTATCTGATCCGCACTCTCGATCTCGCGGGCGTCGCCTTTCGTCCGGCCAAGGGTCTGCCGTTCGGCACCCTCAAGCGTGTCGAATTGGCCCGAGCCCTGATGAGCAAGCCCAGTCTGCTGCTGCTGGACGAACCGGCCGGCGGTCTGACCCACTCCGAGGTCCACGATCTCGGCTCGCTCATCGTCTCCCTCAAAACCGAGTTCGGTTTCAGTGCGCTGCTCGTCGAACACCACATGGGACTGGTCATGGGCATCTCCGATCATGTGGTCGCCATGGATTTCGGCCGGACCATCGCCGATGGCCTGCCGGCCGATGTGCAGCGTTCACCCGAGGTCGTGGCGTCGTACCTGGGCCGGACGGCATGACCTCGGAACCGGTGGTGGAGCCGGCGCCCGGCGCAATCTCGAAGCCATCGGGAGGCGATGCGCTGCTGGAGATTCGTGGACTGCGGGCGGGATACGGCGCCGCGAACGTCCTGCACGGCATCGACCTGACCGTGGGGAGCGCGGAGGTGGTCGTGGTACTGGGCGCCAACGGCGCCGGGAAAACCACCCTGATGCGCGCGATCACCGGGCTGATCCCGCATTCCGGCGATGTTCTCGTCGACGGCAAGTCGGTCGGCAAGAGCCGTCCGGACATCATGCTCGAACTCGGCGTCGGCCTGGTGCCGCAGGGCCGCGGGACGCTGACCGACATGACCGTCCGCGACAACCTGCGGGTCGGCGCGGTGAGCCGTACGTCCAAGGCCGACGTCGCCGCCGACATCGCCAAGTGGTGCGACGTCTTCCCCAAGCTGGCCAAGCGGCTCGGCCAGGTGGCCGGCACCCTGTCCGGCGGCGAGCAGCAGATGCTGGCCATCGCCCGCGCGATGATGTCGCGGCCCCGGCTGCTGCTGTGCGACGAGGTCAGCCTCGGGCTGGCGCCGATCGTGGTGCAGGAGCTGTTCGGCGTACTGCGCACGGTGAATGTCGATTCCGGAACCGCCCTGCTGCTGGTCGAGCAGAACGCCGAACTGGCCCTCGAAGTGGCCTCGAGCGTGTATCTGCTCGAAGTGGGATCCGTAGCGGCCAGCGGAGCAGCCGAGACATTTCGGAACAACGACGCCATCCGCAAGGCCTACCTCGGATATTGATCCGGTTTCCCACCACAGCACGCTGCCTGCGAACGCGAACGGAGTACACAAGCAAGTGGACATCTTCTTCGACCGGTTGTTCTCCGGGCTGAACGCCGGGTCGCTCTACGCGATGATCGCCCTGTCACTGGTGGTGGTCTTCCGCAGCTCGTCGACGATCAATTTCGCCCAGGGCGAGTTCGCCCTCTTCTGCTGCTTCATCGCATGGTGGCTGACCACCAAAGGACTACCGATCGGGATCGCCCTCATCCCAGCGGTTCTCGTCGGGTTCGCCATGGGCGCAGTGACCGAACGGGCGCTGATCCGGCCGGTCCGGCGGCGAAGCGAAACAGCAGTACTCATCGTCGCGCTCGGATTGTTCACGGCCCTGAACGGCCTGGACGGATGGATCTGGGGCCCGGCAAACAAGCAGTTTCCCGAGCTGCTGCCCAGCGGTGACAACGACTACTTCCTGGTCGGCGGCGCTCGGCTGCACTACGACGCCATCGGCATCTTCCTGATTCTGATGATCGTGGTCGGTTTGCTCTCGCTGCTGTTCAACAGGACATCGCTCGGTCTGAAGATGCGGGCCGTGGCCACCAACGCGGAATCGGCCTCGTTGTCCGGTGTCAAGGTCGGAACCGTGCTGAGCATGAGCTGGGGGATCTCATCGGCGATCAGCGCGCTGGCCGGAGTCCTGATCGTGCCGGTCCTGCCACCGAACGAGCTGGACCTGAGCTCGTTCTTCTCCATCCTCATCTTCGCCTCGGCGGCGGCCCTGTTCGGCGGTCTCGACAGCGTCAAAGGAGCTGTGGTCGGCGGTCTCGGTCTGGGTGTGGCCGAGTCGATGCTGAACGGCTACGCCACTTTCCTCGGTGGATCCCTCCAGCTGACGGTCGCCCTGGTGATCATCGTGCTGGTCCTGGTGGCCAAACCGACCGGCCTGTTCGGCGCCAAGCGAGTGGAGCGAGTGTGACGACCCAATCCGTCAATCCCGAAGGACCGGCCGCGAGCGACGCGGTGCCCGACGGTGAGCTGGTGGCCGCCCGCCAGTCGGCCCCGTTGCTGTCCACGCCGAAGCGCACATTCCCCTACATCGTCCAGCGCAACTCGCGGACGCACCTGGCGATGATCTTGCTCGGAGTGATCGTCGGGGCCGCTGTCATCGTCTGGGGCGGCGGATTCGGCCAGTTCAACCAGGGCCAGCTGACCCGGGTGATGATCTACGCGATCGCCATCGCCGGGTTGAACATCGCCACCGGATACACCGGCCTGGTGTCGGTGGGTCACTCCGCTTTCTTCGGCCTCGGTGCCTACACCACCGGCATCCTGGTCGTGCGCTACCACTGGAGTGCGGAAGCGACCCTGCCGGTCGCCTTCGTGGCGTGCTTCATCGTCGGTCTGATCGTTGGCCTGCCCGCACTGCGGATCCGCGGTCTGTACCTGGCCATGGTGACGCTGGCGTTCGGGGTCGCCTTCCCCGAAGTCATCGCCCGATTCAGCGATCTCACCGGCGGCGCCCAGGGTCTGACGATCCGGCGGACCTCGCTGCGGCCACCCAGCTGGACCGGGTTCACCCTGTCCGAGAAGGGCCAGTGGCTGTACTGGCTGTGCGTCTTCGTGCTGATCGTGGTGCTCGTCGTCGTGCACAACATCGTCAAGAGCCGCTACGGGCTGGCCATGATGGCGGCCCGGGACAACGAGATCGCCGCCTCGGCCTCCGGAGTCAATCTTGCTGCGGTCAAGACGATCTCGTTCGGGGTGTCCGGCGCGGTCACCGGCCTGGGTGGCGGCCTGTTCGCGATGTACCTGGGGAGCCTGGTCGCCAACGACTCCTTCACGTTGATCAACGCCATTGCACTGCTGACCGGCCTGGTGATCGGCGGCGAGGCTACCCGGTTCGGCCCACTGCTCGGGGCCCTCGCCGTGGTGTACATCCCTTACTTCGCTTCCGATCTCGGCCAGGGTCAGTCTGCGGCCGTCATCTTCGGCGCGGCCCTGATCATCATCGTGTTCATCGCGCCGGAAGGGCTGACCGGGGCGTTCTTCCGGTTGTTCAAGAGAGTGCTGATGGTGGTGCCTGGTCTGAGCAAATCCCCGCCGGCCGGTGAGCCCACCACAGCGGCAGGAAATCCCGGGCGGCACCAACCGCGCGACAGCCCAGCGGACACCGGATCACAGTCGATCCCTCCCGGAGGTGGCTGAGCTGCGAGTTGGCCACCATCGCCCATCAGGTTCGGGTCACCCGATCCGACCAATCCGTCGTTCCGGAAAGGTTTCTCGTGTTCAAGTCAAGGTCAGGTCCACGGTCGTACCTGGTAGCCCCGTTCGCATGCCTCACCGTTGCCACGCTGGCACTCTCGGGCTGCTCGTCCAGTTCGAGCAGCAGCGCAAGCAGTCCGGCCACGTCGTCCCAGGCGGCCGCGTCAACTCCGGCCCCGGCAACCTCGGCCGCCGCGGGTGGGAGCTCGGCGGCCCCCGCGGCCTCCGGCTCGGCCGTCGCGTCGGGGTCTGCCTCCCCCAGTGCCTTCAAGGTCGACACATCACAGTGCGACGACCCGGCTTCGGCGACCAAGCCCATCACCGGCACGTACAAGATCGGTTACAGCGCACCGCTTTCCGGCCCCGTGGCCGGGGTGGTGACCTTTGCGCTGGACGGCTACAAGGCGCGCATCGCCGCCGAGAATGCCAAGGGCGGCATCAACGGGGTGAAGATCGACGTCAGTTACAAGGACGACGCCTACGCGCCGGACAAGGCCAAGGCCAACGAGGTGCAGTTCATCCAGAGCGACAAGGTGGATTCGCTGATCACCTTCGGTAGCGGCCCGGTCGGCGCCATGGCCGACGACCAGAACGCCGCGTGCATCCCGCTGCTCTACGCCAGTTCCTCGGTTCAGCAGTACCGGGACATCTCCCAGTACCCGTGGACGGTCCAGTACCTGCCGTCCGGTACCGCCGAGGCCCAGTACGACGTCAACGTCATCCTGAAGAAGTACCCGACCGGCGCCAAGGTGGGCATCGCCGAGAACCAGACCGCGTCCGGTAAAGGCGAGTCGAACGCCTTCCAATCCGCGGCCAAGGGAACCAAGCTGACGATCGCTGCGATCGCACCGTCGACCGACCCCAACGCAGCCGCCACCGCGCTCAAAGCCGCGAACGTCCAGGTCGTCTACATCGCGGGTATCACCACCGACTGCGGCCCGGTCGTACAGGCCATGGCCCGGATCGGCTTCACCCCCGAGATGGTGGTGAACCCGAGCAACTGCGCCGACTCGACCGCCTACGTCGCCGCCGGTAAAGCCGCCGACGGCAACGTCATTCCCAAATATCTCAAGGACCCGGCCGACCCCGCCCTGGCGAACGACGCAGGTGTGAAGGAGTACCTGTCCCAGGTCACCACTGCGGACAAGAACAACACCATCACGGTCTCCGGATGGTCAGAAGCCGACCTGACCATCAACACCCTCAAGCAGGCCGCCGCCTCACCCGGCGGGCTCACCCACGCCAGCGTGATCGAAGCCGCGCGTGACCAGACCTACGCGTCGCCGATGCTCATCAACGGCATCAACTGGGTCAGCACCCCGACGGAGCTGATCGGCATGGATGCCTTCCAGACCTTCATCTGGGATGCCGCCAACCAGACGTTCAAGGCGCAGGGTGGGCTCATCAAGGTCGGGGCCAACTGATCTGGGTCTGCGACGGAACAGATGCAGACCGGTCGACCCACCATTCCCGACCGGGCGCGGATCACCTGATCCGCGTCCGGTCGGCCCGTGGGTGGACACTCGGTCAGAACCTGGAACTACCAGCATCGCAAGGGAGCGGGCATGGCCGGCAGGAAGATGCATCCGCAGCATCGGATCGACGAGTGGGTGGCCAAGGGCGCCTGGACCGACGAGACGGTCCAGCAGTTGTTTCTCGACCGCGTCGCCGAATTCGGCAGCTCGCTCGCGGTCGTCGACCCACCCAACAAGCGGGATCTCGTCGACATCGACCCGCTGCGGGTCACGTGGAGCGAGATCAGTGACCAGGTGGAAGTTCTGGCCTCGGTCATGCTCGAGAACGGAATCGGCGAGGGCGATGTGGTCGCGGTCCAGCTGCCCAACATCGTCGAGTTGGCCGTGGTCTACCTGGCGGTCTGGCGGATCAGGGGGATCGTCTCCCCGCTGCCGGTACAGTTCCGCAGACACGAATTGGTCGAGCTGGGCAACATCGGCGCCATCGACGCGTTCGTCACCAGTGACCGCATCGCCACCCGGTCCGCCGCCGCGGACGTGGTCGGCATGCGGGACGACATCCCGTCGCTGCGGCTGGTGTTGTCCTACGGCCCGTCCGAGGTCCACGGCACCGTCAACATCAGCGCGGCAGCGGCCCGGCAGAGTTCGGATCAACTGGCTGCCGTGGCGGACTACGCCGAGGCCCATCCGGTCGATCCCAACGACTGCATCACGATCTGCTGGACGTCCGGCACCGAGAGCCGCCCGAAGGGCGTGCCTCGTGCCCACTACGAGTGGCTGGTGATGAGCTGGGACACCGTCTACTCCCCCAGTCTGACCCACGAGTCCAGAATCCTGAATCCGTTCCCGATGGTCAACATGGCCGGCATCAATGGCATGTTCCTTCCCTGGCTGCGGGTGGGATGCGTTCTGGTGCAACATCATCCCTTCGATCTGCCGCTCTTCCTGAAACAGATCCAGGACGAGGGGATCACCTACACGGTCGCCCCGCCGGCGCTGCTGGCGCTGCTGCTGCAGCGAGAGGAACTGCTGGCCAGTGCCGACATCTCGACGCTGCGGCAGATCGGCTCCGGCTCGGTGCCGTTGCAGGAGTGGATGGTGCGGGGTTGGTACGAGCGCCACGGCATCACCATCATCAACTACTTCGGCTCCAACGAGGGGATCTCGTTGATGACAGACGTGGTGCTGATGACCGATCCGGCGCAACGCGCCCGCTACTTCCCCCGGTACGGCGGTGGCCGCGAGTGGAGCTTCCCCGCATCCAGACAGACGAGGACCAAGCTCGTCGATCCGGTGACCGGCGTGGAGATCACCGAACCCGGTACCGCCGGTGAGTTGTACCTCCGCGGGCCCAGTTTGTTCGCCGGCTACCTGGATGCGGCCAACCTGCCGAGCCCCTTCGACGACGACGGATATCTCAAGACCGGCGACATGTTCGTCATCGACGGGCCCGACGGGGAATTCCTCCGTTACGTCGACCGCGCCAAGGATCTCATCATCCGGGGCGGGATGAATGTGGCTCCGGCCGAACTGGAGACGCTGATCGCCGGCCATCCGGATGTGGCCGAGGTGGCGATCGTCGGCTACCCCGACGATGTGCTCGGCGAGAGGATCTGCGCAGTGGTCGTGCCGAAGCCGGGTGCCACGATCGCCCTCGCCGACGTCACCGCGTACCTGGCCGGTCAGCAGATCGCCTCGTACAAGCTGCCCGAGCGACTGGAGATCCGGGCCGAACTGCCTCGCAATCCGGTCGGGAAGATTCTCAAGAGACAACTACGACATGAAGTGGAGCAACCGGCATGACCAACGAGAGCGACGCCGACAAGATCGCTGTGGTGCAGGACATCCTGGATTCCTGGTCGGCGGAGGACTGGCCGCGGGTGGAGTCGCTGTTCGCACCTGACGGCGTGCTGCACAGCGTGATGAGCGAACCGGTCGTCGGACGCGAGGCCTTCGCCGGCCGGCTGGCGGTCCTGGCCAAGGGCCTCGAGCGGATTCAACTGCACATCAAGGCCATCGGCGTGATCGGTGGCCGGGTGTTCGTCGAACGGGTCGACGATTTCGACACCAACGGCCACCACGGCGAAGTGCCGGTCGTGGGCATCCTGTCGGTGGAGGACGGACTCGTCACCGAGTGGCTCGAGTACTACGACCGAGCCACCCTGCTACGCGGCATGGGCGTCGATCCGAACCAGGACTTCGCCCATTGATCACGCCTCCACCGGAGACCATCGGCGCCGTACTGGCGCGCTCGCTCGCCCGCGGCGGGAATCGGGTGGCGCTGCGGGCACACGGTGAGATCCGTAGTCACGCGGAGCTGCTGGCGAATGCCAGCCGGTTCGCACATGCACTGGCGGGCAACGGGTTGTACCCCGGTGATCGGGTGGCCCTGATGGTGGCCGACCGGGTGGAATCCGTGGAGGCCTACCTCGGATGCCTCATCGGTGGGTACCCGGCCGTACACGTCAACGACCGACTGGCCGGTGCGGAGGTCAGCGGGATCCTGTCCGACGCCGGGGCCCGAGCGTTCGTCTACACCGGAGAAATCGGTCCGCGGATCGCCGAACTCGATGCGGTCCGCGATACCGGCGTGGTCGTCGCGCTGGGCCCGCGGGCCGCGGGAAACCACCTGTCGTGGCCGGACCTGCTCGAATCTGCTTCGAACTCGGTACCCGAGATCCACCGCACCGCCGATGATCTGGTCATCATCGGTTACACCAGCGGGACGACGGGCACCCCGAAAGGCGTGATGCACTCCCAGCAGAGCATGCTGCGGACGTTGCGCCACATGCCGGTACATTTCGACCTCCGCCCCTACGGTCGGTGCGCGTTCACCGGGACGCTCTCCTTCGTGGCCGGCATCTGGGGCGTGCTGCTCCCCCACCTCTACCTGGGCGGGGAGATCTCCTTCATGGCCGGACTGGCGCCCGACGAGTGGTTCGACCGGATGGTGAGCGAAGGATCGCAATTCACCTACGTCCCGACACCGTTCGCCGCTGAGTTCGTCGATCAGGTTCACCGCCGGCCGGAAGTGCTCACGACCTTGCGGGTGGCGATGCACTCCGGTTCGAAGATGCCGGCCCCACACGTCGAAAACCTGGTGGATGCCATCGGCGCCCGATTCGCCGAGGCCTACGGCATGACCGAGACCGGAGCACCCGTGACCAGGACCGAGGACGAGGACTGGACCGGTAGCTGCCGCGCCGACGACATCTACGCCAGCGCAGGTCGGCCGGTGCACATCGCCGACATCTCGATCCTCGACGCCGACGGCCTACCCGTCACAGCCGGAACAACCGGCGAGATCACGGTCCGCTCCGAGACCCAGTTCGTCGGATACTTCCAGCGCGACGACCTGACCGCCGACGCGGTGCAGGACGGCCGGCTGCGAACCGGCGACATCGGCCGACTCGACGAGGCCGGCTACCTCTATGTCACGGATCGGGCCAAGGACATGATCGTGTCCGGTGGGATGAACGTGTATCCGGCGGAGGTGGAAGCCGCACTCGCCGGGCTCCCCGGACTGGCCGAGCTTGCGGTCTTCGGGGTTCCCGACGATCGGTGGGGCGAAACCGTTGTCGCGTTTGCCGTTTCCCACGACCCGGGACTGGATGAAGCCGGCATCATCGGTGCCGCGCGCGAACGCATCGCGTCCTACAAGAAGCCCACTCGGGTCCGCTTTCTCGAGGCGCTGCCCAGAACAGCCAGCCTCAAGGTCGACAAACCCGAGTTGCGCCGCCTGTGGTCCGCCGGCGGCGGCGAGCCTGGCACCGAGTAGCCCGCGGAGATCAGGGATGTCGGTTCGGGACGATCTTGCGCGGCGGGCGCGGAATCAGGCCGCTGGTCTGCTGCGCGTAGGCGACGTAGGCCTCCCCGCGGGTCTTGGCCAGCCGCCGGTCCAACATCCGCTTTCCCGTCTTGGTGAGCAACATCCTGGTCATCAGGATCGGTGCGAAGACGGTCAGGATGCCGACCCACGAACCGCAGGCAATGAGCCAGAAGGCATACATGACACACAGGTCACCGAAGTAGTTCGGGTGCCGGGTCCACGACCAGAGGCCGGTCGTCATGAGCTTCCCCGCGTTCTCCGGGTTGGCCTTGAACCTGGTCAGCTGCAGATCGCCGACTGCCTCGAAGAACAGTCCGATGACTGCCAGCCCGACCCCGACCCAGGTGATCACGTTCACCGGCGTGCTCTCGAACATGGCCACCGTGATCGGGATGGCAACCACCCACATGACCCAGCCCTGCGCCCAGAAGATCGTCTTGACGACGAACGGAATCAGCGGGCCGGTCCGACGCCGCAGCAGCGCCGTATACCGCGGATCCTCGGGCTTCCCGTGATTCCGCCAGTGGATGTAACCCGCCAGCCGCAAGCCCCAGATCAGCGGGACCAGCAGGGCGACCAGGCGGCGCCCCGGGTCACCATGGCCGACGGAAACCCAGTACGACGTCAGCGCCACCACGACGAACCCGAGGCCCCAGAACGTATCGATGATCGACCAGTTCTTGGCTCGCAGGGAAATAGCCAGCGTGGCGGCCATCAGCACGCAGATGGCGATGGCCGCGACGATCAGACCCACGACGAGTGGCCCCCACGAGACACTGTCCATCGAGAATGCCGAGCTCATCGGAAGCCTCCGTCCACAGTGACATCAACACCGTTAGTTGTAGTGCCAAATGGTCCCGGTGTAAAGACGTCACATTCAGGGAACTCTGCGGGTAATGGTTCCACCGCAATGCCCGTCCTACCGACGCAGGGCAGATGGCTTGCCCCAGTCACTCTGTCTGGTGTAGTAACAATGAACAGAATCAGGTGCCCCGGCGCCCCGATCCGCACGTCGAAGGACCCAGGTCGTCATGGCGGTTGAACTCGAAGTGTCCCTGGGGCTCTGGCAGGACCGACCGCCGACCGAGGTCATCACCACCGCGGCGCTGGCTGACGCTCTCGGTTACCGGGCGGTTTGGATCGGCGAGATGGCTACCTGGGATGCCTTTGTCCTCGGCGCTCACGTCGGCCGGTCGTTTCGGCATGCGGACCTCGTTCTCGGTCCGTTTGCCGTCGCGGTGCGAGATCCGGCGATGATCGCCATCGGGGCCGCGTCGGTGGCGGCCCTGACCGGACGCCGGGTTGCCATCGCCCTCGGGACGTCCTCGACCACGGTCGTCGAGTCGTGGCACGGACGCGATCGAAACCGATCCGGTCGCGCTCTGGCCGAGTCCGCCGGAGTCGTCCGCACGCTGCTCGACGGACAGAGAGCCGATTTCGACGGGGAGGTGTTGCGCACCAGGGGCTACCGGCTTCGACTCCCGGCGCCGAAGTCGGAACTGGTGGTGGCTGCCTTCGGCGACCGGGCGATCGAGGCGGCCGCACAGCACGCCGACACCATGGTGCTCAACCTCGTCGACCCACCATCGGTGCGGTTGCTGGTCGGCAAACTGCAGCGCGCCGCCGAGGTCGCTGGACGCACGTGCCCGAAGGTCGCCGTCTGGACCACCTGCGCGATCGACCCGGGCGAGGTCACCCTGGACCAACTGCGTCGGGGTGTGGTCGGCTACCTCGCCGCCCCCGGCTACGCCGAGATGTTCCGGCGCGCCGGCTATTCCGCGTTGGTCGACTACGCGGCCACCCGCCCGCACCCCAGGGATCTGCTGGCCGCCATCCCGACGTCGCTGAACGAAGTGGTGGGCCTGGTCGGCACCCCGCACGACGTCGAAGCCCGCATGCACGAATACCTCTCGGCCGGCGCCGACACCATCGTCATCGTCCCGGCCAGCACCGACGACGATCCGGCCGGCGAACACACCATGCGAGTGGCCGCCGAAATTGCCGGCCGACTCGACTCAGCCCGTCAGGTCGGCAAGTCCGACGATCTTGGTCGGAGTGACCCGGACCAGTAGCTCGCCCTCGACGGCATTGCGCCGCCCGAACTCCTCGACCTGTTCCGGCAGCACGTAGCGTCGGGCGATGGCGAAGGACAACGGCAACATGGCCTCGAGATCGTCGGACAGGGTCGCGGTACCTTCGACCATCACGAAGGCGTACGGCGGCTCCTCCAGGTCAACCACGAGGGACAACCGTGGGTCGCGTGCCAGCGACTTCCCCTTGACCGTGTCGGCGCCGGTCATGAACACCAGGTCGTCGCCGTCCATCACGAACCAGATCGGAGCGAGATGCGGGCGCCCGTCGGCCCGGGTGGTGGCCACCTTGCCGGTGCGCTGCCCCGCCGTCAGGAATTTTCTGATCTCGTCGTCTGTCATCGGATGCGCCATGGGCCCAGAATGCCACGAGATCAGCGCAGCGGCATGGCCCGTACTAGGTCGCGGGCAGTGGCACCGACCAGAGGATGTGCGTCCCGCCGGCCGAACCGCGCGAGATCTCGCAGGTGCCCCCGCTGTCGGCCGCACGCTGGGCGATGTTGTGCAAGCCACTCCGGGCCACCGTTTCGGGAATACCCACTCCGTCGTCGAGGATGTCGATGACGAGATCGTCGTCGACCGAGATGGTCACGTTCAACTCCTTGGCTCGCGAATGGCGCACGGCGTTGCTGACCGCCTCGCGCACAACGGCTTCGGCGTGCTGCGCGAGGTCCGGCGGCACGACATCGAGTGGCCCGGCCATCCGAACCGTCGTGCGGATCCTCGAGTCCGCCGTCAACTCGCTCACCACGGCGTGCAGGGCTGCACGTAGCCTGGGGCCTTGGCCCGGGCCGGCCTGCAGATCGAAGATGGCGCTGCGGATGTCGTAGATGACCTGCTGCAGCTGATCGATGTGCTCGGTGAGCCGATCACCGATGGCCGGCACTTTCGTGCGCCGTTGGGTGCCCTGCATGGCCAGACCGATCGCGAAGAGTCGTTGGATCACCTGGTCGTGAAGATCTCTGGCGATTCGCTCACGGTCGGCCAGCACCTCCAACTCTCTTTGTGCCGCCTGGTTCTCAGCGCGTCGGAGCGCGAGAGCGGCCTGGTCGGCGAACGAGGCGACCAACTGCAGCTGGTCCTCGTCGAACACTGCCGAGCCCGGTGCCCGCACGGTGACCAGCACACCCTCCAGTACCTCGCCGGCTCCCAGCGGCAAGGCGAGGGCCGGGCCGAATTCCTCGGTGAGGCTGAACGCAAGCTCGGCGACATTTCGCGGGATGTGGTCGGTGAACACGGCACCCGCTGTCGAACCGGCCACGGGAATCTTCCGGCCCGTCAGGGTATCGGCGCGCATACCGACACACACCGCGATGGTCAACTCGGACACTTCCGCCGCCGGAAAGTCGCCGTCGTCAGCCAGCGCGATCAAGGTGTAGTCGGCCTGGGTGAGCTCCTGCGCACGGGTGGCGATCAGGTGCAGCGCCTCACCCGCGTCGGTACCGGCGAGGAGTTCCGCGGTGATCTCGCTGGTGGCCTCCAGCCACCGCTGCCGCCGACGTACCTCTTCGTAGAGCCGGGCGTTGTCGATGGCGATTCCCACCGCACCGGCCAGGGCCTGCAGCAGGGCTTCGTCATCGGGCGTGAATTCTCTGCCGCCCAGCTTCTCGGTGAGATACAACCGACCGAAGGTTGCACCACGGGCGATGATCGGCACCCCCAGGAAGGACCGCATCGGCGGGTGGTTCGGCGGGAAACCGATCGAGGCCGGGTGGGTCGAGAGATCCGCCAGGCGCAGTGGTTCGGTGCCGTTGATCACCACGCCGAGCACGCCGTGTCCGGTTGGCAGCGGACCGATGAGATCGCGGGTGGCAGGGTCGATGCCCTTGTTGATGAAGTGGGTCAGCATGCCGTCGGCGCCGAGCACGCCGAGCGCCCCGTAGCGGGCACCGACCAGCTCGATGGCGGCCTGAACGATGCGCTCCAGGGTTGCGTCCAGCTCCAGCCCCGACGACACCGCCAGGACCGCGTCCAGCAGGGCGTCCATCCGCTCACGGGTGTTGGCGACGATGTCACCGATCCGGTTCTGCACCTCGGTCATCAGATCGGTCAGCCGCGCATAGGACAATGCATCGCCTGCCGGGCGGCGGTCATCGCTGATGTGGTGCGGACTGACGGCTTCGGACGGCTCACCTGCCGGCATGTGCAACCCTTCCGGCGCGTTGTCGCTCACGATGCCAGAACTCGGCCGTACTCGACACTGTCGCACAATCAGCCGCACATCTGTGGTTTGGCGGAACGACTTCGGGGAACAGGTCGCAGACGGCGGTCGGATAGGGGACGTTGGACCCTAGAGGCAGGCGCATCCGACCGACAGAATCGAACCAGCGTCGGCATCCGCGACGCGGGAGACCGGCGGCCCCCGCCGGCGTGGCCGAGTGAGGAAGGGGTGCCCACATGACCGGTCCGTGCATGCCTGTCGGCAGCCTGACCGAAGACGAGGTGCAGGGGGCTCTGGTCGCGGCCATTGCCGCACCGTCGCTGCACAACAGCCAGCCCTGGCGCTTTCGCTGCACCCCTTCGGCCATCGAACTGCACGCCGACCTCAGCCGCGAACTCCCGGCCACCGACCCGGAACACCGCGAGATGATGCTGGCTTGCGGCGCTGCACTGCTGAACCTGCGCCTGGCCATCCGGATGCTGAATGTGGCGACGGACGTTCGCCTGCTGCCGGACCCCAGGCACCCTGATCTGCTGGCCGAGATACGGCCGGAGGGGTTCGCCAGGGCGACGGAGAACGATCGGTTGCTGGCCTCCGCCATCACTCGTCGCCATACCAACCGCCGTCCATTCCTGGATGATCCGGTACCAGAACCCCTACGCGGCAGGATGCGTGACGCAGCGCGAAACGAGCAGGCCTGGATGGCCATCGTTCCGCCCGAGCAACAGGCCGGTCTGCGGGCGCTGCTGACCGGCGCCCATCGGCTGCAGCACGCGAATCCGGCCTTCGTGGCCGAGTGGCAACGGTGGACGGGCCGGGTGGCCGGGGAGAAGGACGGCGTACCGGCCGGCAGTGCCGGGCTGCGACCGCAACAGCAGGATCGATGGATGATGCGGAGCTTCGACACCGAGCCCGGACCTCCACGTCGACAGGGAAAGGACTTCGAATCAGATCCGCTCATCGCGGTGATCGGTTCGTTCCACGACCTGCCCCTGGCTCAACTCCAGGCGGGCCAGGCCATGCAACGTGTTCTGCTGACCGCGACCGCCGCCGGTCTGTCGTCTTCGTTCCTGTCCCAGGTCGTCGAGGTACCCGCGGCCCGCACCGGTCTACGCGACCTGATCGGCGGCGGTGTCTGGCCACAGGCCGTTCTGCGCCTGGGATATGGCGTGCCCGCCGCGGCCACCGCCCGCCGGAGCCTGGCCGACGTCGTAGACGTCGGCGAAGCCCTCACCACGTAGTCGACTGCTGTAGAGCTCCGTATCAGTAGGACGGCTTGCGGTGATCCCGCAGTTCGGTCGCCAGCACGGCGGCCTGGGTTCGCCGCTCCATACCGAGTTTGGCCAACAGGCGGGAGACGTAGTTCTTGATCGTCTTCTCGGCCAGGAACATCCGCTCCGCGATCTGTCGGTTGGTCAGACCTTCGCCGATCAGATCCAGCACGGTGCGCTCCTGATCGGAGAGCCCCGCCAATGGCCCGGGCTTTTCGGCTCCGGCGCGGAGCCTGCTCATCAGCGCCGCCGCGGCCCTGTTGTCCAGCAACGACTGACCGGCACCGACCGTCCGAACTGCTGAAACCAGATCCATTCCGGTGATGTCCTTGATGACGTAGCCGCCTGCGCCCGCCATGATGGCGTCGACCATGGCCTGCTCATCCGGATACGACGTCAGCATCAGGCAGTTGAGTTCGGGCATCCTGGAACGCAATTCACGGCAGAGTTCCACGCCGTTTCCGTCCGGTAGCCGCACGTCCAGCACGGCCACATCCGGCCGCAACGCCGGTATTCGGGCAAGGGCCTCCGCAACCGAGGACGCCTGTCCGACGACAACCAGGTCTTCTTCTTCCTCCAGCAGGTCGGCCACTCCCCTGCGGACCAACTCGTGATCGTCGGTGAGGAATACCTTGAGCATGGGGCTCCCGCAATTGGTCGGTCCCCGCAGAAGGCCAGGACGCACTACCGCGGAGCCTACGTCTTCACACAGGACGCGGCCCAGGGCCGAAGGGCCGCTGCGACAGGGACTTCAGGCCCCCTATCGGTGGCGGTGCGCCGCGGCCGGAGTTGCCGGCCTTTCAGAATGGGTCGACGGTCTCGTGGTGCGCGTGGACCGCCACCACTCCGGGGACCGCCGCGGCCACACGTTCCGCGTGGATCCGGTCGACTGCGTCGTCGCGGTAGTCCTCGATATCGGCCACTCCGCCCTGCACGCTCACCCGGAATCGCCCCGAGTCGTCCAGGGCAATCAGTTGTGCGGCGACCGCAGCCTCGACCACACGGTCGTCGTGGACGACCGCGGCCCGCAACAGGTCGCGGCGGGTGATCACGCCCACCACGGAAGCGCCGTCGACGATGGGAAAGCAGCGGACCCGCTCGTCCAGCATCATTCTCGCGACATCCGCGATGTCCGCACCGGGCGTGAGCGACTCGACCGACGTGGTCATCACGTCCGCCACCGTTTCCGGACGCCGCCAATGGCTCGGCCGAACGCTCCGTCCGTGGATTCGCGGATCGGCCGGAATCCGATTGCGGATCAAGTCCGCCTCCGTCACTATTCCGATCAGCCGATCGTCGTCGTCGGTGACGGGGACAGCGGTGAACCCTCTGCTCACCAACAGTTCTGCCACCAGGGAAATGCCGGCGCTCGGGCTCACCGTCACCGCCGGGGAGGTCATCACGTCTCGTACCTTCATGTCTTCTCCTCGCTCTGCACTACGGAACACGTGGCCACGGGTCAGAGTTCAGCGGTGGGTCGCTGTGGACCTGGTTCAGCTCACGGACGGTCGGACGACCGCCACCGGGCAGCGAGCATGGGCGATGAGTGCCTGACTGGTCGAGCCGAGCAGCAGCCCGGCGAACCCACCGCGACCGCGACTGCCGACCACCAGGAGCGACGGGCGGTCTGCCGCCGGGGAGTCCTCGAACGATCGCAACAGGGTCGCAGCGGGTCGTCCCCGCTTGACGAGCGCACGTACCGTCACATCCGGGTATTTCTCGGACCAGCCGGCCAGTTGCTCACCCAGCACGCGCTGTTCTTCGGCATAGTGAGCCCGGTCGAGATCCAGTGGGTACGGACTCAGGTGGCCGTCCCGCGGTTCGTCATTCCAACTGTGGATGGCGACCAACTCACGCTGGTGGAGCGACGCTTCCTCGAAAGCGAATGCGAGGGCATCCTCGGAGGTCGACGATCCGTCGAGACCAACCCAGATCGGACCCCCGCCGGTTCCAGTCTGGGTGTCGGCCCTGTTGCCGATCACGACGACAGGTCCGGTCGAGGCAGCGGCGACCCTGAACGCGACAGACCCGAGAAGTGCTGCTGAAAAACCATTCTCGCCGTGCGAACCAATCACAGTGAGCAGCGCGTGCTCGGCCTCGCGCAGCAGCAGCACATGGGGACGGTCGCGATTCAGCGCGGTGGTGATCGTGAGCCCCGGGAACTCCCCGCCGATGGCGTCACGGGTCTTGGTCAGGGCACTTTGTGCGCTTTCCCGGAGCTCGGCGTACAGGGTCGACGGGAGGGTCACGCCCGGCCCGGCAAAGCTGACCGAGATCTCGTACGCCATCACAAGCTTCAACTCTGCGTCACGCTGGACCGCCTCGGCGGCCGCCCACCTGGCGGCCGCCGTCGACGACGCTGACCCATCGACACCGGCCACGATCACATTGTTCCTGAGCTGGTTCATCTTCATCGCTTCCTCTTGGAGTTCGAGCCGGGTCTTCTGGTGGGATCGGTTCAACGGAGAAAGGAGTGCGCGGCGACGATCGGCTGCTTGACCCACCACTTGCCCAGGCCCCAGGACGAGCCGGTGCCCAGCAGGGCAACAACGATCAGAGCGATGGCAAAGATCAGGTGGTAATCCAGGAACGGATTGGTGGAACCGGAGGCAGCGCCGGTCGACGTGAACTGGGCCAACGGCCATTCGGCAGCCCACATCAGCAGCAGGAGAACTGTTCCGGCCACCGCCGTCATTCGCAGGGCGACACCCGTCAGCAGGGCGATGCCGATACCGAGGAGTCCGAGCATGAACAGCCAGTCAGCCCAACCGGCGCCGGCGATCGACCGGAAGACCGATTGCAGTGGACCGACCTCGACGTGGCCGAGGAAGCCGTCCGTCGGCGACCCACCATTGACCCACGCATTCGCCGACGATGTGGAATAGCCCAGACCGAACAGCTTGTCCAGGAACGGCCACAGGAAGATGAATCCGAGACCGATCCGCAGCACGTCCAATGCTCGCAAGGCGAGCGAGGAGTGGTCGGTTTCGGCGGCGACCTGCGGTGCGATCTGGGTGGAGGCCGCTGTCGGTCGCGGTGCGGTGGTGGTTTCTGGTGCGATCTGGGTGGAGGCCGCTGTCGGTCGCGGTGCGGTGGTGGTCATGTCGCAACTCCGGTTCGGTGAATGATGCGGGTTCGGCCGAGGTAGCCGAGTACCACCGTCCAGGTGGCGCAACATCAGAATGATCCGAAGCCGTCGATGCCGGCAGGGCCGAAAGTCATCACCGTTCGGGACCTGCGGCCGGGTCTGCCCGGTGATCACCTCTGGCGGGCCCATTGGTCGCAATGGAGGGACCTTCGGCTCTTCTTCCGCACCGTTGCGATCTCTAGCGTCGGTACCAGTAGCCGCCGATGCAACCGGAACCGGCGTTCACATCGATCAAGGAGACCTATTATGACCTCGACCCCACGCCGTACCGTCGTCGTCGGACTCGACGCAACGGTGGAGGGCTTGTCGGCACTCCGCTGGGCCATGCGCGAGGCCGCAAGTCGCAAGGCCAGCCTGGAAGTCGTCCACTGCTGGCAGCCCGAGACGTTGACCGACCTGGCGCTGGGTACGCCGCACGAGCTGTCCCGTGCGTCGATCTGCATGGTGGACAACGAAGTGCGTGCCGCAGCGGCGGAGATCGGCAGCGCTCCTGAGGTTATCCAGACCAGCATCCACGGACGCACCGCCACCACCTTGATCAACCGGGCCGCTCACGCCGAGCTACTGGTTCTGGGTGCGCACGGGCACACCACACTGCACGATCGGATGTTCGGCAAGGTGGCCCAGACCTGCATCAAGCACGCTGCGTGCCCTGTCGTGGTCATCGACGCCGACCAGAATGCGTCGACCTACGAGGGCCGGCGTATCGCCGTCAACGCCGGCTGACCCGCTCAGAACCCGCCTGGCGTGGATCAACTTCGCAGGCATGGATGACGTTGTCGATTTCTGTCACTTGCGCCCCAAATGGGGCACATTCTCCATGCGGGCCTGAAATGCACATGCGCCTGGAAATGGGGTTGGCGCCATTCCGGATGATGTCGGCGGCTGGCCGTCTGACGGTGATGATCGGACCCGAAATATCGTGACCCATTTGTTATCTGGCGACTCCCGGAATGGCTTCCGATTCTGGGTCGACTGTCGGTGTGACTGAGTAGGGTTTTGAATATGGAAGCCACCGGATTCGCCGACCTCGACGAGGCATACGCCCTCGTCGAAGCGGCGCTGTCCGCTGTCAGACACATCCGGGACGGGGCGTTCTGGAAACTCCTGCCAGATGACCAACTTGACTTCGGTCGCCGGTTGGAGACGTTGGCCCGGACGGTGTACGCCGCGCAGGTCCATCAGGCCGGGGAGATCGAGGTGCAGGAGATCGCCCAGCAGCGGTCCTGTTCCTCGACCGCGGCGCTGCTGCGGCAGGCGTTCGTCATCTCGGCCGCCGACGCCAGAGCTCGTATTGCCGCAGCCGGCCAGATTCTGCCCCGCCCGGTGCTGACCGGCGGCGAAGCCCCACCGATCCTCCCGGAACTCGCCGAAGCGGTCGACTGCGGCGCGGTCGGTCCGGAACACATCAAGATCACTGTGGAAACCATGGCCAAGGCCCCCCGACAGCCGCTGGCGAAGCCCGGGACCTGTGCGAACGGACCCTGGTGGACACCGCCGTGGACTGTGACCCCAACTACCTCGGCCATGCCGCACAACGGATCCTGGACCGGGTCGACCCCGACGGGCAGCTGGACGACATCACCCCGGCATCGAAGATGGAACTGCACTTCGGCGCCCGCTCCACCCGCACCGGACTCACCGCGATCAAGGGCCAGTTGGACGACTACGGCGTCGAAGTGATCAAGAAAGCCATCGACGGGCTGTCCGCACAGGCCCTGGTCGAAGCGCTGGCCAGGTTTCTGGACACCGGCACCGCACCGCTGAACGGCGGGGAACGCCCGCACGTCACCGTCACCATGAGCTGGGATGCGCTGACCGGGCTGATCTCGAATGCCGGTTTCGGCACCGGCGCGATGATCAGCCCCGCGCAGGCCCGCAAATACCTGTGCGACGCCAAAGTCATCCCGATGGTCCTGGGCTCCAAGTCCGAGGTCCTGGACGTCGGCCGGGCGTCACGGACTTTCCCGGCGCACATTCGCCGGGCGATCGTGGCCCGGGATCAGGGTTGCGCGTGGACGGGATGTGATCGGCCGCCGGATTGGTGCGACGGACATCACATCGCTTTCTGGGACCGGGATTTCGGTCAAACGTGCCTGGAAAACGGCTGCCTGCTGTGCCGACACCACCACACCGAGATCCACAAAGAACAGTGGACCATCCGACTGGCCCCCGACGGCCTACCCGAGTTCATCCCGCCCACCTGGATCGACCCGCAACAGAAACCACGACGGAACACGCTACGAAAATTCGACCACCTCTGATGGCGGAGCGCTGCCCATATCCCTGGCAATCAGGCAGCCGATTCGCCGGCTGTCCCCCTCATCTACTGGGGCTGGCTGGACGCGAGCACCACCTTGGTCATCACACAGTTGCCCTGCCCCTTTGGCCGTTGGTAGGTGAATCCGAGTTGCTCGTACATGGTCCGGGTGGCGTTGTAGAGGAACGACGCCGACGTCTTCTTCCCGGGGGGCAGGTCGTGTGGGTAGGACTCGACCAGGCCACCGCCCGCGTCCGCGATGATCGCCAATGCACCTCGGACAGCGACCGCGGCCATCCCCCTGCGCCGGTATCTGCGGTCGACGAACAGGCAGGTGATCCGATAGTCGGGCGGGCGCTCGACGCCCCGTTCCCAATCCTTGCGGTGATGGATGTTTGGAAGTTCCTCCACGGATCCGAACTCGGCCCAGGCGACCGCGACGTCACCGTCGAACACGAGCGCCGCGTGGGCGCGGCCCTGTTCGACCAGCTGCCGCTTGAACTCGCGATTCCCCAACGCCTTTCGCTCCGGAGGATCTGGGTAGCAATGGAAGAAGGCGCACCAGCAGCCGCCCCAGACGCCGTTGTGTCGCTCCGCCAGATCGGCGAACCCAGCCCATGTCCGTGGGCTCAGGGGCTCGACGCGGTAGCCAGGCGCATCCTCTTCTACGTTGCCCATGCGGAGAATATAGAAGCAATTCCGGACGATCGCCGCCCGGATCGATCACTGCCGCAGTCGCCGTATCAGAAGGCGTTCATCTCAATCGGCTGGGCCGTGGATGATCTTGCGTCCCGTGATATCCGGACCGCTGATTCTGACCCAGTGCTCACGACGGACGGCATCCGCCCACGGCCACACACCGAGTGCGTTCAGGCGCTCGACTTCGTCTGCATCGTCGATGATCTCGGCCATACCACGCACCACGACGCTCCAGCCGGCCCGGCGGTCAGCATCGAACCCGTCGACCTCGAAAGCCACCGGCAGCACATTCTCGGCCGCGGCAAGCTTCGAGCCGACGTTGGTTCGGAAAACCACCGAATCGCCGTCCATACCATGGTTCACCGGCAGGATGGTCGGATAGCCGTCCGAGAGGAAGGCCAGACGGCCGACCCTGGAAGTCCTCAGGTGATAGAGGCAGTCGTCCATCGGCAGAATCTCCAGGCCGGAGTGGTCAGTGGGGAGTACTGAGGTCGTCATGAGTGGGTTCCTTGCCTTCGGGGGGAGTTTCGGTCAATGCTGGAAGCTCGAATGTCGCATCGGGGACGTCGCGGGATTCACAGCGCCGCCGAGCTGACCGTGACCTGGTCCACCACGCCCGTCACACCTGCCAGGTCCCAACACAACTGGGTGACCATGGACCGGTCGCGTTCGGTGTCGACACTGCCAGAGATCGTGATCACACCCCGACTGTCGGCCTCCGCGATCACGGTCGCCGGTGGGCGGGCCACGGAATCGGCCAGCACAGTCCGCAGGGCCGTGTTCAGGGTGTCCACGATGGACGCGGTACGAATGTTCATGTCGTTGACGACGACCTCGGCCCGGGATACATCTTTGACCGCGCGACAGGCCGCCTCACTCTCGTACTGCCAGTCCACCTCCCCGGAAAGCGTCAGCACCCGGTGATGCACGGTCGCTCGAACGCGCTCCACCTTGGCGGTGCGCCGCAACGCGTGTGCGGCCTGCCGCGCGATATCGGTGTCGGTCATTCCGGCCGGCGGCCCGACGAACAGTTCCTCGGCCGCAGCGACGATTCCGTCTATCCCCAGAGCGACGGACTCCGCCCGTTGCGCCTGAGCGCGTCGCTGTACCCATCCGAAGAGGGTCACGGCTCCGCGCTCCACGGCGACGAAGATCTGCGTCCCGGCCAGTGAGGGCTGACTGGCGAGATGGTCGCGGACGAGATCGGTCAGTTGCGCATCGGTGCGTTCCAGTAGGTGAGCCATACCCCAATGTTCGACCAATTCATCGTCGACCAGTAGGGCACAAAGTCACCGACATGACAGGTCGTCCGGTGGGATGCAACATGCCGGTCAATGAGCCGGCAACGGCGGCAGCTAGGAACGCCCCGGGTTCTCGAATCGCCCGAGCCAGATGGTGAGCAGCAATTCGAGTGGGGCCGCCTGCTCTCCGGTCAATTCGTCGAGAAGCCGTCGCTCGTTGCGCATGTGGTCGGCGAAGGCGCGGTCGATCGGGTCTCGGCCCGCACCGGGGGAATGCCACCACCCGGCCGCGGCCGTCCGTGTCGCTCTGTCGACGGGTCACCAGCGCGGGAGACGTCGACCTGATCGGCATCCTGGCGTCGGCCGCCGCCATGGTGATGTCGTCGCTCGGCTACATCCTGGCCAAGAAATGGAGCGCCGACGTCAAGGTCCTGTCGTCCACATCGTGGCAGTTGCTCGCCGGTGGCGTCATGCTGCTACCGATCGCGGTCCTGTTCGAGGGTGCCTTGCCGACGCCGACCAGCAGGGCAATTCTGGGCTTCGGTGACGTGACCATGATTGCCACTGCCGTTGCCTTCGCCGCCTCGTTCGCCGGGCTCCGTCACCTGACCGCCGGCACCGTCGGGCTGATCGGTCTGCTGAATCCCATCACCGGAGTGTTGCTGGGAATCGGCATCGCCGGGGAATCCCTGAATTTCCGACAGATGTGCGGGCTCGCTCTGGTGCTGCTCGGGGTCCTGCCGGGTCAGCCGGCACTGGCCCGCCGTCATTGGTTCGTCCGACGCGCTCCCGCGTCACTGCCGGCCGAGACAGCTCCATGATCTTGCCGGACTTCTGCGATCTCCCCCGAACGTCAGGCAGCGTGCGCACTCGGGGTGACTTGACCGGCGGGCCGACAGCAGAGGTCGGCCCGGAACCCGTCCTCGTCTCGATCGCCATCTGCAGCGGGTGAGCGCCACGGCACAGCCCCGTTCTCGAGTCGGCTCCGGGCCGGGAGCCGACGTCGAGGAAATTCAGGCGAAGAGGCCGAACATGCGGCCGACTCGCGATGTCCGGCGGTCATGGGACACTGGACACGATCAGAAGGTTAGTACTCGTGCTGGCGTAGTAATTGGAGGATGACGGTGGGTGATCGACGAGCTCCCGGGCCGCTGGAAAGCGCTGTGATGGCTGTCGTGGCAGCCGCGGACGAGCCGGTTGCCGTATCCGACGTACAGCGACACCTTGCTGGTAGTCCGGCGTATACGACCGTGATGACGACCCTGTCCCGGCTGGCCGGAAAGGGCGCCCTGACGCAGAGCCGTGAGGGCCGCGCCTACCGGTACTCGCTCGCCGCTCCGCCGGACGCCGTCGAGGACGCGGTCGCTGCCAGGCGGATGCGGCGCCTGTTGTCCGACGGATCGGATCGGGCCGGCGTGCTCGCACGGTTCGTGGCCGAGCTCGATCCCGAGGAGGAGCGGCTGTTGGCCGAAATCCTGGACCGCACGGATCACACCGCAAGCCGGCCATGACATTTCCGCTGATCGCCGCCGTCCTTGCGTTGGCGGCCTGCTTCGTGGTCGGGAGATCCGCCGACCTGGTGGTGAGAATCATGCGACCCGGACAGGCCGTCGTGCTGCTGGCCGCCGCGTCGTTGGCAGTCTCGCTGTCCAGCGGAATCGCCCTGACCGCGATAGCCGTGGCGATGGCAGCGAGCCTGACATCGGTGGCGGCCGACGGACATTGGTCGGCCGCGATCGTCCGGAGCGAGATTCCCATTCCCGGTTGGCTCGGCGCTCTGGCGGCGCTCACTGTGACCGTTCTGCTGCTGCGGGCGGCGCTTCGAACGTCCACCATCGTGCTCGCCCTCGTCCGCGCCGATCGACTCTGTCGGCAGATCCGCGCGGGCGGGGGCCCTGTCGTCCTGGTGGACGACGAATCGGCCGACGCCTACACCGTCGCCGGGATCCGCGGCTGCGTGGTGATCAGCAGGCGTCTGTTCACGAACTTGACCACTGACGAACGCCGGGTACTCACGGCGCACGAACTGTCACACCTCGACCAACGCCATCATCTCTACGTGCACCTCGCGGACATCGCGGCCGCAGCCAATCCGCTGTTGAGCCAGGTTCCTGGCGCAGTCCGGATTGGCGTGGAGAGGTGGGCGGACGAGGATGCCGCCCACTGTGTCGGCGACCGGCGCGTCACCGGTCGGGCGCTGGCCCGCGTGGCCCTCCTCCGCGCCGCGCTGGCCCGTTCTGGTTCGACTCCCGCCGACAGCCGGACCGCGGGCGGAGCCGCAGTCCTGGGCGTGGCCGCCCTGCAGGTGGCGTCCCGCGTCCAGGCGCTACTGGCGCCGGCACCGCGTCCGCGTACCGGTCGCCTCGTGGTCGCAGTAGTCGGATCGATGCTGGTGCTGGTGCTGGGTGTGGCCAGCCTGGCGCACATCCACGAAGCGGTCGAGAGCGCGGCCCCGTACCTGCGGAGGTAGTCGACCCCGCCAGCGGTGGGTGCAGGATGGTTGCATGCGCACCGAAGTCTTCGTCGTCCGAACCGGTGGACATCCGCGGGTCGACGACCTCACCGCTCGCTGCGGGCAGTTCGTGTCCGAGAGCGGCGACGGATTGCTGAGTGTCTTCGTCCCACACGCGACTGCGGGGCTGGCCATCATGGAGACGGGCGCGGGCAGCGATGACGATCTGCTGGCCGCAATCGACGGCCTGCTCCCCCGCGACGATCGTTGGGAGCACCATCATGGCTCAGCCGGCCACGGGCGAGATCACGTGCTACCCGCCTTCATCGCCCCTTCGATCACCGTTCCGGTGCTGGCGGGGGATCTGCAACTCGGTGTCTGGCAGTCGATCTGCCTGATCGACACCAACATCGACAACGCCGAACGAGAGGTCCGCCTCAGTTTTATCCCGGGTTGATCCGGCTGCCAGTGACTGCGCACCCTCCAGGACTGTGCGCAGGGCCACTGCCCGACCGGTCAGCGGGCCACCCGCCAGACGGGATGATGGGTGCCATGATGGGTTCGGCGGCTGGCCGGTTCCCGGGCCGGCCACCGATGGGCGACCCGGACGAGGTGATGCTGCCCGCGGCGATCCGCGATCAGGTCGTGGCAGTCGTCGGTGCCGGTCGGCTGGGCACGGCCATGGTGTCGGCGCTACAGGCCGCCGGGGTCTACGTCAGCGGGCCACACGGCCGGGGCTTCGACGGACAGTCCTGCGACATCGTGCTGCTGTGCGTCCCGGACGACCAGATCGGTCGCGCTGCCGCCCTGCTCCACCCCGGACTGCTGGTCGGGCATTGTTCCGGAGCCAGCGGTCTGTCCGTTCTGCAACCTGCGAGCGCAACCGGCGAGGCCTTTTCGTTGCACCCCCTGATCACCGCCACGGCGTCAGGAACGACCTTCGCGGGCGCCCCGGCCGCGGTCGCAGGTTCCTCGGACCCGGCGTTGTCCGTCGCTCGCGCTCTTGCCGCAGTGCTTGGTCTCCAGTCCTTTTCAGTCGCCGAAGAGGATAGAGCCGCCTACCACGCGGCGGCTGCCATGGCCGCGAACTTCCTGGTCACCCTGGAATGGGCCGCCGCCCGCCTGCTGGAGTCTGCGTCCGTGGACCCCGCCGTCGTACTGCCGCTGGCCCGCCAGGCGCTGGCGAACTGGGCGGCTCTCGGATCCGCGGCGCTGACCGGTCCGGTGGCGCGAGGCGACGTCGGGACCATCGCGGCCCACCGGAACGCGGTGGACGAACGGACCCCGGACCTGCTGCCCCTCTTCGACGAACTGGTTTCCGCCACCCGGCATCTGGCCGGCGCACAATCGGGGCCGTGGTCCAACCCCGTCGAGGTGAAAGGTTCGTCATGTTGATCGTCCGCACGGTCGCCGATCTACGGGCGCAGGTCGGCATCCTTCGCGCCGGGGGCCGGACTGTGGGGTTGGTGCCCACCATGGGCGCCCTGCACGCCGGCCATCTGGAACTGATCAGGAACGCCGGTCTGGATTGCGACGCCGTGGTGCTGTCGATCTTCGTCAACCCGGCCCAGTTCGACGACCAGGCCGACCTGGTCGCCTACCCCCGTACCGAGGCAGCTGATCTTCGATTGGCACGGGCCGCCGGTGTCGATCTGGTCTTCATACCCGAAGTAGCGGAGATGTATCCCGCCGGCTTCTCCGCTGCGGTGACCCTCCGCGGTCCGCTGGTCGAGACCCTGGAAGGCGCGGAGCGGGGCAGCAGCCATTTTGCCGGGGTCACCACCGTGGTCAGCAAGCTGTTCAACATGGTCGGTGCGGACCGGGCCTACTTCGGCCAGAAAGACGCGCAGCAGTTGCATGTCGTCCGCGCCATGGTGGCCGACCTCAACATCGATATCGAAGTCGTGGCGGTGGAAACGGTCCGCGAGCCGGACGGCCTGGCGTTGTCCAGTCGCAACGTTCGGTTGCCGCCGGCCGATCGCAGACGCGCCGTGGGACTGAGCCGCGCGCTGGAAGCGGCTCGTGCCGACTACCGGACCGGGACGCGCGCGGCCATTGCGCTGTCATCGGTGGCCGGCAAAGTACTGGCCGCGGCCGGCATCGTTCCGGAATACCTTGCGGTCATCGACCAGTTGACCTTCGCGCCGGTCGACGTGCTGCGGGGGCCGGGCCTGATCGTCGTCGCTGCCCGCGTCGGTGACGTCAGGCTGATCGACAACGTCGTCCTCGATCCGGTGTGAGTCCGGTATCCACCGGACGGCAACAGCAGACACCAGCACGTGTTCATCCGCAGGGAAAGGACGGTCGATGTCGACCACAGCACCGAGAACCACGGCAGAGCGGTCGGTCACCATCCCGGACATCTTGGCGCTCAAGGCGTCGGGGCGTCCGATCGTGATGGTGACCGCATACGACTACCCGAGCGGGATGGCTGCACAATCGGCCGGCGTCGACATCGTTCTCGTGGGCGATTCCGGGGCGATGACCGTACTCGGCTATCCGGACACCGTGTCGGTGACGGTCGACGAGATGCTGGTGTTGGCCCGTGCCACCCGTCGCGCCGTCCGGACCCCGCTCTTGGTGGTCGACCTGCCTTTCGGATCGTATGAGCTCAGTGACGAGCAGGCGGTGGCCACCGGCGTGCGGTTCCTGAAGGAGGCGGGCGCGGACGCGGTCAAACTCGAGGGTGGCGGCCCGGTGTCGGTGTCCAGAGCCAGAGCCCTTGTCGGCGCTGGGATTCCGGTCATGGGGCACGTCGGCCTGACTCCGCAGACTGCCACCGCCCTCGGCGGTTTCCGGGCACAGGGCACCACCGCCACCTCGGCGAGGCTGGTGGCCGACGGAGCTGAGGCGCTACAGGACGCCGGCTGCTTCTCGCTGGTCTTCGAGGCCATCCCGAGCTCGCTGACCGAAGCCATCATGCCGATGCTGTCCATTCCGGTGATCGGCATCGGCGCCGGCGCCGGCACCGATGGCCAGGTCCTGGTCTTCCACGACCTGCTCGGTATCCGGGATGGCTCGGGCGCTCGCTTCGTCCGCCGCTACGCGGATATCCAGAACGCCATGGATGAAGGCGTCCTCGCCTATGCGACCGACGTGCGTGCGCGCAGTTTTCCCGGCCCCGAACACACGTACAACATGCCGGCCGGCGAGTTGGCGAAGTTCGTGGAGCGGCGGAACGGCAACGCCACGACTGCCCATCCCAGTGGCGATCAGCGCTAGTGTCCGGCCGACAACGACGAGTTGATCGTGACGCAGGCGTCGTGCAGTCGGTTACCGAGGTACGTGCCGGGCAGCTGGAGGCGACGCCGGGCGGAGCTGAATGCGTTGCCCGCGTAAAAGACCGGGATGTGTAACTCATGCACTGCGGTGATGGACGCCAGCGCCCGCCGTCGACCGGTGGGGAGGTGGGACACGATGACCACCCCCGCCGCACCGGTCGCGGCGGCGGCGGTCGTCAGCGAGGCCGTGGAGGTATGGGCGCCCAGGATTCGGCAGGGCCATCCCTCCTGACGTAACAGCAGCGCCAACGCCTCGATGCCGATGGTGTGCAGATCGCCCGGCCCACAGGCCAACACGATCGGATTGCGTCGGGTCGGAACGGGAGCGAAGGCACTACTCCGGTCCAGCCAGGCCCTAGCCGCCTCGGTCGTCAGGTGCTCCTGTTTCAGATCGCACCGGCCGGCCTCCCACCAGAGCCCGATCTGCCGCATGGAGGGCAGCAGCACCTCGTCGATACAACCGGCCAGCCCGAGCACTTTCGTCGCCCGGCTCAGGGCCAGTCGAATGTCCTCGGTGTCCTTGCGGGTGGATGCATCGAGAAATTGACGAATGAGGTCCGCGGCCGGCCCGTCGATCCCCAAGAGGGCGCGAACTGCCTGAGCGGCCATGCTTGCCCTGGTCCCACGAGCAATCTCGTCGCGCATCAGCCGGAGGGTGTGCATTTCCTGATCGCTGTAGCGCCGGTGCCGTCCGGGTTCTCTCGATGATTCCGGAATGTGGTATCTCAATTCCCAGGACCTGAGTGTCGGCATGGGAACGCGGAGCAATCTCGAGGCCTCGGCGATCGGAACACCGCTCCCGCTGGGACTGGAAGCGGCGTCGTCGTCACGTCCTTTGATCGTGGCCTCCGACGAATCGCCGTAGTGGGCCGTCATGCCACGCCGCAGCTCAACCGGTCGGGGATCTCGCCTGCCAGGATCACGTCTTCGGCGACCTGCCTCAGCTTGCGATTCGTCCGCTGGCTGCAGGCCCGCAGCAGTCGGAAGGAGTCGTCGTAGGTGTTCTGGTCGTTCGCCATCAGAATTCCGATGGCCGTCCCGATCAACCTGTTGCTGTCCAGCCCGAGAGCGAGACTCTGCGCCTGGTCGCGGAAGATCGCCCGATCGAGCGCGATGGCGGCGACTTCGGCAAACGCCCCGGCCACCTCCACCACACCGTGCGTCCAGCCGACCGAATCGGCCGGGTGGAAACGGAGGACATAGCGGTAGGAGCCGGTGGAATCGACGGGGCGGAACAGCGGAGTCTGTTCGTCGCGCTCCGGAGACGACGGAACGCACCACAGCGGGCGACACAGCAGAGCACTACCGCCGTCGTCGGAGAACCCGAAATCCGTCCGGGCCTCGCTGCGGGCCAGATCCGTGGACGCCGATATCGTCGGTTCCCCGCAGTGGCCGATCCGGACCACATCGGCTGCTGCGCAGGGCATCAGTCCGACAGCGAGTTCGGCGATGCGGGCCACGGTGTCGGGCTCGTCGGCCTGGCCGGCGAGGTCGCGCGCGAAGGTGGACAGACCGCGGACGGTGAGAGGACCGGTCATCCCGCTGAACCTCCCCGCCCGACATGAACAGTGCGACCTCGGCGCACGGAAGAGCACCTGATCCAACATGCCGAACGAATGGGCTGCGGTGCAACCACCTAACTATGCAAAACCAGCGCGCTTCGCACAGTCTTCGAGCGTCATCGTCGATCCGCAGCGGCTGACGACGTGCAAGGTCTGCCACAGTTCGAGCAGCTCTACTTCCCAGCGGTCACCAGTACTTCTCAGCGGTACACCAGGTCACGGATCTCGGCGGTCTCGGACGCCGGCAAGCGACGCAGGAGCGAGTCGAGCTCAGCCCGCTGCGCCGGTGTGGTCGATTCGGCCAGCTCACGCTGCAGTGCTTCGCGCCGGGCCGGGGTCAACGCGCCCTGCGACAACTTCTGACGCAGCGATTCAAGATCGGTGACCAGGTTCATCTCTACCTCTTCTCGAAGACCCGCGGCGCCGACGTGCGAGGCCATCAGGTCGGCTGACTCAGGCGGCGCGGAGCCGGATGCGTTCGATGATGGTGCCGTACACCACGTCGTTGTCGTCGGCGCAGCGCTCGAGCATGGAATCCAGGTCCTGGAGCTCGGCGGGCGTGGTGTAGGTCGACAGCTCGCGTTCCACGGACTTGAGCGTCGCCCGTGCGGCACGACGCTCGCGATAGGTATCCAGGGCGACGGTCCACGCGGACTTCCGATCGTGCTGCGGCGCGTCCGTCGGGGTGAAGGCGGTGGTGGCGGTGGTGACGTTCTCCTCTGTGATGGTCATGGTTCCATCTTGATCGATAAAGACCCATGCGTCCAATGATCGTTCTGCGACATTTCCATGCATCTGCGTCATAGTTCGTTACCATTCGTTCATGGACACCGACTCTCTGCGCTGGTTTCAGCAGATCGCGGACGGCGCCACGATGACCGAGGTCAGCCAGATCGAATACGTCACCCAGCCCGGAATCTCCAGGGCACTGAGCCGCCTCGAGACGGAGGTGGGCGCCCAGCTGCTGCGCAAGGCAGGGCGCAACCTTCGGATGACGGTCGCCGGCGCAGCCTTCAAACGTCATGTGGACGCGCTGCTGCACCAACTCGACGACGGGCTCGCAGCCGTGAACCAGCTGGTCGATCCGGAAACCGGGACGGTGGCACTGGCATCGCAGCTGTCACTCGGCACGTGGCTCGTGCCGAACCTGATCAGCAGCTTCGGGTCGGAGCATCCAGATGTTCGATTCGAGTTGCAGCAGGTCAAGGACGAGATGACCACCTCGGTACTGCAGGACGGCCGCCTCGATCTGGAGATCACCACCGTCCGCCCGACCGACCGAGCTGTCCGATGGCACCATCTGCTGCTCGAGCCGCTCTGGTTGGCCGTCCCGCGCGGGCACGCCCTGGCAGACCGCGAACATGTTCTGCTCCAGGATGTCTCGGCAGAGCGATTCATCATGTTGCGCCGGCCGTCGCTCCTGCGGCGGCAGACCGAGGAACTCTGTGCGCGCGCCGGATTCACGCCCACCGCGACCTTCGAGGGCGAGGACATCCCGACGCTTCGTGGCTTCGTCGCCGCCGGACTGGGGGTCGCAGTGGTGCCGGCGCTCCACGAAGGTTCACCGGACGCCCTCACCGGCGCCGTTCACCACCTGCGACTCGACGACGCCGGAGCGGACCGCGAGATCGGGCTGGGTTGGTCGACCGATCGGCGCCTCCTACCGTCGGCCGAACTATTCCGTCAGCACATCGTCGACCGGTCGGTGGCCGGCACCCTCCCCCACCTGGCCCGCACCGCTTGACCGACGCGGCGCGCAGACGACCCGTAGCGCTCCGGACGACCCGTGCCATCGCTGATACCCATCCCCGCGGGCCCGACGTAGGTCCAGTGCGCTGCACGACGCCGGGTGCCGCGCGGCACTGCAAGAGCCGCGCTGCCCCATCACTCAGGCCTGCGACTTACCGCCCTGGTCCGCCTTGTTCGATCCGGCTTCCAGCGAATCGCCCGCGGGCAGTTCGTTGTGACCACCGAACTGCTGGCGCATGGCGGACAGCACCTGGTTGGCGAAGTGGTCCTCGCCGCGGGAGGCGAACCGCTCGAACAGCGACGCCGCCAAAACTGGTACCGGGACGCCGATGTCGATCGCGGCCTTCACCGTCCACCGGCCCTCACCGGAATCCGACACCCGGCCGGCCAGTCCGTCGAGAGTGGGATTCGACTGCAGCGCAGCCGCGGTGAGATCGAGCAGCCAGGACGCGATCACCGATCCGCGACGCCAGACCTCCGCGACCTTGGCGGTATCGACGTTGAACTGGTAGAACTCAGGCTCCTCCAACGGGGCGATCTCGGCCGAGTGCTCGGCGGATCGGATACCGGCATCGGCGTTGTCCAGAATGTTCAACCCCTCGGCAAACGCGGCCATGATGCCGTACTCGATGCCGTTGTGCACCATCTTCACGAAGTGGCCGGCGCCCGACGGCCCGCAGTGCAGATAACCCATCTCCTCCGGGGCCAGATCGCCGGAGCGGCCCGGTGTCCGCTCGATGGTGCCGGTTCCGGGCGCGATCGTCTTCAGGATCGGCTCGATGGTCGCGATCGCCGAATCGTCGCCGCCGACCATCAGGCAGTAGCCGCGCTCCAGCCCGAAGACTCCACCACTGGTGCCGATATCGACGTAGTGGATACCCTTTTCGCGCAGCTTCGCAGCGCGGCGGACGTCATCACGGTAGTTGGAATTGCCGCCATCGATGATGATGTCGCCGTCCTCGAGCAACTCGGCCAACGTCTCGACCGTCTGGCCGGTGATCCCTGCCGGAATCATCACCCAGGCCACCCGGGGCTTCTGCAGCTTGCTGACGAATTCCTCCAGAGTCGGCGCACCATCCGCACCTTCGCCCTCGAGCGTCTTGATCGAGTCGGCGCTCACGTCGTAGACCACACAGTCGTGACCGTCGCGCATCAGCCGTCGCACGATGTTGGCCCCCATACGGCCCAGGCCGATCATTCCGAGCTGCATAACGAGAACTCCCTCTGACGTGGCGCAGGCAACGGCTACCTGCGACTGGCTAAGCCGACGTGCCCAAGGCTAGGCCCCGACGGCCGTGCCGTCGTCGTCAGGTCGCCGCAGGGTTCGGGGTGCAAGGATGAGGGCGTGCCCGAACCCGAAGCGTCGATTCCGGTGACCGCCGCGGGAGGCGCGCGCTCGTCGTCGGACACTGCTGTCGGCGACAGTCCGCGGTCCGATGCTTTCCGGTCGGACCAGGCCCGGATCGCATTGACCAGTGCGGAGGACGTGCAGAGCTGGGCGATCCGATTCTCCCTGCTGGGCGACGAGAACCGGCTCAAGATCCTGCTCGCACTGCACCGCGCACCCGGAATCACCGTCGGGGATCTGGCCGGCGCCGTGGGAATGAGCGACAACGCCACCTCGCACGCTCTGTCGGCGCTCCGGATGGCCGGCGTGGTCACCGCCGATCGAGACGGGCGCTACCGCCGCTGGTCGGTGACAGATCAGGAAATTCACGACATCCTGCACGCCGTCGGTGCCAGCCACTCCGACCTGCATCCACACCACTGAACCTGCGCCCCCCCGGAAAGGCCGCCCCCGGGCCCGAGCTGGAAGCCTGAAGACGGTCACGCGACCCGCCGAGTCAGTCCTCGCCCGTCCCTGTCCCGTAGACGTCGGGCACACCGTCGTGGTCGTTGTCGGCCTCCTCGGCGACCCGGATCCGTTGGTAGACCTTGTTGCGCGCACGCAGGACGATCGCGGCCAGCACCGCGGCGGCGATCGAGCCCACGAGCACGCCGATCTTGACGTTGTCGTCGTCGGGGCTGTTCGGGCCGAACGCCAGCTCGCCGATCAACAGCGACACCGTGAAGCCGACTCCCGCCAGCATCGACATGCCCAATACGTCGGACCAGGCCAACTCGTCGTCGAGCTTGGCCTTGGTGAAGGTGGAGATCAGCCAGGTCGAGCCGAAGATGCCGATGGTCTTGCCGACGACCAGGGCCACGATGATCCCGATGGTGATCTTGTCGGTCAGCGCATGGCCGAGGCCACTCAGTCCGCCGATGGTGACGCCCGCCGAGAAGAACGCGAAGATCGGCACGGCGAGGCCGGCCGAGACCGGCCGCAGCCGATGCTCGAAGTGCTGGGCGAGACCCGGGCCGGCGTCGGGGCCGCCGTTCTTCTCACTGCGCATGACCGGCACGGTGAAGGCCAGCAGGACCCCGGCGACGGTGGCGTGGATGCCCGAGGCGTGCACCAGGGCCCAGGTCAGGGCTGCAAGCGGCAACAGCAGATACCAACTGCGCACTCGCTTCTGCACCAGGACGGCGAAGATCCCCAGCGGAATGATGGCCAACCCCAAGGGCAGAAGGGACAGCGAGCTGGTGTAGAAGATGGCGATGATGGTGATGGCAAGCAGGTCGTCCACCACCGCCAGAGTCAGCAGGAAAGTGCGAAGACCGGACGGAAGATGGGTGCTGATCACGGCGAGAACCGCTAGTGCGAAAGCGATGTCGGTGGCTGTCGGAATCGCCCAGCCCTGCAGGTCCGCTGAATTCCCCAGATTGAACAGGGCAAAGAACAGGGCCGGTACAGCTACGCCGCTGACGGCCGCGGCGACCGGTATCACCGCTCGTCGCGGGTCCCGGAGGTCACCCGCCACGAATTCCCGTTTGAGTTCCAGCCCGGCCACGAAGAAGAAGATCGCCAGCAGTCCATCGGCGGCCCACTGCCCGACTGTCAGCTCGAGATGAAAGGCATGGATCCCGAAGGTGAAGTCCCTGACCTCGGCATAGGAATTCGACCACGGCGAGTTCGCCCAGATCAGTGCCAGCACCGTCGCGCACAGCAGCAGGGCACCGCCGACCGTCTCCTGCCGGAGGATCTCACCGATCCGGCTGACCTCCGGCCACGTCCCGCGCCGGAAGACGGCATCTTGGTGCTCGTCGGTCATGGCAACTCCAACGGATCGACGGGGCCAGCCAGCGATGGATAGATCGCGACCAGATGTCCCGATCGCATGCGGTTACCCTACGTGGCTCCCCGGCGACGTCCGGCGTCGGCAATCACCTCGTCCCGAGCCGCGCTCGGCACCATCTCGGCACAATGGCTGCATGGTCCAATCCGTCGAACTGCTCCTGGACGCCGAGCTGGAACAGCACGTTCTGAGCGAGTGGGGCCGACTCGTGCACGCCGGGCTACCGAGTCAGGGTCGTCACACCGGGGCCAGCAACCGACCGCACGTGACCCTGGCCGTCGCAGCACATCTCACAGCTGGAGACGAGCTCGCTATCACGGCGGTGGCCAGGGAACTGATGCCGCTGGATGTGCGGCTGGGCGGACTGCTGGTTTTCGGGGCCGGCCCCTTCGTACTCGCGCGCGGGGTCGTACCCAGTGTCGGGCTGCTCCGACTTCAGCAGCGGGTGGCGCTGCTGATGCCCGCGGCCGTTCCCCCGTTCGGCCATCAGTCACCGGGTGGATGGTCGGCGCACGTGACCCTGGCCCGTCGACTGGATGCCCGTGAGCTGGGCGACGCAGTGACCACCCTGTCGCCGATCGCAGACCTCTCCGGGGTCGCTACCGAAATCCGCCGCTGGGACAGCGACCGCAGGATCGATTGGCTGATCACCTGAGGGTTGTCGGACCCGCCGGCGATCAAGACTCGGACCCGAGGAGGGGTCAGGCGACCGTCCCGATGAGATGTCCGACCAGGAAGGTCACCGCCACGGCGACACCGCCGAGCAGAAGTTGCCGGACGCCCGATCGGACCAAGGGCCGGCCGGTCAGACTCCCCACGAACATCCCGCCGCCGACCAGGGCCGCAGCGGTGATCAGCATCGCGGCGAGCAGGCCGGGGAAACCGCAGAGGTACGGGATGAGCGGTAGGAGTGCGCCGATCGAAAACGCCGCCAGCGAGGCGCCACCAGCCAGCAGCGCGGAGGGCAGATCCTCGGCATCCAGACCCAGTTCGTCTCTGGTGTGGAATCGGAGCGCCGTCTCGGGATCCTTCGAGACGGCCGCGGCCATCTTGGCGGCTGTCTCGGCATCTGCTCCGTAGCCCCGGAACGTCTCCGCGAGCTCGGCCTGCTCGGCCGCGGGGAAGTCCTCGTGCATCCGACGTTCCACTGCCACTTCGGCGTGGACCAGCTCGTTCTGGTTGGTGACGGACACGTACTCGCCGGTCCCCATCGAGAACGCCCCGGCGACCAGGCCGGCCAGACCGGTCAGCACGATCGCGTGCGCCGAGCCACCGCCGCCGCCGACGCCGGCGATCAGCGAAGCATTGGTCACCAACCCGTCCACAGCACCGAAAACCGTTGGGCGAAGCCATCCCCCGGAGACATCTCGGTGGCGATGGGACCAGCCCGACTGCAATGCCGCCTCGGTAACCGCTCGATCCCTGGCTATCGGCGCGCCGGTGACCTCGTCATCGTTCACGCACTAAGTGTCCTCTACAAAGGACCCAGAGTCACCACGGCCGATCGTCGGCCATCTCATGCAAGTCGGCGAACTCTTGCATAGTTTCAGACAGGGTCGGCGACCTTTCGAGGGGTTAACTGGTTGCAGGTACAGCAGAGTGCCGATCGATTCATCAGCAGCTAAGGACCGAGCCGTGAGCTCTGCAACAGCGATCTCTTCCACCCACATCGACGCTCGGGCTCAGTTGGACTCCCGGCAGCAGCGCGCCCTCGAGCGCCTTACCGAAGCCCGCGCCGCCGGGTCGCCCGCTCCCATCCAGGCCGCCGAGCACGAGGTGATCAGCACTCACCTGAGCCTGGCTACCGCCCTGGCTCGCCGCTACCAGCACCGGGGCGTCGAATTCGACGATCTCCAGCAGCTGGCCCGTCTCGGTCTTCTCAAGGCGGTCAAGCGGTGGCAGCCGGAGATCGGCGTCGATTTCCTGCCGTTCGCCTACCCGACGATTCTCGGCGAGGTGAAGCGGTACTTCCGCGACCACGGCACGACGATCCGCGTTCCACGAGGTCTCCGTGACCGGCACACCGAGGTGCAGTCGGTGACCGAGGAATTGGAGCAGCGACTGGGCCACGCAGCCAACGAAGCCGAACTCGCCGAGGCGGCCGGTATCGGCGTCGATCAGGTGCACGCCGGACGGGTCGCCGTGCTGAGCTGCAAGGTTCTGAGCCTGGACGAACTGTCGATCCAGGCGGCGGCCGCCATGCGGCCGAGTTCACTCGCGGAAACAGATCTGCAACGCGTCGAGGACCTGATGATGGTGCGGCAGGCCATGGAGCAGCTGACCGATCGCGAACGGACGATCCTCCGGCTGCGCTACTTCGAGGGCATGAGCCAGCTGAAGATCGGCGAGGCGATCGGAGTCAGCCAGATGCAGGTCTCCCGGCTGGTCCGGGGTGTACTGGCCAAGCTGCGGGCCTGCCTGGAAGAATCCGGCGAGGACTTCGAGCCAAGGATGGCCTGCTGAGATACCTGGCTGCGCGCCAAGACCGGAGCTGCGGACGGTCCAACCACGGCGAGAAGTCCCGCTGTTGTCCGACCATGGGCGAGGATGGGAGCAAGGATCACCGGGGATCGCGCTCGTAGAGGACACCATCATGACTGCACCGCGGCCGTCGAAAGTTTCGCCCGCCCCGCACCGCACGCACGAGGTTCGCAACCAGCCGGCGCCCAGGGTCGCGGTGGACGAGTTTTCGACCAACACCGTGCTGGTAGAGGCAGTCGATCGGCACGCAGCCGGGTGGTCGAAGGCGAGCCTCCGGCTGATCGGCGGGCTCGTCGGTAGCGAATCATTCCAGCGTGATGCCGATCTGGCCAATCGATCCACGCCCGTGCTCGCGACCCATGACCGGTGGGGCAACCGAATCGATCACGTCGAATACCATCCGGCGTACCACCGCATCATGGCGGCGGCCGTGGAGCACGGAGCCCACACTGCTGCGTGGGCCGATCCGCGGCCAGGGGCGAATGTCGCCCGCGCAGCCGCGTTCATGTTGTTCAGCCAGGTCGAGCCCGGCCACGCCTGCCCGATCTCCATGACCCACGCCGTGGTTCCCTCCCTGGATCTGCAGCTCGATGTGGCCGCGATCTGGCGGCCACGGGCGCTCGCGCGGACGTACGACCCCGATCTGAGAACTGCGGGCAAGACCTCGGGCATCTTCGGCATGGCGATGACCGAGAAGCAAGGCGGCTCCGATGTGCGTGCGAACACCACAGTTGCCACGCCGGCCGGCCGCGGGGGCCCTGGCCGCGAGTACCTGCTGACCGGGCACAAGTGGTTCTGCTCCGCGCCCATGTCCGACGCCTTCCTGGTGCTGGCCCAGGCCACAGGGGCGGCCGGCGAGGGACTTTCCTGCTTCCTCCTACCCCGGATCCTGCCCGACGGCACGCGGAACGTGTTCCGCATCCAGCGGCTCAAAGACAAACTGGGCAACAAGTCCAATGCCTCCGCGGAGATCGAACTCGACGGCAGCGTGGCCGCCATGATCGGTGAGCCCGGCCGTGGCGTTCGCACGATCATCGAGATGGTCGGCCGGACCCGGCTCGACTGTGTCCTTGGCTCGGCGGCCGGAATGCGGCAGGCACTGGCGGAGGCACTGTGGCACACCCGGCACCGCTCCGCCTTCGGTGCGGTGCTCTCGGATCAGCCCGCGATGACAGCGGTGCTGGCCGATCTCGCCCTGGAGTCCGAAGCCGCGACCGTCACCGCGATGCGACTGGCCAGGGCGCACGACGCGGACGCCGGGCTGCAAGAAGTGGCCTTTCGGCGACTGGCCACCGCGGTCGCCAAGTACTGGATCTGCAAGCGCGGACCCCACCACGCGTACGAGGCGATGGAATGCCTGGGCGGAAACGGCTACACCGAGGACTTTCCGCTGGCCCGCCGCTACCGCGAACAACCGGTGATGGCCATCTGGGAGGGGTCGGGCACAGTGATCGCGCTGGATGTACTGCGGGCGATCTCCAGGGATCAGGACAGCGTCGCCGCATTCGACGCCGAACTGGAGACAGGGCGGGGCCACCATCGGCTGTTGGACGCTCACCTTGACCGTATCCGCAAGACCATCGCTCAGCTGGGACCCACGGACAGCGGCTCAGCCCAGCGGCTGGCCCGTCCGCTCGTCGAAGCAATGGCGTTGGGCCTCCAGGCGACCCTGCTGATCAGGCACTCACCCACGGCGGTCAGCACCGCCTTCGTCGAATCAAGGATCGGCCCGGATCGCGGCCTGCAGTACGGGAACCTGCCTCCGTCAACGGATCTGGCGGCGATCCTGGCCAGACACTGACCGGGATCGCCGGCCCAGACCCGGTACGGCACTACTTGTCGTTGAGCTCCTGCGCCTTGTCCGCCACCTTGTCGATGATGGCATCGACGTTGTCCGGCGTCTTGGCCTTGATGGCCTCGGCCGCCTGATCGATCCGCTCGTCGGTGGCCAAGTCCTTCGCCTTGTTGATGATGTCGTCGAGACCCATGACTCACTCCCTGAGATTTCGGTGATGGTGGACGCTACCGAACACGACCCGGGGTGTCGGACACCCCCGTCCCGCGCCGTCCGCTCATCCTCCCACCATCGTCCGCCGACGGCAGCCCGACCCGACCGGTGCTAGAGCCGGACTCGTTCGTTCTGCCCGCCGTCGTACCGCTGACCGGTCACCTTCGCCTTGACGAAGCTGATCGCGGAGGCGATTCGACCTCCCGGCGTGTCCCAGTACTCGGCCCCGATACCCGTGACCTTGATCAGCACGACATCCGGATCGTCGGGCCCCTGCGGCAGCCAGGCCTCCACCCAACCGTTCCAGAGTTCGTGGACCTTCTCGGGGTCGGTGACGATCTCGGCCGTACCGAAGATCGAGACCCAGACGTCACTCGAGGTCAGCGTCACGCCGACCTGCGGATTGGCGACGATGTGCATGATCTTGCGCGACGTGCGCTCGGCGAAGAACCAGAGATCGCCGTCGAATTCGACCTCCTGCTGTGCCATTGGTCGACTGATTAACTGGCCCTCGTCGTCGACGGTGGTGAGCATCGCGATGCGGATGCCCTTGGCCAGCTCGGCGACTCGTTCAACTTCGGAGACGTTGTCGGACACTGTCTTCCCTCCGGATCGGATGTGCGCTCACCGGTGTCGGCGAAGGCGCTCGCGGCGGCGTCCCGTACCGGCTGCTCGACCCGGGAAAGCCTCGGGAATTCAGTGCCCGAGCACTGACGCCGATAAACAGCGCGGCGCGGAGAGGTGACCCGGGCGTCCGGTCAGACCTGGATCGAACGCAAGCCCGTGCGGAGCCGGGCGAAGCCCTCGTCCACACTCACCTTCGGCTCCCAGGAGAGCGCCGCACGGGTGCGACGCTGATCGAACCAGTGGGCCGTGCCCAACTGCTCGGCCAGAAAGCGTGTCATCGGCGGCTGCCCATCGATACGGGCTGTACGCCAGAGCATCTCGACCACGGAGCCGACGGTCGCCGCGAGGCGCAATGGGACGTCCTGCCTGGGCTGCGGCACCCCGGCGGCAAGGCACACCCGGCGCAGGATCTCCCCGACTGTCCGCGGTTCACCGTTCGACACCACCAGCGACTCCCCGTGCACCGGTCCGCAGCTGTCCACGGCCGCCACCATCGCGTCGGTGGCGTTGTCGATGTACGTGGTGTCGACCAAGGCCGTGCCACCGCCGATCAGCGGGAGTCGCCCGGCCCTGGCTCGGGCCACGATCGGCGCGATCAGCTGGGTGTCACCCGGACCCCAGACGAGATGGGGGCGCAGACACAGCACTGCCAGTTCAGGTCCGTCCGCCGCCAGCGCGATCTGTTCGGCCACCGCTTTCGACCGCGAATAGCTGCTGCGCGCGGTGTCCGGGTCGGCCGGGCCGGCGCCTGCGCCGACCAGCGCGGAACCGGCGTGGGCCACCGAAGGCGAGGAGATGTTGACCAGACGTGGCACACCAGCAGCCAGGCAGGCCTGCACGACCGATCTCGTGCCCTCGATGTTGATGCGCACGTACTGCGCCCAGGGACCGACCACATCCACCTTGGCGGCCAGGTGCAGGACGGCATCCTGGCCGGCCGTCGCCGTCCGTACGACTGCGTCGTCGACGATGTCGCCGAGGAGCTCCCGGCAGGCCAACCCGGACGGTCGGCGTTGCAGCACGGTGACTTCGTCACCGCGTTGGATCAACGCAGTCGCGACCGTCCGGCCCATCAGTCCACTGGCCCCCGTGACCAGGATCTTCATCCGCCGGCCAGGATCTGTGCGGCCCACTGGCCGACCGCCACCCGGTCGATCTTGGAGTTGTGTCGGATGTCGACCGGCACGGCCTTGATGATCAGTACGGCGGCGATCGGCGTGCCCGCAGCGGCCCGCACCACGTCGGTCATCTCGAGACCGGCCAGTGGCCGACCCTTGCCGGTGAGGACGACGACGACCTGCTGGATGCCGACCGGACCGACCCCGACGGCCGCCACATCGGCATGGGCAGCGGCAGCGAGGCCCGCCTTCTCGAGGGCGGCCTGCACGCGGAGTTCGATGCCCACCGGTGTCACCGGACCGTCAGCGGTCGTGATGACATGGACCGTGCGGCCCTGCACCCAGAGACGACCATGATCGTCCAGATACCCGACGTCGCCCGTGCGATGCCAGCCGGGATGTCCGGCCGCGGCCGCGTCGACCACCCAGGCTGCGTCGTAGCGATCGCGGATGTGTTCGGCGGTGGCCCAGATCTCGCCCGTCACGCCTGGGCTGACGGTCAGCGCATCGGCGGCTCGACCGGACTGGTCGAGCGCGGCGATCGCGATCGTGACGCCGGCCAGCGGGCGCCCCACGCAGACCCCATCACCCTCCCCCGCCTGCTCGATGTCGCCCAGCGATACATCGGTCAACGGCAGCGCCTCGGTCATGCCGTACGGCGTGTGCAATTCCGCGGCCGGCACCAGTTCCTGCACCCGGCGCAGCAGTTCGGCCGGGACCGAGGCGCCTGCGCTCATCACCAGGCGAACCCGGCGCAGCGCGGCGCGTTGGACGTCGGACAGCCCGTCGGCGGTGGCCAGCACATTGCGCAGCGCGGCCGGCGACGCGAAGATGACCGTCGCATCGATGGCGGCGGCCGCCTCGCCCAGCGCGGCCGCAGTGAGTTGTCCGGGCTTGGTCACATCGGTGCGGGGAACCACCGAAGCCAGGCCGAGGGCCGGACCGTAGAGGGCGAACGGAGCGAACGCCGCCACGATCCGATCGTCACCGGTCAACCGGTAGGTCGACCGGATCAGTTCGAGCTGGGCGCGGACCTGACGGTGGCGGTACAGCACGCCCTTCGCCGGCCCGGTGGCACCGGAGGTGAACAGCACCGCTGCCTCGTCGCCCGCAGCAGCGTCCGGTGCGCCCGGCCTGTCGACGCCCAGTCCCGCCAGCTCCGGAAAGTTCTCGTCGACCCGGCCGACCCGCTGGAGAAGCGACGACTGGGCCCGGATCGCGATCCGTCTGCCCGGAAGTCGCATCGGCCTGGCTGCGATCAGACCGGCCGTGTCGGCGATCAGGTAGTCCAGGCGAGCGCCGCGCAGAGCCCGTCCCATACCCCGCAGGCCAAGACCGCGGTCGGCCACCACGATCACGCCGCCTGCGCGCCAGACGGAGTACAGGGCGACGGTCAGATCGATGGACGGGGGCACCAGCAGGGCCACACGATCCCCCGGGCGCAGTCCGGCCGCGGTCATCCCGGCCGCGATCTTGCGAACCCGATCGTCGAGCTCCGACCAGCTGATGCTGCGACCGCCGATCTCGACCACCGCCGGGCCGCCGTCGTGCGCGTGGGCCGTCAACTGGGCCAGGACCGGAGGCCGGGGCCTGGGTGATCCTGCCGAAGCCGCCGTGGGGATGGCCGGAACCGGGTCGGACTGCGTCTGCGACGGACGCGACGCGGGTGGCATCTTCTGATCGAGCCAGGTGGCGATCACCGCCGGGTAGCCAGGAGCGTCCTCCGGCAGCAGGTGGCTGGCCTTCTCATAGCGGTGCAGGACGGTCTGAGGCAGACGATCTTGCAGATCACGGAGGTAGACCTCACCGAAGACGGGGTCGCGTGGGCCCCAGAGGAGCAGAGCCGGCACATCCAGTTCCGGAAGCGCGTCGGCGATGGCGGCGAGCGCGGCGTGACTCGGGTGGTCGGCGGCAAAGGGAATGTCGACGACGAACTCGCCGACGGGCACCCGCCGCGCGACGGTGCTGTACGGAACGGCGAACGCGTCTCGTACCTGGCGTGGCAGACGCGGCCAGGTCAGCGACGTCGTGACCCGGACGAACAGCGGCGTCCAGCGACAGGACAGCTGGTTGACCAACGGAAGATGGGCCAGCCGGATCAGGATCGGGCCATGAGACCCCTCAGGCTGTTGCACCGCCGTGTTGGTGAGAACCACTCCGTGGAGCTGGTCCCGGTGCCGAAGAGCCCACCCCAGCGAGATGATCCCACCCCAGTCGTGGGCCACCGTGACGACCGGCAAGGTCCGGCCGGCCCCGGTGATTCCAAGGACCTCGGTCAGCCGACCGAGGTCGTCGACCCGCTGATCCAGAACCCGTGGGGTCGCGATCCGTTCCGAATATCCCATGCCGAGTTGATCGACGGCCACCACACGCCATCCGGCCGGGGCATCGGCGAGCAGTCGCCGCCACAGGTAGCTCCAGGTCGGATTGCCGTGCACACACAGCAACGTTCCGACCGGTTCGTCGGTCCGCCCGTTCCAGGAGTCGAGCACGTGGAAGGTCCTGGTGGTGCCGTCGGGCTCGGCCACCCGGACCAGCCGTGACCAGCCGGATTCGAGACCGGGCAGGTCGGGCGGCGGAAGTGTCGCAGGCGCGACACGCGTTCGAGAACCGCGTCTCACCAGACGATCTCGGAGCACGATGCATTCAGGCCGGAGCCAATGCCCATCAACAGCACTCGGTCGCCCGCGCTCAGATCGCCCGCCACTCCCGCCAGGGTCACCGGGATGGCGGCCGGTCCGAGGTTGCCCCGAGTCGGGAAGGTGAGCGGCACACGGGATGGATCCAGGTCGAGAGCCTTCGAGATGGCCTGGGTGTGCACATTGCTGACCTGATGCATGATGTAGCAGTCCATGCCGCGGTCCCAGCCGAAGTCGACGGCGGATTCGGCCCACAGGTCCATCGACAGGGCCAGCCCGGCATTCATCAGACCCGTGCTGTCCGTGCGCATGTCGTCCATGTCGCCGACGCACAGCAGATGGTGTTCGGTGCTCGCCCTGGTGGCTCCGCCGACGAAGCGGTGACCTTCAGGATGCGCGTCCGTCCGGCCCAGTACCATCGCCGCGGCCCCGGATCCCAGTGTGAGGGAAGCAAATTGCGAGAACACCTGCTTGGCGTTGGCGTCGCCGTTCTGCAACCTGCCGATCGTCGAATCGTGGATCGCCCGGGAGTCCTCGCCGTTGACCACCAGCGCGTAGTCGATCTGACCGCTCTCCAGCATGGCCGCGGCCAGCTGCATTCCGTTGACAAACCCCAGGCAGGCGTTGGTCACATCGAAGTTCTGGCACGAACTGGGCAGGCCGAGCGCGTGGTGCACGGCGACCGCGGTCGAAGGCTCGAGGTGTGCGCGACTGACCGACGTGTTGACCATCAGCCCGATCTGGCTCGGGTGGACGCCGGCCTCCGCCATCGCCTTCGCACCCGCCATGGCGGCTCCGTCGGCGAAAGTGGTCTCAGGATTCCACCAGCGGCGCTCCTGGATCCCGGCCAGCCGCTGCATCATCCCGGGGCGGAGTCCGACCCGTGTGTAGACCTCGGCCAGCCGCTCGTCCATCTCGGCAGAAGTCACCACCCGCGGAGCATCGATGGCACAAACGGACAGCACCGAGGTGTTGCTGAAACGATGGATCGAGTTGCCGCGCATACAGACCCTTCCTGCGGTCACCAGCTCACCGCTGGTTCGAGTCGAACCGAACCAGTTCGATGGTCAGTCCTCTTTCTCAGCCTGCACGGTAATCCAACGGACGCGGCCGTGGGCGAGACGATGTCCACCCGCCGCCCGACGGCGCCGAATCCAGGCTCGCATCAGCGTCCTGACCTGCGGTGACTCCCTCCGACGCGAGCGCTCGGGCGCCCTGTGCCGTCTGTCACCCCTGGTCAGGACGCTGCGCTGGACCTTCACTCGCAGACCCCGACTGTGCCACTGCACACCGGGGCGATCAGCGAAGGCTGGCCACCATCGGACACTGGAAGGTCGTGGCCGACAGGCCGACCTTGTTCAGGTAGGCAGCCACCAGGTACCAGGCACGGAGAATCGTCACTTCGTTGTAGGCGACGTCGTTGTTGGCACAGAAGTTCTGCACGATGGGCCGCACCTTGTGCAGGTTCGGCCTGGGCATGCTCGGGAACAGGTGGTGCTCGATCTGGTAGTTCAGCCCGCCCATGGCGAAGCTGGCCACCCGGCCACCGGCCACGTTGCGGGACGTCAGCACCTGGCGCCGGAAGAAATCGATGCGGGAGTCGTGCGGCAGGATGGCCATACCGATGTGGCTCGCGGCAAAAGAGGTTCCCAGGTACATCCCGGTCACGGCCAGTTGAACAGCGAGGAACGCAGCCGCCCGACCGGGCGACAGAAACACGAACAGCAGCGCCACGTACCCCCCGAGGCGAATCAGGATCATCACGGACTCGGTCCAGCGATGCTTCATCCCCGGACGCATCACCAGGGCCTGCACACCCTGTGCGTGCAAATTCAGCATCTCGACGCTGAGCAGGGGGAAGAACCACCACCCTTGATGCTGATGCATGAACTGCCGGAATCGGGAGCGCGGAAGCTTGTCCGGCGGATAGAAATGCACGACGGAGGCCGCGATATCGGAGTCCTTGCCGATCGTGTTCGGCGACGCATGATGTTTGTTGTGCTTGTTGTTCCACCAGGCCAGGCTGACCCCGCCGATCAGCGTTCCCATGATCAGTGCGGTGATCTCATTTGCCTTGTGCGACTGGAAGATCTGCCGGTGGGCGGCGTCGTGGCTGTAGAAGATGATCTGGGTTAGCACGATCCCGAACGCGGCAGCAACTGCCATCTGGGTCCAGCTGTCACCGATGAACGCGAATGCGACCCAGACCCCGGCCAGTGCTACGGCCAACATGACGAACCGCACCACGTAGTAGGTGTAGGCACGGCGCATCAGGTTGAGCGCCTGCGCCGACTGCAGGACCTGCGAGTAGTCGCTGGGCGGACGCGGCGCCCTACGAGGTCTCTCGGTACGTTCCACGACTACGGGGATGGCGTCGATGATCGCTCTCGTTTCGATAGGTGCTGGGTTGCAGTTGGGAGTGCCGTCGGGAGTGCGGTGGAGTGAGCAGGGGGATGAGCCCCCGCCGAATTGCGACGTGCTCCAACCGCGGGCGGCCGTGGCCGGCACGCCCTGGGTGAGCAGGAGAAAACACGGGTGGCCGACCCGGAAATCGCGGTGAGGAGGGCATCAGTCATCGCCGGCTCAGGCAGTGGGATTCTCCCGTCGAGGCGCATTCGGGCGACTGGCTAGCGTGCGGCCCGGCACCTGCGGCATCTGTGCAGCGGACACCGCGTCCAGTGGTTCTGCCCCGATCGTACGCGGTAACGCGCCATTTATGCCCACCCCCAGGGATGGCAATCAGGTATCAGATTGGCAAGAATATGAATCGCAGGTGTAAATTCTGTGCGCTATTGACAAAGTCCGGAACCGCAATTTGTGTACCCTCGCTAAGGAATTCAGGGACCGTCGGCACCTACCCAGGGAATCAGCTATACCCTCGTCGAAGGTCGACCAGCTTTTCGATCAGCGGACATGTTGACAAAACCGCGACGAGTTTCGGCCGGGCACAGCTCGGGTTCGCCAGGGCCGTCACATTCTTCGACGCAATCGAACGCGTTCGCGGTCACGCTCCTGATAGCCACCGTCGACGACTTCGGCCCCGACGGCGTGGAGCGGTCTGTCCGCCCTGATCGCTTCGAGACGCTCGTCGCTACTCGCCTCGCGATCAGCTTCGTCCTCGTCTCCTGCTGGAAGTCCAGCCCCACCAGCAGGTCGCCGGTTTCCGAGCGCTCGACGGTCGGCCGGTGTCGTTGAAGTGCCCGGGGATGTTCGGCGTCGTACTCATCCCGTTCACGACCGAGGCCCCGAGCAAGTCGGCGCGCGATGACTGTCCTGCGTGTCGCCGGGTACGCCGCGAACGTCGCCCCGGCCCAGACAAGGGAGTGCACGGTGCTGTTCGTCGCCGGCTGGGCTCCCTCCCCGTCGCGTACGCCTACGGTCCCTCCGCGGCCGTCGGCTGGATTGCGGTACCCATCCTGGCTCCGATCGTCCAGGGCTTGGGAAAACGGCTGACCGGACCGGGCGAGCACGACGACCCGATCAACGACGCCCCCGCCCGAGAGCCATGGGGGAACGAGCCAGGCCGCACCTTCACCTGGGGACTACGTCGCTCATCCGGTGGTCAGCGCCGCCGAGGAGGCCGCTGTCGAGGCCGCCGCCTCCGGGACCAGGACCACCAGCTGCTTGCCGGCCTGGTCGGACAACGTCAGCTTTCCACCGTCCAGCTGGTAGCTGTGGGCGCTGGCCACCGCGCTGGGCAGCGGCGCCCCCTCGCAGGCCATCATGGTGTGCGGGCCGGAGGTGACCGCCAGCATGCCCGGTGCGGATTCCTTCCAGGTGCCCTGCACGTTGTTGCAGCCGTCCGAGGCTGTCCAGGCCCCGTCGGCGCTGAAAGTGACGAATGGCTGCTTCGGGCTGGAGTAGGTCTTGCCGGTCCCCCACGTCCCCACGATCGTTCCGCCGGAGATCGCGGTACCGGCGGGCGCGCTTGCGGAAGCCGCCGCTGACACCGGCGGCGACGACGACGACGCGGGAGAACTCGAGGATTGACTGGCGCACCCCGCGACCAGCAGGCAGCAGGCCGCAGAGATCACCAGCGCACCGGTCCGGAGGCCACCAACCGAAAGACGTCTACCCGTGCGCACATTTCCTCCATCAGCCTGGACTGCAGTTACCGGACATCGAACCATAGCGTCGACGGCGGGTTCGGCATCGACGCCGTGAGCGACCATCTCTCAGGTCAGCCCAGGACGACGGAGGTCTGGGCCGCCCGACCGTTTCGCTGGTAGTCGACCTTGACCGCGTCCCCGGCCTGGTGGGCCAGCGCGATGTGGGTGATTGATTCCTCGTCCAGGGTCGGCTGACCGTCGACCTCGGTGACGACATCACCTTCGACGATGCCGGCCTTGGCAGCGGGGCCGCCGACGGCGGTGGACCGGACGAACATTCCGGCAGGCAGTCCGAACTCGGCGGCGATCGAGGCCGTGACCGGGGCCACCGACCATCCGAACGACGGGATCGAGAATTTACCCGTGGCGATCAATTCCTTGGCGACCGCGGAGGCCAGTTCGACCGGGATGGCGAATCCGATTCCGACACTGCCGCCGCCGGCATCTCCCGCGGCATTGGGCACCGTGGCGATGGCCGTGTTGATTCCGACCAGCCGACCCTGGCAGTCCACGAGCGCACCGCCGGAGTTTCCCGGATTGATCGCGGCATCGGTCTGGATGGCTCCGGTGAGCAGTGCGGTCTGTCCCCCGTCCGCAGGGACTCTGATGTCACGGCCGAGCGCGCTGACGATCCCACTGGTGACCGAACCGCTCAGACCGAGCGGTGACCCCAGGGCCACCACCGGTTGACCGACCACCACCGGATCAGCACCCATGGCGATGGCCGGCAGCTTGTCCGGCATGTCGATCTTGAGCACGGCGAGGTCCAGCGGAATCGCGCGGCCCACCAGCTTGGCCGGTGCCGTCTTCCCACTGCTCATCAGCACGGTGAAGCTACCGCCGTTCACCCCGGGCGAGATCACGTGGTCGTTGGTCAGGATGTAGCCGTCGTCGCTGATGAATTCACCGCTGCCGTTGCTGCCCGACGAACCGCTGCGCACATCGACCGTCACCACGGACGGCAGCACGCTGTCGGAGAGCGACACCGTGTCGCAGCGTCCGGAGGAGGTTCCGGCGGACGAGGCGACCGATTTCGAGCTGGACAGGTGCACCAGGAGGCCGCCGATCAGGCCGCCGATCAGCGCGATGACCACCGCGACGGCGACCAACACCGCCGGTCGAGCGGTCACCGACCGCCGCCCGCGCTCACCCGCGGCCGGCGGGGCTGTCTCGGGACTGCTGTGGGGTCGAATCGCAGGCCCGATGGGACTTGTCGAACCGTCGCTACCGGAAGTCGTCACTGATATCTCCTCATGGGTGCCACAGATCGTCTCGGCTCACGCTCGGACGCCGATCCACGGAACACGACTGCAGAACAGTGTGATCTAAGCAGGATTGCGTGCGATGGATCCTGGCGGGGCGCAGGCGTGGAGCTCAACCACCGCCGCCTTTCCGTGCCCGTCGAGCTCGAAGCATGCCGGTGCACTCCAGACGGCACAATCCAACGGGGCCAGCGCGGTCTGCAGATCCGGTCCGCTGACGGATACCCGACCGGACAGCACCACCAGCACCACCTCGTCGGCGTCGGTCGCATCGACCGTCTCGGAACCGACTACGGCTCTGACCTCCACTTCGGCACGCACTGTCGCCCGGCGGGTCATCACGTTGAGGTCCCGTGTCGGGCCGGCCGCGACGTCACAGGTCGTATCCGCGTCGCCGCTGAAGACGAAGGGCTCGAACAACGTCAACTCGTGGATCCGGCCGTCTACCTCCAACACCATGCCGGCTCCGCCCATGAGCACGATGACCCGCTCCACGCCGGGAAAGGTCGAGAACGGGCCGGAAGCCGTGACGTCGGCGATGCTGATCCGCCAATCGAAGTCGGATGTTCCGGCCGCCGGCGGGGCACTGGCCACCTGCCTGGTCGTGCCGCCGCCGTTCTTCCACGGCGCCGGCTGCAGATCACCGGCGCGATACACCTGAGCACTCATCGGACCACCCTGCCAGATCAGAACCGTGCCAGATCAAACCGTGCGGGGTAGGGACCGCGCCAGGGCGATCAACGTGCGTCGGTCATGGCGAGTCATCGCGAGCGGTGAGTCGCACGCTGGGGTCCAGGCACCATGCCAACACCGACGACCAATCCCCATAACCTGCATCCAGATCGAGATGCCTTCCACCAACGATGATGTCGCTGTCCAAACCCAAGGCCGCGTAGGCCGAACCGGCGCCTCCGACGCAGTACGGGTCGTCTTCGGCATAGACCAGTCGGACCTTTCCGGAAGCCCTGGCCAGCGCGGCCGAATCCAGGTCGGCCGGACCGAATCGCGCGACGGCTGCGGTTCCGGCGAGGAACACCAGGCTTGGCGGAGCGACCAGCAGCACCCGGTCCACATACTGCGGCGTCGACAGTCCCGCCACGGCCCGGAGCCACAGCGGAACCGCCAACGAATGTGCCACCACGATTCGCTCACCACGACCGAGTTGGTCGAGTTCCGCGAGCATCAGGTCCGTCCAGGCCACAGGATCCGGGCGGTCCGGGTCGGGGAATTGCGGGTACAGCACCTGCTCCCCGCCGGCACGGAGGTGCTCCACCAGCCAGTATTGCCAATGTCCCGTCGGCCGGCGGTTCTGCCAGCCGTGCAGGACGAGGAAGCGTCGATCGGATGCCATCCGAATATTGTCCAGGCGGCTGCCGGCCCGCGCGGGCGGCGGCCCCGACAACCTGTCGGCGCCGTCGGGCACGCTGCGTATCGTTGCCATCGAACCGATCTCCAGGAGGAGCACCAGCATGGACGTGGCACGAACGAACTGGGCCGGGAACGTGGTATTCCGGGCGAGTGGATTCCACCGTCCGGGGAGCCTCCCCGAGCTCCAGTCGCTGGTCGCCGGCAGCGATCGCGTCAGAGCTCTCGGCTCCGGCCATTCTTTCAACCGGATCGCAGACACCACGGGCGATCTCGTCACCGTGGCCGGTCTCCCCCAGGTCATCGAGATCGACAGCGACCGGGCTCAGGTCCGGGTCAGCGCCGGCACCCGGTACGGCGAACTCGGCCAGGCACTGCAGCGCGCCGGATTCGCCCTGGCCAACACCGGTTCGCTACCGCACATCTCCGTGGCAGGAGCCAGTTCGACCGGCACGCACGGCTCGGGCGTGGGCAACAGGAATCTGGCCGCCATCGTGTCGGCCGTCGAACTCGTCACCGCGACCGGAGAACAGGTGAGCGGCAGCCGGGAGGCCGACGGTGACCAGTTCAACGGCATGGTGCTCGCGCTCGGTTCCCTGGGCATCATGACCAGCCTGACGCTGGACGTCGTCCCCACCTTCGAGGTGCAGCAGCACGTCTTCGACGGTCTGGTCGACGCCGAGATCGACGACCACCTCGCCGAGATCCTGGCCGGCGGATACAGCGTCAGCGTGTTCAGCGACTGGAAATCGCCCAGGCAGCACCAGATCTGGCGCAAGCGGCGTGCCGACCCCGGTGTCGACCCAAGCGCGGACCCGACCTGGTTCAGCGCGGCGCTGGCCGACTCACCCCGCAACCCGGTGGCCGGAATGCCGCCGGCGCACGCCACCGCTCAACTGGGCGAGTTCGGACCCTGGAACGAACGCCTTCCGCACTTCCGGCTCGACTTCACCCCGAGCAGCGGTGAGGAACTGCAAACGGAATACCTCCTCCCCCGCCAGCACGCCGTCGCGGCGTTCCGGGCCCTGGACGACATCGCGGACCAGGTGGCGGCCGTCCTGCAGGTCTCGGAACTGCGTACGGTGGCCGCCGACGACCTGTGGATCAGCCCGAATTACCACACGGACACCATCGCGTTCCACTTCACCTGGATCCCCGACGAGGCCGCAGTGTCGCCGGTCCTCACGGCCATCGAGGAGCGGCTCGCTCCCTTCCGGGCCCGGCCGCACTGGGGCAAGGTCTTCAACACGGCACCGGATGTCCTGGAGGGTCTCTACGAGCGTCTGCCCGACTTCCGGCGGCTGGTCGCCGACTTCGATCCTTCGGGAAAGTTCCGCAACGATCTGATCGACCACCTGCTTCCTGTACACGCCTGATCCAGCAGGGGCCGGGGCCGATGATGCACACGACGCGAATACCTCGTGGGCGATCGGCGGGTGCTGCTCCTCCGAACCCGATGACTATGCATGGTGGATCGGCGGGCCGTCTCCGCCCGCCCGCCCGCCCGCCGACCGATCGAGGTTGGAGCAGCTCAACCGGGTAGCCAGGTCTCGACAGGCCAGCGCCAACGGGGAGTCACCTTGGCTCTGGGCGGAATCGGCCAGAGAACGCAGGTACTCCGGGTAGCTGTCCTGACGCTGACGCATCACGTGCGCCCAGGTCAGCCTGATGCGCTCGTACTCGCTGTGTATTTCGGGGAGCTGCACGCCGCTTACGGTAGCGGGAGCATGCATGGCAGCCGGTCGGACCCTCATCCGGCCGATGTCCACACGGGGGTTTGGTACGAGCCCCGCAGGAGCACTGATACGACATGGAATATCGACTTCTCGGAGCTACCGGCTGCGCCGTCTCCACACTCACCCTGGGCACCATGACCTTCGGCCGGGAATGCTCGGAGGAGGTCGCCCGCGAGCAACTCGACGTGTTCGTCGCGGCCGGCGGCAACATGATCGACACCGCCGACGTCTACAGCAGCGGAGCCTCGGAAGAGGTCATCGGGCGCTGGCTGGCAGATCGATCCGCCGACGTCACCGACCAGGTGGTGCTGGCCACGAAGGGCCGGTTCCCGATGGGCGACGGACCGAACGACCTCGGGCTCACCCGCCGTCACCTGCAGCGGGCGCTGGACGATTCGTTGCGGCGACTCGGCGTCGACTGCGTGGATCTGTATCAGGTGCACAGCTGGGATCCGCTGACCCCGATCGCCGAGACCCTGCGCACGCTGGACGGTTTCGTCCGCCAGGGGAAGATCCGCTACATCGGTCTGTCCAACTTCACCGGGTGGCAGGTACAGAAGGCGATGGCGGCAGCGGCTGCCCTGCGGCTGGAGGCCCCGGTCACCCTGCAGCCGCAGTACAGCCTGCTGGTTCGAGAACTGGAATGGGAGATCGTCCCGTCGTGCCTGGACGCCGGTCTCGGGCTGCTGCCCTGGTCCCCGCTGGGCGGCGGCTGGCTCACCGGCAAGTACACCCGCGATGAGCGACCCACCGGGGCGACCCGGCTCGGCGGGAACCCGGACCGCGGGGTGGAGGCCTACGACCGGCGGGCCGGATCCGGACGCACCTGGGCCGTCGTCGAGACGGTCCAGTCGATCGCCCAGGCCCGTGGGGCGACGATGGCCCAGGTTGCCCTGGCCTGGCTGGCCGACCGCCCCGCCGTCAGCTCCGTCATCCTCGGTGCCCGCACGGTGGCACAGCTCGAGGACAACCTCGGTGCTGCCGAGCTTCACCTCGAACCCGAGGAGACCTCGGCTCTGGACAGGGCCAGCGACCCGGTCGCCGCGGACTACCCCTACGGCGAACCCGGAACCGAACAGCGCAGCCGAAAGATCACCGGCGGGCGTTGACGCGGCGAAGATGGCGCCAATGACCGGAAGGCCGGCACGGCCCCGACCCGAAAGATCGGGTCGGGGCCGCCGGTTTCACGCTCGTTCAATGGTTCTCGGAGTGCTCTGTCGGTCTATCGATGGATACCTCCTGATCAATCGGTGAGAAGGGGGCCGGGTCAGGCGCGTTGCTCGGGCGGCGATCTCTGCCGAGCCGGGACATGCTCCTCGGTGGGCGCTCTCGATATCGGTCGGGGCCGGGGAACGGACCGTGTGCCTCGCCCGGAACGGGCCTGTGGTTGCGCTGCAGTGCACCACGAACGGATGACCAGGACGGGCCGGGGCCACTCCGCGGCGACGATCGCATCGAACTGGTCGACGACCCACTGGTCCTCCAGCCAACCCAGGTAGTCGAGATTCCGCGGTGACAATTCTTCGGTGAACACGGGTCTCACCTGCTCTCCACCGGCACGGCCGACGGTCAGGCGTCGATGAGCTGTCGCTGCTCGGTCTCGGACCCGGTGATGCGGATCTTGCGCGGCTTGGCCTTCTCTGCCACCGGGATCCGCAGCGTGAGCACCCCGTCCTGGTAGCCCGCCAGAACGTTCTCGGTGTCCAGGGTGTCACCGAGGATCAACTGCCGGCTGAACAACCCCCGCGGCCGTTCGGCGGCCAGGAATTCCCGATCTCCGGTCAACGTCTTCCGTTCGGCTTTCACGGTCAGCACGTTGCGTTCCACGTCCAGGTCGATCGATTCCGGATTCACCCCCGGCAGATCGAATTCGACCACAAATTCGTTGCCCTCCTGCCAGGCATCCATCGGCATTGCCGAGGGCCGGGCCAATGTGCCGGGATTGCCGAAGACCTGCTGGGTCAACCGGTCGAGTTCCCGGAACGGATCAGTGCGCATCAGCATTGGTTCCACCTCCACAGACAGTCAATTTGGTCGATGCCCTATCCGCCATCCCGCTCACCGATGTCTGGCCTGCGGGATAGATTTTTTATAGCTCCGCTGCGCCGCACACGTCAAGTACCGTCAGAACGTGAAGTGGGTCACACCTCTGACGGTCTGTTTCCGCTGGGCCCCAGGACGTACCTGGTCCCTCTCCGACCACGCAGGGTCAACCGGCCGGAGCATGCGAAACCCCTACGGTCCACCGAGATCCGGCCATGAATTGCCAGGCGCCGGCCCGCGCCCGACGCAAGCCGATGGCCGGCTGGCCACACGACAGGGGACTCGCCTGCACTTCTGCAGGACCTGCACTTCTGCAGGACCTGCACTTCTGCAGGACCTGCACTTCTGCAGGACCTGCACTTCTGCAGGACCGGCCCGCACTTCTGAATATCGTATGGATGAGCCCGGGGCCGGCTTGAACGCCGTGGCATCGGGCGATGACACCTTCGGCGTCTGCGTACACGCCATCCGCATCGCGTCCACTCTGCGCGCGGTGCTCCTGATCGTCGATCCGTGGTGTGGAGTCGTGATGTCGGACAGTCCTGATGGCCTTTCCCTGGTATCGGTCACTGATACCGAATTCCTGGAACCCTCCCGGCTGGGCATTCCTCGGTTGTCGGTGCTCCCACAACTCCTACCGATGCTCCCCCAGACCGGGCGCAAAGCGCCGGGACGTGTAGATGTCCCGGCGGCGACCGCGGCGCTGCACTGGCTGACCGCGTCCACCGAGCCGGAGGTCGTCTTCCAGCACCTGTCGCAACTGTGCGTACCCATCGTCTGCGACATCGCCACGGTCACCATGCTGGACAACGCGAGTTCTGCCAGCCCACCAACTGTCCCGACCCCGGCCGTCAATCCGACCCCGGACGAGAACCGGGCCAAGGGTCGTCGGCGCGGGGGCGTCCCGCGCAAACGGGCCACCGTCAGGGTCCGACTCCCGGGCGTCGGCGGGTCGGCGTCGGACGACTACACCGCCGTCATGACCTTGACCTGGCTCGACGGGTATCAACCGAGCCCCACCGACGTGGCGGTGGTCAAACTGCTGGGCCGGTGCGCCGCGAACCTGGTGCACCAGAGCCGCGAGGCAGAACGACACCGGCTCGACCAACACCACATCGCCGAACTGGAAAGCACACTCGCCGACCGCCGCATCGCGGCGACTGCAGAGGCGGTACTGCAGCAGACCATCGGCGCTGCGATCGGATTGCTCATGGCCACCCGGAGGGTCAGCCACCTGGAGGCCGCCACCCTGCTGGACACGACGAGTCGCGCGCTGGGACGGGATCAGGCCGAACTGGCCGCGGCCGTACTCTCGACCGGCCGACTGCCCTGAGCGTCACGTCCGGAACATGCGGCGAGCAAGGACGTTTCATCGTGCTCCCACCCATCCGCAAGGCCTCCGCAGCCGCCCATACCGTCCCCGTCCTGGGCCGGCCCGCGCGGTCGAGGGCCGCGCGCCGGTCAGTTCCTGGTCACGAAAGCACCGAGGAAGACAGCCACGGCGACCCCCAGAGTCACTGCCACCCACACCAGTGTCACTGTCATCTCCTGAACGCCTCCGCCGATGGGCACTGCGGCGTGGCCGGCCGGATCGGGGGCGGGTCACGTGACGACTCCCGGGCAGGTTGCGCCGTTCAGGTCATGGTGCCGACGCAATTTCTCAATGGCGTATGAGCTGCTCCGGCGCAGCGTGAAGCCGGCCCGACGCCACGCCGTGTGCTTGATGCGCCATGCGTCGTGCATCGTGCATCGTGCATCGTGCAGATGAGTGTGGCCACAAGGACATCAATGTGGCCGGAGCGTGTGCAACCGCCGCTGCTGCTTGTCCAATCCATCGTCCACCGGTGTGGTGACGGCCGGCGCGGGTGGCCTCGCGGCTGGAGCCAGCGCAATGGCCATGCTGATGCACGTGCGACCCGGCTCGCTGGTGATCAGCAACCGGCCGTCATGGGCCTCGATGATCCCGGCGACGATCGCCAGTCCGAGTCCGGAGCTCCCGGAATGTCGTGCGTGTTGGCCATCCCCGGCAGTGAACCGTTCCTGCACGCGCGGTAACAGGTCCGGAGCGATACCCGGGCCGTCGTCGAGGACGTCGAGCTGTGCGTACTGCTCGTCCACCGACAGTGACACACGTACTGCCGTTCCAGGTGGAGTGTGGACCCGGGCGTTGGTCAGCAGGTTGGTGAGCACCTGTTGCAGCCGTTCGGGATCGCCGCGAACGGTGACGGGCTCCTCAGGTAGGTCCAGTGACCACTGGTGGTCGCGGGCCACCACCCGGGCATCGGCCACCGATTCCAGGACCAGACGGGTCAGGTCCACCTCCACGCTGTCCAGCGGTATGCCGGAGTCCAACCTGGCCAGCAGCAACAGGTCATCGACCAGGCGGCCCATCCGCCTGGCCCCCGAATCGATGCTGCGCAATGACGCCTGGACGGACGCCGAATAGTGGGCGGACTCCAGTTCGATGAGTTCGGTGTGACTACGGACGATGGCCAGCGGTGTACGCAGTTCGTGGCTGGCGTCGGCGATGAAGCGGCGGAGCCGGTCCTCACTCTCCTGCCGCTGGAGGAGCGCGGTTTCGACCTGGGTCAGCATGTGGTTCACCGCTGAGGCCACGCTACCGACCTCGGTGCGCTGGTTGGCGCCGGGAACGCGTTCGGTCAGGTTGACTTCCCTGGAGGCCAGCGGTAGGTCCGAGACCCGGAGGGCCGTGGCCGTGACCCGTTCCAGCGGGCGCAGGGAGCGGCGGACCGCAAAGCCGCCAATTGCTCCGACCACTACCGCGACCGCCAGAAAGACCACTATCTCGGTCCATTGCAGAACTTCCAGCAGGTCCTCGACCGAATGCTCGGGCAGGCCGGTCACCAGAACGTCCCCATCGGTGCCGGTAGTCACCTGTATCCGGTAGGCGCCGAGCCCGGCAAAATCAACGGTGGCCTGGGTCACCCCGCTGGCCGCCAGCGCGACGATGCGGGCACGGTCGGCGGCTGATACCACCACCGGTGTCGCCGAATCCGAAACCACCCCGACCGCCGTCAGCTCTCCGCCGAGCAGCCGGGCCCCGAGAGTGCCGACGCTCTGCCCGACGGTGGCCGTCTCCGGGTCGTTGTCGGCGTCATGATCGTTGTGCTCCAACGAGATCGCATACCGCGAACCGGCCAGAGCCAGGTCGTGGTCGAGCCGGGAGTTCAAGAAGTTGTGGATGACGATGTTGGTCACCACGCCCACCGCGACGCAAGCCAGCAGCACCATCGCGAACAGCAGCACGGTCAGCTTGGTCCGGAGTTTGAGACCCGTCAGGCGACCACCCAGTCTCATTGTTCGGCCGGTTTGAGCACGTAGCCGAATCCGCGGACGGTGTGGATCATCGGTACCCGGTCCACGTCGATCTTCTTGCGCAGATAACTGATGTAGAGCTCGACGACATGCGAGTTGCCACCGAAGTCGTATTTCCACACGTGGTCGAGGATCTGGTCCTTGCTCAGGACTCGACGTGGGTTGCGCATCAGAAACCTCAGGAGTTCGAATTCGGTTCCGGTGAGTTCGATCAGGCGATCGCCGCGGCGAACCTCCCGGGCCCCCTCGTCCAATATGAGATCGCCTACCCGCAGCCGGTTGTCGCTGCGAGCGCTGGCGATCCCGCTCCGGCGCAGCAATCCGCGAGACCTGGCCAGGACCTCCTCGATGCTGAACGGTTTCGTGACGTAGTCGTCGGCACCGGCGGTGATGCCGGCGACCCGATCGGCGACAGCATCCCGAGCGGTCAGGAACAGCACGCAGACATGCTCGGAGGCCGCGCGGAGCCGGTGCAACACCTCGAAGCCGTCGAGATCGGGCAGTCCGACATCCAGAACGACCAGATCGGCCGGCTCCTGCGCCACCAGGGACAGCGCCTGGCGGCCGTCGGTGGCGCCCCTGGCTTGCCACCCGTCGTAGGTGAACGCGCTGACCAGCGCCCTGGTCAGATCGACCTCGTCGTCGACCACCAGAGCCCGGGGCGCGGAGCCGTCCGGTCGGACAAACTCCGGGCCGGGGCGTCTACGGCCGACCGGCATGGTCATCACCTGTTCTTGGCTCATGGGTCAAGGATCGTCCAACTCGCTCTGAACTTCCTCTCAATGTGCCCCCTTGGTCATCGATCGGTGTTTGCCGACCCCGGCGCAGGGCAATCTGCAGACGGGTTCGAGCAGTGACGTTCGGACACATTCCGTAACTACCGTTGCAGTGCAACACCTTCTGCTCACCAATGGCGCACCGATCATCCAGGAGACCTCGCGTGACGACAACATCACCTCCAGCCACCACTCGGGCCGTTCCGGCGAGCCGGAATGCGCCGTTCGACGTCCTACTCGGACCCGTCGCCCTCGCGGTACTCCTCAGAGTGCTCTGGGCCGGCATCTGCCTGCCACCCGACACCCTCCTCGCCCTCCCGGCCGTGGCCATCACGGGCCTGGTCATCCTCGGCCTGGCCATCTCGGTACCGCTGCGCGCCAGCACCCGGCCCACCGCCGCATGAGCCCGGCACCAGGCACCAAGATCGACTCCGGCACCACCGAGCCGTGGCCCACCCACTCCGAAGAGCCACATGAGGGGACCGGAAAGCTCAACTGGCTGCGGGCCGGGGTCCTCGGCGCCAACGACGGCATCGTCTCGGTGGCCGGCCTGGTCGTCGGAGTGGCCGGAGCCACCACCAGCCGCGGGCCTGTCTTCACTGCCGGCATCGCCGGGCTGGTGGCCGGCGCGGTGTCGATGGCTCTGGGCGAGTACGTCTCGGTGAGCACTCAACGGGACTCGGAACGGGCCCTGCTCGCCCAGGAAGAAAGGGAGCTCGCCGACGATCCAGCGGAAGAGCTCGCCGAACTCTCCGCTCTCTACGAACGAAAGGGACTGCAACCGGAGACGGCCGCGCGCGTCGCCCGCGAACTCACCGACCACGACGCCCTGGCCGCGCATCTGGACGCCGAATTGCACCTGGACCCCGATGCCATGGCCAACCCATGGCAGGCCGCCGGCGCCTTCGGCACTTTCCTTCACCCTGGGTGCACTGCTTCCACTGCTGGCCATCCTGCTGCCACCGCCGCAGTGGCGGGTGCCCGTCACCGTCGTCGCCGTACTGCTCGCGCTCGCCCTGACCGGGGCGCTGAGCGCACGGATCGGCGGAAGCTCCGTGCGCCTGGCTGTGATCAGGGTGGTCATCGGGGGTGCGGCCGGGCTGGCGATCACCTACGCCATCGGTCATCTCTTCGGAGCCGCTGTCTCATAGGGCCCGATCGGGAATGTGCCGATGGTCATCCCCATCGAACATCGCTCCCACGGGGTCGAACAGGACGCCGCCTCTGCGGATAGCGCTTGATGCACCGGCCCGTGACGCCTGCCGGGGCCGGTGCTCTGCGAACCGGGAGTTCCCCGGCCCTGTCTACTTGCCGAAGTTGGCGGCATCCAGGGCAGATTGCAGGGAGGCCTGGAATCCCTGGCTGGTGTATGTCGCACCGCTGACCCCGTCGATCGTGGCGGACTGGGCCGACAACACCTCGGCCACCAGCTGGGGAAGGGCATAGCTGTTGATCTCGGCGTCCCGCCCGCTGCCGGACGGATAGACCGGGACGGTGACCTTGGTGATCCTCTTGTTCGCGATCGTGACCTCGACCTGCACCGGCCCGTAGTTGGTGTCGACGGCCGAGCCGTCCGCGATCACCGGTGCGGTGTTCGAGGTGGTCGATGCAGCAGTTTTCGGAGCGACAGCAGTCCTCGGCGCCGCGGTGGTCCCCGGGTCGACGCTGCTCCTCGCTGCCCCTGGGTGGGTTTGGGTTTTCGTCGCGGCTACGGTCGGGTCGGTAGAGCCTGCTCCTCGGGACGGGTCAGGTGGGGGCGCCGACGTGGTCACCGCGTTGCTGGTGACCACGGCCGGCCCGGACACCAGGTGTGCGGGGGCGCCAACGGCAGGCCGGGCGGATGGCGCCGGCCAGCTCGTCTTGTAGGAGAACAGCAGCACCATGATGGCCACCGTGCTGACGACGAAGAGGGCGATCCGTCTCATCGGCCTGCTCCGGGCTGATTTGTCATCTTCTGCAACACACTCGATGTCACCATCCGAATTCCTCAGCGTGAACGTGGTCCGGAGGGACGTCGTTCTCGTTGAGCACGCGCCTCACCTCCCGGGTGAAGGGCTTGGGCCCGCAGATGTATACCTCGCGATGGGTGAGGCCCGGAACCAAGGCCCGTAGCTCTCGGCCCGGATCGACGAGGTCCGGTCCGGGGAAGAACGAGCTGTCGGCGCCGCGGCGCCCGATCAGCGGCACGACGCGCACGTCGGCCCGTTTGGCCAGGTGCGCGAACTCTGCGGCGAACGTCAGGTCGTGGACGCTCTGCACGCGGTGCAGGACGGTGACCGCCGGTCGCCTGAGTCGACCGCGTTCGTGCGAGGCTCCTTCGGTGGCCAGCTGTTCGGCCAAGGCCCGCATGGGCGTGATGCCGATCCCGGCACAGATCATCAGCACGTCCCGCCGGAAGCGACGGTCCGCGGTCAAGGCGCCGTAGGGCCCCTCGAACAGGACCCGGGTGCCCGGGCGCAGAGCCGCCAGGCCGCTGCTGCCGTCACCGAGAAACTTGGCCGTGATCCGCAGCCGGTCCTCCCGCGGCACGGCAGAGATCGAGAACGGATGCGCCCGCATCCAGCCACGGCCGGCCAGAAACCGCCACTGGCAGAACTGCCCGGCCTGCAGCCCGATCCGATGCAGCCCACGCCCGGTCATCACCACTGACACCACGTCGGGACCCTCGTGGATCACGCTCTGCACCCGGATACCGTGGAAGGCGCTGCGCGCCAGTGGCAGGCCCACCCGGAATGTCAGGACGGCAATCGCGGCCGCGGCCCACAGGCCCCACCAGAACACCGTCGCGAGCGCCGATGCGGTGAAATCCACGCCGGTCCACAACTGGTGCGGAAGCGCCAGACCGACGCCGAGGTAGGCGTACAGGTGGAGCAGATGCCAGGACTCGTACCGCAGGCGGCGGCGGGCAGCGCGTACCGAGGTCACCACCACCATGCACAGCGCAACGGTGCCGCCGACAGCGAGCAGCATTCCCTGATAGGTCGTCACCATCTGCCAGAGCTCGTGCAGCACACCGGTCCGAGCGGTGCCCGCGTAGCCGACAGTGATCAGCACGATGTGGACGAGCATCAGATAGAACGACGCGAACCCGATCCAGCGGTGTTTCCGGGCCAGTGCGTCCTGCCCCCAGGCGCGCTCGATCCACGGGATTCGCGACATCAGCAGCACCTGCAACAGCAGCAGGGCCGAGGCCACCAGGCCGGTCAGCCTCCCGATCGAAGTCGCCGGGCCGCCGGGCGTGGACATGACCTGGATTCCTCCGCCCCGCAACCACAGCGCCACCGTGGCCACCACGACCAGGATCGCGACCGAACCCGCTACGTCGGCCTGCAGTTGACGTCGTCGGCGCAACCGTTTCGATCGGTCACTTCCGGGCCCGTTCGGCATGGCCCGTCGGCGACGGAGATCGGGACTGGCGGTCATGACGGATCTCCTGGGATCGAGGTGGGTCGAGGCTATGCAATCTCCGCACCGGCACGATCAGCGTGACCGTCGAACCTCTGAGGAGCCTCTGCACGGCGCGTCGGACGCACTGTGCCGGCGTCCGTGGCCCGGGTGGCGCCCGTCGTCGCCGCACCCGCGGACCGATCTGCTGGGTTTCCTCTGAGACCGTCCGTTCGGGCGTGGCACCCGCCACAGCCTGCTGTGCACCGTGGTGAGGTGCGGTCATGACACCCAATCTCGTACTCGGGACGGAACGCCGGTGAGACGCACAGCGCTCGTAGGCGTCGGGGTGGCCTCGGCGGCGATCATCTTCGGTTCGTGGGAGTCCAGTCGGCAGGTGGCCCAGCTCGGGCTGGACCATGCTGCCGCGACCGGCCTCATCGTGAACAGTGCCCACGCACTCGCTGTGCCGCCGATCTGGCCGGCCGGAACCGTTCGGGTCGACGTGCCGGCGATGACCCCTCCCCCGGTCCGCACTGCATCGCACGCGCCGTCGAGCCACACCGGCCCACCGCGCACGGAGCGTGCCGCACCACACTCCGCAGCAACGCCGACCACCTCGACCACCTCGACCACCTCGACACCCGCGGTACCGCATCACCCCGAAGCCCCCGCCCCCGCAGCCGTATCGGCACCTGGTCCAGCGGTGCTCGGCACCCCGCCGGCGGCCGCGCCGGGCATCACGTCCCCGGTCCCGAGCACTGATTCACCCCGGTCGGTTGCCCCGGCCCCGGCCCCGGCCGGTGGCATGACCACTGCTCATCCGGCCTCCACGACGAGCGCAGTGGCGCAATCCCCTGGCCGTCCCACTACCGTCCGCGTCTCCTCGTCGGCCCGTCCGGTCTCGAGCCACCCCGCGGCTCGACCACCCGCCCCACCGATCCCCAGGCCGGTCCCCGTACCGCAGACCGTCGACGGGTCGGCGGTCGACGTCGGATACGGCACCGTGCAGGTGGAAGTGACGATCTCGGGCGGCCGAATCACCTCGGCTGTCGCGCTGCAGGCACCTTCGGGCGGCCACAGCAGCGACATCAGCGCATATTCGGTACCGCAATTGCAGGCCGAAGCCCTCCAGGCGCAGAGCGCGAACATCCAAGCGGTCAGCGGTGCCACCTACACCAGCCAGGGGTTCCAGACTTCGTTGCAGTCTGCGTTGGATCTGGCCCACCATCGATGAGCCGGCGTCCAGCTGGGCTCCGCAGGCGGCCGAACCCGTTGCTCAGTGCGGCCAGGAAGTCCCCGTCCCCGGCAACGGCCGCCAGCGGACCGATGGGATGCAGAGGGTCCAGTGCCAGGAGCGAGGAGAGCGACCTTCGACCGGCCCCGCGGCTGGACCTTGTCGTTGGGAAGTCGTTGCGGGCGACGTGCCGCCGCAGCCGCGGCGACCAGCTCCAGCTCATCGTTCAGCGGCGCCAGCTCCTGCGTGATGTTGCGCCGCTGCAACGCACATCGGATGAGATGATCCGTGAGCATCGGGTTCTTGGGCAGTACCGGCCCGTGCAGGTAGGTACCGATCACGTTGTGGGTGACGGCACCCTCGTGCGTCGTGTGATCATTGTTGCCCCAACCTCGGACGACGCGACCCAACGGCTGCTGATCACCAAGGAGCGTGGTCTGGCCCGAGTGATTTTCGAACCCGACCAATCTTCCGAACGGGCTGGTGAGTTCGATGTTCCCGATCAGCCGGGTCGCAGATCCGCGGGTGATCGCCCCGAAGACCCCTATTCCATCGATCTCATGACCGGTTGCCGTGACGAAACCGACCCCGAACAGTTGATACAGCCCGCATACCAACAGCATCGGCAGACCATCGGCCGCCGCCGCAGTCAATTGACCACCACGGCTACGGAGGTCCGCGCCGATACGTAGCTGGCCCGAATCCTGGCCACCGCCGCCGAGGACGAGGTCAGCGCGGTTCAGGTCGAACACCGTCCCCGAATGCACATCCACCACCTCGACGTGATACCCGCGCCACTGCAGCCGCCGACGCAGTGCCAGCAGATTGCCGCTGTCGCCGTAGGTGTTCATATCATCCGGATACAGGTGTGCGATGGTCACCGTCGTCATCGGAGCGACATCAGCTCGTAGCCGTCAGAAGGTGCTTGCGCGCCGCATACATGGCCGTGTAGGTAGTCAGCACGAAGCCTGCTTCCCCTCGGTCCATATCGAGTCGAACGCTGTCGAGTGCAGCCGGGATGCTTTCGATTATCTCTGCATCGACACCGCCATAATGCAGCCGCAGTCCGACATCGTAAGCCCGGCTACCGGTTGCGACGATACGGTGGCCGCTGTCCGACAGGCATTCGAAGGGGACATCCCACAACCATGAGACGTCCCGTCCGTCGGCATCCAGGTCGTTTATCCCGATGAGTATCTTGGAGTCACATTCGCGACGAAGCAAACTTTCCAGAACCTGGGTGCATCCCGCTGGATTCTTGATGAGCACGAGGTGGAATATCCTTCCGTCCAGGATGATCTCCTCCATACGGCCGAACGCCGGCTCTGCTCCCGTCAGGCTTCGGACTGCGAGTGGTGCGGGCACGCCGAATCCAGTGGAGACCGCGAGCGCAGCCAGTGCGTTGTACACGTTGTACAAACCGCCCAGCGGCAGGTCGGCTCGAATGTTCTCCCCGTTGACCTCGACGTCGAAGACGCTCTCGTGAGCGTCGACACTGACGACGCCCGAGACGGCGACGGCGGGTTGCGGGCGACCGAAATCGCACCCGGGGCAAGTGAAGTGACCGAGATGGCTGTAGAAGACGCGGCTGAAATCGAGTCTCGCGCCGCACTCGGGACAGTGGGCCGAGTCGACTGCAGCCTGAAGGGGGACGACGTCGCTGACATAGGTGTCGATCCCGAAAAAGGTCACGCGAGTTCCGTCGGTATATCGAGCCAGCGACGCGACCACAGGATCATCGGCATTGAGGAAGAGGCGGGCACCGCTTGCCTCGATCCCGCTACCTATCGTGGCCGCGACGGTTTCGAGGTCGCCGTATCTGTCCAACTGATCACGGAAAAGGTTGGTCACCACGATGTCCGTCACGGGCATGGCCTCGACGAGCAGGGGCACAGTCGCCTCATCGACCTCGAACAGCCCCATCGTGGGATGACCGCGTAGAATTCCCCGCACACTGGCCGCCGCGATGAGGGCAGCGAGAATACCTTGTTTCATATTGGAGCCGTCGCGATTACTCACCAGGCCGTGCCCGGACGAGATCATCATCCCGTCCAGCAAATTGGTGGTGGTCGTCTTGCCGTTCGTCCCGGTCACCAACACCACACCTTCGCTCAGTTGCTCCGCCAACAGGAACGCCAGTCCCGGCATCAGACGATCCGCGACCAGTCCCGGCAGTGCCTGTCCTTCACCGCGTCGCAACACGCGACTGAGCCACCCGGCCGATCTGGCCGTCGCCAGCACCGCGATCACCTTGAGCGACAGCCCCCTGTCTCGGCTCGGCACCCGGGTCGCCCGCCGCTGCAGGGTCCCCGCGGACCCGGCGCGGGTACCGGGCCGGGTCCGGTCCGACACGACATCCGATGCCCGATTGCTCGATCGAGAGCAAACCACGAGAAATTCTCTCCGTTTCGTCGAAAACGCCACCCCGAGCCATTTTTCGTACTATGTGGACGATAGTAGGGAGTAATTGTATGAGGCACGTATGCAAGGGACGATTCCTGGCCGGCCGCGAATTCGAGTGGCCGGGACCGACATGAAACGGACCGTGGAAGCGCTCAGAAGCGTTCTATCAGGCAGCGCAGAGGGCGCCCGCCGAGCGGTACTCGACCATGCACTTGCCGGTGAACTGACTGATGATGTGGAAGGCGCCGAAGCGTAGAGATGGGTGCCACGGCACCGAGGAGACGACCAGATGCAGCCACTGCACGCTCCTCTAGTTCGTTGTCCTTCGAGCGCCGGAAAAATACCGTACGCACGATGCCGTCCGTACCTTTTCAGTGACTGATCGTGATGCCGAGTCCGTCTGCTATGCGGGAACCCAGATGAGGGTCAACCGCGGACCAGTAATCGACGACCCGCTTCTGCATCTCCGTGGTCACTCGATCGCCGGCATGCCCGACGATGTTGGTGACCAGGTGAGCCCGGTCGTCGTCGGACATGACGTTGCGGTACAACGTCGTCGCCTGGGAGAAGTCGTCGTCCTGCGCGTGCTTCACGTAGGCGAACCGACCGATGTCCCCCGCCTCGACAGGCCAGCCCAGATCCGCCCCGAGGTCGGCGTCGGCTCGGGGTCCACCGAACGAATTGGGGGCATACACCGGCTGGTCCCCGCTGTGGATGACAGTCATCTGTCCGTCCTTGTTGTACGAGTGGACCGGCACGCGCGGGGCGTTGATGGGGAGTTGTTCGTAGTTGGGCCCGATGCGGTGCAGGTGGGTGTCGTGGTAGGAGAAAATCCGACCCATCAGCATCTTGTCCGGACTCAAGCCAATGCCGGGTACCAGATTGGCGGGCGAAAAGCTGGATTGTTCGACTTCGGCGAAGAAGTTCGACGGGTTGCGGTCGAGTACCATCCGGCCCACCTCGACCGGCGGGTAATCCCGGTGGGGCCAGGTCTTGGTCAGGTCGAACGGATTGAACCGATACCCGGCCGCCTCGGCGAAAGGCATCACCTGCATCTCCAGTTGCCACTCCGGAAATTCTCCCCCGTCGATGGCTTCCCGGAGGTCACGCCGGTGGAAGTCTGGGTCGGCGGCCGTCATCTCCCTGGCGTCTGCATCGCTGAAGTTCTCGACGCCCTGTGACGTCTTGAAATGGAACTTCACCCAGAAACGTTCGCCGGCGGCGTTCGTCGTGGAGAAGGTATGACTTCCGTAGCCGTTCATGTTCCGCAGGGTCCTCGGCGTACCCCGATCGGACATCAGGATCAGCACCTGGTGGGCGCTCTCGGGTGACAAGGTCCAGAAATCCCATTGCATGTTGTTGCTTCGCATACCCGTATCCGGCAGACGCTTCTGCGAGTGGATGAAGTCCTGAAACTTGGACGCGTCCCTGACGAAGAAGACCGGCGTGTTGTTGCCGACCAGGTCGTAGTTCCCCTGGTCTGTATAGAACTTCAGGGCGAAGCCTCGTGGATCGCGGACCGTGTCCGCGAAACCCTGCTCGCCGGCAACGGTGGAGAACCGGGCGAAAACCGGAGTCTTCTTGCCGATTTCGGCGAGGAAACTGGCCTTGGTGAACCAGGTGACGTCGGCGGTCACTTCGAAGTGGCCGTGTGCCCCGGTGCCCTTCGCATGCACCACGCGCTCCGGTACCCGCTCGCGGTTGAAATGCTGCATCTTCTGGACTACATAGTGGTCGTGCAGGAGAGCGGGTCCCCCCGGACCCGCGGTGAGTGAATATTCATCACTCGGCGCCGGGATTCCCGAGTCCGTGGTGGTGATCGGTGCCTTGTCAGTGCTCATGCGGGTTGCTCCCCAGCCATCTCGTCCGGCCCGTACTGCGACATGTCGCACTTGTCCGATGCCCGGAGCCAGCGAGAACCAACCGACGCCCCCGATCTTGAGAGCAAGTCCTGATGAAGCCACCGACGCATCCGTCAGAGCGGCCCGGCGCTCACGGCATCGAGACACGAAAGTCCTGGGGCACACAGTCGCACCCGACGCCGCCGCGGCCCGACCGGGATCCCTGCTCTCACCGCGACCGGTGCCGGTGCACATTGGCAGGCAACCTGCTCCCGGTACCTAGCGCAGAGGATTCACAGAGGAAGACCAGCCATGCTCGGGGGAACATTGGGCCGACGCTGGAGCACCGTCAAGATGATCAATAACAAGCTGGTGGACTCGAAAGTCCTGGACTGGATCGACCGGCCCAGCACGATCGAACCAACCGTGCCCGACGCGGACGGCCGAGTATCGGGCGTCAGTGGCAACAGCCGGTTGACGTCGGCCACCGGCATGGTGCTGATTGCGCTGCTGGCGGTGGAGGGCGTGACCATTCTGAGCGTACGGCAGATGATCACGCTGCACATTTTCGTCGGCGTCCTGCTGCTGGGCCCCGTGTTGCTCAAAACCGGCAGCACCACCTATCGATTCGTCCGCTACTACAGGGGCGCACCTGCCTACGTCAAAAAGGGCCCACCGCACCCGGTCCTGCGAGTTCTGGGACCGTTCGTCATTCTGTCCAGCCTGGCCCTACTGGCCACCGGTATCACCTTGATCTTCGTGGGCCACGGTGCGCATTCGGACCTCATGCTGACCCTGCACCAGACAGCCTTCTGGATCTGGGTCGTCTTGATGACAGTGCACGTCCTGGGCCACGTCGTCGGCGCGGCCAAGACCTCATGGGCAGAACTCCGCATTTCCCTGCGAGGCAAAGCGGCGGCACGACGACGCTGGCGGATCGGCGCGATCGTCCTGGCGTTGGTCCTGGGTGTCGGCGCAGCGACGATCCTGTTGCCCCACGCGACGTCGTGGACGACCCAGCACTTCGAGCGGCACGGACCCCAGCATCCCGGTGGCTGACCATCCGGGACCCACTCAGGAATGGTCCCGGTATCGGTTCATGACGCCATCGGCATCCGCGCGCCGCCGAACCGGGCTCCGACCAGACGAAGAGGATTTCGTGCGCACTTCCCCGGGACCATCGTGATCGGCGACGCAGCCGAGCGCCGATCATGGACCCGTCAGATCATGGGTCTTCCGATCAGCGTCCACCGGCGGGGGCCGGCGGTGGACGACGACTCGTTCGCCGAGCGGATATTCGACGAGCTACGGAACGCAGACGCAATGTTCAGCCCCTACCGTGTCGACAGCATTCTGTCCCGATCGAACAACGGAGAGCTCCCCGACGGCGACCTGCCGGAAACGTTCACGTCCGTGCTGCGGTTGGCCGCAGCCTTCCATGATCTGACCGACGGTGCGTTCGATGTCAGATTCTCTGGAGACTTGGATCCATCGGGATTGGTCAAGGGCTGGGCCACCGAGGCGGCCGCGCACCTGCTTCCATCCGACGCCTACCTCAACGCGGGTGGCGACATGGTCATCAAGTCGCCCGGATGCCCGTGGCGCATCGGGATCGAGCATCCCGCCGACCCGGCTGCCCTGCTCGCCGTCCTGAGCGCACACGATCTTGCTGTCGCCACGTCAGGAAATACCCATCGGGGCGACCACATCATCGACCCGGGCACCGGCCAGGCCGCAGCCGGCCTACGTCAGGTGACCGTTGTGGGTCCGACGCTGACCGAGGCTGACGTCTGGGCAACTGCACTGATCGCCCGCGGCCTTCGCATTTTTGATCGCACCGATCCATTGCTGCATCGATTGTTGCAACGCGGATTCGATGCCCTGATCATGACTGATGACGGACAGCTGAGATCAACCTCAGGATTCGGTTCCTACTGCGCCGCAGACTTTCCGCTCGATCCCGTCTCGGTAGACCCCGTCACCCGGATAGCCCCGGACCCAGCCGCGCCGAGCCGGAACCGGCCATGATGTGCGTAGCGCGGTCGTGGATGCCACGCGCGTCTGGGTGGAGGGCGACGGTCGTTGGAATCCTGCTGCTGGCCGCGGTCACCGGCTGTACCGGGCCGCGGGCCGGTCCAGTGACCGCCGCGCACCCCCGGGCCGCCGCTGCTCCATCCGCTGCCGGCGCGGCATCGGCCGCAACCGCACTCGACCCACCCCGCGACACCGCGCCGACCCACGTGACAGCCACGTCAGATGGAGTCCCTGCATCCTCGCCGGATCTCAACGCCCCCGACGGACCACACGAACAGGCCGACATCGCCTTTGCTGGGCAGGTGCTGCGCCGCCACCGCGACGCCGGGAGGATCCTCGGGTTGACGGCCGGCCACAATCCACCCCGGAAAGTGGCCGACCTCATCCGACGCTGGATGGCGCAACAAGACGCCGAGGCCATCGAGGCCGCGAGTTGGCTGGCTGCGTGGCGGCCGGCCCTGACTGCGGAGCAGGTCATCGTCGGTACACCTGGTCGGGTCAGTCCAGCCCAGTTGTCGGCCCTGGGCAACTCTCCCGCCGACAAGTTCTGGGCCCGGTTCCTCGGACTCATGACGTCGCAGACCGCCGCCATAGCCTCCGCCGCGGCCACCGAGATGGCCGAGGGAGCGAACCCGGCTGCGCTGACGATGGCCGAATCAATCCTCGCCACGGACCGCAGCCAACTCGGTCAGGTCCGGGAGCTGCTCCAGTAGAGCGGAGGACAGAGCAAGCTCGAAACGTCCTGCACCATCGGCAATTCGACGATGGCTGCGGAATTTCCCGACCCATCCATGTTCACGACTGGTGACGCCAGATCAGACGGTGGACGCCGAGGTGCCGGGGCAGGGATCGCAGTCCCGGAATGTAGGGGATGAGGATGAAGGCGAGCGTCAGCAACGCCATCAGACCCCACACCAGGGCGTCCGCATTGTCGGAGGTCGAGAACGGCGGGACCTGGTACCAGAACGTGTACAACCACATCCACGGCTGACCTGGATAGCTACCCGTCTCGTTCATCATTCCCCACTGGTCACCACCGAGATGTTCTGCGCGCGCCTGGTCTTCGAGATATGCCCCGTCGGCGAGCAGCAGCAGTGGCTTGGTGGCGTCACTGGTGTAGAACGTGCCACTGGTGGTCAGCAGACCCTCCAACGACCCGCTGCCGGCTAGCGTCAGGAATTTTGCGGCCAACACGGGCACCGGCCCGTAGACGCCAGGTGCCACTTTTGCGGGATCACCCGCGGGGGCCGCCGCCAGAGCATCGGCGTAGTGCCCGGCCCACGTACTGCGCTGCAGGTCTGTTGCTGATCCCCAGACCTCGAGGGCTGAGGCGAGCGCCGTGTCACCACTGACCGAGGCCAAGGGTTTGATGACCAGATCATTGCCACTGTCCAACGGAATGCTGATCCCACCCCACTTCTGGAGCGGCAACGGCCCGAGTTTCTGTCCGGGGGCGGCGTTGTTGTACGGCGGCCCGTAACCGGCGCTGGTCGAAGTGCCGGCCAGTTCCGCAGTGGCGGTGGCCACGACATCGGCGGGCGCCGCCTGCGCCCAGTTCGCCAGCGTGAGGGCTTCGCGATCCGGCGAGGAAAAGACGGCCGCCAGCAGCAGGGTCAGCAATCCGACGACCGCGAGGGCAATCACGAACTCTTTCACCAGGTCGTAGGGCCGGGTCGGGAACAGGTGCGAATCGGGGGTGTTGTCCCGACCTCGCCGGGAGCGGACCGGGGCGCTCACGTCTGCACCGTTTCCACAGAAGGAGCACCGAGTTCCACAGGAGGAGCGTCGAGCGTGAGGATGTCCGGGTGCTCATCGATAGCCGGCGGTGTGACCGGCGGGACGGCGCCGAACGGGGGCACCACGCCGTGTCGCCGGACCAGGATGACGTGGAGTACAACCAGGACCCCGAGTATCAACGGCAGCAGCATCACGTGCCAGAGCAGCATCTGCCCGGTATTGAGCACGTTGAAGGTCGCACCGATCCCGACCGCATTGAGGCCATCCTTTGCCTGGGTGGAGATCCACTGCGAGTCGAAGTTGGTTTGGGACAGATATCCGGTGAACGCGGCTCCGATGGAGCCGATGAAAGCGACCGCACCTGTCACCCAGGTCAATGCGCGACGACCGCGCCAAGCGGCCATGAAGAACTTGCCCCACAGATGGACCACCATGAACATGAAGAACAGTTCGACACTCCACAGGTGCGTCGAGTTCACGAAGTGCCCGAGCGCCGAGACGTGCCACCAAGCGGACCCCTTGACCGCGAGCACCACGCCGGAGGCGATGACGTAGATCAGCGCAGCGAGGCAGGCGACGCCGAACACATAGATCCAGGATCGGACGTAGGCCGGCTGCCTGTCGGGGAGCAACTGGCCCGCTGGGACCGTTCGGCTCAACCGCTCTCGCACCCACACAGTCCAACTTCGCCCACCCTGCTGCTCAACGGAGCTCATCGTGACTCCCCTGCTCTGCGGGGATATCCCGGCCGTGCGGGAACGGGAGCGTCAGGGCCAACACGAACAGGACCACCATCACCGCGATGACGATGCAATTCGCCAGAGATATCTGGATGACACCCCACTGCAGGAAAACTGCCGATGCGCCGTTCATGACGGCATCCCCCACTCGCTGGTGTTCTTGACCATGTCGCTCTCCTCTGTAGGAGAACAGCTCACCAAGGAAACACGAATCCACGATAGAGCCAAAGGTCCTTTCGATGACAGGCGCTATCCAAGTCCGATCAACCAGATACATCGTGTTGAATAATTCGTCACGCCGTCGCGGATATTCAGAGGAAGCTCATATAATTGGATCGTTCGGGGATGTTCCCACGAACGCACGGGCCGGATTGTCGATCCGTTGGGCCGGAGACTGATTGACTACATCCATGCATCTGCGACTGTATGCCGAGACACCCGCGCGCCGAACGTCACAGCTCCTGGCCGACGCGTGGTTCATAGTGTGGACGCTGCTCTGGGTGTTCCTGGCCGTCGTGCTGTATCGACTCATGGGAAAGCTCGGTGTCGCAGGTCAGTTGCTGGAGAGCACCGGCCGGACGCTGAGCGAAGACATGGCGTCAGCCCAGAACAAGGTCAAGGGTGTGCCACTGATCGGTGGTCAGGTCAGCGCGCCGTTCGGTCAGGTCGGCTCAGCGGCGCAATCCCTGATCAGCATCGGCGTCGCGCAGGAGCAGGCCGTCCACGACGTGGCAATCTTGCTCTCGGTGTGCGTGGCCGCGATTCCGATCGCGATACTTGCCATCATCTGGTTGCCGCGCCGAGTTCGTTTCGTCCGCCGCGCGACTGCGTCGCGACGACTGGCCGATTCGGCCGATGACCTCGACCTGTTCGCGTTGCGCGCACTGTCGACCCAACCGATGCACGAGCTCGTCCGGATCTGCGCAGATCCCGCCGATGGTTGGCGACGCAAGGATCCGACCGTCATCTACGCCTTGGCCAAGCTGGAGTTTGCTGACGCCGGACTTCGAGTTCCCCTTCGCCCGGCGGAACCGCCCGGATCATCGGGCCCACAGCCCGACTGACCGGGTGCACGAGTCGCGTCCTTTTGCGATGCTGTCGATTCCTTGTTCGGAGGTTTCGGCGGGATCCCTGTCTGGATCGTGGCGCGGCCGACTGATCCGGCGGCAGCCGTCTTGGCGCAGCGGTAGAAGGCAGAGCCTCGGGCAGGCCATGCACGCCAGATCGCAGAATCGGGTGACGCCGGCCGACGACACTCCCCCGGCAAGCAGCTGGTTCCGGTACCCGCCTATAGATCGTTCGCTATCGAACGTGCGGCCCCTTCTCCGCGGCAGCTCCGGACAGCCCGGTGGTGATGAGTCCCATGACGGCGGAGTCTTGCAGGGTGGTGACGTCTCCGAGGTCGCGTTTTTCTGCGACGTCGCGTAGTAGGCGCCGCATGATTTTGCCGGAGCGGGTTTTGGGTAGTTCGGGCACGATCATGATCTGGCGGGGGCGGGCGATCGGCCCGATCTGGGTGGCGACGTGGGTGCGCAGTTCGGCGATGAGTTCCTCGCCGGCGTCCGCGCCGCCCTGGGTGATGCGGGTGGTGGCGTCACCGCGCAGGATCACGAACGCGACGATGCCCTGGCCGGTCATCGGATCGTTGGCGCCGACCACGGCGGCTTCGGCGACCGAGGGGTGGGCGACCAGGGCGGACTCGACCTCGGTGGTCGAGATGCGGTGTCCGGACACGTTCATCACGTCATCGACCCGGCCCAGCAGCCACAGCGCCCCGTCGGAGTCGTATTTGGCGCCATCTCCGGCGAAGTAGTAGCCCTGGGCGGCGAAACGAGACCAGTAGGTGTCCCGGTAACGCTCGTCGTCACCCCAGATGGTGCGGAGCATCGCCGGCCAGGGTGTGGCGATGACCAGGTAGCCGCCCTGCCCGGGGCCGACCGGGACGCCGTCGTCGTTGACGATCTTCGCGTCGATCCCGGGCAGCGGGCCCATCGCCGAGCCCGGTTTGGTGGCCGTGACCCCGGGCAGCGGGGAGATCATCATCGCGCCGGTTTCGGTCTGCCACCAGGTGTCCACGATCGGGCACCGGTCGTGCCCGACGTGCTGCCGGTACCACATCCAGGCTTCGGGATTGATCGGCTCACCGACCGATCCCAGCACCCGCAACGAGCTCAGGTCGTACCCGGCCGGGATCTGGGCGCCCCACTTCATGAAGGTCCGGATCAGCGTCGGGGCGGTGTAGTAGATGGTGACGCCGTACTTGTCGATGATCTCCCAGTGCCGACCCTCGTGGGGGGTGTTGGGGGTGCCCTCGTAGATCACCTGGGTCGCGCGGTTGGCCAGCGGCCCGTAGACGATGTACGAGTGGCCGGTGACCCAGCCGATGTCCGCAGTACACCAGTAGACATCGGTGTCGGGTTTGTGGTCGAACACCGCGTGGTGGGTGAAGGCGGTCTGGGTCAGGTAACCACCGGAGGTGTGCAGGATGCCCTTGGGCTTGCCGGTGGTGCCCGAGGTGTACAGGATGAACAACGGCTGCTCGGCCGGGAACGCCTCCGGCTGGTGTTCGGTGGACTGCCCGTCGACCAGTTCGTGCCACCACACATCCCTGTCGCCCCACGCGATGTCGATGCCGGTGCGGTTGACCACCAGCACATGCTCGACCGGGCTGCCCTGGGTGGCCACCGCATCGTCGACCGCCGCCTTCAACGACACCGCCGACCCCCGGCGGTACTGGCCATCCGCGGTGATGATCAACCGGGCATCGGCGTCGGCGATCCTGGTGCGCAGCGCCTCCGCCGAGAAACCACCGAAGATCACCGAATGGGCCAGGCCGAGCCGGGCGCACGCCAGCATCGCGAACACAGCCTCCGGGATCATCGGCAGGTAGATCGCCACCCGATCCCCGGTGTTCAAACCGAGGCTCACCAGCGCATTGGCGGTCCTGCACACCTCGTCCTTGAGCTGCGCATAGGTGATCGCCCGACTGTCACCGGGCTCGCCCTCCCAAAAGATGGCGACCTTCCCGCCGAACCCGTCCTCGACATGCCGATCCACACAGTTGTAGGCCACATTCAGCCTGCCATCGGCAAACCACCTGGCATGCGGGGCATCCGAGAAATCCAGCACCTCCGTGAACGGCGTCGCCCAACTCAACCGCCGCGCCTGTTCCGCCCACCACCCAGCGGGGTCAACCGCCGCACGATCGTAGGCGCCCGCAGAAAAGTTCGCGTCCGCCGCAAACCCCGCACTCGGCGCAAACGTCCGATCCTCAACCAGCAAATTGTCGAGGGTCTCGTGGGCCGCGGCCGGAGAGTTCTGAGTCATCAGAATGCATTTCCTTCTTCATGTCGCAATCCAGCTCAGTACCGAGAGACTATGCACTGGGACGGTATCGGGATGTTCCTGTGCTGATCGTCAATAGCGGTCTGAGTTCCCGGCCTGTGCGCTGGCCAGGCTGGACCGTTCTGGATCGTGGTGTGTCTGGACGTATCGGATCGTTCCCGAGCGGGATCGCATCGACAGCGAGGATGTGACGATTCTGGTCGGGCCGAACCGAACACCTTGAAGCAGAGCCCCTTCGGTAACGCCTGTCGCGGCGAAGAAGACGTCGGTCCCGCCCACCAGGTCGGCCGTTTTCAGTATTGCGTTCAGGTCGTGGCCGAGGTCAAGGGTGGCCCGCAGTTCGTCGTCGTTGCGGGGTGCGAGGCGGGCGAAGATTTCCCCACCCAGGCAACGGATAGCCGCCGCGGCGATGACGCTCTCCTGGGCGCCGCCGGTCCCGATCATCATGTGCACGCCGGTGTGTAGCTCCGCATCACCAACTGCCATGATGGCGCCTGCGATCTCGCCGTCGGTGAGGAACTTGATGCGGGCCCCGGCGCTGCGGATCGCGGCGACCAGACGGCTGTGCCGGGGCCGGTCCAGGACTGCGACGGTGAATTCGCCGACGCGCAGTCCCAACGCTTTCGCCACGCCGGGGATGATGCTGGCCACGGGCGCTTCAGGATTGATCAGGTTTGCGGCTTGTCGTGGTACGACCAGCTTTCGCATGTAACCGCAGGGGCCGGGGTCGAACATCTGGCCCCGCCCGCAGACCGCGATGACGCTGATCCCGTCCGGCATGGCCTTGGCGACCAAGGCGGCCCCGTCCACCCCGCTGACGGCCACGTCGACCTCTGGGCCTGACCCATCCCCCACTGGCTGGCCGAGCGAGAATGAAGTTGGTCCTCCTCCATGCTTTCCGACGACGGCCACGCCGTTCATCGCGACCGTCTGCAGGATCGGCCGCATGGCTTTGGCGGCGGCTCGGTCGACCTGCTCCGAGTCGCCGCGGCCTTGATGGCGTGCGGCCGCGATGGCGGCAGCCTCGGTGACCCTGACCAGTTCCAGGGACACGTTGCGGTCGGGTGGCGCGGGGTAGGTGAGCGTCATTGGTGTCCCTAGGAGTCGGGTCCGCGGGAAGGCATTGACCGCGGTGGCATGGATCTGGTGTGTCGAACGTGGTTCCACCTACCCGGCGGTGCCTGTTTGTCTGGCCAAGGTGGTCCAGGTTTCGACGACGGTGTCGGGATTGAGGGACATGGTGTCGATTCCCTGCTCGAGCAGCCAGTGGGCGAGGTCGGGGTGGTCGCTGGGGCCCTGGCCGCAGATGCCGACGTATTTACCGCGGGCTTTGCACGCGGTGATGGCCGCGGCCAGCATGTATTTCACAGCGGGGTCGCGTTCATCGAAGCCGGCGGCGACCAGCGCGGAGTCCCGGTCCAGGCCGAGGGTCAGCTGGGTCATGTCATTCGAGCCGATGGAAAACCCGTCGAAGTAGTCCAGGAACTGATCGGCCAGCACGGCGTTGGAGGGTACTTCGCACATCATCATGACCTGCAGGTCGTTGTCGCCGCGGCGCAGACCGTGCTGGGCGAGCAGGTCGATGACGCCGGCGGCTTCGGTCAGGGTCCGGACGAACGGGATCATGATCTTGACGTTGGTGAGCCCCATCTGGTCCCGGACGTAGAGCAGCGCTTCGCATTCCATGGCGAAGCAGTCCGCGAATTCCGGCGACAGGTAGCGGGAGGCGCCGCGGTAGCCGATCATCGGGTTCTCTTCGTGCGGCTCGTACAACTCGCCGCCGACCATGTTGGCGTATTCGTTGGACTTGAAGTCCGACATCCGCACGATCACCGGCTCGGGGGCGAACGCGGCGGCGATGGTGGCCACGCCTTCTGCGACCCGCTGCACGAAGAACGCCCGCGGACTGTCGTACGCGGCGATGGTGTCGGCGATCTGGTCGCGGACGGGACCGGCGGCCAGGGAAGCGAAGTCCAGCAGGGCTTTCGGGTGGACGCCGATCTGCCGGTTGATGATGAACTCCAGACGGGCCAGGCCGACGCCGTGGTGTGGGAGCCGGGAGAACGCGAAGGCCTGGTCGGGGGTGCCGACGTTCATCATGATCTTGACCGGGATGTCCGGCATCGCGTCCATGGTGGTCTCCTCGATCGCGAAGTCCAGGAGGCCGGGGTAGATGAACCCGGTGTCCCCTTCGGCGCAGGACACCGTGACGGCCTGTCCGTCGACCAGCTGCCGGGTCGCGTTCCCGCTGCCGACGACGGCGGGGATGCCCAGTTCCCTAGCGATGATCGCCGCGTGGCAGGTCCGGCCGCCCCGGTTGGTGACGATCGCCGAGGCCCGTTTCATGATGGGTTCCCAGTCGGGGTCGGTCATGTCGGCGACCAGCACGTCACCGGGGGTGAAGGTGTGCATCTCGTCGATGGAGGACAGGATACGAACAGGGCCCGCGCCGATCCGCTGGCCGATGGCCCGGCCCTCGATCAGCGGGGTGGGCGCGGGTGCTGCGAGGCGGTAGCGGACGAGGGTGCCGGCAGACTGCCGCGATTTCACCGTCTCCGGGCGGGCCTGCAGGATGTACAGCCGGCCGTCGACGCCGTCCTTGCCCCATTCGATGTCCATCGGTCTGCCGTAGTGCGCCTCGATGATCAAAGCCTGACGGGCCAGTTCGCTGACTTCCTCATCGGTCAGGCTGAGCCGACCTCGCTGCTCGGCGGGCACGTCGACGAATTCGGTGGTGCGCCCGACAGTTCGGTCGGTGGTGTACACCATCTTCGTGGCCTTGCCACCGATGCCGCGTTTGAGGATGGCCGGCCGCCCGGCCCGCAGAGCCGGTTTGTAGACGTAGAACTCGTCGGGGTTGACGGCGCCCTGGACGACGCCTTCGCCCAGTCCGTAGGCGGAGGTGATGAACACGGCGTCTTCGAAGCCGGATTCGGTGTCCATGGTGAACATGACCCCGGAGGCGGCGAGGTCGGAGCGGACCATCTGCTGCACCCCGGCGGACAGCGCCACTGTTTCGTGTTCGAAGGCGTGGTGGACGCGGTAGGCGATGGCCCGGTCGTTGTAGAGGGAGGCGAACACCTCTTTGATGGCCAGCAGGATCGCATCGACACCGCGGACGTTGAGGAACGTCTCCTGCTGCCCCGCGAAGGAAGCATCCGGGAGATCCTCGGCGGTGGCGCTGGACCGCACCGCAAACGACCGCTCGAGGTCCCCGCCCGCGAGTTTCTCGTAGGCGGAACGGATATCGGCCTCCAGGTCGGCGGGGAACGGCTGCGCGACGACGGCGGCGCGGAGTCGTTTCCCGACGGCGGCGAGTCCCTGGACGTCGTCGGTGTCCAAACCGTCCAGCGCTGTCTTGATCATCTGGGCCAGGTCGGTCTGGTTCAGGAACTGCCGGTAGGCGTCCGCTGTGGTGGCAAATCCGTCAGGCACCGTCACTCCTGCGGTCGCCAGATGACCGACCATCTCACCGAGGGACGCGTTCTTCCCGCCCACCTGCTCCAGGTCGGCGAGCCCGATCTCGGCGAACCACTTCACGGTCGGATTCAAGGCGACAGCTGTCACAGCGAGGTCCTTTCGACGTTGACAGGAAATGTGGCAATTTTCTGCAGGATCACGGTCGACATCTCCTCGACGGATTTCGCCGACGAGTTGATGACCGGAATGCGGTGGGCGGTGAACATCGATTCGGCCCGCCGGAGCTCGTAGGTGCACTGCTCCAGCGACGCGTACCGAGAATTCGGCCGACGTTCCTGCCGGACCTGGCTGAGCCGGGCCGGGGTGGAAAGCATCCCGAAACACCGCTGCTGCAACGCCCGGATCGGTTTCGGCAACTCGGAACTGGTCAGGTCCTCGTCGACCAGCGGATAGTTGGCCACGAACACGCCGTGCTGCAACGCCAGATACATGGTGGTCGGGGTCTTCCCGCAGCGGGACGGGGCCACCAGGATGACGTCGGCCTTGTTCAGCGCCCGCATGCTCTGCCCGTCGTCGTGCTCGATGGCGTATTCCACCGCCGCCATCCGCGAGTTGTAGCGTTTGATGTCGCCGACGCCGTGCAGCCGGGCCGGCACCCGCATGCCCTTGACGCCCAGGATCGATTCCACCTGGCTCATGTGCAGGTCGAAGAAATCGATGATCGGGCACCGTGACTCGTGCAGGACAGCCCTGATCTCGTCGACCGCGGCGGTGGTGAACGCCAGCGGGGTCACCGGGCCGTCCATCGCCGCGTCCAGGACGCCAACCACCCGGCGGGCCTCTTCAATGGTGGAGATGAACGGGATCAGGCGGCGCTCGAACAGCAGGTCGGGAAACTGGATGAGCAGCGCGTTACCCATCGTCTCGGCGCTGATCCCGGTGCTGTCCGATAGGAAGAACACCGGGACGACAGCGGGCGATCGGCCGGCCGGACCGGTCGCTCCCGCACCGTCATCGTCACCTGGCACGATCAGACCGAAGCGGTGACGTTGCTGACTGCGGCGATGATCTCCTGGTGGACCAGGGCGACGGGCCGGTTGCCGTCGACCGTGATCACCAGCGGACCGTAGAAACGCAGCAGCGGCTCGGTCATCTCGTGGTAGATCGCCAGCCGCCGAGAGATGATCTCCGGAGTGTCGTCATCGCGTCCGCGCCGCAGGGATCGTTGCAGCAGCTCCTCGTCGGGCACCGTCAACAGAATGACCGCTTCGAGACCTTCACCCTCGAGGCGAGTGTCGAGCCACTCGGCCTGCTCCGAGGTACGCGGGAATCCGTCCAGGACAAAACCCGGAAGGGCGTCTGCCTCGAGGAGTCGTTCGCCCAACATGGCCTGGGTGACCGAATCCGGCACCAGCTCGCCGGCGGCCAGGGCGGTGGCGACCTGGGTTCCCATCGGTGTCTTGTTCGCGATGTTTGCGCGGAAGATATCGCCGGTCGAGATGTGTGGGATGCCCCAGTACGGAGCGAGCAGCTCGGCCTGGGTACCTTTTCCGGCTCCCTGCGGGCCGAAGATCAACAATCTCATGGTGATCCTTCTGTGTGTTGGTCCCGGGCGCCTCATCGTCGCGCGTCCGTGCGCCGAGCGAGGATCGAGCCGTGTCGGAAGACAGAGCAGCGAGCGTTGATCGCACACGCAATGGCGTGGGAGCAGCAGCCCGATGTTTTCGCGGTGTGGAGCATTTTGCCTTGGTTACGTCGACAAACAGAGCGATGGTGAGCAGCACCACCACCATTGTGTGGTTTTGTTCGCATCCGTTGGCTGGTGAGCGGCTGTCATGGTCTAGATGGTGCGAGGCGCAGCCTGGGTCGCGGCAGTGGCCTGCTGGGGGTGCCTGTCCATTGCAGAATTTGGCGTGCTCCGGTCCGATGTGCGGGAAGCAATCGCAATGTCGATGGCGGCGGCGACTGCGGGTGCAACGGCGGGGTCGAACACCGACGGGACGATGTAGTTGGCGTTGAGTTCCTCAGGAGCAACGGTATTGGCGATCGCGGTGGCTGCGGCGATCAGCAGATCATCGGTGATCTCGTGGGCGCCGGAATCGAGCATGCCGCGAAAGAACCCCGGGAATGCGAGGACGTTGTTGATCTGGTTCGGATAGTCCGAGCGCCCGGTGGCGACAATGGCGGCATGCTTACCGGCGGCAAACGGGTCCACTTCAGGATCAGGATTGGCCAGCGCAAACACGATGGCCCGATCTGCCATGGTGGCGATGTCGTCGCCGGTGAGCAGGTTCGGCGCCGAGACACCGATGAAAACGTCGGCACCGCGGATCATCCGGGTCAATGTCCCCTTGGCGCGGCGGGGGTTCGTGGTGTCAGCGATCCACCGGCGGTATTCATCCAGGTTGGGGTTCCCGGGGTTGATGGCGCCGTTGCGGTCACATCCGACGATGTCGCTGAAGCCCTGGCTCTGGAGGAGCTGGATGATGGCCCGGCCGGCGGCTCCGACACCGCTGACGACGACTCGCACGTCTTCAGGTCGTTTGTCGACAACGCGTAGAGCGTTGGTCAGGGCAGCGAGCACCACGATTGCAGTGCCGTGCTGATCGTCGTGGAACACCGGTATGTCCAGGATCGCCCGTAGTCGTCGTTCGATCTCGAAACACCTTGGTGCAGCGATGTCTTCGAGGTTGATGCCGCCGTAGCCGGGGGCGATACATCGCACGATTTCCACGATCAGGTCGGTATCTTGGGTGTCGAGCACGACGGGCCAGGCGTCAACGCCCCCGAATTGCTTGAACAAGGCAGCCTTGCCTTCCATGACAGGCAGTGCGGCGGCAGGGCCGATGTTGCCCAGGCCCAGAACCGCAGATCCGTCGGTGACCACTGCGACGGTGTTCCGTTTGATGGTCAACCGGCGGGCGTCAGCGGGGTTGTTCGCGATTGCGGTGCAGACGCGGGCCACACCGGGTGTGTAGGCGCGGGACAGATCGTCGCGGTGCTTGAGTGGCACCTTGGGCACCACCTCGATTTTTCCGCCAAGGTGCAGAAGGAACGTCCGATCGGAGACCTTGTGGACGTGGACGCCCGGCAGGTCGGCGATCGTCTGGGCAACAGTGTCGGCGTGGTCGGCGTTCACCGCATCGCAGGACACGTCGACGACAATCGCATCCGGTCCGGACTCGACGACGTCCAGAGCGGTCAGCGAACCACCCGCAGCCATCACCGCCGCGGCGAGATCAGCTGTTGCTCCAATACCGGACGGAGCTTCGGCTCGGATGGTGATGGAGTATCCGGGACTGGTGCTCGGCATGGGCGGGTCCTTTCGGCGGTGCGGAAGCTTTTGCTGGCGGCCCACGGGCTGGTCGACGCCATCCAGGACCTGTCCCACAGGTGCAACCGGCCGGCGGTTCGAGGATCTCCACTCCGGCCGAAGCCGGATGCCGGGACCGCCCCTGGGGCGGTCCCGGCACCTGGACAGCCGTCAGCTGGTCAGGCCGAGCCGACGCGTCTCGAACGGCGGTGCGTAGCCGAGGTAGCGGACATTTTCCAGTCCGGTGACCTTTGAGCTGCCGAGGAGCCCGAGGCCGACATTGCACAGAGGAATGTCTACTGGCTGCTCCGTCATGACCTTGTTGAGCTCCTTGTAGGCAGCGTTCCTGCCGGCGTCCGTCGTCGCGGTCTCGGCCTTGTCCACCGCACTGGTGGCGTAGCTCGGCACGCCTCCGCTGATCGGGTCGGTCGTGATGTTCTGGTTGACGATGGAACTGGCGTCGCCGACCGCGAAGGCAAAGCCGCTCAGGTTGTACTTGCCCGTGAGCCAGGCTCCGATCACAGCGGGGTACGACGCCTGCTGCGCGATCGACATCTTGATACCGACATCGGAGAGCTGCTGCTGTATCACCTCTGCGAGCGAAACCGTCGTGCTGAAGGAAAGATACGAGAGCGAGAGGCTCTGCGAGCCGGCCTTGGACAGCAGTGCTTTGGCTTCATCAGGCTGCGCGGCGAGCGACTTGGCGTCATCCAGGGACTTGTCGTACGCCGGGTCCAACGGTGACACCAGTTGTCGTGACGGTGTACTCATGTTGGGGAATTGGGTGCTGCAGAACTGGGTGCGGTCGACGGCTTTGCCGACCGCCTGCCGCAGGGTCGCATCGGACAATGGCGCGTGAGCACCGTTGACCCGTAGGCCGAACTTCTGTACCTGGGGCTCGTAGAAGGTCTGGAACCCTGACGCCGCGAGTTGCTTCGCGCTGTCGTACTGCCCGGTGTTGATGTAGGTGACGTCGAGCTGTCCGGCTTTGACCGCGTTGAAGCGGGAGTTCTGGTCGGGTATCCCATCGAGCTCGATGGTCTTGGCCAGTCCCGAGGTCGTATCCCAGTGGTGAGCCACCCGGCCGAGGACGATCTTCGCCTGAGTAGCACTCGTCAAGGTGTACGGCCCGGATCCCGACGGCGCAGTGGCCAAGTTGTCCATGTGGGCCGGGTCTACCACCGAGGAGATCCGCGGGTCATTCGCAAGGTCGGTGACGAAGGAGTACGACGGCTTGGAAAAGGTGAACTTGACCGTGGTGGCATTGACCGCGTCGACGCTGCTGACATCGGCCAGCTCCGAACCGACCAGCGATTTCGGGCTCGTCTTGGCCCGCTCGATGCTGGCCTTGACCGCGGCGGCATTCACCGGCGACCCGTCAGCATTGAAGACCGCGTCGCTTCGTAGCGTCATCGTCAGCTCGGTACCGGCGGTATTGAACTTCCACGAGGTCGCCAGCATTGCTTCGGGCTGAAATTTCGAGTCGAGCTGAACCAGCTGGTCGTAGAGCTCAGGCAGGGTGTAGTTACCCTGATTCCCGGGGTTCTGGATCGGGTCGAACGTGACAGGGACGCCGTCGACGCCGACACGGAGCGTGGCGTTCTTGTCCACGGTCCCACCTTGTGGCTGGCTACCGCTTGATGGTGCGGCGCCGGCGGCCGTGTTCGAGCCGGAACTGCAACTAGCCACGAGAAGGGAAAAGGCGCCGACCACAGCGGCCACTTGGGCCCTTCGATGCGTCCGGGCCCGAGACTGATAGCGACGGTTCACAAAGTCCTCCAAAGATACGGCTCAACGGGAGGAGCGTCCAGGCGGCATCTTTGCCGTATCGACGATGATCTCAACCCAGTTTCGCAAACTTATTCCGCTCTGCGGAATGTAGGGGTGCGGCATGGTTCATGTCAACCACCTTCATTCGTTTGTGAGATTCACTGACACCGGCGAGGGTCCCGTAGGTCCTGTCCCTCACCGAAGAACCATCCCGGTCGAGTGGGACCCAGGGCAGAGCCTGGATCTACACAGTGTGCTTTGCTCACTACGCAGTGTGTTCCAACGGTAGGTCGTTGGAGGCCCACCGGTCGACCTGAACCCCGTAACGCGCGCCTGGTGCGTTGCGGCACAGTGGCTCTCCAATGCACTGCGGTTTCAGCCCACTATCTGATGGTCGTGGCCAGGGGCTGCCACAACGTGTCACCGCTCCGAGATGGGCTGTCAGGTCGGGCCGCACCGTCTCATCAATGACACGACCCTGCGGCCCGGCTTGAGAGGCCCGTTGTTGCCATTGCCTATCGAGCCGGCCCGATGACGTGTGGGTCGGATTCGATGCTGTTCATGAATTCGGTCCTAATTTGTGCCCGTGAGGTGGTCCTTGAGGCCTTCGAGTGCTCCCTCGATGTTGGAGGTGACGCCTCGGGTTGCCATCTCCTCTGCGCCGTCCGGGACGCCGCCGACGATTCCGTACTCGACCTCACACCCCAGGTCCGTGGGTCGGACCTTGAATGTCGCGATGATCTGCAGGACAGGTGCCCCCGGGGATGCATCCTGGTCCGGGACCATTTCGTAGGTCAGCGTCATGTTCTCGTCGTCACTGCCAACGATCCGGTCGACCTTGACGTCACCGTCGGAGAAAAAGACTTTGCGATCACCGTTGGGGAGCATCTCGATTGATTCGATGTGGGGCTGCCACACGTCAAAGCGGGGGTAGTCGCTCACAAATTTCCACGCCCGGGCGGCGTCGACTGCAAGCGGGATCGATTGGGCAACTGCGATGGTGGCCAACGTTTTTCTCCTTGTGCGTATGTGGACTGGCGAGGTGGGTAGGGCGCGGGCTGGTGGATTGGTTCACTCCGCGGGTGATCCGCTCGCTGGTGCTTGCGGGGACTGCTCCTTCTCCAGAACGGGCCCTGCGACGGCGAAAGCGGCTCGGACGAAGGGGACGCCGGCGTACAGCGAGGTGTGGATGAACACCTCCGAGATCTCCTCTGGGGACAGCCCGTTACGGCGGGCGACGCGGACGTGAACCCCCAGTTCCTCTTCACGGCCCAGAGCCGTCAGGAGGGCGATCGTGACGGCGCTCTTCGTCCGGCGGTCCAGTCCTTCGCGGGACCAGACCGAGCCCGCGGCGCGGGCCAAGAATTCGTGCCACTCGGCGTTGAACTCGGTGACCAAGGCCTTGGACTCCAGGACCTGCTCATCGCCGAGCACTGATCGCGCCACATCTTCCGCTGAGCTCATGGTGTGTCATCCTCCTGTTCGTGGGTCGCGCTGAACCGCCCCGGTGCGGTCCAGGCTGCAGCGTCCGCCTGGACCGAGGTCGAGGGCGGGTTCACGAGGCCGCGACCGTGGCGTTGAGACTGCCGAGCTCCAGGCCTTCCAGGTCGCGGGCTTCCTGCCACGCGTGCACCAGGGCCGAGTATCCGTTGGCCCCCAGGGGGAACGCGTCGAGGCGGTAGTCGCGTCGGGCACTGACCTCGATGCCCTCCTGGTTGTAGTACCCCGGCGTGCACGATTCGGCCGACCCACCGAACAGCGAGGCGTAGGGCCCTGCCGGCGGCAAGGTCACCTGCTGATGCATCCACTTGTCTTCGGCCGCGCGGGAGGGCTGGGCGGAAGCAGCACCTCTGTCGTTGAGCTCGTCGACGACGTGGGCGACCATCCGGGCCTGGTCTTCGATCGATGTGCAGTAGTTCAGGCTCAGGGTCAGCCCGAACAGGCCACCGACCATGAACAGGTTCGGAAAGCCGTTGAACATCAACGAGTGCATCGAGCGCATGCCATCCGACCAGTGCTCGTAGATGCTCTCGCCGCCCAGGCCGACTATGGGTATACCGAGGCGCTTCTCGTAGGAGCTGGTGATCTCGAAGCCGCTGGCGTAGATGATGCAGTCCACGTCGTACTCAACGCCGTTTGCGACGATGCCGGTCTTGGTGATTCGATCCAGACCCTTCGACCGGCTGACGTCCAGCAGGGCGACGTTGTCCCGGTCGAATGCTTGCAGATAGTCGTCGGACGGAGTCGGCCGCTTGCAGAACAGGCGGTACCACGGCTTGAGCGCTTCGGCCTTGGCCGCGTCTCCGACGACGACGTCGATGCGATGCCGGACCTCCTCCATGGCTGAGAAATCGGCCAGCTCGTACAGCTTCTCCCAATCCTTCGGGGTCAGCTGCGCGGGGTCGAGGTTTGCCTTGTCCTTCAGGTACTTCAGGTGAAAGGCGATGATCGCGAAGCCACGCTCGTCGACCACACCCGGATCGGGATTGCCGCCGTCGATGGCACTGTCGAATGCTGTCCACATCCGGCCCTGCCAGCCAGGTTCCCGGGTGAGCTCGGCGAACCATTCAGGATCGGTCTCTCGGTTGCCGCGCCACAGGATCGGCGACGGCGTGCGCTGCACGACGTAGACCTGTTGTGCCGACTTCGCCAGGTGCGGAACGATCTGCACTCCGGTGGCACCGGTTCCGATGATCGCAACGCGCTTGTCCGCCAGTTTGTCGAGCTGCCCACCCGACTCTCCCCCGGTGTAGTCGTAGTCCCAACGGCTGCTGTGGAAGGACGTGCCTTCGAAGTCGGCGATCCCGGGGATGCCAGGCAACCGTGGACGTGAGGCGGGTCCGGTACCCATGACCACGAAACGTGCTCGAATCTTGTCGCCGCGGCTGGTGGACACCTCCCAACGGTGGTCATCTGCGTCCCAGCGGAGACCGGATACCCAGGTGTGGAAGATGGCCTTGTCGTGGAGCCCGTAGCGGTCGGCGATCAGGGTGGCGTACTCGGCGATCTCCGTCGCTGTGCTGAAACGCTCCTTGGGCATATAGCCCATTTCTTCCAGCAGCGGCAGGTAGATGTAGGAGAGCGTGTCACAGCAGCATCCGGGGTAGCGGTTCCAATACCAGGTCCCACCGAAGCCACCGCCGGCGTCCACGATCCGAATGTCGGTCACACCGCGTTCCAGAAGCCTGACGGCGCTGACCATCCCGGCCCACCCGGCACCGATGACGACACACTCGGTCTCTTCGTACAGTGGGCCGCGTTCCTGCACTTCCTGGTATGGATCGTTCGTCAAATACTCACTCATGGAGCCCGATGTGCCGATGGATACGAACTGCTTTTCGCCTTCGCTACGTACCCGCTTGTTTCGCTCCGAGCGGTACCGTGCGTTGATTTCGTCGGGCTCAAACCCGAGGAACGCTGGGTCTTGCAGAGCATCTGGTATGGCCATATGCCGCCGCCTTCCTGGTCGATGAGGTGGTGGGAGAGGAGTCTTCCGAGGCCGGCCGGCTACACCGGAGCCCATCGCACGTGGCCGGACTCGTCGCGGTGGAGCTTGCCGAGCGTCAGGATCGGCATGTGTGGTGCCGTCACAACGGCGTCGAGCCCGATTGCCAGGTCGCAGATCGCAGCCCGGGAGGCCATGCTCTGGGCGAGATCACCCTCGAGTTCGTGGTGCCAGCTGTGGTTCTCGAAATGCACCGGGTGATGGGCGAGGTCGCCGACAAGGATGCAGGACGTACCTCGATCACTGACCAGGACACAGGTGTGCCCCGGTGTGTGGCCGGGCATCGGCAGCGTGATGACACCCGGAGTGATCGACGTGACCCCGGAGAACGTCGACAACTGACCAGCGGCACCGATGACGGCCAGACTCGCACGGATCTTCGGTGCCATCGGGTGGGTGTCGGTGGCGGGCCCGGTCCAGTGATCGACCTCGGCCTGGTGGATGTGAACCGTGGCCCGGGGGAAGGTGGGGATAGGGCCCGCCGAGGTCTGGGTGGTGAGCTGGCCGCAGTGGTCACCGTGACAGTGCGACTGAATGATGTGGGCGACATCGGTCGCCTGGATGCCGATCTCGGATAGCCGCTCCATCATCTCGTTGCCACCGCGCACACCCGGAATGCCGGCGGCCACCGGGCCGAATCCGCTGTCGACAAGCGTGACGCCTGCCTGGCTCTCGATGACGAAGAAACCGAAGTTCAACGGGAAAGGGGTGTCCGGGTCGGTGAGTCCCAGACTCGGCATCCACTCCTCCGGTTCCAGCCCCGTGAACCAGGACCTGCGCGGACCGAACGCGAGGCCGTCGCTGAGGTGGTGGATCTTGATGGCGCCAACGTCGAAAGATCCGCTCAGGCTGTACTCGCTCAGGTCGGTGGGGAGGCCGAGCGGACTCGGCAAACCTGACTTGCTGCGCACACTGGACATCTGGTTCTCCCTGGAGTCGATGGTCATGCGGAGGTAGTGGCGTCGGATGCCAGGACCGAGTCACTGACCCGCCGGTAGCGCAGACGCCATCTGGTGTCCCGGTTCTCCCAAGCTGTGGGTCCGGGGGTGGGCGGTCCGGAAGGCGGTCCGGTGACCCCATTGCCAGCGCCTTCGTAGACCGCGCAGAACTGCGGGCAGCCCTCCGGCCGCCGGTGCAGGAAGGATTCGTATCGTTCGAACCGGGTGCCTGCCCCGTACTTCCCGTTGTCGAGAACCTCGGGAAGGTGCGTGTCGCTGTAGTACTTGTTGAAGTCCTCGACGTCCTGGCCGGAGGCGCCCTCAGCGGTGTCCATTCCCACCATGAAGATGCTGTCCGGTGCGGATGCGCGCGACCCGAGAGCGAAAACCTGGCGCCAGATCATCCGCCACCGCGGCGACATCGTCTTCCACAGGGCCGGCCCGGGCGTGTACCGGGGCCGTTCCGCCGACGCATCCTTCTCCCGCGCCGCATATCGTTCGGCGCCGGAGAGGTCGCGAATCCCGTAGACGGCCAGCCAGGTCGGGCCAAAATCGCCGCGTGGGTCGGGCGTCTCGAGCTGGTATCGGGTGGCACTGACGAATCCCGGGTTGGCCCGCAGGACCTCAGGGAAGTGAACCTGCGCGTAGAACTCGTTGAACGCGGCGAGATCTGCTTCGCTGGCGTTCGAGTCTGTGTCGATGCCGACCCAGTACATGTAGTCCGCGGCGAAGGCCGTGGGTTCAGTTCCGGCGGTCACCGGCTCCACCCCGACCGAGCACTGAGTGGAATTTGATTCCACTTCTGCTGGCGCAAGAGGGTCTGATCCATGTGGGTTCTCCCTATTCGTTGTCTACTTGCTCCGCGCCTGGCCAGCGCAGAGATCCCGAGCCTTCGGGCGGGCTTGCGGGCTGTACGCTCAGCGCGTCCCGGATCCGGCTTGACCGGCGGGGTCGGTCATATTGCCGACGCAGTTCGGGGTACGTCCGGCACGTCCGGCGACGGTGGGGTGGGGTCGCCCGTCGTAGCTGTCAGAAGGCTTCGGCGGTCCGGGTCTCGGCCGGGCACGGCGGACAGCAGCGTCCTCGTGTAGGCGTGTGTCGGCCGGTCGTAGACGTCGTCGGTGCTGCCGCTTTCGACGATGACCCCACGTTGGATGACCGCCACCCGATCCGCCAGGACGCGGACCAGGGACAGGTCGTGAGAGATGAACAGGTAGGCCAGTCCTCGTTCCCGCTGCAGTTCGCTCAACAGGTTGAGGACCTGCGCCCGGATCGAGACGTCGAGCGCCGCCACCGGTTCATCGCAGACCACGAATTGCGGGTCGGTGGCAAGAGCCCGGGCGATAGCCACTCGCTGCAGTTGGCCCCCGGAGAATTCGTACGGGAACCGGTCGAGATGCGCTGCCGACAAGCCCACCCGTTCGATCAGCTCCGCCACCCGGCGTCGACGTGCCTCGGCGTTGGGTTCGATGCCGTGGACGATCATGGGTTCGGCGACGAGGTCGCCGATCACCATCCGCTGGTCCAAGGAGCTGAAGGGGTCCTGGAAGATCATCTGCATGTCCCTGCGGGACGCTCTCAGCTCCGATCGCGACAGGTCACGGGTCGAGCGGCCGAGGACGTTCACGGTGCCGGTGTCGGCTTCGATCAATCGGAGTGCTATCCGACCCAGGGTGGATTTTCCGGAGCCTGACTCGCCCACCAGCGCCAGGGTCTCCCCGCGTTCGACGTGCAGGCTGACGTCACGTAGGGCGTAGACGGCCTCATCGGCCCCACGCTTGCGGCCACCCTTGCGGCGCGTGGACCGTGACGAACCGAACGTCTTGCTCACGTGTTCGATCTCCAGTGCCCTCACTGGGCCTGTCCCCTCAGGTTCAGCGCTACGGCACGCCCGCAACGCACTTGGGACCGGCCCACTTGTTCCATCTCCAGGTGGCCGGTGCGGCACTCGTCGATGGCGTACGGGCACCGGGGATGGAACCGGCACCCTGCCGGCCACTGATCCGGCGGAGGAACCTGCCCCGGGATGGCGCGCATCAGGTTGTTCTGGTCACGGACATCTGGGGTCGCGTCACGGATGGCGGCGGTGTAGGGGTGCGACGGTGCGTGGAAGATGTCCCGAACGGGCGCCACCTCGACCGTCTGCCCGGCGTACATGACCACCACTGTGTCGCAGACTTCGGCCACGACACCCATGTCGTGGGTGATCAGCAGAACTCCCAGATCCAATTCGTTCTGCAGGTCCTTGATCAGGCGCAGCATGGCGGCCTGGACGGTCACATCCAGCGCAGTGGTCGGCTCGTCCGCGATGAGCACCTTCGGTCCGCATGCCAGAGCGATGGCCAGCATGACCCGCTGGCACATTCCTCCACTGAACTGGTGCGGGTACTGCTGGGCGCGGACCGCCGGGTTGGGGATCTGCACGCGTTCAAGCATCTCGACGGCCATTTTGCGGGCTTCACGGCGCGAGATGTCCTGGTGCGCGCGGATTGTCTCCGCAACTTGCTCGCCGACCGTGAATGACGGGTCCAGGCTGCGTCGAGGCTCTTGGAAGACCATGCCGATCTGGCCCCCGCGAACCCGGCGCAACTCCTTTTCCGGCAGGGTCAGAAGGTCGGCCCCGCCGAACATGATGCGGCCAGAGACCGCCTTCACCGTTGGTGGCAGCACGCCCAGCACGGCCAGACCGGTGATGGTCTTTCCGGAGCCGGACTCCCCGACCAATCCGACGGTTTCACCCGCACCGATGCTCAGTGACACGCCCTGGGTCAGCTGGGTCCGGCTATGACCGTTCTGCACCTCGATGGACAGGTCCTGCACTTCGAGCAGCGCGTTGCTCTTTGCCGATGCCGATCGCCGGGTCGACAGGTCCGTCTCTGTCATCACTTCTGCCCTTTCGATCGACCGAAGGCGTCCCTGATGGTGTCCCCGAGGGTGAAGAAGCACAGGATCAACACGACGATCAAGATTGCGGGCGGGACCATCGGGAAGATGGCGTCGGACGACTGGTTGAATGCGTCGCTGAGCATGCCGCCCCAGCTGGCCTTGGGCGGTTCAGGCCCCAGACCCAGCAGCGCGAGTCCGGCCTGCACCGTCACGATGACCCCGGCGGTCTGGGAGATCAGGACGAGCAGGGGTCCGCTCGCGTTGGGAATCACGTGGCGGAACAGGATCCGGGTCGTGCTGCACCCCGCAGCTCTCGATGCCTCCACGTAGGGCTCTTCGGCGACCGTGGTCGCCACGGTTCGAGCCACCCGGAAGAAGCGTGGGACGGAGACGATTCCGAGCGCCAGCGCCGCATTCAGCTCCCCGGGGCCCAGGAAGCCGATGATGCCGAAGGCGAAGAGCAACGCCGGGATGCTGAGCAACCCGTCGGCGACTCGGCTGCTGACGGCGTCGAACGGACCGCGAAAGTACCCGGCCAGGAGTCCCAGCGGGATCCCCACCATCCCCACCAGGGTTCCCAGGACGGCCGTCCACAGGGTGACTGCGGTGCCGGCGATCAGTCGGCTCAGGACATCTCTGCCGAGATAGTCCGTTCCGAGAAGGTGAGCACCGCTGGGTGCGGCATTGAGGTTGACCAGGTCCTGGCGCACCGGGTCGTACGGCTCGAAAGACGAGTGGAAGACGGCCACGACCGTCAGGAGCAGGAGGGTGACGACGGCCACCTGTCCGACCCTGTCCGACGCGAATCTTCGTGCCACCCGGCTGTGCGTGAGGCGGCGCAGACGACGCCTGACAAATGAATCGTTGGCTGTGAGCTTGGGTTCAGGCTTTCCGGAGACCGGCGGAAGAGGGCCGCCGCCGGTCTGTGGGCCACCCTGGGGTCGAGCCCCGGCGGCCGCGGCGGCGATGTCGTGCCCGGTCGATGTTGTCGCCCTACCCTCGGGTTGGACTGTGGGTTGATCCCCGGCGGCCGCTGGAGCGAGGTGGTTGCTGGTCACTGGTGCGCCACCCTTGGGTTGAGCTTGATGTTGATCAGGTCGATGGCCAGGTTCAGGACGATGACCATGGTGGCTCCGAACAGGACGACTCCACGGACCACCGGGTAGTCCTTCGACAGGATCGCGCTGACTCCCATTTGCCCCAACCCTGGCAGTGCGAAGACCTGCTCGATGATGACTGCCCCGCCGATGATCGCGCCGAATTGAATGCCTAGAACCGTCAGCATCGGGGCGGCTGCATTCCGGAAGGCATGCTTGAACAGGACGAGGCTGGGGGGCAGACCCTTCGCGCGCAGGGTCCGGAGGTAGTCCTGCTCGCGGGTGTCGATGAGGTTTCCCCGCAGCTGACGGGCGACTTCCGCCGCTGAGATGGCGGCGAGCGTGAGAGCGGGCAGGATGAGTCCCTTGAACCACATCACCGGGTTCTCGGTGATGGGTGTGTAGCCGATCGCCGGTAGCCAGCCCAGGCGGACGCCGAACACCCGCTGGAGCAGGAGACCGGTGACGAAGGCGGGGATCGCCAATGCGACCGCGCTGCTTCCGACGAGCGTCCGATCGATCCAGGAGCCAGGCTTCAGCGCCGCGATCGTCCCCATGCTGACACCGATCACGATGGTGAAGATCAAGGAGACGATCGCCAGCGAAATCGTCACCGGCAGTGCGTCGCCGAGCATCTTGGTGACAGGCAGCTGGGTCTGCAGGCTGGTGCCCAGGCGGAACGTGATGGCGTTCCACACGTATTCGACGAGTTGCACCGGCAGCGGTCTGTTCAGATTCAGCTCCGCGCGGATCTGCGCGATGAGCGCCGGCGTCGCATCGTCACCCGCGATCGCGGCAGCAGGGTCCCCGGGAATCAGCTGCTGGAGAAGAAAGACCACGATGACCACGACGAAGAGCGTGATGACGGCGGCGCCGATGCGTCGTCCGATCGTCAGCATCATGTCAGGCCTCGCCTCGCCGGACACGGATGCCCGGTGCTGTACGAAGTGCTCATCGGAGAATGTACTTCCCAACGTTCCAGGTGCCGGCCCGCAGACCGTGATGCGCGGGGACTCTGCCAACCAACAGGGTCCAGTACCAGTGTTGCGTCATTTTCAGCCGGTCAGACCAACCCGTCTTGTCTCGTACGGCGGCGCGAAACCGAGGAATCGGACCGAGTCCAGGCCCACGACCTTAGTGCTGGCCAGGAGCCCCAGCCCGATGTCGCACATCGGAATGTTGACCGGCTGCTCGGTCAGGATCTTGTTGACCTGCACGCCGGCCGCATCACGTGCAGAACCCGGCGCGGTGGTCTTGGCCTTGTCCAGGGCTGCTTGGAGGTAGTCGGGAACTCCTCCGCTGACCTTGCTGCTCTCGATGCTCTGACGGACGATCGCCGTCGGGTCTGGTGCACCGGACTGCGACAGGAACCTGCTGTTCGCACCGCCGGCGAGCCAGGTCTGAAGGAGAGCGGGCAGTGAGCCCTGCACGTCCACATTCAGCGTCACGCCGACATCGGCCAATTGCTGTTTCAAGATTTGCGCCTGGCTGGTCAGTGTCCCGAACGCGACGAGCGAGAGGGTGAGGTTCTGTACCCCGGCCTTGGCGAGCAGGGCCTTGGCCTCGTCAGGCTGGGCGCTGAGCGACTTGGCGTCGTCCAGGGACTTGTCGTACACCGGGTTGATCGGAGAGACCAACTGCCGCGACGGTGTGCTCAACCCGGGGAAGGCGGTGTTGCAGAACTGGGTGCGGTCGATGGCCTTGCTGATCGCCAGACGAACGTTGGGATCTTTCAGGGGCGACGTCGCGGTGCCGTTGACACCCAAGTTGTACTTTTGGATCTTGGGTTCGTAGACCGCCTGGAACCCTCCCCCGCTGACCATCGCCGACGCATCTTTGTACTGGCCCGTGGTGATGTAGGTGAGGTCGAGTTGTCCGGCTTTGACCGCGTTGAAGCGGGAGTTCTGGTCGGAGATGCCATTGAGCTCAATGGTCTTGGCCAGACCAGAGGTGCTGTCCCAGTGGCCGGACACCCGGCTCAGGACGACCTTGGCCTGTGTCGCGCTGGCCAGTGTGTAGGGACCGGATCCCGCTGGCGCAGTAGCCAGGTTGTCACTGTGAGCAGGGTCGACCACCGAGGAAATCCGCGGGTCGGCGGCCAGATCGCCGACGAAAGAGTACGCGGGCTTGGCGAAGTTGAACTTGACGGTGGTCTTGTTGACCGCGTCGACGCTGCTGACGTTGGCCAACTGTAGAGCAACCAGTGATTTCGGGTTCGTCTTGGCCCGCTCGATGCTGGCCTTGACCGCAGCAGCGTCCACCGGGGACTTGTCGCCGTTGAAAACGGCGTCGCTGCGCAGCGTCATCGTCAGATCGGTGCCGTCGGCGTTGAACTTCCACGAAGTGGCCAGCATGGCCTCCGGCTGGAAGCTCGCGTTGAGCTGGACCAGCTGGTCGTAGAGCTCGGGCAGCGTGTAGTTGCCCTGGGTCCCGGAGTTCTGGATGGGGTCGAACGTGGTCGGTACCGCGTCGACACCCACGCGGAGCGTCGCGTCCCGGTTCACCCCCGCGCTCGATGACTGCTTGGTGCCGCTCGCACTCGCTGACGCCGGGGTGCTGCTGCTCTGGGAGCTGCAACTGGCCAGCGCGACGCACATGGCACCGATCGAGGTAGCTACCAGGACCTTCCGGCGCACAGGAGTCCGAGATTGGAAGAGATGGGTCACAAGGCTTCTCCAGTCCTACAGGGCGGGCGGCCAGCGGGAAAACCCGTGCTGCAGGACGGTCCCGTCGTTGGGCGTGATGCATTCTGAAAACCAATTCGCAACTTGATTCCACTACGTGGAATTGCAACGAACGTTAGAGCGTGACGCAGCTCATGTCAATAGTGTTGCATTCTCTTGTGTGTCGGGGTGATGCCGCCATAATGAAGCAGGAAAGCTCCTCGCCACCGACGAGCTCTGGCGGCTGCAGAGCGAGCTGGCGATCCCTGGACTTGATATCTTATCTCGGTACACTCGCTCTTCGGTACTTGTCACCGGCAGGACACAGGAGACGGGCAACTGGCCCCCCAGCACATAGGAGTGCGGAATGACGTCGATGCGACCTGAGCTTCTCGATGCAAGCGACGAGACGATCGAGGATGCGGTCCAGTTCGCTGACCCCATGGTGCTGCGCGGTCTTCTCTACCAGCTGACCGGGGACGAGGCGCTGGCCTCGGACGTCCCCCTCGACGAGATGCGCGCGCCCCTGGCCGGCATGAAAAAGGCGATCACCGACAAGACTTCGATCGCGATGATCCGTGGCAAAGCCGCCTCCTTCTTGAAGACCTACCGCGACTCAGGTGCCCCGGACCTACCCATCGGTCCGGTTGAGCGGTTGCAACAGAGTCTGAGCCTGACCGCCGGAACCGAGGTACCCCGGGCGGAGCTTGAGATGTGGCAGGAACAACTCGCCATCAACCCGTACGCCCGGGGACTGGAGTGGTCCGCAGAGCCCCCGCGAGAGCGTCTCGAAGATTTCCTGGTGATCGTCATCGGTGCCGGCATGGCGGGGCTCAACGCCGCGGTGCAGCTCAGTCACGCCGGAATCCCGTTCACCTTGATCGACAAGAACCCGGAAGTAGGTGGGACCTGGTTCGAGAACCGCTACCCCGGTTGCCGCGTGGATACGCCGAGCCGGGGGTACACGCACATCTTCGGGGCCAACTTCCCCTACCCGAGCCCGTTCTGCCCGCAGGAAGAGAACGAAAAGTACGTCAACTGGGTAGCCGACAACTTCGAGCTCCGAAAGCACATGGTCCACAACACCGAGGTGACCTCGGTGATCTGGGACGACGGAGACGGGCGGTGGCAGGTCAACACGGAAGGCCCCGACGGACAGCTGGCGTTGCGCGCCAACGTGGTGATCACTGCCGTGGGCCTGCTCTCTCGCCCCAACGTCCCTCGCATCGAAGGTATCGATGACTTTCACGGCCAGGCTTTCCACACCGCGCGGTGGCCATCTGGGGACGCAGGTGACATGAAGGGAAAGCGCATCGCAGTCGCCGGCAGTGGGTGCACCGGTTACCAGCTGGCCAATGAGCTCGCCAAGCATGTCGACCACCTCTACCTGTTCCAGCGCACCCCGAACTGGATCTTCGAGGTGCCCGGGTACCTGTCCCCCTACCCGCCGCAGGTCACCTGGCTGGACCGAAACTTCCCGTACCTGGTGAACTTTGCCCGATTCGCAACCGCCTGGGCCCAGCGTCCCAGTCTGACGGCCCACCCCATGGAGATCGACCCGACCTACGAAGACCCGTACTCGGTGAGCGCAGCCAACAAGCAGGTGCGCGACCTGCGCGTGGACTACCTTCGCAAAAAGTTCGCCGATCGACCCGATCTGTTCGACATGATGCTGCCCAGCCAGCCCGCGCTATCCCACCGACCTGTCCTGGTCGACGCAGACGACAACATCTACGATGCTCTGCTTCGTGACAACGTCACTCTGGTACCAGAAGGAATCACCAAGGTCAGCGAAAACGGGGTCATCAGCCGCGACGGCACCGAATACCCGGTGGATGCCATCGCCCTGGCGACAGGTTTCAAAGCGAACGACTTCCTGCTCCCCATGGAGGTCCGGGGCCGCGACGGCCAGCACCCGCAAGACCTGTGGGCCAAGGACGGAGGGCGTGCCTACCTCGGCGGCATGATTCCCGGCTTCCCCAACTTCTTCATGCTCTACGGCCCCAACACCAACGCTAACGTCGGCTTCTCAGCGATCCACCTCCAGGAGCTCATCACCAGATTCACCCTCGAGTGCATCGAAGCCCTCATCACGCGCGACAAGAAAACCGTTGAAGTCACCGAAGACGCCTACTGGCGATACAACGCCGAACTGGACCGGGTGGCCGGGTCCAAAGCCTGGATGGATCCTCGAGCACACAGCTACTTCACCAACGAGTTCGGCCGCTCCGCCACCAATGGTGCGATCGACTCCCGTCTGCTCTGGGCCTGGCTGCGGGACCCCCGACGGCCAGAGGAAACACTAGCGGCGCAACCAGATGAAGCCGATGTCATGAAGAACCGCGGCATCATCCAGCCCTACTTCGGCGGCGACTTACAGCTCCGATAGCCACCACGCAATCGGTGTCCAGCTGACAGCTCTCAGACGTTTCCGTACCGAAAGGACGAGTGATGGGCAACAGTCCACAGATGCTCGACGAAGAGGTCGCAACATTCCTGGCGACGCTACCGGCATCCCCGGAGCTCAGCCTCGACGCGCTACCTGCACTCCGCGCGGCCCGAGCCGCCGTTCCACTGCCTCCTCTGTCCAACCGGGTCGAACGTCGTACTGTCACCGTCCCGGCTGCTGTCCCGTTCACCCTCCGCATCAGCCGGCCAAAGGGCGGAACCGAACCGATGCCGTGCATCTATTCGATTCACGGCGGAGGTTTCGTCAACGGCAGCGCCCTGCGAGACGACGTCCGATTCGATGACTGGTCTCGAAGCCTGGGCTGCATCGGTGTCTCGGTGGACTACCGGCTTTCCCCGGAAACTCCCTACCCAGGACCACTGGAAGACTGCTTCGCCGGGCTCGAGTGGCTTTTTGCAAACGCCTCCGAACTCGGGATCGACCCGGCCAGGCTAGGAATTCTCGGCGTCAGCGCCGGCGGCGGACTGGCAGCGGGGACCGCCCTGCTGGCTCGAGACCGCAACCACCGCCGACCGGCATTCTTGATGTTGCACGCGCCCATGCTCGACGACCGTCAGGTCACCGAGTCCAGCCAGTGGCACAACGTGCCGACCTGGGGTCCGGCATCAAACGCCTTCGGATGGCGCGCCTACCTGGGTGAGGCCTACGGAACCGACGATGTTTCACCCTATGCGGCGCCCAGCCGGGCAAGCGATGTCAGTGGACTCCCCCCGACGTACATCGCCGTCGGCTCGATGGACGGCTTCCACGACGAGGACATCGAGTTCGCCAACCGCCTCACGCGCGCAGGCGTTCCCACCGACCTCCACGTCTACGCAGGTGCGCCGCACGCATTCGACTTGCCCGGGTGCGAGGCGTCGGTTGCCATTCGCGCCCGCCGCGACTCCTTCGATTGGCTCGCACGCCAATTCAGCCGATAGCGCCTTTTTCGTCCTCTGCCCCACTGATCGCGATCGAGATGGGCGATGTAGTGGGGCAAAGGAACACTGCGCGGCGGAATCACGATTTGTCCGGAGGCCTTGATGAGCCTCGCAAGAGCTGGGGTTGCCGCCATCCCAGCGAGACTGCCCAGATCGCTCAGATCCGTTCGGCCGGTGGAGCAATCCGCGAGGGACCGACTGAGGCAAGACTGGCTGCAGAGCAAGGGCTCTCAGGAACTGGTCACAAATCATGACCAGTTCCTGGATCGACGACAGACCGGGTATCTCCCCGGTCAGCCCGAAAAGTAGGCCGACGCGAAGTTCTGGGCCTCCATGTCAAGCTTGGGCGCCATGTTGGTTCGTGCCATCGAGAAGTCCCGGTAGTACCGCTGCATACGAGCGCCGTTCCGCGCTCCTTCGCTGCTACCCGACATTCTGAACGACAGATCCACAGCTTGCCAAGCAAGGTCGACGGCCTGGTTGGCGGCCATGGCAGTCCGGCCCGCGGCCGCCCGGGAGAAACCCTGAACGGAGTTGACGGCGTCGATGCAGTAGGTCGTGTACCGCTGTGCCGCAGCCTGCACCACGTCGTGCGCCGCATCCGCCAGCGATGTCGCAGATGCAAATGCCCGCTGGTGCTCTCCGGCGGTGTAGCGGGGCAGGGGGTTCGGGCCTGACGTCTTCTTCTCGCGCAGCAGACGTTCGTATTCGTCGGTGGCAGCGCGGGCGGTACCAACCAGGATGGCCGCGATTTCCAACTGGGCGTAGCCGGAGGACTGTCCGCAGTACATCGGGTTGCCGTGCAGTCGGTATCCGGGGATATCCGCCCCCGCCACCACCTGCATGGTGTGCCCGGGAACGAGGTAGCCGGCGGGCACCACCGCGTTTTCGATCTTGATGCTGTTCGAGCCGCTGCCAGCCATACCGATGACCGTGCCTGCCCAATTGTCGAGCATGGTCCACTGCTGCCGTGGGACGACGACCAGCCCCAGCGGCTCGGACGTGGGCCCGCCTTCCACCCGCACGGCGACCAACGCGTGGGTCGAGTACGGCGACCCGGAACAGTAGTCCCACAACCCGTTCACCAACCAGCCGCCATCGACCCACTGAGCCGTGCCCATGGGAATGGGACGACAGGGGGCAAGGAAATCCGACACGCTGCCGTAGATCTCGTCCTGGACGTCGGCGCCGAACAAGGCGGCCATCTGGATGTGGTGCCCCGAGGACAGGCAGTAGCACCACGCACTACCTGGGCAGCCGCGAGCCAGCTCGCTGACCAGGGACAGAAAAAACGGGACGTCCAATTCATGACCGCCGTAGCGCCGCGGCTGCTGGACCTTGTAGAAGCCCTCACTCCGCAGCGTCTCGTGCATGCCCGAAGAGAACGTGCCTCGACGTTCAGTGGCGTCCTGCTCTGCCAGCAGGCGGGGTCTGAGCTCACGGGCCTTCGCCAGCAGTCCCTCGTAGACGTCGAGGGACGGAGACACGTGTGGCAAGTCCTGGGTTGTGGACAACGAGACGACCTTCCATCGGTAATTTCCGTCAGACGGAATCTTATTCTATTTTGTGAAAGCCAGCAAGACCCTCTCGCACCAAGTGACTGTCAGGAAGCCAGAACGTCTGCGATGTCGAGGGGTGGCTGCGCCTGGGCGATGAGGTCGGTGAGGACAGGACCCAGCTCAGCCGCATCCCAGCGGGCCCCCTTGTCAGCTCGCGGCCCAGGGGTCCAGCCTTCCGCGACGTTGATCATGCCGCCACTCACGTTGAACACTCGCCCCGAGATCGCCGAGGACTGTGAGCTCGCCAACCACGCCACCAACGGGGACACGTTCTCCGCCGCCATGTCGTCGAACGCACCTTCCGCCGTTGCATTCGCTCCAGGTGCGCCGGGTGGGAGACCCTGACCGGTCATCCGAGTTTTCGCCCCTGGTGAGATCGCGTTTGCGGTCACGCCGTACCGTTCGAGCTCCTTGGCCGCAATGATGGTGAACGTAGCGATGGCGGCCTTGGCAGACCCGTAGTTGCTCTGTCCAACCCCACCGAACAGCCCCGCCGGCGCACTGGTGTTGATAATTCGGGCGTCGTTCGTTTGACCTTGTTTCGCGCGGTCCCGCCAGTACGCAGCCGCCCATCGGGTCGGGGCGAACGTACCTCGCAGGTGGACCCGGATCACTGCATCCCACTCGTCGATCGACATGTTGAACAGCATCCGGTCACGGACGATGCCGGCGTTGTTGACCAGAATGTCCAGGCCACCGAATGTTTCGATGGCCTGGTGGACGACGCGCCCGGCGCCGTCCCAATCCGAGATGTCGTCACCGTTGGCCACGGCCTCGCCGCCGGCCGCGCGGATGGCCTCGACGACCTCACCTGCCGGGCCGCTCGAGACACCGGTTCCGTCGAGTTCGGACCCGAGGTCGTTGACGACGACTTTTGCTCCCTGCCGGGCGAGCTCGAGGGCGTGGCTTCGGCCGAGCCCGCGACCACCGCCGGTGACGACGGCTATTCGTCCTGCACAAATTCCAGTCATGACTCTCCTACCGGTAGGACTCGAGTGTGGGTATTTCCAGCGGTCCCTGTTCGACGACGATCCGCTCGCGCAGAAGGTCTTCCACGTCGGAGTCGGAGAACCCGATCCCTTGCAGGACCTGGCGCGTGTGTTCGCCGAGTCCGGGCGCAATCAGGACGCCGCTCTGCTGGGTGCGGCTGAAGTGTGCGGAGCGGCCAGGGGCGAAGCAGGACCCTCCGTCCACCAGCGAATATTCGTGGAACGTCTCCGAGCGCTGCACGGCGCTGTTGGCCAGCAGGTCGACGGGTCGGATGGCCGCCGCGGCCGTGATCGACAGTGCGGCCAATTGGGCCACCGCCTGCGTCGCGGGCAGGCCGGCGAATACCGGGGTCAGTGCCGTCTCCAGGTCCTGGTCCGAACGGCTCCCGTCAAGGGGGAGCCATCCGGCGGCGGCCAGGTCGGCCACCTGGTCGGATCTGGCCTGCAGCCGGACCCACCCGTCGCTCGCCCGGTAGTAGCGGTCAAGTGCACCGGGGCCCTGGAAATCGGTGTCACCGCGGCGAGCCGGCAGCCGGCCGCGAAAACGTACGAGCTCTCCGCACTGCATGAAGGCCGAAAAGGCCGCCAGCGAACCTGTGACTGCCTGGCCCTCACCGGTTCTCACACGATGAAAAAGGGCCAGACAGACCCCGAGAGCGGCGAAACCCGCTGCGGCAACATCATTCACCGCGGTCGTCAGAAATACTGGCTCGCCGTCGCCGCCTTGCGCGAACATCATCCCGCTCATCGCCTGGAGCACTGGGTCGAATCCCGGTTTGGCCGACAGTGGCCCTCCCTGGCCGAATCCGGTGAGGGACATCGTGACGATGCTGGGATTGACCTCTGCCAACGACTTGTAGTCGACCCGCAAGCGCTCCAGGACGCCGGGGCGGTAGTTGTCGAGAACGACGTCGGCCGATCGAACCAACTCGTAGAAGGCGTCGCGTCCCCGATCACTGCGCAAATCGACGGCCAGGCTCCGCGCACCACGGTTGAACGCGAAGCCCCGTACCCGGAACGTATCGCCGTCCAAGGGCTCAACCTTGACGACGTCTGCGCCCAGATCGCTGAGCAGCAAACCGGCAAAGGGCCCCGCGAGCACCGTGCCGAGGTTGAGGATGCGCAGCCCGCGCAACGGTCCGTGCCCGGCAGCCTCGTCAGGCCGAGAGATATCCGAGCCGGCCGGCCGGTCAGACCAATCAAGGCTGTCGAAGGCGACGTCGCCCAGTCGCGGACAGGGCTTTCGGACCGAACCGGGGGTTGCAGTGAGCACGACAGGGACCCCGGGCATCACTACGTCGCCCCGCTCTGGATCTTCGATCTGTACCCGCATGCCGATGGATCGGATCTGCTCGTGGTCGAGCCATTGATCCCGCGACATCAGCGGACCGGCAGGACAGTCGACAGCGTCGAGGAGCTCGAGCCACTGGTCGCGCGGGCGCTTTCTGAACTGTCCGGCTAGTTCGGCACGCACCCACCCGTTGTTCTCGGGCGACAGCATGCGGTCCAGGTGTCCACCCAGCCGCGGATCGGTCAACATATTCTCCAGGCCCAGCAGTTCCAGGGCCCGCAATTGAAACTTTGGTGACAGGGCCCCCAGGAAGAGCCATTGCCCGTCCGAGCACTCGTATCGGGTGTAGCAGGGGGACGGCCCACCCGGTCCCGCGGGTGTTGCCGGACGAGTGGCTTCTTCAGGGTTGACGACAGAAGTCACCGACCCGGCGATCAACGCGGCCTGCAGACCGTCGACGGTGACGACTTGGCCGAGACCGGAGCCTTCCCGCTCGATGAGGGCAGCCATGGCGCACGTACTCCCCCACACTCCCTGCAGGTACGGAACATGCGGGTACACCGGATCGACAGGGACATCTTCGAAGGAGGATTGGCGTAGCGCGAGCCCGGTGACCGCTGAGAGCAACTCGTTCGACTCTGTGCGACCGAACCATGGTGTGTGCGGGCTGTATGGGGCCAGGTTCAGCACCACCAGCTGCGGGTTGGCCAGGCCGGCCGCGGCAATGACCGCATCGAACTCGACGGCGTGGGCACCACCTCCGTGGATGCATACGTCGGCCGAACGCAGCAGCTGCTCCAGCCGCTCCACGTCGCCAGGACTGTCCGGGTCGATGACCAGACTGGACTTGTTGCGGTGCCAGACGGCAGACCCGGCTTCGGTACGCCTCTGGTCACCGGCCGGGGGTTCCACGAGTACGACGTCGGCTCCGTAGTCTCCGAAGATCATTCCCGCGATGGCGCCCGCAATTCCGGTAGCCAGTTCGACTACACGCAGGGATCCCAGGGCAACTTCATGCTTCTGCGTCACTCACGCTCCTCGATCACCGGACGTCTCTGTCTCGATGGGCATACCGTACAACGGAATCTGATTTCAAGATAGTGAACAGTGCTGGACCGGCAAGATCGAAGCCGGCAGGATTGTGTGCCTTCGAGTGCTGAGGATGCGGCATCACGCGCAGCAGCCACCGCATCGAGAGTGAGCAGTGGAACGCGTCTACCGCACCACAATCGCCGGTTGTGGAGCAGGACACCCATCTCGACCGGACCGCAACAGGCCCGTCTCGCCCGGGCACGATATGTTATATCGATGCCCCTATATTCTTTCGAAGGTCATTCACCGCGAGTTGCCTCCACCGCCTGGATCGCGCCCTCGGCCGATCTGATCGGCAACGTCGTGATCGAGGACAACGTGTCGATCTGGTTCAACGTCGTGTTGCGAGCGGATACGACCGGGATCACCGTAGGCGCAGGCTCGAACATCCAGGACGGATCGGTCGTTCACTGCGGCAGGTCTGACGTGGTGATCGGCGCCCAGACCACGATCGGACACGGATGCATCATCCATGGCGCGACGGTCGGCAACCAGGTCCTGGTCGCCAACGGCGCGATCATCCTCGATGATGCCGTGATCGGTGACCGATGCGTTATCGCCGCCGGCTCGCTCGTCACCCCCCACACTGTCATCCCAGCCGATGTTCTCGCTCTGGGCAGCCCGGCACGTGTGCACGGACCGCTTTCTGAGAGCAACAAGAAGTGGGTCGAGGAGAACCCGCAGATGTACCAGCGGCTCGGACGCCGCTTTGCAGACAGCTGCGCTCTGGTCGAATAGCCAGCACTCGTGATTCGCCACGCAGCTCACCCGAGCCCCGGGGCAGCCCGGAACCTGTTGAACGCCCAGAAGTCTGGCTCCTACCCTCTGGTCCAACCCGACGACGTGTGAGGCCCCACCTTGAAATTGTCCAGTCCGCGAATCGCACCGGTGAGCATGGAGGTCTACCTCAGCCACCCGCGCCCGGGGCCACCTCGACCTGTTGAGTCCAGCCCGGTCAACATCGCCCGCATGTGGCTGCGCTACCCGAAACTGATGGAGGCCCACCACGTCATGGGCCGCCACCTCATGGGGCCGGAGTCCACCCTGTCGCGGCGCGACCGTGAACTCGGGATCTTGAGGATCGGAGTGCTCCGGCGATCTGACTACGAGTTCGCCCAGCACCGGGGTTTCGTCGTGGAGGATGGCCTCTTGTCCGAGGCCGAGGTGCTGCAAGTCGTGGCGGGTCCTGATGCGCATGGCTGGTCCGAGTGGGACGCTGCCTTGCTGAGAGCAGTCGATGAGATGCACGACGACGCGTTCATCTCCGACACCACCTGGTCGACGCTGTCCGGCTCATGGACCGAGGAGCAGCTGATGGACTTCATCGTCTTGATCGGCCAGTACTGGATGGTCTCGACCATGCTCAACTCGCTAGGAGTGCAACTCGAAGCCGGCAGACAGGGCTTACCCGAGCTCTAGACCCGGCATGCCTGCGTCGGGTCGGGACCCGGCCCCCGGTGGCCATGCGGCGAACCGTCAGTGCGGCGGGTTGCTGTTCTTGCTCGCCGAGGGCCCGAGAGCGGGGCGACGACCGATCGCCGACACAGCGAACTGCTCCGTGCTGTCAAGGTGGTCCTGCAGGGCAGCCGCTACCGCACGCGGATCCCGGGTGCGGAACGTAGTGACCAGGTCGGCATGCGCACGATCGCGACGTTTGGGCTCGGCCGGACTCTTCTCGAAGGTCCGAAAGGCGAACCGTACATACCTTTCTGCAGCATTCCAGAGCATCTCGATGATGCGGAGGTCCCAAGCCGTCGCCGCGGGGGCCAGCATGGAAAGGTGCATGGCGTAGTGCGCTTCGTGCCTGGCCTCTCTGTCTGCCGCTCCGGCGTGCTGCCGTTGCAAGGTCTGAAGTTCGTCGAGCGCTGATTCCTTCATGAGAAGGCATGAACGAGCGGCAATCTCGGGCTCGATCTGTCGACGGAGCCGATAAACGTCGTGCAACTCCTTCAGATCCAGGGGCGCGACGATGGCGCTCCTGGCCCTGCGCGTGATCAGCAGTCCTTCTGTCTCCAGGCGTCGCAGGGATTCACGAACTGGGATCAAGCTGACGCCCAGCTGCTCAGCAAGGCCGCGGAGCGAGAACTCCTGTCCTGGTTCGAGAGCACCGGAAAGAATCGACCGGCGGATCTCTACGGTGACTTGGTCGACCACGGATACGGCATCTATCGGACGCACCAAGGAAGGGGAAGGATCCACCATTCTGCCTTCCTGCTGCAGACGCGACTCGGGCTGGACTGGGCTTGTCAACCGCCCGGCCGTAGCCGGTCAGAGCCCTGGACAGCGCACGATTCGAAGTTCTGGGCCGACAGTGGACATTACCATCAGCGGCGGGTCCACCCCGGAACGCGGAGTGGACCCGCAGAACCCGCTTGGTCCGGTCGCGGCCTCAGCGCTCAGCAGTGAACTGGAACTCTCCTGCGGCTACGGTCACGAAGAGCATCCAGCGGTCACCCCGGCCCTGTGTCACATGCCCGGCTCCGGTGACGTCGTCGATGAAGACCATGTCGCCGGCCACAGGCCTGGTGACGGTGCCGTCCCCCGTCTCGTTCTCGGCCTGACCGTTGAGGGTAAAGCCGAGTTGGGGCCGCGGCCCGTTGTGCCAAACGCCTGGCGCGTAACCGTTGTCGTCGTAGTCGCGGCGGGTCACGAATGCCCCGCGCGAGCGCGGCCATTGCGCCGGTGGGGGTACCGGTGCCATCTGGGTTGGCCAGGCGAACGGTTGGGACCGAGACGAACCCTCGTCGTCGTAGATCCAGGTCGACAGGGGCCGACCGGTCCGGGTGACATCGTCAGGACGCGCCTGGTTGTCGCCGGACTCGGGCAGCCACCCAGGCGCCAGCACGTAGAACAACCAGGCGTCGCCGTCCCAGTCGAAGCGGAGCAGACCGGAGGACTGGATATCGATACAGGCCAGGTCCCCCGGTCCCAGAATGGTGCATTGCTCGCCTTGCCGGCCGACTCGCACCTGGCCCGACAGCACCACCACGAGGTGGGCGCCCAGGACCGTCGGATCTGGTCCCAGCTGGTCCGACGCCAGGCGGGTCAACCAGAAGGCCTGTGCCGGGATGATGTCGAAGGGTCCCTTGTCCCGGGCGTCCCGGTAGGGCAGGAAACCGCTGCCGATCTCGAGCTTGGAACCGACCTGTTCGATGCGGACTACGCGCACGCAATCACGCCTCGGTGGGAGCGTACTGACCGGTGAGCTGGGGCGTCGTACCTTCGGCGCCTGACTGCGCGCGGTCATGACGTGTCTCACGCTTCCATGTCCGCTTGAGGTCATCTTTGATGGTCACTGCCAGTCGCCCCAGACCCCCGACCTCCAGTTCCACACGATCGCCGTCCATGAACGGGTTCAGGCCACCGTGGTTGGTACCCGTGGCGATGATGTCGCCGGGCTCGAGGGTGTGCATGGAGGAGACGAACTCGACACACTCGGCGATGTCGTAGGCCATGTCGCTGGTGTTGAAGTCCTGCATCAGTTGACCATTGGTCCATAGGCGCACCGGCAAGTTCTGCGCATCCTGGATTTCGTCAGCGGTCACGAGATAGGGGCCGATGGGACAGAACGTTTCCCGCGATTTCATCTGGTAGAACGCGTTCTGGCGGGGCGGTATCCCCCTGGCAGATCCGTCGATCAGGTTCGTGTAGCCGAAGATGTAGTCGAAAGCCTCTGCGGCGGGGACGTTGTGGGCCCGCTTTCCGATGACGATGGCCAGCTCGGCCTCGCCCTCGAAAATGGTGGCGGCAATGTTCGGCAGGACCATGACGTCTTCGTGGCCGATGATCGAATTCGGGGTCTTGGGAAAGCCGTTGATGGGCGGCTTTTCCGTCAGCGTCCCGTTCTCCATGTAGTTCCTGGCCATGCAGTCGATGTTGGTCGGTCGCGGCAGCGGCGGGCGGATGCGCACAGTTGACAGCGGCACTGGAACGCCGGCCGCTGCTGCGCTCTCGATTCGGTCCCGGTACTGATCCCACGCCTGGATGATGCCGGACATGAGCTCCTGAGGGTGCAGGTCGCCCAAACTCTTGACGGCCGCCGAGACGTCCACCACCTGCTCTCCCTGAGCCACTCCGAGCTTGTAGTCGTCAAAGAACATCAGCTTCACTTCTGGTTTCCTTTCTTAGTCCGTCACGTTCGGGACGAACTGCCCGTATCGGCCGCGGAAGAAGACCAACGCGCGACCGCCGTTCATGGCCTTGAGGCCTGTCACCGACGCGACTGCGATCGTGTGGTCACCAGCGGGATGCTCGGCATACAACTCGCAGTCGAGCCACGCCACTGCGTCGTCCAGAGCCGGCCCACCGGGCCGCTGGTGCCAGCTGAGTCCCGCAAACCGGTCGGCTGCCGAACCGGCGAACTGCCGGCTGGCATGCTCGTGGTGGTCGGCCAGGATGCTGATGCAGAACCGGCCGGCGTCGCGGATCTTCGGCCACGTACTCGACGTCAGCGCTGGGCACACCGACACCAGTCGGGGCTCCAGGGACACCGAAGTGATGGAGTTGGCGGCCATACCGACAAGCCCGTCGCTGGTGTCTGCCGCAACGACCACGACACCTGTCGGAAGGTGCCCTAGCACCCTGCGGAACTCCCCAGCCTGGTCGACTGCCTGGTCGCTCGGCTCAGAGGTGGAATGGTCTGTCGTCGTTGTCATCACGATTCCATCTGTCGGAATAAGATTCCATAGCAATCTAAAACATGAGAGCCGTTCGAGTCAAGAGCCAGGGCAATCTCACGCCACCCGGGCCGGGCCATTGCCAGTCACCACGCCGACACCAACCGGGCGGCCGAGCAGCCACGTCAATCCGAAATGTGGTGCTGGGCAACTACTCGCCGGACTACGGGCGATTCGCTCCGAGAGTGGGCACAGCATCGGCGGCCGCAGGGGGCAGGTCGCCGGAGGCACTCAGACGATCCGACATCTCTCTCGTCAGTGCCAGCATCTGCTGCACCAGACCCAGATCTTCGCTGGGCTTCATCCGGCCCAGACAGAGCATCGCCGCGATCGCCCGGCCGTCGGAGTCCAGTACGGGCACGGCAACACCGCGGCCTTTCTCGAACCGTTCGAAGTTGTCGACCGCGTAACCCTGCGCCCGGATCTTTTTGAGCTCTCGGTCCATCTGGATCGGATCAGTGATCGTGTGGTCGGTGTAGCGACGCAAGCCCTCGACCTCGTAGAAATACTGCGCTTCATCTCTGGACAGATACGACAGCAGCAACTTTCCGTCCGCCATCGCATGCGCGGGCTGGGGACGGCCGGCTTCGTACTCGAGCATCTCGGTATGCGAACCGGCAACCCGCTCCAGCTGCACCGTCTTCACACCTACCAGCGTGCTGAGCACCGCGTCATATCCCGACCATTCGGCCAACCGCGTCAGGTACAGACGGCCGTCATGCAGAACCGGATTGGTAAACGACCCCACCATGCCGACACCGATGGCTCGCATACCCAGTCGATACTTCGCAGTGCGGGAGTTCTGTTCAACCCAACCCACGCTGACCAGCGTCGAGAGGATGCGGTGCACGCTCGCCGACGAGAGCTGCACGAAGGCGGCCAGTTCGACGATTCCCAGCGGGAAGGGATGCTCGGCCAGCGCGGTGACGATTCTGGTGGCACGCGTCACTGCCCGAACACCACCCACATCGCGGGTGCTCTTCGGGGCAGGCTGATCTTCCGACGGTACAAGTTGGACGTTCATGCCACCTCCAGACACTCAGACTACAGACCGGAAACTGATTTCACGCCAAGGCCAGCCGTTATTCGTGCGCCTGTCTGGGCCGCCACCTCTTCAACCGAGACTCCCGGAGCTAACTCGGACAGTAGGAAACCGTCCGTGGTGACCTCGAGGACGCCGAGATTGGTGATGACCAGATCGACTACGCCTTGCCCTGTCAGGGGCAAGGTGCACCGCTCGACCAGCTTCGGGGATCCGTCCCGGGCGACGTGTTCGGTCAGGACGATCACCCTGTTCGCGCCGACCGCCAGGTCCATCGCACCGCCGATCCCTTTCACCAGAACACCCGGAACCACCCAGTTGGACAGGTCCCCTGCTTGCGAGACCTGCATGGCACCAAGGACTGTCACGTCGATGTGGCCGCCCCTGATCATGGCGAAGGAGGCCGATGAGGAAACGAAGGACGCGCCCGGACGGACCGTCACCAGTTCGGTACCTGCGTTGATCAGGTCCGGGTCGCCGGGACCAATGGGCGGTGGGCCCACACCGACCACACCGTTCTCGCTGTGTACGACCACGTCGATGGTCGCTGGAATGTGGTGCGCCACCCAGGTGGGGAGTCCGATCCCAAGGTTGACGTAGTCGCCGTCATGCAGCTCCAGCGCAGCCCGAGCCGCAATCTGATCGCGGGACCATCCGTGGGTCATTGGATGTGCCCCGGTGCCTGTATCACTCGCTGCACGAAGATCCCGGGCAGATGGACGGAGTCCGGGTCCAGGGCGCCCACGTCCACTACTCGTTCGGCCTCGACCATCGTGGTGCGCCCGGCCATCGCGACGTCGGGGTTGAAATTGCGTGCTGATGCATGGAACACGCTGTTGCCGTGGCGATCTGCGATGGCCACGCGAACGAAAGAGAAGTCGGTGACGATCGCTTCCTCAAGCACGAAGTCCCGATTCTGGTCGCGCTGCGAGAACGCGCGCACTTCCTTCGGTGGGGATACCTGGAGAACTTGGCCGTCCGGGCCGTATCGACGCGGAATGCCCCCGTCAGCGACCATGGTCCCGACCCCTGTCGGGGTGTAGAAGGCGGCGATACCAGCTCCCCCAGCCCGCAGGCGTTCGGCCAGTGTTCCTTGCGGGGTCAGTTCGACCTCGACGGCGCCCTCGAGGTACTGGCGGGCAAACTCCTGATTGGTGCCGATGTAGGACGCGATGACCCGGTCGATGCGGCCGGCTCGTAGGAGCCTGGCGAGGCCGGCACCGTTCACACCACAGTTGTTGGTCACCACCGTCAGCCGGCTGACGCCACTGTCGTAGAGCGCACCGATCAGTGCCCACGGCACGCCCGCGGTTCCGAAACCTCCCACCGCGATGCTCGCTCCGTCTGGTACATCGGCCACGGCTTCTGGTGCCGAGCCAAAGGTTTTGTCCATCTGAGGCCGCCGGCTACCAGGTCACCGGAACAGAAACCCACCATCGGGGCAGATGGTCTGGCCGGTCACCGCTTCAGCTTCTGGCCGAACCAAGAACCCGACGACATGGGCGACGTCATTCGGTACCAGGCTGCGGGGCAGGGCTTGCCGCTTCAGGACCTCGTGGGTCAGCTGTTCCTCGACTTCGGCCATGTCTGCTCCCATACCGCCACCTGGCGGCGGCGTCATACCTGGCGCCACACAGTTCACCGTGATCCCCTGCGGGCCGAGAGCCCGGGCAAGAGAACGCGCGGCACCGACCAGAGCCCCCTTGCTGGTGACGTAGGGCAACATGTTCGGCACCGGCGGTGGATTGAAGAACGTGTCCGAGACGATGAACACGACGCGGCCGAATCCCCGTTCGCCCATCGCCGGACTCAGCTCCTGGATGAGCCAGAAGGCCGCCTCCACATTGACCGCCATCACCCGGCGGAACACCTCGGAGGTGAGGTCAGGCAGCGCTGCCAGCTCGAAAGACGCGGCAGCGTGCACGATCACATCGCAACGGCCGTGGTCGGCCAAGACTTGACGGGCGGCCTGACGCACCGAGGCCTCGTCTGCAAGGTCAACGGTGTACTCGGCCTTGCGGTCCAGGACGACCACCCGGTGGCCCTGGGCCTCGAGCACCGCCACGATCGCAGAACCGATGAAGCCCGCCCCGCCGGTGACCAACGCGACAGGCTTCGTGGAAACCTCAGCCATTGAACTTGCTGTCGAGACCCGCCAGTGCGCCGTCGATGTCGGCCCCGACCCCACCGCGGGCCATCTCCTGCATCTGTTCGGGAACATCGATTTCGATGACGTACTCGACGTCGGACGAAGCGTCGCCGCCGGTCACGATGAACGTCGCGGCCAGGCTGGTCATCGGGCTCGGCTGGCCCGGTACCAGTTCGTAGGTGAAGGTCTTGCTGTCGTCGTCCTTGACCGAGATCCGGTCGAGGATGGTGTCGCCGCGGGTGAACGTCACCTTACGGTCGCCGTTCGGCAGGATCTCCGTGGCAGCGATGTGCGGCTGCCATGACGCATAGCCGCCGAAATCGGTGACGAAGGCCCAGGCTTCGCTGGCGGACGTGTTCAGATGAGTGCTCTTGCTGACGCGAACGATTGTCATGTCTGTTTCCTGCCTTCTTTCGCGACGCCCGTGGCGCGCGATGGTGGTCATCGCGAGAGCGTGTCTGCCGAAGAGGGGTGGACACGCTCTCGCCCTGTAGTGGTTGGCGCTACTTGGCCTGGGCGAGACGGTCACGCGCCTCTGCGGGGGTCAACATCTCCATGGTCCCGGCCAGCGGGCCGCTCATGCCTTGGAGGAAGCCGCCGGTGGCAAGATCTCCGGTGTCGATTGCTTCGCCGCCGATGCCGGCGATGACGTCGGCGACGAGCGCCTTGGCCTCCGCATCGTCGCCGGCGATGAAGACGGCGTTGTTCTCCCCCGCACCGGAGCCGAGGGATTTGGCCATGATGAAGATCGGCGTGACGTTGAGCGCCTTGACCAACTTCGCGCCTGGGATGTATTCGGCGACAATCTCGCTGGAGATCCGGCCGCCGATGTCGATCAGACCCTGCGGGCCGGGGGCGCTGCGGTTGTTGGTGGTGTCGACCACAACCCGGCCGGACCAGTCGCCGACCGCCGAGACCGCATCTGCTGTCTTTCCCCAAGGGGTGGCCAGGAAGACCACGTCGGCGGCTTCCACTGCCTCCGACACCGTCCGGCCCGAAGCCTTGGGACCCAACTCTCCGACCAGTTCGGCAAGCGACTCCGGTCCCCTGGAATTGCTCAGAGCGACTTCGTATCCGACATCGACGAACAGCCGCGAGAGCGCCTGACCCATCCGACCCGAACCAATGATTGCGATCTTCATGTGTTGCCCTTTCCGACGCTGACGACGTTGTTACGGCGTCGAGCGCGGCCGTTGTTGATCAAGTCAGGCCGGCGACACCAGCCCTGGTAGGTAACTTCTCCGTGTCTCCCGACGTACAGCCGGGCGCAGTGTGACCGGCGGTCACGGCCGACTCACACGGTGCTCATGACTCCACGTTGTTCAGCCAGATCCCGAACTGCTTCCGGGTTGGCAAGTGCAGCCTCGATTGCTCGCACGAGTTCGGCGGCGGACGCTGCGCTGAGCTCGACGCCGACCCGCGCACCCACCCCAGCCGCGGGGTTCACGAAGTCGATGATGACGGCGTGGTCGTACGGCGCTTCCACCGGGTGGTCGTAGAACACATTGGCCTGGGTGACAGCCATCCAGTCCGCCACACCTCGAGCGCTGCCGGACATCGGCACCTTCTCGGTGATCCAAGTACACATCGTTGCTCCTATCGCAGGTGTTTGTCGTAGAAGGCAAAGACTCGAGCCCATCCGTCGGCCGCTTGCTCCTGACGGTAGTTCGGTTTGTCGGCGGTGAAGAACGCATGGCCGGCCCCGTCGTAGCGGTGAAACTCGAAGTCCTTGCCGAGTTCGGTCAAGACTCGCTCGATCTCGTTCACCTGGGCGATATCAGGATTGGCATCATCGTTACCGAAGATACCCAGGAGCGGCACGGCCATATCCGTGGCGCGGTGGATGACGCCGCGAGAGGGACTGCCCGGCCGAAGTGGGTCAGGGGCCTGGGGAAGGATGCTCCCGCCCCAGCAGTCAACCGCCGCGTCGAGTGAGGGCAGGTCACATGCTGCCAAGAATGCCTGTCGGCCCCCGGAGCAGAAGCCGATCACCCCAACCTTGCCGTTCGAACTGGGGTCAGCCCGGAGAAACCTTGCAGCGCCCGCGATATCACCCATGACCTGGTCGTTGGGCATCGACACGGCCAGCCCGTCCGCGCGGGCGGCCGCGGCCACGTCAGCCCAGTGCCCGGGGCCACGCCGGTGATACAGGTGGGGAGACACCGCAGCGAACCCCTCCTCCGCAAATTTGCGGACGACCTCCTTGCACCAGGGATCCAACCCGGGTGCGTGATGAAGCACCACCACGCCGCCCATCGGCGACGAGCCGAGCGGGCGGGCGGAATAGCCCTCGATCGAGTCGAGGTTGTGACCTTGAAAGCCAACCCACTCGACCAGCATTCCCTCTTTCACTTAATTCAGCTCCCCGTACCCCTCGATCACAGGGATGCTTTCATCTCCTCGACGAGCTGCAGCAACTCATCCTCGGGCAGGGACAGATCAACTGGCACACCGTAGGGCTGTGGCCAGTCCAGGCCGGTGTGCCAGTACACCTCGACGCGGTTGCCTTCCGGATCGTGGAAGTAGCACCCGAAAGCGTTCCCGTGGTTGTTCACGTGGTCGATGTGGTACTTGCGCTCGACGATCTCGGCGTAGAACTCGCGCAGATCCGCGAGACTGTCGACAGGGAAGGAGATCTGCTGGGGATCGGTGTGGTGCTCGTCGTTCTTGGCGAGCAGCACCTCGTGGTGTTCCTGGTCGGGGCGCGCGCTGAGGAATACGCGACGCTCGTCCCGGTCGGTCACTGTCATGCCGAGGAAGTCGGCGTAGAACTCCTTCATGACTTCGATGTCACGCACGTACAAACCGACGTGACCCAGCTGGGTGACTTTAGGCATTGGTGGACCTTTCCTTCTCGGGGTGAGTTGCTTACTGGTGTCTGTGTTCACTTACTGATGTCTGTGTTCAATAGTCGCCAGGGCGGTCAGGCCCAGGACTTGTGGCCGGTGATCACGTCGAGGAGATCCTCGACGTCGGTCGGGAGCTGATTTCCTCGCCAGGCCACGTGATGGTCGGAGCGGATGATCGCCCCGGTTGCTTGGTAGAGGTCGAGCAGCTCGGCCCGGTCGGGCTCCTCCACGGTGAGCACCTCAAGCGGGATTCCGCGCGCCTGCGCTGCGGCAGTGAGTGCACTTGTGTCGAGATCGCCCAGGGCCAGCAGTGTGAAGCCCGGCCCGAGATGGTCATAGAGCGAAGCGCCGGACTTGAGCCAGTGATGCGGCGCTCGGTTGCCTGGTGCAGCGGACGGTACGTAGTCCTCGAAAGAGGGCGCCGGCTCATCGGTGCCATCCCTGACGATGACGGGCGAGGAGGAATATCGGTAGCCGAGCTGGCCACCCATCCGCGTGAACTGCCGCGACTTCTTGGCTTTGATGTCTGCGGCCACCGCGGCGCGCACGGCGTCGCCCAGCTCCCCTTCGTCCTCGATGCCGTCCCGGACGAGTTCCCGGGGACCGGTGAACTGGTTACGCTCGCATCCTTCGAGGATGAAACGGGTGACCTCACCCCGCTCGATGCTGTAGCTGGGCAACAGTGCCGGCCCTCCCCAGCCCTGCACGACCGCCGCGAGCTTCCAACCCAGGTCGGCCGCATCCCCGATGCCCAGGTTCATCCCGAAGCCACCCATGGGCGAGACCAGGTGTGCTGAATCGCCCGCCAGGAATACCCGGCCGAAGTCGAACCGGGGTGCCTGCATCGAGTGCGTCCAGAACGTTCCGCCGTTCAGCGGTTCGACCTCGAATTCCTCCCCTACTGCTCGGAAGAGCATGGCTCGGCACGCTTCCCAGTCATCGCCATCGATACCGTCGGGGACCGGTGAGCAGAAGTAGGCCCAGTGATCGGTGCCCGACTGGGGAACCAGGCTGTCGCCGCCCCTTTCCTCGTTGTAGAAGAACAACATCGAGACCATCGGCGAGGCCTTCCACAGCTCCGCAAGCCGCGGAGCACGCAGGTGCCACAGGAAACTACGGGCCAGGTTCGGCTTGCCCTCCATGCGCACGTTCAGCACCTGATTGCGGAGCGCGCTGCGACTTCCCTCGGAGATGACCAGGAAGTCCACCGACACGGTTTCCTGGCCGTCCGCAGTGCGCACGGTGAGCTGCACGCCCTCGTGATCCTGCTTGAACGATTCGACCTCGGTCTCGAAGCGGAGGTCGATCAGCGGCAGCGATCTGACCCGGTCCCGTAGGGTCTTCTCGATCGCTTCGTTCGGCGCCCACTCCGCAACCTCGGAGGCGATCGGGAGACGCTCGGTCCACTCGTAGGCGCGGGGAAAGTTGAAGACGTGGTGGCCATTGAGACGGGTGACGAAGGCGACGTCACGCTGGATCTCGGGACTGACCGGATCATTCGCGCGCAGGGCATCCGCGATCCCCCACCGACGAAAGTGTTCCATGGAGCGGACGTTGGTCATGTTGGCCCGCGCGACGGCCCGCTGGTTGTCGGCCCGCCGCTCGAACAGGACACTGGGGACTCCGCGTAGGGCTAAATCGATTGCCAGTGCCATCCCCACCGGTCCGGCGCCGGAAATGGCGACGGGGGCAACGGTCGGCGCTGACTGCTTCGTGGCGGTAGACATGATCCTCCTAAATTCCGTCTGTCGGAATCGAATTTCGAACTTAGCAGCCAATCCTGCCACTGTCGAGGGCCACTTTCCGACGGTGCGAGACAGTGGGGTCACCTGGCACCGCCACGCTTCGCCGCACCACCACGGAGGCCGCGGCCGAACCGGGCACCTGATCTTCCCCGCGGGTCTCGCGCAGGCGAAAGGCTCCGTCACCCCTGGGTGACCAGCCGCCTGACCACACTGATCGCGCGGTGCAGGTGCGCCTCACCGCGGTCGGCACGGTAGGCCACTGCGAGAGGCACCGTGTGCTGGCCGGCCAGCGGCACGTAGGTGACCCCGACGAGTCCCAGGCTGGCGACCGGTGCCGGCAAGATGGCAACTCCCAATCCGCCGGCGACCAGCGCGACCAGAGTTGACGTCTCGTCCACCTCTGCCCGAATGCGAGGCTCGAAGCCGGCTTCCCGGCAGAGCAGGACGACCAGGTCGTGCATCACCGAGCCGGAGCGCCCGGCGTGGACGACGAGGTCGCGGCGGGCAAGGTCGGGGACCCGAATACTGCGTCGCTGCGCCAGCGGATCGTCGACCGGAACCGCAACCAGGAGCCGGTCGCGGCGGAGTTCGATGACGCGTAGAGCCGGGTCGTGGACCGGCGGGCGAAGGATCGCGATATCGACGCTACCGGCGGCCAGGTGTTCCAGCTGGCTCGGCACCAGCATTTCGCCGCGGAATTCGAAATCGATCCCGGGGAGTTCCTCGGCCAGACCGCGGGCGAGCCGGGGCAGCAGGCTGTAGGTCGCAGAGCCCACGCAGGCCACGACCAACCGCCCCAAAGTGCCTGCCGCCACGGCCCGTACTTCCCGTCCGGCCGCTTCCAGCTCGGCGAGCAGAGTTCGAGCTCGCTCGAGGTAGACCTTTCCCGCATCAGTGAGATCGACACTTCTGGTACTGCGCCGGAGCAGCTGCACGCCTAGCTCAGCTTCCAGCGCTTTGATCTGCTGGGACAACGGCGGTTGCGCCATGTTCAAGCGAGCCGCGGCATGTCCGAAGTGCCGCTCCTCGGCCACCGCGACGAAGTACCGCAGGTGACGCAGCTCCATTGATATCTCCAACGTCTTAGTGGGCATCGATTTGAGTACTTCAGAGTATGGCGGTTCCGGCCTAGTGTCACGGCTATGGAACACGCCTACGTCTATGACGCCGTTCGATCCGTCTTCGGCCGGTACAGCGGAGCTCTCGCCGGTACCAGACCCGATGACCTTGCTGCCTCGGTCATCACCGCGCTGGTTGCCCGAAGTCCGCGTCTCGAGCCCGAGCGCATCGACGAAGTGGTGTGGGGATGTTCGAACCAGGCCGGTGAGGACAGCCGCGACGTCGGCCGCATGGCGCTTCTGCTGGCCGGGCTGCCGGTCAGCGTGCCCGCCACGACGGTGAACCGGCTGTGCGGTTCCAGTCTGGACGCGATCATGATCGCTTCACGCAATGTGGAGACGGGCGATTCCGATGTGGTGGTGGCGGGCGGAGTCGAGTCCATGACCAGAGCACCTTGGGTCCTGCCCAAACCGGCTCGGCCCTTTCCCACCGGTGACCTGACGGCAGTGTCGACCACCTTGGGTTGGCGACTGACCAATCCGCGCATGCCCAGTGAGTGGACGGTCTCACTCGGCGAGGCCAACGAACTCTTGCAGGAGCGGTTCCACATCTCCCGCGAACGGCAGGATGGCTTCGCCTTGCGGTCCCACCAGCTCGCGGCCCAGGCGTGGAGCGAGGGCTTCTACGACGAGATCGTTGTGCCGGTAACCGGTGTCCAGCTCGTCGTCGACGAGAGCATCCGCCCCGATACGACCCTGGAGAAGCTGGGCAGCTTACCTACCGTGTTCCGCCCGGGCGGCACGATCACGGCTGGCAACGCCTCGCCTTTGAACGACGGCGCCGCTGCCGTCGTACTCGGCTCGGAAGCGGCCGAGGCCGCCATGGGCCGGGATCCGGTGGCCCGGATCGCCGGCCGCGGCGTACACGCACTGGCGCCCCAGGACTTCGGTTTCGCCCCGGTGGAAGCAGCCAATCGTGCACTGGCCCGCGCAGGAATCACCTGGGATGCCGTAGAGGCGGTCGAGCTCAATGAGGCGTTCGCTGTTCAGTCCTTGGCCTGCGTGGATGCCTGGAAGATCGACCCGGCGATCGTGAACAATCGCGGCGGCGCCATCGCCCTGGGGCACCCACTCGGAGCATCCGGAGCGCGCCTGATCGGGACCCTCGCCCACCGTCTCCGTACTGACCGATTGCGCTACGGCGTCGCGGCAATCTGCATCGGGGTCGGACAGGGTCTGGCCGTCGTACTCGAGAACGTCGACGTGTAGCGGTGGCGGCTACGTTGTGCGCGGATGTTGATGAGGCCGTCGCCGGAGTCCAGGACGGGTCGACAGTCCTCATCGGAGGTTTCGGGATGGCCGGAATGCCGGTGGAGCTCATCGATGCGCTGATCCGGCAGGGGGCGGGTGACCTGGTGGTCGTCTCCAACAACGCCGGTAACGGTGACACCGGCCTCGCAGCGCTCCTGGACCAGGGACGGGTCAGGAAGGTGGTGTGCTCCTTCCCTCGTCAATCGGACTCGTGGGTGTTCGACCGGATGTACCGGGCCGGACTGGTCGAGCTCGAGCTGGTGCCGCAGGGCACCCTGGCGGAGCGCCTGCGCGCCGCAGGAGCCGGCATCGGCGGTTTCTACTGTCCCACCGCTGTGGGCACACCATTGGCTGCGGGTAAGGAAAGTCGAGTCATCGATGGTCGCGAGTACGTACTGGAAATGCCGCTGAAAGGAGATATCGCGCTCATCCGTGCTCGCTATGCCGACCTCATGGGCAACCTGGTCTACCGCAAGACAGCCCGCAACTTCGCCCCCGTGATGGCCACTGCTGCGGAAGTTGTTGCAGTACAGGTGAGCGAGGTGCTTGCGGTGGGAGAACTCGACCCTGAAGAAGTTGTCACCCCCAGCATCTACGTGGACAGGCTGGTGCGGGCATGAGTCTGTCCAGGATCGAAATGGCCCGGCTAGTTGCGCGGGACATACCCTGCGGCGCCTACGTCAACCTGGGGATCGGACAACCCACCTTGGTGGCGGACCACCTCGCAGCGGACTCGGGAGTCGTTCTGCACACTGAGAACGGCATGCTCAACATGGGGCCGGCCGCACACGGTGACGACGTCGACCCCGACCTCATCAACGCCGGCAAGATCCCCGTGATGGAACTCCCCGGCGCCTCCTACTTTCACCACGCCGACTCGTTCGCGATGATGCGCGGCGGCCACCTGGACGTCTGTGTGCTCGGTGCGTTTCAGGTCTCGTTCGCCGGGGATCTGGCCAACTGGCACAGCGGTGAGCCAGATGCCATTCCGGCCGTCGGTGGGGCGATGGACCTGGCGATCGGTGCCAAGCAGGTGTACGTGATGATGAGCCTTTTCGCGAAAGACGGCTCCCCCAAACTGGTTCCGGAATGCACCTCCCCGCTCACCGGTCTCCGGTGCGTCCACCGTCTCTATACCGATGAGGCGATCTTCGTGTTGGGGGGTGACCGCCCGGTGGTCCTCGAAACCTATGGCCTGTCCGTCGGTCAACTCGAGGAGCGCCTCGAGGTCGATCTTGCTCTTCCCGCCGCGGTTTCGAGCACAACGACCGACTCATGGCCTGCCCACACCTCGGCATCTCCTGACACACCCCCGAGGGCGACAGCCTGACTGCCGCTCATCCTGAGATGCCGCCGTAGGTGTGAAAGCGGCCCAGGGGGTCCTTCTCACGTCTGATCTCCTCCAGCCGCTCCCGGTTCGGGATCGCCATGAACGCGTCGTCGCGGCGTGCCAGGTTCTCGTCTGCCAGCTGGATCCCACTGGAGAACCGCGACAACTTCGACATCCCGTCCATGACCCAGCTCGTCACCATCTGTTCGTCCCCGGGTTCCTGCCACACCCCGTACATCGCCAGGTAGGTCTCGTCCTCCAGCGAAAACGCCATCTCCGGCCGGCCCTTCTTGGGAGACCAGTTCATCCAGATGAAGTGTGAGGGGGCCGGCGGCAGATCCTGGAGAATCTCGTCCAGGATCGGCGCAAGATCATCGGCAGAGCTGTGAGTCCAGATGTTGTCGACCACGTGGAAGTGATCCTCGGGAAGCATGGCCATCGTTGCCTTGGTGAGGTTCTCGACGCTCATCTGCGTGAACGGTTTGAACTCGGCAGCTCCACCCGGCCGGCTTTCGAGGAAAGTCAGGTCTCGGTGGGCTTGATCGAGTCAGGTCTCGGTGGGCTTGATCGAGGTCATCGGTGAAAGCGGCGACGATCACCAGGACACCCGGCTCGCCGGAGTGTGGAAGACGGCGCGATGCCACGAACATCAGCTCCACGGTCGCCGGTACCTCGGGTCCTACCCGGTGACCCCAGCGCACGAGATCCTCGTATTTTTCCAGCGGGTAGATGCCGAGTTGGCCGCCGATGGTGCGGGGTCGTGGATAGAGCCTGAGGTAGAACTGTGTGACGACACCGAAGAAGCCAGGCCCTGAGCCCCGGGCCGCCCAGAAGATGTCCGAGTTCTCGCTGGGGCTGGCGTGCCGGAGTTGGCCGTCCCCGTCGACATAATCCAGACCGAGCACACTTTCGCAGGCCACCCCGAGCGCCCGAGAGTTCCACCCGAAACCGCCTTGCAGCAGGTAGCCGCCCAGACCGACACCTTCACAGTGACCGACCGGGAAGAACACCCCCTGCTTGTCCAGCAGAGCGTCCAGCTCGTTGCTCCGCGCACCGGGTCCGACGACAGCCACCATTGCCTCCAGGTCCACGTGGACCTCGTTCAATCGTGAGACGTCCAGCAGCAGGCCACCATCCCGCACGTGGTTGCACGACCAGCTGTGGCCGCCGGAGCGCACGCCCACCTTCCAACCCTCCGCCTTCGCCAGCCGGATCGCAGTGCAGACATGGTCTGCGGTCGTGGCCTGGATGATGACATCCGGGAACCGGTCCGGAAGGAGCCGGTTGCGACACGTCGCCCGGCGCGCCGACTCGTACTCCGACTCCCCTCTACGGATGATCAAGTATTGCGGTGACATCGATGGCACGCCTCTCAGTTGGTGGTCAGGATCGTCGATCCGCTGGCGTCGCGATGACGAATCATCAGCGCTGCCAGCGGGTTCTGGATGAAGTCGAGAACGAGATCATTGAAGACATCCGGCCGCTCCCAGAACGCACTGTGGCCTGCTTCTTTGATGACTGCGGTACGGGCGGCCGGAATCTTCGACGCCAGCTCACGCAACATCGCCGGCGGCGTATAGAGGCTCATCGCAATCGACGGTGTAGTCCGGGTCTGAACCCGCCGGCCTCTAGCAGCGATCTGGCGATGTAGTTGGTGAGGTTCCGAAAGCCGAGGGCGGACCCGCGGAGGTGCTCGAGGCGACCGTTGATCGCTTCGGTCGGTCCGTTGCTGGTGCCCGGCCGGTCGAAATAGGCCAGGACATCGGCTGCCCGTTGCTTGAGGGTCCGGCCGAGCGTTCGGATCTCGACCAGGGCAGCCGGGACGCCGCTGGCCAGGGTGTCGATGAGGGTTTGCATCTTGGTTTTGCCGCCAGCCCGATGGGGGTCACGGTAGGCGCCGACCATGGCCTGGTAGACGCCCCAGGTCGCCTCGACTTGCAGGTGCGCGTCGTCGGCGAATAGCGCCGAGATCCGTTGCCGCTGCTTGTCGGTGAGCAGATCCGCACCCGTGGATAGGGTTCGGCGAGCCGAGTAGAGCGGGTCGCCGGCTCGGCCGCGGTGGCCCAGGGTCTGCTGTTGCACTCGGCGACGACACAGTTCCAAGCTCTGCCCGGCCAGGCGCACGACGTGAAAGGGGTCCATCACGACCGTGACCTCGTCTTTCAGCTCTTCGATGGCGGCGGTCTTGAACCCGGTGAACCCGTCCATCGCGACGACTTCTATTGCGTTGCGCCACGTTTCGTCCCGTGCAGACAGCCACGTCTTGAACACTTGCTTGGACCGGCCTTCGACCATGTCCAGCAGCCGCGCCGGGCCGGTCCGGTCGCGGACCGGAGTGAGGTCGATGACGACGGTGACGTATCTGTCGCCGCGGCGGGTGTGCCGCCAGACGTGCTCATCTACGCCGATGACCTTGACCCCGTCGAAACGGTGCGGATCGGCGATCAACACCCGGCGGCCCTCGGCGAGCACCGCATCGTTGGCGGTATTCCACGAAACACCCAACGCTTCAGCGATTCTGGCGACGGTCAGGTGCTGGCAAACCAGCGCGGTCAACGCCCACCGCAACGCACCGCGGGACAACCGGGCCCGCGGTTCCGCGACCGCCGACGTGTCTTGCCGCCACACCAGCCGACACCGGTCGCAGCGGTAGCGGCGGACCGTGACCAGCAGGATCGTCGGTCGCCAGCCGAACGGTTCGTGTGCCAGCCGCCGCGTGGTGGAGTCCCGCGGCCGCCCCTGCTCGCCACACCGCCCGCACGTAACATCACCGCCGATGACCCGGCAAGCCAGCACCGCACGATCCGGCTCCAGGAACTGCCCGGTCACCTGCAAACCGAGCGTGTCCAGCCGGGCGAACGTGGTCAGATCAGCGGTCGCAAAAGTACAGTCAGGCACGTCGAGGTCTTCCGGTAGGGCAGCGTCAGAGCTTCCATCATCGGAAGACCTCGACCCCTACCCCGGCAGCGACGCGCCGACCCCGACTACACCCTCGTCTGCGAAGAGCCCGTATAGAGGTCCGCGTCACCCGTGGCAAGCAGGATCGGCACGGTGAGGCGTGCCAGACCCGCCGCCGTCACCTGCCCGCCCGCCCCCTGGCGGATGGTCGGTTCCTGCGACTCCCTTTCCCAGGCGGCTGCACCCGCCGGATGAGCTGCCCGATACGACGGACCGAGCTCTCGGAAAGTCCGGGGCAGACTGGTCCACTGGGGCGGTCGCAACGCACTGCTGCGGGCGACGTAATCGGCGTCGTCGATGGTGATCAGGCTGCAGATCAGCGACAGTGTGCGCACTCGCTCCGGGTGGGTCAGCGCGAAGGCAGCCGCGACGATGCCGCCGCCCGCGACGCCCACCAGGTGGACCTCGCCGAGCTCGAGCTGGTCGAGGAGGAGTTGCAGGTCGGTGGTCGCCTGGCCCGGAGCGTCAGACGGCCCCGGTTCAGAATTGCGGTACCCGCGGCGGGAGTATCCGACGACCCGGTATCCGGCCTTCGCGAAGACCGGCTGCTGGTGGCCCCAGATGGTCCCGCCCGCAGAGCCTGCATGGAGGAGGATGACCGGTTCGCCGTCGCCGCCGGTGTCCCAATACCAAAGTCGGCCGGTTCCGAAATCCACGTAACCCTCGCTGGCTGCGACCGGCTCGGGCATCGAGACGATTCTGAGGACGTCGTCGTCCGAATCTGGCACGGGATCTCCTGGCGGCGATGGCTGGTGGTATGGGCGAGTCGCTCGTGTCTGACGTAGCGAGGGCCGGCGGCGAGTCAAGGTATCAATGATCACGTCCACCGTCGATATCAGATTCTGCGTGCGATCGACGCCCGTCGGTGATGCCTCAACCCCAAGCAGTCACGGGCACGTGCTCTCGATCTACGGCTGGCATGGATTTCATCTGGCGGAATATAGTTACACTATCGCAGTATTGCTCACACCGGTCACAGACGACAGGAGCGGCAGGTGCCCCCGATCCCGCAGGCCCACACGTTCGAGGTCACCTCGGCTGGCGACCAGCGCGTGGTCGAGGTGTGGGAACGCCACAACGCGATGGCTCTGGTCGAGTTGGCTTGCCGGGTACCACCGAGTGCGACATTCCGCGCGAGAGAGGTCAATCTTCAACTCGAACGGCTGCACCTGGCGCGCGTACAAGGAACGCCCCATGCGGTCGTGCGTGACCATGCGCTGGTCTCCGGCCGGCCGCTCGAGGCCATCGTCGTGTACGCCGCCCTTCGCGGCGAGGCGTTGTGGAGGCAGGCTGGCACGCGCTGCGTCGTGCGACCGGGGCAACTACTGGCGTGCGACGTCGATCGACCGTTCAGCCGGAGCTTCGGGCATGGACTGGATGAGCTGGCGATCAAGGTTCCGCGGCACGCATTCACCGACCTGACGGGCTTGGCCGCCATCGATGCGCCCGTTCTTGTCGACACCGCAGGACCCGACGCCAATCCTCACGCGCAGGCCCTCGTGCGGCTGGTGGGCCGCGCAGTCGGGGGCTTCGTCGGGCCGGCGGACGACCGCGCGATCCTCGAACTGGTGTCCGTCCTTGCCACCGGCGGACGGGTGGGGCTTCCGGTTGCCCATCGGGCGGCCGCTCGCGCCTTCATCGACGACCATCTGACCGACGCCTCTTTGTCAGCCCGGGACGTCGCTGCCGGCACGGGCATCAGCGAACGGCACCTCTCGCGCCTCTTCGCCCAGACCGGGGTCAGTCTTCCCCAACATGTCCTGTCTCGACGACTGGACCTTGCCTATTCGTTGCTCTGCCGTGCGGACGCAGGCCGGCTCCGGGTCGCAGACATCGCCGCCCGCTGCGGATTCACCTCGACGGCGTATTTCTCGGACACGTTCAAGCGCCGCTTCGGCGCCACGGCCAGTGACGTACGGCGAGCCCCGGTCCACTAGCGACGCTTCGCACGGGCAGGGCGGTGCCGACCACCGCGGTCAGGCGCCGTCGCGCCCGTGGTCGCGGAGGGGGTCGCAGAGCCTCTGCCCAACGGTTGAGTTCCTCGAGCATGGAGGCCGCGGCGGCCCGCTGTGAGTCGGAGGGAAGGAAGGCGGCGTCGACAACATGGGATTTGATGTGCGGGATGGCAACTGCGTCCGACAGCGGCATCATGTTCAGCCGCGACACGATGGGCTTGACCGCTTCGACGCCTCGCATGCCGCCTGATGCGCCTCCGTAGCTGACGAACCCGACAGGTTTGTATTGCCACTCCGAGTAGAGATAGGAGATTGCGTTCAGCAAACTGGCCGCAGGACCATGGTTGTACTCCGGTGTGACGAACACAAAGGCATCAGCTGCTTCGACGACCGCGCTCCAGTCAAGAGTGTGCTGATGGGTGTATCTGCCCAACCGAGGGTGGTTCGGCTCGTCCATCATCGGCAAAGCCAACTGGGCGAGATCGGCCGCGCATACATCCTGGAACTGGCCCTGATCCTTGGCCGTCTGCACAGCCCAACGACCAACGGGTAGGCCGGCGCGGCCCGGTCGGACGCTGGCAATCACCACGCAGAGGGTGCTCACCGCGCGTCGCGACCGAGGACGAGGTCCGCAACGATGCACGGCCAGGTCCGGTCGACGCTGCGAACGGCAGCCAATCGGAATGGCGGCCAAAGGGGCGCCCGGGCTCGGCTGGTGGACTGACTCACCGGGGTTCCTCCCCTGCCCACGCCGCGTGGAGAAGCGCGGTGATGTTCTGCGTCGTGACGGGTGTGGGGTTGGAGATGGGCGCGATCGCCAGCACATCATCGACAGCAGCGGGGATGTCGGTCTCCCGGAGGCCGATATCGCGCAGTCCGCGCGGGGCGTCGAGTGTGCGGCGAAGCTCCTGTAGTCCCCCCAGGGCCGTCGCACTGTCGAATGCCCTGGCCAGCCGCGCCGCAGCGTCCGGGGCGTTCGGGGCGTTGAAACCGAGCACATACGGTAGGACTGTCGCGTGGGTCTGGGCATGCGGCAGGTCGAACTTCCCGCCCAGCACATGGCAGATCTTGTGATGCAGCCCTGAGCCTGCGGACGAGAACGCTCTAGCCGCAAGGTAGGCGCCATAGAGCGCCAGCTCTATACCAGGAAGCCCCGTAGGGTCCCTCACGACCAGAGGCAGTCCGTCATTCAAGGCCCGGGCGCCCTCCGTTGCCATCACGGCGTTGATCGGGTCAGCCAGGGGCGCCCACAAGGAATCGATGCAATGCGCCAGCGCATTGAGCCCGCTGGCGACTGACATGTTCACCGGTAGGCCCCGGAGCAGCGTCGCGTCGTACACGATGGCGCGGGGCAGCACCACCGGATCGACGCCGGTCGTTTTGCGCCCGCCGTCGGTCAGTCCCCAGACGGCAGTTGCTTCACTGCCGGCGTACGTCGTCGGCACTGCGATGATCGGTACCCTCGTGGTCATCGCAACCGCCTTGGCCAGGCCTGTCGTCGATCCGCCGCCCACGGACACAATCAGGTCCACCTGGTGTTCGGTGGCCGCAGCCCGCGCACGTTCGGCCACCTCGATCGGCACATGCATGACGACCTCGTCATAGCGCAGCACCGTGGTAATCCCGGACGTGACCTGATCGGCCAAATCCGCTTCCGCGGGAGCGGCGATCACCATGACTCGCCCGGTGCCGAGCCGGCCGACCTCGGCTTCTACGCCGTCGGCCGCGGCGCCGGCGACAAAATGCACGCGTTGAGCCAATTCTTCGTGGACGAAATTCACGTTCCCAGTCTCAGGGCGTCTGCGAGGCCTGACAAGGTGGCGGCGGCGGATGGCCGAAATGAGAACTCGGAGGCATTCTCATTTCCGCCATCGCGGACGGACGGGCAGTTCACGCCCTCATACTGTGCCCAGCCGTTCAAGGGAGAACGGTGGTGGTCCCGCGCGACTGAGCTGCCCCGCAGAACGTATCTGCCATCTGGTAATTCAGACGCACGCAGCCGGTCCACCGTCCGAATGCAAGGAGCGCATCAGTATGAGCAACGCATCAACGACGCCGGCCGCTCAGGACACGTTCCCGCCGAGGTTCTGGGCGAGTCAGGGGGGGCTGATCGACCCCAGGCCCCTGGGCTCCGTTGCGGCGAGCTTGGAGCAGGTGCTCGACCGCCTGCTGATTCATGAAGCGTTCGACCGGTGGGCAATCGCGCATGACGAGAATCGTGTGGATGTCCTGCTATCGGTTCTGACCGACGATGTGTTGCTGGAGTATGGAGTCGGGTCGGCCGTGCCGGACTTCACAGTCCAGGGCAGAACTCAGGTCGAAGCGCGACTCGGTTCCAACATCCCGCACCTGACCGGGCAACGTCGCCACTGCATGACCAACGTCTTGATCGAGTCCTTGTCACCATCGGAGGCGATAGCGATTGCCTACGGCATCGTTCCGAAAGCCGAGAACGGCTATGTGATACAGACCTCCGTCCTCTATCGCGGTGAACTCCGCAAGGAAGCGGACGGCTTCTGGCGCTTTGCTCGCTTGTTCATCGGTTGCGATGCCCTGGCCGGCGGAGGCGGACCGGCGCTGGAGGACGGCGCTTCTTAGAAGGTGCGCGCACCCGAGCATCCGCTGCTCGAGTGAACGCTTGATGCCCCATGCAACGGAGAGGAGTAGTCGTGTCGGTACTTTCGGATTCCACACCCGGGCTACTGCCGGAGCGAACCCATGCGGTGCCGCGGGCCCGATCCGGCGAGTGCGGCCTGGACAGCATCGACTTCGCCGTCGCGGAGGTGGCCGACGGTCGCCCCGTGGTCGTGGTGGATAGCCAGGACAGGGAGAACGAAGGCGACATCATCTTCGCTGCGGCACTCGCCACCCCGGGTGTGGTGGCGTTCACCGTGCGCTATTCGTCCGGATACATCTGCGCCCCGGTGACCGAGGCCGAAGCCGATCGGCTGGATTTGCCTCCGATGTCACGGGTGAACCAAGATCCGCGCGGGACCGCATACACCGTCACTGTGGATGCCAAAGATGTCGGCAGTACCGGGATCTCCGCGGCGGATCGGGCGTTCACCATCCGGCAGCTCGCGGACCCGAGCGCTTCGTCGGCTGACTTCAGTCGTCCTGGGCATGTGGTTCCGTTGCGAGCCCGCGACGGCGGAGTGCTGACACGGCCAGGTCACACCGAAGCCGCCATCGATCTCGCGGTGTTGGCGAAGCTGCCCCCAGCAGGCGTGCTGTGCGAGATCGTCAGCGAGAACAAGCCGCTGGAGATGGCGCGTACCGAGGAATTGCGCGTCTTCTGCGATGCCCACGACCTGGCGTTGATCTCGATTGCGCAGCTCATCGAGTACCGGTTGATGCGAGAGCAGCAGGTAGAACCGATCGCGGTTGCCGACATGCCGTTGCCCCAGGGCAAGTACAAGGTGCATGCCTACCGCTCAAAAGTGACCGGCCGCGAGTTTCTCGCGCTGGTGCTCGGTGAGATCGGTGATGGGACAGACGTACTCGTACGGGTGCATTCAGAATGCGTGACCGGCGATGCGTTCGGCTCGCTGCGCTGCAATTGCGGGCCGCAGTTGCAGAAGGCTCTGGCCACGGTGGGCGAGGCAGGCCGGGGGGTGGTGCTCTACATCCGCGGGCACGAGGGCATCGGGCTGAGCTTGCTGCAGACGTTACAAGCCTACGAACTGCAGGACTCTGGCTCGGATCTGCCTTCACCGGCAGCCGGGTTCGACCGGCGCGACTACGGAACCGGCGCCCAGGTATTGGCCGACCTGGGCATCCGCTCCATGGTGGTGCTCACGGATCATCCACTTCCTCGCGCAAACCTGGAAGGGTACGGTCTCACGGAATCCGGGTTCATGCCGTTGGGTTTCGAACAGCCGCGATGACCGCGGTGTGATGGCGCGGGTGACGGCCTCGGATGCTACGCAGGTCGTCGTACCTGGTTCTCCGCCCGACCGGTATCTGCCCGCATCGGATTGCTCAATTCGGCCATGTGCGGTCGATCCGATGGACCAACAGCCCCATGCATCGGCAAGGATGGGGATCCCCCACCCAGGCCCGCGAAACCCTGGGTTCGAAAGGTGAGTTTCTGATGGCAACATTCGACGACACGGCGGCATTCAACGACACGGTGGCCTTTGACGACGGACTGACCGAGACGGAACTGCCGACCACGGCAACGGTGACCACCGATGTGCTCATCGTCGGTTCGGGCCCAGCGGGCTCGTCCGCTGCTCTGTTCCTGTCAACCCTTGGCGTGGCCAACATCATGATCACCAAGTATCGGTGGACGGCCAATACGCCGCGAGCGCACATCACCAACCAGCGCACCATGGAGATCTTCCGGGACGTCGGTATCGAACAGCAGGTGTTGGCCGATGCGACGCCGCACGAGCTGATCGGTGACACCGTGTTCTGCACCTCGATCGCCGGTGAGGAGATCGGCCGGATCTTCACCTGGGGTACGCACCCGGCCCGAGAGGCCGACTACCGTCTGGCTTCGCCCTCTCTGACCTGTGACATCCCGCAGACCTTCCTGGAACCGATCCTCGTCCGCAATGCGACCGCCCGCGGTACCCAGACCCGATTCTCGACCGAGTACCTCTCCCACGAGCAGGATCCCGACGGGGTCGACGTGACAGTCCGCGACCGCCTGACCGGCTCTGTCTACGTCATCCGAGCGAAGTATCTGATCGGCGCCGACGGTGCCAGGTCGGCAGTCGCTGCGCACATCGACCTGCCGATGCAGGGTGAGATGGACATCGCGGGATCCATGAACATCACCTTCAAAGCCGACATCTCCGCATATGTGGGACATCGCCCGTCGGTGTTGTACTGGGTGATCCAACCGGGCTCGAACGTCGGTGGAATTGGTGCAGGGCTGGTCAGGATGGTACGTCCCTGGGATGAGTGGTTGATCGTCTGGGGCTACGACATCAAAGGCCCCGCACCGGTTGTCGATACGGCAGAGGCGACCAGGATCGTCCGGAGCCTGCTGGGACTGCCCGATCTGGACGTGGAGATCACCGGCTCGTCGCTGTGGGGGAACAACGAGATGTACGCGACCCATCTGCAGGCGGGTCGGGTTTTCTGCGCCGGCGACGCCATCCACCGCCATCCGCCGAGCAATGGTCTTGGTTCGAATACCTCGATCCAAGATTCCTACAATTTGTCCTGGAAGCTCGCGGCCGTCCTGCAAGGTCGCGCAGAGGCCTCTCTGTTGGACACCTACAGTGTGGAGCGAGCCCCGGTAGCGCACCAGATCGTCATGCGCGCCAACAAGTCCGGCCGCGAATTCGGGCAGCTGTTCGACGCCCTGGGAGTGACCACCGCTCGCTCCGAAGCGGAGATGATCGACCAGATCGAGGAACGCAAGGCGAACACCCCCGCCGGGGCAGCCAAAAGGGCCGCGATCGTCGAGGCCATGGAGATCAAGAACTACGAGTTCAATGCCCACGGAGTAGAACTCGGCCAGTTCTACGTCTCATCGGCCATAGTCTCCGATGGATCGGAAAAGCCGGTTCCGACCAGAGACCCGGAGCTCTACTACCAGGCCTCCACGGTGCCCGGTTCGCGACTGCCGCACGCATGGGTGGGGACCAACACCAGCAAGCTCTCCACCCACGACCTCGCCCCGATCACCAGGTTCACCCTGCTCACCGGTATTACGGGACAGGGTTGGGTGTCCGCGGCCGACCAAGTGGCCGCGGAATTAGGCGTACCGGTTGAAGCAATCGTCATCGGTCCGGGCCAGGACGTCACCGACCTCTACTTCGACTGGTCCCGGTTACGCGAGATCGCTGAGGACGGGGCGATCCTGGTCCGTCCGGACAAGCACATCGCTTGGCGCGCAGCCAGTATGCCCGTCGACCCGGCGCAGGAGCTCCTCACGGTGCTCTGTGCCATTCTGGGCCGGTAGCTGCTGATGAGACGCCGCTTCGACCACGAGGTGTGGGATTTGGTCCGGCTCGGCCCGGACTTGGCCAGGGCGGCTCTGCTCGACCAACCCTGGGGAGATCAGGAGTAATGACCGAACGCAACCTGGAGGGAGGCCGATCCACTGTGACCGGTCAAGTTGACGCTCAGCAGACCGAGCGTGAGCAGGAGCTGATCGAACGCGTCCTGGCCTCGTTCGATGGAGCACCGGACGCTCGCCTGAAGCTGGTGATGCAAGCCCTCACCCGGCACCTGCACGCTTTTCTCCGTGAGGTGCGGTTGACCGAGCGGGAGTGGCAGCAGGGGATCGACTTCTTGACGGCCACTGGTCACATCACCGATGCCCGGCGCCAGGAATTCGTGCTGTTGTCCGACGTCCTGGGTGCCTCGATGCAGACCGTTGCCATCAACAACGAGGCCTACGGCGCGGCAACCGAAGCGACCGTCTTCGGCCCGTTCTTCGTGCAGGACGCGCCGCACGTCGAACTCGGGGGTGACATCGCCGGCGGCGCTACGGGTGAGCCCTGCTGGGTGCACGGTTCGGTGACCGATGCGACGGGCCGTCCGTTGTCGGGAGCCCGGATCGAGGTGTGGGAGGCCGATGCGGAGGGTTTCTACGACGTTCAGTACGGCGATGATCGGACTGCGGCCCGAGGTTATCTGTTGACCGATGCGGCCGGTGGGTATTCATTCTGGGGCGTGACTCCGACTCCGTATCCCATTCCTGACGACGGCCCGGTCGGCTCATTGCTGGCAGCTGTTGGTCGCTCACCCATGCGTGCCTCACATCTTCACTTCATGGTGAGTGCGGCCGGGTGTCGGACCTTGGTCACGCACATCTTCGTCAGTGGTGATCAGTTGCTCGATTCGGATAGCGTCTTCGGGGTCAAGGACTCGCTCATCAAGAAGTTCGAGCACCCGCTGGCGGACGAACCGATACCAGGCGGCAGAGTGATCGAGGGCAGCTGGGCCAGAGTGCGGTTCGACATCGTGCTCGCACCGAACCCGGCGCCCCACTGACGCGCTGTCGGGTGGGCGACCCAGGCCGGAGCAGAGGCCCTCAGGTGGCACTCGGCGGTGGCGAGAGCATCTTCTGCGCATCGCTGAGGTGCTGCCGAGCGCGCCGTCCTGGGCTTCGACGGAGCTATCGGCGAACCAACGTGATGTGGGATAGCCGGGCGCCGTTCTCGCCGAATCCGTAGGAGCTGCCCGGACCGGTGCCGCGGCCGGTGAATTCGGGCGCCGTCGTGGCCTGTCCGGGCGTGCCCGGGCTCGTCCCACGCCGGGTCACGCAGGCCCTCGCCTGGCAGGTCGGCCACTTCGAGCAGGCCCATCATCGGGATCGATGACCACCCGTTGGCCGCGCTCACCGACCCGACCACCGGCCGGCAACCCACCTAGGCACAAGGAACCCGCGCCGTGCACCTGCTCCTTGCCCTGCTCCGCGGCGCAGAAGCCGACCGAGCCGTCACGATGCCCGCTGAACTCGTCGCACGCGGCACCACCGGGTCCACTGGTCGACTGGTCCACCCAAGAATTCACAGGTCCACCCGCCCGGTGGGCGGGCCCGGCGGGCCGCAGCCCAGACCGTCCGGCAGAGGTCGTCGACGTGGACAGCAGAAGAGCCGATCCCGAAACTCTCGGAACCGGCTCTGACCGCGCTGAGGATGGTGGGCGATCGGGGTTTCGAACCCCGGACCTCTTCGGTGTGAACGAAGCGCTCTCCCACTGAGCTAATCGCCCGCAGGCCCTCGGGCCCACGGATGCACCCAACCAATGTGCAGGCATCACGATACCCGATGTGCGCCCCCGCCCCGACCCGGCAACAGACTGCCGATCGGCCGTCGATCCAGCCCGTCTCCCATGCCGATTAGCCCAATCGGGTGAAGTTGGCAAACCCGCGTGATGCCGGACAGAACCCCTCGTCTCACTGGCGACGAACAAGAAGACATGCAGACCAGCCGGACGTCGCCAGGCCGGCCCAGATTCGAACAGGAGCACGAAGATGGCTTTCCAGCCCACCGCCCTACGTAACCTCTCGGTAACCGCCACGGCGAGCATGACTCTGGTGACCGACACGGCGTACGTGGCGGTGGAAGCCGAGCTGACCTATCACAGCCGGGACCCCTATGCGGTCCGCGTTGTCTTCTCGGTGGCGTCCTCACAGGCGGTCGAGTGGGTCTTCTCTCGCGAGCTGCTGATCGGCGGGATCAGCATCCCGGCCGGCACTGGCGACGTGCAGATCTTCCCGACCTATGACGGCGTGGTCTTCGAGCTCAACTCCCCTGCCGGCCGCGCCCGCCTGCTGGCCGATCCAGAGCCGCTGAGCACGTTCGCCGAGGAAATGCTCGCGGCCGTCCCACTCGGATCAGAGCTCGATCACTTCGATCTCGACCAGGAGATCGCCATGCTGGACGACCTGCAACTGCCGGGCGCTCCCCACAGCTGACCGGGCCGGCCCGAGGATCCTCGACCGAGGGGTGGATCCACGGGCCGCCCGGTTTTTACCGTCGCCGGTTTGGAGCAGGCCTGTCCGTCGGCTAGAGTTTCCAATCGCACCCAGGGACGCGAAGAGCTTGCACCATCAGGAGCTTCTCACTTCTCGGGGAGCGTGCGAACGTAGCGCAGTTGGTAGCGCATCACCTTGCCAAGGTGAGGGTCGCGGGTTCGAATCCCGTCGTTCGCTCGATGCAGGCTCTCATCTGCTTGATGGATGGCCTTGCTCGGTGGGATGGCCGAGAGGCGAGGCAACGGCCTGCAAAGCCGTGTACACGGGTTCGAATCCCGTTCCCACCTCGTTGGACGAGTGCGCAGTTGGACGAGCGTTGTTGGACGAACAGTGCGGTACCAGTTCCACCAGGTAGGTCCGAACCCGATGGATCTTCCGACGCCCCGGCCCAGCCGGTGCGGCCGAGCAGCACATGCCCGGGCGATTAGCTCAGCGGGAGAGCGCTTCCCTGACACGGAAGAGGTCACAGGTTCAATCCCTGTATCGCCCACCACGTTTCACCTGATCACCGCGTCGAGTTGATGTCGAGAGCCTCCGCTCTACTCGATGAGTTCGCTGATGACGGAGCCCGTTCGGCAAACGATGTCACCACCCCACGCAGCCCACTCAGCGCCAGCCGAGTGCCGGGGCCACCTCGGTCAGCACGGCGTCGAGAACGTGGGCGCAGTAGTCCACCCCGAGCTGGTTCGGAATCGTCAGCAACAACGTGTCGGCAGCCGCGATCGCTGCGTCCCCGGCCAGCTGCTCGATGAGTCGGTCCGGCTCCCCGGCATAGGTCTTCCCGAAACGAGCCTTCCCGCCGTCGAGGTAACCAACCTGGTCCTCGCTACCGCCCGCACGACCGAAGTACGCCCGGTCCAGGTCGTCGACGATCGGAAAGATGCTGCGGCTGACCGATACTCGGGGCTCGCGCACGTGGCCGGCATCCGCCCAGGCCTTGCGGAAGCGCTCGATCTGCTCGGCCTGCAGCTGGTGGAACGGCACCCCGGTGTCCTCGCTCAACAGGGTTGAGCTCATCAAGTTCATCCCCTGCTCCGCGGTCCACTCCGCCGTCTTCCTGGTGCCGGCACCCCACCAGATCCGCTCGCGCAGTCCGGGTGAGTGCGGCTCGATCCGCAGCAGCCCTGGCGGGTTGGCGAACATCGGCCGCGGATTGGGTTGGGCAAAGCCCTCGCCTCTGAGCACATCGAGGAAGACTCTCGTGTGTTCACGCGCGAGGTCGGCATGGTCCGCTCCGTCGGCCGGCTCGTACCCGAAGTACCGATAGCCGTCGACGACCTGCTCGGGTGATCCCCGGCTGATGCCGAGCTGCAGCCGGCCACCCGAGATGAGATCGGCGGAGCCGGCATCCTCGGCCATGTACCACGGGTTCTCGTAGCGCATGTCGATCACGCCGGTGCCGATCTCGATCCGGCTGGTGCGGGCACCGACTGCCGCGAGCAACGGGAACGGCGACGCGAGCTGGTTGGCGAAGTGGTGCACTCGGAAGTACGCCCCATCCGCCCCCAGTTCCTCTGCAGCGACCGCGAGATCCACCGACTGCAGTAGGACGTCCGATGCCGACCTGGTCTTCGAGTGCGGAGATGGCGACCAATGCCCGAAAGACAAGAAACCGATGCTCTTCATGATGGTCGTAACCCTACTGATCCCATCTCGCCCATCACGCCGGGCGCGACGGACCATCGGGACCACCGTGCGGCGGGGGTCGATCGGGGCCGCGGGTCGTCCGCCGGTCGATGGAAGACTGATCGGATGACCACCCCGTGCCCGTGCCAGAGCACGCTGCCCTACGCGGAGTGCTGCGGCCGTTTCCACCGCGGGACCGCCGTGGCACCCACCGCCGAGCGTCTGATGCGCTCCCGTTACGCCGCGTTCGCGGTGGGCGACGCGACCTACCTGCTGGACACATGGCACGTCTCGACTCGGCCGTCGACCGTCGACCTGGACCCTGGACTTCGCTGGACCGACCTGCAGATCGTCGGGCGGACCCGTGGAGGCCTCCTCGATTCCGAAGGAACGGTGGAGTTCACGGCGGCCTACCTCGAAGGTGGCGCCGACGGGACACCGGTGACGTCCGGGACCCATCACGAGTTCAGCCGCTTCGTGCGCGAGCAGGGCCGCTGGTTCTACTTCGACGCGACCTGATCGGATCGTGCCGTGCCCCGTCTGGTGGTCGTCCTACCGCTCCAGCCACTGGACGTGGGCAGCGGTTTCACCCTGCGCGAATGGCCGTTACACCTCACGGTGGCCCCCACGTTCGACATCGACTCGCTCGAAACGGCGGTCGCCGCCGTGACGCCGATCGTCGCGGCACACTCTCCTCTCTCGGTCCGGGCCGGCCACAGCGAGGGTTTCGGTCGCACGATGAACCGTCCGGCGGCCGTCATCGAAGCCTCGGCGAGGTTGGTCGGGCTCCACGAAGCGCTGCGCCGATCCCTGGTCGAGGCTGGCGCAGCGTTCGACCATCCGGAATTCACCGGCCTCGGGTACCGGCCCCACGTCACGCGGACCCGATCGGCTTCGGTGTCGGACGGCGATCTGTTGGACCTCCGGCAGGCAGCGGTCGTCGACATGGCCCCGCACGGCGATCGACGACTGCGTCGCGTGGTCTGGACAGCGCCACTGCGCTGAAGGTGCCGTCCGTCGGCGGCGAACGACAGCTCCCGGCCGTCGTGGGCTGACCTGAGGGTGTGTTTCGATGAGACCCCCATTGCCCCGCCGCATTCGCCCGAAACGAGGCACCACATGACCGTCGTCGTAGTCGCCACCATCTTCCCGCTTCCCGAGCACCGTGCGGAGGTGCTCGCACTCTACGAAGGGGTGATCGGTCGCGTTCACGCCGAGGACGAGGGTTGCGAGCTGTACGCCCTGCACGAGGACGCCGACAGCCTGGTGATGATCGAGAAGTGGACCAGTGCAGAGGCTCTACAGGCCCATGCCCGGGGCGCCGCCCTGGCCGACATGCGTCCCAAGCTGGACGGCAAGTTGGCCGGCGACAGCGTCGTGAAGGTGTACGAGCCCCGGCCTGCCGGTACGACCGCGCAGGGCGCGCTGTAGTCAGGCGAATGCGGTGAGCATCCTATTTTCGCGGGACGAATTCCACAAAACGGATATTCGGCCGTGAACTCCATCGCCGACGTTTGATCAAGGACGTGACCGGCTACTGAAGGGCCGGAAGTGTCCGGGCTGTCGGGGTCCACACTGCCGCAACCAGCTGTCGGTCACACCGAGAACCGGGTGACCGACTGCCGAGATCCATTCACGGGCAGGACATCTCCTGCCGGTGCCAACGGAAGGACACGCATGATCATCCTCGGAGTCATCCTCTTGATCGTCGGCTTCGTCGCCGCCATCCCGATCTTGTGGACCATCGGCATCATCCTGGTCGTCGTCGGGGCCATCCTTGCCCTGCTGGGGGCTACCGGCCGCGCCGTCGGCGGCCGCAAGATGTGGTACTGACCAGCAGCATTGAGCTGTCCCTCTTGAAAGACCCGGGCCGTCGATTCCTTCTGGATCGGCGGCCCGGCTGGTACCACCCGACCCCCGATCCGACATGAGGAGTCCGCCCGAGATGAGTGGGACAGGCCGTGCCGAAGCCAAGGCCAAAAGTGCAGGCGACCAGGCGGAACAGACGGGGCAACAGGTCGAGAACAGCAAGACCTTCGCCCGGTTGGTGATGGTCGGACTCATCGTCTTCGGCTTCATCCACCTCCTGGTCGCCTGGATCGCGGTGGATCTGGCTTGGACCGGCAGCAGTCAGCAGGCCTCCCAGCAGGGAGCGTTCCGGCAACTGGCCTCGAATCCGGCCGGTGACGTGCTGGTGTGGATCACCGCCGTCGGCCTTTTCGTCCTCACCCTCTGGCAGGCGTTCGCGGCGATCTGGGGTTATCGCGAGATCGACGAGAAGCGCAAGCGCACCATGAAACGCCTGGGTTCGGTCGGGCGCGCGATCACCTATCTCGTACTGGGCACGAGCGCTGCGACGACGGCCGCAGGGGCGTCGTCCAGCAAGTCGAGCAACTCCAGTGAGCAAACCCTGACGGCCAAGCTCCTGTCCCAGTCGTTCGGCCGGGTGCTGGTGATCGTGATCGGAATTGTCGTGATCGTGATCGGCGGGCGGCTGGTCTACCGCGGGATCTGCAAGAAGTTCACCGAGGAACTCGATGGCGGCGTCTCCGCCGGTGTCCTCAGACTTGGGCAGATCGGCTATATCGCAAAGGGTGTGGTGCTCGGCATCGTCGGGGTGCTGTTCATCGTCGCGGCCATCACCTTCGATCCGAAGAAGGCCGGCGGCATGGACGCCGCCCTGCGGACCCTGCGGGAACAGCCGTTCGGCCCCTACCTGTTGACTCTGATGGCACTCGGGCTCGCCTGCTACGGCCTGTACTGTTTCGCCTGGTCACGACACCCCAAGACATCCTGAGTGCTGTTACCGGGCCCGCAAATCCCGGCAACAGCGAAGGGATCTGTCCGATGAATGCCGATGCTAACGCCGAGGGGCGGCCGGAGTAGCCGGCCGCCCCTCCGCACTGCTACAGCTGACTACCGAACCGTCTCGGCCCGGTCGTAGTTCGTCAGGGCCCAGATCACCGCGACGTCCAGGACCATGATGGAGATCGCCCAGAGCGGGTAGTACGGGATGAACATGAAGTTCGAGATCGCGCTCAGGAACGCCAGGATGATGCCGACGATGCGGGCCCAGGTCCGACCGGCCAGCAGCGCGGCACCCGTTCCCACCGCGATGATTCCGATGATGAGATGGATCCAGCCCCAGGCGCCGACGCTGAGCGCATACGTGTTGTTCGCCTTCGTCACGAAGAAGTCGCCCTTGACCACGGCGGCGAGGCCCTCGAAGACCTGGAAGGCGCCGGAGAGCAGCAGGAAGAACCCGGCCATCGCGGTGAGCCCGACAGCCCACGCCGCCTTTCCCTTGGACAACGGCGGGTCGCTGTAGGGCCTGGAAGTCATTGAAAAGTTCCTTTCGTTGCGTCGGCTGGCACCGATTCATCAGAAGCTATCCTCCACGGGCGTCTCGCTCATCCCCCAACCAGGGTGATACCTGCCATCGGGCCGCTTGCGCTCGGGCTCTATGGTGGTGGCCCACGACTACGATGCTCGCGAGGACTGCATGAGAGCCGGCCGGCCATGATCGACCACCTCGACGACCTCGCCGGGGATCGGCTGGAACGTATCGTGCAGGGACACCACCGCCGGCGGCTGACGAAATTGGGTCACCGCGCCGTCCTGGAACCTGCCGCGGGGCCGCCGGACCTCTGGGTACCGGGACCGCGCCGTCCGCGATCGGGCAACGCCGTCGAGGTACTCATCGACGGTGACGATGCCCTGGCGGCGATGTACGAGGCCATGCTCGCGGCGACCTCGCACATCCATATCGCCGGTTGGCATCTGGCACCGCACTTCCGGATGCGACGGGACGAGGGCACGCCGAGCCTCAAGGAACTACTCGGCCGACTCGCGGGACAGGTCGACGTCCGCGTCCTGCTGTGGGCCGGACCGCCGTTGCCGATGTTCCAACCCACCCGGAGCGCGATGAAGTCGGTCCGGGCCGAACTCACCGAGAACGGACTGGTCCAGTGTGTCCTGGACGCCCGGGAACGGACCCTGCACTGCCACCACGAGAAGGTCATCGTGATCGACGACGAGGTGGCGTTCGTCGGCGGCATCGACCTGTCCGACCTGGCCGGCGACCGCTGGGACCGCACGGTGCACCCGCCGCGCGGCGCAACCGGATGGCACGACGTCGCTACGAAACTGCGCGGCCCGATCGTCGCCGACGTCGCCCAGCACTTCCGCGACCGCTGGCAGGAGGTGGCGCACGTCGAACTGCCGGCGCCCGCCGTACAACCCAGCGCCGGCCAGGTGACCGTGCAACTGCTTCGCACGGTGCCGGAGCAGACGTACCAGTTCGCCGAGCGCGGGGAGTTCAGCATCCTCGACGCCTATCTGCGGGCACTGCGCTCGGCCGAGCACCTGATCTACCTGGAGAACCAGTTCCTGTGGTCGACCGAGGTCGTCGAGGTGTTGATCGACAAGCTCCGTCACCCGCCTCGTCCGGACTTCCGGATGGTACTGGTGCTGCCGGCGCGACCGAGCAACGGCGCCGACACCACGCGGGGTCAACTCGGCCGACTGCTCGACGCGGACGACGACGCGGGGCGCCTGTTGCCGGCCACGATCAACGCCCACGACGGCGAGCGGGTCGACGGACTCTACGTCCACGCCAAGGTGGGCATCATCGACGACAACTGGCTGACCATCGGCTCGGCCAACCTGAACGAACATTCGCTGTTCAACGACACCGAGGTCAACATCCTGACGATGGATCCCGGACTCGCCCGCAGCACTCGGTTGCGCCTGTGGGCCGAACATCTGGAGCGCTACGTCAGCGAGATAGACGGTGATCCTGCGACTGTGGTCGACACCATCTGGAAACCTGTTGCCGACGAGCAGCTGGAGCGTGTGCGCGCCGATCTCCCACCGGATCGACGGGTCAGCAGGCTGGCCGCGGTCTCCCGCCGCACCGAGCGGTTGATCGGGCCCATCCGCGGATTGCTCGTCGACGCCTAGGCCTTGTTGTCAAACCTTCTGGCGGGCAACGACCTTGCGATGCACGATGCGCTCGGCGACGAACGAGATCCCGGGAATCACGCCCGCGACCAGGACGCCGAGCAGACCCACCAGGGACCACCGGTCCTTGTAGGCCAGATCGAAGGTCAGCAGTACATAACCGATGTAGAGCACTCCGTGGATCGGGCCCCAGATCGCCACTGCCTGGTCGACGTCGAAGACGTATTTCAACACGATGGTGACGCACAGCACGATCAACGCATAGCCGACGATGAATGCCGCGATGCGGTAGCGGCCCAGAGCGGCCTCCACCTTGGGTGGCATCGGCGGCGGTGGGACCGCGGCACGGGGGACGGAGTCTGCAGATGCTGGTTCAGCGGGCACGGCGGTGGTCCTTTTCGGCCAAGGCGGCCAGTGCACGGTTGTACGCGGCCAGTTCCGGATCTTCCTCATCATTGTCGTCGCCGACCGTCGATATTGCGACCGTGTAGCCCCGTGACGGTGGTCGCCGCGAGACCGTGTGAGACACGGCGGCAGCGGACGGGACCGGCTCCCCCCGGTCGTCGACGACACCTTCTGTGGTCGGGGAAGCCCCGACCACGCCCGCGACCTCGGACGCGTCCGCTCCCGTCGAGGTGCTCTCGGTGTCACCCGGTCGGCCGGGTTCGACGGATTCGCCTGCGGAGACCGAGTCGTGCGTCACACCGGACGGGTCGTCGTGCGACTGTGTACCTTCGCCGGCTGCCATCTCCGTCAGTTCAGCGTCGTCCTCGGCGTCCTTGGTGAGCTCCAACTGCAGGAACCGAACCCACATGTAGATGAAGGCCGCTCCGAAGACCGGCCAGAGGATCGTGTAGCCCAGGTTCTGCACGGTGCCAGTGGCTTCGTGTGTCCGATGCCACTGCCACAGGCCCAACCGGAGGCAGACCAGCACCGCGACGACGACAAGGAGGTGCCCGACGATCCATCCGGGTCGGAGGAATTTGCGGTACACATTCCGAAGGTAACACCGCGGAGGTGGCCCGCCGGGCCGATGGTGCGGGTCAGGCAAGGACCGCTGCGCTGAACGGGCCCAGCCGGGAACCGAAGTCGGCGACGGTGTCGATGTCCCACCGCAGGCTCGAACCGTCCGGAAGGTCGATCGGCACCGCGCCCGCGAGTTGGTGTCGCCGGAACGAATCCGATCCGTACTGCGGCCGGAGCGCGGCCACCTCCGTGGCGGCCAGCAGGGTGCTACCCACCCGTTGATGGTCCGGCACCACCGAAAATCGATGTGCCGCACAACGCCCCAGCACGAGGGAGAGCTCCGCGGCGTCCAATCCGGGCAGATCGCCCGGGAGGACGGCGGTCCAGTCGCCGCCCGCGGCGATGGTCGGTCCCGACCGGGCCTTGACGCCATCCAGGATCGATTCGTTCAATCCGGTCACGCTGGTGCGATGCGCGACCACCCCCGGCAACGAGGCCAGCGCTGCGGCATCACCCTCGGTTTCGACCACGGCCACCACCAACCCGCACTGGGCGGCCGCCGTCACCGTGTCCATCGCCATCGCCAGGGCCAACCGGGCCCGGTCGGCCTCGGGCAGCGCGATGCGACTCTTGCCGCGGGTGGTGTCCTTGACCGGAACCAGGATCGTCCAGCGCAATGGAGTCGACGTCACCGATCCATTGTGCCGTCGCCTGGGTCGGTCCCCGATGCCGGAGCGGCCGAGAGGCTCCCACCGATGGCCTCCGATCAGGACTCCGCGAGCCGCTGCTTCTCGTGCTCGACGTCGAAGTCGGCCGGCGGGTATTGCGGGTCGAGCTTGCGCAGGGTTTCCAAGAGCAAGGATGCAATCGCCCAGTTGCGGTACCACTTGCGGTCCGAGGGCACGACGAACCACGGGGCGCCCACTGTGTTGCAACGGCGCAGGGCCTCCGCGTAGGCGTCCTGGTAGTCCGCCCAGTATTCCCGCTCGTCGACGTCACCAGGGTTGTACTTCCAGTACTTGGTCGGATCGTCCAGCCGGGCGAGGAGCCGTTCGCGCTGGGTGTCCTTCGAGATGTGCAGGAAGCACTTGACCACCACGGTGCCCTGGCGGACCAGCCGACGCTCGAACTCGTTGATCTTCGCGTACCGCTTCGACCACTCTTCCTTGGGCACCAGATCGTGCACCCGGACGACCAGCACGTCTTCGTACTGCGATCGGTTGAAGACACCGATCTGGCCGGCCAGCGGCACCTGGTTGTTGATTCTCCAGAGAAAGTCGTGGGCCAACTCCTCCGCCGTGGGCTTCTTGAAGGAGGACAGATGCACGCCGGCCGGATTCACCAGGCCGAGAACATGCTTGACCACTCCGTCCTTTCCGGAGGTATCCATGCCCTGGAGGATCAGCAAAATCCGCCGGCGTCCGCCACGGATTGCCTCGGCGACCAACTTCTCCTGCAGCACAGCGAGTTCCGCACCGAGCTCGAGCATCGCCGCTTTGGCCTCGTCTTTGTCCTTTGGCCCGACCGGGGTGCCCGCACTGTTGATCGACCGCAGATCCACCAGGCCGTCGGGCAAGAGCAACGCCTTCGCGGTGCTGTCCTGTTCTGCGGCCACCTTTTCCACCACCTCGAGGCGCACGCCGGCATGCCGGGTCGACTTCTTCGCCGGCCTGCGGGGTTTGCCGGCCGATCTACCCGGGGCTGCGTTCTTCTTCGGCCCCGACTTCTTCGCGGTTGACTTCTTGGATGCCATGGATCACTTTCCCACGTACCACGCCGACGCGCAGCGAAGGTCCGCGGCGTGCCCGGTCATTCGGTGCATTCCGGGTGGCCGGCGGTGCCTGCGGTCATTCGGTGCAATCGTGAACAACGTTCGAGTGCAGGGCCACCGGACTGCGCATGAATTCGCACCCTGCTCGGTCGTGTGGCCGCTGATATTGCGAGTCAGGCCCCCGTACTCTCATGGACAGGCCAGTCGACCCGGCAGGAGGTCGACCCAGCAGAAGAGAGCCACTCCGTGACCAGCGCTCCCACCAGGCACGACACCGAGTTCTATCTCGAGCTCGACGACACCTGGTGTACCCACAACTACCACCCGCTGCCCGTCGTCATCGCCGAGGCCGAGGGCGCCTGGGTGACCGATGTGACGGGCAAGCGTTACCTCGACATGCTCGCCGGTTACTCAGCTCTCAACTTCGGCCACGGGCACCCCGCGCTGATCGCCGCAGCGAAGCAGCAGTTGGACCGGGTGACGTTGACCTCCAGGGCTTTTCACCACGATCAGCTGGGACTGTTCTGCCAGGAGTTGGCCGAGTTGACCGGCACCGAGATGGTTCTTCCGATGAATTCCGGGGCCGAGGCCGTGGAGGCTGCCCTCAAGGTGGCCCGGAAGTGGGCCTATCGCATCAAGGGTGTCCCGGAGAACCAGGCGCAGATCATCACCGCGGGCGGCAATTTCCACGGCCGCACGATCTCGATCATCTCCTTCTCCGACGACCCGGTGGCGACCGCCGATTACGGCCCCTACACCCCCGGCTTCATCGGCGTGAAGTATGGCGATCTCGAGGCCTTGACCTCCGCGATGAACCCGAACACGGCGGCGATCCTGCTGGAGCCGATCCAGGGCGAGGCCGGCGTATTGGTGCCGCCGCCGGGCTATCTGGCCGAGGTCCGTCGGCTGTGCGACGAGCACAACGTGCTGTTCATCGCCGACGAGATCCAGTCGGGCCTCGGGCGCACCGGGTCCCTGCTCGCACTGGACCACGAGGGTGTCCGGGCCGACCTCTACACGCTCGGCAAGGCACTCGGCGGCGGGATCATGCCAGTATCCGCGGTGGTCGGTCGACGCTCGGTGCTGGGCGTGCTGCAGCCCGGACAGCACGGGTCGACGTTCGGCGGCAATCCCCTGGCTTGCGCCATCGGCCGAGCCGTCATCAAATTGCTGGCGACCGGCGAGATGCAAGCCAGGGCAGCCGATCTCGGCGCACATCTGCACGCGCGGCTGAACGCTCTGATCGGTCACGGAGTCGCGGACGTCCGCGGCCGCGGGCTCTGGGCCGGCGTCCAGCTCTCCCCCGAGGTCGGGGCCGGCCGGGCGATCAGCGAGGAGATGGCCCGCCGCGGCATCCTCATCAAGGAGACGCACGAGACCACGCTGCGGTTCGCCCCGCCCATCGTCATCACGCGCGAGGAACTGGACCACGCCGTCGACACGCTGGCCGCGGTCATCGACGAGTTCCGCTCCGCCTGAGCGTCTTTCGCCCATCGGGCGGTCGTCACACGGATGACATCGGCGTACGCGTAGGACGTGGGCAGCACTCGTATGCCCGTCGAAGGTGCGACGGGAGCGCTCGCGTTATACCGGTCCGGCCGACGTCCCACGAGTCCGGCGGAGAGTCAGCTGCCCTCGCGGGCCAGAGCCAGGATTCGGCTGGTGGCGCGGAGGTATTTCTTCCGATACCCGCCGCGCAGCATCTCCGGCGTGAAGAGTTCATCGAGCGGAACGCCGGAGGCACGAACCGGGATGGTGCGGTCGTACAGCCGGTCGATGAGTACCACCCAGCGCAGCGCGGCGGCCTGATCGGGTAACGACCGGACGCCCGAAACATGCACGGCAGTAGCGTTTTCCACCAACGTGCCATACGTCGACGGATGTAGCTTGGCCAGCTTCGCCGTCAGCTCGTCGAAGGAATCGAGGGTGGCGCCGGTGGTGTGCCCGGCGGCCGCCTGCAGCGCCGCGGCCGTCATCGGCGATGGCGCCTCCGCCAGTCCGGAGTGCCGGAAGTCGGGCCCGTCGATCCGCAGCGTGGTGAACCGGTCCGACAGTCCCTGGATCTCCCGGCGAAACTCGTCGGCGGCGAACCGGCCCTCACCGAGCTTGTCCGGCAACGTGTTCGAGGTCGCGGCCAGGAAAACTCCGGCATCGGAGAGCTGGCCCAGCAGCCTGGTCATCAACATGGTGTCGCCGGGATCGTCGAGTTCGAACTCGTCGACCGCCAGCAATCGGTGGTTGGACAACCGCTTCACCGTCTCGCCGAAACCGAGAGCGCCGACCAGGTGGGTGTACTCGACGAAGGTGCCGTACGCCTTCGGGCCGGGTACCGCGTGCCAGAGCGAGGCCAGCAGGTGCGTCTTGCCGACTCCGAATCCGCCGTCGAGGTAGACGCCGGCCGGCGCGATCGCGGCCGACTTCCGGAACCAGCCCTTCTTCGGCGGATCCGCGATCACCCGGGCCAGCTGCGTCAACTCGGTCAGCGCGACCGCCTGCGACCGCTCGGCCGGATCCGGCCGGTAGGTGGTGAACCGGACGGCGTCGAACCGGGGCGGCGGTACCAGCCCCTCGATCAGCTGACCCGGACTGACGATCGGCATGACGTCGACGAGATGAGCTGTGGCCACGATCCCGCAGCCTAGTTAACCCGGCGGGGCCGACCGACCCGCCGAATGCCGATCGCCCTGAGATCCGGCGCACAGCCCACCGACCCGTCGACGTGGAGGGCGTCCACATCCGGGCGTGATGGGATGGGCCGGTGCTGCGCTGCTATCCGGACCACCTCGATGCACCCGACGATGACGCCCTCGCCGCGAGTTACGCCTGGCCGACCGAGGTCGACCGGCGGCCGGTCATCAGGGCCAACATGGTCGCCTCCCTCGATGCCGGGACCAGCGTGGACGGAAAATCGGCTGGCCTGGGAAGTGAGTCCGACCAGCGAATATTCGCGATCCTGCGCGACCTCGCCGACGTGCTCCTGGTCGGCGCCGGGACGATCAGGGCCGAGGGTTACGGCGGCATCCGGCTGGATGCCGGCCGGAAAACCAGGCGAGCGCGGTGGGGACTCGGGGACGCGCCGCGAGTGGCCGTCATCAGCGGCGGTGGTCTGGACCGCGAGCTGGGCATCTTCACCGACGCCGAACGGCCACCGATCGTGATCACCACCACCCGGGGCGCCCGGCGGATGCAGGACTACCCGGCCGTTGTGGTCGAGGCCGGGAGCGAAACGGTCGACTTCGGCGCGATGGTCGCGGCCCTGGACGAAATGGGCCTGCGTCGCGTGCACTGCGAAGGTGGCCCGGGTCTACTCGGCCGGTTGATCGCCGCACAGCTGCTGGACGAGCTGTGCCTCACCACGTCCCCGATGACACTCGGAACGGGACCGACCACGCTCCTGGGGGACATCGAGCTACCGGCTCCCGTCGCCTGGCAGCTGAAGTCGCTGCACCTGGACGGCGACCAGGTGTTCACCCGCTACCGCCGGAGCGGGCGCTGATGGCCGGCGTGCAACGCCCCCGACCGTCCCTCTTCGTGGGGTTCCTGGCGCTGACCACGCTGCTGGTGGGTTGCACCATCGGACCGTCCAACCGCCCGGAACTGGCCACCTCGGGCCCGTCCGCCGGGGTCTCGGCCCCCGATTCGACGGTGAGCACCATGCCGACCGGCCCGGGCGGCCCGGGCCAGACCGCCGACCCGATCACCTGGTCACCCTGCCCGCCGGAAATTCCCTCGACCGACCCGGTGACCCGGCGCAGCTTCACCCTGCAGTGCGGCCAGGTCGAGGTACCGAAGGTCTACGGCAACGACGGGTCGGGGAGCCTGTCCATCTCGGTGGTCAAGGCGACCACGACCGACACCGCTTCGAACGCAGCACCGCTGGTGGTCGACATCGGTTACCCAGGTCAGAACGGCACCCACCAGGTGGCCTCCATCGCCGGCACCCTGCCGGCCGAGATCCTGCGGCACTACGCCGTGATCGTGATGGACGTGCGGGGCACGGGTGATTCGGTTCCGATCGATTGCGTGAGCTCACGCAGCTCGGTCGATCTGCTCTCGCTCGGGGCGGACCCCACCACGACGGCGGCGGGTACGCAGCTCGCCGACCTGGCCCGCACCTTGACCTTCGACTGCTCCGACATGGTCGGCCCGGACCTGTCCGACTATTCGACGGTCCTCGCTGCCGACGACCTGGACAGCATCAGATCCGCGCTGGGTCGGCAGACGATCGCCATCGTCGGTCGCGGCGCCGGCGCCACCCTCGCAGCCGTCTACGCGAACCGCTACCCGGGCCGGATCGGCGCAGCCGTACTCGACGGCCCCTTCGATCCCTCGCTTTCCCCCGACAAGCAGGCGAACACCGCAGCTGCCGCCAACGAGAAGTCGCTGGTGTCCTTCGGTGCGGCTTGTCAGACGTTCACCGGCGGCTGCCCGCTGGGCACGGATCCGGTTGGTGCCGTCCGGGCGCTGGTCAGTCACCTGGGGGATGCCGGCTCCGAGAGCTCCGACGGTCTGCGCATCAACGGCGGGAGCGTGCTGCTCGCCCTCGTCGATCAGCTGGGCAGCCCGACGACCTGGCCCGAGCTGGCCACCGCCCTGCGCTCGGCCCGGCAGGGCGACGTCGACGCGATCGCCGCGGTCTTGCAGAACGCACTCGGGACGGACAACGTCGAGCAGCAGCAGGCCGGCCGAGTTGTGTACGCGTGCAACGACTATGCGCAGCGGCTCAGCGGTACGGCGGTCAACTCGGCCGCTCAGGCGGCGCGGGCCGGAGCGCCGCTGTTCGGGCCGTACCTGATCGGCCGCGTAGGGATCTGCGGTTCGTGGCCGGCGCCGGAGAGCGCATTGACAGCGGTCACCGGGGCCGGTGCGCCTCCGATCCTGGTACTGGGGTCCGTCGACGATCCGGTCGCCCCGTATTCCGCGGTGCGCTCGCTGACCGCCCAGCTCGATTCGGCCACGCTGTTGACCTGGCAGTCCGGCACCAACGGGAGCTATCCGACCAGCAGTTGCGTCACCGCCGCCGTGGACGCCTACTTGCTGCAGGGCACGATGCCGGCCGGCGGAACTCTCTGTCCGCCGTGACACTCCGGGGATCCGGGAGCACGGTTCCCCGTCAGCGCACGGTAAGGGTCGAACCCTGGGGCCCCGGGCAGGTCACAGGTACCGTTGTCGGTATGAACGCCCCACAAAAAGTTGTCAAGTCCGACGCCGAATGGAAGGCCGAGCTGGATCCGGCCGCCTACCGTGTCCTCCGCGAATCAGGAACGGAACGGGCCTTCACCGGCGAATACACCGACACCACGACCACCGGCGTCTACCACTGCCGGGCCTGCGACGCGGAGCTGTTCCGCTCCGACGCCAAGTTCCCGTCGCACTGTGGCTGGCCGAGCTTCTACGCACCGTCCGATGCCGACAACGTGGTGCTGCTGACCGATCGCAGCTTCGGCTCGGTGCGAACCGAGGTCCGCTGCGGTACGTGTGACTCGCACCTCGGTCACGTCTTCACCGGCGAGGGCTACCAGACCCCCACGGACGAACGCTGGTGCATCAACTCCGTCTCACTTCGCCTGGAACCGACCCGGCCCGAGTAACGGGCCACCGCGCCCGGGACAGCGATCGTGATCATCGGTGCAGCACCCGACGACCACGACCGCTGCGGCATTTCCGGTCCGGACCGACCGTTGGCTTTGACCGGATCCGGCGTGGGAGACAGGGTGCTGTCGGTGACGCGTCGTAGGGTCCGACCATGACCACCTCGGCCGACCAGATTGCCCCCGCTGCATTCCAGGCCGCGCTCGAACAGCTCACAGTCGTCCGCATCCGGCCCGAGATCGAACTCGGTGAACTCCCGGCCCCGACCCGGCTGGCGCCGTGGAGCCACGCGTTGTCCGCCTCGGTCATGTGGGGCGGTGACAGACCGGAGTCAGCGTCCGGACGACTGATCTTGCTTCACAACCCAGATGGCGTAGCGGCCTGGGATGGGACTCTTCGCGTTGTGATCTTCCTGACCGCCGAGGTCGACGATGAAATAGCCCGGGATCCTCTTTTGCCAGACGTCGCCTGGAGTTGGCTGACCGAATGTCTGGAGTCGTCCAGAGCCGGCTTCACCGCGCTCGGCGGTACGGTCACCTCGACCTCGTCCACCCGGTTCGGCGACATCGCAGGCCCGGGCAGGACCGATGACCTGGAGTTACGTGCTTCCTGGACGGCGACTGACGAACGCACTGGTCTGCACCTGGCCGCGTTCACCGAGGTTCTGGCCATCGCCGCCGGCCTGCCGCCCGAGGGTGTCGCGACGATCGCTCGGCCCGGATCCTCGAGCCTGCGTTAGCAGCCGACTACTGATGGTCAACTTAGACCGTTTCGTGTGCTTGACCTGTGAACACCAGGAGAACAGACTTGTAACGCCATATCCAGGCAACCTGTCCCAGAGTTCGTTCCTCACCCGAGGATCCAACTGCCCGTCGGGGGTCACCATGACAGGTGAGCAGCAGTAGCAGATCCATTCGCTTCGGGAGGCAGACAGGTGAACGCATCAATGCTCGGACTCGAGCAGAATTCCGCGCGCAGGCTGGAGGAACTACCCCTGGGGGTGGCTGCTCTACCGACTCAACGGTCGCCCGTGCGCGAATCCCAGCCCGTCCCGGGCTCACTGAGCACTTCGCTCCGCACGGCCACAGTGTTACTGGTCGATCCCGATCGGACCACGAGAGACTCCCTCCAGGCCGGCCTGATCGAGGTCGGCATCGGCCGGGTCATCCCGATCACGTCACTGGCCGGCGTCGAGGAGATCACCGAGCGTGGGGTCGTCGGCGACCTGGCGCTGATCAGTCTGCTCACCGGTCACGACGCCGGGCGCATCATCTCCACCCTCCGCGCCGCCGGCTGGGCCCGGGTTCTGGCGCTCGCGCCGACCGCGGACATCGGTCCGGTCATCGACGCTGTCGGGGCAGGGGTCAACGGCGTGTTGATCGGCCGTCGGGCGAACCCGGCAGCCGCCAACATCCCCAGTTCGATCCACGACCTTTCCTCGCGCGAGATCGAGGTGATCCGGCTGGTGGCCGACGGGCGCTCGAACAAGTGGATCGGTGACGACCTGAACCTGTCGGCGCTGACGGTGAAGAGCCACCTGGCCCGGATCGGCCGCAAACTCGGCACCGGAGATCGTGCTCACATGGTCGCCCTCGCCATGCGTGCCGGCGTCATTTCCTGAGCGGGTCCATCGAGCCGAGCAGCGGATCGTCGGGCGGCGGGACCGATCGGGGACACACAGCGGCCGGCGTCAGGCAAACTGTGGCAGTGCACACGCCAGGTGGTCTCGCTGATTCCGTAGTCGTCCACGAGCATGACCGGGACGGCACGGCAGCGACCCTCGACGTCGATGCCGCCCAGATCACGCCACTGTTGGTCCCGCGCGACGGCAACGTCGCCCCGATCGTCGATCCCGTACGACTGGCGGAGTGGGCCCGCCGGTTGGGTCAGGGCTCCGGGCCCGTCGCGCTGGACGCCGAACGGGCCTCCGGCTACCGGTACGGCTCCCGCGCCTACCTCGTGCAGCTACGCCGGCCGGATGTCGGGACGGCGTTGTTCGACCCGATCGCCCTGGGCGATCTCGCCGTACTGGACACGCCACTTGCGAAGTCGGAGTGGGTGCTCCACGCCGCCAGCCAGGATCTGCCCTGCCTGGCCGAGGCGGGGATGCGACCCCGCACGCTCTTCGACACCGAACTGGCCGGCCGCCTCGCCGGCCTACCCCGGGTCGGCCTGGGACCGCTGGTGGAGCAGATGCTCGGCCTCGGGCTGGCCAAAGGTCACGGCGCGGCGGACTGGTCGACCCGTCCCCTGCCGCCGGCGTGGCTGACCTATGCGGCTCTCGACGTCGAGGTGCTCATCGAGCTCCGAGATGCCATGGAGGAGCTGCTCGATTCGCAGGGCAAGCTCGACTGGGCCCGGCAGGAGTTCGCCGCCATCGTGGCTGCACCCCCGACGCCGCCCCGGGTCGATCCATGGCGGCGCACGTCCGGCATCCACAAGGTGCGGGATCCACGAGTACTGGCCGTCGTCCGCGAACTGTGGACCGCCCGGGACAACATGGCGCGCCGTCGCGACCTCGCGCCCCACCGCGTGCTGCCGGACACCGCCATCATGGCTGCGGCGACCGCGAAGCCGACATCGCTCGAAGCCCTAGTCGCCCTACCGGTCTTCACCGGCCGCATCCAGCGTCGCCAGTCGACGACCTGGTGGGATGCGATCCGGCGCGCGATGGCACTGCCTGCCTCCGAGCTCCCGCCCTCCACGCTGTCCGGCGACGGTCCACCGCCCCCGGCGAAGTGGGCCATCAAGGACCCACGGGCGGCCGCCCGGCTCACAGCCGCACGAGTCGGCCTCCACGAGATCGCCACCCGGATCAGCATGCCGGTGGAGAACCTGATCTCGCCCGACCTGGTGCGGCGGACCATGTGGACGCCTCCGGACGGTGCCGACCTGGCCGCTGCACTGGCGGCCGGTGGCGCCCGACCCTGGCAGGTGGAGCTCACCGCTGACGCCCTCCGGAACGCGCTCGACGCGTCCGTCCCGCCCGCCCCAGCCGCGCCAGAAACCGCAGCCGCGCCAGAAACCGCAGCCGCTCCAGAAACCGCAGCCGCTCCAGAAACCGCAGCCGCGCCGACTGTCGCGGTCACCGACTCCGCCGAATAAGTCGACGAGCAGCTCACGGCTCCGTCGGATAGCCCGCGCTCCCACCTGTCGCGCTGATCGACTCCGACCGCGCTCATGATGTGGTTCACTCGCGTCCCACTGGTCCCACATCGGCCACGTTGATCAGCGCCGTCGACGTTGATCAGCGCGGGGAGACGCGAGATGAGCTGCGGGAACGGCGTCGGTCTACGTGATCGAGGCGCGGCCCGGCCCGCAAGTTACCGGCGAGTAGCCTTTCCGGTAGCATGCTGTCATCGGCATCGATGCCGCCCCGATCGCGCCCGCACGGCACGGGGGTAGCGCCGACGGACCGGGACCACCAAGCAGTCGATTCGTCCTTCTCATGCGCTGACCGCACGGCAGCCAGGACCGATCCGATGACAGGGAGCCGTTGTGGCAGCACAGCAATCGACCATCCAGGCGGAACCGACAGGAGCCCCCGCAGCGCCGACCGGTGCCCCCCGCGCTCGCACGCTGCGTGACGTCGTCTTCGTGGAGGGCGTCCGGACGCCGTTCGGCAAGGCCGGCGAGAAGGGCCAGTACGACCAGACCCGGGCCGACGACATGATCGTCAAGGTCATCCGCGAGCTGTTGCGCCGCCATCCCGAACTGCCACCCGAGCGGATCGACGAGGTCGCGGTCGCCGCGGCCACCCAGACCGGTGACCAGGGTCTGACGATCGGCCGCACCGCCGCCATGCTCGCCGGGCTGCCCCGCTCGGTGCCCGGATTCGCCATCGACCGTATGTGTGCCGGCGCGATGACCGCGGTCACCACCGTCGCCTCCGGCATCGCGGCCGGCGGCTACGACGTGGTCATCGCCGGCGGCGTCGAGCACATGGGCCACCATCCGATGGGCGAGGGTGCAGACCCCAACCCGCGATTCGTCGCCGACCGGCTGGTCGATCCCTCCGCTCTCAACATGGGCAACACCGCCGAGAACCTGCACGACAAGTACCCGCACCTGACCAAGGAGCGGGCAGACGCCTATGCCGTGCACAGCCAGGACAAATACGCGGCCGCCCTCGCCGGCGGCAACATCACCCCGGATCTGGTCCCGGTCGCAACCCGGTCGGTCGAGCAGGGTTGGGGACTGGCCACCGGCGACGAGCTCGCCCGGCCGGGTACCACGATGAGCGCCCTGGCGAACCTCCGCACCCCGTTCCGTCCGCACGGCCGGGTCAGTGCCGGCAACGCTTCCGGCCTGACCGACGGAGCGACTGGTTGTCTACTCGTGGCTGCCGAGGTGGCGGAGGAACTCGGCCTGCCGATCCGGATGCGGATGGTGTCCTTCGCCTACGCCGGGGTGGCACCCGAGACGATGGGTGACGGACCGATCCCGGCTACCGAAAAGGCCTTGTCCAAAGCCGGTCTGACGATCGACGACATCGGCATCATCGAGATCAACGAGGCCTTCGCCGTCCAGGTGCTCGCGTTCACCGACCATTTCGGGCTGACCGACGACGACGACCGCCTGAACCCCTTCGGTGGCGCCATCGCGATGGGTCACCCGCTGGCTTCATCGGGGGTACGGCTGATGACCCAGCTGGCGCGCGAATTCGCCCAGCGGCCCGACGTCCGCTACGGCCTGACCACCATGTGCGTCGGCCTGGGCATGGGCGGCACCGTCATCTGGGAGAACCCCCACTTCACCGCCGGATCGACGGCCGGGGCCACTGCTGTTGCTGGAGAAGAGAAATGAGCGCCGGAACAGTGTCCGCCACGACGACCACCTCGCACACCGAGACCTCGATCCACACACCGCGCAAGCCAGCCGGCGGTGAGGAAGTCGTTACCACCTCGCATCTGAGATTGCTGGACATCCCCGGCATCTCGGGCCAGGTCGCGCTGATCACCCTCGACAACGGGCTGGACCACAACCGGCCATCAACCTTCGGACCGGCCGGGTTGGCCTCTCTGAACGACGCGATCGACGCCGCCCTGGCATCCGCGCCGAGCGCCATCGCCGTGACCGGCAAGCCGTTCGTCTTCGCCGTCGGAGCCGATCTCTCGCAGGTGGGCACCGTGGTCGACCGGGAGGCCGCCCGCCAGACCGGCATTCTCGGCCATTCGACTTTCATCAAACTGCAGAACTCGACGATTCCGACCTTTGCCTTCGTCAACGGCGCGGCGCTGGGCGGCGGCGTCGAACTGGCGCTGGCCTGCCACTACCGCACGCTGGCGAGCAACGCCGCGATGATGGCCCTGCCCGAGGTATTCCTCGGCATCCTCCCCGGATGGGGCGGCACTCAACTGCTCCCGAAGATCGTCGGGCCGGAGAACGCCGTCACCGTCATCATCGAGAATTCGCTCAACCAGAACCACATGATGCGCCCCAGGGAGGCGGCCAAGCTAGGTGTCGTCGACACCGTCATCGACGCCGCGGACTACCTGGAGGAATCCTTCCGCTGGATGGCCGGCGTACTCGACGGGCGAGTGACGTTGGAGCGCCAGGACTACAGCGGCAGCGAGTTCGATGCCGACTGGCTCTCCGCGCTCGAGCGGGGTCGGGTGATCGCCGACCTGCGCACCCACGGCGCCTCCCCCGCTCCGTACAGGGCGCTGGAGCTGATCGAGCTGTCCCGCACCGTCGACCTACCCACCGGATTGGCCGCCGAGGCCGAAGGTCTCGCAGATCTCATCGTCTCGCAGCAGTTCCGGGCCGGCCTCTACTCCTTCAACCTGACCCAGAAGCGGGCCCGCAAGCCCGCCGGCGCGCCCGACGCCGCGCTGGCGCGCAAGGTCACCAAGGTCGGGGTGATCGGCGCCGGGTTGATGGCCGGGCAGATCGCCATGCTGTTCGCCCAGCGGTTGCACGTGCCGGTGGTGCTCACCGACGTCGACCAGACGCGGCTCGACAAGGGACTGGCCGGCGTCCACCGGAAGATTCTCGATCGCGCGGCCCAGGGCAAGATGACCAGGGACGAAGCCAACCGACTGACCGCGCTGGTCACCGGATCCCTTGACTACCATGCATTCTCCGACGCCGACTTCGTGATCGAAGCCGTCTTCGAAGAATTGGGCGCCAAGAAGGAGGTGTTCGCCCGGCTGGAGCAGGTGATGGCACCCGACGCCATCCTGGCCACCAACACCTCCTCGCTGTCGATCACCGAGATGAGCGCCGATCTCGAGCACCCGGAACGGGTGGTCGGCTTCCACTTCTTCAACCCGATCTCCGTGATGCCGCTGCTGGAGATCGTGCGAACTGCGCACACGTCGGACGAAACCGCCGCCACCGCACTCGGTGTCGCCAAGACCCTCAAGAAGGGCCCGATCTTCACCGCCGATACCCCCGCCTTCGTGGTGAACCGGTTGCTGACGCGGTTCATGGGCGAGATCATCGCCGCCATCGACGAGGGCACCGATCCGGCCGTCGCCGACGGCGCGCTCGCTCCGCTGGGCTTGCCGATGACGCCGATCATGCTGTTGCAACTGGTCGGGCCGGCCGTGGCCCTGCACGTGACCGAGACTCTGCACGACGCGTATCCGGATCGGTTCGCGGTCAGTGGCAATTTGCGCCGCATCGTCGAGGCCGGGCATCGCACCCTGGTGTCGTGGACCGAAACCGGTGAGCAGCAACTGGATCCGGACATTGCCAAGCTCTGGCAGCAGGGATCGGCCCCGTCGACCGCCGAACAGGTCCGCGAGCGGGCGCTGGCCGCGATGGCGGAGGAGGCCGGTCTGATGCTCGACGAGAAGGTGGTCGCGGCCGCCGCCGACATCGACCTGGCCCTGCTGACGGGCGCGGGTTGGCCGTTCTGGCTCGGCGGTATCACCCCGTACCTGGACCGCAAGGGTATTTCGGAAAAGGTCATCGGCCGGCGCTTCAACCCGCCGGGTGTCTCGACCCTGCCGTAACTCGACGGGTAGCGTCCGCACCGAGCACGGCAGCGTCGGTGCGGCAACGGGCCCTCATGCTTCAATTAGCAGTGTGATGCATTGGCGTCAACGACAAGGGAGTCGCGTACATGCCACAGGATCCACCGTCAGACATGTCACCCCTGCCCCCGGCATCACCGGTAGCGCGCCGGCTGGTCGGCCGGGTCGCCCTGGTGACCGGCGCCAGCCGCGGCATCGGTCTGGCCATCGCCCACCGTCTGGTCGCCGAGGGCGCGAAGGTGGCGATCACCGCCCGGAATGCGGATGCGCTGGCCCGGGCCGTCGTCGAATTGGGCGGCCCCGAGGTGGCGGTCGGATTCGCCGGCAAGGCCGACGACACGGACCACCAGGCCGAGGTGCTGGCCACGCTCGCCGCATCGTTCGGCCCGGTCGACATCCTGGTGAACAACGCCGGGATCAATCCCGCGTACGGGCGGCTGGTCGACCTGCCGCCGACGGCAGCGAAGAAGATCCTCGATGTCAACGTGCTCGGCACCTTGGCCTGGACCCAGCGGGTGTACGCCGCCGGCATGGCCGAGCGGGGCGGGAGCATCGTGAACATCGCGTCGGTGGCCGGCGTGAAGCCGGCGCCCGGGATCTCCTTCTACGGCGTGAGCAAGGCCGCGGTCATCCACCTCACCGCGAGCCTGGCCGTCGAACTCGGGCCGGGGATCCGGGTGAACGCGGTGGCGCCGGCCGTGGTCAAGACCAAGTTCGCCGAGGCCCTCTACGCCGGCCGCGAACAACAGGTGGCCGCCCAGTACCCGCTGGGCCGTCTCGGTGTTCCGGACGACATCGCGGGTGCCGTAGCTTTTCTCGCCTCCGACGACGCGTCCTGGATCACCGGTCAGACGTTCGTGCTCGACGGCGGCGTGACACTCACCGGAGGCGTCGGATGAAGGCTTGGCAGGTTCCTGAGCTCGGCGAGGCCGAGCAGGTGATGACAGTCGGCGAGGTGCCGATCCCGGAACCGGGTCCGGGCCAGCTGCGCCTGAAGGTCAGGGCCGTGGCGCTCAACTTCCCGGATGCGCTGATGGTCCGCGGCCTGTACCAGGAAAAGCCCCCGCTGCCGTTCACCCCCGGCGTGGAACTGTGCGGAGTCATCGACGGACCCGACGGCGAGGGCGATCGAGGCTCCAGGGTGATGGGTGTCGCGTCGATGCCGCACGGCGCGCTGGCCGAGTACGCGATCGTCGCCCGGACCGCCGTCAGCCCGGCCCCGGACGGGCTCGACGACGCGCACGCCGCCGCCTTCACGATCGCATATCAGACCGGTTGGGTGGCATTGCATCAACGGGCCAGGTTGCAGGCCGGAGAGACGCTGCTGGTGCACGCAGCGGCCGGCGGGGTGGGTTCGGCCGCGGTCCAGCTGGGCAGGGCAGCCGGTGCCCGGGTGATCGGCGTGGTCGGCAGCGCCGACAAGGTCGAAGTGGCGAGGCGATGCGGTGCCGACGAGGTGATCGACCGGTCGGGCTACGACGCGGACGGCCTCATCGTTGCGCTCAAGCAGGTCTGCGGACGCGGCGGCGCGGACGTCATCTACGACCCGGTCGGCGGCGACTCGTTCACCGCCTCGACCAAGGTGGTGGCCTTCGAAGGCCGCATCCTGGTCGTCGGTTTCGCCAGCGGCACGATCCCCAGGGCCGCCGTCAATCACGCGCTGGTGAAGAACTACGGCATCCTCGGCGTCTACTGGGGGCTGTACCACCAGCGCAGGCCGGAGATCATCGTGGCGGCGACCGGCGCTCTGTCGGAATTGGTGACGGCCGGCAAGATCTCGCCCGAAGTATCGTCGGTGCTGCCGTTCGACCAGGCACCCGCCGGCCTGGCGGCACTGGGTGCCGGCCGCTCCACCGGCCGGATCGTGGTGCAGGCGCCATGACCGCGCTGGCGTTGGACGGTGCCTGCGTCGTGGTCACCGGTGCCGGATCCGGTATCGGCGCGGCGATGGCCAGGAAATTCGCCGCCGACGGCGCGCACGTGGTGGTCAACGACCTGGATGTCGCTGCGGCACAGGCCGTCGCCCAGGACGTGGGCGGACTGGCCCATCCGGCCGACGTCGGCGATGCCGATGAGGTGCGCCAACTGGTCCAGGCGGCCACGCAGGCCTACGGGCCGGTCGATCTGTTCTGCGCCAACGTCGGAGTGGCGGTCGGCGGATCCGAGTCGGCATCCGCCGCCGACTGGCAGCTGGCCTGGAATGTCAACGTGCTCTCGCACGTGCACGCGGCCAACGCACTGTTGCCCGGGTGGTTGGACCGGGGGCGGGGCCGCCTGCTGACCACCGTGTCAGCGGCGGGCATCCTCACCATGCTGGGATCCGCCCCCTACTCGGTGACCAAGCATGCGGCGCTGGCCTTCTCGGAATGGTTGCGCGCCACCTATTCCCATCGCGGCATCGTGGTACAGAGCCTGTGCCCGCAGGGCGTCCGCACTCCCCTGTTCGAAGGCACCGGGGGGCTGGGCGAGGCGGTCCTCGGAGCCACCGCGCTGAGCCCCGCGCAGGTCGCCGAGACGGTGGTGGAGGCGCTGGCCGACGACCGGTTCCTGATCCTGCCGCATCCGGAGGTCGCCGACTACGCGGTCCGGCGGGCGTCCGACACCGACCGCTGGCTGGCCGGGATGAACCGCCTGCAGCAGACCCTCGAGAGCAACGACCTACTGTGAACACGGCCAACGACAGTCGCTCGGAAAAGGGACCACGCCGATGAGTGATGCGGGTGTCGATCTGCTCAAGCTGTCCGACTACCTGTCCGAGCGGCGGCCGGACCTGTTGCAGGGCAAGCTCAGTGCCACGCTGCTCGCGGGCGGCCGGTCCAACCTCACCTACGCCGTGTCCGACGGGATCACCGAACTGGTGCTACGGCGGCCGCCGCTGTCCCACGTGCAGGCCTCGGCCCACGACATGAGCCGGGAATACCGGGTCATCTCCGCGCTCGGACCCACCGCCGTTCCCGTTCCGCATGCCGAGCTCTTCTGTGACGACCCGGCCGTCATCGGCGCCCCGTTCTACCTGATGGAGCTGAGCCCGGGGACGGCGTACCGCCGGCTGGTGGACGTGCTCGACCTCGGGCCGGACACCCTGCGTCGCTTGACCTTCGATCTGGTCGACACGCTGGTCGTGTTGCACGCCGTCGATCCTGCCGAGGTCGGGCTGGCGGATCTGGGCAAGGTGTCGGGTTTCAACACCCGCCAGCTCCGCACCTGGCGTCGGCAGTTGGCCGGACTCCGCGGCCGTGACCTACCCGGGATCGACGAGCTGGCCGAACTGCTGGCCGCGGATATCCCGGAGACCGGCACCGGCGGCCTGGTCCACGGCGACTACCGCCTGGACAACGTGCTGGTGGATGTCACCCGGGGCGCCCCCGGACAAGACCCCGCCGGCCACCACATCACCGCGGTGCTGGACTGGGAGATGTCCACCCTCGGCGATCCGCTCGGTGATCTGGCCCTGCTGCTGCTGTACGCCGACCAACCCATGCTGCACGGCGAGGGCCCGGACGCGTCCTCCAGCGCCATCAGTGCCGTGCCCGGGTACCCGACCGAGGACGAGATCATCGCCCGCTATGCCACCCGATCCGGGCGGGACGTCTCCGACCTCCGGTGGTATCGGGCGTTCGCATCCTTCAAACTGGCCGTGGTGCTGGAGGGCGTGTACTTCCGCTTCCAGCACGGCGCGACCCTCGGGCCCGGTTTCGACGGGATCGCCGAGATGGTGCAGCCACTCATAGACCAGGGTTTGCGCATTCTGGACAATGCCACCCACCCACCCCGGCCCGATCGCCCACCCGAACCCGAACCACTCATCGCAGCACTGGAGACCTGATGGATTTCGGTTACGACGACAAGACTCTCGACTACCAGCAGCGTCTGCTGGCGTTCATGGACGGGTACATCTATCCGGCCGAAGCGGCCTTCACCGAGCAGCAGGCCGCGCGTCCCGGCGCCTGGGGTCCGCCGCCGATCGTCGCCGATCTGCAGGTCAGAGCTCGGGAGGCGGGTCTGTGGAATCTGTTCCTGCCCGGTGAACGCGGCGCCGGGCTGACCAACCTGCAGTACGCGCCGCTGGCCGAGATCACCGGGCGCAGCCCGTCTCTGGCCCCGATCGCGCTGAACTGTGCGGCCCCGGATACCGGGAACATGGAGGTACTGGCCCAGTTCGGCACCCCCGAGCAGCAGCGGCAGTGGTTGGATCCGCTGCTGGAGAGCACGATTCGCTCCGGCTTCGCGATGACCGAGCCGGACGTCGCGTCCTCGGACGCGACCAACATCGAGACCAGCATCGTGCGGGACGGCGACGACTACGTCATCAACGGGCGGAAGTGGTACATCTCCGGGGCGATGGACCCGCGCTGCGCGATCCTGATCGTGATGGGCAAGACCGACCCGACCGCCGCCAGACATCAGCAGCAGAGCCAGGTTCTGGTCCCCCGGGATACGCCGGGGGTGGTCATCCGGCGCGGCATGCACGTCATGGGCTATGACGACGGTGACCACGGCGGGCACGCCGAGATAGATTTCGTCGACGCCAGGGTGCCGGTGACCAACCTGATCGGCGAACCCGGTTCGGGTTTCGCCATCGCCCAGGCCCGGCTCGGACCGGGTCGCATCCACCACTGCATGCGGTTGATCGGGATGGCCGAGCGGGCCGTGGAACTGATGTGCCGCAGGGTACTCACGCGGGTCGCCTTCGGTCGGCCGTTGGCCGACCAGGGCGTCATCGGCGAGTGGATCGCCGACTCCCGGGTGAAGATCGAGCAACTCCGACTGCTGGTCCTCAAGACCGCGTGGCTGATGGACACCGTCGGGAACCAGGGCGCCCACACCGAGATCCAGTCGATCAAGATCGCGGCCCCGGAAACGGCGGGCTGGATCATCGACAAGGCCATCCAGGCGCACGGCGCCGCCGGGCTCAGCCAGGACACTCCGCTGGCTGCGCTCTGGGCCGCCGCCCGGACAATCCGACTCGCCGATGGACCCGACGAGGTGCACCGCCGGTCGCTGGCCAGACGGGAACTGAAGAAGTACCAGTAGGTTTGTAGGGCAGTCACTTAGCGCAGACAAATAGACCGGACAACGAAGTCAGGAGTTCGACAATGAGCAGGTTCGAAGGGCGAGTTGCCATCGTCACCGGGGCAGCCCAGGGCATCGGGGCGGCGACGGCGAAGTTGCTGGCCGCCCAGGGTGCGACGGTCGTCGTCGGCGACCTGACGGTCGAGCGTGCGGGCGGTACCGTGGACGCGATCACCGCGGCCGGCGGGGCCGGACTCGCGGTCGGCTGCGACGTCACCGACGGGGACTCGGTGAACGCCATGGTCGCCGCGGCCGTCGATCGATACGGGCGCGTCGACATCCTGGTCAACAACGCCGGGATCACCCGCGACAACCTGCTCTACAAGATGGGCCGGCCGGATTGGGATGCCGTCATCTCGACCAATCTGACCAGCATCTTCCTGTGCTGCCAGGCCGCATCCGTCCCGATGGTCAAGGCCAAGTACGGGAAGATCGTCAGCCTGTCGAGCCAGTCCGCCCTCGGTAACCGCGGGCAGGTGAACTACGCGGCGGCCAAGGCCGGGGTCCAGGGCATCACCGCCACCCTCGCCCAGGAGTTGGGTCGCTACAACATCAACGTCAATGCCGTCGCCCCGGGTTACATCGCCACGGCGATGACCGACGCGACCGCGCAGCGCGTCGGCTTCAAGCCGGAGGAGTACCAGAAGCTGGCCAGCGAGCAGACGCCGTTGGGTCGGGTCGGCCGGCCGGAGGACGTCGCCAACGTGATCGCGTTCCTGGCCAGCGAGGAGGCGTCCTACGTCTCCGGACAGACGCTGTACATCAACGGCGGCGTCCGCTAGCCCCTTTCGAGAACCGGGAGCACATCATGGATTTCTCGCTTTCCGACGAGGAACGCGCAGTTCGCGACACCGCCCGCGATTTCATCCGCAAGGAGGTGATGCCGCTCGAGGCCGAAGTGCTGCGCCGGGAACGAAATCACCAGCCCGGTTTGGAGCACAGCGAGGTCGTCGAACTCCAGCACAAGGCGAAAGCGTTCGGCTTCTGGGGTCTCTCGACACCTGAAGCGGATGGCGGGATGAACCTGCCCGCCGTCATGCAGGCGCTGATCGCGGGCGAGGTCGGCCGCACGTTCGTCCCGTTCCGGTTCGGCGGCGAGGCCGACAACATCCTCTATTTCGCCAATGCCGAGCAGCGCAAGGAGTTTCTGGAGCCGACGATCTCCGGTGAGCGGCTGTCCTGCTTCGCCATCACCGAGCCCGGCGCCGGATCGGACGCGGCCAACATCAAGTTCTCGGCCGTCAGGGACGGCGACGACTGGGTGCTGAACGGCGAAAAGGTCTTCATCACCGGCGGCAACGAGGCCGACTTCGCCATCGTGGTAGCGGTGACGGACAAGGAGAAGGGCACCAGAGGTGGCGGCACGACGGCCTTCCTGGTCGACCGGGCCATGGGCTGGACGTCCGAACAGATCCACACCATGGGCGAGGGCGGCCCGGCCGCACTGGTGTTCAACGATGTCCGGGTGCCGTCCCGCAACATTCTGGGCGAGGTCGGGCAGGGCTTCGAACTCGGGATAAAATGGATCGGAAAGGGTCGCTACCTGATCCCCGCCACCGCGATCGGCATCGCCGAGCGGGCGCTACAGATGGCGATCGACCAGGCCAACACCAGGGTCACCTTCGGCAAGCCGATCGGCGAGAACCAGGCCATCGCCTGGATGATCGCGGATTCCGAGGTCGAGATCGAGGCGGCCAGATGGCTCGTCCTGCGGGCGGCCTGGACGGTGGATCAGGGGCTGGATCCACGACATTCGTCCTCCATGGCGAAACTCTTCGGGGCCACCATGGCCAACCACGTCATCGACAAGGTCATGCAGATCCACGGCGGTATGGGCTACACCCGAGAGCTGCCCATCGAGCGCTGGTACCGGCAGGTGCGGTTGTTCCGCATCTACGAGGGCACCGACGAGATGCAGCGGCTCATCATTTCCCGCGACCTGTTGCGCGGCTACACCAAGATCGGTGGGCACCTGGCATGAGGACCTTCACCAGCGCGGCGGAACTGCTCGGCGCCGTCGGCGAGTCGATCGGGCCCGGTGAGCCGTATCTGGTCGACCAGAGCCGCATCCAGGCCTTCGCCGACGCCACCGACGACCACCAGTGGATCCACCTCGACGAACAGCGGGCGGCGGCCGGCCCGTTCGGCACCCGCATCGCGCACGGCTTCCTGACGCTGTCGCTGCTGCCCGTCCTGATGGGCGGGCTGTACCGGCTCGAGGGGGTGACCATGGGCGTCAACTATGGCCTCAACAAGGTCCGCTTCCCGGCCCCACTGCCCAGTGGCAGTTCGGTGCGGGCCAGTGCGGTCATCGCCGATGTCACTGCGGTCACCGACGACATCTTGCAGGTGGTCATGACGGTGAGCATCACGGCGGACGGTGCGACCAAGCCCTGCTGCGTGGCGGAATCGGTCAGCCGCATGGCCTTTGCCGCTTAGCGAGGCGCCGATGGCGCCTTACCGGGCCCGGACGCCCGACGCGAGAACACGACTGCGGCGGGGTGACTCGGTCAGCAGGATGACGACCAGCAGGGCGACGGCGACCAGGGCGAGCAACCCGGCACCCACGGTCACCGCAGTCACCATCCCACCGAGGGCGCCGATGGCACCGGCGCCGACCACGACGCACGCCGACACCCCGTAGGACGTGGCCGCATAGCGGGAGGTGGCGGCGCCCTGCGCGGCCGGGTCCAGACCTCGGGTCAGCAGCACCATTCCGCCGCGGTAGCCCAGCGCCGGTCCGCCGGCGGCCACGGCACACCCCAGATAGACCAGGGGTAGCGAGCGGGTCACCGCGCCCGCGGTCAGCAGCACGAGCCCGATGGCGCCCATGCTGATGCCGGTGGTCAGTTCGTAGCCTCGGACGCGCCGCATGATCGGCCGCTTGGCGAGTACCTGCAGGCCCCAGGCCGAGGCGAGCAGCAGGATCGCCGGACTGGTGGCGACGATGACGGCGGTGGGGCCGGTGAAGTCGCGCAGCAGCGCCGGCACCAGTCCGGTGACCAGTCCGGGGATCGCCCAGCCCACCGCACCGACGGCCAGCGCCAGGACGGCGTGGCGCCTGATGACGCCGACCGAAGTCGCCGACCCGGGGGTTTTCTGGTCGGTCGCATCGGCCAACTCCGGCTCGATCGCGGCTGACGGGAGAGCGGCCGCGGGGAGCGCCTCGGCAGGGAGAGCAGCCGTGCGAGCGGTCAACCCGTGGGCCGCGGGGCGGGTCGCCAGCGACGGCAGCAGGACGGCCAGGACGACGAGCACCGCGACCGCGTGCACGACGTACACCGAGGATCCGACCCCGACCTGCGCCAGCAGGACCGCAGTGACCGTACCCAGCAGGGCACCCGCGATGTTGCCGGTCGCCACCGAGCCACGTCCGCGCTCACCCACCAGCGCCACCATCAAGGCCGCAGCGGCGCCGGTGGACAGCGCCACGCTGACGCCGGACAGCGCCCGCCCGGCCCCCAACACGAGCGCCGAGTGGCTGGTCACCATCACCACGTCCGCAAGGACGGCCAGCCCCAGACCGACCGTGAGCAGCAGTCCCGCCCGGGCGCGCAGTGCCGGCCGGGTGCACAGCACCAGCACCGGAACCAGGAGGACCAGGTACGCGGAGAAGATCAGGGACAGGCCGAACGGAGTCATCCGGTAGGCGTCGCGGTACGCGGGCAGCAATGCCGTCGGCAGATTCGGCCCGGCGATCACCAGACAGAACGACACGACCACGAGTGCCCCCACGGTGCGGGCGGAGACGCTGGTGCGGGCGGACACACGGCGGACCCCGAGCAGGCTGGTGGGCAGGGCGGTGCGCCCGGGTGGAGCAATGCTGATCATCTGAACCTCGTCGTTGGCCAGTGGCTGCCGGCAATGCCAACCATTAATAGATAAGTTCTTCTCATCTTGACCTACCGCGTTCAGCAAAAGCAACACAAGCGAGAACTTCTTCTCGTAATCTGGCTCACGTCGATACCGGACGAATGCTTGCCGGCAGGCGATGATGAGCGGATGAGCGTCACCGGATCCGACGCACCGATGCGCAGCGACGCCCGGCGCACCCGGGATCGGCTGCTCGATGCCGCCGGCGAGCTGCTGGAGACGAGTGGGCTGCACTTCACGCTGCCCGACCTGGCGCGGCAGGCCGGGGTCGGCACGGCGACCGCGTACCGACACTTCTCCGACGTCGCGCAGGCGTTGGCGGACCTCGAGGTCCGGTCCATCCACGCCCTGACCGAAGCAATCGAGGCGACCTCCGGTGACGACGGCGCCCTGTCGCGGTTCGACGAGATCTGCGCGGTCTGGGTTCTTCGCTCGACCACCGAATCCGCAGCGGTGCGCTTCCTGCGCTCACCGGAGGGTGTGCTGCAGCGGGTGCAGCGCGCAGATCCCAGCATCAGCGCTCTGGTGGCCTCGTTGACCATCGCCGTCGAGGACCTGGTGACGGCCGGGATCGTTCCGGCGCAGGATCTACCCGCCGCGGTACTGCTGTGGATCACCCTGTTCGACGAACGTACGGTCGTGGACCTCGGCCGCACCCACGGTTGGACCACGCACAAGGTGACCGACTACCTCGGCCGGGCCGTGCTCGGCGCCCTCGGCGCGGCCCTCGTGCACTAATCAGGGATCTCCACCCGCACCCGCAGTCCGCCGGCCGGGACCGGTGCCGCGACCACAGAGCCGCCGTGCGCGGCGACCACCGCGCTGACGATCGACAGTCCGAGCCCGCTGCCGCGATGACCGGTGCGGCTGCGTTCGCCCTGCCGGAACGGTTCGAAGAGTTGCGCGACGGTCCCCGGGTCGATGACGGTGCCACCGGAGGTGACCTGGATGAATCCGGAGGCCCCGGCGACGCCGGTGACGATGCCGATGTGGCCGCCGGACACGTTGTGCCGCACGGCATTCTCGACCAGGTTGCCCACCACCCGCTCGAGGAGCGCCGGGTCGCCGACGACGGGCGCCTGGGTACCGGTCACCTCGACCGTCACGTGGCGGGCCGCCAGCTCGGCGTCGACCGCCAGCAACGCGGGCCGGACCAGCGAGGCGAGGTCGACCTGCTGGACCACGGACAGTCCGCTGGCCTGCGTCCGCGCGAGGAACAGCAGCGAGTTGAGCAGCCGATCCGCGCGTTCGGTGCCCTCCCGCGCCACCTCCCCCATCCGGCGCAGATCCGCCGTGGTGGCCGCGGGGTCGGCCAGCGTCACATCCACCTCGGTGCGGATCACCGACAGCGGGGTCCGCAGCTCGTGGGAGGCGTTGGCCACGAACCGGCGTTCGGCCTCGAAGGCGGCCTGCAGGCGGCCCAGCATCTCGTCGAACGTGTCGGCCAGCTCGGCCACCTCGTCCCGCGGGCCGGTGAGGGCGATCCGCTGGTCGAGGGAGGACTCGGACAACGCCCGGGCCGCACTGGTCAGCGTCGACAGCGGCCGGAGAGTCCGGCCGATCAGCACCCAGGACAGCAGTCCGCCGGTCACCACCAACAACGGGAACGCGATCAGCCCGACGACCAGCACCGTCTCCCGGCCCTGGTCGACCACCCGGGCCGCCTCCACCGCGGCATCCACCGTGACGCCGTTGACCTGCACCAGCGTGCCCGCCGGAAAGTGCGGCAGTGCCGCGACGACCCGCCCGACCAACAGGTAGGCCAACGCCAGCAGCAGGGCTCCGACCAGGGCGAGCAAGGCGGTGGCCAGCAGCGTCAGCCGGAGGCGCAAGCCGTTGCGAGCACTGGCCCGGTTGCGGCGCGAGGGTGCAACCACGAGTCCCGGCAGAGGAATCGCGTCGGCCGGCCCGGCCACGGGCGTCGTGCTACTGCGTGAGGTCTGCGGCATCCGCGGACACCCGGTAGCCGGCGCCGACCACGGTGTCGATCATCCCCGGCTCACCCAGCTTGCGTCGCAGCGTCATCACCGTGACCCGAACCGTAGTGGTGAACGGGTCGGCGTTCTCGTCCCACACCCGTTCGAGCAGCTCCTCGCTGGACACCACCGTGCCGGCGGCGGACATCAGCACCTCGAGCACGCCGAACTCCTTGCGGGTCAGCTCCACGGCATTGCCCGCCCTGGTCACCATGCGTTTGGCCGGATCCAGTTCGATGTCTCCGGACCGCAGCACCGGGGGCGCGGCGGGGGTGGCCCGCCGACCCAGCGCGCGCACCCTGGCCACCAACTCCGGAAAGGCGAACGGCTTGGCCAGGTAGTCGTCGGCGCCGGCGGACAGCCCTTCGACCCGTGCGTCGAGTCCGGATGACGCCGTCAGCATCAGCACCCGGGTGATATCGCCGGAGGACACCAGTTCGGCGAGCAACTCATCACCGTGCATGCCAGGGAGGTCGCGGTCGAGTACGACGACGTCATAACGGGTGTATGTGGATTTCTCGTGGCCCTCGGTGCCGTCGTAGGCGACGTCCACGGCCATCCCCTCCGCGCGCAATCCGCGCGCGATGGCGTCCGCCAGTCTCTGCTCGTCCTCGACTACCAAGACCCGCATGTCAGACATCTCCCCGTGTTCGTTCGTCAGTGGTCGGCGAGCTGACCGACGTTCCGTTCGGACTTTCGCTCCGATCGAAGGCGTGTCCAGCGGCGGCCGCCGCAGTCCGTCCGGCGATCGTCTCGGTGATCCCCCGTGCCACGTCCTTGGCGTTCAACCCCATGTCGGCGAGCAGGTCGCCGCGGGACGCCGACTCCAGGAATTCCTGCGGCAGCGCGAGCACGGTCACCGGAATACCAAGGGGGGCAAGCACGTCGGCGATGGTCGCACCCACTCCGCCGGAGCGGCCACCATCCTCGATGGTCACCACCAGTCGGTGGGTGCGCGCCAGCACGGCCAGCGCGGGCGAGACGGGCAGCGCCCACCGCGGGTCGACGACGGTGACGCCGATCCCCTGGTCGGCAAGTCGGGACGCGGCGTCGACGGCCATCGCCCCGAAGGCTCCGACGGCCACCAGCAAGACGTCCTGATCCTGCCCGGTTGGCGGCTCGGCGAGTACGTCGACGGCACCGATCCCGCCGCGCGCCGCGACCAGCCGGCCGTCCGCGGCCGACACCCGGCGGACCGCCGGGACCGGTTGCGGTACAGCACCTTTGGGGTATCGGAGCATGGTCGGGCCATCGTTCACGACCACCGCCTCGGCCAACTCCTCGGCCAGGGTGATCGCGTCCCGCGGCGCCGCCAGCGACAGGCCGGGGACCAGCGCCGCCAGCGACATGTCCCACATGCCATGGTGACTCGGTCCGTCCTCGCCGGTCACCCCGGCCCGGTCCAGCACGACCGTGACCCCGAGTCCGTGCAGTGCACAGTCCATCAGCAGCTGGTCGAAGCCACGGTTCAGGAAAGTCGCGTAGAGCGCGACCACCGGATGCATGCCGCCCATGGCCAAGCCGGCGGCTGAGGTCAGGGCATGCTGCTCGGCGATGCCGACGTCGTAGATCCGATCCGGGAACCGATCGGCGAACGCACCGAGCCCGGTCGGGCCGCTCATCGCAGCCGTGATCGCGACGACATCCCTGCGGACATCTCCGATCTCGACCAGCGAGCGGCTGAACACACTGGTCCAGGTGTTGGTCGGTGCGGCGATCGGCAGGCCGGTGTCCGGATCGAAGGCCGGCGGCGAGTGCATCTGCTCCGCATCGTCGTTCTCGGCCGGCGCGTAGCCCTGGCCCTTCTGCGTGAGGCAGTGCACCAGCACCGGTCCGCGGTAGCCCTTGGCGTTGCGGAGGGCCTCCTCGAGCGCCGCCATGTCGTGTCCGTCGATCGGTCCGAGATACTTCAGGCCCAGGTCCTGGAACATGGTCTGCGGGAGCAGCCAGTCCTTCATCGCCGACTTGAGTGCATGCAGCGCCGAATACAGCGGCCGACCGATCACCGGTGCCTGCGGCAACCGGTTCTTCACCTGACCCAGGAACCGCTCGTAGCCGGGTCGCAGCCGGAGCGCCGCCATCCGCTGCGCCATGCCGCCGGTGGTGGGGGCATACGACCTGCCGTTGTCGTTCAGCACCACGACCAGTGGCCGGTCCTTCGCGGCCGCAATGTTGTTCAGGGCCTCCCAGGCCATGCCGCCGGTCAGCGCTCCGTCGCCGATCACGGCGACCACGGTGCGGCTGTGCTCGCCGCGCAGTGCGAAGGCCTTGGCCAGTCCGTCCGCGTAGGCCAACGAGGTGGACGCGTGGGAGTTCTCCACCCAGTCGTGCACCGATTCGGTTCGACTGGGGTATCCGGACAGCCCGTTCCTGGTCCGGAGCTGGTCGAAGGCCGCGGCCCGACCGGTGACGATCTTGTGCACGTACGCCTGGTGCCCGGTGTCGAAGATGATCGGGTCGGCCGGGGAATCGAAGACCCGGTGTAGCGCCATGGTGAGCTCGACGACACCGAGGTTGGGGCCGAGATGTCCGCCGCGCGTTGAGGTCTTCTGCACCAGGAAGGTACGGATCTCGACGGCCAGGTCGGCGAGCTGGCTCTCGTTCAGCGCCCGCAGGTCGGCGGGCGACGACAGCCGACCGATCCTGGATGTTCGACGGTCTCCCGCACCGCCGTCGGCGCTGGTGCCCTGTCGTGACACAGACCCTCCCTCGTCTCGTCCGCGGCGTGTGCAGGGCGGTTCCCTGCCGGACCGTGCGGCCCGGCACATTGCAAGGTCTACTCACCCTGACGTTACCGCGCAGGGCACGCCTTGGTGGACGGCCGGGGGCACTGGCGGGTTGCGCCATCCGAACAGGATCGCGCAATTCCCCCGGTGGCGGCCAACGTTCACCGGGTCGTGACCCACCTACCCATCCCCGAGTCGGCTTCGACCGGTAACCTCGGGCCTCATGTCGGTCGTCCTGGTGGAGGATTTGCTGCGTCGGCGACCCGTTCCGACGGTGATCGCGCACCGCGGCGCCAGTGCCAACGCCCCGGAGAACACGATGCCGGCCTTCGAGGCGGCCTGGGCGGTCGGTTGCGGCTGGATCGAGACCGATGTGCAACCGACGGCAGACAACATCCCGGTGCTGCTCCATGATCCCGACCTGCGTCGGACCACCAACGGTCAGGGTCCGGTCCGCAGCTGGTCGGCCCGGGACATCCAGGCGCTGGATGCGGGCTCCTGGTTCACCACCGGCAGCACCAGGGCCTACGCCCGCACACCGGTTCCGCTGCTGGCCGACGTGGCCCGGAACCTGGGCCCGCAGCGGTCTCTGCTGCTGGAGATCAAGGGCGAGCACAGCCGCGACCAGGTGCTGGCGGAGATGGCGGTGGTGAAGTCGTCGGGCTGGGACGACCGGGTGCTGCTGCAGTCGTTCGAGGTGACGGCCCTGCGTCATGTGCAGTCGATCGAGCCGGGCCGACCCGTGGGACTCCTGGTCGAGGCGCTGCACGACGACCCGGTTGCGATCTGCGCCGAGATCGGCGCCGTGACCTACAACCCGCGGCACACGCTGGTCCGCGACCGACCGGAGCTGGTGGCTCACCTGCACGCCGCCGGGATCGCCGTGGTGACCTGGACGGCCGATCACCCGGACGACTGGGCCTTCCTCCACGAGGTCGGTGTCGACGGCATCATCACCAACGTGCCCGCGGATCTCCTGGATTGGCAGGCGAACCGGTAGCGTCTGCGCGGCAGCCGCCCGCCGGGGCCGTCCGCGCGTCGCCACCAGGAGGAGCAGCCGTGCCATTCGACAGTCGCGCCATCTCGCAGGGCTGGACCCTCGGCCTCGAGCAGGACCAGCGGCACCCGGCTCCGCACCTGCCCGCGTCGATCCCGGCCCAGGTGCCCGGATGTGTGCACACCGACCTACTGGCGGCCGGCCTGATTCCCGATCCCTACCTGGACGAGAACGAGCTGGCGCTGGAGTGGATCGGCCTCGGTCGTTGGCGCTACCGCACGTCGTTCGACTGGGCGCCGGGCGGCCACGACCAGCACGAGCTGGTATTCGAGGGCCTCGACACCATCGCCACGGTGTTCCTCAACGGCGCCGAGATCACCCGCACCGTCAATCAGCACCGCAGGTACCGGATTGCGGTGACGACGCTGTTGCGACCGGGGGCCAACGACCTCGAGGTCGTCTTCGACTCGGCGGTGGACTACGCGCAAGCCCGCCGGGACGAACACGGAGACCTCCCCAACGCATATCCGGCACCCTTCAACTTCGTCCGGAAGATGGCCTGCAACTTCGGCTGGGACTGGGGTCCAACCCTGGTGACCGCCGGCATCTGGAAGCCGATCACTCTGCAGAGCTGGTCCACCGCAAGGCTTTCGGCGGTGCGTCCGGTCGTCACGGTGGATGGCACAGCGGGCCGGGTCGAGGTCCTCGTCGACCTGGACCGGGTGACGGACGACGCGCTCGTGGTGTCGGCGCTGATCGATGACGTCCTCGTCGAGGTGAACGTGCCGGCCGGGGCCTCGTCCGCCTCCTTGGTGCTCCAGATTCCCGACGTGGCCCTGTGGTGGCCACACGACATGGGATCGCAGCCGCTGTACCCACTCCGGGTGACGCTGCGGGACAGCGCCGGCGGGCAGTTGGACGATGTCGAGCAGCGCATCGGATTTCGCACCATCGCGGTCGACACGTCTGCGGACGCGACGGGTTCTGCGTTCACTTTCGTGGTCAACGGGATACCGGTCTTCGTCCGTGGCGCCAACTGGATTCCGGACGACTGCTTCCCGAGCCGCATCACCCGCGAACGACTGCGCGGCCGGATCGAACAGGCGACGGAGGCCAACCTGAACCTGCTCCGAGTCTGGGGCGGCGGTCTGTACGAATCCGACGAGTTCTACGGATTGTGCGACGAGCAGGGGGTTCTCGTCTGGCAGGACTTCCTGTTTGCCTGTGCCGCCTACCCCGAGGAGGAACCCCTGCGCAGCGAGGTGGTCGCGGAGGCCCGGGACAACGTCGCGCGATTGATGCCGCATGCGAGCCTGGCCATGTGGAACGGGTGCAACGAGAACATCTGGGGCTATCAGGACTGGGACTGGCAGGAGACGATCGGCGAGCGCACCTGGGGCCTGGGCTACTACACCGATCTGCTGCCGGCGATCGTGGCCGAGGTCGACCCGGGGCGCTTCTACTACCCGGGCAGCCCCTACTCGGGCACGGCGGACGCCCACCCGAACGCGGACAACCATGGGCTGCGGCACATCTGGGATGTCTGGAACGATGTCGACTACACCGTCTACGCGTCCTATATCCCTCGGTTCGTCGCCGAGTTCGGGTACCAGGCACCGCCGACGACGGCGACGCTCCACCGCGCGATCAGCGAGCGGCCCCTCACGCCGGACTCGCCCGGCATGCTGCACCACCAGAAGGCGATCGACGGCAACCTCAAGCTGCAGCGCGGCGCGGCCGCCCACCTCCCCGAGCCCGTTGACTTCGACGACTGGCTCTACCTGATGTACGTGCAGCAGGCCGAGGCGATCCGTTTCGGCATCGAACATTTCCGGTCGCACCGCGGCGTGTGCATGGGGACCGTCGTCTGGCAGCTGAACGACTGCTGGCCGGTGACCTCGTGGGCGGCAGTGGACGGTGACGGCCGCAAGAAACTGCTCTGGTATGCCCTGCGGGACGCCTGCGCGCCGCACCTGCTGACCATCCAACCCCGCGACGGCGGACTGCAGGTGTTCGGCGTCAACGACGGCACGGCATCGTGGCGGGGCGACGTGACCGTGCAGCGGATCCGTTTCGACGGAACAGTTCTCGCCGCCCACAGCACCCGCCTGGTGACTGAGCGTTTCGCGACCAGGTCGATCTCGCTGCCCGGGGCGGTCAGCACCCCGGACGACCCCGGGGCCGAACTGCTGGTGGCCAGGACCGGATCAGGCGCGGTCGCACTGCACTTCTTCGTGGCCGACAAGGACCTTCAGCTGCCCGACCCCGACCTGCAGGTCGAGGTGCTCGACGACGAGGAGGGGGCCGACCCCGACGTCGCCGAGATCCTGGTGACGGCAACCGGTCTGGCCCGGCACCTGGCTTTCATGGCGGACCGGCTGTCGGCCGACGCCGTGTCCGACGACGCACTCGTCACGCTACTGCCCGGCCAGTCGCACCTCTTCCGGGTGTCCGGTGCCGGCAATTTCTCCGCGTCCGACGTGACGGCTTCCGGCGCCCTGCGCCATCTGGCCGGCGTTGTCCGGATCGACCAGCAGGGGTAGCAGACTCTCGGGCGACGAGGGCAACGGAGACCGTCAGGTCGGCAGGAAGCGCGCCACGCACTCGATGTGGTGCGTCTGCGGGAAACAGTCGAACGATCGAAGCGAGTCGAGGCGGTAGCCCGCCGACATCAGCGCCGCCGTATCGCGTCCGAGTGCCGCCGGATCGCAGGCCACGTAGACGATCACCGACGGGGCTCTGGACGCGATCTGCCCGCACAGGGCCGGTCCGGCGCCGGCGCGCGGCGGATCCAGCACCACGGCATCGACAGTTTCGGGCAGATCGTCGATGGCGTTCTCCACCGCGCCGAGCACCACCGAAACCTGTGGCAGCGCGGCCATGTTGGCCACGGCCAGGGAAGACGCGGTGCGGTCCCCCTCGACCGAGATGACGGTGCCATCGATACCTACGACGTCCGCCAGCACCTGGGTGAACAGCCCGACCCCGCCGTACAGGTCCCACGCGGAGCCGCCGCCCAGATCGACGCCGACGAGTGCCGCCGCCACGGCGCCCGCGAGGGTATCGGCCGCGGCCGGATGTACCTGCCAGAAGCCATCTGCGGCGACCGAGAAGTCCCGTCCCACCGCGTGTTCGGTGACGGCCGGCAGGTCGTGGTGCCCGGGCTGATCGGGCCAGATGGCCAGCCGCGCGCCGTCACCCGCGGCCGTCAGTACCACCTCGGGAAGCTCGGGGCGCGCGGCCCGGCCGCGGAGCTGACGCCCCTGCCGACGCTGCGAGATGCCCGCGGATGCCGGTCGTTTGACGCCGGCCGGCACATCGGCAGTGGCCGCCAGCTCGTTGAGTCCGGGGGCGGCGATCAGGCACGGTGCGGACAGGTTGACGCCGACCACCCGGTGGGAACGCACCGCGCGCGGGCCGATGCGGCCCTCGGGATCGAGCGCCCAGCGCACCCGGGTGCGCCAGCCGAATCCGCCGCCCGGGAGTTCCTCGACGGTGACCGGCACGTCCAGGCCGGCGAGCCGCTGGAGCTGTTCGGCGACGACCGTGGCCTTGAGCTCACGCTGCCTGTCTCCGGAGGCGTGCTGGAAGTCGCAGCCGCCGCACCCACCGGGGTGGAAGTGCATACACGGCGCCTCCACCCGTTCCGGATCGGCCGTCAGCACCGACACCACGTCGCCACGACAGAACGAGCCCCGGCGGGCTTCGGTGATGCGAACGCGGACCCGCTCCCCCGGCAGCGACAGCCGGACGAAGACCACCCGTCCCTGGTAGCGCGCCACGCAGTGGCCGCCGTGAGCAACGGGTCCGACTTCGACGTCGATGAGATCGCCGGGCCGCAGGTCGTCAGCGGCCGGTGCCGGAGCCTGGGCCGTCGATGCTTCGGGGTCGATCACTCGTCATCCGAACCGCGGCGCGCGGGGCGCATCGGGACGACCGGCCGGTTCGCCGGTGGTTGCTGCACACCCACGGCGGTGTCCTCCGGCTGCGGAACGCCCGGCATCCGGGCCCGGAGCGGGAAGTCCCGGTCGGATCGGGCGCGGATGCGCTGGTCGAGTGCTTCGGAGGAGGACAGCTGCCACGGCACAGAGGTGACCATCACGCCGGGGGTGAACAGCAGGCGGCCCTTGAGTCGCAGCGCCGACTGGTTGTGCAGGATCTGCTCCCACCAGTGCCCGACGACGTACTCGGGGATGAACACGGCGACCACATCGCGCGGTGAGTCCTTGCGGGCGCGCCGGACGTAGTCCAGGGTCGGCTTGGTGATCTCCCGGAACGGGGAATCGATGACCTTGAGCGCGACCGGGATGTCCCGGTCCTCCCATTCCCGCGCGAGCGCCGCGGTGTCGGCCGGGTCGACGTTGACCGTCACCGCCTCGATGGTGTCGGGCCGGGTCGCCCTGGCGTACGCGAGCGCCCGCATGGTCGGCAGGTGCACCTTGGAGACGAGGACGATCGCGTGCACCCGGCTGGGCAGCACCATGTCGTCCTCGTCGCCGGCCAGCTCCATGCTGACCCGGCTGTAGTGCCGGTTGATCGCCTTCATGGTCGCGAAGATGATCACCATGGCCAGGATGGCGATCCAGGCACCGGCCAGGAACTTGGTGATCAGCACGATGACCAGGACCACCGCGGTGAAGACGAAGCCGGTGGCGTTGATGGTCTGGCTCCGGCGCATGTGCCGGCGGGCGTTGGGATCCTTCTCGGTCAGCAACAGCCGGTTCCAGTGCCGGATCATGCCCGCCTGCGAGCAGGTGAACGAGACGAAGACTCCGACGATGTACAGCTGGATCAGCGAGTTGACGTTCGCGTTGAACGCCACCACCAGCACGATGGCGACCACGGCGAGGAACACGATGCCGTTGGAGAACGCCAGCCGGTCACCGCGGGTATGCAACTGCTTGGGCAGGAACTTGTCCTGGGCCAGGATCGAGCCGAGCACCGGGAAGCCGTTGAACGCGGTGTTGCAGGCCAGCACCAGGATCAGGCCGGTGGTGAAGGAGACGATGTAGAAACCCAGCGGGAAGCCGGAGAACACAGCCTGGGCGATCTGCGCCACCAGCGTCTTCTCCTGGTAGCCGGGCGGCGCACCGACGAGGGACACGCCCGCCTCGGTGTCGGCGATGTGCACGTGGGTGATCCGGGCCAGGAAGACCAGTCCGAGCATCATGGTGACGGACAGCAGGCCCATCAGCGCGAGGGTGGTGGCGGCGTTCTTGGACTTCGGCTTCTTGAAGGCCGGCACCCCGTTGGAGATGGCCTCGACCCCGGTCAGCGCGGCCGATCCGGACGAGAACGATTTGGCCAGCAGGAAGACGAACGCCAGACCGGTCACGCTGGTGGTGGCGGTCGTGGCGAAGGTGAAGCCCGCGCTCTCCGAGTTCATCGTCGCGCCCAGGGCGGCCCGCACCAGGCCGGTCACGATCATCACGAACATCGAGATGATGAACGCGTACACCGGAATGGCGAAGGCGCTGCCGGACTCGCGGATGCCACGCAGGTTCAGCGCCGTGATGACCACGATGATCCCGATGGCCCATTCGACCGGGTGCCGGCCGACCACTCCGACCGCCGAGCCGATGTTGGCCACCCCGGACGCGGTCGACACGGCCACCGTCAGGATGTAGTCGACCAGCAGGGCGCTGGCCACCACCAGCCCTGCCGTCGGCCCGAGGTTCTTGGTGGCCACCTCGTAGTCACCGCCGCCGCTGGGATAGGCGTGCACGTTCTGCCGGTAGCTCGCGATCACGACGAGCATGACGATCGCCACCAGGATCGCGATCCACGGGGCGAACGCGTAGGCGGCCAACCCGGCGATGGACAGCGTGCGGAAGATCTCCTGTGGTGCGTATGCGACGCTGGACAGCGCGTCGGACGCGAAGACGGGCAGCGCAATTCGCTTGGGTAGCAACGTATGGGCCAGTTTGTCGCTGCGGAAGGGCCGCCCGACGAGCAGGCGTTTGGCAGCGGCCGTCAGCTTGGACACGCCCCGGAGCCTACGGCCACGGGGCGCACCAGCACACCAGGGTTCTGCTCACACTCCCGTGCGTCCGGGCGCAATCGTGAGGTTCACTGGCTCACGCGGTACCTTTCATCACGTCAACGGGCCGCCCCAGCGCGGCCGCGAACCTTCCCGCCTGCGCAAGAACGAAAAGGGGCACGACCGAAGTGCACATCGTCATCATGGGCTGCGGCCGGGTCGGATCCGGCCTGGCCAGGGCGTTGTCGAAGCTGGGTCACTCGGTGGCCGTGATCGACCAGGATCCGGCGTCCTTCCGTCGCCTCGGACCGGACTTCCACGGCCAGCAGATCCGCGGCGTGGGTTTCGACCGCGACACCCTGCTGGAAGCCAACATTCGCGAGGCCCACGCGTTCGCCGCCGTGTCGTCCGGCGACAATTCCAACATCATCGCGGCCCGGGTGGCCAGGGAGCAGTTCGGCGTGGCGACGGTGGTCGCCCGAATCTACGACCCGAAGCGGGCCCAGGTCTACGAGCGCCTCGGCATCCCGACCGTGGCCACCGTGCCGTGGACCACCGACCGGCTGATGCGGGCGGTCATCCCTGACGGATTGATCAGCGAGTGGCGCGACCCCTCTGGAACGGTGACCATCGTGAACCTGCCGTATCACCGGGAATGGATCGGCCGCACGCTGCACTCGATGGAGGACGCGCTCGGAGTGCGCGCCGCGTTCGTCGTCCGGTTCGGCAACGGCGTACTCCCGACGGCCGACACGGTCATCCAGGAGGGGGACGCCATCTACGCCGCCGCGCTGTCCCACGAGACGCCCGAGATTGCCGAACTGGCAGCAGCTTCACCGTCGGAAGGCATCTGATGCGCATCGCCATTGCCGGGGCCGGGTCGGTCGGACGATCGATAGCCGGAGAGCTCGTCGAGAACGGCCACCACGTCATGCTCATCGACCGCGATCCCGGGGCCATCAAGCCGGAACGCATCGAGGCGGTCGAGTGGGTGCAGGCCGACGCCTGCGAGGTCGCCTCGTTGGAGGAGGCCGGACTGCAGACCTGCGACGTGGTCATCGCATGCACCGGGGACGACAAGGTCAACCTGGTCGTCTCGCTACTGGCCAAGACCGAGTTCGCGGTGGCCCGGGTGGTCGGGCGGGTCAACGATCCGCGCAACGAGTGGCTGTTCACCGACGCCTGGGGGGTCGACGTCGCCGTGTCCACTCCGCGCATCCTCGCCGCCCTGGTCGAAGAAGCGGTGACCGTCGGCGACCTGGTGCGGCTCTTCACCCTGCGGCAGGGTCAGGCCAACCTGGTGGAGGTGACGCTGCCGCCGACCACCAAACTGGCCGGCCGGCCGGTGCGCGACCTGCGACTGCCGCGGGATTCGGCGCTGGTGACCATCTTGCGTGGCGGGCGGGTCATCGTGCCCCAGCCCGACGAGCCGTTGGAACCCGGTGACGAGTTGCTGTTCGTGGCCTCCACCGAGGTGGAGGACCAGGTCCGGGACGCCCTGCGCTGACCCCCGGTACCGCGCTGCTCACGTTCGCTCGCGCTCAGCGACGTCGGGGATCGGGACTGGCGTGGGAGCGAGTCGCACCGTTCACGAGCGCGGTGGAAGTTGATCAGCGCGAAGGCGGCTGGTGGTGGGTGAGACCCGCGTCCGGCCCCGGGTCAGGCGGTCTGGTCGGGGGTGGCCTCGGCATCGGCCTTCTTGCTGCCGAACCTGCCCTTCATCGACGGCAAGGACATGCCGTTCGACGACCCGACGATGAGCACCGTGGCCAGGATGGCCAGGAAGTACAGCGGATAACCCATCAGCAGCCGCGCCGTGGCCAGCCAGCCCACCTTGTTGTCGCTGTAGAGCTGGTTCTGGACGAAGAACCGGGCGGCGAAGACCACGACCCACACAGCGGTGGCGAAGTCGTAGCGGCGCACCAGCTTCCGATCGGCTCGCCACGCCGTGCCGCGTCCGTTGACGCTCTCCCACAGGACCCCGATCAGCGGCCAGCGCACCAGGATCGAGAGGAGCAGCGCACTGCCGTAGGCGACGAACGACCAGATGCCGAACAGGAAGTAGCCCTTGGCCGAGCCGGTGCGATAGGCGATGAACGCGGCGACGCCGACGCCGAACAGGCCGGCGACGGCCTGGGTCACGGGCTTGTGCCGGATCAATCGGGCCGCCGCGATGATCAGTCCGGCGGCGAGCGCCGCACCGATGGCCCAGCCGAGCGACCCGATGGCATTGACGATGACGAAGACGACCACCGGCAGTCCGGAGTCCAGCATGCCCATCGGTCCGCCCATCTGTTCCCAGATGGTCGGCGCCGCCTTCTCGGCCCCGGCCGACACGCCGTCGAAGTCGGCGCCCGCGGGTAACGGTCCGCTGCCCGCGGCCATACCTTCGGTACCGATCCCGTCAGTACCGATCCCCTCGGTATCGATCCCTTCGGTATCAATCCCGTCGGCACCGAGCCCGTCCCGGGAGTGCTCGGGTGAGCTCACGCGTGAGCCGGCATCAACTCGTAGTCGGGGTTGTAGATCACCTTGCGACCGTCGCGCATGGCCAGCCGCCCCTTCGCCTTGACGGTGCGCCCGGTCTCGACACCGGGGATGGAACGACGCCCGAGCCAGATCAGCGACACCGCGTCGGTGCCGTCGTACAGCTCGGCGTTCAGGGTGGCCAGGGCATCGGTCGGCCGGAGATCCACCGAGCGCAACCGCCCGATGATGGTGACCCGCTGGCCCTGCCAGCAGCCCGCCGCGTGCTGACAACCGGAGGCGTCCACCTCGGAACTCAGATTGTCCGCATCGACGGTCTCGTCATCGGTGGTGAGCTTCTTCATCCAGCGACCGATTTTGCTGCTCATGTGCCCAGGCTACCGCTCTGCTGGGCACGCAGGATGGACTTCACATCAGGGGGTCGGTAGTCCGGCCCCTTCAACACCTTGCCGTCGGCACGGCGCACGGGGCGGCCGTCTGCTCCGAGCTTGGTCATGTTGGACGCGTGGACCTCGTCGAGGACCGAATCGAGCTCGATCCCGTACACGTGGGCCGTGCCGTAGGCGACGTAGATGATGTCGGCGAGGGCATCGGCGACCGCCACCAGATCGCCCGCCTCGGCCGCCTCCCGCAGCTCGCCGACCTCCTCCTCGATCAGCGACAGCCGCAGGTCCAACTGCTCCCGGCCGACCTCGGCAGTCGGCGAGTCACGCATCGGCAGCTCGTAGCTGCGATGGAAGTCGCCGACCTGCAGCGCGATCCGGGACCGACCGGCTGCCCTCTTGCCTTCTGCCCGCTCGCCGTCTGCGCCACTGCCGACTGCGCCATCCGTCGAGCCCATCGAGGGTGTCCCTGCCTGTCGGAATCGCTGCGATCAGGCGCAGTCGACGCAGACCAGTTTGCCGGCGTCGGCATTGCTGCCACCGGACAGTCGGCTGCGGTGCTGGACCAGGAAGCAGACCGAGCAGGTGAATTCGTCTGCCTGCTTGGGGATGACCTTGACGACGAGTTCCTCGCCCGACAGATCAGCTCCGGGTAGTTCGAAGGACTCTGCGGTGTCGCTCTCGTCGATGTCGACGACAGCCGACTGTGCTTCGTTGCGTCGGGCCTTGAGCTCCTCGAGCGAATCCTCGCTGGTTTCGTCGGACTCGTTGCGACGGGGGGCGTCGTAATCAGTTGCCATGTCGTGACCTCATTCGTCTCACTGGGTGCTGTCGATATCTGTCTGGATCGAACTCGAAGATGCTTCAGGTGGTTCATCGGGCGCGGCACGCTCGATCCGACCCCCCGTTGCCCTGCGGATAACGCCGGGACGAACGATTTTGTGCCCTGGATCGCCGGCCGGTCAGGTGCCGGTCATCACATGTTCACCACACCCCGGTCGGCCGCGTACCCGGTTGCACTTCGTCGTGGTGATCATGCCGTTATTCGGGGATGCGGGCTGCAGGGTAACTGATGGCCGGGAAAACCGCGAACCCGACCGCCCGACGGCTCGCCTGACAGTGACCTGACACCGCTACCGCATACCCTGTCCTGAGCGTCGCGCGGGTCAGCGCGTCTATCTCAACGTGCCCAGGAGGACCAACCCGGTGAGCCCCGACAGCCCAGCCGACCGCTATCACCGTCGCCGGCGGACGCCGATCCTGGTGGTCGTCGCGGTGTTGCTGATCGGCACGGCCATCGCGTGGTTCCAGGTGCTCAAGCCGGTCGCGGCCGCCTCGACAGCCTGCAATTCACCCGGCCCCGCCCCCACGTCCTCGAGCAGCACGGCCAGGTCCACGACGGGCCCGGCCAGCGCGGCGGCAGCCGTCTCCGGCCGGGCGACAGCCAAGACCACCCCGAAGACGACGGCGACCACACCGACCACCACGTCGATCGTCACCACCCTGGGGCAGTTCGCCGCCCCCAACTCGTTGACCGGCGTCCGACCGGCGGACCCTGCGACCATCACGCTCCAGGTGTTCAACGCCAGCACCGCACGGGGCCAGGCGAAGACGGTCACCAACGACCTGCGTGCGGCCGGTTTCACCTCGATCCTGGGCGGGGCCAACGACCCGCTGTATCCGGCCCAGGATCTGGTCTGCACCGCGCAGATCCGCTACGGGCAGGCCGGCACCGCCGCCGCCCGGACCCTGCTGCTGGTCGAGCCGTGCGCCCAGTTGGTGCTCGACAACCGGATCTCGGACTCGGTGGACCTGGCGCTGGGCAATCGGTACACCTACGCGCCGGTGTCGGCGGCAGTCACCGCCCAGCTCAAGGCCATCCACGACGCGGCGATCCCGCCGGCCGTCATCGAGGGCCAGACCGCGGCGGCCCGGCCGCCGGCCGCGGTACCGCCGCTACCCTCGTCCGCCAGTTGCAACTGAGCGGACCGCTCGTCCGCTGCCCGGGTTGATCCCGCTCCGGTGCCCAACCGCCGGCCCCTTCCGGTGCGGATCACAAGGGGACATCCCGGGTCAGTAGGATCCTCGCGTCTGGCAGATCGGCGGCCGACTCGCAGGCCGCCGAACATTTCGAACATCCAGCGCAGGGAGACTTCATCGTGGTCATCGAGCGGACCGGCAAAGCCTTCGGCATCGATATCGGCGGCACCGGGATCAAGGGCGGCATCGTCGACCTCTCGACCGGCGAGCTGATCGGCGAACGCTTCCGCAAGGACACTCCGCAGCCGGCGACACCGAGCGCGGTGGCCGACACGGCCGAGATCGTCGCGGCCAACTTCGACTACCAGGGTCCGTTCGGCGTCGACTTCCCCGGAGTCGTCCTCGGCGGCGTGGTCCAGACCGCGGCGAACGTCGACCCGAGTTGGAAGGGCACCAGCCTGGTCGAGGTGATGACGCCCAAGCTGCCGGGTCCGGTCACCGCCCTGAACGACGCGGACGCCGCCGGGCTGGCCGAGGCCCGGTACGGCGCCGGGCGCGGCCACGACGGGGTGGTCATCATGGTCACCTTCGGCACCGGCATCGGTATCGCGATCATCCACAACGGCCAGCTGATCCCGAACTCCGAACTCGGGCACCTCGAACTGGACGGTCACGACGCCGAGACCAAGGCGGCCGCGTCCGCCAAGGAGCGCGACGACCTGACGTGGGAGCAGTGGTCCAAGCGGGCGTCGAAATACCTGCAGACGCTGGAAAACCTGATGTGGCCGGAGCTCTTCATCCTCGGCGGCGGCATCTCCAAGAAGCCGGACAAGTGGGTCCCGTTGCTCAAGTGCCGAACCCCGCTCAAGGTGGCCCAGCTCATCAACAACGCCGGCATCGTGGGAGCCGCGCTGGCGGCGCACGAAGCCAGCGCCACCTGACCGCTGCAAGCTGATCCCGCCTGCTCGCGCAGGTGTCCCACCTGTGGGAATCCACTGGCAAGTGCGCTGAGAAGTCACGTCGGCGGCCGATCGCCGTTACACTGGCACAGTCGTCTTCCGGGCAGCCCCTCTGACCCGGTAATCCCCGCAAGGCCCCGCCGTCGCACGGTGCCGCCCGAGGCAAGCTGTGAAGTAATGCAGGCGGCTATCTTTCGTGAAAGGGCATCAGTGGCAGGCGCAACAGCTTCCTCCTCGCACGTCAACACCGGAACCCCGGCACACGGCCACGGCGAGCAGAGTGTCCAGGGCACCGTCCTCACCCCGGCGGCTCCTGCCCCCACCGCAGCCAAGGCCGCCCCGGCCAAACGGGCCCCCAGGGCCAAATCCCACAGCGTCGCCGCCAAGCCCGCCGCGGCGGTCGCTGCCCCAGAGGCCGCCGACGACGCGGTCGAGCCCCTGGACATCGACGTCGACCCGGCCGCGCTGGTCGAGGTCGAGGTCATCGAGGTGGAAAGCCTCGAGTCCGAGATCATCGAGGTCGGTGCCATCGAGCCCGACGCCGAAGAAGACGAGACCGTCGACGAAGAAGCGGCCAAGAAGGCCAAGGCGGCGACCCCTGCCACTTCGAAGGCCGAGTCCGAGGAATTCACCTGGGACGACGAAGAAGAGTCCGAAGCGCTCAAGCAGGCCCGCAAGGACGCCGAGCTCACCGCGTCCGCCGACTCCGTTCGCGCCTACCTGAAGCAGATCGGCAAGGTCGCCCTCCTCAACGCCGAGGAAGAGGTCGACCTCGCGAAGCGGATCGAGGCCGGTCTGTACTCCGTGGAACGGGTCAAGCAGGCCGCCGAGGCCGGCGACAAGGTCACCACCCAGATGAAGCGGGACCTGAGCTGGATCCGGCGCGACGGGGAACGGGCCAAGAATCACCTGCTCGAGGCCAACCTCCGCCTGGTCGTGTCGTTGGCCAAGCGCTACACCGGCCGCGGCATGGCGTTCCTGGACCTCATCCAGGAAGGCAACCTGGGCCTGATCCGCGCGGTCGAGAAGTTCGACTACACCAAGGGTTACAAGTTCTCCACCTACGCCACCTGGTGGATCCGTCAGGCCATCACCAGGGCCATGGCCGACCAGGCCCGCACCATCCGTATCCCGGTGCACATGGTCGAGGTCATCAACAAGCTCGGCCGCATCCAGCGTGAGCTGCTCCAGGACCTGGGCCGCGAGCCCACCCCGGAAGAGCTGGCCAAGGAAATGGACATCACCCCGGACAAGGTGCTGGAGATCCAGCAGTACGCCCGGGAGCCCATCTCGCTCGACCAGACCATCGGTGACGAGGGTGATTCGCAGCTCGGTGACTTCATCGAGGACAGCGAAGCCGTGGTCGCCGTGGACGCGGTCTCGTTCACGCTGCTGCAGGACCAGCTCCAGGCCGTGCTGCAGACGCTCTCCGAGCGTGAAGCGGGCGTCGTCCGGCTGCGCTTCGGCCTGACCGACGGCCAGCCGCGCACGCTGGACGAGATCGGCCAGGTCTACGGGGTCACCCGCGAGCGGATCCGCCAGATCGAGTCCAAGACGATGTCGAAGCTGCGCCACCCGTCGCGCTCGCAGGTCCTGCGCGACTACCTCGAATAGAGATTCGAGCCGGTGCTACTGTTTATGCAGGTCAAGAGCTTGCAGAAGCCCTGACACGCAGACAGTAGCACTGCACAGCGTTGTTATTCAAGATATCGGCTAGACTTGCTTTCATGCCGAGCCCCGCCGCACCCGTCGATCTCGGCTCACTGCTGGCCTCGTGGGAGCTGTCACTCCGTGCCGAACGGAAGTCGCCCGCGACTGTGAAGTCGTACACGACGGGCGTCCGGCAGTGGCTGGCCTGGTGTGCCGAGACGGACACTCCCGTGGTGTTAAACAAGGCGACCGTGAACGGCTTCGTTGCCGCGCTGCTGGATGCCGAAATAGAGCCAGCAACCGCCCGGTCCCGGCAACTCGGCATCCGTAGGTTCTCCGCGTGGCTCGCCGAGGAAAACGAGATTCCGTCCGATCCGCTGCTGGGGATCAAGGCGCCCAAGCTTGACACGAAGGTGACCGAGCCGCTGTCCGAGGCTGATCTCAAGGCGTTGCTGAAGGCGTGCTCGGGTACCACTTACCCGGATCGCAGAGAAGAGGCATTGGTGCGGTTCATGGTGGAGACCGGCACCCGAGCTGGCGAGGTCGTGGCTCTCGAGTTGGCCGACGTGGACCTCCGCGAAGGAATCGCCATCGTGCGCAAGGGCAAAGGCGGCAAGGGCCGATCTGTGCCATTCGGCCCACACACCGCCCTGGCGCTGGACCGGTATATCCGGGCGAGGAAGTCCCACAAGCTCGCCGCAACACCCGCGTTCTGGCTCGGGGAGCGAAACCGGGGGTTCACGTACTACGCGCTGCACTGGGCTCTCCGCGGCCGCGCCGAGGCCGCCGGGATCGCGAACTTCCATCCGCACCTGCTCCGACACACCGCCGCCCATCGTTGGCTTGCTGCTGGCGGTTCTGAGGGTGGGCTGATGGCTGTTGCCGGATGGACCCGCCCTGACATGCTCGTGCGCTACACGAAGGCCCGGGCGTCCGACCGCGCTGCTGCCGAATCACGCACTCTAAACCTGGGGGACCTATGAACGAAGACGCGCCAACGTGCGACAAGTGCGAGCTTGCCGTAGAGATCCTGCCCGCCCCGGCCGGCCGAGCGGTCTACGGAATCACCCACCAGCGGTGGTGCCCGAACGACACTGCCAAGCACGATGAGCCCGCCTTCGGCTCGGTCGAGATCGACCCAGGGTCGGGAGTCACGATCGAACATGTAAGCAGGCTGAACGCTCTCACTGAGCAACGGCGCCGTTCTGCACTCGCCCTATATCTGCAGGCGCGCGCCATTGATGATCTCTTCAAGATTCGCCTGGTGTCATATCGTTGCACCGCCGCCCGGTGCCTGCTGCTGGACATCTTCACGACGCCCGCCGGTCCGGCTATCTATTTCCCGCCGGTCCGGCTATCGCCATCCCGCAACGTCAATACCAGCCCTGCCGCGCGTCTCTCTCGGACGACAGATAAGGATAGACGGTGGGTTGAGCACGCAGACCTGATGCTCGCCGGGGATGAGTGGACGTATTACCTTGACTGTGACCACGTGGCCCAATTCGAGCTAGCAAGCTCAGATGCAAGGATGGACGTGACACGCCGGACCGCCGAGGTTCTCGTTCCTCGGGGGTAACGCTGTACAGTCACATGCAGAGCGTAGTGCTCTATTCATCGCCCTGCATGGAATGCAGAATCGCTCTCGGTTTGGTGGCCCGGGAATCCCTAGGGGTTTCCGTATGCCTGCACCAAATCAATCCGAACGGGCATTAGTCGCCCGGATCGCCGCCCATGAGTCATGGGCACACACCCCCGACCGAGCAGCACGCACCGCTCCTGCCCGGGCGGCCCTCATGGCCAAATTTGAGGGCTCTTCGCAGACGAGGGTGTAGTCGGGGTCGGCGCGTCGCTGCCGGGGTAGGGGTCGAGGTCTTCCGATGATGGAAGCTCTGACGCTGCCCTACCGGAAGACCTCGACGTGCCTGACTGTACTTTTGCGACCGCTGATCTGACCACGTTCGCCCGGCTGGACACGCTCGGTTTGCAGGTGACCGGGCAGTTCCTGGAGCCGGATCGTGCGGTGCTGGCTTGCCGGGTCATCGGCGGTGATGTTACGTGCGGGCGGTGTGGCGAGCAGGGGCGGCCGCGGGACTCCACCACGCGGCGGCTGGCACACGAACCGTTCGGCTGGCGACCGACGATCCTGCTGGTCACGGTCCGCCGCTACCGCTGCGACCGGTGTCGGCTGGTGTGGCGGCAAGACACGTCGGCGGTCGCGGAACCGCGGGCCCGGTTGTCCCGCGGTGCGTTGCGGTGGGCGTTGACCGCGCTGGTTTGCCAGCACCTGACCGTCGCCAGAATCGCTGAAGCGTTGGGTGTTTCGTGGAATACCGCCAACGATGCGGTGCTCGCCGAGGGCCGCCGGGTGTTGATCGCCGATCCGCACCGTTTCGACGGGGTCAAGGTCATCGGCGTAGATGAGCACGTCTGGCGGCACACCCGCCGCGGCGACAGATACGTCACCGTCGTCATCGACCTCACTCCGGTCCGCGACCGGACCGGCCCGGCGCGGCTGCTGGACATGGTCGAAGGCCGGTCCAAGCAAGTGTTCAAGACGTGGCTGTCTGCACGGGACGAAACGTGGCGCAACGCAATAGAAGTCGTCGCGATGGACGGGTTCACCGGGTTCAAGACCGCCGCCATCGAAGAGCTGAAAGACGAGGTCACGGTCGTGATGGACCCCTTTCACGTCGTGCGCCTGGCCGGGCAGAGCTTGGAACTGTGTCGTCGCCGAGTGCAACAGCAGACCCTGGGCCACCGCGGCCGAGCCGGCGACCCGCTCTACTCGGCTCGCCGAACCCTATCCACGGGTGCGGATCTGCTCACCGACAAGCAGCGGCAACGGATCTCGGCGCTATTCGCCGACGACGCGCACCTGCAAGTCGAGGCGACCTGGGGCGTCTACCAGGCCATGGTCGGCGCCTACCGTGACCCCCATCGGGCTGGCGGCAAAACCAAGATGCAAACCCTCATCGACACCCTGGCCAGCGGCGTCCCGGCTGCCCTGGTCGAGATCCGAACGCTCGGCCGGACCCTCAAGCAACGGGCAGCCGATGTCCTGGCCTATTTCGACCGGCCGGGCACCAGCAACGGACCGACCGAAGCGATCAACGGTCGCCTCGAGCACCTCCGCGGGTCCGCCCTCGGCTTTCGGAACCTCACCAACTACATCGCCAGATCGCTGCTAGAGGCCGGCGGGTTCAGACCCGGACTACACCGTCGATTGCGATGAGCCAATTTGAGGCCGAGGTCGATCCCACCGGAACGCTGCCACCGGCTGAACGCGCCTCCCGGGCGGAACATGCGCGCAAGGCTCACTTCTCACGGCTGGCCCTACGGTCTGCCCAGGCCCGCCGCAAGTCTCGCGAAATGACCTCTGAAGCCGAGACCGTCGAAGCTGAACTGGCTGCGCTCGGTGGTGGCCATAGTGGCGCGTAACGAGAGAAGCCGCCCGGCTGGCAACCGGACGGCTCCTGATGATCTGCTGGCGGGCGGGATCACTGTCGATGTTACCGACGATCTCGCCGCTGTGGTTGAGGATTCCCTGCCGCTTGTGGTGGCGCTGTTGATGAACGCGCCCGACGTCGGGCAGGCCCGGGACATTCTGGTGCGGTTGCCCTCTGACGTGCCTGACCCGGTGCTCGGTTTCTGGCTGGCCGGTATCCGGTTGTGCTCTGACGCTGGCGTGATCTGTCTGCCGGTGACGGCTGCTGACGCTGCTATGCGTGCCGGTATCGAGCCGCCGCCGGCTATGCGCGGCCACGTCGTCTCATCGGGTTGGGCACTGGCTGCGAAGGCCGGGACGTTGCCGTTCGCCTGTGCTGCTGATCTGGTGCGCATCATTCGTGAAGGACAAGGCCGCCGAGCCGCTGAGATGGTCGGAGAGCGCATCCGGGCCGTTGCCTGGCATGGTGAGGTGTCAGACCTGGCCGAGATCATTCGGTGCGAAGCGAGCGCGGTCCTGGCCCTGCTCGCCGAGGTGACCCGATGACCTCGACCACCGTGAAGATGACCGTAAGGAAGACCAGCACTCTTCCTATCCCACCGGATCCAAAATGGTTGGCCATAGGGCACATCCCGGCCGCCGCGGTAACGGTCCTGGCCGGTGACGAGGGCATCGGCAAGTCGCTGTGGTGGGTGCTCCTGGTCGCGTACATCACCACCGGACGGGCTCTCCCGGAGATCGGCCTACCTGGCCGATCTGCCCGCGACATAATCCTGGTGATCACCGAGGACTCGTGGTCGGAGGTTCGAGCCCGATTGATGCTGGCCGGCGCCGATCTCGACAGGGTGCACCTCGTGTCCGAGGAGGAAGACGGGTCAGGCTCTCCGACCTTCCCCGCCGACATGCCCTTAGTGATGGCTGCCGCTGCCGGGCTCGACCTGGCGTTGATCGTTGTCGATGCCTGGCTCGATACGGTCTCCGGTGGACTGCAGGTGCGCGACACGCAGCAGGCCCGGAGCGCCCTGCATCCATGGAAGGAGACCGCCAACCGGACCGGTGCCAGCATCTTGCTGCTGGTGAACACCAACCGGATGTCCGAGGGCACCACGCGGGACAAGGTGGGCGGTACGGCCGCACTCCGACAGAAGGCACGCATGCTCTTGTTCGCCGCAGCCAAACCGGGCGAAGAAGGGTTGCGTCTGCTCATCGGCCCGGACAAGACGAACACCACCAAGTTGCAGCACGCGGTGGAGTACGACGTTCTCGTGCGGCAGGTCCGGCCGGCAAGGCCCGACGACCCCGGTACGGCCGCCATGCTGGGCAATCCGATGCCGACGGACAAACGGATTACCGCGCACCTGTCGGAGTGGCATGACGAGCAGAAGCAGGCCCAGCGCCCAGCCACCGCCGACGAGAAAGCGGAGACCTGGCTCAGGGGGTTCATGCAACAACACCAGGGCAAGGTGCTGGCCGATTCCACAAAGGCAGCAGCGAAGGCCGCTGGCCACAGTCCGGATCGGGTCACGACGTTGATCAAGGTCATCGGCGGGAAGTCCGCGCCCATGGAACGGGGCGGGAAGTGGTACTTCCAGTTGGGTCAAGTATCAGAAGTATCGGAACTATCCCAAGTATCAGGGGACATGGATCAGGGTTCTGATACTTACCCGGAGCCCGAAATCCAAGTATCAGAACCCGTTCTGCATATCGCTGAGACTTCCGAGTCTTCTGATACTTCCGATACTCGGGTCCAGGCCACTGACTGCCCGTCATGCCACCAGACGACCGGGATGGGACTGGTACCGACGTCGGAAGGCCCCGCTTGCCGGCGGTGCGCTCCAGGCATCAAGGCCAACACCAGGTGCATCGACTGTTGCCACCCTCGGGACGTCAACCGATCCGGCCGCTGCAACCCTTGTCACGGCCGCCATATCAAGCGGGGCGCAGCATGAGTGCACCGATCATCACGGACCCGGCACCCGAGCCGCCGCCCTGCTCGATCCGCTGCAGACGCTCGGACACCCGACGCTGCCGCTGCGGTTGTGCCGGCCGCTGCCACGGCACCGAGACCGGCGCCAAGTGAGCGCATCCGCCGAGGCATGGCTGGCATTGCAGCAAGCGCTATTCGGCTCCGATACGCCGATGCCATGCCAAGGTGCACAGTCTGATCTCTGGACCTCTGAATCCTCCGAGGATCGGCAGGCGGCCGTCTATCGCTGCCAAGGGTGCCCGGTACTCGGACTGTGCGCGCTGTATGCCGACACAGCCCGAGAGAAGTTCAACGTATGGGCCGGAATCGACCGCACACCAAAACTTGGACGACCGAAGCCAACCCGGCCAACAAGTCCAACCATTGAAAGGGAAACACCATGAACACACCTGACCCGAACCTGCCCGACAATCCAGGGCCGATCAACGAGCCGATCGAGATGCACCTGGCGCGCATCGAGGCAGCCGGCCAACTACTGCACGCCGGCCCGCCACACTGCGACCACTGCAGAATGCTGGGCTCGGTCATCGACGTTGACGGCAATTTGCCGCGCGCGCTCGGATTCGTTCACGAGACGGATTGCCCGCTGACCGACGCCTGATAATCCCCAGCAAAAGTGAGGAGACCCGCACGCAGGCCTGTGCGGGTCTCCTCGCATTGTCCATTGGGGAATCGGTCAGGTATTCTGATGTTGCTCGAAGTAGTAGCGAGATTGTGAAGTCCCGCAGCCGGTTCGCCCGGTGCTCCGCTCCCGGTTCGCCCGGAGCCGACCACACCCGGACATCCCGCAGCCGGATCATCTGCTCGCATTGCGCGCCACGTCGAGGTATCCACGGCGCGATTCCCTCCAGGTCTGCTCCGCTATGCCCGGGCCGCCTGCCGTTCCTTTGAATCACAGCAACACCCAAACCTCTTAGGGCCTCCGCAAATAGCCCCAGAGGACAAACCTCATGTACAGACAATCAGGCGTGATCCAGAAGGATATTCAGGATCTCTGCACTTCCATGATGGCACTCACCAACAACCGGACCATCTCGGCCGCGTCCATGAAATCCGCCGTTGACCGTGGCGAAGCTCAGCTCGCCGTGCTCAAAGCTGAGTTGAGCGAATCGAACTCGTTGCACCAGAAATCGATGTTCGCCAGTCAGCTCGGCGACGTTGCAGGCCCGTCAGGTTTCCGGCCGGCCAGCAGCAAGAACGCCGCCCCCGTCATCGACATCGCCGAGGAGGAACTGCACGAGCTGTTCGTCTCCGCGAAACGTCAGCAGCCGCTGCGGATCGAACTCAAGGGCAACAACCCCGACATCGGCGCCAGCATGCCCGCGCAACTCGTGCCCGGCATCGTCAGCCGACTGACCGAACCGACACGCATTGCCCAGCAACTTCCCGGCTCGGCCATGCCCGGCCCAACCATCGAGTACCTGCGGCACATCTCGACCACCGGCACGGCGACGACCGTGGCGCCCGGCGCGATCAAGCCGGAAGTCCTGTTCGTCACCGATCAGTTGGTGCTCAAGGCTTCCAAGATCGCCGCAGTCACCGGCGTCACCGATGAGTCGCTGCAGGACTTCCAGGGGTTCGCCGCCTACATCACTCAGGAACTGACCAAGGTCTACATCGACGCCGAGAACCTGCAGATGCTGCTCGGCGACGGCACCGGCAGCAACATGACCGGCCTACTCAACACCTCGGGTGTCATCGTCCGGCCCAAGGCATCGGACACCGCACTGGACGCACTGGAACAGGCCGGCCAAGATCTGCGGGTTGGACCGTCGTTCACCACGCCGACGCTGTATGTCATGCACCCGGTGGACTTCGGTGGTGTGCGTCGTGCGAAGGACACGCAGGGCCGCTACCTCGTTACCGCCGACCCGACACAGACCGAGACCAGCGCGCTGTGGGGTGTGCCTGTCATCCAGACCACGCAGATCACGCAGGGCACAGCACTGTGCCTCAACACCGACGCTGCGGCGCAGGTATGGACGCGGACCGGTGTCACCATCGACACGAGCAACGGCAGCACCGACGACTACATCAGGAACCTGACTCGCTTCCGCATTGAGGCCCGTCTCGGCCTGGCCGTCGTCAGGCCGTCCGCCATCGTCAAGGTGACCGGACTGTGAGCCCGGCCAAGGACTCCGGCAGCAGCGAGACTGCCGCGTCCGCTGTTCGCGTCGAGGTCGTTGCGCCGTTCCAGGTGTACTGGAATCAGGTTGCACATGTGGCTGGTGACGTTCTGGAATTGCCTGCCGATGTAGTGGACAGGTACGTCCAGGCCGGCTGGGTCACCCCCAGCGCATAGACCGCCGCGTCAAAGTCACCCGCCGACCACGTGCGAATATCGGGCCGGCGGGAACCAAGGCAGCAACGCTTTCACCCCTTTCACCGCTGCCTGCGCGGCAAGCATCCTCGGGCGTCCGGTACGCCTGGCGCCCGAGGATGCAGCACACCCGGGAAACCGACGAGCGTTCGACCACACCCAGGCGAACAGCGATGCGGCACTGATCGAGTCCGGCCGGAAGATCGCTGCCCGTCTGGACGAAGCCACGGCGACGGACAGGGGTGACTGAATCACCAAGACCACGGCTCGAAGGAAACTCCGCCGGTAGCAGCCCATCTGCCTCCCAGCCTTGCCAGTAACACGCCCACCGTCCCCCAGGAAGGCTCCCCGTGACCCGTAGCAGAACCGAAAACCGTTTGTACATGCGTGATTACCGCGCGAAGCAGTCAGGCTCGCAGGATGAATCTGAGGTCACCGGAACCGGTAACACGGTCACGGATCGGTCTTCGGTCGCCGCTGCTGTCGAGGCAGAGATCGAAGGTCTCAACCATCACGGCACCGGGCGCCCGGGACTGGCTGCCGCCGCGCTGCGCCTGGCCGAGCTGCTCGATGATCCGTCGGCGACTCCGCAACGTCCTGCCGCCGCTGGCCGGCTCCGTGACCTGCTCGATGAGCTGCACCGCGCTCAAGTTCAGGTGACCGGCACCCGGCTGTCGATGTTGCAGGCGCAAGTTCAGGCGAGGCATCCAGCCTGACCGATTGACACTCACACCAGAGGAAACACATGACTTACAACCAGATCCCCTGTCCAGAAAACAGGCTCTTCGCAGACGAGGGTGTAGTCGGGGTCGGCGCGTCGCTGCCGGGGTAGGGGTCGAGGTCTTCCGATGATGGAAGCTCTGACGCTGCCCTACCGGAAGACCTCGACGTGCCTGACTGTACTTTTGCGACCGCTGATCTGACCACGTTCGCCCGGCTGGACACGCTCGGTTTGCAGGTGACCGGGCAGTTCCTGGAGCCGGATCGTGCGGTGCTGGCTTGCCGGGTCATCGGCGGTGATGTTACGTGCGGGCGGTGTGGCGAGCAGGGGCGGCCGCGGGACTCCACCACGCGGCGGCTGGCACACGAACCGTTCGGCTGGCGACCGACGATCCTGCTGGTCACGGTCCGCCGCTACCGCTGCGACCGGTGTCGGCTGGTGTGGCGGCAAGACACGTCGGCGGTCGCGGAACCGCGGGCCCGGTTGTCCCGCGGTGCGTTGCGGTGGGCGTTGACCGCGCTGGTTTGCCAGCACCTGACCGTCGCCAGAATCGCTGAAGCGTTGGGTGTTTCGTGGAATACCGCCAACGATGCGGTGCTCGCCGAGGGCCGCCGGGTGTTGATCGCCGATCCGCACCGTTTCGACGGGGTCAAGGTCATCGGCGTAGATGAGCACGTCTGGCGGCACACCCGCCGCGGCGACAGATACGTCACCGTCGTCATCGACCTCACTCCGGTCCGCGACCGGACCGGCCCGGCGCGGCTGCTGGACATGGTCGAAGGCCGGTCCAAGCAAGTGTTCAAGACGTGGCTGTCTGCACGGGACGAAACGTGGCGCAACGCAATAGAAGTCGTCGCGATGGACGGGTTCACCGGGTTCAAGACCGCCGCCATCGAAGAGCTGAAAGACGAGGTCACGGTCGTGATGGACCCCTTTCACGTCGTGCGCCTGGCCGGGCAGAGCTTGGAACTGTGTCGTCGCCGAGTGCAACAGCAGACCCTGGGCCACCGCGGCCGAGCCGGCGACCCGCTCTACTCGGCTCGCCGAACCCTATCCACGGGTGCGGATCTGCTCACCGACAAGCAGCGGCAACGGATCTCGGCGCTATTCGCCGACGACGCGCACCTGCAAGTCGAGGCGACCTGGGGCGTCTACCAGGCCATGGTCGGCGCCTACCGTGACCCCCATCGGGCTGGCGGCAAAACCAAGATGCAAACCCTCATCGACACCCTGGCCAGCGGCGTCCCGGCTGCCCTGGTCGAGATCCGAACGCTCGGCCGGACCCTCAAGCAACGGGCAGCCGATGTCCTGGCCTATTTCGACCGGCCGGGCACCAGCAACGGACCGACCGAAGCGATCAACGGTCGCCTCGAGCACCTCCGCGGGTCCGCCCTCGGCTTTCGGAACCTCACCAACTACATCGCCAGATCGCTGCTAGAGGCCGGCGGGTTCAGACCCGGACTACACCGTCGATTGCGATGAGCCAGAAAACATCACCGTTGGCCCCTACGCCGAAACCGTGTCCTGTGAAGCCGCCGCGGACCATGACAAACACCAGGTCGACCTGTACATGGAGGGCCGGTGGCTCGGCACCGTGTGGTGGGTCAACGTCGATGGGCGTTGACGAACACTAGTCAGGCAAGCCGAGATCTGCCCGCATCGCCGCCAGCAGAGCCGCCGACGCTGTGACGCACCGCTCGCAGTTGTGAAGCGCGCCGGCCACTGTGCCTGGATGACTGACGTTAGGAAGCTGCGCCGCCAGGTTCGCCGCGCCGCGCTTCACCTCCAGTAGTGCATGCCCGATCGCGGTGGGATCGCCGGCCGTGATCGCCAACTGACCACCAAGCCCATTGAGTCGCCGCTGCGCATCGTTGAGCAACGCAGGTAGTTCATCCGCCGAGAGGGTGGGATCGACAGGTACGCCGCCGAGTACGACGCTGTTCGCCTGTCTACCGAGATGCGCAATCTCGTTGGCCACTTCGGCGCACTTGCCATAGAGCTCGAATCGAATGGATTGCCAACGGGCCGTGTTCGCCTGCTCGAAGGTTTCCCGACGCAACTCATCCTCCCGCGCAAGGTCGAACCGGCGCTGGGCATCGTTGGCCTGCCGATCAACCTCGCGTTGCGCTGCGTCGTCTGCCCGAATCGACTTGTTGGCCCGCCATCCGAGAAACCACGTCGTCACGGCAAACAGTCCGGCGACTACGGCACCGATCGCTATCCATCCGCTCATCGATGGAGCATGCCAGCTAGTGTGACGCCGCTCTACCGAGGCCGGATAGGAGATGGCCGGTGCGATCCTGACCCTACGGGGCCTGCTCCACTACTCGGACGCCTACGGCGCATGCCTTTGCTATGACCCCTGCCCCGATGTGCCCGCCGCCCCCGCTCACCATCTGCGACATTCTGGGCAGCACTCATGGCCGCTCGACTGGTGCCGAGCAGCTTGCACGGGCTGTCCTGACCCTCACGTGCGCACGCCAGGGCTGCCCCCCGGTTGGGGCAAGGTGAGTGATTACACCGGGCGCTGCTGGTGGACGCGGGCAGCGTGAAAGACGCGCAAGGGCAACAACCCTCGGCCCGTCAGGTGACCCAACTAGGTCACCTGACAGACCCAAGGTTGCTACGGCGTGGGAACTGTCACCGAGACCGCTGCCGGTGCCCCTGGCGTGGACACAAGGGCTTGAGCGGGCAGCGTCGCCACGATCGTTACCGCGACACCGACGACGAACGCCAGGACGGGCGCACCCCAGCGGGCGGCGATGGCATCCGGGAGCGGGCGACGTGCCGCCGGTCTGGGGTAGGTGGCCCGGTAGTTGTCCGGGTAGATGCGAGTTGTCATGATGGAGCGGTTTCCTTCCGAGTGAAGTTCGGTGGGAGCAGCCCGGCCGCTGTTAGAGCAGCGGTCCGGGCACTATGTCGTCAGTCGATGGCAACGGCACTCACGCACCGGCCCGGGCGAGTACCCGACCCAGGCCGGCATGCAGTTCTCGGGCTTCTTCCAGGCTGTAGTCGCCGAGCCTCGGGGTACTCGGCATACTGATCGAGATCCTGTTCTGCACAGGGTCAGAGTTGCGAGTGTCACTAGCCGGGTAGTACTCCATCACGACGAGATCGATATCCGTGGTCGGATCGTTGCCTTCATGAAGGCGGGCAACGTCGGCCGGGTCATTCTCGTCGGCGTACCAGGCGCACCGGCCGTCGCACCACGAAACGTTGCACTTCGGCGACAGCAGGCGGGCAACCGCAACCTTGGGTAGCCGGTCCAGAATGACCTCGATGTCGTCGCAATCCAGCTCACCACCGAGCCGCCGGGCAGCTTCTCGTGGGGTGATGTCCCGCAAGGTTGCGAGGGTGTCGGCGTCGTAGCCGGCTGCGGCCCATTCGTCGGCGAACTGCCGGTTGAGCGATGTTGTTGTGCTCCTGGTCATCACGCACCGACCGGCGCGGGCAGCTCGGCAAGTGCGGCCGTCAAGACCGACAACAGCTCGGCCGCCTCGGCGGGGGACAGGAACAACTGAGCGTGCCCGTTGAGGCTGACCTGCACCTCAGGCGCGTGCTTGTCGGTGGCCGGGTAGCTCGTGGCCGTGATCGGTTCCGTGCTGGTCTGGCTGGTGGAGAGGTACATCTTGGGTGGCCCTCCTACTCAAGGATATTTGACCCCACAGCGCTCCTGACCTGCCCGCTTACATGCAACGGATGCACAGCGCATACCCGGCTAGAGTGCGCGACTACCTCGAATAAACCCGGCTCTCCGGAAGCGGCCGGCCCCCACGGGGGCCGGCCGCTCTTGTGTGACGGGGATATGCGGCGTGGCCCTGCGTGTGCCGCCCCTAGAAGATCCCCCAGGGCCCAGAGGACCCGCGGTCAGAGGTGGCGTTGCTGGAGGCCGGCGACAAGCAGGCCGGCGATCACGCAGCCACCGAGGAGCAGCGCGGGACCCCGGGCGAAGAGTCGGCCGAGATCCTGGGAGTACTGCTCCCCCATCACGAAGTTGGGCTGGAACGGGCCCAGCCGGGCCCGGAATTCGACCACCGCCAGCACCATGACCGGAATGACGAACGCCATCACCTGCGGGGTGTGCAGCACCAGCACCGGGGCCACGGCGATCCCCCACACCAGCGCCGCGATCCGGGGCAGCTGCATGGCGCTGCCCTTGCTCTGACCGCGATCGAGCCCGTAGCGGTCGGCCAGCGGCGGGTTGCCGGCGAACTGGCGGACCGTGCTGCAGAAGCCGCTGACGGCTGCGACACCCGCGACGAAGGCCACCACGGCCAGGGCACTGGGGGCCCACCCGACACCGTGCAGCAGCGCCCAGGCCGCAGAGGGCAGCGCCGCCATGGCAACCCAGCGCACGAGCGCCGACCGGTTGCGCAGAGTCCGTCGCCGGTCCATGGCCACCAGTGCCCCCTGCCCGACGCCGGTCAGCGCGCGACGGGGGGCACTGCTCGGACGTCGCCCCGGGCCGGCAGCGAGGATCCCCGACAACGGAGCAAGCGACTGGTCGGCCAGAGCCAGCGCGATCGACGATGTCGAGCCCGACCCCGCCGCCAGAGTGGACAGCGGGATCAACCCGACGCCCCGGAGCCCGCCCCAGCCGCAGGTGACGGCCAGCAGCGACGCCACGATGGCCACCGCCCACAGTGCGTCCTGGCGCAGCGCGTGCACGGCGAGGAGATTCGCCGGGACAGCGGCCAGCACCAGCCCGGCCGTACACCACAACCAACCCCGGCCGCGCGGAGTGCCCGCACTGGTCTCCCGCTGCTGCCACATCGCCACCCCGCCGGCGACGACTGCGCAGGCTGCGCTGGTGGTGACGCAGGCCAGTGCCTGCTGATGACGAAATCCGGCGGCATCGGCAATGACGGCTCCGATCACGATGCCCGGCACCAGGAGCAACGAGAGTCGGCCCGCAGCACGGCGTCGCAGCAGATATCCGCGGTCCAGCGGAGTGGACAGCACCCACGCGCGCCATTCGCGGGAGGCGCTCACCGGCCCGATGGCCGCCGCGGCCAGGCCGACCAGCGCGGCTCCGGCCAGCACCAGCAAGCCGGCCGACACCCAGTTCACCGACGGCGTCCCCGACGTCGACCGATCCAGGTCCTGCCAGGCCCCGACGGCCGTCGCCGGCGCGAACCACAACACCGCGACCACGATCTCGTATCGCAGGCCACCGCCACTGCGCCGACGACCGCGGCGCTCGGCGGCGCGCAGGTAGCGGGCGAAGCTACCGGGATCGGAGGCGACCGGGGGCCGCGGCGGCGTGCGGGCGCCGATCACTCCGGATCCGCTTCGACGTCGAACATGACGTCGCCGGTCAGCTCGACCTCGGAGTCGGCCACCCGGGCCACCAGACCTCCGTCATGGCAGGCCATGAGCACCCCGACTCCAGCCTTGCGCTCGGCAGAAAGCTTGGTGGCCAACCACTCCCGTCCCTGGATATCGAGATTCTGTTCCGGCTCGTCGAGGATGAGCAGCCGATGCGGCCGGACGAAACAGGAGGCCAACCCGAGCCGTCGGCGCTGTCCCTGGGACAGCGTGAAAGGGAACCGCTGCTGCAGCTCGGCCAGGCCGAGTTCGGTCATCACCTCGTCGATCGTCGCGTCCGGACTGCTGTCGCCGTGGGCTCTGGCCATGAATTCCAGGTGCTCGCGGACGGTCAGGTCGGCAAACTCGTCACCGGCGCCCAATGCCAGCGCGACCGCTGCCCGGACCGCGGGCAGCCGGTCCTGGTAGATGCCGCCCTCGAACAGCACCTCCCCGGAATCCGGCGTATCCCAGCCGACCATGCAGCGCAGCAGGGTCGATTTGCCCGACCCGTTGGGCCCGGTCAACGCCACCACCTCGCCGCGCTCGACGGTGAAGCTGACGTTGACCAGCACCGGGGTGTCGCCGAAGGCTTTGTTGATCTGGCGCAACTCGAGCACGGGAGCCGGCCGACGCGGTTTCCCGCCGCCTCGGCCGGTGCCGCCGGGGGCGTTCAGAGCCAACTACCGTCGCGCGGCCCGCGGGCCCAGTTCTTGGTCGGCTGCACCTGCGCCTTGATGGCGATGATCGCGGTCGCCCTGACCACCACGCCACTCCCGGGACTGGTCTCGTGCAAGCCGTCTTCCTCCCTGGCGATGGCGATCCATCGGTTCGCGACCAGGCTGGCCGTCATCTGGTCCGGCAGGTTTCGTCCGACGATCACCCTGGTTCCGCTGGACAGCTCGAGCCACACCTCATGCACATCATTCTCATCGGCCACAGTTGGCTAGTTTTCCGCACCCGCTGTCGGTTCCGCGTCGCCGGGTCCGCCCAGCAGGTCGCCCGGTCCACCCAGCAGCCCCGGAACCGGTGCGGTCGGCTCGTCCAGGACGTGCTCGGCCAGGAAGTCCAGCACCACCCGATACCAGATCTTCGAGTGCCCGGGGGTGAGCACCCAGTGGTTCTCCGACGGGAAGTACAGGAATCGGTGCGCCGTCCGCCCGTCCGCATCCGCCGGCAGACCGGACCTGGACAACAGGTCGTACCAGAGCCTGATGCCCTGGCCGATCGGGACCCGATAGTCCTTGTCCCCGTGGACGACCAGCATCGGCGTACGGATCTCCGAGACGAACCGGTGGGGTGAGTTCTGCGCCGTCATCTCCGGCGACATCTCCCGTTCCCAGTAGTTGCCGCCGTCCGTGGTGCTGCCGAACTCGTCCAGCGACCACAGGCTGGCGTGGGTCACGATCGCCTTGAACCGGTCGGTGTGGCCGGCGACCCAGTTCGTCATGTATCCGCCGAACGAACCACCCATGGCGGCGGTGCGGCTCGCGTCGATCTCGTCCCTGGCCTCCACCTGATCGGTGATGGCCAGCAGGTCGGTGTACGGAGCACTCCCCCAGGCTCCCCAGCCGCGCTGCACGAAGTCCTGCCCGTACCCGGTCGACAGGGCCGGATCAGGCAGCAGGACGGCGTAGCCGGCAGCGACCATCACCCACGGGGTCCAGCGCCAGGACCAGGCGTTCCACGAGCTCAGCGGGCCGCCGTGGATCCAGAGCAGCAGCGGCGCCGGATGAGCGGCATCCGCGCCGTGCGGCAGCGCCAACCAGCCGCGCACCGGAACACCGTCGGTCGCGGTGGCCCGGACGTCCACCAGTGACCCGGGAAGTTCCGGCAGCGGAGTCGGAGCCGGCAGCGGGACCGCCAGGCCCTCGCCGTCGCCCTGCAGAGCGACGCGTACCGGATGCGACGGCGTGAGGTAGCTGGTGCGCATCGCGTAGACCGTGCGGCCGTCCGGCGCGGCCATCAGATTGCTGTAGGTGGCGTCGTCGGTGGTCAGCTGCCGGATCGGGGCTCCGGCGAGGTCGACGACGAAGATCGGGCCGCGTCCGTCCTGGTCCGCCCCGACCAGCAGACCGGAGCCGTCGGGCAGCCAGGCCAGCTCGTTCGGCCAGCGATCCCAACCGTCCGTCGGCCTGCTCACGGTCCCGGAGGCGACGTCGACCACCTCCACCGAGAGGGCGACGGCGGTGGTCGGCGTGGACCTGCGCTCGCGGATGTAGGCCACGGTGGTGGCATCCGGCGAGAGTCGCGGCGCGAACAGGTCGGCGTCGGGATCCGCTCTCAGCACGGTTCGCTCGCCGGATGCGACCTCGATCCGGACGATCTCGCTGCGCTGGTCGCCGCCCGGCAGTGGTCGGTGCCAGCCGGTGACCAACCATCTCCCGTCCTGGCTGATGTCGGCCGACTGCTCCAGCAACGCGCCGCCCGGCGCGGACGTCAGATCGCGCAGTTCGACCCGACCGTCCGCGGCGTCGGCGGCAAGATCGCCCGCGAGCAGGTGCGGTCGGTCCGGACCGAGATCGTGATCCCAGAAGCGGACCGGGTAGCCGTCGTGCAGGATCGCCGAGATGCCGGCGTCCTTGCGCGACTTGCGCAGCAGTTGGTCGGCGGACAGGTCGGCCGCACCCGACATCACCGGGGCCGGTGTGACGACGACCGGGGCCTTCGCCGCGGCCAGCACCCCGGCGAAGCCGCCCGCCCTGGTCGCGGCGACGCGAGCCTCTCCGAGCCCGGCCGGCAGGATCCAGAGCGGAGCGCGGTCCTCCCCCGATTCGGCGTCCTCCGGGTCGGGACGTCTGGAGGTGAACAGCAGATCTCCGGTATTGGTGAACACCGCGCTCGACTCGCCGGCCGCACCCCGGGTGAGCCGGGCGGCCGGCGCGGCACCAGTCGGGTCGACCCGCCAGAGCGCGCTCTGGTAGCGGTGCGATTTCAGATCAGGAGTGCTGACCGCGACCACCAACTGGGTGCCGTCGGGCGACATGATCAGGCCGGACATCCGGGGCAGTGCGACGAAGGTATCGAGGTCCTGGAACGGGTTTGACTGGGGTGCTGTGGTCACCGTCGTTTCTTATCACGGGTGGCCGACAGCCCGGGCCGGTTCGCCGGATTCCGGCCTCCGGAGGACGCGAAGGAGCTACCGCCAGGTGAGGAACACCGCGATGACCGGGAGTGCGAGCAGTAGCCCGGCGACCACGTAGATGGAGGTCAACTGCAGGAGCGACAACGGATGTGGATGCAGCAACCGGTTCACCCTGGTGGCCACCGACCGCCCCGCCACGGCGGGCGTCTGCGAGCCTGGCATCGCCGATCCGGCCGGTACACCGGCGAGCGCGACGGTGGCCAGCGCCTTGGCCAGGGTGGCCGGCGTGGACCGTCGGACGGCCCAGTCGTCGGCCAGCATCTCGGTCAGTTCGGCCACCGACTCGGCCGCGGCCCGCACACCCGGCAGCCAGCCGAGCGCGGTGCCCCAGGCCTGGAACGGCAGCACCAGCAGATCGTGCCGGCTGCGGACGTGCGCCTTCTCGTGGTCGATCACGGCGACGAGTTCGGCCCGGTCCAGCAGGTCGACCATGCCGGCCGACAGCACGACACGGGAATGCCAGCCGGGCAACGTGTAGGCGACGGCGGTCGAGTGATCCAGGATCCGGACGTCGTCCAACAGATCGAGCCCGCCCATTCGTCCCATCGATCGGCGATCCGCCGTCAGCAGATCGAGCACCATGCGGTGAGCTCGGCGCCGGCGGGCGGTCAGCACGACGCTGCGGACCAGCACCCCGAACAGGATCAGAGCGGCGGCGGTGGCCAACGTGCCGGTGACGATGCCGTCACCGGTCATCCCGGCCAGCGGATGCCCTTGGAACAGCCGGTGCAGCCACTCCCCGGTTCCGTCGAAGATGTTGTCACCCAAGGGTTCCAGCGCCAACACGACGCCCGCCCCGATCATCGCGAGGCCGGCGGCCAGGCAGACCGCCTGCCACAGCACCAGCGCCGCCCGGGGGGCCCGACCGAGCCAGCTCGTCCTGGCCAGCATCGCACTGATCGGAGCGGCCAGCAGTACGGACGTGACAGCCAGTCCGGCAGCCAGGACGGGGGCGGCCGGCACGACCACCAACCTACTTGCCGGTGCCCGGCCCTGGGGCGGACGACCGGCGCGGCATCGGTCAGCGACCTTCGAGTGCGCGACGCAGCGCATCGATGTCGTCCGCCGAGACGGACCCCACGAAGCGGGCCAGCGCGTCGTCGCGGTCGCCGGCCGTGTCCAGCACCTGGCGCATCAGGTCGGCGGTGTGTTCCTCGCGTCCCGCGACGGCCTCGTAGGTGTGCGCCCGGCCGTCGCGCGCCCGACGCACGATGCCCTTGCCCTCCAACCTCGACAGCACGGTCAACACCGTGGTCACAGCCAGTTCACGGCCGGTCAGCGAGTCGGTCACCGCCCGCGCCGTCATCGGTTCCGGGGAGTCCCAGAGAACGTCGACGACAGCACGCTCCAACTCACCACGGCCAACCACCGTCAGCTACCTCCGACCTCTCCGAAGTTATTTTACTTCATGTAGAACTTCTACAAGTCGTCGAATATCCTGGCGATCATGTCAGCCTTCCCAGCGGGCTACCCGGCCGCCCTCACCGCACGCGAAGATCAGGTCTTGTCGCTGATCGGTCAGGGCCTGACCAACCGCGAAATCGGTGGGCGCCTCGGCATCGCCGAGAAGACGGTGAAGAACACGGTCACCGCTGTGCTGGCCAAGCTCGGCTTCCAACGGCGGGCGCAGGCCGCCATCTTCGTCACCGTCCGGCGCCTCACCGCCGACCAGGCCACCGCACGGCGGGCCGACTGACCGGTTTCCAGGCAGGTATCCGAACCCGTGCGGCCGGCCTCCTCCAGGTGTGCGGCCGCGGCCGTCGGATCACCGAAACCCGGTGGCGGCCGTCACTGAAATTCACGTGGCGTTCGCCACGCGCGTATTCCGGCTGATTTTCCTGCAGCGGATGGCACCATGAATGAGTACTTGCAGATGTTCGGAGCCAAGTCCGGTTGGGTACCTGTCCAGCAGGGCTCGGGCACCGAACGTTTGATAGCCGCCGGGTAAATGTGGTGTAACACATTGGCTTCGGAGGGAACAGACCGGAGCCCCAGGGCGTCGGATAAGAGGTACACGTAAGCCACCGCTCGCGGTGGCCGTAGATGGGAGGACGACATGACCGGAATTCTGGCCAGTCCCGCAGCACTCACCGCCGCGGACAGGTGTGATCGATGTGGCGCCGCCGCCTCGGTACGAGCTGTCCTTCCCAAGGGTGGCGAGCTGCTCTTCTGCGGCCATCACGCCCGTGAGCACAGCGCCCGGCTCGAGGAGCTGGCTGCCACCATCCACCGCACCGACAACTGAGTTCCCGCCGTGCTCCGGCTCCGGCCGGCAGCACGCACCACGTCGTCCGCGCAGGGGCGGACCGCCACGGCGGTCCGCCCCTGCTGCGTTCCGGGTCCGGTATTGCGGTCAGCCGGTCAAGAAGTCCATCGCGGCGGCGACCATCTCGGGCGGGGCTTCGTGGCCGCCGTCGAACTCGCGGAACGTGACGTGATGGCCGGTGCGCTTGAGCAGCGAGACCACCCGCCAGCTGGTCTTCTCGATCGGCAGCACGGTGTCCTGACGTCCGTGCGAGACGAAGATGTCGGGCCGGGTCCCGCGGTGCCCGGCGGCAAAGTAGCCCGGGGAGAACGCCACCACGCGTCGGAACAGGTCACCATTGGCCAACGCCAGCGAGAGTGCGTACGAGGCGCCGTCCGAGATTCCCGCGACGGCGATCCGGCTCGGGTCCACGTCGAACCGCTCGAACACCTCCGACAGCGCGCTGTCCAGCGCCGCGACATCGGGCCCGAACGCCCCGCCGACGATGACATCCCAGGTGTAGTCGATCGACTTCGGTGCCAGCAGCAGGACTCCCCGGCGTTGGGCCTCCGCCTCCATGATCGGCAGCACATCAGCGGGCGTCGACTGCGCACCGTGCAGCAGGACGACGAGCGGCACCGGCCCCGCCGGCAGCTCGTCCGGGACGAACAGCACCGGCTCGTCCGGTTCCGTCGGCACCACGACATCCTCGGGTGAGTCAGCGGCAACAGAGGGGACACCCGGGCGAGAAGGGGGCGGCGCCGCCGACAGTCGGCCGGAACGCCACCAGGCGATCTGAGCCTCGGAGAACTCGGCGAACGCGGAGAACCCGGAGAACCCGGAAAACTCGGCGAACCCGTCGAACTTCGCGAACGGCTCCGCTCCGGAGTCCGACGGCGAAGTCGTCACGCGATCAGCCTCATGTCCGCCAGTCTCGCACCGCGCTCGGCACCCCGCACCCGGGGCGAAGGACGCCCCGGGACACCCGCAACGCCCGAGATGTCCACGAATCAACTGATCTGCTGTCGGCGCGCGCCGCCATGGGCGATGATGGACCGATGTCAGCTCCACCGGAACAACGTGGCCCGGCGCGACCGGGTGGTGGCGGGTCGGTCGGCGTGTCCTGGCCGGTCAAGGCGGATCAGGGGCCGGCGGACCCGCGACCGGATGTGCTGGCCGGTCTGATCACCGTCATCGCGGGGGCTTTCGGCGTCGGCCAGCTGCTGCTGTCCTGGACGTCGGTGGTCAGCGGCGTAGGGCTGCAGGACGCCAATGGGGGCGTCACCGGCTGGGAACGCTTCCTGGCGGCCCGCACCGGCGCGTCGTTGTCGGTGGGCGACTTCATCACCGCCTATGCCGTGGTCGGAACGGCACTGGCCGGCGCGGCGCTGCTCCTGCTGGGCCTGGCCATGTGGCTGCCGATCGACCACCGCCCGCTCGGCGCGGTAGCCCTGGCGCTGTCCATCGGCGCCACCGCCGCCGCGTTGTGGTGGCTCATCCGTGGGCACCACACCTTCAACCAGACGGTGGCCGACCTGTTCGTGCACGCCGGCGCCGGTTGGTACCTGTTCCTCGTGACCGGCCCGATCGGCATCGTCGGCTCCGTCAAGGCGCTCGCCCGCGGCTGACGCCCGGTTCCCGGCGCGGGTGACGAACAGCGCTACAACATCCCGAGCAGGTGGTCCCGGCGGCGCTCCAACACGTCGGCGGCCGCGGCGGCCGAGGGCGGCCCCGGGACCGCGCGCCGGATCTGGGAGTGCACCTGGGCATGCGGCGAACCGGTCCTGGCCGCGACCCGGCCGACCAGTTGGTTCACCTCGCGGCGGAGTTCAGCGGCCGCCCGCCAGCCGGCGTGACCGTCCGAAAGCCCGTCCGAGGAAACAGGTTCCGCCGTGAACAGGTCCGGACCGGCGAGCTGGTGGCTGCGCGCGGCGGCGTCGACCCGGCGACGGAGGTCGGAGTCCCTGCGGGACAGCACCGCTGCCGTCTGCTCGGCGGTCAGCAGGCCCGGCAGCCCGAGATAGGCCTCGTCGTCGTCCGTGATCGGGCCGGACAGGGGCTCGGCCGTGACCGCCCGGCCGGAGTGCAGCACGTGGGCGAACTCGGCCTGCGAATCCAGGGTTTCGAACTCGCTGACGGCCTTCTCGGCCGGCTCGGGGGTTGGCATGTCCAGCATGTCCTCGCCCTCGGGATCCTTCGGCGGCGGAGCCATCACGTAGTTGCGGTCGATCTCCATCTCCGCCGCCAGCGTCAGCAACGGACGCACGGCGGGCAGGAAGACGGTGGCCGACTCGTGGATGCCGCGGGCCCGCACCACCCGGCCGACGGCCTGGGCGAAGAACAGCGGGGTCCGGTAGCTCGTCATCCAGGCCAGACAGGCGGCCCGCGGGACGTCGACGCCCTCGGAGATCATCCGGACACAGACCGCGATCCGCTTCGTCGAGGTGCGGAACTCCTCGATCTTGCTCGACGCCTTCGGGTCGTCGGACAGGATCAGCATCGGCTGCTCGCCGGTCAACCGCTTGACCACGCCCGCGTAGGCCCGGGCGTCGTCCTGATCGCTGGCCAGCACCAGTCCGGCCGCGTCGGGCATCCCGGTGGCCCGCAGGTGCGTGATGCGCTCGTCCATCGCGGCGATGACGTGCGGGACCCAGCCGCCGGCCGGGTCGAGCGCGGTCTTCCAGGCGGCCGCCTCCACCGACTTGGTGCCGGCGTCGGTCAGCGACGCCGCGACGACCTCACCGGCATTGTTCCGCCATCTGGACACGCCGGTGTAGGCGGCGAAGACCACCGGGCGCACGACGGTGTCGGCCAACGCCTGCCGGTAGCCGTAGCTGTAGTGCGCGACCGAGCGGAGCAGGTCGCCGTCCATCTCGTACCCGACGAACGGGATGCGTTCATCCGGCTTGGTCCGGAACGGGGTGCCGGTCAACGACAACCGCCGGTGCACGTCGGCGAAGGCCTCGCCGACAGCCTCGCCCCAGCTCAGACCGTCACCGGCGTGGTGGATCTCGTCGAGGATCACCAACGACCGCTTCTTGGTGGCACGGGCCGCATGAATGATCGGACGACCTGCCACCTGCGCGTAGGTGGTGACGTAGCCGTGGGCGCCGTCGGGGACCGGCCCCTGGGCGTTGGTCATCTTCGGATCGAGGTTGAGCCCGACCAGCGCGGCCGCGTCGGCCCACTGGGTCCGCAGGTGGTCGGTCGGGGCGACGACCACCACCCGGTCGATCACCCGGGCGATCAGCAGCCGACAGGCCACCGCCAGCGCGAACGTCGTCTTGCCGGCGCCCGGGGTCGCGGTGAGCAGGAAGTCCTTGGCCGCGGTCTCGTCGTAGCGGGCCAGCGCCTCGTTCTGCCAGGCACGCAGACGCCGAGGATCGACGCCGATCGGGACGAAGGCCAACGCTTGCTCCCCCACCCGTCACGAAGAATCGAACCCGAACACATCGCACCACTACCCAGCCCGGACGAGGTTACCGGCGACCCCCGACACCGATCGACAGGAACGCGCGGCGGAGCGGTCAGTGTCACAACTTCGTCGCGGTGCGGAATGTCTTCTCACCCAACGTGGCCAACAACAGGCATGCTCGTATGGTGACCAGTGCCAGCCGCTCGGACGACGAGCGCACCCAGGTGCTCCCAGCCACCCGCACCCGGCCCCCGCTGGTCCAGGTAGCAGCGCCGGCAGCGGACCCGGTTGCGTCGCACGTCCAACCCCCGCCGGATGCCACCGTGGTGATCGAGCGGCCCGATCCGACGTATCCCCAGGCGCCGTCACCGGCCGACAACATGACGGTGCCGTGGCACCGGATCGCCACCGGACCGAATGTGGAAGACCCGCTGGCCAACGGTCCGGTCCGGCACCGTTGGCGCAAGGTCGCCGCTCGCACCCTGTCGAAAGCCTGGGCCGATTCGCTGTTCGGGATGAGCTCGCAGGCGGCCTTCTGGTCGGCCCTGTCCACTGCACCGCTGCTGCTGGCCCTGCTCGGGTCGGTCGGCTACGTCGCCAGATGGTTCGGCCCCGACACCATCGGCAAGGTCAAGGACCAGGTCGACTACTTCCTGCACAACATCTTCAACCAGGAGGTCGCGACCAACCTGGTCGGCAACACGGTCAACACCATCCTGAGCAATGGTCAGGCCGATGTGGTCTCGGTCGGCTTCATCATCAGCCTCTGGGCCGGGTCGTCGGCGATGAGCGCCTTCGTCGAATCCATCACCATCGCCTACTGCCAGCACGAGGTCCGGCACCCGGTGGCAGAACGCTTCTTCGCCCTCGGCCTCTACCTGGTCGCCTTGTTCTCCGGCGTGCTGCTGCTGCCGGTGCTGGCCATCGGCCCGGAAGCGCTACCGCAGGTCTTCCCGCCCAACTGGCGGGATGAGGTCAGCACCATCGTCGGCATCGCCTACTTCCCCGGCCTGATCATCGGCCTGGTGCTGCTGCTGGCCACCTTGTACAAGGTGGCACCGAAGCACCGTCATGCGTGGAAGCGCGGGCTGCCGGGAGCGCTGCTGGCCGCGGTGGTCTTCCTGATCGCGAGCTTCGGGCTGCGGCTCTATCTGTCCTACGTCTACAGCCACGGCCTGACCTACGGCGCGCTCGCCGTCCCGATCACGTTCCTGTTGTTCTACTACTTCATCGCGATGGCGATCATCATCGGCGCGCAGTTCAACAACGCGCTGCTCGAGTACTACCCACCGCGCCGGTCCAAGCGGGAACGGCGTCAGTGGCGACGCTACGACCCGCAGCGCGACCCGTCGGCGGTCGCGGACTGAGCCCGACGCTCAGTCGCGGCCCTTCGGCATCGACTCGTAGATCTTCTTGCAGTCAGGACACACCGGCGATCCGGGCTTCGCCGACTTGGTGACCGGGAACGTCTCGCCACACAGCGCGACCACCATGTTGCCCATCACCGCACTCTCGGCGATCTTCGCCTTGCGGACGTAGTGGAACATCTTCGGGCCGTCGTCGGTGGACCGATCAACGGTCTGCTCGTCGGGCCGCTGGAGCGTCTCGGTCGATGTCATGTCTGGTCCTTCGCTTGCTGGTTTGGCGCTACGGCTCCTCCCATGATGCCATCGACGGTGTGAGCCAGAGACTGAAGATCAATGACGAAGTCGCCGACGCCCTGGCCGGGGGCGGTGCCGTCGTCGCGCTGGAGTCGACGATCCTGGCGCACGGCCTGCCGCGCGGGGACAACCGGACCACCGCCGACCTGATCGAGTCCACCGTCCGGGCGGCCGGCGCGGTGCCGGCCACCATCGCCGTGCTGGACGGCGCGGTCCGCATCGGCCTCACCCCGACCGACCTCGATCGGCTCTGCGAATCCGACGACATCGCCAAGCTGTCGGTCCGTGACCTGGGAGTGGCGCTGGCTCTGGGCCGGGACGGCGCGACCACGGTCGCGTCCACGTCCGCCCTCGCGCACCGGGCCGGCATCTCGGTGTTCGCCACCGGCGGCCTGGGCGGCGTCCACCGCGGCGCGGCCCAGAGCTTCGACGTGTCCGCCGATCTCGGCGTGCTGGCCACCACGCCCGTGCTGGTGGTGTGCGCCGGGGTGAAGTCGATCCTCGACGTACCCGGAACCCTCGAATACCTGGAGACCCTGTCGGTGCCGGTGATCGGCTATCGGACCGACGCGTTCCCCGGCTTCTACCTGTCCGATTCCGGCTATCCGGTGCCGTGGCGGGTGGAGACCGCGGCAGAAGCTGCGGCCGTGGTGCTGGCCCGACGGGAACTCGCCACCGACACGGCCGGCGTGGTGCTGGCCAACCCGATCCCTTCCGAACTGCAACTCGACCTGGCCCTGCACGACTCCACCCTGGCCGCCGGGCTGGACATGCTGGCCGCGGAAGGCGTGACCGGCAAGGACGTGACGCCCCGCCTGCTGGAGTTCTTCCACTCGGAGACCCACGGCGCGAGTCTGCGGGTCAATGTGGATCTCGTACTCAGCAACGCCGCACTGGCCGGACAGGTTGCCGTCGCACTCGCCGCCGGCCGATGACCGGCCGTCCGCACGTCACCGTGGTCGGCGATGTCGGCCTGGATGTGGTGGCCAAGCTCGCCGGCGCGGTGGTGTTCGGGCAGGACACCCGGGCCCAGGTCGCGGTCGCGCCGGGCGGGGCCGGCGGTAACACCGCCGCCTGGTTGGCCCGCGAAGATGTCGACGTCTCGCTGATCGCGCGGGTCGGAGCCGACGAGGCCGGCCGTACTGCGGCCACCGAACTGTCGGCGGCGGGCATCGACTGCATCTTCGCCATCGATCCAGACCTGCCCACCTGCTGCGTGGTGGTGCTGGTGGCCCCGGACGGCGACCGGACCATGCTGGCCGACCGCGGCGCGAACAAGGCGTTCTCACCGGAAGACGTGGTGCTGCCGGACGTTTCCGGTCGCGCGCATCTGCACCTGTCCGGGTATGTGTTGCTGGACAACGGGTCCCGCCCAGCCGGTCTCGCGGCGCTGACACTGGCCAAGGCGGCCGGCTGGACCACGTCAGTGGATCCGCAGGCCGCCAACCACATTCCCTCGGTCGGTGCCGACACCTTCCTGTCCTGGGTCCACGGAGTGGACCTGCTGCTGCCCAACGATTCCGAACTGGCGGCGCTGGGCGGGATCGAGCCGGTGCTGTCCGCGGTCGGCGCGGTGGTCGTCACCCACGGCCGGCACGGCGCGTCCTGGTACTCCCCGACGGCCCGGGTCAGCGCGCCCGCTCCGCAGGTCCACGAGACCGACTCGACCGGCGCGGGCGACGCTTTCAACGCCGGTCTGCTGGCCGGCTGGTTGGCGGGCGCCTCCCCGCTGGAAGCGCTGCAGGCGGGGGTGCAGGCCGGCACCGCCGCCGCCGAGCACCTCGGCGCCCGGCCTCGCGAGTAGCGGTCAGCGCCGACGCAGACGTTTGTCCGACAGCGCGGGTGCGCCGTAGAAGATGTCGTCGGCGTTGAGATCCCGTCCAGGCGGGACGATCTCGTCGATCTGACGCAACCGAGCCTGAAACGCTCTCCGGGAAAGCGGCATGTCGGACACGTCGAGTCCGGCCGTTCGTCAGTTCTCCGGCTTCCAGGCACCCGCGAAATCCAGGTAGGTCTTCGCGATGTTCGCCACGGCGTCGTCGTCGGCCAGATCACCCTTGTGCCAGGCCTCGATGGTGTCCTGCCAGATGCTGCGTCCGATGGCGAAGCCGACGAACTCGGGCACCTGCGAGGCGACGTCGAGCCAGTGGTCGATGCGCTCGGCCGGCGCATCCCGGCCCAGCACGATCAGGTCGGCCGTCCGTCCACCGGAGCGCGCCTGCGCGGCGACAGCCTGTGCCGCACCGACGGTTTCGAGGCCCTCGATCTTCCAGAGCACCGGTTCGACGCCGGCCTTCTGGTTGTCGGCCAGCACCTGCACCGTCAACTCGGGCCGCAACTCGGCGTCGTAGCGGTCGGTGCTACCGCCGACGGAGGCCAGTTGATCGTCGGTGGCCGGAACGAGCAGTTCGTACAGCAGCGAATAGCCCTCCGCCTGCAGCAGACTGCTGACCGTGGCCAGGCTTTCGAGTTGGGTCACCCTCGAACTCTCGGCGAAGTCAGGGTTGTCGCGCACCAGCACCTTCACGTAGGCGGGATCGATCGTCCGGACGTGGTCGAGCCACTGTTCACCGAACTGGAGGATGAACCAGTCGTGGCCGCTGGCCTCGATGGGCACGGCGAGCACGACCGGGTCGTGGGCGGCGCGGTCGACCACGTGCTGGCCGTACTGCTCGTCGACCAACACCCCGGCCCGCCCGACCGCAAGTTGCGGCGCCGCGTGCACCAGGCCCTGGTAGATCAGCTTCTTCGCCTTCTGCATGGCCGAGCGTTGCTCGTTGGTGGGTTTGTCGTCCACCACGTCGAACAGCGTCTTGCCGAAGGATCCGCGATGATCCATGGCCAGGATCAACAGCGGATCGGTGCGCTGGGGCTGCCAGGTCGGTGCGCTCATCGTTCACTCCCGTTCGGTCTTGCCGGCGGACTCACGAGTCGCCGGCGTCACCTTCAGGTGTACCCCTCGGGTCCGGACCCGAACAATCCAGGAGGCGCGCCTCGGTGATCCGGTCGAACGGGAAGTCGGCAGCGGCGTTCACCCACCGCACCGCCTCCGCCGAGGGTGCCCGGAAGAGGCAGAAACACGTGTCGTCGTCGCGCAGGTGAGCGGCCTGCAGGTAGCGCACCCCGAGACCGGAGGAGGCGCAGACCGTCGCGAGCCGGGCCACCGATGCGGCCAGGGTTGCGACCGCATGCGGTGGGAGGTACCGCTCGACCAGGAATGCCGCCATGCCGGGAACCGTAGAACGGTGGCGCACGTCGGCGCCCGAGTGGAAGTACCCGTTTGTGGCCGCCGGGCTACGTCAGGTAATTCTTGCCGCCCGGTGCCCCCGACGGCCCGCGCCCGTGTATCGGTGACTCGTCCGGTGAATTCGGGTAGTCCACCCGTATTTCTACGGGTGACCGCGTGGTACGGCCGTGTCTAGCGTCGACACTATGAACACACCCCAGGCACGTAGCAGGTCGATCGCCGCGGCCGTGCTGTCCGGTTGGCTCGTCCTGGCCGGCTGCAGCAGCCCCGCGGTGCCCACACCCGCCGCCGCGGTGGCTGCTCGGGCACTGGCCGATGCCTCAGCCGCAGCCGGCGCCTCGGGCACCGCTGATCCGTCAGGAATGGCCGGTGCGGAGGCCAGCCTGGTCAAGGTCGCCGAGGCGGCCTCGGAAAAGGGCGGTGCCCCCAACCCGTGCACCCTGCTGACCCAAGCGGAGGTGGACGCCGCCGTCGGTCAACCGCTGGGCAAGGCCAACCTGGTGCTACCCGGCGACTGCCAATGGTCCACCAGCGATTTCGCCGCCGACGCGACGGTGCAGGTCGGCGACTGGTCCTCCATGAAAACGGCAGCGACCTCCGGAAAGCCGCCCGTCTCGATCTCCGGCGTCGGCGACGAGGCGCTGAACCTCAACGGCTCCAACGGTTCCATCCTCTACGTCCGCAAGGGCGACTCCGGATTCATGCTGACCATCAACGGCCCGCATATCGACGGCCTGCCGGACCACGGTCTGGCTCAGGAAAAGATCATGGCTGCAGCGGCTCTCGGTCGGCTCTGACCGCTTTGCCGCCGCGTCGATACCCGGGTGTTGCCATCCCCGGTGGCACGGCAGCTCGTCGGGCATGCCGCAGAATGACGGGGTGGAGTGGACGATCGATGGACTGCGTGCTGTGGGTTTCGAAGGTTTCGTGCGGCTGTCCGGCGTGGCGGTCGACGACGCCCCGCCGGAGGAGGGCATCTACGCGATCCTGCGACCCGTCCCCGCTCCGCCCGTCTTCCGGCCGACCAGCCCGGCTGGGCGTCTCGACGATCGTGACCCGTCCGTCCCGCTGGCCGAGCTGGCCGAGGTGTGGGTTCCGGGCGCCGTCGTGTTGTACCTGGGGCGGGCCAACCTTGATGGGGCCGACAAGCGCGGGCTCGGCGAGCGGATCGCGAAACTGCGCGACTTCGGTTCCGGGATGCCGGTACGCCACTGGGCCGGCCGCTACCTGTGGCAACTGGCGGACTCCGCCGACCTGCTGGTGACCTGGAAACCCACACCGGGCCAGGATTCCGACGACATCCGGAACGTGCTGATCGACGACTTCGCCGCCCGATTCGGCAAACCGCCTTTCGCCAATCGCACGGAAGGGCGGATCCGGGCGCGGTGATTCAGAGGTCGCCCAGCACCATCCGCAGCCGGGCGGCAAAAGCGACCGGATCCTCCGCGAACCCGGTGTGGCCGCCCGGGAAGTAGGTCGGCTCGATCCCGAGACTGGTCGCCAGAGCGGACGAGGTGCGGTCGCACAGCTGACCATCGGATTCGATGCCGACGCCGACGACGATCCGGGGCGAGCCGCGGTGCAGCGCCACCAGATCGGGCTGCCAGCGAGTGGTGGGACGCAGCAGGTGCTCGAAGAAGAACTTCTCGTCGGCGGCCGCCTGCGGGTCGGGCTCGGGCGGCTGGACCGGTCCGCCGTCACCGGCCGGCATGACGATGTTGGCCTCGGCCAGGAATCTGCCCCAGGCGCCGCCGATGTCGCCGCTGACATAGCTGGCGATCATGTCCTCCACCCCGGCCTTGCGTTCTTCACGGTCGGGCAGCATCTGGTGCAACGGCGGCTCGTGCGCGACGACGGTGTCGAGCTGGTCGGGTCGGGCGACGGCCAGCGCCAGCGCACTGACCGCGCCGCCGCTGGAGCCGAAGACCACGGCCGGCCCGGACGCGAGGTGGGTCAGCAGACTGGAGAGGTCCTCGGCCCTGGTCTCGGCCGAAACGTCCTGGGTCGGGTCGTCGACCGGGCTCCGGTTGATGCCCCGCGGGTCGGTGGTGATGACCGTGTGGTCGGTGGCCAGCAGGTCGGCCAGTGAGGCAAATGGGTTGGCGTCCATCGGGTTACCGATCAGCAGGATCAGCCGCCCACTCCCCCGCACCTCGTAGTACAGCGTGGCGCCGGGGACCTGGAGGGTGCTTCTGGTGACGGGAAGTGTCGACATGGCATCCATCCTGGCCCTCGCCGGCGGCCGCAGCCAATCGTCACTCACCCCCGGGGCCGCTGCTCAGCAGCCCCCGTGGTGAGGGGGGCAAGGGTGGGGAACACAATCAAGGTCAGCTCATTCCCGACGGACTGGAGACACCGATGACGCCGAAGCCCACCCGTGACGACAAGTTCAGCTTCGGTCTCTGGACCGTCGGCTGGCAGGCCAGGGATCTGTTCGGTGAGGCGACGCGGCCGGTGCTGGCCGGCGTCGAGGCCGTCCACAAGCTCGCCGAACTCGGCGCCTACGGAATCACCTTCCACGACGACGATCTCATTCCGCCGGAGTCCTCGCCGGCCGAGCGGCAGCGCATCATCGACGAGTTCAAAGGTGCGTTGGCCGAGACCGGTCTGGTCGTCCCCATGGTCACCACCAACCTGTTCGGCGATCCGGTGTTCAAGGACGGCGGCTTCACCAGCAACGACCGTTCGGTGCGTCGGTACGCGCTGCGGAAGGTCATGCGGAACATGGATCTGGCCGCCGAGCTCGGCGCCCAGATTTACGTGTTCTGGGGCGGGCGCGAGGGCTCCGAGGTCGACTTCGCCAAGGACGTCCGGGCCGCGCTGGATCGCTATCGGGAGGGCATCGACCTGCTCGCCCAGTATTCGATCGACAAGAACTACGGGATGCGGTTCGCGATCGAGCCGAAGCCGAACGAACCGCGCGGCGACATCCTGCTGCCGACCATCGGCCACGCGCTGGCGTTCATCTCCCAGCTCGAGCACGCCGACATGGTCGGGATCAACCCGGAGGTCGGCCACGAGCAGATGGCCAGCCTGAACTACACCCACGGCATCGCGCAGGCGCTGTGGCAGAACAAGCTGTTCCACATCGACCTCAACGGGCAGAAGGGGCCGCGCTACGACCAGGACCTGGTCTTCGGGTACGGCGATCTGCTGCAGGCGTTCTCCACCGTCGACCTGCTCGAGAACGGCGCCCCCGGTGGCGGTCCGACCTACGACGGCGATCGCCACTTCGACTACAAGCCGCTGCGCACGGAGAACATGGACGGCGTCTGGGAATCGGCGCTGGCGAACATGGAGCTGTACATCACCCTGCGCGAGCGCTCCAAGGCATTCCGGGCCGACCCGCGGGTGCAGGAAGCGCTCGCCGAGGCCGGAGTCGCCGAACTGAGCCGGCCCAGCCTGAACGACGGTGAGACCTACCAGGACCTGCTCGCCGACCGTGGCACCTTCGAGGACTACGACATCGTCTCGGCCCGCACCAAGGGTTTCGGCTTCGCGAAGATCCAGCGGTTGGCCCTCGAGCACCTGCTCGGGGTCAGTTAGCCCGATGACCGAACCTGATTTGTCGGAGCTGCGGTCGCGAGCCGCCATGGGTGACGCGGATGCGATCGACGAACTGGTCGAACTCGCCGGCGAGCGACAGGACATGGAGGAACTCCGGCGGCTGTCCGACCGCGGGAGCGCGGTGGCCACCGACCAGCTGATCGAGCTCGCCACGGAACTGGACGACCTGACCGAACTGCGCCGACTTGCCAACCAGGGCAATGTGACCGCCGCCGAGCAGCTGGCCGAGCTGACCGAGGAATAGCAACCGGGGTGTGACGAACCGACCGTTAAGGCCCGAGACCATCGCCCCGCCGGCGGCCAACTACGCGCACGCCGTGCTGGTGACCGACGCCCAGCGCTGGTTGCACACCTCCGGAGTGGTGCCGGTGCGGCCCGACGGTTCCACGCCGGATGACGTGGCGAGCCAGGCGGAAGTGGTGTGGCACAACCTATTGGCCATCTTGGCTTCGGCGGAGATGGACGTTGATTCCGTGGTGAGCGTGACGACCTACGTGGTCGCCTCGGTCGCCGGCGCTCGTCTCGGGGCGGTGATGGGCGCCCGCGATGCCGCTCTCGGTGGGCGACGAGTAGCCAGCACGCTGGTCACCGTGCCCGCCCTGGCCCAGCCGGCGTAGTTGGTGGAGATCGCGCTCGTCGCCGCCAAGTACCTGGGCGGCAACAGGTCTTGCCGGGGAGCTCTTCCCTAACGCACTCTAAAGACTCTAAAGCACTCTAAATCTTGGTGGTAGGGTGGCCGGATGCTGAACCCGTTCCACGCCAGCTTCGGCGTCAGTCCCCCGCTGCTCGTCGGGCGCGAGGCCGTGCTGGAGAGCTTCGTCGAAGCGCTGGAAGACGGGCCCGGCTCGTCCGGCCGAGCCACGCTCTACACCGGGGCCCGCGGCACCGGCAAGACGGTGATGCTCAACGCGGTCGAGGACCGGGCGCGTGAGCGCGGATGGCTGGTCGTCAACGAGACCGCCACCCCGGGCTTCATCGACCGGATCACCCAGCAACATCTGCCAAAGCTGTTGCGCGACTTCGACCCGGACGCCGTGCAGCGTCGGCTCAAGGGCTACACGGCGCCGGTCAGCATCGGCCGGGTCGACTGGGACACCGTTGAGCGGCACGTCGTCCAGGATGGGCTCCGCAACCAGCTCGAGATGCTGACCGACCTTCTCGCCGGGCACGGCACCGGCGTGCTGATCACCCTCGACGAAATCCATCACAAGCAGCTGGTCGAGCTCCGCGAGCTCGCCACTACCGTGCAACACGCCTTCCGCGACGGCCGCGAGCTCGCCTTCGCCGGCGCCGGTCTGGCCGCCAGCGTCAGCGACGTCATCAACGACGACGTGCTCACCTTCCTGCGCCGGGCCGAGCGGCACTCGCTGGGATCGGTGGCGCGAGCCGACGTGGAACGCGGCTTTCGCGAACCCATCGAAGCAGCCGGCCGCAGCGTCGGTGATGAGGCCCTGCAGATCATGGTCGACGGAGCGAGCGGCTATCCGTTCCTGCTGCAGCTCGTCGGCGCCCAGACCTGGCGGCTGCATCCCGGCGAGGAGGAGATCACCGCGGCTGACGCGGCCGAAGGCGTGACCAGGGCACGACTCCGGCTGGGGGCACTGATCCACGAGCCAGCCCTGAGCGGTGCGTCCGACATCGACAAGTCGTTCCTGCTGGCCATGGCCCAGGACGACGGTCCGTCCCGAATGGCCGACATCCAGAGACGGCTCAACGTGGACGTGAACTACATCAGCCAGTACCGCTTGCGCTTGATCGCGGCCGAGCTCGTCTACTCCACCCGCCGCGGCTACGTCGACTTCGCGTTGCCGTATCTGCGGGAGTACCTGCGCGACCACGCGGTTCCCGGGACAAACTGATGTCGACCGTGCGGGCGGCCGACGAAAACCAATGGATCTACAGGTATCCGTTGGTATGATGGCCTGATGCCAACGGATCCGGCCGGCCTCGGCCATGACGGCGCCTGGCCGGCGATTGAACTCGAGACGTACGCATGGACGTCGGACGTCGACCTCTCCAGTCTTCCCAAGTCGGTGCGCATCGGTGCCCGACTCGCCGACTACCAGGCGACCAGGACACCGAATATTGCAGCGAGAACGCCGCATCTCTCTCCAGCGTCGTCCACGCTGGTGACCGAGGCATCCGTGGAGATCGCTCGGTTCGACGCGGAACTCGGACACGAGATTGCCCCCTTTTCGGCAGTGCTGCTGCGATCCGAGTCCGCGGCATCGTCGAAGATCGAGAACTTGACGGCGTCCGCACGCGCGATCGCAGATGCCGAACTGAGCGGGACGGGGCGACCAAATGCGGCCCTGATCGTCGCCAACACCCGAGCGATGACCGCTGCGATCGCGCTGTCCGATCACCTGGACAAGGGCACCATTTTGGCCATGCACGCAGCGCTCCTCCAAGATTCTGCTCCGGAGATCGCCGGCCGATGGCGGACGCAACAGGTGTGGATCGGCGGAAGCGACTTCAGTCCGGCTGGGGCGCCCTTCGTTGCGCCACATCAGGATCGAGTCGAGCCGGCCATGGACGATCTCGTCGAATTCATGAGCCGTGATGACATCCCTGCATTGACTCAGGCGGCTATCGCACACGCTCAATTCGAGACCATCCACCCGTTCCCCGACGGGAACGGCCGGACCGGCCGGGCATTGATTCACGCGATTCTTCGGGCGAAAGATCTGACCCGGAACGTGTCGGTCCCGATCTCGGCCGGTCTGCTGTCCAATACCACCGCCTATTTCGACTCGTTGACCGCCTACCGGATGGGCGATGTCGAGGCGATCATCGAACGAACCTGCCTGGCGTCGTATTCGGCGATCGTCAATGGTCGACAACTGGTGAACGATCTGCACCGCATCAGAGCCTCATGGAACGACAGGATCACCGCTCGACGCGACGCCTCGTCCTGGAAGCTGGCCGACCTACTCGTCCGGCAGCCCGTCGTGGACAGCGCGGCAGTGGAACGGGAGCTCCGGGTGACCGACACGAACGCGCTGATCGCGCTCAAAAACTTGGAGGAATCAGGAGTCCTCACGAGCTACAACCTCAACAAAAGGGCTCGCGCCTGGCGGTCGACCGAGGTGCTGGAGGCGCTGGATTTGTTCGCGCTGCGATCCGGCAATCGTGGGTCGATCTGACCTCACTACGGGAGTGTGCCCACGACCGGCACCGATCCGGCGGAGGTCTTCCGAATCGCCTGGACGAGCGCCCTGACGAGAGGATCCAGGCTCAGGTCTGATTCGAGATGTCGGTGCCTTCGTTGTTCGAAGTAGAGCGAATTCCTGAGTATCAGCAGGAAGCTGGGCACATCGCCGGTGCGCGTCCAGGTTTCGCGTACCTCGTTGGCGAGATCGCCCACACGCTCCATGTTCCCGTACACCTCCGTTGCGTCGAAACTGAGGGCAAAGGCGATCAACTCCGCCTCGCCGGCTTCGTAGCCGGGGACCTTGGCAGCGGACTGCGGCTGCCCACCCGGATTCACGTCCGGCCGGGCCGACACCGCGAACATCTCCGCCGTGACTTCCCAACCGCTCTCGGTGCTGGATCTACGGTCGAGCAGCACTTCAGCGAACACGCAGCGGTCATCGGCCGGGTTCCACTGCACACCCTTCGCGCCGAACGGCCACAGCAACTTCCGCACGCCGAGGGCGGACCATCGCTCGTCCGTGAGCTGTTGACGTATCTCACCTGCCGACGCAAGACCGGTGGCCACCAACCGGTCTGTGATCTCGTCGAGTCGCTGTCCGTCGTGACCATGAGCGGCGCTGATGATCCCGTCGAGAAGTGGTTTTACCAGTTCTGCGAAATTCTGGGGCCCCGCCTTGGCTGTCCCTCGGATTATCACGCGAACACCGAAGGGATCGGATTCCAACCCCACCGGCCGCGGTGGTGCCGCCGTCTGTCGGCGGATCGCCAGCCAGATCGGCGCGACCTTGGTGAGCGATTGAAGCTCGATTTGCTCAAATCGGATCAGATCGGCGCCGCGGTCCCAGAACTCGGGACCCGCTCCGGCGGCGACCGTCGCAAATCGCATGTGGTGCGCCTCGATCGCCGGGGAACTCCCAGCCGGACTGGTGACTTCCTGGTAGCGGCGTTCGATCTGCAACCCCGCCATCGTCAGATGCTTGAGCGCGGATGGACCCACGTTGTAGAGCAGCACGTTCTCCACATCGCAGAACGCCTGGGAGAGTGACGAGTATTCGGCCCGCAATATCTGCTCGTCGGATGCGACCAACGCGAAGAGACGCTCGCGAATCTCGTCACGCAGACGCTTCAACCACGGCTGCGAATAGGGCGGGTACGGCAATGCGGTCTTGGACCAGGCCTCGACGAGGGTGTCAGAGCCACGGACAAAGTAGCAGTCTGCGTCCAACGGATCTCCCACATCCATGACCTTAGTCAACTATGCAATTGGCACCACTCCATCGGTGGTTTGGCAAACCGGCGTCCGGTACTGATCAGTCCCACGTCGGAGGACAACAGCGCTCGTGAATCGTGCAGGCGGCGCTTGCCCAAGATGGTGCAAGCGCACCGCCGTTGTCCCATCTACCCTGGCCGGGTGGAACAGCTGGTGACGCCGGATGGCCGGTACTTCGTGGTGCGCGGCCGGCTGTGGCGCTGCACCAACCCCAGCCTGCCCGAGGCCGACCGGGATCGGCTGACCCACGAGTTGATGGATGCCCGACGGGCGAAGAAGGCCGCCCTCCATGCTGATGATCATGCTGCGGTGGAGGCTGCGAAGGCTGCGGTCGACAAGGCGAAGGTGGCGCTGGGCGAGCGTGGGCCGGTCTGGTGGGCGGACGGAAGTCCGGACGTGAATCGGCATCTGGCGCGGACCACCGACTACCGCGATTGGTACGCCTCCGTGTCCGTTATCGAGCCCGATTCGCGCGACGAGCCCGACCCGCCAACGGATGGGCCGAGGTAGGCGTCAGCCCGGCGCCGCCGGGAACCTGCGACAAGAACTGCGGGCGGCGGCGAAAGAGTCGAGCGCACCGAGTACGGCATCGGCCTTCCTGTACAACCCGCGCTGAGGTCAGTACTTGAGGCTCGCCCGGAACGCGTTGGCGTCGATCTCTTCGTGCTCCCGCTCGGCAGGTGGGATGACCGAATCCTCGGTCGAGATCGATGCGGGAGCCGTGTTCTCGTGGTTGTTCTCAGTGGCGTCGCGGGGTTCGTCGGGCGTGGTGGTCATGATGTTCTCCTCTGGTGGTGGCGCCGACCTGATGGTGGCGTGAGCCCCCAACGCTACGGCGTCCGCAGACATGCCGGCGTCGTAGCACCATCGCTACCGTCCGCGACCGAAGGCCCGATTGACGGGCGCCCGTACGGGGCACTGCGTTCGGCGGACCAATGGATTGCGCCAAAGGGATTGCGCAGCAGTCGGAGGGAAAACTCGTGGGCATCTTCCGTACCAAGCCGATTGAGGACGTGCTCGCGCAGAGCGGGGCGGAGAAGTCGGCCACCACGCTGCGCAAACGTCTCGGGGTCTTCGATCTCGTCGGACTGGGGGTCGGCGTCGTCATCGGCACTGGGATCTTCACCCTGACGGGGGTGGAGGCCAAGACCCACGCCGGGCCGGCAGTGGTGCTCTCGTTCGTGCTGGCCGGCGTCATCAGCATGCTCGCCGCCATGTGCTACGTCGAGTTGGCCTCCGCCGTGCCGACAGCCGGCAGCGCCTACAGCTACGCCTAGGCGACCATCGGCGAGGTCGTGGCGTGGATCATCGGCTGGGATCTGCTGCTGGAGTTCATCCTGGGTGCCTCGGTGGTGGTCAAGGTGGCGATCTGCCTGTTCGTCATCGTCGCCGGCGCCTTCTTCATCAAGAAGGCGAACCTGACGCCGTTCATCCCCCCGTCGAAACCCACCACCGGTGGAACCGGTAGCGGGTTGGAGCAGCCGGTCATCCAGACGTTCCTCGGCAATCCCGCCTCCTTCGGCATCGCCGGGATCCTCACCGCCGCAGCGGTGGTGTTCTTCGCCTACACGGGGTTCGAGGCGGTCGCGAACATGAGCGAGGAGTCGCGCAACCCGCGCCGCGACATGCCGCGGGGACTGCTGTGGACCCTCGGCATCGCAACGGCGCTGTACCTGGGGGTCTCGTTCGTCCTCACGGGCATGTCCAAGTACACCGATCTCAACGAGGGTCCCCGCTGGCATCGGCGTTCGACGCGGTCGGTGCGTCGTGGGCCGGCACCCTTGTCTCCATCGCCGCCGTCTGCGGGCTGTCGTCAGTGATCCTGGTCGACCTGGTGGGGATCGGCCGGATCGGTTTCGCGATGGGCCGCGACGGACTGCTGCCGCCGACCGTTGCCAAAGTGCACCCCAAATTCGGTACGCCGCTGCGGTTCACGGTCGGCGCCACCATCATGGTGATGGTGGTGGGCGGATTGATCCCGCTGACCACCCTGGCCGATCTGGTCAGCATCGGCGCGTTGTTCGCCTTCACGCTGGTGTCCATCGCCGTTCCGGTGCTGCGGCACACCCGGCCGAAGCTGGACCGGCCGTTCCGGGTGCCGCTGTCGCCCATCCTGCCGATCATCTCTGCACTGGCGTGCGTCTACCTGATGCTCAACCTGTCGATCGCGACGTGGCTGCGGTTCGCGGTGTGGTTCCTGCTGGGCATCGCCGTCTACGCGTTCTACGGACGCCGGCACGCCCGCATGTCGCAGCCGGAGAGCACCAGGGACGCGCCCACCGAGGCCCCGGCCTGAGAACTGAGTCGGTCAGCGCCGACCTGGGGTTGACGGCAGAGTGTTCATAGGCGCCCTGCGTACTTGGCGGTTATCGATGCGCTGGCAAACCAACACTGCCGACAACCGAGCCGGTCACGGTGGCCTCCAGCGCATCCTCAACCAAGATCAACAATCGGTGGGGGCTTGACATAGACCACTCATGCCGCGTTCCGGGGAGGTCAGTCCAGCCGGCGCACCGCGATGGTGGCCAGGTGGGCGGCGATTTCGGCGTCGTCAGCGTCCGGCCCGATCGGAAAGGCCTTCAGCGCCCAGGGCACCGTCATCGACTGCAGGTAGGTCCGGATGACGCGGATGGACTCATCGTGCTCGGCCGCTTCCGCCTGAGCGGGAACGCTCTCGTCCCTACTGAGCACGGTGCATTGGGGGTGCGCGGCAAGGTTCCGGACCCAATCGCGGGACAGATCCGGCGAGACCAGGTAAGAGAGTCCTTCGCTGCGGACCACGGCGATCGGGGTGCGGCGAGCCTGCCCGGTTCGTCTCCCGACCGTCTCCAGCACCCGCAGGGCGAAACCGTGCTCCGGCAACGGCTGTGGGTCATTCTCGAGCAGCCTCGCGACCATCGTCTGGTTGATCGTTCGTACGTCGGAGCCGACCGGTGCGCCCATGCCGTCCATTGTGCCAGCGGGCGCGGGCGAGGCGCCTGCCGTCAACGTGGGTCGGACTTGTCGACAGATTCGCTCCCTCGAAAGCGGCCAATCGGACACGCCAAACTGCCTGGTCTCGGCGACCCCAACCAGTCCGTCCGACCCAAGTTTGATCCGTTGGCCGGTTAGGGCCCCGTTCCTACGACGGTCACTGACCCCGTCGAGGATGTGCGAATGGCTTCGACGAGCGCTCGGACGAATGGATCCAGGCTCAGGTTCGACTCCAAGTGGCGATGGCGTCGTTGTTCGAAGTAGAGCGATGTTCGAAGTGCGTCCAGCGAGCCAGGCAATTCACCGGTCTCCGTCCAGGTTTCGACTGCGCTGTTGGCTATCTCGGCCACTTGTTCCGTGGTTCCGTACACCTCAGCTGCGTTGAAGCTGAGCGCGAAGTGGATCAACTCCGCCTCGCCGGCGTCGTCCCCGGGGACCTTGACCGAGGGGTCGGCAGCCTCGGGCTGCCCACCTGGATTCACGTCCGTCCGGGCCGACACCGCGAATATCTCCGCCGTGACTTCCCAGCCGCTGTCGATGTCAGATGAACGATCGAGCAGGACTTCCGCAAAGACGCAGCGGTCGTCGGCGGGATTCCACTGCACCCCCTTCGCGCCAACAGGCCGCAGCAACTGGCGGACGCCCAGCGCGGACCACCGCTCGTCCATGAGCTGTTGACGTATCTCATCCGAAGTGCCGATGTCGTTGGCCACCAGCCGGTCCGTCAGCACATTGAGCTGCTGTTCGTCGTGGGTGTGCGCAGCGCTGATGATTCCGTCGAGCAGTGGCTTCACGAGTTCAGCGAGATTCTGCAACTTCGCCTTCGCGGTCCCCCGAACGACTACGCGAACGCCGAACGGACCGGGTTTCGTCCCCGCCGGGCGGACTGGCGGCGCAGTCTGCCTTCGGATGGCCAACCAGATTGGTGCGACCTTAGTAAGTGATCGAAGCTCGATTTCCTCGAATCTGATCAGATCGACGCCGCGGTTCCAGAACTCAGGTCCGGTTCCAGCGTCAACCGCGCCGTATCGCATGTGATGCTCTCCGATGGCTGGAGGACCCCCAACCGGCACGGATACAGCCTGGTAGCGGCGTTCGATCTGCAACCCCGACCTGACTAGCTGCTTGAAAGCGGACGAGCCCACGTTGTAGAGCAGAACGTTCTCCACATCGCGGAAGGCTGGGCAGAGCGACGAGTATTCCGCCCGCAGCATCTGGCCGTCCGGCACGGTCAAGATCTTGAGGCTCGCCCTAATCTCATCGCGGAGACCTTTGGTCCACGGCTGCGAGGAGTGTTGGAACGGTAGTGCGACCCGGGACCATGACTCGACCACGGTGTCCGCTCTACGGACCAGATAGTCGCCGGTGCCCAACTGATCTCCCACGCTCGTGAGCTTAGTCAACTATGTGATTAACGCTGCCGCCCAGGTGCCCAGTACAGCTGGAGTCCGGGCCCGATCGGTCCGACGTCGACGGTGAGACTGCAGCAGAAACCCGCAGACATGCGAAACTCGCTGTCAGCGCCTGCGCGACGACGTGTAGTCACCGAGTCGATCGCCGGGCTTGGGTGTTTGGGAGGGATCCAGCATGGACGAAGGGCTGTACGAGAGCTTGTTGACCGCGCGGTCGACGGGCGAGCTCGCCTCCGTCCAAGACCTTGTCACCGACATTCGCGACGTCGATCACGCCGAACAGCCGGAAGTACTTGCTCGTCATCTCCGTCAGGCCGTTGTCCGCCGCCTGCGAGCAACAACGTCAGAGCCGCATCGGGTAGACCTGGTCAATCGGTTGCTGGCCGTCCTAGAGATGCCCGACGACACGCTGGGTGACGACGTCCGGCAATTGATGTCGCTCTCGCGCCCCGCCGCACCCGGCGTCATTGCCACCTCCACCTCGCGGCCCACCACGCCACTGTCGGATGCAGCGTTGCTGACCAACGCCCATGGGGAGCCGTCGCTCGGTTCGGAGCTGAGAGCCGAGCTGGCCACGGCTGACCGAGTCGACCTGCTCTGCGCCTTCGTCAAATGGCACGGAATCCGCGTCATTGCCGCCGAGCTGCAGCAGCTGAAAGAACGCGGTGTCCCCCTGCGGGTCATCACGACCATCTACATCGGTGCCACGGAGCGCAAGGCGTTGGACCGATTGGTCGGCGAGTTCGGTGCCGAAGTCAAAATCCACTACGACCGGCTCAGCACCCGGCTGCACGCCAAGGCGTGGCTGTTCGTCCGCAAATCTGGTTTCGACACGGCCTACGTCGGCTCGTCGAACCTGTCCCAGCAAGCGCTTCTCGAAGGGCTCGAGTGGAACGTCCGACTCTCCCGGATTGCCACGCCTTCGCTGATGGAGAAGTTCCAGGCCACGTTCGAGACCTATTGGGCTGACGACAACTTCGAGACGTACGACCCGGTAAGGGATCGTGATCGACTCGATGACGCGCTCAGTGAGGCATCCGGTCGATCCAACTCGGACCACGCCACGATCGTTCTCTCCGGACTCGAGGTACGCCCCTACCCGTACCAGTCGGAGATGCTGGAAGCGTTGGAAGTCGAGCGCGTCGTCCACGGCCGTCACCGGAACCTCATCGTCGCGGCCACGGGAACCGGCAAGACGGTCGTCGCTGCCCTGGACTACCGACGGTTGAGCGAGGCCACCAATTCTACCCGGCCTTCACTGCTGTTTGTGGCGCACCGTCAGGAGATTCTGCGACAGGCACGTCAGATGTACCGGGAAGTGTTGAGTGATGGCACTTTCGGTGAGCTCTACGTCGACGGACACCGTCCCGAGCGCCGGCGCCACGTGTTCGCATCGGTCCAATCGCTCAGCGCCTATGGCGCGGTGAACATTCGGGCCGATGCCTTCGACATCGTCGTCATCGACGAGTTCCATCACGCCCAAGCCATGACCTATCGGCGTCTGCTGGATCACCTGCAGCCGCAAGAGCTCCTGGGCATGACGGCGACACCCGAGCGGGCCGACGGAATGGACGTGCGCTCGTTCTTCGAGGGCCGGTCCGCCTACGAATTGCGACTCTGGGATGCCCTCGACCAGGGTCTGCTCTGTCCATTCCAATATTTCGGAATCTCGGACGGTACCGATCTGTCCAAGATCCAATGGACTCGCGGTAAATACGACCAGACGGCGCTGGCCGGCGTGTACACCGGCAACGATGCTCGGGCGCGGATCATTCTGAAGGAAGTCGTCAACAAGGTAGGCGACGTCGGGGCTATGCGCGGCCTCGGTTTCTGCGTCTCCGTCGCGCATGCCCACTACATGGCGGAAGCCTTCCGCAGTGCCGGCATCTCGGCTACCGCAATCACCGGTGAGACGCCGAGTGCCGCACGGCAACAGGCACTCTCGGACCTTCGAGAGGGCCAGCTGAAGATCCTATTCACTGCGGATCTGTTCAACGAGGGCGTCGACCTCCCGCTCATCAACACCGTGCTCTTCCTCCGCCCAACGGAGAGTGCCACGATCTTCCTTCAGCAACTTGGCCGAGGTCTGCGACGGTACGCTAACAAGGCGGTCCTGACGGTGCTCGACTTTGTCGGTCAGCAGAACCAGAAGTTCCGCTTCGATCTTCGATACCGCGCGCTCACTGGGAGTACCCGCAAGGGCCTGGAACGGGACATCGTCAGAGGCTTTCCCTTCCTGCCCTCCGGTTCTCAGATTGTGCTGGACCGAGAAGTCCAAAGCGCGGTGCTGGCCAACCTCAAAACCCAGATTGGTGGCCGTTGGACCACCATCGTCAAGGAACTTCGAGCGCAGGGTGAGACGTCGCTCGGTCAGTTCCTTGCCGAGTCAGGACTCGAGCTCGCCGACGTGGTCCCGTCGGGACGCAGTTGGACGCGACTGCGCCGCGAAGCGGGGTTGCCGACCAAATCCGGCGGCCCGGCCGAGGACCTGCTGCTGAGGCGGGTCCGAGCAATTGCTCATGTTGATGATGCCGAAAGGGCAGCGGCCTACCTGTTTCTGCTGTCCGACGACGCCGTCTCCTACGGCCAGATGGATTCTCGCCTTCAGAATTTCGCTCGCATGCTCTTCTTCCTGCTCTGTCCTAACGGCGGGGGTTACCCCACCTACGAAGCTGGGTTCGCGGCCTTGACGCATGAGCCAGCCGTACGAGATGAGCTCAGCGAACTGATCTTGCTGAGCTTGGATCAATCACGGCACTTGCCATCGCCACTGAACGGGCGGCTCCGGAATTTGCCGTTGCAGATCCACGCCCGCTACCAGGGCTATGAAATTCTCAGCGCCTTGGGCCATGCCTCCATGAAGCGCTTACCCGCCCATTTCCAGCAGGGCGTAATGCACAGTGATGAACTCAAGCTCGACGCATTCTTCGTCACCCTGCATAAGTCGGAGACGGACTTTTCGCCGTCTACAATGTACAAAGACTACGCAATCTCGCCGGCGCTATTTCACTGGGAGAGCCAGTCAGTCACTCGGGCAGCGTCCACAACCGGACAGCGGTACCTGAACCACCGCGCTTCTGGCTCCGAGATCCTGATCTTCAGCCGCACCGCGACGCTCGACGCGCTCGGCACCATGGCCTATACCTTCCTGGGGACCGCCGACTACGTCAGCCACACCGGCGACCGGCCGATCGGCATCACCTGGAAGCTGCGGCGGCCCATGCCCGCGGATCTCTTCACTCAGGCCAGGGTGGCGGGATGATTGTCACCGTCGATCCTGGTTTCGGGCGCGGTCCCATCATCCGCCAGCCCGGACACCTTCAATGGCCGAGTCCGGCCACCATCTCAGGATTCCGTTCGTGGCCGTATGTGGAATCAGCGCAGTGCTCAGCGCGTCGACGCCCGGAGCGGGCATCGCTCGTCGGCCGGAGGAGTGTCCTAGGTGTAGGTAGCGAAGGCCATTGGTGCTGCAGCCGCTTGCAGCGCGTAGCGGACAAGCCGTTCGTCCCGGCCGGCGCACAGCAGAATTCCGACCGTTGGAGCGTGAAGTACAGGTCGTGGCAGCTCATCGTGGACCATGGCTACGCAAAGCCGAGCTGGCCCTCGTATTCATGTTCATGCCGGAACCGGCAGACTTCAGTTCGACGACCACGTATCGACTGTGCTCGACGTTGAACAGCAGCAGATCGACGAAGAACTCGTCGCCGTCGATGTCGAACCGGACCTGCCGGCCGACGAAGCCGAACCTGCGGCCGAAGTCCAACAGAGTGTCCTGTAGCCAATCCATCAATCCCTGCTCGAGGTCGCGCTCGGCCTTGCGGTCAGCCAGGTCCAGAAAGTCGAAGACGTAGGGATCCTTGACGATCTCGTGGGCGAGGTCGGAGTCTTCAGGAGTGAGCTGATCCTGGAAGTTGCTGGGTCCAGGACCCAGCCGGGCACGCAGACCAGTGGCGATATGCTGCTCCAGCAGCTTGCGGGACCAGCCCGATGCGTCAGCCCGCGCCGCGAACCAATCCCGGTCATCCTGCGAACCAGCCCGGTCGAGGAACACCATGCGGCGCCCGGGGCAATTGTCCAGCAGCCTGCTGGACACTTGCGCACTCCGACCATAACTACCAGGCGAGCTTCCGCATGTAAAACAGACTGGAGCGGCTCAGCCCCTTCATGTTCGGGAACTCCCGACGCAGGTCAACCGCCAGTTGCCCGATCACGTCGGTACCCCAGCCCTGTTCGTATCCGCGGTCCAGTATCTACCGGCCGATGCGCCAATAGACCCGATCAGCTCTGTATTGACGACTCGCGCCGCCTGCACCCGTGCGCTCCGTACTTCACGCTCGATCTAGTCGAGCAGGTCAACGTAGTCACCCGCGGCCAGCGCACGCGATCGCGGATAGGGACTCATACCGGACATCTTCTCTCGGTGCAGCTGACACCGGCGGACCCGGACGCCGATCTGCGGGCCTGGCTGCGGGGCTATGCCACTCAGCACCCGCTGCATGGGTTCCGGCGAGCGTGGGCGGCTTTGCGGCACGACGAGGGCCGCCAGGTGAACAAGAAGAAGGTCCACCGCCTCTGGATGGACGAGGGATTGCAGGTGAAGATCTACCGCCCCCGTAAACGCGCCGGCATCAACAGCGTCCCTCAGGTCGCGGCGGATGCGCCGAAGGTTGTGTAGGCCATCGACTTCCAGTTCGATTCCACCGTCGATGGGAAGGCGATCAAGATCGCGTCCATGATCGACGAACACACCCGGCAGTCGATGCTGCACATTGTGGAACGGTCGATCACCGCCGACCGGCTCGTAACGCACCTGCAGCAGGTGTTCGACCGGTGCGGCGGGCCGCCTCGGGTGCTGCGGATGGACAACGGCCCCGAGTTCATCTCCGATGCACTGCAGGAGTTTTGCCGCGACCGGGTCGGCCTTGTCTACATTCCGCCCGGCACGCCTTGGAACAACGGGCACATCGAATCCTTCAACAACCGACTCCGAAGGGAATGCCTGAACCGCAACCACTGGACCAACCTACGAGAGGCCCGAGTCGTCATCGGCGACTTCAAAAACGACCACAACCATCGGCACCGCCACTCCGCGCTGGGCTACCTCACACCCGCCGAGTACGGTGCCCAATGCACCCACACCCACCAACCGGTGGGCTGCGAGATCGAAGAACCAACCCAAAGGCTCTAAAACCGCTCGGCCTGCATAACGGGGACCTGCCACACCGACAGTCGCCTATGACCGAGTTGGACCAGCGCAGGGCAGCGCAGGTAAATCAGCCGTACTCAGAGCACCTGTCGGAGGGCAGCGCATCGGGCGGCGGCGACCGCAGCTATCGTCGGCGCGACGACGGCGTCCCGCCAGCACAGATTCGACGGGGCCCGAGACCTGGGATCGCGCATTGCCGCGGGTCAGGGATGACAACCGAGACCGACCGCCTCCGGTGTCCAGGGACATCGCTCGAGGAACGGTTAGTGTACAGCTCGAATCGGCCAAGTGGAGACGAGGAACCGTCCATGCGGTCGGCGGGCCGACGAGGGACTCCCGGTCCGCGCGGCGAGCCTGTAGGTTCGCATGTCGACAGGTGGGAGCATGATGATCGTTGCCTTCGAAAGTGAGCAGCTTCGAGCGATCTGTGAGGATGAGTCCGTTGCCCTTTCCAACCTCCCGACCGAAGCCACTGCGGCGCTCCGGATGCGCCTCGCTGATCTGCGCGCCGTGAGCACGATCCTTGAGTTGCCTGTCGACGCACCCACCGTTAGCGGAGAACATTCGGAACTGATCACCTTCGACTTAGGACAGGGAGTTCAAATGGTTTGGACAGCCAACCACGTGACTCGGCCGATGAACGGCGGAGCCGTTAATTGGGATGCCGTCAGCCGGATCCGACTCGTCCGCTTTCAGGGTGCAGGGTGGTGACTGCCGAGGTCGCAGGTCTTGCGCCCCGCTGGGCGTCGCCACCGGGTGAGACCATCGCCTCCGCCCTTCGCGGACGGGATATAGGGCTCGCTGACGCAGCCGATGCCCTTGCTTTGACCGTTGACCAGATGCCGGCTCTGCTCGATGGCGCCCTTCCGATCACGACCGAATTAGCCCGAGCCCTGTCAACCACGGTAGGAGGCTCAGCCGAATTCTGGATCGCGCGAGAGGCTCAATATCACGACGATCGCGCGCGCGTCAAGGCCGATCGTTGGGCTCAGTCCCTGCCAGTGAATGAGATGGCTTCCTGGGGTTGGATTCGTCACCCATCAACGTGGCAGGAACGGATCATCAAGTGCCTCGACTTCTTTGACATTGATGACACAACGCAGTTCCAGGATCGCTGGGGCACGGAGCTGGATGCGACGCACTACCGGACGTCTCCATCGTTCAACGTAGAGACCGGCCCGGCCGCCGTGTGGTTTCGAGCGTGCGAGTTGGCTGCCGACTCAATCGAGGGAATGCCGACGTTCACCCCGGCGGCCTTCGCCCGAGCACTTTCCTCGGTGAAACCATTGACCAGGCTCCAAAACCCACGAGACTTCATACCTGCCCTGGTCAGCCTGTGCGCTTCGGCGGGCGTGGCAGTAGCTGTGGTCCGGGCTCCACAGGGTTGTCCGGCCAGCGGGGCTGCACGTTTGTATCGCCAGCGCCCGTTGATCCAGCTCAGCGGACGACACCTTTCCGACGACCACTTCTGGTTCACCTTCCTCCACGAAGCGGGCCACGTGATCAATCACAGCCTCGGGTCACCGTTCCTCGACGTCCTTGACGACCATCAAGACTCAAAAGAAGAGGTCGAGGCCAACGAGTTCGCGTCCGAGTGGATCATGGGTCGCCCCCACGACTACGCCGGATCTGTCGCGAGTCGGGCCGTCATTCGGCTTGCCCATGAAAACGGCGTGGCGCCTGGCCTTGTTGTCGGGCAGCTCCAACACACCGGCCGAATCGAACAGAGCCAGCTCAACACACTGAAACGGCGATTCAGGTGGGATGGTCCTACCCTCGAAATGCAACGAAAACACTAGGACTCTTCTGCCAATTGCACAACGCGTCCTCGATCACGTCGAATGACAAATCGAGAGCATTTCGTAGTACGACCAATTGACCTTCGAGCTGGCGGGCCGAGGGCCCGCCGATCGTGTCTCCGCCAAAGAGTAGTCGAGCCCCCTTGAGCCCTACCTGTCAGGCTCAACTGAGACATCCGCAAGGCCCGGGTGCAACGCTGTAGGGCGTGACAGGAGACAAGCCAGTGACCAGCAGCATCCAGCAGGAACCCGACACGGCCGGCGTTGCGGAAGCGGCGAATCCGGCCCCGAATCCGGTGCGGCGGTCGTTCACCACCGAGTACCGGGCCCGGGTTGTCGCCGAGTACGAAGCGGCCCCGCACGGGGAGAAGGCCGCTGTCCTGCGGCGGGAAGGGCTCTACCAGTCGCAGGTCCGGGAGTGGCGGGCCGAACGAGACGCGCGGGCGGCCGGTCTGGTTCCGAAACGGCATTCCCACCGGAGTGCACCGAAAACATCGGCATCGGAAACGGATCGGCTCCGCACAGAAAACGCGCGGTTGGCGAAAGAATTAGCGAAGTCGCAGGCGGTGGTGGAAATAATGGGAAAACTGCAAGGGCTCTTGGAATCCATCTCCGAGAGCACGGACACGCCGCCGCCACCGACGACGCGTTGACAACAGCATTCGCCGAGCTCCGCGCCGGGCAGGTCACCACCAAAGCGGCGTGCCAGTTGATCGGCCGGCCGCGGGCCAGCCACTACCGCCGGCACCTCCTAGGCCCGGTGCACGGGCCGAAGGAGGCCCGCCGGGTCCCGGACAACGGACAGGCCTTAACCGCGACCGAGCAGGCGGCCGTCTTGACCTTGATCAACTCCACGGGCTACGGAGATCTGGCGATCGGTCAGATCTGGACCCGTGAACTGGACGAAGGGCGGTACCTGTGCTCGATGTCCAGCATGTACCGAATCGCCCGGGCCGCCGGTCAGACCCGGGAAAGACGCCGACAGGCAACACATCCGGCGAAGATCAAGCCGGAACTGATGGCCGACGCGCCGTCCCAGATCTGGTCCTGGGACATCACCAAACTCCGCGGCCCCAGCAAAGGAATCTTCTACCACCTGTACGTGCTGATCGACATCTTCTCCCGCTACAACCCCGGCTGGCTGGTCTCCACCTGCGAGGAATCCAACCTGGCCGCCGACTTCATCGCCGACGCGATCGGCCGCAACGGCACCGCCCCACACAGCGTCCACGCCGACCGCGGCACCTCGATGACCTCCAAACCGGTGTCGATGCTGCTGACCGACCTGGGCGTGAACCGTTCCCATTCCCGCCCGCACGTGTCCAACGACAACCCGTTCTCCGAGGCGCAGTACCGGACCCTCAAATACCTGCCCGATTTTCCCGACCATTTCGACTCGTTGGAGCACGCCAAGCAATTCTGCGCCGAATTCTTCTACCAATACAACTACATCCACCGGCATTCGGGCATCGGCTGGCACACCCCCGCCTCCGTCCACTTCGGGACCGCCGATGCCATCGACGACGCCCGCCGCACGACCCTGACCGCAGCGTTCCACGCCAACCCGGCACGGTTCGGCAAGCGACCCCACCCACCGACCCGGCCCGACAAGGCCTGGATCAACCAACCCCAACCAGCCTTAGCCGAATAAACTCAACACCCGTGTCTCGCTTGACTTGACAAATAGCGGAGTGGACCGGTCGCGGCGGTCAAATGGGCGCTGTCTGCGGCAACGTCGGCCAAGCCCAACTTCCCCAGCATCGTCAGGTAGTCGAAGGTACCGGTGCGCCCGAAGCGTTTAACTGGACGAAATGTCGTGTACAGCGCTGCGAAGCGGTCGGCTGGAGAGGCGCTCGGCGGAGCAGCCCTAGCAAAACGCTCCGCATGGGAGCCTCCCTCTCCAACCCACTCGACATAACTTTCAATGATTGCGCCCGTGCCTACCTCGCTCCGTCCATCGAGGCTCTCATATTTGCGATGGTTTCCAAAGGTTGCACCCTGCGCGCGTATTGTCGGTGAGTTTAGTTCCAGCCAGCTACGAACCGAATCGACGTCGTCGGACACGGTCGCCCAATCCCACCGGCCCCCTTGCCCGAGCCGACCGTAGAAGTGGCCCGCGAGCTCCCACCGGCGTCGTCGGCTCTGTCCGAAGTGCACAGATAGGAAAATCAGCCAGCACGCCTCGTCATGCTGGCCGGAGCGATGGCACAGCACGGCCGCCTTCAGCGGGTCGAAGGTCTCGCTTCCGGCATCCAAGGCGCGGTTGGACAGCTCGGCATCGCGCATCCAGTGCGCGTAGCGGACGCGTCGTTCGCTCTCGATCAGCTGACCGACCAGAACCTCGCGGCTGGCGTCGGCCGACACGCCCACGAGCGGTCCGTGCGCATCTTCGAACGACTCGAGGGCTAGATGGAGCCGGTCAGCTTCCAGTTGATCTCCTGGTCTAAAGATTGATCGCGGCGACAACGGCACTGCCCACCCTCTCTCCGATACTGCGGATGACGGCACTGGTGACCCCGAAGCTGCTCTGTAAGTTGTGGTTATACCCGATCACCATGATCTCCCGCCCGAGGTCAACCCCGGCAATTTGGCTAATCTTTCCGTTGTACGAGATGCCGGGCACTCCCCGCCCCACTCTGCGCGGCAGCGTCCACTCGGGGATCTGTTTCTGCTTGAGCTCGGTCTGCGAGAAGCCTTCGAACTCCCGCACCACTGAACGGCCGTTAAGGACCAAGAGACGAAGGTCTGAGTCGCGGATGATCGCGGCGATAGAGCGCTGGCCATCATTGACAAGCATTCGGCGGGTTCTCGGGTCAAGTGCACTCCACTTCTGCAAGGTCGCGAACGCAACGAGATCGAGGTGGCAGGCACGAACGCCCTCACGGCGTTGGTACAGGGAGGCTCCACCGAGCATAAGAAGGCGGTCTAGGACGTCGAACCACTGCCGGTACGGGTTCCGCTCGAAATAGTCCGCGCAAGCGGCCGTGATTCCCCGGATGTCCATGCCGCTCGCCTGGGACCACTTTCGGACACCGAGGGAGGTTAGGGTCGGTAGGCGACGCCTGTTGCCGATCAATTCAGCTCCGGTAGAGTCCGAGAACTCACGGTCGCTCGGGTTGATGCCAACGGTCGCGACCATGGCTTCGCTCACGGCGCCGAAGTACGGTACTGGGCAGGCCCAATTGATGACTGAGGTGTCGCCCTTGTTGCGGTCCAAACAATCAATTAGCTGTGTCATCGCGGCGTACAAGTGAGCCTCTCCTGGCAGTTCTAAGTTCGGTGATCCCTGATTTGGGTAGTCTGCTCATGCAAACTCAGCGAACCCGGCGTGGGTGAAGTCGTCGGCGATTCGCTCTGCCTCGGACCGGCGGCCATTCCTGCGTGCCAGTTGTAACGCAAGAACCCTTGTCAGGTCGGCCCAGTAGGCTGTATCTGGAAGGTCCAGGTCTGCGTAAGTGGTTCCAGCCCGAAGGTGCTCTTCCGCTCTCAGAAGCGCAGCTATCTGACGCCACTGGCTGCCGGCCGGCATCGTGGGCATGGGGTCAGTTGTACTCTGCCAGCCCTCATCCAGAAAGACTTGTGCGTCAAGCGTCTTGTTCTCATATAGGTGCAGACTGCCGACGACATGTACATACCTACCCATGGTTGCACCGATTTCTCTGGCAACGATTTCCTGGAGCATCGTAAAGCAAAAAATGTCATGGGTCATGCCAACGAACACATCGTTGGATCGCATGTTGACCACCATATGCAGTCCATCCGCCCGCCAGAGAAACTGCAGCGTCGATGTGCACGGCACATCACGGTATCGCCCGACGCCGGCGATGTCTGTGCGATCGAATAGCTGAATGACGGCCCTCCGGGTGCCCGCTTGGCTCTCGTCGGACAGTACTTGAACGATCCGATGAACTTGATCGTTGGCGTCCGAACCGAAGAGTCTTGGCCCATAGGCGCCGTGGACCGTGCCGTCGGCCTCAGCCTCGTCCGCGTACTTGCCGATCCAGAACTGTATAGGCTCAACAGCATTGGTACCACTCAGATACCAGCACAGTTCTGCGATCGCTGTCCCCGGTGTACGTCGGGACTCTGTCCGGCTGAGTCGCGACAGCGGGTTCACAAGCTCGAGTCGCGCTCCGATTACCTCACGACTTGGTCCACGATGCGCGCAGTTTCCACTGCCTTCAGCGAGCACCATCGCTACAGCACGCCTGAGGAGATCGTCCAAAGTCAGAGCTGTGACGGTGTATGTGCCGTTGGCCATGGATGCTCCCGCCCCTTCAGTCCAGCCGCTGTAGGCCTCCACAGCAGTGCGTTACCCCGCTATAGTCGCTCGCAGGCGTCCCAGATAGGCCCCAACGCGCCGGTCCCTGCTCGATTCGTCGTTCGTGAGCCGCCTTCTAGTTAAACAACGCGTCGACTTTCTCCACGGCCTTCGGACCGGCGACATCACCGGGCCCGAGTGCTCCCGGTCGAAAACTGCTCATCGCGTGCGGCCGACACCCGGCCCAGATCCGCCAGGTTGGAGCTGGTCGATCCGGTCCAGGAGGAGCCGCGCCATAAATTCGTGTGCTGACCTGAAAGGCGCTGTGACGTGACGATCGCGCAGCGGGCAGCGTAGCCGGCTTCGGAGAGCTACGCCCGGACGCAGTAACAGTCAGGCCGGATAGCCTTGCTCCCGGCGAGAATCATCGGACAGGGAAGAATCCAAGTGCAGTGAAAGGCGGACAACCTTCGCAATCGGTTCGGCTGGAGGATGAGCTGATGGACAAAAGGGCGGTGCGACGGCTATCGCCTACCCCTCGAAGGCGATGAGTCGTCAGGCCGCGACGTGATTCGAAGATGAGTCGGCGGCCCCGGCCAGTGCCGTCTGGGCCTGGGTCAGCAGGCGATCCAGGGTGGTTCGAACGCCTTCGGATTCCAGGTCGATCTTGGTCGCATTCGTCTTGATCAGCCCGGCCAGCCGCTTGATGTCGTCGATCTTGGTCAGAAGCTTGACCGCTTCACCGATCTTCTCCAGAGCGGTCTCGATCTCGGCGGCGTCCTGGCGGGAGCCGACAGCGATGGCACCGAGGCGCAGTACCTGGATCACCGTGCGAAGCAGTTCAGGGTCGTCGCATTCCGGGTTGAAGGCCATCACGATCCGGCGCTGGCCCAAGCAGCGAACACCATGTCCACCGTTCAGGTCGACGGTGGGGACCAGACCCAGAGATGCTGCGGCCAGACGGTTCCGCTCCGCGTCCGAGAGATAGTCGGGCCAACCAGTGCGGTCAGAATCGGTCATCTCGAGCACAACGTTTCCGGTGCCGCCGGCGATCGCAAGCAACCCGTCGCCCTTCTTGCACCGCGGAATGAGACCGGGTTGTGCACCGGTGTCGGTGTACTCATCACCGAGGCCGGCCGCGATTTCCCGCATGACGCGATGGGTGCCCTGGGCGTAGGCCTCGCCCTTCAGGGTCGTCGAGCGCGCCGTCCGTGCCACGGCTTGCTCAGCCGCGCGAGCCACAGTGGTCAACTCGTCCACCTTGGCTTCCAGCGCCTGGTGGTTCTGCTGAAGCGACGTCGTCAGCCTCGTCTGCTGCTCTCTCAGCTCAACGTTGTGCTTGGCCATCGGCGAGGTCGGGTCCGACGGGTCGAACTGCCGCGCGGCATTGGCGATCAGCTCGGTGGTCTGCTTCGCTACCCGTTCATTGAGGTTGGAGCTGAACGCCTCCAGCATCGGCGTGATGCGGATAAGCAGTTCCGGGTTGTCGCCGCCGATCAACCGGTTGATCTCGTCGGTCAGCGCCTTCTTCGCTCCATCCACGTTGTCGCTGAAGCTCTTCCGAGCGGTGAGACCGGCCTCGGTGATGGCCTTTCGCGCGTCGGCCGAGGCCTGCTCCAGCGCGGCTGCCGCCTTGATGAGTACCTCCCCGGTCGCCTTTGCTGCTTTGGTCGAGGCTTCCGCGGTGCGGGCTCCGACATCGCTGACGAGCCCTTCGAGATTGAAGGTGTCCTGAACGCCGCCGGCGGACGCGATGGCGTGCGCTCCGATTGCCAGGGCTTGGGTGACGAACGCGGAGAGATCGGCGTTGGCCATGTCGTTGTCGCCGACAACGGCTCCGCGATGACCGTCGGACCAGCGATGCGATTCGGCGACGACCGTCGGGTCGGTGACCGCAAGTTCGCGGATCACGACGGCCGGGACGTCCCGGTCGAAGTGGGCTCCGCCAGTGTTTGTGCTGCTCATGGAATCGGTACCTCCAGTCTCAGCACCGACCGGGATGGCGGCGACTGAGACGAACCATGCATGACTAACTTCCACGGCGCCATGCCTAGAGCTGATAAGGCGGGTTATCAGTAACTCTAGGAGCTTAGATCATCAAGGGTCTATGTTCATGGAGACCGCGCCGCAACCGAGAAGTAGGGAGGGACACGATGAACGCATCTGCAGCAACGTCTTCGCCCAACCTGCCGCGAAGCGCCACGAGCGGCTTACGGATCAGTCTCCCCGACATCGCCCGTCTCGCCCAGGTGCAACGCCCGGTCGTGTCGATGTGGCGGACGCGCAGCGCACGATCAGGTCATCCTTTCCCCGCACCGGTCGCGGTCGCCCAAGGGCAAGACTGGTTCGCCCTCGATGCGGTCGTCGACTGGCTCGAAGTGACCGGCCGGGACAGAAGTGGATCCGTCCGCGATGACGCACCGATGTTCGCGGGCCTGGGCGGCAGCTCGACGAAGGGCGACGAAACCCTCTGGCTCGGACTCACGGCATTGATCTGCCTCTCGGCGTCCACCGACCGCCTACTGTCTGGGCTGACCGAAGCAGAGCTGCTCGATCTTGCGGACGAGACCGACCCCGATGACGAATTCCTGTACACCGAGCTGGCTCAGTTGGGCGACAATCTTGAGCCGATGGCGAAGTACGCCGAACAGCTGTGCAAGGCCGCCTACAATCCGGCTGCTGCCTTCGAACAGCTGATGTTGCAACGGTTTCGCCTCTTCGTGCCCGCTCACTCCGCGGTGGCGCTCGCACCGCCCGCCCGTCGCCTCGTCGCTGCATTGTTGTCAGCATGGGCGGCATCGATGGATCGCTCCGGGGAGCAGACGACGTTCGTCGATCCCACTCCTGGTGGAAGTGATCTCCTGGTCGAACTGGCCGACTACAACGAAAGCCCGCAGGTGTTGGCAGTCCGTACCGCGGCAGGACCATCCACCGCGGCAAGACTGGCGAGCCGGCGGATGTGGGTTCACGACATTCATCATGAGGCGCTGACCGATGACGGTTACGGAGCTTTCGAACTGCCCGCAGGTGCAGTCGTCGTCGCGCAATATCCCCACCCCGGTGCTCCGGAGATGACCGATGTCGAAATCCTCGATGCAATAGATCGTCTCGTGCTGCAGCTGGGCGCGGATCATTACGGCGTTGTCATCGGCCCGGCGAGTGCTCTGACAGATGACCCGGTGCAGTCGGCTCGTGAGGCCATCGATCGTCGCGACGACATCCTGAATTCCGGCCGTCTGCGGGCGGTTGTCCGCCTACCCACCGGTCTGCTGACGACTCGGCCACGCCGGCGCCTCGCTCTGTGGATTTTGGGTCCGGCACAGAAGGGCATCGATCGGTCGCAGTGGTACGCCGCAGTCGCCGACCTGGCTAACGTTGAGCTGAACGACAGCAACATCGACATCCTGGTCACTGACTTGGTCGCGCATCTGCATGGCTGGACGCAGCACCACCCGCACTTCCTTCGCGGCCTGCGCATCGCTCGATTGCGGAAGGGGCGCAACCTGTTTCCGCCTCTGGTCGCGTCGGGCCTGCAGACAGACTCTGCCGCGGACATTGTCCTGCGGGCGCGGGCGGCACTGCAACCCCTCACATCGCCCCTCGAGCTCGCGGCCTCACCAGAGGTGTCAATTCGCGAGGTCCCAGTCAAGGGTCTTGGCCCGGTGACATTGTGTGTGGCCATCTCGAACGGAGATGTGCGGATCGTCTCCGGCCATCGCATCGATCCCCGCCACCTCACTGCTACACAGGGCACGAGGGTTTTCGGAGTGGCAGAGCTGACCGGTGTGGAAACCCTGGGGCGACGACGGATCGATTGGCTTGTCTTCGCCCAGTACCCGTCGGGCAGATACACCGAACCCGGCGATGTGATCTTCTGTCACTCACCCCACCCAGCAGCGCTGATCGATGTCGAGGGCGGTTCCGTCGTTGTCTACCCGGCCCGGATTGCGCGCTCCCGGAATCCCGCATTTGTGCCGGCGGTCCTGGCCGCCGACGTGAATCGACAGCCCGCGAGTGCGAAAGTCTGGAAGGCCTGGAGCATTCGGCGGGTTCCGCCCGACGAGAGCGCTTCACTCTACGCGGCGTTGTCTGACCTGGCCCGCGAGCGAGATGCACTGACGCAGCGATTGTCTCAGCTCGAAGAAGCTACTCAAGAACTCATCATCGCCGTCACCAGCGGCGAAGCCGTTGTCACCCTCGACAAGAAGGATCGGTAGTCATGCCCCCCAGAGCACGTGCCACCACCAAGGCCGACGCGGCCCCCTCGACCATGAAGGAGCTGAAGGACACACTCTGGAAGGCCGCCGACAAATTGCGTGGCTCGATGGATGCGTCCCAGTACAAGGATGTGATCCTCGGACTGGTGTTCCTCAAGTATGTTTCGGACGCGTTCGAGGAGCGTCGCGAGATTCTCCGCGGCGAGCTGGAGGCGGACGGCATGGACGAGAGCCAGATCGCCCAGCTGATCAACGATGTTGATGAATACGTTGGTCATGGGGTCTTCTGGGTGCCGCCGGATTCGCGATGGAATCACATCGCCCAATCGACGAAGTCCATGTCCGGCGGTTTCGACGCATCGGGAACCTCCATCGGCGGCCTGATCGACAACGCGATGAACCACATCATGGAGTCCAACTCCAGCTTGCGAGCGACCCTGCCCACGATTTTCAACCGCGACGGCGTGGATCCGCGCCGGTTGGCTGAGCTGATCGACCTGTTCAACAGCGCGCGGTTCACCGGACAGGGGGCGAGCAAGGCCCGGGACCTGCTCGGTGAGGTGTACGAGTACTTTCTGGAGAAATTCGCCAAGGCCGAGGGCAAACGGGGCGGTGAGTTCTACACGCCGGCCAGCGTCGTCCGAGTGTTGGTCGAAGTGCTGGAGCCTACCCACGGCCGCGTGTACGACCCGTGTTGCGGATCGGGCGGCATGTTCGTACAGACCGAGAAGTTCCTGGATGCCCACAATGCCGACCTGACATCGATCTCGGTGTATGGGCAGGAGCTGAACGAGCGCACGTGGCGGATGGCCAAGATGAACCTGGCGATCCATGGCCTGAACGCCAACCTGTCCAGCCGCTGGGGCGACACCTTCGCCCGCGACCAGCATCCGGAGCTGAACGGCCGCGACGGCGCCGACTTCATCCTGGCCAACCCACCGTTCAACATCAAGGACTGGGCTCGCAGCGAGGAGGACCCGCGGTGGAAGTTCGGCGTTCCGCCGGCCGGCAACGCCAACTACGCGTGGATCCAGCACGTTATCTCCAAGCTCGCCCCGGGCGGCTCGGCGGGTGTGGTGATGGCGAATGGTTCGATGTCGTCCAACTCCGGCGGTGAGGGTGACATCCGCGCTCAGCTGGTCGAGGCCGACCTCGTCTCCTGCATGGTCGCGTTGCCGACTCAGCTGTTCCGGTCCACCGGCATTCCCGTCTGTGTCTGGTTCTTCGCGAAGGACAAGACGAAGGGCAAGGGCGGCTCGGTCGATCGGTCCGGTCAGGTCCTCTTCATCGATGCCCGCAACCTCGGCTTCATGGTCGACCGAGCCGAGCGATCGCTCGCACCCGAGGACATCGCCCGCATCGCCGGGACCTTCCACGCCTGGCGCGGTACCGCCTCTGCCCGAGCTGATGGTTTTGCCTACAGTGACAAGCCGGGGTTCTGCTACTCCGCGACGTTAGCCGACATCAGAGCCGGTGACTACGCTTTGACGCCGGGACGTTACGTCGGTGCTGCCGATGCCGAGGAGGATCGGGAGCCGATCGAAGCGCGGCTCAGGCGACTTACCGCCGAGCTATTTGCACAGTTCGACTTGGCCGAAGAACTTGAGACCTCTGTTCGCACACAGCTTGGGAGGATCGATGCATGATTGGCGCGAGGTTCGCCTTGCCGAGGTCGCGAAGGAGGTGACTGTCGGTTTCGTCGGCTCGATGGTGTCTGAATATAGCGATCGCGGTGTACTCTTTCTGAGATCGCAGAATATAACACCGCACGGTTTCGATTTGTCAGATGTGAAGTATATCGACAGCATCTTTCATAGTAAATTGAGTAAGTCCAGTCTGCATGTCGGGGACGTGGTTACCGTGCGAACGGGTAAGCCGGGAGCGACCGCAGTGGTGCCAGCGTCCTGGCCTGAGGCAAATTGTTCCGACTTGGTCATTACACGTCCAGGCCCAGACCTGGACAGCCGTTGGCTTAGTTACTATATCAACAGCGCAGCGGCGGGATTTATATCAGCGCAGTTGGTCGGGGCCGTTCAGCAGCACTTCAACGTCGGCTCCGCGAAGAACATGGTATTGATAATGCCACCGCTCGCTGAACAACGCGCGATCGCGGAAGTACTGGGGGCCCTCGACGACAAGATCGCCGCCAACGCCAAGCTGATTGCGGTTGCAGATGAATTATCACGGAGCATGTTCCTCTCGATGCTCCGCGACTCCGAGCCGAGGCCGCTCACTGATGTGGCGTCCTTCGTCAACGGCAAGGCATTCACGAAGGACGCTACCGGAACGGGTCGGGTAGTTATCCGAATTGCTGAGTTGAACTCGGGATTGGGGTCGTCGACGGTATATAATGACATTGAGGTGGAGGAGCAATTCCTGGCGAGACCGGGCGATCTGCTGTTCGCCTGGTCGGGATCCCTCACTCTGCACCGTTGGTTTCGGCCGGAGGGGATCGTCAACCAGCACATCTTTAAAGTCATACCGCGTTCCTCTACACCGATTTGGCTGGTCAACCAGCTGCTGATAGCAAAATTGGAGGAGTTCCGCGGGATCGCGGCCGACAAGGCCACCACAATGGGTCACATCCAGCGCCATCACTTGGACGAACCCGTTGATGTTCCGAATCAACCACAGATAGATCGTTTCGACGACCTCATGTCGGGCCTCTGGTCTCGATCACTCAGCGCCGAGATGGAGTCCGAAGCGCTCGCCACCCTCCGCGACACGCTCCTCCCCGCCTTGATGTCCGGGCGGTTGCGAGTCAAGGACGCGGAGCGTCAGGTCGAGGAGGTGACGTGATGCCCAACGAGCAACCGCCGGCCCGTTTCGAGAGCAGCCCGGCCCCAGCATCAATGCCGGGCTGGTACCCCGACCTGCTGTCGTCGGTGGTCGAGCGCATCTCGACAGGCAGCAGGCCCGCGCACGCGGCGGTCAACCAGGAACTGATCAGCAACTACTGGGCAATCGGGCGCGACATCCTCGACCGCCAGTCGGAGCAGGGCTGGGGAGCGCGAGTGATCGATCGACTGTCGGCTGACCTCAAGCGTCAGTTTCCCGACGCCCGGGGGTACTCGCCGCGGAACCTAAAATACATGCGTGCCGTCGCCGCGGCCTGGCCCGAGCCGGCAATTGTGCAGCGCAGCGTTGCACAATTGCCCTGGCGTCAGCACATCGCTCTCTTGGAGAAGCTCGATGCCCCTGACCTGCGCCTTTGGTACGCACAGGAAGCGATCCACCAGGGCTGGTCCCGGGACATCCTGACCTGGCACATCGACCGAGGGCTGCACCAACGCTCCGGCAAAGCCATCAGCAACTTCGGCGTCACCATGCCGCCCGCCGAGTCCGACATGGCCCAGCAAGCGACCAAAGACCCGTACGAGTTCGAATTCATCGGACTCGCCGGGGGGCACAGGGAACGGGACATCGAAGACGGCCTGATCCAGCACGTCGAACGGTTCCTGCTCGAACTCAGCCAAGGCTTCGCGTTTGTCGGGCGGCAGCTACGCCTCACGATCAACGATCATGAGTTCTACGCCGACCTCGTGTTCTACCACTTCAAGCTGCACGCGTTTGTTGTCATCGAGCTGAAGAACAGCGCGTTCGACCCTAGCTACCTCGGGCAGCTCGGCATATACGTCGCCGCTGTCGACGACTTGCTGGCCGGCCCGGTCGACGGACCGACCATTGGTCTTCTCCTGTGCAAGACGAAGGACAACGTCGTCGCCGAGTACGCACTCCGCAGCACAGCCGCACCGATCGGCGTCGCCGAATGGACCGACGCAATCACCACCCACTTACCCGAAGAACTGGCCTCCACCCTGCCGCGCATCGAAGACCTCGAAGCCGAGCTGAACCACGTCGAATCGAGCGAATCATGAAGTCAGCGACCTGGTCCGAGGCCGAATGGGAGCACCTTGCACTCGACACGCTCGCCGAGCTTGGTTGGGCACCGACCCAGGGCACCGACATCACGCCAGGCAAAGGCGAGCGAGAGAGCTGGGAGCAGTTGCATATCCCCAGCCGGATGCTCGACGCACTTCGCAAACTAAACCCCGCCGTGCCGACGCAATACCTGCAGCAGGCGCTCGCCGAGATCACGTCGGCGAAGTCGAACGACGCCATCACCGAGAACTTTCGGATGCACGAGTTCATGACCCAGGGCTTCCGCGGAATCACCTACATCGAAAACGGTCAGGAGGTTACGCCGACAATTCGGTTGATCGACGCCGACCCGGATGCGAACGACTGGTTGGCCGTCAGCCAGGTCACCATCGTCAGTCGTGAGTTCACCCGGCGCTTCGATCTGGTGTTGTACTGCAACGGGATGCCGGTCAGCATCATCGAACTGAAGAAAGCCGCCAACGAGCATGCCGACGTCGCCGCGGCGCACGCGCAGTTGCAGACCTACCTGCACGAGTTCCCGCTCGCTTTCCGGTTCGGCGTGTTCGACCTGATCTCCGACGGCCTCCACGCCAAGTACGGCACGCCGTTCACCCCACTCAACCACTACTCGCCGTGGAACGTGGACGACGACGGGGCGGTCATCAAATTCGGTGACCTCAACGCCGACGGCGATGCCAGCACGGGCCTAGAAAATGCACTCTTCGGTCTGTACAACGCCGAGCGGTTCCTGCAGCTGATGCGCAACTTCACCGCGTTCGACGAAGGCGCCGATGGTCTCAGCAAGCGGATCGCCAAGCCGCACCAATACTTTGCGGTAACGAAGGCGGTGGCGAACACCATTGATGCGGTCGAGAGCAACGGCAAGGCCGGCGTTGTCTGGCACACCCAGGGCTCCGGGAAATCCATTGAGATGGAGCTGTACGCGAACCTGGTGATGCGGCACCGGAAGCTGTTGAACCCGACCATCGTGGTGATCACCGACCGGAACGAACTCGACGGTCAGTTGTTCGAGGGCTTCAACCGCAGCCGGCTGCTACCGGAGAAGCCGCGTCAGATCCAGCGACGAGCGGAGCTGCGCGAAGAACTGTCGAACCGCACAACCGGTGGAATCTACTTCACCACCCTGCAGAAGTTCGGCCGCAGCAAGGGCGAAAAGGACTCCGGCACAGACCATCCGACGCTCTCGACACGCCGGAACATCATCGTGATCGTCGACGAGGCACACAGAAGCCATTACGACGATCTCGACGGCTACGCCAAACACCTGAAGGACGCGCTGCCCAACGCCACCCTGATCGCCTTCACCGGGACACCGATCTCGTTCGTGGACCGCAATACCAGAGAGGTGTTCGGCGACTACATCGACATCTACGACCTCTCCCGCGCGGTGGAGGAGGGAGCCACCGTCCCGGTGTATTTCGCGCCCCGGCTGATCAAGGTCGAGCGCGCAGACGAGATCACCGATGAGATCTTGGACGATGCCGCCGATGACGCCACCCTCGGTCTGGATGACGCCGAGCGGCGACGGGTCGAGAACAATGTGCTGCTCATCAACGCTGTGTACGGGGCGCCCGAGCGACTGGAGGCGTTGGCTCTTGACATCGTGAACCATTGGGAAGCAAGGCGTTCCGAAATGGCCAAGGTCATGGAGAAGCCTGGCAAGGCGATGATCGTCTGCGGCACGCGCGAGATCTGCGCGAACCTCTACGCCGAGATCATAAAACTCCGACCGGCCTGGCATTCCGACGATCTCGACAAGGGGGTGATCAAGGTGGTGTATTCCAGCAGCCCGACCGACACCGGTGTGGTCACCACACATCGGCGTCGCGACGCTGACAACAAGGTGATCAAAGAACGTCTCAAGCAGGTCGACGACGAGCTGGAGATCGTCATCGTCAAGGACATGATGTTGACCGGCTACGACTCGCCGCCGCTGCACACGTTGTATCTGGACCGTCCGCTCAAAGGCGCGCTGTTGATGCAGACTCTGGCCCGGGTCAACCGTACGTTCCGCGGAAAGCAGGACGGTCTCCTGGTCGCGTACGCGCCGCTGGCGGACAACCTGCAGAAGGCCCTCGCCGAATACACCACGCAGGATCAACAGGACAAACCAATCGGCAAGGATGTCGGCGAGGCCGTTGCTCTGGTGCAGGAAACCCTCGACAGCATCCGCGAGATTCTCAGCGGGTACGACTGGAAGGCAGTCCAGAACGCCGGCGGACCGAAAGCACGGCTGAACGCGGCGACCGGAGCAGTCAACTACCTGCGCAGCCCACTGACTCCGGGAAACACGGTCGACGATGGCGAGGAGCCACTGGGTGGGCAGTTCCGCCGGCAGTCCAGTCGGCTGGCGCGCGCCTGGTCTCTGTGTTCCCGCGCCGAGGATCTCGCGTCCGTGCAGCCGGAGGTCCAGTTCTACGAAGAGGTCCGCATCTGGATGGCGAAGCTGGACGCCGAAGACCGTGTCGCCCGCGGCGAGCCGATTCCCGCCGAGATCGAACGGCTGCTGTCCAACCTCATCGCCACATCGACCGTGTCCGGCGACGTTCTGGACATCTACGAGGCCGCCGGCATGCCGAAGCCGACCCTGGCCGACCTGAGCCCGGAGTTCGTCACCAAGGCTCAGCAGGCGCGGAACAAGCACCTGGCCATCGAGGCGTTACGGAAGATGATCGCTGATCGTTCGGCGAAGAGCACCCGCACCAACGTCATTCGCGCCCGCGCGTTCTCCGAGCGGGTTGCCGAGCTGATGAACAAATACACCAACCAGCAGCTGACCTCGGCCGAGGTGATCGCGGAGCTGGTCGAACTGGCGAAGGAAGTGGCGGCCGAAGCCGACCGTGGTAAGAGTTTCACTCCCCCGCTCACCGAGGACGAGCTGTCCCTCTACGATGCCGTGGCCGAGAACGAGTCCGCAGTGCAGGAGCAGGGGGTCGGCGTGCTCGCCGACATCGCTCGCGAACTGGTCGCCATCATGCGCCGCGATGTCCGCACCGACTGGACCGTCCGTGACGACGTCCGCGCCAAGCTGCGCTCCTCCATCAAGCGGCTCCTGGTCAAGTACAAGTACCCGCCCGACAAGCAGGCCGGCGCCATCAAGCTCGTCATGGAGCAGATGGAGTCAATGGCGTCGAGATTCGTGGCGGGGCCGGAAAACGGGGACCAAATCGATTGACGAACGGTCTCGCATCAAGCACCGCATATGAGCTGGCAGAGCGACGGCAGTTCCTTTAAACCACTGGACTATGGAGATTTGGTAGTTTATGGCGTATTCACTGACGAATCGGCTGGTTGTCGGCGTTGCCTCCAGTGCGCTCTTCGATCTGCAGAACTCTGATGAAGTCTTTCGACAAGAAGGCGAGGAGGCCTACAGGAAGTTCCAGGAAGCGAACCTGGACGTCGCACTCGAGCCGGGTATTGCGTTCCCCTTTGTGAAGCGCCTACTTTCGTTGAACGACTTGCGTGCAGCTGACGGTGGCAATATTGTCGAGATCATCGTACTTTCCAGAAATGATCCCGATACCGGGCTGCGAGTAATGCGGTCGATCGCTCACCACCATCTGGACATAACGCGAGCCGTGTTTACCCAGGGCAATCCCGCATATGTCTTTATACCGGCGTTGCACATCTCTCTGTTCTTGTCTGCAAATCGCGCAGATGTTAGGGATGCCATAGGAATGCAATTGCCGGCCGGCCAGGTCCTACCTTCACTGTTCGTCGATGACACCGATCCCGAAGTCAGGATCGCTTTCGACTTCGATGGCGTTTTGGCCGACGACGAGTCCGAGCAAGTAATGCAAGAACAGGGCCTGGAAGGCTTCCATTTTCACGAGCACGCCCACCGGGTCGAACCCCATAACCCTGGGCCCTTGCAGAGGTTTCTACTCGAAATATCGAAGATACAAAAGCTAGAAGAGTCCGCCGCCGAGGCGGACGAATTTTATGTTCGACGAGTTCGGGTGTCCATCGTCACCGCACGAAACGCTCCGTCGCACGAGCGAGCCCTCGCCACCTTAAAGTCCTGGGGAGTTATCGTGAATGACGCATTCTTTCTTGGTGGAATCGATAAGGGTGATGTCCTGGCAATTCTGCGACCACACATCTTTTTCGATGACCAAGTCGGGCACCTCGAGTCGACGGCCAAGGTAGCCCCATCGGTGCACATACCATTCGGAACTCGAAACTCAGCACGGTTGGATCACGCCGCAGCGAGGACTGACATCGCAAATTCTCTGCAGGGCTTTGGGTCGCTGAGCTTCGCCGTTGACGACGGCGGAGTCCAGGCAGGCGAGTCACCGCACGATGCTGACACGTCAAGAAATGACGAGGAAGCGCAGAACTGAGCCGTACGGCCAGGACGGTGTAGACGTGCAGCCTGCGTAGCGTCGCGGTCCGATGCACACTGTCGGTGCCCTCGTGAACAATCGACCTGTGGCGAGTTCCGCAGCAAGGGCTGCACCTGATGGCGAGGGCTGGCGGGATGCCCTGCGCGGATACTTGCCTGACGTCGAGTCCGCAGCTCTGCCAGAGCCGGATATCGTGAGCGACCCTACGCCGCTTGCCCTGCAGTTCGAGCTCCGCGAGCTGATCCCGCGCAGCCCGTCCCGTTGGAACGGCCCAGTCTCCAAGGCGGCGAAAGCCACGCCGGGCGAGCTGCGCAAAGACTACCGCCTCGGTGTTCGTCCGGTAGCTCGGACGTCTCGCAGTTGGGCGCGCTCAGGCATCACCTGGACGAACATCCCGCACCTGGTCAACCGACTGAACCTGGACCCCGACCAGCACCGATGGTTCTGCGAGTTTGGTGCACTCCACCTGGCGCTCCGGCCGACCACGCCCGGGCGCGACCCGGATTGGGTATACCTGGACGACTTCGCCAACCCCGTGTTGTGGACCCTGCTTGACCAGACCGCCGCGCTCGGGATCCAGCTGGTCGGAGCGGGCGCCGGCGCCCACGTCCGTCAAGCGGAGCCCGCCACCCTGACTCTCGACGCGCTGAGGCAACAAGACGGCATCAGCATTGGCCCGCTGCTCACCATCGACCAGAGATCAGCGAACGTCAGCCACGCCCGCGCGATCGGGAACCACGGCATCTACCTGATCGATCCGGCGACGCCACGGCAGATCGTCATCGCTCCCGCAAGCGAGCCGCTCAATCCCGAACAGCTCGCCATCCTCGCCACGTCCGCTACCCCCACCGAAGTCCCCGAGAACGACGTCGACGAGTTCCTCCAGAATTACCTTCCCGACCTCCAGGAGCACATCGACGTCACCAGCTCGGACCACTCAGTCAAGCTCCCGCCACCCGCACCACCGACTCTGGTCCTCACCGTCACCCACAGCCCGCGGCACACCATCGCGCTCGCCTGGCGTTGGCAGGGCGGGCGCCGCTCGGCCCCGACACCTTCACTGGAACAGATCCTTCCGAAAGGACTGCTTCCGTCCGAGTGGCTCGGCAACGAACTGCTCCCCCGGACCATTCCGCTGCCGGCCACGCTCAAAGGCATCGACGCGGCCGTGTTCGCCGCCAAGACCCTCCGCACCCTGCGGAACCTGCCCGGCATCAAGGTGGAATCGCATGGCACCGCCCCCGACTACCGCGAGCTCACCGGCACGCCGCAGCTCGTCGTCACCACCATCCCGTCCGAGAAAAACGACTGGTTCGACCTCGGCGTCACGGTCACCGTCGACGGCCGGACCATCCCGTTCCTACCGCTGTTCAAGGCGCTGGCCAAGGGCAGACGCCGGCTGCTGATGGTCGATGGCACCTACTTCTCGCTCAACCACCCGGCGCTGATGGCCCTGTCCGACCTGATCGAGGAGTCCCGGGACCTGAACGAATGGGAGCCGGTCCCCTCCATCAGCAAGCACCAGTTGAGCCTGTGGTCCGACTTCGAGGATCTCGCGGACGAGGCCGTCCCCGCGGTCGAGTGGCGGGCGCTGCTGACCGAGAGCAAGAACGACTCGCCCCTCCCTGTCGACCCGCCCCAGAAGCTGAAGGCCACCCTGCGCCCGTACCAGCAGGACGGGTTCTCCTGGCTCGCCTACCTCTGGCGACACCAGCTCGGCGGCATCCTCGCTGACGACATGGGTCTGGGCAAGACGGTGCAATGCCTCGCGCTGATCCAGCACATCGCCGAAACAGGCGGCGAGCGAACGCCTTTCCTGATCGTCGCCCCCACCTCGGTGATGACGAACTGGGTCTCCGAGGCGGAGCGGTTCGCCCCCGACCTCACTGTCCGGCAGATCTCGGCCACCCAGGCCGCGGGCAAAACAACGATCGCCGAGGCCGCCGACGGCGCCGACATCGTCGTCACCAGTTATGCCTTGCTGCGCCTCGACTTCCACGCCTACCAGGCCGTCGCGCAGTCCACCGGGTGGGCCGGGCTGGTGCTCGACGAGGCCCAGTTCGTAAAGAACCCGGCGTCGAAGGTGCACCTGGCCGCCCTGGAACTGCAGGTCCGGTTCAAGCTGGCCGTCACCGGGACACCGTTGGAGAACTCGCTGACCGACCTCCAGTCGCTGTTCGCGATCGTCGCGCCCGGCCTGTTCGCCTCCGCGCCGCGATTCCTACACGACTACGTCCGGCCCATCGAAGGGCAGCGGCCCGGGGTGGCCCGGGGTGTCGGCGCAGGTGATGCGGTGGCCGTCAACGCCGCGGTGCGGTCCGAGCGACTGGCCAAGCTGCGTCGGCGGATCCGGCCGTTCCTGTTGCGCCGCACCAAGGAACTGGTCGCCGCCGAACTCCCGGCCAAGCAGGAGCAGACGCTGGTGATCGACCTCGCTCCGGAGCACCGGGACCTGTACGAGCTGTTCCTGCAGCGCGAGCGGCAGAAGCTGTTCCGACTGCTGGGCGAGGACATGAACCTCAACAAGTTCATCGTGTTCCGCTCCCTGACGCTGCTGCGGCTGCTGGCGCTGGACGCGTCGCTGATCGGCGACGAGTACGCCGACGTGCCCTCGAGCAAGCTCGACGCCCTGTTCGAGCAGCTCGACGACGTGGTCGCCGAGGGTCATCGCTCGCTCGTCTTCAGCCAGTTCACCTCCTACCTGGCCAAGGTCGCACGCCGCCTGGACGCCGCCGGGATCCAGTACGTGTACCTCGACGGCAGCACCCAGAACCGCGGCGCCGTCATCGACAAGTTCAAAACCGGCAGCGCCCCAGTGTTTCTCATCAGCCTGAAGGCCGGAGGGTTCGGCCTCAACCTCACCGAGGCCGACTACGTCTTCCTGCTCGACCCCTGGTGGAACCCCGCCAGCGAGGAGCAGGCCATCGACCGCACCCACCGCATCGGCCAGGACAAGAACGTCATGGTCTACCGACTGGTCGCCGCCGACACCATCGAGGAGAAAGTTCTCGCCCTGCAGAAGCGCAAAGCCAGCCTCTTTGACGCCGTCATCGACGACGAGGCCCTCTTCAGCGCCACCCTCAGCGCCGACGATATCCGGGACCTGCTGGCCTGAGGCCGTGCGGTGAGCCGGTCAGAGTCACCGGTCACCGCGCGCACGTCTCAGGAAGCAGCGATGTCGCTGAGCAACAGGCAGGCCCGGGCAATCGCCTGCTGGTCCGCGGGACTGAGTGCCTCCAGGTGGGCGGCCAGCCAGGCGTGGCGTTGGGCCCGGGCCGCGAGTGCGAGCTCGGCACCCTCAGGAGTGGCACTGAACAACACTTTTCGGCCGTCGTTCGGATCGGGAGTGCGGACCGCGTAGCCGGCCGAGGTCAGTCGGTTCACGCTCTGGCTCATCGACCCGGGAGCGACCTGGTCGTGGTCGCTGAGCTGGGTCAGGGTCTGCGGGCCCTCGTTGAACAGCCGGGTGAGGACCTCGAGGGCGGTGTCCCCGAGGGTGCCGTCCGGGCGCTCACTGCGGAACCGGCGGTAGATGCGACTGACCGTGGATCGCACCAGTCGACCGAGATCGGCCTCGTCGGCGATGCCGGACCGATGGTCGTTTGCGGACGTCTCCATGAGTCGTTAGTATACCTAACAGCAGCCTCTTGAGTATACCTAAACACTGCGCACACACCCCGCTCGCCGACGCGTCTCGATCGGAGCGCTATGACATCCCTGGTCCCCGACCACCAATCAACTGCGACCGGCAACCCCTTCTCGTGGCGGTTCACCACTCCCCTGTTCATCGGGTCCGCGCTGAACCCGATCAACAGCTCCATGATCGCCACCGCACTGGTGCCGATCTCGTCCGGTCTGCACGTCCCGGTGGGTCAGACCGCATCCCTGGTCACCGCGCTGTATCTGGCCAGTGCGGTCGCCCAGCCCACGGCCGGGAAGGTCGCCGAAGTGTTCGGCGCCCGTCGCGTCTTCCTCGTGGGGATCGTGCTGGTGCTGCTCGGCGGAGTCCTGGGTGGAGCTGCGCAGAACCTGCTGATGCTGCTGATCGCCAGGGTGCTGATCGGGCTGGGGACCTCGTGCGCTTACCCGACCGCGATGCTGCTCATCCAACGCCGTGCCGCGGCCGTCGGAATGGAGAAACCACCCGGCGGCGTGTTGGGCGGCCTGCAGATCGCCGGCATTGCCACTGCCGCCCTCGGCCTACCGATCGGTGGGATCCTCGTGCAGACCGTCGGCTGGCGGTGGGTGTTCCTGGTCAACGTGCCGGTCGCGCTGATAGCCCTTGCCGCCGCCCTGATCTGGATCCCGCGCGACCCTGCCCAACAAGCACCGAAGGGCGCCCGTGACGTCTCGTCCCGGATCGATCTGATCGGCATCATCGGCTTCGCCGCTGCGATGATCGCGCTGCTGGCGTTTCTGTTCTCGCTCCCCAGGCCCGACTGGGTGGTGCTCTCGGCCGCCGTCATCCTGTTCGCCGCGCTCATCTTCTGGGAACTGCGCGCCGCTCACCCCTTCATCGACATGCGGTCGCTCGCCCGGAACGGCGCGCTCACCCGCACCTATCTCCGCTACGCCCTGATTGCGCTGTGCGTGTACGTCGTGCTCTACGGCATCACCCAGTGGTTGGAGGCCGGACGCGGGTTGTCCCCGCTCGGCGCCGGCCTGCTCCTGCTACCGATGAGCGTCATCTCCGGCATCGTCGTCGCGCCGATCTCGCGGCGAAACCTCGTCCGTGGACCGGTCATCGCCGCTGCGTTCGCCAGCCTGGTCGGGTCAGCCGGCGTACTGTTCCTGACCTCCGAGAGCAACCTCGGCTGGATCATCGCGATCACCCTGGTCTTCGGCGTCGCGCTCGGCACCGCGGCCAGCGGCAACCAGATCGCCCTCTACACCCAAGCCCCACCCGATCAACTCGGCGTCGCCTCCGGACTGTTCCGCACGTTCGGATATGTCGGCTCCATCGCCGCCTCCGCCATCACCGGCATCGTCTTCCACAACACCGTCAGCGACGCCGGCGTCCACCAGATCGGCGTCATCATGATCGGCGTCAGCATCCTCGCCGTCGTCCTCACCCTGCTCGACCGTGGCCTCCGCAGCCCGGGCCGCCCCGTCCGACATCCCTGACAAGGAAACGAAAAATGCCCAATCCCATCGGCTACGCGCTGCGCAACCGGCACGCCGGACACCACACCCTCGCCTGGGCGCGTCCGGATCTGCAGGCCCCCGAAGACTTCACCGTCACCAGCCCCGACTTCGACCACGGCGCGCCCATTCCGGCGCGCCACCGCGGCCGCCTGTTCGGCGCCAACATCTCCCCGGCCATCACCTGGTCGACGCCGCCGCCCGGCACCGCGGAACTCGCGCTCATCGTGCAGGATCCCGATGTGCCGATGGGCAAACCGGCCACCCACGCCCTGACCGTCGGCATCGACCCATCGCTGACCGGAATTCCCGAGAACGGCCTGACCGACCCCAGCCCGGTCGCCGGCCTGAAACACGGCAAGGGTCCGCTCGGCCGCCGCGGTTGGGCCGGACCCAGGCCACCTGGCTCGCACGGACCGCACACCTACGTCTTCCAGCTCTTCGCCCTGGATCACCACCTCGAGCTGCCCGACACATTCACTCTCGCCGAAGCTCTGGATGCCATGGCCGGGCACGTCATCGCCCGGGCCCGGCTCGACGGCACCTACGAGGTCCGGTAGCTCCTGGTCCTTTCGATTGCGCATCCGTTGCAGTGAGCCGCCGCTGCGACCGTCGTGGCAAGGCCCCATTTCAGCGCCGAACGTGACGCTGTGCCCGACGCCGATCATCTGCGTCCAGCCCGCCGTCGCCAAGACAGGGAGGGCTATGACTGGTGGCGCGCCCAGTAGGCCGCCAGTGACACCGCGCGCACCAGCAGCGAGTTGGCGGACGGACCGGTAGTCCATTGGTGCCACTTGCTCTCGACCTGGTCGAGCGCAACCAGCACCGTTCGTAAACGATCAATTTCCTGACCCACATCCCGTTCGGTGATGGGCCGACCGTCGACCGCCCAACGGTCGAGCAGTGGGAAGGCACGGGCGGCCAACTGCCCGGTCGATTGGGGACCGAAAGCGATCAGGAACGAGACGACGTCGCCCGCCAGAACGCCGATGAACTTGTCCTCGCTGAACCAGGATCGCAGTCGCCGGACCACCTCCACGTCGTCGGCGGCGATCTTGGTCGGCTTCACCACGCCCTTCGAGAGGCGTAACAGGCCGACCTTGCGGAGCAGGTCGTGGAGCGCGGCCAACGGAAAGAGGTCGTCCTCCAGCGACGCCAGCCCGTCGAAGGGATACCAACCCGGGCGAGCCTCCTGCACGGCGCGGACGAAGACCCGGGGCAGCCGACCGCCCGGCGTCAGTTTCACCCCGTCCTTCGCCAGGTCCAGCACCAACCGCACACTGGCCGGCACCTGCCCGAAGACGTTCCGTACCAGTTGATCCGTCGCCGCCAAGTCGAAGTCGGGCAACTCCCCGGCCCACGCTCGCATGTGCTCGTATTCTGGGTCGGTGGGGTCAGCGAGCACCCTCAACAGGTCCGCATAGCCGCCGGTTCCGCCGCAGTCCTCCGGTGGGCAGGTACCGGAGCCCTCGCGACAGCCGGGCCGCTCGTCACCGGCGCCCAGCACAGCGATGTCGTGCTCCCAGCCGTCGCCGAAGTCGTAGAGATAGACGAAGTTCGCCGGCAGATCGCTGAGTTTGACGGCCCGCTCGTCGCGCTCCTCCTCGTCCCAGCTGTCCTCCATCGGAACTCCGTAGCGTTGTTCGCCGGCGACGAACTGATGCAGATGGCTGTCGGTCCAACCGATCCCGGCCTGCAACAGATCGTGCAGCTCCGGCAGCGTGACGACCGCGGGCACATCGATCACGCGCACGACGGTCGGGACCACTTCGCGGAGTTGCACACGCAGGCGGACGGTCTTCAGGGCCATACGATGACCGTACCCACAGTGATCGATCGCGACAGGGCGGGCTCCGGATATGGCAGTGCAGTTCGACATGGCCTTGGCCGACCTCCGGAAGTTCGACGCCGGTTTGGTGCCGCCCGAGGACTTCGACGCGTTCTGGCATGGCACCCTGACCGAGGCGCGGGAACTCCCGCTCGACCCCACCTTCACCCCGGTCGACGCCGGACTGTCGCTGGTCGAGGTCTTCGACGTGAGCTTCGCCGGCTGGGGCGGGGAACGGATCGCCGCCTGGCTGATCCTGCCGCGCGGCACGACGGCGCCGTTGCCGACGATCGTCCAGTACATCGGCTACGCCGGCGGGCGCGGGTTCCCGCACGACCACCTGGTCTGGGCCGCCGCCGGGTATGCACACCTGGTCGTCGACACGCGGAGCCAAGGATCGGCGGCGTGGAGCGTGGGCGCCACCGGCGACCAGCCCGGCCCGATCGGGCCGCACTCCCCCGGCTTCCTGACCATGGGCATCGAATCGCCGGAGTCCTACTACTACCGCCGGGTGTTCACCGACGCGGTGCGGGCGATCGAAGTGGTTGCCGCCCATCCCTTGCTGGACGCCGAGCGCACGATCGTCGCCGGGATCAGTCAGGGCGGCGGCATCACCATCGCCGTCGCCGGCCTGGTCCCGGGGCTCCTCGGCGCCATGCCGGACGTCCCGTTCCTGTGCCACCTGCGGCGGGCCACCGAGATCACCGACACCCGGCCATATGTCGAGATCGCCCAGTACTGCTCGGCGCACCGCGACGGGATCGAGAACGCGTTCCGCACGTTGTCGTACTTCGACGGGGTGCACTTCGCCGCCCGAGCTTCTGCTCCCACCTTGTTCTCCGCCGCGCTGATGGATCAGATCTGTCCCCCGTCCACCGTCTTCGCCGCGTTCAACAACTGGGGCGGCACGGACAAGCGGATCTCCGTCTACCCCTACAACGGGCACGAGGGTGGCGGGTCCTTCCAGCAGCAGGACCAACTGGCGTTCGTTCGCCGACTGCTGGAGTCCACGGCTACCCTCGACCCAAGATGATCACCCGACGAGAGGCCGCGATCCGGCTGGACATCCCGCCCGAGATGGCCGTGCGGAACGGGATCCCGAACCGGATCTCCGAGGCCGAGGTGGCGCGTCTGGACGCGGAGCCGCCGGCCTGGTTGGCGCAGTCCCGCGCCAACCGGACCGGCCAGAAGCCGGTGTGGATCGAGCTGAGCTGCGACGTGTGCGGAAGCTCCGAGATGGCCCGCCCCAAGAAGTGGTGGCCGGCCTTCACCTACCTCAGCTGCGACACCCACGGGCGGGACGATCTGCCAGAGCCGGCCGAGGGGTACGTGCGCGGCGAGTACGAGGGCATCGGCACCCACTTCGTCGGGATCCTGGACGAGGCCGTCGACCAGTAGTCCGCACCGACTTCAACTATGCAAATACCAACAGTTTGCATTTGGAGCCTGGAATCAATGCCCCGATAATCTGATCGAAACATTGTCAGTCGCTGCCGAGTCGACCCCACCGATAACTGTCCGCCGGACAATAGCCGGGCGCGATGGCGTCGATTTCGGCACCAAGAATTCCTTGACGCTCGGGACGCGGCGTGGTTAGCTTTCGCCAGTCGGGAGAACGATCTCCCAGACGGACACCTTCCCAGCCCTCATGCCCACAAGGGGAACTCATGCGATCGTTCAGCCCTACCCGTGCCCGCGCCATCGGTCTCGGAATCGCCACCATCACACTGGCTTTGGTCGCGTCGGCCTGCAGCAGTGCGTCGACCACCGCAGCGACCTCCGAAAGCTCGGCCGCGGGCGCAGTGAGCGCTTCTGCCTCCTCGGCCGCGGCCGCGAGCTCGCCCGGATCCTCCGTCGCCGCCGGCTCCGCGATGACGTCGAGTCCGGCCAGTTCGGGAGCGGCTGCCGGGTCAGCAGTCGCCTCGGCCGCGGGAGCCAAGATGGCCTTCATCGAGACCAACGAGGAGGCCGGCTACTTCCAGGACATGAAAAAGGGGGTGACCGACGCAGCCAAGGCCGCTGACGTCGATCTCGATGTCTACAACTCCAACAGCGATCCGGCCAAGCAGGTCCAGGCCATCCAGACGTACGTCAGCCAGGGCTACAAGGCCCTGCTGGTCAGCCCCATCGACGAGAACGGCCTGGTCGACGCCCTGCAGGCGGCGCACGACCAGGGCGTCAAGACGATCATCATCGACTCCGACATGTCCGGCCCTGAGGTCGATCTCTCGGTCGGGACGGACAACTCCGCAGCAGCGGTCATCGCCGGCAAGTGGCTGATCGATTGGCAGAAGACCCAGCCGGACATGAAGAATCTGCAGCTCGGCATCATCGGGGCTTTGACCTCGGTACCGCAGAACAAGCGGAAGGATTCGTTCGTCTCGACCATTGCCCCGACCGGTGCGAAGGTTCTGCAAACGGTCAACGGCAACAATGTGCAGGCCACCGCGCAGTCGGCCGCCCAAGCCCTGTTCACCGCCCAACCGTCGATGAACCTGTTGTACGCCACCGGAGAACCGGCGCTCATCGGCGCGGTGGCCGGCCAGCGCGCCGCCAGTTCCAAGGTCAAGATCTTCGGTTGGGACCTCTCTCCCTCGGCCATCCAGGGCATCGACGACGGGTCGGTGATCGGCGTCGTCCAGCAGACCCCGGGCAAGGAAGGCCAGATCGCAGTCGACAGTGCGGTCAAGCTGCTGGGCGGTGGCACCACCGAGAAGCACATCTCCACCAGCGTCACGGTTGTCACCAAGGCGGACGTCGACGACTACCGGGCGCTGTACGGCTCGTGACAGCGACTTCCACACCTGAGACGTCCACACCCGACCGGATGGTGATGACCGACATCCGCAAGCGGTACGGCATGGTCGACGCGCTGCGCGGGGTCAGCCTGCGCATCGCACCCGGCGAGGTCATCGGTCTGGTCGGCGACAACGGTGCCGGCAAGTCGACTCTGATGAAGATCCTGGCCGGCGCCGAGACCGCGGACTCGGGAACGATCTCGCTGGACGGTGTGCCGCAACGGTTCTCCTCCCCGCGGGACGCCCGCGACCAGGGGATCGGCATGGTCTACCAGGATCTCGCGCTGTGCGACGACGTCGATGTGGCGGGGAACCTGTACCTGGGACGGGAGCCCCGCCGCCTCGGCGGGATGTTCCTGGACAAGCGCACGCTGCACGCCCAGGCCCGCGTGCAGCTGGACAAGCTCCGCGTCTCGATCCCGCTGACCACCACCCCTGTCCGCAATCTCTCCGGCGGGCAACGGCAGGCGGTGGCCATCGCCCGCGCAGTGACCTTCGAACCGAAGCTGCTGATCCTGGACGAGCCGACCGCCGCCCTCGCGGTCAGCGAGGTCGAGACGGTCCTGCGGTTGGTCAAAGACGTTGCCCAGCGCGGAGTCAGCGTCATCCTGATCACGCACCGACTGGCGGACCTGTTCGACGTCTGCGATCGCCTCTGCGTCATGTACGAGGGGGTCATGCGAGCAGACATGGATGCGCGGACCACCTCGCTGGACAAGTTGGTCGCGCAGATCGTCGGGCACAAGGCAGCCCTGTTGAAGGGGGAGGATCGCCCGTGAGCACGTCGACGCCGGTACACGAACGGCTGGCCACCGGGCGCTCCGCCCGGATGTCGGCCGTCCTGCTCCGCCACGTCCAGACCATCAGCATCGCGGTGGTCCTGATCGCACTGATGGTGTATTTCGGATCAGCGGCGGACGGCTTCTTCTCCTGGGCCAACCTTCGGATCATCCTCGAGAACATCGCACCCAACCTGATTGTCGCGACAGCGATGACCATGGTCATCATCAGCGCAGGAATCGATCTCGCGGTGGGGTCGACCGTGGCCGTGGCCGGGGCCGGTCTGGCCCTCCTGCTCAGCCACCACTGGAACACCACCCTGGCATTCTTTGCCATCCTGGTCTGCGGGGCCCTGATCGGCGGCGTCAACGGCTATTTCAGCCAGTACCAGAAGCTGCAGCCGTTCATCGTCACGTTGGCCACCCTGTCCGTGCTGTCCGGATTGGCCTTGCTCATCACGGGTGGGTACTCGATCCCGATCCCGCGGAATGCCTGGGTGACCGTGCTGGGCCAGGGGAAGGTGGGACCAATTCCGGTCTCTGTCATCGTCGCCGCGGGCATCGCGATCCTCGGTTGGGTGGTGCTGGAGAAGTCGCCCTTCGGGCGCTATGTCGTCGCCCTCGGGTCCAACGGAGAATCGTTGCGGCGCAGCGGGGTCAACGTCCGCGCGGTCGGATTCACGGTGTACGTGCTATCCGGCGTGACGGCCGCCCTGGCCGGCATCCTGATCGCCACCCGTCTCGGCTCCGGGTCGTCGAACGCCGGTGGCACGACGTTCGGGCTCACCGTGATCACGGCCGTCGTGCTGGGCGGGACCGACCTGTTCGGCGGTCGCGGCTCCATCATCGGGACCGTGCTGGGTGCCATCGTCCTCGGCGTGATCGAGAACGGACTGATCCTGGTCCATGTTTCGAGCTTCTATGTGCCGATCGTCCAGGGCGCCATTCTGCTGATCGCCGTGCTGCTCAACACCCGGGCATTCTCACGGTTCATGACCAGTAGATAAAGCACATTCATCCGGCCATTCGGCTACGCCCCGTTGGCAAAACCACGTTGGCAAAACCATGTTCGCAAAGGAAATCAACGACGATGACTACTGTCCTGCTCGCAGGCGAGTCCTGGATCAGCCAGAGCACCCACTACAAGGGTTTCGACCAGTTCACCTCGGTGACCTTCGAGACCGGCTCCGAGGCCTACATCGCCGCCCTCGAGTCAGCGGGAATGACCGTGACCTACCTTCCGGGACACGACGTCCCCCGCAAGTTCCCCGGCACCCGCGAAGAGCTCAGCAGCTTCGACGTCGTGGTGCTGTCCGACATCGGCGCCAACAGTCTGTTGCTGCACCCCGACACGTTCCTGCTCGGCATGCCCACCCCGAATCGGCTCCAGGTGTTGGCCGATTGGGTCCGGCTGGACGGCGGGGGCCTGGTGATGGCCGGCGGCTACCTGAGTTTCCAGGGCATCGAAGGCAAAGCCGCCTACCGGGGTACGCCCATCGAGGAGATCCTTCCGGTCACGCTGGACCCCTGGGACGACCGGGTGGAGACGCCGCAGGGCGTCGAACCGGAGGTATTGCAACAGGATCACCCGATCCTGGCCGGGGTCGAGGGCTCCTGGCCGGTGCTCCTGGGCTACAACCGAGTCGCCGCCAAGCCGGCGGCAGAGGTCCTGGCCCGCACGGGTGCCGATCCATTGCTGGTCACCGGCACGGCCGGCAACGGTCGGACCGTGGCCTGGACGTCGGACATCGCCCCGCACTGGTGTCCGCTGCCCTTCGTCCAGTGGCCCGGATACGCGCCGTTGATGGCTCAGACGATCAGCTGGGCCGCGGGACACTGAGCCAGCTGCCGACGTAGAGAAGAGTTTCCATGGCAACGATCAGTACGGTCACCGGCCCCATCGACTCCGCCCAGCTCGGGATGGTGCTGCCACACGAGCATCTGGTGTCCGACATCAGTCCGTCGTTCGCCCTGTCCGGCGACGACGACATCGACGCGATGCTGGCCGGTCCGGTCACGCCCGCCCTGGCGTGGCTGCTGAGCCAGTATCCGTACAACAGCCAGGACAACTGCCGGATGGACGATTTCGCCGCGGTCCTGGACGATCTGAGCGGTTTCGCCCAGGTCGGCGGCGGGACGGTCGTCGACCTCACGTCGGCCAACGAAGGACGGTCGCGCGAAGCCCTGGCCCACCTGAGCAGCCAGTCGGGCGTCAACATCGTCATGGGCTCGGGCTGGTATCTCGAGTCCTCCGAAACCACGCGGATGCGTTCCGCCTCGGTCGAGGAGTTGACCGCCGACCTGCTGGCTGATTTCCGGGAGTCGCCATTTCCCCCGGGCGTGATCGGCGAGATCGGCATCTCGCCGGCCTTCACGCTGGCCGAGGAACGGAGCCTGCGGGCGGCAGCGCAGGCCCAGACCGAACTGCGGGTGCCACTGTTCGTTCACCTGCCCGGGTGGGAGCGGCACGGACATCGAGTCCTGGACATCGTTCTCGATGAGATCGGAGTTCAGCCGGGCGCTGTGGTGTTGTGCCACCTGGATCCCTCCGGTCACGACCCCGACTACCAACGGTCGCTGGCCGCGCGCGGAGTCTTCCTGGAATTCGACATGATCGGCATGCCGTACTTCTATCGCGGTGCCGGGGAAGGACAGTCCCCGTCGCCGGAGGAGACCGCCCGAGCCATCACCGGTCTGCTGCGGAACGGCCTCGGGGCACAGCTTCTCATCAGCCACGATCTGGGCATCAAATCGATGCTGACCAAGAACGGCGGCAACGGGCTTCGCTACGTCCCGACCATGTTCATCGAACGTCTGCACCGGCTCGGATGTCCCGACGATGTGCGGGCCCAACTGATGGAAGCAAACCCCCGCCGGCTGTTCGAGGGAGCGGCACGGTGACCGGATCGATGCGGCGCGGAGTACGGGATGGAGGAGGACCGCTCATGGTGGGACACGATGTTGCGCTCGAGCCGCGCGGTGTGCGGCTGGGCATGCTGACCCCGTCGTCGAACACCCGACTCGAGGAGGCCTGCTTCCGGATGGTCGACCCGCTGCCCGGGGTCTCGGTGCACTTCGCGCGGTTCCGGGTGACCGAGATCAGCCTGAGCGACAAGGGGGTGGGCCAGTTCCAGGACGAGGTGATGCTGCAGGCGGCCGAACTGCTGGCCGACGCACATGTCGACAGCATCGTCTGGAACGGCACGTCTGGCGCCTGGATGGGATTCGAGGCCGATGAACGCCTGTGCGCCGCGATCACCGAGCGCACCGGCGTCCCCGCGACCACGTCGGTGCTGGCGCTCAATCGCGCCCTGCGCCGACTTGGTACCAGCCGGCTGGGCTTCGTCACGCCGTATACGACCGATGTGCAGGACAAGATCCTGGCCGTGTATCGGGCGGCGTCGTGGCAGTGCACGGAAAAGCATCTCGGGATCTCGGTGAACGACGACTTCTCCCGGATCCCGGTCGATCTCATCGAATCGATGGTGCGCGAGGTGGCCCTGGAATCTCCCGAGGCCATCACCACCTTCTGCACCAACCTGTGCTCGGCCGGCTCCTCCGCGGAACTGGAAGCTGAGCTGGGCGTACCGGTGCTGGACACGACGTCGCTCGCGGTCTGGGCCGGCCTGGGCCTCGCCGGCCATCCGACCGCGGACGTCGTCGGGTGGGGATCGTTGTTCGCCCTGCCGTACGCGGAGCCGGCCGTTGCCTCCTGACCCGGTCGACGTCATCCTGGACAACGGGCACGTCCTCACCTCCGGCGACGAGCACCGGAACCTGAGCGGCGCCTCGATCGCGATCCGCGACGGCACAATCGTGGCCATCGGCGACACCTCTCATCTCCTGGCCCAGCGGCGGATCGATGTGACGGATCACCTGGTGCTCCCGGGTTTCGTCAACCTGCACACGCACGCGGTGCTCACCATGGTCCGCGGGGTCGCCGAAGACCTGGGCACCGCTCCGGCCTACACCCCCGGGGTGCCGCACGCCACCGATCTCACCTCGGACGAGGCCAGAGCCTTTGCGCGCCTGGGCGTCCTGGAGTCACTGCTGTTCGGCTCGACCACGATCGTCGACGCCTACCGCTACGCCGAACACGTGGCAGATGCGGCGTTCGAGTTCGGTTCCCGTGCCTGGGTCGGTGAATTCGTCCACGACGTCGATTTCGACGGCATCGCGCAGGGTCGTTGGGAGTACCGAACTTCCGAACGTGACCGGACGACCGCCGCTGCCGCCGCGCTGACGGAGCGGTGGTCGGGCCAGGGCGAAGGGCGGATCACGCTGACGGTCAGCCCGCACGCCCCCGACACCTGCAGCCCAGCACTTCTCGCCGAACTGGGCGAGCTCTCGGAGGCAACCGGAGCCGTCACCACGATTCATCTGGCCCAGAGCGCCGCCGAGGTCGACCGGATACTTGGTGTCGCAGGCTGCAGCCCGACCCGGCTCCTGGAACGCACCGGCCTGCTGTCGCAGCGACTGGTGGCCGCCCACGGCATGTACCTCGGGCACGACGACGCGGCGCTGTTGGGCCACACCGGTGTGACCATCGCGCACGTGCCGAAAGGCAACGCGACCGGTGGTCGGCTGGCCCCCACGTCGATGATGCGAAATGTCGGCCTCCGAATGGGTCTCGCCACCGACAACATGCACGCCGACATGATCGAGGCCATGCGATGGGCGCTGGCGTCCGGTCGCATCCAGGACGGTCGGGTCTCACCGTCCTGGCAACCACTCACGGCCCTGCGGATGGCCACGTCCGAGGGGGCTGCCGCCCTGGGGATGCCGGACGAACTGGGCAGCATCCGGGTGGGGGCGGCCGCCGACCTGGTGGTCGTCGACGCCCGCCGGGTGCACCTGACGCCGATGCGTGAGCCTCTGGGCAACCTCGTGCACGTCGCCCAGGGACGCGATGTCCGGCACGTCCTGGTCGCCGGTGACCTCGTGGTGGAGGACGGGCGGCCGACCCGGGTCGACATGGATGAAGTCATCCGGGATGCGAACGTGGCCAGTGCTTCGCTGTGGCAACGGATCTCGGCCCAGGCCTACTGATGACCGATCGGAGGTCTTCGTCGAACTCCGCCGCCGTGATCACCGGCGGCCGACTGCTGGCTGCTGGTTCGTCGGGCGGGGAGCCGCTGGGCCCACCGGTGGACATCCACGTCCGCGACGGCGTCATCGAGGAGATCCGTCCAGCCCGAGGTGGATCCGGCACCATCGACGCGGCCGGCCTGGTGCTGTTGCCCGGGATGGTCAACGGCCACACGCACTCTCACGAGACATTTCATCGGGGTCGCTACCCGAAGGATCGTCTGGAGAACTGGATGCTGCACGTCCGGCCCCCACTTCCCCTCGACCTTTCCCCCGACGACATCTACCTGCGGACGGCACTCACCGCGATCGAGGCCGTCCACGGCGGCTCGACCCTTCTCGTCGATGACGTCGGTCTGCCGGGGCTACCCGCGGCGCATCTCGATGCGGTGCAACGCGCCTACACCGATGTCGGGATTCGGGCCGTGGTGGCCCCGACGATGTTCGACCGGACTTTCGCCGAGTCGGTGCCCTTCGTCGCGGAGTTGCTGTCCCCGGAGGCGCACGAGGTTTTCGCCCGGGCAGCCGGCGACCCCGCGCATGCCCTGGAAGAACTGAGCCGACGGCTGTCGAGACAAGCTGCGGACGCACCGGATCGGGTCGAGCTCGCGGTGGCTGCCTCGGCGTCGCAACGCTGCAGTGACGACTTCCTGGTCGCGTTGTTCGAGCTCGCGTGCAGCGCCGACGTTCCGGTCCTCTCGCACCTCAACGAGACTCGCGCCCAGGCCGCCACGGCCCAGTTGCTCTTCGGCGAGACCATGACCGCGCACCTGTCGCGACTAGGACTGCTCTCCGAGCGGCTCACCGCGATCCACGGCATCTGGCTGACGGCCGAGGATGTCGTCCTGTTGGCGACGAACGGCGTGACGGTCCAGCACAATCCGCTGAGCAATCTCCGGCTCGGCAGCGGGGTGGCCGCGGTGCAGGGGCTGCGCCGAGCCGGCGTGCGGGTGTCGCTCGGGAGCGACGGTCTCGGATCGACCGTCACCATGTCGATGATCTCCGTCGTTCGGGAAGCCGCACTGCTCAGCACCGTCCGCCCCGACCAGGCGGACTGGCTCGACGTCAGCGACGCCTTCGCGATGGCCACCGTCGAGGGCGCCCGGGCGATCGGGAAGCAACGCCTGGGGCGGCTGGAGCCCGGCTGGGCGGCGGACCTCGTCGGCGTCCCGCTGGACCATCACGGACTGACACCCCTGCACCATCCGCTCCGCCAGATCGTCTACGGCGGTGCGCCGGTCGAGCTCTCGATCGTCGGGGGAACTGCCGTCATGGCGGCCGGCCGGCTCACCCGTGTCGACGAACGCGACCTGCTGGCTCGGGCATCGGCGGTGCACCGGCGAATCCGTCCTCGGCTGGACGCGGCGGACTCCTGGCTGCAGCAGCACACCGCCGCACCGATGGCCAGGGCGCTCGCGGAACTCGATCGCACCCCGGTGCCGCCGGCCGCCTTCGCCACGGTCGTCGGATAGACCATGTCCACCAACGAGCCCACGCACACCAACTCGGCCGGCGGCGCGACGCCCTCAGCCCGGACGGGTCGACTGACGCGGGATCAGCGTGGGATGGATGTTGATGTGCTGGACGTGCTCGGTATCGTCGCCCCGCTCCAGCCGACGATCCAGCAGCCGCACGGCGGTCGCCGCCACCTCCATGCAGGGCTGCTGCACGGTGGTCAGCGAGGGACTGGTCAGGAACGACTGCCCGACGTCGTCGTACCCCGTCACCATCACATCCTCGGGAACGCGAATACCGCTGGCGATGAACTCGTGCAGCACCCCGAACGCGATCATGTCGCTTCCGCACACCACGGCATCGGGGAGATCACCATCGGCCAGCAATTGTCGCGCGGCCTGTTGTCCCCAGGTACTCGAGAAATCCCCGGCCAGCACTCGATCCGCGGATTCCGGACTCAATTTGGCGGCCTCGGCCCGGTAGGCGGCGGTGCGCAAACGCGCGGAGGAACTATTGGGCAGAGAACTGATGAAAGCAAACGTCCGCGCGCCTGCGCGGGCAAGATGATCCATGACCAGAGCGATTCCGAATGCATCATCCGAACCCACCCAGTCGGTGATGGAACCCTCGACAAATCGGTCGAGTTGAACCACCGGCAAACGGTCCCTGGCGCGAAGAATTGTTTCCCGGGAGCGATCGGCATGGCACGGGCTGATGATCAGTCCGTCCACCTGCCGTTCCATCAGCGCGTTCGTCCGTTCGGCCTCCAGCTCCGGGTCATCCCGGGAATCGCACAGCAGCATGATCACGCCACGCATCTGCAGCTGCCGCTCGGTCGCCTCGATCATCATGGGGAAGAACGGGTTGGCGATCTCGGGGACGACCATGCCCACCGTGTGGGTGGTCTGGCTGCGCAACGAGCCGGCCAGCGCGTTTCGCTGGTACCCGAGTTCTGCGGCGGCCTGCTTGACGGCCTCCACGATCGACGGATTGACGTTGCGGATCCCGGCGAGGGCCCGCGCGGTCGTTGCCCGCGACACCCCGGCGGCCGCGGCCACCTCGTTGATGCTGACCCGGCCGGCCATTCGTCCCCCCATCCGGGCTCACATCGGCTCCATCGGCTCCATCGGCAGAGCGCGACATTCGAAAACAAACCCGGTCACGTTCACGAAGTCCATCGACCACTGGCCCGAACAGTATCAGCAGCGGGCGCGGCTGCGGTGAACCTGCCGGGCCGACCGGCCGACCGGTCGCGCAGTCCCCCGCGCCGACTCTGGAACCCCGCGTCATCATCCTGGTCCACGCAGTAGAACTATTGGGAGGCATCATGACTCAAGCACGCAAGGACATCAAGATCTGCATCGGCGTCGACGTGGACGCCGTGGCCGGTTGGCTCGGCTCGTATGGCGGCGAGGACTCACCCAACGACATCCAGCGCGGCGTCTTCGCCGGGGAGATCGGCAGCCCCCGCCTGCTCCGCCTGTTCGACAGGCTCAGCATCCCGACCACCTGGTTCATCCCGGGACATTCGGCCGAGACGTTTCCCACCCAGATGAAGGATGTGGCCAATTCCGGGCACGAGATCGGCGCACACGGCTACTGCCACGAGAATCCGGTGGCGATGAGCCAGGTCCAGGAACGGGACGTGCTGATGCGCAGCATCGACGTCATCGAGAAGCTCTCGGGCCGGGCACCGCGAGGTTATGTCGCGCCGTGGTGGGAGATGAGTGAATACACCGCGGCCCTGCTCCTCGAGAGCGGGTTCAGCTACGACCATTCCCAGAATTACAACGACTTCGTGCCCTTCTACGCCCGGGTCGGCGATCAGTGGACCAAGATCGACTTCGCCGCGCAGGCCCAGGCGTGGATGAAGCCGATGGAACACGGGCGCGAGGTCGACCTGGTGGAATTCTGCGGCAGCTGGTACGTCGACGATCTTCCGCCGATGATGTTCAACAAGCACGCGGCAAACAGCCACGGATATGTGAATCCCCGCGATATCGAGCAGATGTGGAACGACCAGTTCGACTGGGTCTATCGCGAGCTGGATTACGGAGTATTCCCGGTGACCCTGCATCCCGACGTATCCGGGCGGCCGAATGTTCTGCTGATGCTCGAGCGGCTGATCGCCTACTGGCAGACGAAAGAGGGTGTCACCTTTTCGACCTTCGAGGATGCGGCCGACGATTTCCGCCTGCGTTTTCCGTTCGCGCAGGACGGCCGGGCCGACTCGATCGGATACACGTCCTGACCGTTGGCCCGGAGATCGCTCGCTGAACCGGGGACGGTCACGTCCATCCCCAGCGCGATCACCGCCCGGCTCAGCCGCACGTCGAGGGGGACCAGCGAAATACCGTGGTGCAGGGCCCAACGCGGCCGACGTGATGAGGCCGACTCGTAGCGCCGGATGGGCCGCGTGACTTCGACCGGGCGGGAGCCGGCACGAGCCGGTCGGGGTCGCCCAGCACCAGATCCCGGCACGCTTCCCCGTCCGGACCCTCGTCGATCAGGCTGCGCACCCATGCTCCGGCATCAACCGCGACCACCTACCCGCCTCCGCTCGATCAAGCTCGCGGCCGTCGTCCCGATCTCCCGGATGATCTGCTCCGGATTCGAGTGAGCAGGAATGCTGACGCGGCGCCCTGCCGTTCGTTCGAACGCCGGCCCGTTGCGCAGCACGTTCGCCTCGTGCACGACGGGCGCCAGGAGATGGCCCGGAACCGACTGACCCTGCTCGGCGGCTCGTTCGGCGATGACGTCCCGCACGTCTTCGGGCATGTCTCTGGCGTTGACCCGGGGGCCACGAGACGGCCGGTCGCCGAGCTGAGATGAGCCGGCGCCGCAGATTCGGTCACATCCGTCGCTATCGGGCACCCTCGCGGCAGGAACGGTCGTCTGAAGACAAAGATTCCGCAAACTATGGCTTTACCTACCTGTGACGTTCTAGGTTTGCTGCGCTACGCATCCGTGAAATGTCCCCGGCACTGTGCCGGCGGACGGTCCGTCGCGTCGACAGAGTCCGTCGCCGCGTCGAGGCCACGCGATGCTCGGGAAGAGGAGTTCGTGCATATGCCATTGCCATCGTTGCCCGGTCGGAAGAGGTGGATGGCGGCAGCGGTCGCCGTCACCCTCTTCACGTCGGTGGCCATCGGGTCATCCCCGGTCGCTGCCGCTGCACCCGCGGGCGACACGCCCGCCGTGCCCGCACCGGCCAAGACCACGCCACAAGCGATCGTCAACTCCGACAAGTTCGGCGGGGCACTGACCACCAGGTCGACCGGCCGTCATTCGGTGTTCGTGCAGTACGCCGGGGTCGGTGCGGCTGACGCATCCGCCGCTGCCGCCCCGCAGGGCAAGGCGACCCAGAAGGCCACCGCCAAGGCCAAGCGGGCGTCCCTGAAGGCAACCACGGCCTCGGTGGTGGCGACGGCCAAGGCCGAGGACAGCCAGACCAAAACCCTGTTCAGCACCACGAACTCGATCCCCGGCGTGGCCGTCAACGTCGACCAGGCCGGACTGGAAGCCCTCGCGGCGCGGCCCGACGTCGTCAAGATCACCCCGCTGGTCACCAAGACCATCGACAACTCCAGTGCGGCGCAGCTGACCAATGTGCTCAAGACCTGGCAGAACCTGGGAGTCACCGGCAAGGGTGTCAAGGTCGGCATCATCGACACCGGCATCGACTACACCCACGCGGACTTCGGCGGACCCGGCACCACCGCGGCCTACGACGCCGCCCACGCCAAGGAGACCCTGCCGTTCACGCCGACCGCCAAGGTCGTCGGCGGCTACGACTTCGTCGGCGACAGCTACAACGCCGCCACCGGAGCCGGCTACCAGCCGATCCCGCACCCGGACCCCAACCCGCTCGACTGCGAAGGCCACGGATCCCACGTCGCCGGCACCGTCGCCGGCTACGGCGAGAACGCCGATGGCAGCACCTTCACCGGCAGTTATCAGAGCCTGACCAGCACCGCCCTGAACGCCATGAAGATCGGCCCCGGCATGGCGCCGCAGGCGAGCCTCTACGGGCTCCGCGTCTTCGGCTGCGCCGGCTCGACCGACGTCGTCATCTCCGCGCTGGACTGGGCACTCGACCCCAACGGTGACGGCGACTTCTCCGATCACCTCGACATCGTGAACCTTTCGCTCGGCAGCGACTACGGCCCGGTCGACGACCCGGAGAACGCTGTCGTCGACAACCTGGCCAAGCACGGCGTGCTGTCCGTCATCGCCATGGGCAACGGCGGCGACCTCACCGACATCGGCGGCGCACCGGGAAATGCGGTTCGTTCGCTGGCCGTGGCCAACAGCGTGGATGCCGGCGAGACCTACGACGGCATCAAGGTCAACGCTCCGGCCGCGGTGGCCGGCATCAAGGCCGGCCAGGTGTCCGTGGCTTACGACTGGGCCCACAAGCCTGACGTCACCGGCGATGTCGCCGCCATCCCCGGCAGCGATGCCGACGGCTGCGCACCGCTGTCCGCCGCCGACGCCGCCAAGGTGGCCGGCAAGGTCGCCTGGCTCGAATGGGACGACAACAGCGTGACCCGCCGGTGCGGTTCCGCCGGTCGATCCGCGAACGTCGCTGCCGCCGGCGCCATCGGCGCCATCTTCACCTCCGGCTTGTCCACCTTCGACGCCGGCATCACCGGCTCCGCCGTCATCCCGGTCTTCCAGCTGACCAAGTCCGGCACGGACGAGCTGCGGCCCACCGTCGGCGCCGGACTCGACGTCACCTTCAGCGGATCGCTGCGGACGTCGATCAAGGAGCAGTTCCCGGCCAACAACGACACGCTGAACTCCAGCTCGTCCCGCGGGACGCACGGCTCGATCGGCGTCGTCAAGCCTGACGTCACCGCGCCCGGCACCACCATCGCCTCGGTCGCCGTCGGCACCGGGAACGGTCTCGCCGTGGAATCCGGTACCTCGATGGCCACCCCGCACACCGCGGGGATTGCCGCCCTGGTCAAGACGGTGCATCCGACCTGGACCACGGAGCAGATCAAGGCCGCCATCATGAACACGGCCGGCCACGATCTGTTCACCGGACCGGACCAGACCGGTGACCGCTACGGCCCGGCCCGGGTCGGCAGCGGACGGGTGGATGCCCTCGCTGCAACCACCGATCAGATCCTGGCGTACTCCACCACGACGCCGGGTGCGGTCTCCGCATCCTTCGGGGTCGTCCCGGTGACCACCGACAAGGTGTCGGTGACCAAGAAGCAGACCATCAAGGTGCAGAACACCGGCACCCGCACGGCCGACGTCGTCCTGTCCTACGAAGGCATCAACGCGCAACCCGGTGTCTCGTACACCGTGTCGCCACGGGTCGCGCGGATTCCGGCGCGCGGTTCGGTCTCGGCCACGGTGACGATGCGAGTGGTGGTCCGCGACCTGCGGCACACGCTCGACCCGACGATGGACGCCACCCAGACCAACCCGTTCACCGGTGCGGACGAGGCCCGGCAGTACGTTTCCGACGCCTCAGGTCGCATCCTGATCAGCCAGGTGGGCAAGGCGGACCTGCGGGTGCCGGTCTACGGAGCGGCCAAGCCGCTGTCCACCACGGTGGCCAAGGACGGCAAGATCGGACGGAACCCGGCCGTGATCCTCAAGGGCCGCGGGGTGTCCCAGGGCACCGGCTCCACGGCCTACAACTCGCTGGTCTCGGTGCTCCAGTACGGCGCCAGCAGCCCGAAGCTGCCTACGTGCTCCGACACGGTCGTGGACAACTGCGTCAGCACCACCACCGAACGTTCGGGTGACCTGCAGTACGTGGGAGCCGGTTCGTCGCCGGGCGCGGGCGGCTACGGCGACGGAGTCATGTGGGTCGGCCTGTCCACCTACGGCGAGGGTGCGACGATCGGCAACGGCATCCAGCCCTACGTCGTCATGGACGTCGACGGCGATGGCGAGCCGGACTTCGAGGCCGACCTGACCTCCTCGGGTTCGACCGATCTCTACGACGTCGTGCTGACCGATCTGCACAGCGGCGATGCCGTCAGCGTGATCCCCGCCAACTTCAACAACGGTGACGTGGATACGAACATCTTCGACAACAACGTGCTGCTGCTGCCGGTCGATCTGGCCGCCATCGGTGTCACGAACAGCGACGAGACGTTCCCGGTCACCTACCAGGTCGGCACGTACAACGGTTACACCGGAACGAATCTCGACAGCAGCCCGGCCGTCAAGTTCGACGCCGCCGATCCGGGCGTCAGCACCGACGAGCCGCTCTACCAGGACCAGGGCAACGTCGGCATCGGGTACACGCTGGGCAGCGCGACCGCCAAGAAGGGCACCCAGGCTCTCGTGCTGCACCTGCACGGCGCCAACGGGAAGGTGGACGGCACCACCTACCACCGCGCCGAGATCGTGAAACTGGCCGGCGCCAAGAAGTAATCAGTTCCGCAACACAGCAGCGGCCCGGCACAACTCAGGTTGTGCCGGGCCGCTGTGCTGTACGAGCTAGTTGAGCCGCTCGAAGATCACGGCCATGCCCTGTCCCCCGCCGACGCACATCGTCTCCAGCCCGATGGACTTGTCGCGGTCCCGGAGCCCGTTGAGCAGGGTGTTGGTGATGCGGGCGCCGGTCATGCCGAAGGGGTGACCGACCGCGATACTGCCGCCGTTGACGTTGAGCCGGTCGATCTCGATGCCCAGCTCCTGGTAGCTCGGGATCACCTGGGCGGCAAAAGCTTCGTTGATCTCGACCAGGTCGATGTCGTTGATCGTCATGCCCGCCAGGGCGAGGGCTCTGCGACTGGCCTCGACCGGGCCGAGACCCATGATCTCCGGCGAGAGCGCGGAGACGCCGGTGGCGAGGACGCGGGCCAGCGGGGTGATGCCCAGCTCGGCGGCCCTGGTGTCGCTCATGATCACCAGCGCGGCGGCGCCGTCGTTCAGTGGGCAGGCGTTGCCGGCCGTGACCGTGCCATCGGGCCGGAAAACCGGCTTGAGCCCGGACAGACCTTCGAGAGTTGTTCCGGCCCGGGGACAGTCGTCGGTGTCGATGACGGTGCCGTCGTAGGTGGTCAACGGGGTGATCTCGCGCTTCCAGAAGCCGGCTGCGGCCGCCGCTTCGGCCAGATTCTGGGAACGGCAGGCGAACTCGTCCTGCTCCGCCCTGGACACCGACCGCAGGCCGGCGACGTTCTCGGCGGTCTGGCCCATGGCGATATAGACATCGGGCAGCTCGCCGTCCTGCCGTGGGTCGTACCAGACCCCGGTGCCGCCGGCCGCCCGGGCGGCCGACTCCCCTTGTGCCCGTTCATAGATGGTGTTGGTCCACGGGTTGGCGGCGCGGGACCGGGGATCCGCGGTCGGGTCGACCGGCGGGTTGTCGGCGGTACCGCGGGCAGCCCGGCTGACGGCTTCGACGCCGGCGGAGATGAAGACGTGTCCCTCGCCGGCTCGGATCGCGTGCATCGCCATCCGGGTGGTCTGCACACTCGACGAGCAGTAGCGGGTGATGGTGGTGCCGGGCACCGTGTCCAGGCCCAACGTCACGGCGACGACCCTGGCCATGTTGAAACCCTGCTCGCCGCCGGGCGATCCGCAGCCGAGCAGCAGGTCGTCGATGGTGGTCGGATCCAGCTCCGGGACCTGATCCAGGGCCGCCCTGACGATCTGCACCGTCATGTCGTCCGGGCGCATCTCGCGCAGTGAGCCCTTGAATGCGCGCCCGATCGGCGAGCGGGTGGCGGCAACGATGACGGCCTCAGCCATGGGTGGTCCCTTCCGTTGATTCTGTGTGCGGTTCTGCGGGTGATGCTGCTGGCGTTTCTGCGGGTTGCCGGGCGACAGTCCAGGTGTCGCGGCCGGCCAGCAGGTCGGCGAGATCACCGTGCCCCTGGTGCTTCACGGCCGTCTCGAGCTGCTGGGCCATGCCGGCGTCGTAGGTCGGCCGGTCCACGTCCCGGAAGATGCCGATCGGGGTGTCGGCCAACGTCTCCGGGTGCGAGAGCCGGGACAGGGCAAAGGCCTGCGTGGGGTCGGGGTCGTGGGCGTCGTGCACCACCGGATCGAATCCGGACGGCAGCGATGTGGTCTCGGCAGTGGTCAGGTGGCCGTTGCCGTCCCGGACCACGGCGTGTTCGCCGTCGGCGCCGAAGGTGATCGGCAAGCCGTGTTCGAGGCGGATGGTGACGTCGTCCCGGGTCTCGGAATCCTTGAGCGGGTCGAACGCGCCGTCGTTGAAGATGTTGCAGTTCTGGTAGATCTCGACCAGCGCGGTGCCGTGATGGGCGGCCGCCGCCCGGAGCACCGAGGTCAGGTGTTTGCGGTCGGAGTCGATGGTCCGGGCCACGAAGGTGGCCTCGGCGCCGATGGCGAGCGAGATCGGGTTGAACGGGGCGTCGACCGAACCCATCGGCGACGACTTCGTCCGCTTCCCCACCTCGGAGGTCGGCGAGTACTGGCCCTTGGTCAGGCCGTAGATGCGGTTGTTGAACAGCAGGATCTTCAGATTCACGTTGCGCCGCAACGCGTGGATGAGGTGATTCCCACCGATCGACAGGGCGTCACCGTCACCGGTGACGACCCACACCGACAGGTCGGGCCGAGTGACGGCGAGGCCGGTGGCGATGGCCGGCGCCCGCCCGTGGATCGAGTGCATACCGTAGGTGTTGAGGTAGTAGGGGAACCGGGCCGCGCAGCCGATCCCGGAGATGAACACGATGTTCTCCCGGGCCAGCCCCAGCTCGGGCAGGAAGCCCTGCACGGCAGCGAGAATCGCGTAGTCACCGCATCCGGGACACCAGCGGACCTCCTGGTCGGACTTGAAATCTTTGGCCACCTGCTTGGTGTCCGCGCGTGGCACCAGGCTCAGGGACTGCGGACCGGTCATGACTCCCCCTCTGTCAGGCGGATCGTCGGGTGGGTACCGAAGGCACCCGCGGTGCCGATCGGGTCCGGCGAGAAGGTGCCCTCCAGCACGGATCTGATGGAGGCGGCCAGCGAGTCGATGCGGAACGGCAGTCCGTGCACCTGGTTCACGCTGATCGCGTCGACCAGGAACAACCCTCTGAGCAGCAGCGCCAGTTGGCCGAGGTTCATCTCCGGCACCACCACTTTCCGGTACGCCCGCAGCACCTTCTCGACGCCCGGCGGCATCGGATTGACGTGCCGCAGGTGCGCCTGGGCGACAGGAATCCCGTTGGCCCGCAGAGCCCGGACCGCCCCGGTGATCGGGCCGAAGGTCGAACCCCAACCCAGCACCAGGATCTCGGCATCACCGGTCGGGTCGTCGACGGTCAGCGGTTCCAGACTGTTGGCGATGCCGGCGATCTTCGCGGCCCGCGTGCGGACCATGTGGTCGTGATTGTTCGGGTCGTAGGAGATCGTGCCGATGCCGTCGGCCTTCTCGATCCCGCCGATCCGGTGTTCCAGGCCGGCCGTGCCGGGAATCGCCCACGGCCTGGCCAGCGTCTCGGGATCCCGCAGGTACGGCCAGAAGTCGTCCCCGTGGTTTTTCTCGCTCGCGAAACTCACAGTCAGATCAGGCAGGTCCGCGACGGACGGGATCAGCCATGGCTCGGACCCGTTGGCCAGGTAGCCGTCCGACAGCAGGAACACCGGGGTCCGGTACGTGGTGGCGATCCGCGCGGCCTCCAGCGCCGCGTCGAAGCAGTCCGATGGCGACTTGGCCGCGATCACCGGGACCGGGGCCTCGCCATTGCGGCCGAACATCACCTGCAGCAGGTCCGCCTGCTCCGTCTTGGTCGGCAGACCGGTGGAGGGGCCCCCGCGCTGCACGTCGATGATGATCAAGGGCAGTTCCAGCGCCACGGCCAGCCCGATCGCCTCGCTCTTCAGTGCGATCCCGGGCCCGGAGGTGCTGGTGACCCCGAGACTGCCCCCGTAGGACGCACCGATAGCGGCTGCCACACCGGCGATCTCGTCCTCGGCCTGGAAGGTGCGAACGTCGAAGTTCTTCAGCGCCGACAGCTCGTGCAGGATGTCGGAGGCCGGCGTGATCGGGTAGGTACCCAGGAACAGCGGCAGGCCCGTCTGGCGGCCGGCGGCGACCAGACCGTAGGCGAGCGCCTGGTTTCCACGAATCGTCCGGTACACCCCGGCCGGTAGTGGGGCCGGCTTCACCTCGTAGTGGACCGCGAAGCCCTCGGTGGTCTCGCCGTACGACCAGCCCGCCTCGAGCGCGATCAGGTTGGCGCGTAGCACATCCGCCTTGTGGGCGAACTTGGACTCCAGGAACCGTCGGGTCCCGTCGAGCGGTCGGTGATAGAGCCAGGACAACAGGCCCAGAGCGAACATGTTCTTCGCCCGTTCGGACTCCTTGCGGTGCAGCCCAACCTCTTTCACCGCCTCGACCGTCATCGACGTGAGGCCGAGCGCGTGCACCTGGTAGTTCGCCAGGCTGTCGTCCTCGAGCGGGCTGACGGCGTAACCGACCTTGGCCAGGTTGCGCTTGCTGAACTCGTCGCTGTCGACGATGACGATGCCGCCGGCCGGCAGGTCGGCCAGATTTGCCTTCAGCGCAGCGGGATTCATCGCCACCAGCACGTTGGGAGCGTCGCCGGGGGTGACGACGGCGTGGTCGGCGAACTGCAGTTGAAACGCCGACACGCCGGGCAGAGTGCCGGCCGGGGCGCGGATCTCGGCCGGAAAGTCCGGCAACGTGGACAACCCGTTGCCGAACGCCGCGGTCTCCACCGTGAAACGGTCGCCGGTGAGCTGCATGCCGTCGCCGGAGTCGCCGGCAAACCGGATGACCACCTGCGCGATGGTCTCCACGGTCTTCGGTGGCTGCCCGGGGCGGGTGGCGTGCGTGGTCAATTCGCGAAGACCATTTCCGGGAAGGCACCGGCAGCGACCGCCGTGCGGGTCAACGTCTTGCCGTAGGCGATCAGCGTGTCGACGGCGTCCGGGTCGACTCCGCGCCACGGGTCCGCCGACAGCCGATCGGTCTCGGCCTCGAGGTGACCGCGCAGTTCCTGACCCACGGGGGTCAGCTCGCCGTCGGCGTCCAGCAGCCCACGATCCCGGAGGCTGTCCTCGGCCTGCCCCCACTGCTCGTCGGACCACATCCGCAGCGTCTTGGCGGCCGACACCAGGAAACCCCGGTGGGTGGCGGTGTGGGTGACGAGCGCCTGGATCCCGGACAACTCGGCCTGCACCAGTGCGGCGATGTGGCCGTCACCGCGATGCTCGCGTAGCAGCGTGACCGCGTGCCAGAGCACCAGGTGCGGCTCCGCCGGCCAGTTCAGCGCGGCGTGACCGGCGAACAGCGGCCGGCCTTCGATCCCGCAGCGGAGCGCCGCTTCCTTGAGCAATCCGGCAGCCTGCGCGAGTTCGGCCGAGGTGATGACGTCGTCCCCCAGCAGCCGACGGAGCGTCCGGTCGGCCACCCGCCAGCGGGCGTCGAGCACCCGTTCCGGCGTGGCCAGGGTCCAGGCGCGCGGGATGTGGCGGGCGACCAGTTCGGGATTGAAGTTGTAGAAGGTGGCGGCCACGACTTCCGGCCGGACGGCGCCCATCGGGGCGCTGCGGGAGGCGAAGTAACCCATCCGTCCGGGGCGGAGGCCGGCGGCCACGTACTCCTCGTCGCCCTCCGGCGAGAAGTACACGCACGAGTGCAGGGAGTTGGTCGCCCGGTAGACGCGGCCGGCTCTGACAATGACATCGCTGTCGATCATCGGACCACCGTATGCCGCCGGTATTTTCCGTCCATCCGTGGGCCGGGCCCGGACCCAGCTACTCGCTGTCGACGATCTCGCGCGAACTCGGCGGCAGGGCCCGCTCGTAGTTGATCACTCCCGGCACCACCTTCTTGGCCTGCTTGCGTGCGGGGCGGTCGTTGGCCAACAACACGGCGACCCAGGGCAGCGGGATGGAGATCAGCAGCAGCGGGATGGAGATCCAGAGGTGGTGGTAGAGGACGGTCGCGGCGATCAGCAGCGGGATACGCATGCTCATGGTGAGCATGTAGCGCTTGCGCCGGGCCGCGAGCTGGTCGTCGTAGGAAGGCTCGGCCTCGGTGATGACAATCGGTTCCGCCCGACGCGCCGAAGGCGATTCCGGCAGAGATGAGGTGGCCATTGCGAAGCTCCGATCGAGGACTGTGGCCGGACCCAAAGCTGGTCCGGGCCGGCACCTCGGACTGCCGAGGCGGGTGTCTTCACCCAGACCTCACGGTACTCCCGGCCGGGCCGCGGACCGGGGCGGCGAGCCTATGCAGGACGGTGGTCGACCTGCCCCGACTCGGCTATCGATCTGCCTTTTGTCTGGCGGCCGCCTTGACCGCCTTCTTGGTGGCGCGGACGGCGTCGAGCGACTCGTCGTCCACGACGTCCGCCACCGATCGGTGGGCACCGTCCTCACCCCACTGACCTGCGGCTTCCCGCCAACCCGTCGGGGTTACGCCGTACTGCTTGCCGAGCAGCGCGACGAAGATGCCGGCCTTCTGCGCACCGAAGCCCGGCAGCGCGCCGATGCGGCGCAGCAGCTCGTCACCGCTGGTGACGTCGGCCCAGATGTTGCCAGCGTCACCCTCGTACGACTCGACCAGCACCTGGCACACGCTCTGCACGCGCCCGGCCATGGAACCAGGGAAGCGGTGTACCGCCGGAGGCGTCGCGAACATCGCCTTGAACTCCTCGGGATCGGCGGCCGCGATGGCCCGGACGTCGAGCCCGCCCATCCGCTCGGCGATCACCGCTGGGCCGCTGAACGCCTTCTCCATCGGGATCTGCTGGTCCAACACCATGCCCAGCAGCAGCGCATTGGGATCCCCGGCCAACAGTGCGTCTGCGTCCGGCTTCCCCGTCAGGTACAGACTCTTGGCCGTCATGGCGTCCAGCGTTCCATACGGTCGGCGAGTGCGCCGCCGAGAGGACATGGGTTCCTGCGCGGATGAACTCGTCGACTCGCGTCCCACGAGTCACATTCGGGCTGAGTTGATCCGCGCGACGCTAGTTGATCCGCGCGGGAGGGGCCGCATTACGCTCGGGGCGTGAGCGAGCCGAGCGCGACCCCGAGTGGACACAGCCGCGAGATCACCAGCCGGACGACCACCAGCCGGACGACCACCATGACGGACCTGGACCTGGTGGATCGGCTGGGCACGGACATGCGGGCGGCGGGGTTCGATGCCACGCAGGTGCCGGAGTTGCTGGGCAGCAGCGCGCATCGGGCGTTGAGCCGGGGCGAGATGTGGCCGGCGTTGCGGGCCACCCGGGACGGTTCGCCGTTGGCCACCATGATCCGGCTCTTCCTGCTCGGCACCACCGAGCCGTCGTCGACCGTGAGCGCTGCGTTCCCGACCACCGGCCTCGAAGCCGCCATTGCCGTCGGTGCGGTGGAACGCGACGGGGACGACGTGCGGGCGGCGCTGGACATCCGGCCGCACGCCGACGACGAGAACGAATACCTGGTCGTCTCCGATCTCGACTCGGACACCCGCCCCGGCGCCGTCCGGCACGACCACGTGCTCGGCATCGGGCAGGCCTCGATCACGCTGGCCCGGGCCGTGATCCGGGAGCCGGCGGCCGCCGTCATGGATTTGGGTACGGGATGCGGAATCCAAGCGCTGCATGCTTTCTCGCACTCGGGATCGATCGTTGCGACCGACACCAACCCGCGTGCGCTGGCCCTGGCCGGGGTGACCGCCCGGCTGAACGGTCAACAGTGGGACCTGCGACCCGGCTCGCTGTTCGAGCCGGTCAGGGAAGAGCAGTTCGACCTGATCATCAGCAATCCCCCATTCGTCATCGGCACCGGTGCGCAGCAGTACATCTACCGCGATTCCGGGATCGCCGGTGACGGCATGTGCGAGGCGCTCGTGCGCGGCATGCCCGCCCACCTGAAGCCCGGCGGCACTGCGCAGATGCTGGCCAACTGGATCGTGCGGGAGGACACCGACTGGCGCGAGCGCGTCGGCGGCTGGGTCTACGGCACCGGCTGCGACGCCTGGGTGGTGCAGCGCGAGATGGCCGATCCCGCCGAGTACATCGCGCTGTGGCTCAAGGACGCCGGGGAGGCGGGCGGCGACGCCGAGCGGACCGCGGAGGCCTGGCTGGACTATTTCGCGGCGGAGCAGGTGGCCGGGATCGGGATGGGGATGATCACGTTGCGGCGCACCGATTCTGCCGACCCCGACGTGGTGCTGGACGAGATCACCGGCGCGGGCGAGGAGGTCACCGGGCCGGAGGCGGCCGCGTTCCTGGCCCGGCGCGCGTGGCTCCGGGGGGCCAGCGACGTCGACCTGCTCGGCACCCGGCTCTCGCTGGCGCCCACGGTCATCCTGGAGCAACGGTCGTTGCCCGGGCACGAGGGCTGGGCCACCGTGCTCCGACTGCTGCGTAGACCCGAGGGCCCCGGAGCGACGTTGCAGCTCGACGATTGGGGTCAGGCGCTGCTGGCGGGGTGCACGGGCGAGCTACCGCTGGCCGTGCTGCTGGATCTGTTGGCCACGGCGCACGGCCTGGACCTGGGCGCGCTGGCCGAGGCGGTACTGCCGACGATCCGGGTGGCCATCACCCGCGGGCTGCTGCATCCCGTCGACTGAGTACCGCTGGCCGGTTCGACGACGCGCGACGGAAAGCCGGTCGGCTGACCGAGGCCAGGGCCAGGCTCCGGATGGTCAGCCAGGTGAGCTTGCGGTACGACAGCACGGCGCCGGCCGAGCCGAACGAGAAGGCGGACAGCACCGAGGCGAACGAGAACACCGACCCGACCGACAGCATCGAGCCGGCACTTCCGATCGACAGGATCGATCCGGCGGACCCGATCGACACGATCGATCCGGACGAGCCGATCGACAGGATGGACCCGGGCGAGGAGATCGAGAGCAACGAGCCATCTTCCTGGTGCATGACGCCAGCGTAGGACCGGGCCAGGAAGAACAGTGCGCCGGCAGGTTGGCATCATCACCGGGCATGAGAGCTGTCGCATCCAGGGTCACGTCCGCGTCCGTCGTCGTCGACGGCCGGGAGGTCGGAGCGATCGACGGAGCGGGCCTTCTGGTTCTCGTCGGGGTGACCCACACGGACACACCGGCCATCGCCGCTCAGCTGGCTCGCAAGCTGTACGGACTGCGCATCCTGCGCGACGAGCAATCCTGCGAGAGCGCCGGCGCTCCACTGCTGGTTGTGAGCCAATTCACTCTGTACGGACAGACCCGCAAAGGTCGCCGCCCGAGCTGGATCGAGGCGGCGCCAGGGCCCGTCGCCGAACCCTTGGTCGAGGCACTGGTGACCGAGCTTCGCCGCTTCGGTGCGCGGGTGGAAACCGGGATCTTCGGTGCAGAGATGGCCGTGACCAGCGTCAACGACGGTCCATTCACGGTGATCATCGAGATCTGACCGGCGGCCGACCACCGGTTGCTGCGCACTCTCATGCTGTTCCCATGGGCGGCACAGGATCACTCATGTCCGCGCGGTGTTGGGTTCGTTTCAAGATTCTGGGACGGCTCGCCGCACGGCAGGTTCCGAAACAGGCGGATTGGTAACTAGACAGCTGATCCGGATCGACCGTTTTGAACGTATCAAGGGGTGGCGGGCAGTCCGTCGAACCAGCGGTGACGAACCGGGAACGAAACGGTACGTGCAAGCGTTTCAACTGATGTCGGCGCCGATACCAGCGGCTTGTCCCGACACACGTAATGAAGGGAGCACCAACATGACCAACTCCCCCACGATACACGTCGATGTCGTTGACGCGCCGGTATCCGAGATGGCCGTCGAATCGGCAGCTGCACATTCTGTGGTGACTCCGTTGCCGGCGCAGAAGGCCACCCGCACAAGGACTCTCGCCGCTGCACCTACTGTTCCCGACGCTGTGGTCGTCCCCGACGCTGTCGTTGCGGCCGCTGGTGCCGTGCCGCCCAAGGCCCCGGTCGCGAAGGCGACGACGACCAGAAGCACGCCGACGAAGAGCGCATCGGCACGTGACGCCGAAGATCTCGACGCGCAGGGGCCGTCCGCGGACCTCGTACGGGTCTACCTGAACGGCATCGGGCGCACCGCGTTGCTGACCGCCGAGCAGGAAGTCGACCTGGCCAAGCGGATCGAGGCCGGCGTCTTCGCCGCGCACAAACTCGAGACGGGCAGCAGGCTCTCACCGCAGCGCAAGGCTGATCTGCGTGCGGTCATCCGCGGCGGTAACTCGGCCCGCAATCACCTCCTGGTCGCCAACCTGCGACTGGTGGTGTCGTTGGCCAAGCGCTACACCGGACGTGGCATGCCGCTGCTCGACCTGATCCAGGAGGGCAACCTCGGGCTCATCCGGGCGGTCGAGAAGTTCGACTACACCAAGGGTTTCAAATTCTCGACCTACGCGACGTGGTGGATCCGGCAGGCCATCTCGCGCGGCATGGCCGACCAGGGTCGCACCATCAGGCTCCCCGTCCATCTCGTCGAGCAGGTCAACAAACTGTCCCGTCTCAAGCGTGAATTGCACCAGCAGCTCGGCCGTGACGCGACGATGGCCGAACTCGCCGAGGAATCCGGCATTCCGGAGGAGAAGATCGCCGATCTGCTCGACCACGCACGCGACCCGGTATCGCTCGACATGCCGGTCGGCAGCGACGAGGAAGCCCCGCTGGGCGACTTCATCGAGGATTCCGAGTCCACCTCCGCCGAGGCTCAGGTCGTCGCCGGATTCATGCACGAGGACATCAACAAGGTGCTGCGCACGCTCGACGAGCGCGAGCAGTCGGTGGTTCGGCTCCGCTACGGGCTGGACGACGGTCGGCCCCGCACCCTGGACGAGATCGGCCGCGTTTTCGGGATCTCGCGGGAGCGGGTGCGGCAGATCGAGCGTGACTCGATGGCCAAGCTTCGCGTCGGCGAGCGTTCGGAAACACTGCGGGCCTACGCGAGCTGAGCTTTCAGCAGGACCAGTATTGAAGCGGTCGGGAGATCGCGCGCCGGAGGGACCGGGCTCACCAGGTGAGCCCGGTCCTTCGTCGTTCGGGGCTCGACCTCTTGCTCCGCCTCACCGGGCCGACCCGCCCCGACATGGATCAACGTCGTCGCTGTGGAACGGGTGGGACAGGAATCGTCACTGTGGTCCATGCCTGGACGTTGATCCATGCCGAAAAAGGCGGCGGCCGGGGTGGCGTCAGCGGAGGCGGCGGCGAACGTCGGGGCGTTGGGTGGGCGGGCCGATGCGGCCGGTGGCGCCGGTGACGCAGATTCCGGCCGGGCCGGCCAGGACCGGTTGCAGGATCAGCTCGCCGATCTCCGGGAGATCGTCGGCCAGAGCGGACAAGCGCAGCACCAGATCCAGCAGCGCCTCCCGATCCACTACCGCCGCGCCGCGGTAGCCGGTGAGCAGCGGTGCGGCCTTGGGCCCGTCGAGCAGGTCGGCGGCGTCGGCATCGGTCAGCGGAACCGCCTGGAACGCCAGATCATCGAGCAACTCGGTGGCCACCCCGCCGATCCCGAACGAGACCAGCGCGCCGAACGACTGATCCGCGGTCACCCCCAGCACCGTGGACACCGTCCCCCGGTCGCGTGGCGCCATCGCCTGGACGTAGACATGCCCCATCCCGGCCGCCGCCAACTCGTCGTAGGCCTCGGCCAGCGCCTCCGGTCCGGGCAACGACAAGCGCACACCTACCTGGTCGTACCGGTGCCGCAGCGCCTCGTCGAACACCTTGAGCACCACGGGATACCCGATGCGGGCGGCCGACTCGACCGCTTCGGACCGGGAGCTGACCGCCTCGAACTCGGCCAGCACGATCCCGTAGCAGCCCAGCAGTTCGACGAGCGCGGCGTCGCTCAACTCCCGATCCCGCGGATCGGCGAGACGCAGACCCGCGACCAGCGCCCTGGCATCGTCCGGCCGGACGTCGTCGAGCACCGGGATCGAGCCCACCGGGCGATCGAGCCAGCGGCCGTAGCGCACCGAATACGCCAGCGCCGCCACCGCCCGCTCGGGGGTGCGGAACGACGGGACCGATCCTCTGGCCGCCCCGCCGTCGTCGCCGAGCACGGTCAACGATTCCGAGAGTCCGTCGTTGGCCAGGAAGGTGCTGACCACCGGGATCGACGAACCGGCCGCCGCGGCGCGTAGCGCCTGCGCGTGGGCCTGACCGGGCACCGCGACCGGCGGCACGTACACCACGACGACCGCATCGACGTCCTTGCGGCCCACCGCGATCCGGACCGCGGAGTGCAACTCCTCCGGGCTGACGTTGACACCGAAATCGACCGGCACCTCGTCGACCACGGTCAGTCCGGCCTCCAGGCAGGCGTCCAGCGCCAGCACGCCCAGCGCCGTCGAGTTGCCCAGGATCGCGATACGGTCACCGCGGGGAACCGGTTGGTGCGCCAGCATTTGCGCGACGTCGAAGGCCTCGGACAGGGTGTTGGTGCGGATCACGCCCGATTGGGCGAACAGGGTGGCCACCGCGGTGTCGGACACCGCCGCCGAACTGGCCGCCAGCCCCGGGCTGACCAGCGCGTGCCGCCCGGACTTCACCGCGATCACCGGTTTGGCCCGGGCCAGTGTGCGGGCCAGCCGGGCGAACTTGCGCGGGTTGCCGAACGACTCCAGGTACAGCAGCACCACTTCGGTGCGCTCGTCGCCGTGCCAGAACTGCAGCAGGTCGTTGCCGGAGACATCAGCGCGGTTGCCGGCCGAGACGAAGGACGACAGGCCCAGCCCGCGGGAGGCCGCGTCCGCGAGGATCGCGATCCCGAGCGCCCCCGACTGGCAGAAGAAGCCGACCCGGCCGGGCGGCGGCACCACCGGCGCCAGGGTCGCGTTGAGCCGCACTGCCGGGTCGGTGTTCACCACCCCCAGACAGTTCGGGCCGAGCACCCGCATCCCGTTGGCCCTGGCCATCGCGACCATCCGGCGCTGCGAATCGGCGCCACCGCCCGCGCCGCCGTCGATGTCGGCGTCGGCGAACCCCCCGGTGACGATGACCAGGCCGTGTACGCCCTTGACCCGGCACGACTCCAGCACCTCGGCCACCGAAGCGGCCGGCACGGTGACCACCGCGACGTCGACCGGGTCCGGGATGTCGAGCACCGACTTGTAGGCCCGAACCCCTTGCACCGAAAGGGTTTCCGGGTTCACCGGGTAGACCGGACCGGTGAACCCGGCACGCAGCAGGTTGACCAGCACCGCGTGCCCGAGCTTGCGGGTCTCGTTGGAGGCGCCGATGACGGCGACCGCGCGCGGCGAGAGCAGTCGGGCGATCGACCGCGATTCGGCCCGCTGTTCGCGCGCGGTGATCACCGCGAGCGAGGCGGCCGTCGGTTCGATGTCGAACCCGAGATCCACGATGCCGGAGGAGAATTCGCGTTTGACCTCGTAGCCGGCGTCGATGAACACCCGGACCATGTTCTGGTTCTCGCCCAGCACCTCGGCGGTGAACCGTTTGATCCCCCGCTCCTGCGCGGCGGCGGCCAGATGCTCGAGCAGGATCGAGCCGAGACCGCGGCGTTGCTGGGCGTCCTCCACCACGAAGGCCACCTCGGCCGTGTCCGGGTTCTTCCGGTCGCGGTGATAGGAACCGGCGGCGATGATCTCGCCGCCGAGCTCGGCGACGAGCCCGACCGAGGTGACGTGGTCGACCTCGGTGAACACCTTGAGCTGGGAGGGCGAGATGTGCGCGACGGCCTGGAAGTACCGCAGATAGCGGGTGCGATCGCTCATCCGCTCGTGCATGGCCAGGATCGCCGGGCCGTCGGTGGCGGCCGAGGGGCGCAGGTGCACGGCGCCGCCGTCGGTGAGCAGCACGTCGGCTTCCCAGTGCTGCGGGTAGCTACCGGGTCCGGTCACACCGGAGGCAGTCACACCGGAGGCAGTCACACCGGAGGCAGTCACACCGGAGGCAGTCACACCGGAGTCAGTCACGCGGATCAAACGGGTCGAGGCCGTAGAGCGGATAGATCAGGCCGCGCACCTCGGCGATGGCTTTGTCGACCGGCGCGGCGTGGTCGGTGTCCCAGGGCTCGTAGGCCACCGACATCCCGTCGGACATGGAGGTGGGGAGATTCATCGAAGGCCGGGCGGCGGCAGCGATGTCCAGCCAGCCCGGCGGTAGTGGCGTCGAGGGGTCGACATCATGGTCCGATACCGCGGCGAGCAGGTGGGTCCAGGCCCGGGGCACCACCTTGACCAGCGAATATCCGCCGCCGCCCAGGGCCAGCCACCGACCGTTGGCCGCCGTTTCGGCCAACTCGCGCAGGGCGAGGTAGGACGCCCGCTGCCCGTCCACGGACAGGTTCAGATCGGCCAGCGGATCGTCGGCGTGCGAATCGGCGCCGTGCTGGGTGACCAGGACCTCGGGGCGGAAGGCGCGCACCAGCCCCGGTACGACGGCGTGGAAGGCGCGCAACCACTGGGCATCTCCGGTGCCGGCGGGCACCGGGATGTTCACGGCCGTGCCGGCGGCGGCTCCGGATCCGATCTCCACCGGCCATCCGGTCCCCGGCCACAGCGTCAGCGGCGACTCGTGGATCGAGATCGTCAGCACCCGGGGGTCGCCATAGAACGCGGCCTGCACACCGTCGCCGTGGTGCACGTCCACGTCGACGTACGCGACTTTCTCGACGCCGGAGTCCAGCAACGTCCGGATGGCGAGGGCGGCATCGTTGTACACGCAGAAGCCGGACGCCCGGTCGGCCATCGCATGGTGCAGACCGCCGGCGATGTTGACCGCTCGGTCCACGTCGCCCTCGGCGATCGCGCGCGCCGCGGCGATCGACCCGCCGGCGATGAGCGCAGCACTGGCGTGCATGTGTTCGAAGACGGGGTTGTCGTCGTTGCCGAGTCCGTGACCGACGGCCAGGTGCGCGCCGCGGTGGACGTGGGGCTGTCTGGGGCCGGACGCGGCCTTCACCGCCGCGATGTAGGCCGGGGTGTGGACGGTAGCCAGCTGGGCATCCGTTGCCGGGTCCGGGGCGAACCGGTCGATGCCGGCCAGCACCCCGAGCCGCTCGGCCAGCTCCCAGGTCAGTTGCCAGCGCAGCGGATGCAGCGGATGCGACCCACCGAGGTCGTAGCCGAGCATCGCGGGATCCCAGATCACCAGCGGCGGCGCCATCTCGTGAGGTTAACCGCCGATCGTGGCAGCACCCGGATCGGGGCCGACGGCGACCGGCCGTCCCAGGGCCAGCCAGCCCGAGTACGAACCGGGGTAGAGCGCGATCGGCCGGCCGACGACGGCGCCGGCCAGGATCAGGTGGCAGGCGGTGACACCGGATCCGCAGGAGGCTGCGACGTCGCCGTCGCCCATCGCGGAGAACGCAGCCGCCAGTTCGGCCGGCGGCCGGAAGGTGCCGTCGGGGGTCAGCAGGTCGGTGAGCGGCAGGTTCACTGCCCCCGGGATGTGGCCGGCGATCGGATCGAGCGGCTCCACCTCCCCCCGATACCGGGCGGCCGCCCGCGCGTCCAGCAAGGTGCCGGCGCCGGACGCCAGCTCGAAGGCCTGATCGGCGTCGACCGACGGCAGGCGGCCCGCCCGGACGGTCACCGCGCCGGCCCTCGGCTCGGCTCCGGGTCCGGTCTCGACAGCCGATCCGGCCGCTGCCCAGGCCGCGAACCCACCGTCCAGTACCCGGACGTCGGTCAGGCCGGACCAGCGCAGCAGCCACCAGGCCCGGGCGGCAATCGAGGCGTCCTTGGTGTCGTAGACCACCACCGACGAGTCGTCGTCGATACCAGCACGACGCCAGACTTGTTGCAGGTCAACAGGTTCGGGCAGCGGGTGCCGGCCGCCGAGGCCCGGCGGCCCCGCCAGCTCGGCGTCCAGGTCCAGGAACACCGCGCCGGGCACGTGGCCGGCCAGATAACCGGTGCGGTCGACCACTCCCGCCACCCAGCGCACATCCAGCAGCACCGGCGGGTTCGGGGCGGCCAGGGCCGCCGCCAGGTCGGCGACGGTGATCAACGGGTTCACGGCTGGATCAGGCGACTGAGCGGAAGCATCGGACACCACCTCATGGTGCCCGCCCCGCTTCCACGTGGAACTCCCGACCCTGCGATGCGCCATCGAGTACGTTGGGTCGGGTGTCGTCCTTGTCCCTGAATCTGTTCCCCCTCGGGACCGTCCTGTATCCGGGCAGTCTGCTGCCGCTGCACATCTTCGAGGAGAGATACCGGCGCATGGTGCAGGAACTGCTGGATCAGTCGAATGGGCGTCGCCGGTTCGGTGTGGTCGCCATCAAGGCGGGCCGGGAGGCCTGGGACGACGGATTCTCCGAGTTGCACGACGTCGGCTGTACGGCCGTACTGCAACGGGTCGAGGCCTACCAGGACGGTCGGTACGACATCCTGGCCATCGGCGAGAGCCGATTTCGAGTAGACACGCTGGACACCTCCTCGGACCTGGTCTGCGGCACCGTCACCACGCTGGAGGATTCGTCCGGCCCGCAGTCGGTCGAGCTGGCCCGCAAGGTCGGGCGACTTTTCGGGAAATACATCGAGGCGTTGCGCAGCAGCGGCGGGATCCGCAGTGACGACGACACCGACGACCTGCCGCCGAGCCCGACCGCGCTGTCCTACGCCGTCGCCGACGGGATGATCCTGGACCTGGGCGACAAGCAGTCGCTGCTCGCGGCCGAGAACACTGACCAGCGGCTGACTCTCGAGCTGGAGCTGCTCCGGCGGGAGGCGGCTCTGGTCAGGCAGTTCTCCATGCGTCCGGCCGTCGAACTTCCCCGAGTGCCCTACAGCACCAACTGATGCGCGGCCCGGCAGCGCCGGCAGACGCAGCGGGCGCCCGGGGGAACTGAAGTGCCCCGAGGACCAACGATCAGTGCAGGCCGATGGACTGCACTGCCGTCAGGTGCCCGCGGATGAAGTCATTGGCATTCGCGGCCAACTCGTCGTTGTCCTGCCACAGGTTTCGCCAGATGCCCAGCATGCGCGACAGATCGGCCGCCACCACCGCCGAGGAGAACGACTCGAACACGATGGTGCCCTGATAACCGATGCGGCTCAACGCTTTGAAGTAGGAATCGAAATCCACGGTGCCGGTCCCCAGGTAGCCGCGGTGGCTCTCGCCGATGTGCACGTATCCCAGCCGATCTCCGCAATCGAGCACCGGGGCGTACATATCCGATTCCTCGATATTCATGTGGTAGCTGTCGAGGTGCACCGCGACATTCGGCCGACCGACCCGGTCCAGATAGGCCAGCGCCTGCCGTCCGGTGTTGAGGATGTTCGTCTCGTAGCGGTTGACCACTTCAAGCGCGATCGACAGCCCCAGTTCGGCCGCCCGGTCCGCGACCCGGCCGATGGTCGCGATGCTGTTGTCCAGACCGGCGGCGCTCACCGGCTCCATGTACTTGCGCATCGCGCTGTAGATGACGCCGCACAGCTGGGTACCACCCAGTTCGGAGACCACCTCCAGAGCGCGGAACAGCAGTGCCTCGCCGGCGGCCACCACCGCCGGGTCCTCGCTGCTGATGTCGGTGGCCTCGGACAGGCCCAGACTCGCGCTGGCCGACATGCCGTGCTCGACCAGGGCCGCCTTCGCCACCGCTGTGTCGAAACTGAACGGATCCATCAGGGGGAATTCGACCAGATCGAAACCGGCCCGCTTGGTCCGCTCCACGGAGAGCCGGATCCCGGCCGGATCAAAGGTCCCGGTCCAGACCAGGGCGTGGCAGCCGATGAGGGAGGTCGTCATGAAAGGCCTTTCGAGGGAGGACGCCGACGGAGCAAGGACTGTCGTGACGCTACCGGTTGGTCGCGGCCGGGCAGGGCGGCAGCCGGAGGAACATGGAACCGACGCTTCCTCGCACGATCGATCGCTATGGCTGTGTACCGGTACGTCACACGTAAACTCCCGAATCAGACATCCGCTCGGTAGTGACCGTGACCCAGCACCGCCCTGGGTCGCCGCCGGCCGGACAGCACGGCGGTCGGCATCGATGAATTGGGAGTCAGACACATGGCAGCCGTTGACGACCTGACGGAGCTGGTGGAGAGCGCTGCCGCAGCCGAACGCGCCGCGCTGTCCGCGAAGTGGAAGGACCGGGCCGACGTCGAGGGGCTGACCCGGAAGGTGGAGAAGTCGATCAACGGGCAGCGCGAGGAGCTGGTGCGAGCTCTCGAGTCGACCCGCTCGCCGTCGGGCCGGTGGGCTCGCCTGGGGCAGGCCTACCTGGACCTCGGAGTCCCCGCCGGTGCAATCGCCGGAGACCCCGAGATCGCCACCGAAGGGCCGACCGGAGCCGGGAGACACGGTCTGGCGGACAGTCCGACCGAACCGACCGAACCGACCGCGAAGAACGAGCCGAGCGCGACGAACGAGCCGAGCGCGAAGAAACTGACCCCGGCGGAGGCAGCCGCAGCGGAACGCAATGCGGTGGCCGCGGTGATGGTGGCCCGGATGGCCCTGAGCGAGGCGCAGTACGGCGTACTCCAGGCCCGGCTGGCCCGGATCGACGCCGGTGAGGACGACCCGGACGCCGCCGCCGTCGACGGGCACGTGCCGCTGCACGGCCGGAATTCGGTCAGCCGGCACGGGCCGGCGCTGGCCCGCGGCGTGCGCGGCGAGATCGAGTACATGCTCACCCGCCGGCCCCGGACCATCGTGCGCAGCCTGGCTGTCTCCCTGGCCATGGGTCTGCTCTACCTCGGCTTCATCCGGGTCTTCAAGTGGGAGCGGGACGGCCAGTGGGCGCCGTATCTCGGGCTGTTCGTGCTGTCGGTGGTGATGGGCGGTTCCGTCTGCATCAACGCCATGAGCTTCGACGCCATGCGGGTCCGGGCCGCGTTGGACAGCGGGGCGCGCCTCTGGCACCTGCTGGTGATCAAGAACCTGGCGCTGTTGACCATCGTGGCCCCACTGGGTTTCGTGCTCAGCGCGCTGCTGGCCTGGCGGGTCGGCGACTGGGGGGCGCTGTGGAAGGCGTGCATCCTGACGATCCTGTTCATCCTGCTGTGGATGGGCGTCGGCAACGTGCTGTCGGTGGTCCTGCCGATCCGCGACGAACCGATCAAGAAGAGGAAGCAGTCCGGCAGCCTGAAGCAGTTCCTCATTGCGTTCGCCGTCTCCTACGGTGTCGGCTACCTGGTGAACTTCATGCTGGTGTGGCGCATCTTTGCGGCGAGAGAGCTGGCCGCACGGTTGCACGAGTGGGTGCTGCCCGCGATCGCGCTCTTCCTCGGCGGCGTGTTCATGTACCTCCTGCTGACCATCGTGGCGGTGGCGCTCGCCCAGCAGCCCAAGGTGCGCAGATCGCTGCAGCGCGAGATCGCCGACTACACGCGCAATGCCGAGGCCGAGGCCTACGCGGCCGAGGCGGCGGCCGCCGAGCGCGATGCCCGGCCGGATCCCGCAGACCTGGTCGCGACGTCCGGCGCCGGCGGAGCCCGACACTGATCGGGCCGGTGATCGGCGGCCTACTTCCCCTGGCCCTGGTCGTCGCCATCTCGCCCACCACCATCACCGTCGTCATCCTGATCCTGCTCTCCGGCCGGAAGTCGCTCGCGAGCATCGTCTTTGCGGTCGGATACACCGTGGGCATCGTCGTCGGTACCACGTTGCTGCTCGTCCTGGGCGGGGCCGCGGGCCTGTCGACCGGGCTCGACCCGGGAGCGGTGGCTTGGCTCGAACTGGTGGTCGGCATCCTGCTGCTGCTCTACGGACTGCAGCGTTGGACCAAGCGCCCGAAGGCCGGTGAAGCGTTCCCGGTGCCCAAGTGGATGACCGTGATGGAGGACCTGACCGTCTTCAAGGCGGCGTTGGTCAGCCTGGTGCTCTCGGCCCTGCGCCCGAAAAACGTGCTGATGTTTGCCGGGGCGGCCGTCACCATCGCGTCCGCGCACGTCAGTGTCGCCGACGACATCGTCTCGATCGCGGTGTTCACCGTCGTCTCGGCGAGCACTGTCGTCGGACTCGTCATCGTCGCACTCGTGCGCCGGGAGAAGATCAATCCCAAGCTCAAGGAGTTGCGTGACTGGTTGCAGGCGAACAACGTGGCGATGATGAGCGTCGTGCTGCTGCTGGTCGGCGTGGTCGAGATCGGAAAGAGCTTCGGCGGGTTCTTCTGACCCCGCCGAAGCCCCGTGGCGCTAGGCCAGGGGTCCCTACGGCGTGGGCGCGACCGGGGTGACCGGAGCAACCGGCACAGGTGCCGCCCGGAAGGCGGCGACCGCGTCGTCCACGGAGTCGTAGATGTGGTCGACGTTGAGCAACTTCAGGACGCCCTGCTGGGTCAGCGTGGCCCGTAGATCCGGGTCGAGGGCGGCCAGCGCGAAGATCGCCCCGCCGTTGTGCACGAAGGTGATCAGGTTGTCGATGGCGACACCGGCAGAGTAGTCCACGTCCGGGATCGACGAGCAGTCCAGCACCAGCCAACGGACCGGATCGGGTGCCGAGGTGATCAAGCCCTGCACGTCGTCGGAGAACTGGTTGGCGTTGGCGTAGAACAGGTCTGCGTCGTAACGGAACACCAGCAGGCCGGGCGCGCTCTGCAGGCCGGCGGCCGCCTTGGTGTAGGTCGGCGACCCGTCGGAGTCGACCCCGACCACGAAGCGCTCGGGACGGTACTGCCGCCGGACCATCTCCACCAGGGACAACACGATGGCCAGGATGATGCCCTGCTCGACCCCGATGGCGAAGACGACGATGCCGGTCGCGATGGCGATCACGCACTCACTGCGACGCGCGATCCAGATCCGCTTCAGGCCGGAGATGTCGATCAGATCGATACCGATCAGGAAGACGATCGCGCCCAGCACGGACTTCGGCATGTCGGTCAGCAGCCCCGTCAGGAACAGCACCACCAGCAGCACGACGATGGCCATGGTGATGTTGGCGACCTGCGTCTTGCCCTTCTGCTCGTCCAGGATCTGCGTCTTCGTCGGACTGCCGTTCACCACGAACGTTCCGGACAGTCCGGCGGCCAGGCTGGCCCCGCTCAGACCCACGATGTCGCGGTTGACGTCGACCCGCTGGCCGTGCCGCATCGCGAAACTCCGGGACGTCGCCGCGCTCTGCGCGATGATCAGGACGAAGCAGGAGAACGCCACCCCGAGCACCTTCGGTACATCGGCCCAGCCGATCCCGGAGGGTAGGCCGATCGGCGGGAACCCGCCCTGGACGGTGCCGACCACGGCCACGCCGTGCGCGCTGGCATCGACCGCGGCCGAGATGATGATGGACAGGATGACCGCGACGATGGCGCCCGGAACCTTGGGCATGAATTTCTTGAAGCCCAGGATGATCACCAGTGCGCCGGCGGCGAAAGCGAAGGTGGGCCAGTCGATGTTGCCCAGGTTGGTGATCGTGTGCCACTGCTGTTCGAACCAGTTCCCGGTGCCTTTGCTGATGCCCAGCATGGACGGGATCTGACCGGTGAACACCTGGATGCCGACACCGGTGAGAAATCCGACGAGGACCGAGGCCGACAGAAAATCGCCGAGGAACCCCAGTCGCAGCAATCGGGCGATCACCAGCAGCACGCCGCAGACCAGGGCGGTGAGCGAGGACAACGCCAGCCATTCCGGGGAGTTCGGTTCCAGCCCCGCGATGCCGAGCCCGGCCAGCCCGGCGGCGAGAATCGCCGCCGTCGCCGAGTCGGCGCCGACCACCAGCAGCCGGGACGATCCGAGCAGGCCGAACAGGATCGCCGGGAAGATGACCGTGTAGAGACCGGTGACCACCGGGACCTTCGCGATCGAGGTGTAGCCCATGGTCTCGGGGATGGCCACCGCGGCCAGCGTGAGGCCGGCGACGATGTCGGTCCGCAACCAGGCGGGCTGGTACCCGGCCAGGGCCGGCGGCATCAACTTGCTGAGCAGGTTCGACTTCTGCACGCTCTGCTGACCCGCTGCGGTGGGCGCGTCGACTTTCTTCTCGGTGCCGGGCATCTGTCACTCCGTTTTCGATGTGGTGCAGGCTGATTTCGATGTGGTGCGGGCGAGCGACATTCGAGGAAAGGGCAACGATGCCCGGAGCGGCCGCCGGAGAACATCACCCGCTTGGCATGAATTCGGCCGGGGTGGCCTGGATCTCGCTACGGTCGATCCATCAGGACGTGGTGTCCATCGGATCCTCGACCGCCAGGGGCTGGTCGATGTCGCTGACACTGCTGGCAGAGGAGGGACTTTCCGACGATCGACGGTGCAGCCCGATCTGCACCGCACCGAGCACCACCTTGGCGATGATGCCGATGACCACCAGGTCCAGCACCATCTGGATGCTGACGAAGATTCGCCCCAACGAGGAAAGCGGCGCGATGTCGCCGAACCCGACGGTGGTGAACACCGTGATGGTGAAATACAGCGCGCCGGTCTTGTCCAATGGCTGGGTGAAGCTGCCCGGGTCGGCGTTCTCGATCATGTAGTAGACCGACGAGAACACCACCAGCAGCAGCGGAATTCCGACCCCGAGCGCCCCGATCGCCTTGATTCTGGGAAAGCTCGATCCGACGATCGACCTGACCTGGATCGCCAGCACCACACAGAACAGCACCAGGCCGATGATCAGGACCCCGAGTCCGTCATCCACCGACCGCTTCAGCGGCAACCAGTAGTAGATCGCGATCGCCAGCACCGCCCAGACCATCGTCTGGGCCAACATCAGGATCACCTGCCGGCGGCGCTGCTTCCGGCTCAGATCCTCGTACCGGACAGGCGGTCCGGGTCGTCGTCTCAGTCTCATGCGCGGACCTCAGACGGCCGGTGCGGCGCCAACATCTACTGCCGTCTGGGCCGGATGGCGTCTTTTGAAGATGTGCTTCTTCGGCCGGTTGGGGTCTTTCGCCGTGTGGACGGGTTCGTCGCCGAAGAACAGTTGCAGCCACTTGGCGTTCGGGTCGGAGTCGATGAGGATGGCCTTGACCAGCAGGCTCACCGGGATCGCCAGGATCGCGCCGAGCGGCCCGAGCACGAAGGTCCAGATGATCAACGACAGGAAACTCATCGTGGTGGTCAGGCCGACGGCATCACCGACGAATTTCGGTTGGAGTACCGACTGGATGATGAAGTTGACGATGCAGTACACGACGATCACCGCGACCATCTTGCTCACGCCGCCGGTCACCAGGGCCAGCAACGCCGGCGGAACGAGTCCGATGATGAAACCGATGTTGGGGATGTAGTTGGTGACGAAGGCCAGCAGCGCCCACAGCCCGGCAGCCGGGATGGCGAAGATGAGCAGGGCCACCCAGTCGATCAACGCGACGATGCCACCGAAAACCGTGGCCACCACGAAGTACTTGCGGGTACCCCAGGCGAAGGACTGCAGCGCGCCCAACACCGCCGCGCGCGGGATGGGGACGTTCTTCATCCGGTTCGGGAACACGCTGCCGTCGACACCCATGAACAGCACCAGCACGAGGATGAACAGCAGGTTCGTCGCCACCCCGGTGACACTGGAAACCAGGCTGCCGACCGCGTTCAGCACGGTGGCCGGATTGATGTTCTTGACCGCCGCGGTGACCTGGGACTTGCTGACCCCGAGGTTGGCCAGACCGTTCTTGAGGTGATCGATGGTCTCCGTCATCTGTGCCTGGTACTGCGGCAACAGCGCGGCGAACCTGGTCACCCCGATGACGAAGGACAGCACCAGACCGATCAGAATGGCATAGATGACGATGACCACCAGCAGCGTGGCCAGCCAGCCGGGGGCGCGCTTGCGAAGTAGGTAGGCGCGCAACGGGTATACGCAGATCACCAGCACGACGGCCATGAACACCGGCGCCAGGATTCCGGCAACGGAATGCATACCGGCCAGGATGACCACGCCAGCGGCGATGCCCAGGACGATGACCACCCCGCGGGGTAGTCCGCCGCGCGGTTCTACCGGGGTGGGCGCGATATCGGTCATTGCGTGTCCGTTTCTCGTGGATTCCGTTTTATCCGAGAAGCCGAATGCCAGGCACGCAGCGGACTCGAAGATGTATCACCGATGAACACTTGCAGTACGTCGGGCGGTTCGTCATCGTCCACATGGGGTGAGTGGGCGATGTGAACAGTGGTGCGGCATGAATGCTATGTGGTTGAGCGCTCGTTGATCGCCCCCCGCGCCGCGACTCGAGCCATCAGGTGTTCGCGCAGGGGTGATCCTGCGGGCACGGCCGGAGGCACCGTGCCGGGTAGGATCGGAGCTCATAGAAGGGGTCGCCGACTTGAACGACTTGATCGACACCACCGAGATGTACCTCCGCACCATCTTCGAGCTCGAGGAGGAGGGCATCTTTCCTCTGCGCGCCCGAATTGCGGAGCGTCTCAACCAGAGCGGGCCCACCGTCAGCCAGACGGTTGCGCGGATGCAGCGTGACGGACTGCTGATGGTCTCCGACGACCGCCACCTCGAACTCACCGACCTGGGGCGCGAACGCGCGGTCTCCGTGATGCGCAAACACCGGCTCGCCGAACGGCTGCTGCTGGACGTCATCGGGCTCGACTGGCGCGACGTCCACGTCGAGGCGTGCCGCTGGGAACACGTGATGAGCGAAGAGGTCGAGCAACGGCTCGTGGCGCTGCTCGGGCATCCGCAGATCTCGCCCTACGGCAACCCGATTCCCGGACTCCAGGAGCTGGGCGTCGATCAGCCCGCGGTGACCGAGACCCATGCCGACCTGATCGGCGCGGACGCCGCGGCCGCGAGGGGCGGAAAGTTCGAGGTTCGCCGGATCATCGAGATCGTCCAGAACCAGCCGGGTGTGATGGACCGGCTGCAGCGCGGCGGAATCAAGCCCGGCGCGGTGCTGGAGTTCATCACCCGTGACCACGCCCTGTTGGTGATCGACGGCGCGACCACTACCGAACTTCCGTCGGACATCGCCCACGGCATCCACGTTCGGGCCGCCGGCGTCTGAGCCGCCCGATCCTGCTCCGCGCGGGTGACGGCGGGCCGACCTCAGCCGGTCTGTGCGCCGCCGCCCGCGCCGAGCCCGTAGAGGCTGCCGACCATGGCCGGCGTGGAATGGGCGACGCAGTAGATCGTGCGGTCGCCGGCCGCCCAGCTTGCCTGTGACGGACCGAAGTGCTCGGCTGCCACTGTGGCCGGCTGGCTCGACGCCGACCCGAGGTAGGACTGCAGCTCCCGGTTGCACTGGTCCTGCACGATACCGGACCAGTACGAAGCCGCCGGATACGCACTGTTCGTCCCGCTGGCCAGCTCGAGGTTGACCAGCTCGTAGTCGTGGGCCTGCGAGCACGGCTGGGTCTCGACGAACTTCGACGACGCCTTGACGTCGAAGCACGTCCCCACCGGAGTCATCGCGGACAGGCCGACCACCGAGGGCTGGACCGGGTCCGCGCTGCCGGCGATCTCGGTCGCGGTGGGCAGCACCGTCACCGCGCCCGCGGCCCCGCCCAGACCCGGCCCGATGTGCATGAATCCGGTCATCACGACCAGGAGCACGACGAGTGCCGCACTGCCCAGCAGCAGGCCGGTCGACCGCATCTCGCGACCGCTGCCCCGCGGAGTCCACCCGTGCAGACCGCCGGGACCGCTGGTCGGCGTGCTGAACGGATCGGGTTGCGGTGGACGCGGCCGTTGGAGGGGACGCGCCGGGAGGGCGCGCTGATGGTCGGCCAGCGACGCTTCCGGGATTCCGCCGGCGATGAAGTGCTCGTCGAGTACCAGCGAGTCGAACTCGTCCGGCTCCCGGGACGACTCCGTCGGCGAGTCGGGGCCGGTGCGATCGCCGTCCTTGCTCATCTGGCGGCTCCTCGGGGTGTGGTCGCGTTCGTGGGACGGGCGGATCGGTGGCGCCGGGCAGGCTGGTCGTGCGCAACCGGGACCGCCTGCACGCGGTTTAGGGTTGGACAGGTGAAACGCTTCACCTACCCGTTCGGGAAGGCGATATACCCCGCCTGAGGAGAATTATGCCAACACCGGAGGACGGAATCTCCACGGTACCGGCCACCGCCGCGGAACCGCTTGCGTACGGCAGCCCGCAGGCTCGGTGGGTGCTGCTGGCGACCGTGCTCGGCAGCGGGCTCGCACAGCTCGACGGCACCGTGGTCAACGTGGCGCTGCCCCGTATCGGGCAGGACCTCGGCGCCGGGCTGACCAGCCTGCAGTGGACGCTGAACGCCTACACCCTCACGCTCTCCGGCCTGCTGCTGCTCGGCGGATCTCTCGGCGACCGGATGGGTAGACGCCGGATCTTCCTGGTCGGCGTGGTCTGGTTCACCGTCGCCTCCGTCCTGTGCGGTGCGGCTCCGAACGCCACCGTGCTGGTGATCATGCGGGCCCTGCAGGGGGTTGGGGCCGCCCTGCTGACGCCGGGGTCGTTGGCGATCCTGCAGTCCGTCTTCCGCCGCGAGGACCGAGCCACCGCCGTCGGCGCCTGGTCCGGTCTCGGCGGGGTTGCCACCGCCATCGGTCCCGTGCTGGGCGGCGTACTGGTCGGGGTGGCGCCGTGGGGCTGGCGGTTGGTGTTCCTGATCAACATCCCGCTGGCCGCCGTCGTGGTCATCACCGCTCGCAGGTTCATCCCGGAGACCAGGGACTCGCAGGCCACCGGCAAATTGGACGTGGTCGGCGCCGCGCTGGCCTTCCTCGGTCTGGGTGCCTTCGTCTTCGGCCTGACCGAGGGGCCGGCCGGTGGGTGGCCGCCCTACACGATCGCCAGTACCGCGCTGGGGGTGTTGCTGCTCACCGGCTTCATCCTGTTCGAGGGCCGACACCCGGATCCGTTGCTGCCGTTGGGCTTGTTCGCCGTCCGGCAGTTCACCGCGGCCAACCTGGTGACGTTCGCGGTGTACGCGGCCCTGACCGGCGGCCTGTTCCTGCTGCCGGTCCAGCTCCAGTTGGTGTGTGGGTTCTCCCCCGTCGAGGCGGGCTCGGCGCTGCTGCCGCTGACCGTGGTGATGCTGCTGCTGTCGGCGAAGGGCGGGCGGCTCGCGCAGCGCATCGGACCCCGCTGGCCGATGACCATCGGGCCGATCATCGCCGGCACCGGCATCGCGATGTTCTCGCGGCTGAACGCGGACGCCACCTACCTCGCGGACGTGCTCCCGGCGGTACTGATCTTTGCCGTGGGCATGGCGGGCACGGTCGCGCCGTTGACCTCGTCCGTGCTTGCGGCCGCACCCGATCACCAGACCGGCGTCGCTTCCGCCGTCAACAACGATGTGGCCCGGATCGCCGGACTGCTGGCCGTGGCCGTGCTACCGGCCCTTGCCGGGATCACGCCCGCGGCCTACACCGACCCGGTGCTGCTGTCCGCCGGCTTCCACCGGGCAGTGCTGATTGCCGGCGCACTGTGCGCCTCCGGCGGTGTGCTGGCGTTCTTCACCATCAGCGACTCGGGCCTCCGCCGGCGTCCGGACGGGCGGGCGGAGGAGCCGGTCACCCGGTCCGAGGCTGATCAGGCCTGAGCCGGCGCACTGTCAGGTCTGGTGCGGGACCGGCCGACGGATCAGATAGGTGTCCATGATCCAGCCCTTCCTGGCCCTGGCCTCGGCCCGCACCGACTCGATCTCGGCGATGACCTCGCGCAGCGGACCGGCGACCAGGAGCTGATCAGGGGTGCCGAGGTATGCGCCCCAGTAGATCTGCAGACCCGGCTCGGTGAACGTGCGGCACACCAGGTCCCCGTCGAGCATCACCACCACGTTGTCCAACCCGGGAGGCAGACCGTCCCGCAGCCGCCGCCCGGTGGTGATGTGGATGGGTTCACCGATGCGGTTGAGGACGATCCGGTGAGCTGCCGCCAGGCTCTGCACGCTGCTGATCGCCGGCACGACCTGGTAGTCGAAGTCCAGTGCGCCGCGGGTCTGCAGCCTCTCGACGATGCGGATCGTGCTGTCGTAGAGGGCGGGATCGCCCCAGACCAGGAACCCCGGGTTCTCCCCCGGCCGCAACTCGGCCAGCATGATCTGCTCGTAGCTCGCCGCGCGGCGCTCGTGCCAGTCGTCGACCGCAACCTGGTAACCGGACGCGCTGGCGACCCGCTCGGTCCTGTCCCGCTCGGGATCCGGGACTTCGACGATGCGGTAGGGCTGCTCGGTGATGTACCGGCGACAGATCTCCGCGCGCAGCGTGGTCAGGTCCTCCTTGCTGGGGCCCTTGTCGGCCACGAAGAAGACGTCGACCCGGTTGAGGGCGGCGATGGCCTGGACGGTGATCTGCTCCGGGTCGCCCGCTCCGATACCGATGACGTAGAGCTGGCGCACGCGATCGACTCCCCGAGTTCCGGACCGACGCGCTCCTGGTCAGGGCGCGTCGGTCCAGAGAATCACCCGCGGCAACGCCGCGGCAAGCTCGGCGAGGTCAGCGGGGTCAGCGGGTACGGGTCCCGTATCGCTGGTGGAACTTCTGGATCTGGCCCTGGGTGTCGACGACCCGGGCGTTACCGGTCCAGAACGGGTGGGACGCACTGGTCACATCGACGGTGATCAGCGGGACGCTGCTGCCGTCGGCGATCCGGACGGTGTCCTTGCCGGAAACTGTGGACCTGGTCAGAAATTCGTCTCCGGTACTCGAATCACGGAAGACGACCTGGTGATAGTCCGGATGGATGTTGTTCTTCATCATGACCTCTCTCTCGCTCCGGCCCTAGGGCCCTGAGCTCTCGACTGTCTGCTGTAACGCGAATCAGTATCGATAAAGTCCCGCGCGCGTACTCTCGGAGAGGTGCCCGTGACCCGCCCTGTCGACCACCCTCGTGCCCTGATCGCCTCGGTCCCTCGCCACGACGAGAGTGCCTTCGCAGCCACTGTCGACCTGGTCGCGGGCGGTTCGGTGGTCGTTCTGACCGGAGCCGGCATGTCCACCGATTCGGGCATCCCGGACTACCGCGGTCCCGGTGCACCGGTGCGCGCTCCGATGACCATCTCGGACTTCCGCTCCGGGCCGGTTGCTCAGCAGAGGTACTGGGCCAGAAGCCATCTCGGATGGAGCCGGATGGGTTCGGCGGAGCCCAACCGGGGCCATTTCGCCCTCGCCGCACTGGAAACGGCCGGGTATCTGAGCGAGCTGATCACCCAGAATGTGGACGGTCTGCATGAGCAGGCCGGCAGTCGGCGGGTGGTCGACCTGCATGGCCGGGTGGACGAGGTGATCTGCCTGAACTGCGGGCAGATCACGCCGCGTGTCGAATTGCACCGTCGCCTCGACGAGCTCAACCCCGGCTTCGGGCAGAACCTGGACCTCGTCAGTGCACCCGATGGCGACGTGGAGTTCGACGACACCACCGGATTCCGGGTGGCTGCCTGCGTGCGGTGCGCCGGCGTGCTCAAACCGCACGTGGTGTTCTTCGGGGACAGCGTGCCCAAACCGGTGGTCCAGCACTGCTTCGAGGTGGTCGAACAGTCGTCGGCCATGTTGGTGGCCGGCTCGTCGCTGACCGTGATGTCCGGCCTTCGTTTCGTCCGCCTCGCGCGGCGGCGCGGCATCCCGATCGTGATCATCAACCAGGGGCCCACCCGGGGCGACGACCTGGCCGACCGGAAGATCGAGGCGGGCTGCTCCCCCACCCTGGCCGAACTGGCCGCACAACTCGGCGCCTGACGCCCCGGCGTGACCCGGCGTCGCAGCCTGGCCACCCGACGGCGGTCGCACCCCGGCGCCCTTTGCGTTGGTAAAGCACGAAACAATGAGGGGTCATGATGGGGGGAGACCGAGCTCGCGTGACAACGGCGAGGAGCCTGTCGTCCATGCCCGCCGTCCATGTCATCCGACCCCTGGGAGCGTCATCATCATCGTTGATCCGACCCGATCGCACGTGTCCGGCGAAACCTGGCCCCAACTGCTGGCCAGAGAAGACATCCTGTTGGTCGACGGACGGTTCTCGCTGGTCAACGACAGGCTCACCCCGGAGGAGGCGACCATCGAGGACCTGTTGTTCGTCCGGGACGCGCTCGACGCGGCGGAGATCGACTATCTGCTGGTCCGCGGGGACGGCGATCGCCCGGTACTGGCCGTCGACAAGCGGGCGCGGGCGCGGCTGACCGATGCCCTGACGGTGGCGGCCTCGGGCGAACCGCTCTACTCGAAGGCCATCGGCGAGAAGAAGTCGACCGCGGTGCTGGTCGGGGCCGGTGCCCTGTCCGACACTCCGAAGGCCAAGGTCTTCCGGCTGTTCCGGCCGCGCATCGAGCTACGTGGCGGCCTGCGCTACGGCTCGGCCAACGGTATGCAGCTCGAACTGTGGTCGTTCCGCAAGGGCCGGACGAAGCCGCCGACCGAGAACAGGCTGACCCGCCGCGAATGGATCACCGAGCCGCTGGTGCGGACGACGGTCGAGCGTTACGGGCATACCTGGCCGACGCTCGAGAACATGTTCGCCGACTTCGCCGACGACATCACCTTCGACATCGACATCGTGTTCTCCTGGGTGGACGCGGGCTCGCTCGAATGGCAGAAGGCCAGGGCCAAGAGAATGGCCAGCTACGTGGTGGGCGACGGCGACGACAGCGAGGCCCGCTTCCGCCAACTCGACGAACTGAAATACGCCTTGCGGTCGGTGCACATGTTCGCCCCGTGGATCAGGAACATCTACATCGTCACCGACTCGGACCGCCCGTCGTGGCTCGACGAGCACCCGCAGGTCACGGTGATGCGCAGCGAGGATTTCTTCTCCGACACCTCTGCACTGCCGACCCACAATTCGATGGCGGTGGAAAGCCAGCTGCACCACATCCCCGGTCTGTCGGAGCATTTCATCTATTCCAACGACGACATGTTCTTCGGGCGCCCGGTGCGGCCCGAGCTCTTCTTCACCTCTGGTGGCCTGACCAAGTTCCTCGAGGGGCCGAATCGAATCGGACTCGGCGAGAACAATGCCGAACGAAGTGGTTTCGAGAATGCTGCGCGCGTCAATCGCCAGCTGTTGAACAAGCGATTCGGCAAACTCACGACTCGCCACCTGGAACACGCGGCCGTCCCGCTGCGTAAATCAGTGATGGCCGAGATGGAAAAGGAGTTCGCCGCGGAGTTCAGATCCACCATGGCCAGCACCTTCCGGGCCAGCACCAATATCTCGGTGACCAACTCGCTCTACCACTACTACGCACTGCTCACCGGGCGGGCTCTGCGCAACGAGAGCGCCACCGCGGAATACGTCGACACGACCACCGGAGCCGGCCTGCGAAGCCTGGACAAATTGCTCCGCAAGAGGTCTTTCGACTGCTTCTGCCTCAATGACGGCAGCTTTCCGGAGGTACCCGCCGACGAGCGAGCCGCCGCTGTGCGGTTGTTCCTGGACCGTTACTTCGCGCTGGCCGCACCGTGGGAGAAGGCCGAGACGGAAATCGGTGGCAAGGAGATCCCGGCGTTCTCCAGCTGAGCCGCCGCATCCTCGGCCGACACCGTCTGCAGCACCGGGAAACTGCCCAGCGGGGCGACCGAATGCATCACCGTGTGGTCGTAGACGTGCACCAGGTTGATCGCCTGGCCCCCGTCGCGGCTCCGCATGGCGCCCGCCGCGACACCCAGATCCTGGGTGTAGCAACTGGCCGCGGCGACCGACACGGTGACCCCGGCGAAGGTGGCCATCGTGGAGTAGTGCAGGTGACCGGCCAGGATGGACCGGACGTCGCTGCCGGCGAGAACGGCGGCGAGCTCGCGCTGATCCTGCAGTTCGACCAGCACCGCGAGATCCAGCACGCTCGGCACCGGCGGGTGGTGCATGGCCAGGATGGTGCCGTCCGGCGCCGGTGTGGCCAGTTCTGCGGCCAACCAGGCCAACTGATCGGCGCTCACCTCGCCGTGGTGCCGTCCCGGTACCGACGTGTCGAGGTTGATCACCCGCAGGCCGCCCAGCCAGTGCACCTGATCCACCGGCTCGACCGACGGCTCCTCGTCCAGCAGGCACACCCGGACGGCGGCCCGGCTGTCGTGATTGCCCATCACCCAGATCACTCTGGCACCCAGGCGGAGTGCGATCGGCTCCACGATCGCGCGTAGTCGTCGGTAGGCGGCCGGATCGCCGGTGTCGGCGAGGTCGCCGGTGACCACGATGGCCTCCGGCCGGGCGTAGCTGTTCTCGAACTGGGCGAGCAGCTCCGTCAGGTGCGCCTCCACATCGACCGACCCGTAGAGCAGTCCGTTACCGACGAAGTGGGTGTCGCTGACGTGCAGCAGGAAATGCTTCGGCCGGCCGTACTGCACCTGTGCGGACCCAGCGTCGCTCTTGACCATCTGCTCAACCTCGTTCGTCGTTCCGCTCTTGTGCGCACGTCATTGTGCGGCTGTCCGAGCGATCGTGCGCGCACAAGACTACGCACACGGCGTGATTGAGGTGTGTGTTGGGCAAACGCCACGCGGCATCTTGGGGTTCTCGGGCGGAACAGACGCGGTTCGGCGTACCTGCCCACGGTGGGCGGGCAGGTACGCAGACAGCACCGCAGAGTTACTTGGCGGCGAGGGCCACCGAGATGACGACCTTCATCCCGTCGCCGACCTCGCCGGCCAGCACGTGGGAGCCGGTGGCCTCGATGTGCGGCACCCGGCCGATACCCAGCGCCAGCGTTTCGCCCGCCACCTGCTCGCGGCGCGCGTCGACAGCCGTCCACAGCTCGTCCGGGACCTGCAGGGCCAGGCTGATCCGGTCGGACACGTCGAACCCGGCGTCCTTGCGGGCTTGCTGGATGAGCCGGAGCAGATCGTTGACGCCGCCCTGGGCGATCAGTTCGTCGTCCAGCACGGTGTCCAGCGAGACGAACCCACCGGACCGCAGCACACCGATCACGTCGGTGCCGCTGCCGGAGGCGACCAGGTCCAGGGTGTACTCACCGTCCACGAGCTCGACGCCCCCCACGGTCACCACGTCGTCGACCACCGACCAGTCGCCCTTCTTGGCCGCACCGATCACCTGCTGGACCTGCCGACCCAGCCGCGGGCCGGCCGCGCGGGCGTTGACCGCCAACTTCCGTTCGACGCGGTCGTCATCGCCGTCCCCGACCGGCGTGATGTCCACCGAGCGCACGTTGACCTCGTCCGCGAGCAGCGCCGAGAACTGTCGCAGCCGCTCATGGGCCGGCGACGCCACGGTGAGCGCGGCCAACGGCTGCCGGACCCGCAGCTTGGCGCCCTTGCGCAGCGACAGGGCCACCGAGGCGACCTCGCGGGCCTCGTCCATCGCCGCCACCAGTTCGGCGTCCGCGGGCAACCCGGCCGATCCGTCCGAGCTGGGCCAATCGGTCAGGTGCACCGAGCGTTCCCCGGTCAGGCCGCGCCAGATCTGCTCGGTGGTCAGCGGAAGCAGGGGGGCCGCCACCCGGCAGACGGTCTCCAGCACCGTGTGCAGCGTGTCGATGGCGTCGTCGTCTCCGTCCCAGAACCGCTGCCGGGACCGTCGGACGTACCAGTTGGTCAGCACCTCCAGAAAGCTTCGAAGCGAGTTGCAGGCGCCGGCGATGTCGTAGACGTCCAGCTGGCCGGTGATCTCGTCCACCAGGGTCGAGGTCTTGGCCAGGATGTACCGGTCCAGCACGTCGACGGAATCCGTGCGGAGACGTCCGGTCTTGCCGGCCGCACCCGCGTACAGCGTCAGGAAGTACCAGGCGTTCCAGAGCGGAAGCACGGCCTGGCGCACGCTCTCCCGGATGCCGGTCTCCGAGACGATGAGGTTGCCGCCACGCAGGATGGGCGAGGACATCAGGAACCAGCGCATCGCGTCGGACCCGTCGCGGGCGAAGACCTCGTTGACGTCCGGATAGTTCTGCAGCGACTTCGACATCTTCCGGCCGTCGTCACCCAGCACGATGCCGTGACTGATGACAGTCTTGAATGCCGGACGGTCGAACAGCGCGGTGGCCAACACGTGCATCAGATAGAACCAGCCGCGGGTCTGGCCGATGTACTCGACGATGAAGTCGCCGGGAAAATGGCCTGCCCGCTGCCCACCCGACCCACCCGAGCCATCAGCGCCCTCGAACCACTCCCGATTCTCGAACGGGTAGTGCACCTGGGCGTAGGGCATCGACCCGGAGTCGAACCACACGTCGAGCACGTCGGTGACGCGGCGCATGGTGGAGCGACCGGTCGGATCGTCCGGGTTCTGCCGGGTGAGATCGTCGATGTACGGTCGGTGCAGGTCCGTGACGGTGGTGCCGAAGTCGGCCTCGAGTTGGGCGATGGAGCCGTAGACGTCGACCCGTGGATAGGCCGGGTCGTCGGACTTCCAGACCGGGATCGGGCTGCCCCAGAAGCGGTTCCGGCTGATCGACCAGTCGCGGGCGTTGGCCAGCCACTTGCCGAACTGGCCGTCCTTGATGTGCTCGGGCACCCAGGTGATCTGCTGGTTGAGCTCCACCATCCGGTCGCGGAACTTCGTCACCTCGACGAACCAGGACGAGACCGCCTTGTAGATCAGCGGATTGCGGCAGCGCCAGCAGTGCGGGTAGCTGTGCTCGTAGGTCTCCCGTCTGATGAGATGGCCAGATTTCTTCAGATCCTCGATGACGAAGGGGTTGGCGTCGAAGACCTGCATCCCCTCGTAGGGCGGCACGATCGAGGTGAACCTGGCCCGGTCGTCGACCGTCAGGATGGTCGGGATGCCGGCGGCCTCACAGGCGAACTGGTCCTCCTCGCCATAGGCGGGGGCCATGTGCACGACGCCGGTGCCGTCCTCGGTGGTGACATGGTCGGCGGCGATCACCCGGAAGGCGGCCTGCGTCCCGAACATCGCGACATCGGTCAGGAACGGGAAGAGCGGGTCGTAGTCGCGCCCGACCAGTTCGCTGCCCTTGAGCCGGTCGACGACGTGCTCGGCGATGTCCTCGCCCAGCTCGCGGGTGTAGGCCGCCAGGCGCGCCTCGGCCAGGATGTACCCCTCGCCTGCGAACTCGACGACGACATAGTCCAGATCCGGGCCGACCGCCATGGCCAGGTTGCTCGGCAACGTCCACGGCGTGGTGGTCCAGGCCATCAACCGTTCACCGCTCTGCAACCGCACCCAGACCGTGACGGAGGGATCCTGCCGCTGCTGGTAGACGTCGTCGTCCATCTTCAGCTCGTGGTTGGACAACGGGGTCTCGTCGACCCAGCAATACGGGAGCACGCGCTGGCCCTCGTAGACGTAGCCCTTGTCGTGCAGAGTCTTGAAGGCCCAGAGCACGCTTTCCATGTAGTTCGGGTCGAGCGTCTTGTAGTCGTTGTCGAAGTCAACCCAGCGAGCCTGCTTGGTGACGTACTCCTGCCACTCGTTGGCGTACCGCATCACCGATTCGCGGCAGGCGTCGTTGAACCTCTCGATGCCCATGGCCAGGATCTCGCCGCGGCCCTTGATGCCCAGCTGCCGCTCGGCCTCCAGCTCCGCCGGCAGCCCATGGGTGTCCCAGCCGAAACGACGCTCGACCCGACGGCCCCGCATCGTCTGGTACCTCGGCACGACGTCCTTGACGTATCCGGTCAGCAGGTGGCCGTAGTGCGGCAGTCCGTTCGCGAACGGGGGTCCGTCGTAGAAGACGAACTCGTTGGCGCCGTTCTCGCCGGCCTCGCGCTGGTCGATCGAGGCCTGGAAGGTGCCGTCCGACTTCCAGTAATCGAGGACCGCGGCCTCGGCGGCGGGGAAATCCGGGCGCCCGGACACGCCGGTATCGCCGGCCAACGGGTAACCCGCTCGGTCGTTGGGGTGAGCACTGCCTGACATCTGATACCTCTCGTCCACACACAGCATCTCCGGCTGCGGGGACGATGCCGGCCGAATCAGCCGATACCGCGGTACCACCCCACTTGCCCGCCGCACGCGCGCTGCGCGAGGGGGCCACTTCGTTCATCCGGCTGTCTCGGGCCAGGTCCCGTTCGGTTCTAATGAACGCGCAAAGCCCCCGACCGAAGTCGGGGACTTGCGCATCGTTCTTCCGAAAGGCTCGCCGGTGATGGCCGGGTCAGCGCCTCGTGGTGCACATCCAGTGCGAGATCCTACTCTGCGCCCTGGGTCACCGGCTGCTCGCTGTTTTCGGCGGCTCCGCCCTCGTCCAACTGGCCGAGCTGATCGGTGATCCAGCTCTTGAGGCGGCTGCGGTACTCCCGCTCGTAGACGCGGAGATCGTCGATCTTCTTCTCGAGCGTGGTGCGCTGCTCGGTCAGCTGACCCATGACCTGCGAGTACTTGCCCTGGGCCTCGCGGTCCATGGCGTCGGCGCGGATCCGGCTGTCCCGCTCGAGCGCCTCAGCCTTGGCCGTGGCCTCGTCCACCATGGTGTCCGACTTGCCCTGCGCCTCGGTGACCAGGCGGTGCGCCTCGGCCTGGGCGTCGCCGACCAGCTTCTCGGACTCCGCCTTGGCGGTGGCCCTGGTGGTGGCGGCTTCGGCTTCGGCCTCCGACGTCAGACGTTCCGCCGTCTCCTGGGCGAGGCCCAGCAGGCGCGCGGCTTGGACGTGGTGTGCGGCCGGACCGGCATCGGCGACTGCAGCGACGGCGGCCACCTCCGCGACGGGGGCGGCCTGCTCGACGGGGGCCGGTGCTTCGGCGGCCTCGTGGTCGTGCTGCGTCTCCACCGGGGCCTGGTCGAGGTACTGCTGCACAGCTTCCGGCTCGTGGGCCTGGACGGGCTCGGCCGGAGCGGCCGCCGCGAAGCCACCAGACTGAGCCGTAGACAGCCGCTGGGTCAGCTCGTTGTTCTCCTCGATGAGCCTGCTGAGCTCGGCCTCGACGAGATCGAGGAACGCGTCGACTTCGTCCTCGTCGTATCCCCGCTTACCGATCGAGGGCTTTTTGAACGCGACGTTGTGCACGTCGGCTGGCGTGAGCCGCATTGCTAACTCCTTGCGTGGCGATGTCAACGGTGACGATGACGATGAGCGCTCTCAGGCAGAACTGAAGGCCAGGTTCGAGGTCACGCTCATCAGAATGGCAACGACGATCAACAAAACGATAACGCTGAGGTCGAACCCTACCCCGCCGAGCCGCACCGTCGGGATCACCCTGCGAAACAGTTTCACCGGAGGGTCGGTACTGGCATACAAAATTTCCATCGAAGCAGCCGGCCGGCCGATCGGACGCCAGTTCTTGGCGATCGCACGCACGATCTCGATGACGATCCGGCCGATCAGCAACAGCCGGAAGATCCACAGCAGCAGATACGCGATCTGCCAGACGATGTTCACTCTCTACTTTTACCTGATTTCGGCACGTAACCTTGCCGCACCGAGCCGGACAAGCGGATCCACGCAGGATTCACGGCGTCAGCGGCCGGCGTATCCACCCACGTAGGCGCGGGCGTTCTCGAGCGCATTCTCGGCACCGCCGGCGATGTCGGCCTCGGCCGGGAGCAGCATGAAGACCTTCGGGGCGACCTTCTCGATCGAGCCACGCAGCGAGAAGGCAAGGCCGGCGGAGAAGTCCACCAGACGGCGGGCGTCCGAGTCCGACATCCCCGTCATGTCCAGGATCACAGACTGGCCGTCGCGGTACTTCTCCCCGACGATACGGGCCTCGCCGAAGCCGGTGAGCTTCACGCTGGCCGGTCGGGATGCCGTGCTGGTGTCCGGCTCACGACGCTGATCGGCTTTCATGGCAAGGGCTCCCTGGGTGACCGGCTCGGTGCCGAAGGTGCGCCGCGCGGACCGGGCGGCGGCCGGTGCGGAACGAACCGGGTCGGCGTCGCGGTAGCCGTCCGCCGCGTGGGCGTCGACCTTCCGGTCGCCATAGCCGCCCTCCGGATAACTGTTCGAGTAACCGCCGCGCTGGTCGTCGTAACCGGCGTCGGCGCCATGGCGGTCGTAGTCGGTGCCCTCGTATCCGGCACCGTCGTACGACTCGCTGTCGTAGGGGTTGCTGTCGTCCGGAACCAGTCCGAGGAAAGCCCCGACCTTGCGCCACGATCCCATTGGTCTGTTCCTTCCTCGGCCGGCACGGAGTGCGCCGGAACTACAACTGGTGCTGAGGTTATCGGCCGTGTCGGCACCGAACGCGGTGCGACACACCGCCACCGGGCGACGAATTGAAAGATCCGGTCGGGACGGCGGGGACGGGCAGCGCCTGGCGCCGCAGATCGGTCGAGATCGACCCGCCAGAGATCGACCCGCCACTCTGAGCCCCGACCACTGCACCCGACCAACTGCGCCCGACCAACTGCGCCCGACCAACTGCGACCCCGACCAGACTGGCCCCGAGGGTCAACTCCGGCGATCCGGTGGTGCTCACTGACGGACGACGGCGGCGAACCGACCCGTCGGCGCGGACCGCCGATGGCTGAACAGTTCCGGGTCCTCCCGGGTACAGCGCGCGTCGAGCTCGATCGTCCCGACGCCGAGCGCGCGCAGCTGCCCGATGATGCCCGCCCGCAGGTCGAGGCCGGCCGTGCCGGCCGACGTGGTGCAGGCCGACCCCGGCAGTCGAGCGTCGACCTCGTCTCGCATGTGTTCGGGGACCTCGTAACATTTCCCGCAGATCGCCGGTCCGACAAGGGCTTCCAGATGGGCCGGGGTGGCTCCGAAGTCGATCATCGCGGCGAACAGCGCGGGCACGATGCCGGCCGCGGCGCCCAGCCGACCGGCGTGCGCAGCCCCGATCACCCCCGCCGTACGGTCGGCCGCCAGCACCGGCACACAGTCCGCCACCAGCACGACCAGACCGATATCGGTTGCCACACTGACCATTCCGTCGACCTGCGGGACGGGACCCGACCACGGGCCGGATACCTGGGCGATGTCGACGCCGTGAACCTGATTCATGAAGATCAGCCGGCCCGGCTCCAGGCCCAGCTCTGTGGCCAGCGCCGACCTGTTGGCCCGCACCGCATCCAGGTCATCGGCCACCCCGGACCCGAGGTTGAACGAGTCGTAGGGCGGCTCCGACACACCGACGGCCCCGCGCAGGCCGTACCGGCTGGTGACGTCGACGAGCGCCATCACGTTCCGGCGACGGCGCTCGTCGGTCATCAGCGCTTCATGAAGGGCGGCACGTCCACATCGTCGTCATCCTCGATCGGGCGACCTTGGCGGTGCGACATGCCGTGCCCGTTGCCATTGCCGTTGGCCGACGGCGGCGCGGCGGCCGGCGTGTTCGGCACGTAGGCAGCCTGCGGGGCCGGCTGGTAGCCGCCCTGCTGCTGACCCTGGTCCGGTGGCCCGGCCGGCTGCTGCCGGACCTCACCGGCCGAGGCGTCTGCGATGGTGCGGGTGGCCCTGCGGTCCGGTCCGACGATCTGTGGGGTGGAATCGAAGCCCGCGGCGATCACCGTCACCCGCACCTCGTCGCCGAGCGAATCGTCGATGACCGTTCCGAAGATGATGTTGGCGTCCTCGTGGGCGGCTTCCTGAACCAGCGACGCTGCCTCGTTGATCTCGAAGAGGCCGAGGTCGGAACCGCCGGCGATGGAGAGCAGCACACCGTGCGCACCGTCCATCGAGGCCTCGAGCAGCGGCGAGCTGATCGCCTTGCCCGCGGCCTGGACCGCCCGGCCCTCGCCGCGCGCCGAGCCGATACCCATCAACGCGGTACCGGCACCGGCCATGACCGACTTGACGTCGGCGAAGTCGACGTTGATCAGACCAGGGGTGGTGATCAGGTCGGTGATGCCCTGGACACCGTTGAGCAACACCTCGTCGGCCGAGCGGAAGGCGTCCATCAGCGAGACGCCGAGGTCGCCCAGCTGCAGCAGCCGGTCGTTCGGGATCACGATGAGGGTGTCGCACTCGTTGCGCAGTTCCTGGATGCCGGACTCGGCCTGGCCGCCGCGCCGCTTGCCCTCGAAGGCGAACGGACGGGTGACGACGCCGATCGTCAGGGCGCCGAGCTTGCGGGCGATGGAGGCCACGACGGGGGCGCCGCCGGTGCCGGTGCCGCCACCCTCGCCGGCGGTGACGAAGACCATGTCGGCCCCCTTGAGGACCTCCTCGATCTCCTCGCGATGATCCTCGGCCGCCTTGCGCCCGACATCCGGATTCGCGCCGGCGCCCAGTCCCCTGGTCAGCTCGCGGCCGACGTCGAGCTTGACATCGGCGTCGCTCATCAGCAGCGCCTGCGCGTCCGTGTTGATCGCGATGAACTCGACCCCGCGGAGGCCGACCTCGATCATCCGGTTGACCGCGTTCACGCCGCCGCCGCCGATGCCGACGACCTTGATCACGGCGAGATAGTTGTGCGGTGGCGTCATCGCCTTGGCCTTCCTTGTTGGCTTGCTGTCCTTGCACTGCAGGTCATTGCGCGATCTCGACGACCACTGTCTCGTCCAGATCGCTGGTGTTTCCGGTCTCCCGGACCCGGTTCGACGGAACCCTGAACCTCAACCAGATAGTTATAGTTATGTCAAGTAGTTCTGAAGATGAAAATAGGTGCCGACCGGTCGGGGCTGTGCAAGGCGCGCCGGGGGCGCGCCGGATTGGCAACACTTTCCCCCGCGCCGCGCCGCGCCGGGTCGACCGGCCGCCGACCTGGTCCACGTGACCGGCAGTCGTCCTTCCGCGCCGACCACCCAGCCGTAGGGTCGAACCCATCATGGACATCGCGGCCGGGCACACCGGGCTGGGCACCTCCGCCCTCCTCGTGCTCGCCGGGATCGGCTCCGGGATCACCGGCTCCACCGCGGGTCTCGCATCGCTCATCTCCTATCCGGCGCTGCTGGCGATCGGGCTGCCGCCGGTCACGGCGAACGTCACCAACACCGTCGCGCTGATCGGCAGCTCCATCGGTTCGGTGTCGGGATCACGCCTCGAGCTGAGCGGCCAGGGCCGGGACATCCGGCGCTGGATCGGTCTGGCGGTCGTCGGCGGCGCCTGTGGCGCGGCCCTGCTCCTGCTCGGCTCGCCCGATACCTTCGAGGAACTGGTGCCGTTCCTGGTGGCCGCCGCCTCGGCGCTGCTGCTGCTCAGCCCCAGGCTCCGCGCCATCCGCTCCCACCGCCCCGGCGCCACCTCACCCCCTGCACCGGGCCGCGATCCTCGTGCCGAAACGGACACGATCACCGGAGAAGCACGATCCGGTGCGCACACCTGGCCGGTCACCGGCGGTGCGACGGAGGGGCGACGTCAGCTGCTGGTGCCGGTCGGCCTGTTCTTCACCTGCCTGTACGGCGGCTACTTCGGGGCCGCGGCCGGGGTGATGATCCTGGCCCTGCTGTTGTTCGCGACCGACAAGACGCTGCCCGCGGCCAACGCCGCGAAGAACCTGCTGCTCGGGGTGGCGAATGCGGTGGCGGCGGTCGCGTTCGTGCTCTTCGCCCACGTCGACTGGACCGCGGCGATCCCGCTGGGGATTGGTTGCATCATCGGTGGTGCCATCGGTCCGGCGATCGTCCGACGGGTACCGCCGACCTTGATGCGGACGGTCATCGCGGTGGCCGGGTTCGGGCTGGCCATCAAGCTCTGGATGGCCTGACCCACGGAGGGAACGCGCCATCGACGGATCCGCTCAGTGGCCCACGCTGACGTAGTCCGGGTCGGAGATGTCGTAGGTCTTGCCTGGTTGGGCCAGCACGGCAGACCAGATCTGCGCCTTCTTCGCTGCGTTGTCGGGACTGCCCCAGACCACACTCCGGCCGTCCCGCAGATTCAGCGTGACCGCGTACGCCGAACGGGCACTGACCGACGCGACGGTCGCCCTGATCGGGGCGCTCAGTTCGGCGATGACCGCGAGGGCCGCGGCGGTGGCCGTGTCGGTCGGACCGGGGGTGGCCAACTCGATGTTCAGCAATCCGGCGGGGACCTGCGCCCGGGTCACCTTCAGATACGGAAAACCGGTGCCGTCCAACAGCCACAGCGCACCGTTGGCACTGGTGACGGCGGTCGGCGTCCGCTGGGTCACGACGATCATCAGGTCGTTGGGCCAGTGTCGGGATACCGACGCGGTCGCCACCTGGGGGACGCTCAGCGCTTCCCGGCGGACCGCGGCCAGGTTGACGTCGACCAGCGCCGTGCCGAGTGGCACCGTCACGGCCGACCGGACGGCGTCGTCAACCCCGGCACCGAGCTGGCCGCCGCGGGCGGACACCAGCACGTTCTGCAGGGCGAAGACCGACGTGCGGTAGACCACCACGGCGGCACCGCCGAGCAGGCCCAGGACCAGGAACAGGGCCAGCAGGTAGGGCCACCGCCGCCGGTGGTGCGACGGAGGGTAGCCGGCCGGCGTCATGGCCGGCGGCCGGGTCCGGGTCGCCGTCATCGCTGCTCCAGGTATTCCAGCAGTCGCGGACCGATCATCGTGACGTCACCGGCGCCCATGGTGATCAAGAGATCACCGGACCGGACGAGATCACCGACGGTGGACGGGACCGAGGCCAGCGAGGGCAGATAGTGCACCTGACGTCCATCCCCACCGGGGACCAGGCCGGTGATGAGCTCACCGGTCACCCCGGCCACCGGATCCTCCCTGGCGCCGTAGATGTCCAGCACCACCACCACGTCCGCAGCCGACAGGGCGCGGGCGAAGTCGGCGGCGAAGGTCACCGTGCGCGAGTACAGGTGCGGCTGGAAGACCACCACCAACCGGCCGGGCGAGTCGGCGCCGGCGAGTACCGATCTGGCCGCCAGGAGTTGGGCGGCCACCTCGGTCGGGTGGTGGGCATAGTCGTCGTAGACGGAGACGCCGGCCGCCCGGCCCTTGTACTCGAAACGGCGGCGGACCCCGGTGTAGCCGGCCAGACCGGCAGCCATCGTCGCGGCCGGCACACCGAGCGCCAGGCCCGCGGCCAGGGCACCGACGGCGTTGGACAGCATGTGGGCGCCGGGAACCGCGAGGTACAGCAGCAGGTCGCCGCCGTCACCGGCGATCTGCACCGCGCAGGTGCCGCCGTGCCCGGACGGTCGGTGATCGGTGATCCGCAGGTCGGCTTCCGGCGCGAACCCGTAGGTGATGATCCGGGGGCTCCCCGGGCGACCGGCGTGCAGGTCCCGCAAGGTCCGGGTGCCGGCGTCGTCGAGGCAGAGCACCAGGAACCCGCCCGGTGCGATCCGCTCGACGAACTGCGAGAAAACCGCCGTGTAGGCCTCGGCAGTGCCGTGGTGATCCAGGTGGTCCGGTTCCAGGTTGGTGATGATCGCGCCGTGCGGGGCGAACGCCAGGAAGGAGCCGTCGGACTCGTCGGCCTCGGCGACGAAGATGTCGCCGGAACCGTGGTGGGCGCCGGAACCGGATTCGTTGAGCTCCCCGCCGATGGCGAACGACGGATCCAGCCCGGCCGCCTGCAGGGCGACGGTGAGCATCGAAGTCGTCGACGTCTTGCCGTGGGTGCCGGCGACGCAGACGCTGCGGTGGTCGGTCATCAGGGCGGCCAAGGCGACCGCCCGCTGCACCACGTGGATGCCGCGGCGGCGGGCCTCGACCACCTCCGGGTTGGTCAGCCGGATCGCGGTGGACACCACCACCACGGTCGGACCACCGGGCAGCAGGTCGAGGTTGGCGGCGGAGTGGCCGACCGCGGTGAGCACCCCGCGCTGGGCCAACCCGGTCAACACGTGCGAACCCTTCGCGTCCGAGCCGGACACCGGCAACCCGCGGTCGGCGAGAATCCTGGCGATGGCGCTCATCCCGGCGCCACCGATGCCGACCATGTGCACCCGCGCGAGCGAGCTGCCGTCGTCGGCGACCGGCGCGTCGCCCGGTACCGAGGGGACCGCGGGGTTGGTCATCTCCCAGCTCTCTTCCCGCGGGCCACCATCAGCACGATCCGGGCGAGCACTTCGTCGGCGTTGGCGGTGGCACTGCTGCCGGCCGCGGCCGTCATCCCGGCCAGTGCGGCGGGGTCCTTCACCAACGGCACGATGCGGGCCAGGATGGTGGCTCCGGACAGGTCGTCCTCGTCGATGATCAGCGCTGCGCCGGACTGCACCTGCTCGACGGCGTTGAGTCGCTGTTCGCCGTTGCCGAAGGCCAGCGGCACGTACACCACCGGCACCTTCAACGCGCCGATCTCGGCCACGGTGATCGCTCCCGACCGGGCGACGATCAGGTCGGCCGCGGCGTAGGCCAGGTCCATCCGGTCCAGGTAGGGCGTCGGGACGTAGGCGGGGGTGCCCGGTTCCGGGGCGGGGAGCACCACCGGCTTGGTCCGTCCGTGCGCGTGCAGCACACCGACCCCGGCCCGGCCCAATTCGGTCGCCACGCCACTGAACGCGTCGTTCAGCTTGACCGCTCCCAGGGAGCCACCGATGACCAGCAGGGTCGGGGCGTCCGGGTCCAGGTCGAAGTACGCCCTGGCCTCCGCCCGCAGACCGGGCAGGTCGAGCCCGGACAACGAACGACGAACCGGGTTCCCGACCACCCTGGCGTCCTTCAACCCAGAGCCCGGGACCGCGGCGGCCACCACGGTGGCGAATCTGGCACCGACCTTGTTGGCGATGCCGGCCCGGGCGTTGGCCTCGTGCACCACCACCGGGACCCGATGGCGGAAGGAAAACCTGGCGGCCAGGTAGGCCGGCAGCGAGACATAGCCGCCGAACCCGATCACTACGTCGATCTTCCTGTCCCGCAGCACTTTCCGTGTTGCCCGGACGGTGGCGATCAGCCGTCCCGGGATCCGCAGTACTTCCAGGTCGAGCTTGCGACGGAACTTGACCTCGGGGATGAGTTCCAACCGGTAGCCGCGCTCCGGAACCAGGATGGTCTCGAGCCCGCCGGCCGTCCCCAGACAGGTGATCACCACCGTGGGGTCGGCCGCGACCAGGGCATCGGCGACGGCGAGCGCAGGCTGGACGTGCCCCGCACTCCCCCCACCGGCGATCAGTACCGACGGAGCGGTCGTAGGCGCACCGGTCACGGACGCACCGTCCGGGGCCGCGGGCCGCCGGAGGATCCCGGACTCCGGTCGTCATAGCCGCGCTGCGACCGGCGAGGGTCACCCTGGGGCGGACGACCGGGCTCGACGAACGACCGGCCCTGCCAGTCGGTCACCTGCTGCCCGGGCCGGGCATCACCGCTGCGCCGCAACGGCGGTGCACCTCTTCCTCTGTCGCTGGCCTGAGCGCGCTTCGTCTGCTTCTTGTCCGGCTTCCGCTCGACCGAGGAGCGTGCGCCGCGACGGCTTGCGGCCGCCGGCGTACCCTCGCTGGTCGGTCGCCTCGCGGGTTCGCGCTCGAGGGGTCGTCCGCCGGTCGTTCGATCGGGCATCCGGGACGGGGCTCGAGGCGCTCCACCGGCTCGACGAGTGGCGCGCTGGTCGAGGTCACGGCGGTCCGACGACTTCCGCCGTGGATCGGGACGCGCGCTGCGACCCCTGGCGGCCTTCGCACTGCCGGGCTGCCGGTTGTCAGGTGCCTTCCGGGGCTTGCGCTCCTTGGGCGGCTTCGGTGGTCGGACCCCGAGCCCGAGGAACCTGGCCATCCGGCCGGGACCCTGCGAGCGGAGCGCGGCGGCGGCCTGCGGCTCGCGGCGGGCAAAGTTCGCCAACAGCCCGAAGACCACCATGGTGATGACCAAGGAAGTGCCGCCGCGGGAGATCATCGGCAGCGGGATACCGGTGACCGGCAGCAGGCCGACCACGTAGCCGATGTTGATCACCGCCTGCCCGACCAGCCAGACGGTGGCCGCGGACGCGACGATCTTGATGAACGGATCGACGTTGCGCCGGGCGATGCGCAGCCCGGTGTAGGCCAGCAGCCCGAACAGAATCAGCACCAGGCCGGCCCCGATCAGCCCGAGCTCCTCACCGATGACGGCGAAGATGAAGTCGGAATCCGCGTTGGGCAGCCACCCGGTCTTGGCCACCGACTGCCCGAGCCCGGCACCGAAGATCCCGCCGTGGCCGAGCCCGTACAGGCTCTGGTTGATCTGGTAGACCGCGGCTTTCGGCGCCGACCCCGGATCCAGCCAGGCCCCGACCCGAGCCGAGCGGTAGCCGGCCGAGGTGGCCAGGTAGACGACCGCTCCGCCGGCCACCGTCGTGAGCGCGGCGAACATCCACCACGGCGCCCCGCCGAACCACATCACCGCGATGAAGACGATGCCGAGGCTGACGGTGGTACCCAGGTCGGGTTCGAGCATGATCAGCAGGATCATCAGCATGAAGACCGGGAGCACCGGGACGAGCAGGGCCCGCATCGACCGCAGCGTGTTGCGGCGGGACGCCAGCACGTGACCCATCCAGATGAGCAGCGCGAGCTTGGCCACCTCGCTGGGCTGGAAGTTGATCGGCCCCAGGTCGATCCAGCTCCGGGCGCCGCCGACCCGCCGGCCTACCGCGAGGACGGCGGCCAGCAGCAGGATCGAGACGGCCACCATCGGGAAGGAGAAGGTGCGCAGCATCCTGGTCGACACGCGGGACGCGAACAGGAACCCGCACATGCCGATGACGGCGAACAGGGCCTGGTTCTCGAAGGTGGCGAACGGTGCGCCGTCGTTCTGGTGGAACGACGCGATGGACGACGCGGACAGCACCATCAGCAGCCCGAAGCCCAACAGCAGCAGGAAGATGGCGATGATCAGGTGCCAGGACGTCATCGGCCGGTCCAGCCAGTCCTTGGCCGTACGGCGGATGCCCACCAACGGCGACCGCAGCCGGCTTGCGGGATCGGTGGGCCTGGTCGACGTGGTGGACCGGTTGGTGGAACCACCGGAGGGCAGGGTCGCCGTCACCGGGTCGGCTCCAGATCGTGCACGGCGGCCTCGAAGGCATCGCCGCGGGCGGCGTACGAGCTGAACATGTCCAGTGAAGCGGCCGCGGGTGCCAAGAGCACCACATCCCCTCGCCCAGCCATCGCCGTGGCCGCACGCACCACCTCGGTCATGACTTCATCGTCGGTGCCGGGCACGCGCATTCGGGGGACATTCGGAGCGTGTCGGCAAAGTGCCGCCTCGATCAGTGGTGCGTCGACGCCGATGAGCACTACCCCGGCCAGCCGGTCAGCGACAGCCGCGACCAGATCGTCCACACTCGCACCCTTGAGTTGGCCACCGGCGATCCAGACCACCCGGCCGTAGGCGCCGAGCGACGCGGCCGCCGCGTGCGGATTGGTGGCCTTGGAGTCGTTGACGTATCGAATACCTTCTCGCACAGCCACTTCCACGTTCCGATGAGCGCCGGGACGGAAGTGGCGCAATCCGTCCACGACAGCGGCGGCCGGTACCCCGGCCGACAACGCCAGGGCCGCGGCGGACAGCGCGTTGGTGACGTTGTGCAGCCCGGCGGGGCGGATGTCAGCGGCCGCCAACAGTCGGCCGGACCCGAATGCGTCGTCGTGGAGGTAACCGTCGGTCAGGCCCAGTCCGCCCGGCGCCGGCGCACCGGCCGTCACCGGGACCTTCCGGGCGGCAGGGCTGGCCAGGAGCAGCTCGAGAGCGCCCGGATCGTCGACGACAGCCACCGCGACGTCTCCGGTCAACGCCCTGGCCTTGTCCGACCCGTAGGCCGCCATGGACCCGCCGTACCAGTCCAGGTGGTCCTCGACGAGGTTGAGCACCAGACCCGCGCGTGGACGCACGGACGGCGCGTAGTGCAGCTGGAAACTGGACAGCTCGGCGGCGATGGTGTGCTGGATCGGCTCGGCCAGCACCGCCTCCAGCGCCGGCCAGCCGATGTTGCCGCAGGCCGTGACCTCCCGGCCCGCCGACCGCAGGATCGACTCCAGCATGCCGACGGTGGTGGTCTTGCCGTTCGTCCCGGTGACGACCAGCCAGTCGCGGGCGGGCCCGACGCGATCGAGGCGCCAGGCCAGCTCCACCTCGCCGATCACCTCGACACCGGCCGCGACCGCGGCCTGCAGGAGCGGGGCCGTCGGACGGAAGCCGGGTGAGGTGATGAGCAGGGCCGTGCCGGCCGGGGGTGTCGCGAGATCGGCGACCGTTTCCACCAGGCGGGCCAGATCGTCCGGGAGCACGGGTGCGACCCGGTCGGCGGTGACCACGACGCGACAACCGAGGCCGACCAGGTACCGCAGCACGGCCAGCCCCGATACGCCCCCACCGGCCACAACCACGAGGTCCCCGGCGACGGGGAGCCGCGGGCGGGCGGAATCCGGGCCCCGAGCCACGTCGGACACCACCGGCTCAACCACCGGTTCTGGACAGCCAGTCGGCGTAGAACAGGGCTCCACCCAGGGCCGCGGACATCGCTGCCAGCAGCCAGAATCGCACCATCACCGTGGTCTCCGTCCATCCTCCGACTTCGAAGTGGTGGTGGAACGGGGCCATCTTGAAGATGCGGACCTTGCGGGTCTTGTAGACCAGGATCTGCAGGACCACCGAGAGCATCTCGACCACCGCCAGCCCGGCGATGACAACGGTGAGCAGCTCCGTCCGGGACAGGATCGACAGCCCGGCGATCAGGCCGCCGAGGGCCAGCGAACCCGAGTCACCCATGAAGATTCGGGCCGGATGCGCGTTCCACCAGAGGAACCCGATGCAACCGCCCAGCGCCGCCGCGGCGACCACGGCGATGTCCAGCGGATCTCGCACGTCGTAGCAGCCGTTGGCGGCCGCCCCGACGGGATCGAAGGTGCAGGAATTGCGGAACTGGTAGAAGCAGATGAACACGTAGGTGCCCAGCACCATGACCGACGACCCGGCCGCCAGCCCATCCAGTCCGTCGGTGAAGTTGACCGCATTCGACCACGCGGCGATGACCAGGATCGCGAAGACCACGAAGCCGATGGCACCGAAGGTGATGAACTTGAGGTCGCGCGCATAGGACAGGTGTGTCGAGGCAGGCGTCAGGCCGGCACCGTTCCTGAACAGCAGCGCCAGCACGCCGAAGGACACGGCGATGAAGGTCTGCCCGATCAACTTGGCACGCTTGTTGAGCCCGAGGCTGCGCTGTTTCCGGATCTTGATGTAGTCGTCGAGCACGCCGACGACGCCGAGACCGGTGGTCAGATACAGCAGGAGCCACCCGGATGCCGTCGGACCGTTGCCGCCGCCGATCAGCTGCACCGCGATGGAGACCAGGTAACCGGCCCACATCGCGATGATGATGGCCGTGCCGCCCATGGTCGGCGTGCCGCGCTTCTTCAGGTGGGTCTGCGGTCCGTCGTCCCGGATCTCCTGGCCGAATCCCTGCCGGGAGAAGACCTTGATCAGGTAGGGCGTGAGCAGGATCGAGACGATCAGCCCGACGACCGCGGCAATCAGGATCGACTTCACGCGTTCGCCCGCTCGTTCGCGCCCGCCACGTCGGGTCTCGCGCTCGAGTCGGCCAGCAACGCGGCCGCCACCCGATCGAGTCCCACCGAGCGGGAGGCCTTGACCAGCACCACGTCACCCGGTTCCAGCTGGTCCCGCAGAATGGTCAGCGCAGCGTCGACGTCGTCGACGATCTCGCTCTCGCCTCCCCATGAGCCCTCCAGGTGGGCGCCCAGGTGCAACGCCCTCGCGCTCTGACCGACCACGATGAGTCGATCCACACCCAGCCGGACCACCAGCCGACCGATCTGATCGTGGGCGGGCTGCGCGAGATCACCCAACTCGGCCATCTCGCCCAGGACGGCCCAGGTCCGCCGGTGCTCACCGATGACGGCCAACGTCTGCAGGGCGGCCCGCATCGAGTCGGGGTTGGCGTTGTAGGAATCGTTGACGACGGTGATGCCGTCCTGGCGTTCGCTGATCTCCATCCGCCACTTGGACGCGGCGCGGGCGCCGGAGAGTGCCGCGGCAACGGCCGTGACGTCCAGCCCGGCCGCTCGGCCGACGGCAGCCGCGACCAACGCATTGCTGACCTGGTGCGCGCCGACCACCGCCAGTTCGACGGCCGCCGAACCTTCCGGGGTGATCAGGGTGAAGTGCGCCCGCGCGGATCCGTCCGACGCCACGTCGGAGGCTCTGATCAGGGCATCGGCGCCGGTGCCGATCGTGACGATGTCGGCGGCGGTCCGGCCGGACATGGCCAGGACCCGGGGATCGTCGGCATTGAGGATGGCGACCCCGCCGTCGGCGGCGGCCGGGAGGGCCTCGACCAGTTCGCCCTTGGCCTGGGCGATGGCCTCCACCGAGCCGAACTCGCCCATGTGCGCGGTGCCCACATTCAGTACCGCGCCGATCCGGGGTGGGGCCGTCGCCGCGAGGGCGGCGATGTGCCCGATGCCGCGGGCGGACAGTTCGAGCACCAGGAATTTGGTCTGTTCCCCGGCCCGTAGTGCCGTGTAGGGGTGGCCGAGTTCGTTGTTGAACGACTCGGGCGGAGCGATGACGGCGTCGTTTCCGAAGCCGGACCGCAGGACGGCGGCGATCAGGTCCTTGGTGGAGGTCTTCCCGGCCGACCCGGTGACGCCGACCACGGTGAGCCCATGCGCCGCAACGAGTTCACCGACGCTGACGGTGGCCAGGTCGGCGAGCGCTCGCAGGACGGCGTCGTTGTCGGCGACCCGGATGAACGGCAGCGAGCCGGCCGGCAGCTCTCGCGACCCCAGCACCGCGACGGCACCGGCGGCGGCGGCCTGCTCGACGAAGTCGTGCCCGTCGACCCGCTCGCCGACCAGAGCCACGAACAACGCACCCGAGGTGATCCGGCGGGTGTCGAACTCCACGCTGCGCACGATGACCTCGGTACCGGTGGCCGGGGCCGGGGCACCGACCGCTTCGGCGATGGCGCCGACCATGGTGGCGATCACGGTCTGACCCGCTTGGACGCACTGGCCTGATGCCCGAGGGCGGCCAGCGCCGCCTCGGCCTCGGAGCGGTCGGAAAACGCGTGCACCACTCCCCCGATCTCCTGGCCCTGCTCGTGTCCCTTGCCGGCGATGATCACCGCATCGCCCGGTCGAGCCGCACCGATCGCCGCCCGGATGGCCTCGTGGCGGTCGCCGATCTCCTTGATGTCGGCCGTCCCGGCGCGAGAACGCCCGATGCGACGGCTGCGCGCACCACCTAGGATCGCGGCCCGGATCGCCGCCGGCGACTCGGATCTCGGGTTGTCGTCGGTGACGATCAGCAGGTCCGCCATGGCGGCGCCGACCCCGCCCATGACCGGCCGTTTACCGGAATCACGGTCGCCGCCGGCCCCGACCACCACGATCAGCCGGCCGGTGAGCCCGACCGCGATGGCTTCCAGGACAGCCGTGAGCGCCGCGGGCTTGTGTGCGTAGTCGACCACCACCAGGAAGGGCTGGCCGGCATCGACCCGCTCCATCCGGCCCGGCACCACCACGTCGGCCAGTGCCGCGGCGGCCAGATCGACGTCGCGGCCGGCCGCCTGCACGCAGGCGAGCGCGACGACCGCGTTGGCCACGTTGAACAGGCCGGGCAGTGCGAGTGTGGCGGTGAGGAGCTCGCCGGACGGACGCCGCACGGTGAGCTGCTGGTGACCCTCGGGGAAGGCCTTGACCTCGGTCACCGACCACTGCGCGTTCGGGTCGCCCGCCGACGACACGGTGACGGCGTCCGGATGCATGGCGGCCAGGCGGCGACCGTACGCGTCGTCGATGTCGATCACGCCGGTCGACGCCCGTCCGTCGAACAGCAGCGCCTTGGCCTGGAAGTAGGACTCCATGTCCGGGTGGAAATCGAGATGGTCCTGGGACAGGTTGGTGAAAGCGCCGACGGCGAACGTGGTGCCGGCCACGCGGCCGAGCGAGAGGGCGTGCGACGAGACCTCCATCGCCACCGCATCGACCTTCTGCTCCACCATCAGGGCGAAGAGAGCCTGCAGGTCGGGCGCCTCGGGAGTGGTGAGGAGGCTGCGGCTGGCCTGCCCGGCGATCCGGGTCTGCACGGTGCCCACCAGACCGATGCGGTGACCACCGGCGGCCAGCGCCGCCTCCAGCAGATAACCGGTGGTGGTCTTCCCAGATGTTCCGGTCACGCCGATCACCGACAGCCGGCTGCTCGGATTGCCGTAGACGGCGCACGACACAGCACCGAGCACGGCCCGGGCGTCGTCGACGACGAGCACCGGGACCGCGCCCGGCTCGTCCTGGTCGGACGCCGAGCTGCGCCGGATCGCCGCCAGTCCGGCCTTGTCGGTGAGGATCGAGGTCGCGCCGGAACGGACGGCATCACCCGCGAAGACGGCGCCGTGCACCCTGGTCCCCGGCATGGCGGCGAACATGTCGCCGGGCCGGACGCCCTGGGCCCGCAGGGTGATCCCGGTGACGGCGGTCTCCGACCCGACGGCCGGGGCCGACGAGAGTTCGGCGGACGAGCTCGTGAGCGCCTGCGGACCGACGCCCGCCGCGGTGGCGATCAGGCCGAGTGGAACGCCGACGACCGTGGTCGGGCGCGACTCGCGGGAGGTGGGCTGCGGTGAGGTGGACACGTCGGTGAAGGCTACCCGGCTCACTCGACGTACAGGTCGTAGATCGGTGCGGCGGTGGCCGACGGGGGTACATCGGCGGCCCGTAGCGCGTAGGACGCGATCTCGTGGAACAACGGGGCGGCGCTGTCGCCGCCCTCCGCCGAGTCGGCCGGCGCGTCGATCATGATGGCGATCGCGAACTTGGGGTTGTCCGCCGGGACGATGCCGGCGAAAGTCGCGGTCGTCACCGTCTTCGAGTACGCGTGCGTGACCGGGTCGATCTGTTGTGCCGTGCCGGTCTTGCCGGCCACCTGGTAGCCGGGGATGGCGGCCTTGGGGGCCGTGCCGTCATGGAACCAGTCACCGCCCTGCACCGTGCCACGCAGCATCCCGAGCAGCGTGGCCGCAGTGGTGGGCTTCATCACCTGGCTCGTCGACCTGGCCTTGGCCGGGGTGAAGACGCCGTTCTTGGTGGTGCCGGCAATGACCGACGGGGAGACCATGACGCCCTTGTTGCCGATCGCCTGGTACATGTCGACGAGCTGCAGCATCGTCATGCTGATGCCCTGGCCGATCGGCAGGTTGGCAAAGCTCGTGGCCGACCACTGGCTCTGCGCGGGGTAGCTGCCGGCCGACTCACCCGGAAGTTCGATGCCGGTCTTCTTGCCCAGGCCGAACTTCGTCAGCTCCTGGGCGAACGCCGTCGGTCCGAGCTTCTGGGCCACCATCAGGGTGCCGACATTGGAGGACTTCGCCAGGATGCCGGTCGCGGTCATGTTGACCGGGTCGTGCGACCAGGCATCGTGGATGTCCCGGCCCCCCATGGAGATGTCGCCCGGCACGTTCAGCACGGTGTTCGGCGTGATCAGGCCACGCTCCAGGGCCGCGGCGAAGGTGACGACCTTGTTCACCGAACCCGGCTCGAACGGGATGCTGATCGCGGGATTACCGGTCTGCGCAGCCGTCTTGCTCGGGTAGTCGCAGGCCATCGCGTAGATCTGACCGTCACTGATGCCCTTGACCACCGCGCATCCACCCTTGGCCTTCGCAGCGGCGACCTGGCCGTCGAGGTACTGCTGGGTCGTGTACTGCAGGTCCTGGTCGAGGGTCAGGGTGATGCTGGTGCCATCGGTCGCTGGCTTGAGCGACGAGACGGTGCCGGGAATGGCCAACCCCTGGCTGTCGATCTGCAGGGTCCGGCTTCCGTTCGTGCCGTTGAGGAGGGAGTCGAACTTGGACTCGATGCCGGACAGACCGTGGCCGTTGGAACCGGTGGTGCCCACCACCGACGCGGCCAGGGCGCCATCAGAATCGGTGCGGATCGCCTGGTCCTCGGTGACGACCGCGTTGATCAGCTTGTTCTGCACGGTGGTCGGGGCCTTCTTGTCGCGCAGGACGAGGGCGATCTTGGCCATGATGGCCGCGCTCTGCTCCGGCATCACCCCCCGGACCAGATAGACGTACTTCTTCGTCGAGCTCAGTTTCGCCATCAGATCGGCCTTGGTGACCTTCGCGCCCAGTCCGGCGACCAGGATGTCGGCGACCGCGGCACGCTGGGCGTCGTTCTCGAAATTCAGGGGACGGGCGGCGATCTGCTTGCCCGACACCGTGAAGGCCAGCGGCGTGCCGTTGCGGTCGCTGATCGAACCGCGGGTCGCCGTCAACAGGTACGTCCGCTGCTTCTGGTCGAGACCCGCGGTGGCCAGGGCGTTGGCGTCGACGGTCTGGATGGTGACCAGCTTGACCAGGGCGACGGTCAGCAGAAGCAGGACGATGCCCAGGGCACCACGGGTACGCAGTCGGGTGTTGATCCGGGCGCTGCGATCCCGCCTGGTCCGGCGCCCGCGCTGCGAACGGGGCTGCTTGGTGCGGGCCGGACGTGCGTTCGGGGCCGGCCGCGTCCGGTCCGGGGCAACCCTGGTGGCGCCCTGCGCCGACCGCTGACGACCACCGGCAGCGGGCGCCGCGCCGACCAACTCACGACTGCCCTGGGGCGACCAGTCGTCGGGATGTGGTGCGCGTCCACGGGGCGGCCGCTGCTCCCGCGTCGTCCGGCCGCGGGCCGGCGCCGGCCGGTTCGACACCCGTTCGCGGCCTGACGGTGGACGATCGTCGGCGCGGCGCGGCGGTACCGGCCGGCCGGTCGACGTGGCCCGTGATGCCTGCCGCGGCGGATCGGGCCGGTCGCCCTGATCTCCGCCGTTTCCCGTCCAGTTGTTCCCCGTGTTCTTCACTGTCCGGCTCCTGTGGTGACGGCCGCCTGACGGCTCCGACCGACGGTGGTGGGCTTTACTGGCGTCGTCTTGGCTGCCACTGACTTCGCAGCGGTGGGCTTGACCGGCGCAGCCTTGGCGGCGATCGCTTTGGCTGCGGCCGCTCTGGCCGCCGCGGTCTTGGCCGCGGCCGCTCTCGCAGCCGCGGACGTGGAGGCGGCAGCCGCCTTGGGAGCGGGCGCCTTGGTGGCGGGGGCGGGCGCTTTCGTCGTGGCCGCTTTCGTCGTGGGCACTGCCGTCGTGGGCACTGCCGTCGTCGGCACTGTCGTCATGGCCGCTGCCGCCGCGGCCGGTGCGTCGGCTGCGGGTACCGGGGTCGGGGTTCCGACCACCGTGCCCTTGCCGTCCTTTCCGATCTCGAGCATCGCCGCGTCGCCGGGTGGCACCAGGCCCCGCGATCGGGCCTGCGAGGCCAGGACGCCCGGATCGTTGAGGGTGGCGATCTCCCGGTTGGCCGCCTGGATGGACGTGCTGAGGTCCATCTGGTCGAGCCGACTCTGGCTGGCCCGCAGCCCGGCGGCATCCGACATCGTGTTCAGCCAGAGCACGCCGATGATGCCGCCCGCGAGCAGCAGGATGATCATGGCGACGAACGGAACCCGACTCAGGGCCGAGGCGATGGGCGAACCGGTCCTGGTCAGCCGGGCGCCGTCCAGCGACTGCTGACGGCGGATACGGCGTTGGTAGGCCTTGCTCGCCGCTGCCGTCGAGGCCGTTCGCGGCGGAGCGACGCCGACCCGCTCGCTCTCCTGGGTCGTCATTCCGCCGCCTTTCGCACGCGCTGGGCTGCCCGCAGCCGGGCGGAGGCCGCCCGCGGGTTCTCGCTGATCTCTGCTTCGGTGGGGGTCTCCGAGCCGCGGGTGAGCCATCGGAACCGCGGCTCGTGTCCGGGCAGATCGATCGGCAGATCGGGAGGCGCGGTCGAGAGCGTCGTCGGTGCGATGGCGCGCTTGACGATCTTGTCCTCGAGCGACTGGTAGGACATGACGACGATCCGCCCGCCGACCGCAAGGCCTTCCAGCGCACCGGGTATCGCCGTGGTGAGCGCACCCAGTTCGTCGTTGACCTCGATGCGCAGGGCCTGGAACGTGCGCTTGGCCGGGTGCCCTCCGGTGCGGCGGGCCGGGGCCGGAATCTCGGCGTAGAGCAGTTCGACCAGTCGGGCGCTGTTGCGGAACGGCTCGCGGTCCCGCTCCCGGACGATGGCGTAGGCGATCTTCTTCGCGAATTTCTCCTCCCCGTAGCGACTCAGCACCCTGGCCAGGTCGCCGGCCGAGTAGGTATTGAGGACGTCGGCCGCAGAAAGACCGGTCGTCGGGTCCATCCGCATGTCCAGCGGGGCGTCGATCGAGTAGGCGAACCCGCGATCGGCCTGGTCCAGCTGGAGCGAGGAAACTCCGAGATCGAACAGGATGCCCTGCACCCCGTCCCGGGCCCGACGGGCGATGATGGCACCGACCTCGTCGTACACGGCGTGCACCAGGTCGACGCGATCGGCATGGCCGGCCTGGTCTATCCGACCGTGGGCGATCCGCAGGGCGGCCGGATCGCGGTCGATCCCGATGACCCGCAGGGTGGGGTGCGACGCGAGCAGCAGCAGGGTGTGGCCGCCCATCCCGAGGGTCGCGTCGACGACTACGGGCCTGTCGATGTCGGTGAAGGCGGGGGCGAGCAGCGCGCTGACCCGCCCGGCGAGCACCGGCAGGTGCAGCCGGTCGACCGCCGAGGATCGTTCTCGCGCAACAGCTTCGGCTGCAACTGGTTCTGAGGTGATGACTTCCGGCAACCGGACCGATCGAGGTTCTTCGTCCGGTGCGCCGGGGGCCATGTGTCCAGTCCCCTTCTGCCGATCGATCGGTGCTCACGTGCGACTACGGAGCAAGTCCGTGGATCCGTGCGGCCTTCATGCCCTCTGGTCCCCACCCGCCTCGGACCTGGCACGGGGGAAGTCGTGTCAGCTATGGTGCGGGTGCAGGCCGGGCGGCAGGATTGGCTGCTCGGTGCTGCTGGTTCTCGCGTGGTGCCGGGTCTTGTTGGTGGTGCTGGTAGTGCTGTGACTCAGGTCTGGCCGAGCAGGTCACGAGCCGGTGATGCGTATCCGGCCTCCTGGGCTGCCTCGTAGCGACCCCATTCAGCTGCGTCCCACACCTCCATCCGCTTGCCGACGCCGGCGATGACCACGTCTTTGGTCAGACCGGCGTACTCCCGCATCCGCGCCGGGATGGAGATCCGGCCCTGGGTATCCGGGCGCTGATCGTCGGTGTTGGACAACATGTATCGCTGATAACCGCGGGCTCGTTCATCCGTGATCGGGGCATTGATCGCCTCTTCCGCGAAGTCGTCGAATCCGTCCGGGGTGAACAGGTAGAGGCAATGATCCTGACCTCGGACGATCATCACTCCGGGCGCAAAGGTCTCCCGGTACCGGGCGGGCAAGGTCACCCGTCCTTTGTCGTCCATGCGTGGCGTGAAGGTGCCGAGGAAGCCCTTGAACAACTCGACAACCCTCCCTCGCGCCACCATTCCCATCCGGCCCCAGCCTCTGCCACATTACCCCACCCTCTGCCACTTTTGACCTTCGAATTCCCAACAACTTGTCGAAGCTCGTCGTCTCCGCAGATCAGAAGCGTGGAGGAAAGTGGGGGCTCTGACAAGGCGATCCTGCCGAACGAGCAGTCGGCCGGTTGCTGAGGTCTCGGAATCGGCCGAACGGGCCGTTTTGGCGCCGTTCTGGGCCTGATTCGGACGGGACTGGAGGGCTACGACCACGTCAGTGGGGCGCGGTGGGGGGCGCGGTGGGGGGTCGCGTTGGCCAGGGCCCGAGTTGGCGGCGCGCAGTGGAGACGAACGGCGGGGACGAACGGCGCGGACGAACCGCGGGGACGAACGGCGAGGACGAACTGCGAGGACGAACTGCGTCGGTTCGGTCGGCGATGAACCAGAAGCGCGCAGCGGTCGTTCCTCTGTTCGTTCCCTCCGCTCTTCTCTCTCCGGCCACCTACTCGCGGCCGCTCACTTCACAGCGACTTGTCCGACCAACGCCGTACCGTCGGAGCTGCTGGCAGACTGTGAGAGGAGACCCAGGGCGCTCACCGCAGTTGGTCCGCCTTCACCACCGCACGCAGAACCCGCACGCAGAACCACACGTCGCCGGCTCGGCGAGACCACGGAGGACCACCAGTGACACAGCAAGTCGACCTCAACGGGTCCGGCTACCCGGGCCAGTCGGCGACCGGTAGCCCAGTGAGCGTTCCTGGACCCACCGCCGAGCGCACTGATCCGACCGAGGTGGCCCAGGTCGGCCGTCAGATCGCCGGTGCCATCTCGCTCGTGCTGCTCGGCAAGCCCGAAGTCGTCCGGCTCGCCGTCATCTGCATGTTGACCGAGGGGCACCTGCTGATCGAGGACGTACCCGGCACCGGCAAGACGTCCTTGGCCAAGGCCCTGGCCAAGTCGGTCAGCGCGGCGGTCACCCGGGTCCAGTTCACCCCGGACCTGATGCCCAGTGACGTGACCGGCGTGAGCATCTATGACCGGCAGACCGGCAAGTTCGAGTTCCGACCCGGTCCGGTCTTCGCCAACATCATCGTGGCCGACGAGATCAACCGGGCCTCCCCCAAGACGCAGTCCGCCCTCCTGGAGTGCATGGAGGAGCGGCAGGTGACGGTCGACGGGACGACCTATCCCCTGGCCCGGCCGTTCCTGGTTCTCGCCACCCAGAACCCGGTGGAGATGGAGGGCACCTATCCGTTGCCGGAGGCGCAGCGGGATCGCTTCCTCGCCCGCACCTCGATCGGCTATCCGGATGCTGCGACCGAGGTCGCCATGCTGGCCGGTCGTGATCACTCGGACCCGTTGGAAACACTGGCCGCCGTCACCGATGCGGCCGTGGTGGCCCGGATGATCGACGCGGTCGCCACCGTGCACCTGGCGCAGGAACTGCGGCAGTACATCGTCGAGATCGTCGGCTCGACCAGGGCGATTCCGGAGATCCGCCTGGGCGGTTCGCCGCGCGCCGTGCTGCACCTGGCCCGCGCGGCCAAGGCGGCCGCCGCCCTGGACGGTCGCGGATATGTGGTGCCGGACGACATCCAGCGGCTCGCCTCACCGGTGCTCGCCCACCGCCTGCTGCTGACCGTGGAGGCCCACGCCGCCCATCGTTCTGCCGAGGAGATCATCTCGGTGCTGCTCGGGCGGATCCGGGTGCCGCGAGGCGGTCGTGTCTGACGGCTGGCCGAACCGGTCGGCCCGCGCCGACACCCGCGGAGATCGCAGTGTGGGCCGTGGACTGACCACCAGAGGACGCTGCCTGGTGGCCGGCGGGATCGCCGCCATGATCTGCGCCGTTGTGCTCGATGAACGAGACCTGTTACGGGTAGGCATCTTTGCCGTAGCACTGCCGTTGTTCGCAGTCGCGGTCACCGCTCTGCGACGCATCCAGATCGGTGCCGTGCACAGAGTCACCTCCGAGCGCCTTCGTCCCGGCACCCGCGGCGAGGTGGTACTGGTGATCACGAACTCCGGGATGACCAGAACTCCCTCCATGGAGATCTCGGAAGCACCCGTCCCGGGGCTGACGATCGGAATGCGCTATCTCATCGCGCCGATCCGCGGCGGCGAGTCCGCCCGGGTGATCTACCCGATCACCGCGACCCGTCGCGGACGCTTCACGCTCGGACCGCCCCACCTACGGATCGGTGATCCGTTCGATCTGTGGGAGGACAACCGCAACCTGGACTCCCGGACCGAGGTCCTCGTCGTGCCCAGCATCGTCTCGTTGACGGGCATGCCCAGCAGTTCGGGCGCCAGGTCGGCCGCATCCGGCCGGGCCGTGGTCGGCACCATCGGTGGCGACCCGGACATCGGAGTGAGGGAATATCGCAACGGCGACGACATCAGAACCATCCACTGGCGGGCCTCCGCCCGGCACGACGATCTGATGGTGCGGCTGGAGGAGCCGGTCTCGCACGGTGGCGCCACCATCGTGCTCGACCACCGGGCCGCCGCGCACCGTGGCTCCGGGGCGGAGTCGAGCCTGGAAACCGCCGTGGTCCTCGCCGCCTCGATCTCGTTGCACCTGCTGGATTCCGATCACCAGGTCAAGCTGATGTCGCACCGCGGCGACGTGATCGCCGAGGGTCACGACATCTCGGACGACGTCCTGGCCGGTCTGGCCGTCCTGGAACCGGACGAGCGGGCCGTGCTCAAACCCATCACCCTGGGCCGAGCCGGGCTGGTGATCGCGATCCTCGGCGAGATGAGCGCCCCCGATGCGCAGTTGCTCGCCGTGACCAGAAGGCGCGGCGTGAACGCGGTTGCGCTGGTGCTGGCCACCGAGGACTGGGATCCGCACCGCGGCGGCGAAGGATCACGGCCGACCGTCAGCGCGCTGCGCGCGGCAGATTGGCGCGTCGTGGTGGTTCGCTCGGGTGACGACCTCGCCGACGCGTGGCGCCGGGCCTGCAACACCGGCGACGGCTACTCGGCGGCGTCCGTCCGCGCTCCGCGCCTCGCCGATCGGAGGCTTGCATGAGCGAGGAACGAGCCAGTAGCGATGAGCGCTCGCGCCAAGAGTCGAAGACATGAGCGCGCCCACCTTGGCTCGCCCGGCGCGGCCCGGGAGCGATGTCCCACCGCCCGCACAGCAGAGCCCGAACACTCCGACCGACATCGGTCCCACCTTCCTGGCCGCGGCGGCGATCCTGGCCGGGGCCACGGCGCTGGGCACTCCCATCAGCGGCCACTCCTGGGTGCTGCCGCTGGTCGAGGTCGTCACGGTGATCTGGCTGGTGGGCGTGGGCGGACGGTTGATCCGGCTGCCGACCACCGCCACCGTGCTGCTGCAGTTGATCGGCTTCGTGATCGCGCTGACCTCGCTCTTCACCTCGTCCGGGATCGGTGGGGTCATCCCCAACGGGTCGGCCCTGAGCGAAGCCAGCACCCTGCTGTCCGGCGCCTGGGCCCAGATCGTGGGCACCTCCGCGCCCGCGCCGTCCACCCCGGAGCTCAGTTTCCTGATCGCACTGGCCGTCGGATGCGCCGCCTTCATCGCTGATTTCCTGGTCGCCGAGGCTCGGTCTCCCGCGCTGGTGGCCTTGCCGTTGCTCTGTCTGTACTCCGTACCGGCATCGATCGCCGGCACGATGCTGCCCTGGTACTCCTTTGCCGTCCCGGCCATCCTGTACGCGGTGCTGCTGGCGGTGACCGGCCATCGCGACCGGCAGACCGGCATGCGAGCGGGCGTCGGCATGGCCGTGAACGGTGGCGCGATCATCGTGCTGGCTACCGCTGCCTCGCTGATCATCGCCGGCTCGGCCACGAGCATCGGCACCACCGGTCGGCTCCCCCACACCTCCGGCACCAGCAGCACCATCGGGCTCTCTCCCCTGACGACCTTGCGCGGGAACCTGGTGCAATCCGACCCCGTGAACATCCTGACGGTCTCCGGGCTGTCCGGTCCCGATTACTTCCGCACGGTCTCGCTCACCACCTGGACCAACAACCAGGGCTGGTCACTCGGGCCGCTGAACGCCGACGTGTCCGACGTCAGCGGAAGTCTCGGCACCACGTCCGCGGTCACGGATCGGCGGATCACGGTGAGCACGCAGAACTATCAGGACCGCTTCCTGCCACTGCTCAGCGGTACGTCGGCGATCACCGGCCTGAGCCAACCGTGGAACTTCGATGCCACCCTGGACACCGTGTTCCGGGACGACAAGGTCAAGCCGGGCAACTACCTCATGTCGGTCGACGAGACCAAGCCGACGGCAGCGGACCTCGAGGCCGACTCGGTGGTCTCCGGCGGTGACCTCACCGAGACGGGCTCGCTGGCCCAGTCGGTCCGGGACACCGCGCAGGAGGTGACCGCCGATGCGTCGGGCGCGTTCGACAAGGCCCGGGCACTCGAACAGTGGTTCACCAACCCGGCCAACGGCTTCGTCTACTCACTCGACGTGAAGCCCGGCAACAGCGGAGACGCCCTGGTCGACTTCCTGACCAACAAGCAGGGCTACTGCGAGCAATACGCCTCTGCCATGGCCGTCATGCTCCGGTCGCTGAACATCCCGAGCCGCGTCGTGGTCGGCTTCACGCAGGGCGTCAAGCAGGCCGATGGCAGCTACGAGGTGACCAGTCATGACGCCCACGCCTGGGTCGAGGTCAAGTTCGAGGACAACGGCTGGGTCCGGTTCGACCCCACGCCGGCCGTGGGTGGCCAGGGCGGCCAGCAGGGGTTCACCGACGGCGCCGCCGCTACCGCGCCCACCAGTGCGAGCACCAAGGCCGCGCCGCAGACCAAGGCCAGCCCGAAACTGCCTGCCGAGGAGACCACCCGCGCGACCCGATCGAGCGCGGTCGCCACCCAGGTCGACATCGCATCCGGGGCCGCCGGGTCCTCGTCGAACTGGGTCCGCGTCCTGCTCGTGGTGCTGGTCGCCATCGGCGTGCTGTTCGGCCTGCTGATGCTGCCCACCCTGATCCGGGCCGGCAGACGAAGGCGGCGGCTGACGTTGGTCAGAGCCGGTGCTCCCGGGTCGGCGGTGGCCGCGTGGACGGAGATCGAGGACACCGCGATCGACCACGGGATCCTGCCGCACGCCGCGGAATCGGCCCGGGTGACTGCCAACCGGCTCGCCCGACGCGCCCACCTCGAGCCGACGGATCGTGCCCGGCTCCGAGAGGTGGTGGTGGCCGCGGAACGTGAGTGGTACGGACAGCCCGCGAGCGCCGCGCCCCGGCCCAGCCCCGGGTCGGGGCTCGACTCCGCCGGATCGGGAGCTGACTTCGCGGCGGATTCGGGCATCAACTCCGGCCACGGAGCAGTGACCATGATCATCGAGCGACCCGCACCCCCCGGCGCCAACGGCATGGAACTGGCCGCCGGAGTCACCAGCGTCATCCGGGGACTGCAGGAGAACGCACGGGTCAAGCTCACCGAGCGGATCGTGCCCCGGTCACTGCGACGCGGCGGACGCTGATCGGGCTCTGAAGCCGCTCCGATCGGCGCAACCTCGGAGCTGTCGGGGTTCGGCAGGTTCGTCCGGGGTGACAGGTAGTCCGGGGTGGACCGGGCTGGAGGCTATGCCGGTCGCTGGCCGGTGGCTCGATGGACTGTGACTCGATGGACTACCGCCTCGAAGCCACCTGCAAGCAGACGCGGCTGCGCGCACCGACTCCCAGAGGCACAACAAACCCACGCACCGTGCATGAGCGGTTGCGCGGGTCGATGAAGATATTCGATTGGCGCCCCGCGGTGGTGCCGCGAGGCTCAGTCAAGGGTCAGCCCTGCTCGTCGAACCGGCGACGGAAACGCTCTTCCATCCGATCGGACAACGAGTTGGTCGCTCCCGGCGCACTCGGCGCGGGCTTGCCAGCGGCTCTCGCACCCGGTTGCCCGAAGACGAAGAGACCAACGGAACCCACCATGACGAGGAACCCCAGGACACTGACGATGACACCGAGGGTCAGCACGCTCTGCGTGGCGATCACCCCTACAACCAACAGCACGAGACCTACCACAAAGGCGATGGCGGCCAGAATCGGCCGACGACGCCGGATGCGACTGACGTTCACGCTGGTCGCGAACTTCGGGTCATCCTGGTACAGAGCGCGTTCAATCTCGTCGAGCATGCGCTGCTCGTGCTCGGAGAGCGGCATGAGTCCTCCTCCGGCACCCGACCAACTTTGGTCGGTCAATGTTGAAACGGACGTCGAACAACGACCTGACTCAAGGATACGAGCACTCGGCGAGTACTTCTACTGAGCAGGGGAATCTGGGGCAGAATCGGACTCGATTGTTGCGTTGGGACGTCCCTGACGGTGATCATCGGCGGCCGATCGTCGGTTCGGGGCGTCGAACAGGGCCGCGCGGCGCACGGCGAGCGATCCGAACCGGGCCGAGACCCGATCCAACGCCCCCTCTGCTTCGCGCCAGCCTGGGCCATCGTCGTCCACACCGAACTCCAGTTGTTCGCTGACCTGGTCGGCCGGGACCAATCCCTCCAGCCGCACGCCGAGCAGCCGCACCCGACCGCTCGCGTGCCCCAATTTGTCCAGCAGACCGACTGCGGTTGCATGGATCACCCCGGAGAGGTCGGTCGGGGTGGCCAGGGTGACCGAGCGGTTCACCGTCGAGAAGTCCTCGTACCGGACTTTGAGGGCCACCGTCCGACCGCAGGCGCCGCCTTCTCTGGCCCGGCGGGCGGTCCGCTCGGCCAGCCCCAGCAGTTCCCGGCGGAGGAAGTCGCGATCGGCTGTGTCGGAGGCGAAGGTCGTCTCCGCCCCGATCGACTGCTCGACCGACTCGGTTTCGACCGATCGGTCGTCGAGGCCGTTGGCCAGGTCGTGCAACTTCCCGCCGGTGGCCTTGCCGAGATGACGGGTCAGCGCGACCCGATCGACGGCGGCGATCTCCCCGACCGTCGACAGGCCCAGGGATTCCAGCGTCTGTGCGGTCTTGGGACCCACCCCCCACAGGGCACGGACGGGCAGTGGGTGCAGCAACGCGACGACGTCCGCGGGCGGGACCAGCAGCAGGCCATCGGGCTTGGCCAGTCCGGAGGCCAACTTCGCGATGAACTTGGTCGCCGCCCCGCCCACCGTCGCGGTCAGTCCCAGCTCGCCGGCAAGCCTGGCCCGCAGCCGGGTGGCGATCAGACTGGGCCGGCCCACGAGCCGGCGGGCGCCGGAGACGTCGAGAAAAGCTTCGTCGACCGACAGCGGCTCCACCAGCGGTGTGACATCGGCGAACATCGCCATCACGTCGGCGGAGGCCTGCCGGTAGGCGGTCATGTCCGGCTGGATGACGACGATCCCCGGGCACAGCGCTTTGGCCCGACCAGTGGGCATCGCCGAACGGACGCCGCTCTTTCGAGCTTCGTAGGTGGCCGACAGCACCACGCCCCGGCCGCTGTCACCGGCCACCATCATCGGGCGGCCACGGAGCTCCGGCCGGCGACGCAGCTCGACCGAAGCGAAGAAGGCGTCCATGTCCACGTGCAGGATCGTGCACAACCTGTCGTCGACCAGCTCGAGGTCGGCGGTGACGTACCGGCGGCCGTCAGCGCTCTGGCCCACGAGTCAGCCGACCGTCAACCGTGCCACCGCGTGCAGGTCCGCGGCGATCTCCCGCAGTTGACGGTGACCGGCGAGGTCGGCCTCCAGCCCGGCCAGCCGCGGCTCCGCGACCTGACCGGCGGGTCGGGCCGGATCCTGGGTACTTCCGGTAGGCCGGCCGCCAACGGGTCTGATGCCGCCGGGGACGAGCCCGGATACGACGCCGATCCCGCTGATCGACTCGACCTGCAGTCCACCGGCCGACAGCAACGAGCCGATGCTGTCGATATCGAACCTGCGGCGCAGCGGGTCGCCGTCGCCGAACCGGCCGTCCGGATCGGCCAGGATCGCGGCGGCATCACCGAACCGGCCGGCCACCGCCTGGGCCAGCACGGCCGCGAATCGGCCGGCAACCAGCACCGACGCGACCCCGCCGGGCCTGAGCGCCGTCGCAATCCCGGAGACCACGGCAGCCGGATCGTCGACGGTCTCCAGCAGGTGGTGACACACCACCAGATCGGCCTGGCCCTGGGGCACCGCGGCGGACAACGCCCCGGCGTCGGCCTGGACGGCTCTGATCCGATCGCCCACCCCGGCGTCGGCGGCACGACGACGCAGAATCGCCAGCGCATCGATGGACGAGTCGACGACGAGCACGATGCAACCGAGCTGGGCGAGCGGGACCGCCCGGGTGCCACTGCCGCCACCCACATCGATGACGACAGCACCCGGGGCGCGCCCGGCCAACTCGACCAGGGCGTCTCCGACCGCGTCCGGTATCGCCGTGCGCGAGACCGCATTCATCGGTGTGCTCCTGACGTGAGATCCGGTCTGTGGACGTGGACAAGGGATTCGAACTCTGTGGGCAGCGTATCGGGGTCCGCCCGGCGTGGCTGATCCACGACTGAGAAGAACTCGTCATCGTCGGCCTGTACGGTGTGGCGATGCTGGTGGCTGCGGTACTGAGTTTGAAGGGCGGGGTCGGTAAGACGACCGTGACGCTCGGTCTCGTATCGGCGGCCGTCCATGCCGGTGTGAGCACCCTGTTGATCGACCTGGACCCGCAGATGAACGCGACCACCACGGTCGAGATCGACGAGACCGGCCCGAGCGTCGCCGACGTGATGACCAATCCGCGCCGCTCGGTGGTGAACGACGCACTGCGTCAATCCCCGTGGAGCGACCTGCTGCGGGTATTGCCCGGCAGCGAGGACGCCGAGGCCCACAACAACCCGGACCCGACCGCCAAGCAGCTGGCTCGACTGACCACCGCCATCTCGAAAGTGGATCCGCCACCGGACCTCGTCCTCATCGATTGCCCGCCCTCACTCGGCCAGCTCACCCGCAGTGCCCTCGTTGCTTCCGACCGTGCCGTTCTGGTGACCGAGCCGTCGCTGTATGCGGTGACCGGTGTGCAACGCGCGCTCGAAGCCGTGCAGAAGGAACGCCTCACCCATCGTCATCTCCAGCCGCTCGGCGTCGTGGTGAACCGGGTCCGGCCGCGAATCACCGAACACGACTACCGACTTTCTGAGCTGCGCGACCTGTTCGGCCCGCTGGTGCTCAATCCCCCGCTGCCCGACCGCGCCGCGATCCAGCAGGCACAGGGCGCGGCCGTCCCCATCCACAGCTGGCCCACCGCGGGCGCCCGTGAGATCGCGTCGATGTTCGACGCGCTCCTCGAGCGCCTGATGCGATCGGCAAGACAGAAGAGCCGGAGCTGATCTGCTCCGACCCAGGTCGGTTCTAGAGCGCGGCCTCCACGAGGTCGAGGAACGCAGCACACTGCCGCACCATGTCGTCCGCCTCCCGTGGCGTGACAAATCGGGTGATGCCTGCCTCCGCAGCCTGCCGCTTCGCTGAGCCGGCGGCGAAGAACGCGGCCCACTCGGCGAATTCGGGCGCGAGCTTGGCCAACAACTCCCAGGCGCTCGCCTGTCGGGTCCGGCCTGGTCGGGCCTTGGTGGCCAGGACGGCGGCAGCAGCGCGCAGCGCGGCCAGATGCGCCGCTGCGTACCGGTCGGTCGGCTGGTCGGCCCTGATCGCCCGTCCGAGTCCGCGACCGGCATCTGCCAGCAGATCGCGGGCAGCCTGCGACACCGGTCGCTTCGGCGTCGCCAGCGGCAGCCTGCCCTGCTCGGCCACCCAGCCCCGGCCGGCCGCGGTCGGCCGGTCCCCTGCCCGTCCCACCGCACCAGTCCTTCGTGCCGTCACTGCTGCTGTCATCTCGACCCACCGCTTCCGTTCATCGGTCCACACCCATCGATCCATCGTCGATCCATCGTCGATCCGTCGTCGATCCCTGCCATTTCGAACATCCACCCGCGTGCCCACGCGGCGCTCGAACCTCTGTTCGAGTGTATCTCCGAGCCCCGACAGTCCGCCAGATCCAGCCGAAGCGGATCTGTTTCGCCCCGGACCGCAGCCGCTCCCTGCTGCCGTGGTGGGATGGGGGCATGGATTTCGCGACCCGGCGCTGCCGTCGCCCATGACCAGCAAACCGCCGACTCCGGAGCCCCGTCCAGCGGCCCATGATCAGCTGACGCTGCAGAATCTGGACGCCGCGGCCTTCGTGGCCCGGCTGCCCGAATTGGTCTCCGTCTACGTGTCCGCGATGCGGTATCCGGACGGCATCTCCAGCGCCCGAGCAGCCCTGTGGCAGGAGCACAGCCAGCGACCCGGATTCTCCTCGTTCGTCGCCGTCGACCCCCAGAACCGGATCCGTGGACTCACCTACGGTTACGCCGGCCGGCCGGGCCAGTGGTGGTTCTCCGAGGTGGCGCGGGGCCTGGGACGGGCCGACTCTCCGTGGCTGGCAAACTATCTCGAGCTGACCGAGTTGCATGTGCGACCAGACAGCCAGGGCGCCGGAATCGGCCAAGCGCTGCTCACCGCACTACTGACGAACCGTCCGGAGGACGCGGTGCTGCTGTCGACGCCGGAGGGCACCAACCGGGCCTGGCGCCTCTACCGGCGGATGGGCTTCGTGGACGTACTCCGCCAATACCGGTTCGCCGGAGACCCACGACCGTTCGGCGTGCTCGGCCGTACGCTCCCGCTTGATTTCACCGGTCACCAACCTGGGCCGGCCGGGCTCTAGTCCCACCGATCAGAGCCGGCCGAGTTCCTGGGCGAGCAGGTCGAGCCCCATTCCGCCGAGATTCAGCGCGGTCGTGTGGAAGGCCTTCTCGTCGAACGGACCGATGTTCTCGCCCGAGGCCGAATGCCGCGCCCGGGCCGCGTCCCGTCCTTCCAGCCACACCCGTTCGCCGAGTTTGTACGACGGCGCCTGCCCCGGCCAGCCCAGATAGCGGTCGATCTCGTCCCGGCAGTGCGCCGGATCGCTCAGCGTCCGGGTGAGCAGGAATTCCAGACCCAGGTCGGGAGTCCAGGTCTCACCCTCGTGGAAGCCGGTGCCGGCCGGGATCTCCAGTTCGAGATGCATACCGATGTCCAGCACTACCCTGGCCGCGCGGAACAGCTGGGAGTCGAGCAGGCCCAGCAGATCGCCGTCGTCGGTGAGGTACCCCAGTTCGCGCACCAACCGCTCGGCATACAACGCCCAGCCCTCGGCGTGCCCGGAGGTGCCGGCGAGGAGCCGTTGGTAGTCGTTGAGCTGATCGCGCTGGTAGACCGCGGTGGCCAGTTGCAGATGATGCCCGGGTACACCTTCGTGGTAGACCGTCGTGGTCTCCCGCCAGGTGGTGAATTCGGTTCGACCGGCCTCCACCGACCACCACATGCTGCCCGGCCGGCTGAAATCGTCGCTCGGTGGCGTGTAGTAGGCGCCGACGCCGCCGCCGGGCGGTGCGATCCGACAGTCCAGGGCGCGTATCGGCGCCGGGATGTCGAAATGCGACCGGCCGAGCTCCTCGACCGCGCGGTCGGAGAGCCTCTGCATCCACGACCGGAGTCCGTCCGTGCCGCGCACCAGGTACGCAGGGTCGGCGTCGAGCACGGCCGCCGCAGCCTGGACTCCCAGACCAGGCGCAACCCGCTCCGCGACGGCGTGCAACTCGGTCTCGATGGCGAGGAACTCCTGCCAGCCCCACTCGTAGGTCTGAACCAGATCGACCGTGGCGCCGAGGAACTCGCGGGACGCCAATGCGTAGCGCTCCGCACCGACGGCGTCGACGGCAGGCGCGAACGGTCGGAGTCGCTCGGTCAGGAAGTGGCCGAGCTCCGCGAATGCCGTCTCGGCCGCGTGTGCCGCCGAGTCGAGCTCGCCCGAGGCGCCGTCGCCGCCCGGGAAGGACCGCACGCTCGCGCTGAAGAAGCCGGCCTGGTCCGTCGAGCCGGCGAAGGCAGCGCACTGCTCCGCGCACTTGTCGATCTGCCGCTGGGCGGCGACCTGCCCTCGCTCGGCTGCCAACAGCAGGCTCTCCCGGTAACCCAGGAGCGCGGCGGGCACGGCGCGCATCCGCAGCACGAAGGTGGCCTGCTCGGCCGGAGTGTCCCTCGGCATCAGGTCGAAGACCATCCGGACGTGCTGCAGGGGGGACTCGATGACGTTCAGGTTGGCGTGCGCCCACCCGCTCCGGTAGCGGTCGGCATCCAGCAGCAGGCGTTCCAGGAGGACGGCCCTGGCCAGGTCGTCGTGGCCGCCCTCCGACTCAGCTGCGGTGAGCGCGGCGACGGTGATCTGCACCAGTTCGTCCAACGCAGCCAGCCCGGCGGGCGACAGGTCGTCGATCCGGTGGTCGTGGCCGGGGATGCCCAACGCCGTCGCGGTCAGCGGGCTGAGCTGCGCCAGCCGCCCGACGAACTCGTCGGACAAGCGGTCGATGGTGGTCGGCGTCCGTACCCCCGCAGGGGGCGGCCCACCTGCTTCGTGCTGACCTGGCTGGTTCGCTGGTCCTCGGGCTGTCGTCTTCTCGCCCGTCAACGCGGATTGCCCTCGTCCCGTCTCACCTTGCGGCGCGCGAGCTTGGAGACGATTCCGTCGATCCAACCCATGATGGTGCGCATGGTCTCACCCTCTTCCCGTCGATCCGTTCGTCCTCCCTCCACCATGCCATGCAACACCGCGACACCGGATCGGGAATCACCCTGACCTGCTAACCGGGGCCCGGGGTATGCAGCGAATTGGTGGCCCTGCGGGCGACCGTGTCCAACTCGGCGAACGCCTCCCGGATGCCGTCGAGGGACTCGTTGACCTCGGCCACCGGGTCAGGACCGCGGCCGAGCGCCACACCGGACGTCAGCTCGGGAGTGGTGATCAGTTCCAACAACTTCGTGTAGAGCTCACCGACTCCGTCGACGGCGGCCGTCAATTTGGCCAGCAGCTCCTGTCGGCGCCCCTTCATCCGGTCGAGCGGGGCGGCCACCTTCCTGGTGGTCGACATCCTGCGCACGACCTGGCCGGCCTCGCGCAAGGCCCCGTCCAGGGCATCAACCGACGCCGCCACGCCGAGGGCGACCATCCGGGCCGAGCCGGCCGCCGACACGGCGTCCGCGGCCTGGGTCGACAGCATCGGCGGGAGCGGACCCGTCTGCAGATTGGTCAGATCGGCCAGATAAGACTCCAGCGTCCCGACCAGCTGAAACTGTGCGGTGCCCGGGCGGAGGACCGGCTCGGGCCGGACTCCGTCGGTCTGGTCCTTCCCGGAGATGGCACCTACCGCCGCGGTCACTCCGAGCATCCCGAGGCCCACGGCTCCCACTCCGACCAGTGGCAAGGCAAAGGCCCAGGCCGCACCGGTTCCAACGGCCACTGCAACCAGGCTCCACGGGTCGCGGAGCGTCTGGGCCGCGCGGCGCATCCTGGAGTCAGCCACGCCCGCCTCCGTTCGTCAGACCCGGCCCCGGTGCCAGTTCGCGCACCCGACCTCGGACTTCGTCAGAAGTTCGACAGCACACTGCTGAAGACCGCCGTGATGGCTTCCGGCTTGCGCGCATCGTAGGCCGCGGCTCGGGACGCCTGCGAAATCTGCTGGAGCGTGGCCAGATCGGCATCCGCCCCGTAGGCGATCGAGAACACCCGCACCCCGTTCTCCGTCGCGCTGTCGGAGAGCGTCCTGACCAGGGAGCTGAGATCGTCGTCCGAGTACTCGTTCTTGCCGTCGGTCAGCATGACCACGGCGTTGATGAGGTCCGGGTCGGCCGAGTCGTTCATGTACTTGCTCGCCAGCCTGGTCGCGGCATAGAGCGGCGTGCCGTTCTTGGGCGTCAGGCTCTGCAGGGCCCCGGTCAGTTCCTTGCGATCCTTGGCCAACGGCGCGATCGGCACGTCCTCGGAATAGATGCCGGCCGGCGTGTCCATGTTGGTGGTGAACGTCCACAATCCGACCTGATCGGTGTCGGACAGTTGACCCAGCGCGGCCGACGCGGCCTGCTTGGCGAGATCGAGTTTGCTCTGACCGCTGGAGCCGGCGTCCGAACCCATCGACCCGGAGACGTCCAGCAGGATCAGCACCCGGGCCCGTTTGCGCAGCTCGGACCACAGCGCCCTGACCCCCGACAGCACCGAGGATCCGGGCGGGTTGAGGGCGATCGTGACACCGTTGGGTAGAACCGACTGGCTGCCGTTGATCGAGGTGCCCGGCTGGTGGTCGAAGGTGCGGAAATTCGCGTCGGTGAAGATCTTCTGCTGGGCGGGGGCGGTCAGGTACGCCAGGAAATCGGCGGCGCCGGACTGTTTGACGGCCGTCGACCACGGCGCCTTGAGCACGACGTAGGGACTGTCGCTGTAGAGGGTGCCCTCCTTGGGGTAGACGGCCACGAGTGGCACCTTCGGCGGGGCGTGCTTGCCCAGGGTGGCCGGGTCACCGCTGGGATTGCCGGCGTCGTAGTCCAGCACCGACTTCTCCTCGACAGCCACCGCCGACAGGTAGTTCATCGCCGCACCGGCGTCGTCGGCCCGCTGCAGGTTGGACAGATACGTCAGTGTGGTGTCGCCGTAGTGCACAACCGAGTTCTCGACGGCGGCGACGTAGCTGCGTACCTTCGGGTTCTTCAGGTCCGCTTCGGTCAGGTCGGAGGACTTTCCGGTCGCCGCCACCAGTGCTCCGACGGTCGCGGCGAGGCCCGAGGTGGAGACGTTGGGGTTGGTCTTGCCCAGGGTGAACGTGCCCCACTCCTTGTGGCCCTTGGCGGCCCAGCCGTCCTTCGCCTGCACCAGGCCCAGCACATCGGACCACCCGAGCTTGGCGGCGGGCCAGCCGAGCGCCACCGCCATGGGCTTGGGCATGGCCAGCACGAGGGGTGTCGAGGTGACGGACTTCGAGTCGTCCGGGACGATGTTCGGCTTGTCCTTGGCCTGCAGGTCGCTGCGCAGCAAGGTCACCCATGTCGATGCGGCCGGGGTCCAGACGTCGGGGGCCGGACCGTTGACGGCTGGATCCCAGCCTGCGGCCAGGTTCGCCTCGCCCGTCCCGGAGGCGACGGAGGTGACCACCACGTCGTAGCAGGTTCCGTTCACGGTGCGGCCGGCGGCGGCATAGGAGCGTGCAATGGTGCCCATCAGGGCGGCCTTCTCGCTGGAGGCAGCGACGTTGACCGTGGTGCAGCCTTCCCTGGTCGGCTGCGCGGTGGCGGGACTGCCCGACGCGTCGATCGTTGATCCGGGGTCCGCTACCCGATCGCTGTGCCGAGTGGTGACGTAACGGATACCGGCGATCAGCACCACTCCGGCCAGTACCGCTGCGATGATCGGAGCCTTCTTGTTTCCTGCCACAGGAACCTTTCCGACTGCCACCCCCGGGATCTGGTGGATGGCGGGAACATATCAACGGACAAGGGCAGATCTTTACCATTCCGGCCGGCTGTTGCCATCTCGCAATGTTTCGGCACCCCGCACATGAGATTCGCCCGGTCCCGAACTCCGGGACCGGGCGAATCGCGAACTATCAGATGGGTCAGCTGCAGCCGGAGGTGGAGCCGCAACCCTCGCAGACGTAGCACGCACCGGACGGGCGCATCTTGGTCCCGCAGGTGAAGCACAGCGGCGCGTCGGCCGACTTGCCGATCACCATCTCGAGCAGTTCGGTGGAGGACCCGGCCTTGCGACCGGCCAGATCGGCCGGCGCCTTGCCCGATTCCACCGCCGGGCGCACCACCGGAGAGGCATCGACGGATGACCGCATCTCCTCGACCGTATCGGCCGCGTCCGCGGCGTCGTCCGAGTCGAACGAGCCGTAGGACTGCGACACCTGCGCGGTGCGCTCCTCTGCGGAGAAGATGCCCAGCTCGGCGCGGGCATCGACCGGCAGGTAGTCCAGGGCGATGCGACGGAACAGGTAGTCCATCACCGAGGTGGCGATCCGGACGTCGGGATCGTCGGTCATGCCGGCCGGCTCGAAGCGCAGGTTGGTGAACTTCGCGACGTAGGACTCGAGCGGAATTCCGTACTGCAGACCCACCGACACGGCGATGGAGAAGGCGTCCATCACGCCGGCCAGGGTGGAGCCCTGCTTGCCGAGCTTGATGAAGACCTCGCCCAGCCCGTCGTCCGGGTAGGAACCGGTGGTCAGGTAACCCTCGGCGCCGCCCACGGTGAACGAGACCGTCTGTGACGGGCGCTTCTTCGGCAGCCGACGGCGGACCGGGGTGTGCGAGGCGACGGCGACCGGCGCCGCGTCATCAGCGGACGTGCCTGCGGATTTATCAGCAGCGTCCTTGTTCTTGCTGGACGCGGACAGCGGCTGCCCGACCTTGCAGTTGTCGCGGTAGATGGCGAGCGCCTTGAGGCCCATCTTCCAGCCCTGCAGGTAGATCTCGGCGACGTCGTCGACTGAGGCATCCTCGGGCATGTTGACCGTCTTGGAGATGGCCCCCGAGATGAACGGCTGCACTGCCGCCATCATCCGGACGTGACCCATCGGCGCGATGGATCGCTCGCCCATGGCGCAGTCGAAGACCGAGTAGTGGACGTTCTTCAGACCGGGAGCACCGACGACATGGCCGTGCTGGGCGATGAACTCGACGATCGCCTCGACCTGCTCCGCCTGGTAGCCCAGGGATGCGAGTGCTCGCGGCACCGTCTGGTTGACGATCTGCATGGAGCCGCCGCCGACCAGCTTCTTGAACTTGACCAAGGCCAGGTCGGGCTCGATGCCGGTGGTGTCGCAGTCCATCATCAGACCGATGGTGCCGGTCGGGGCGAGCACCGAGGCCTGCGCATTGCGGTAGCCGTTGCGCTCGCCGGTGCTGATGGTCTCGGCCCAGACCGAGGTGGCCAGCTTCAGCGTGGTGGCGTCGTTCCCGCCGTAGGTGCGGATCTGGTCGTTGGCGGCGGCGTGCTTGCGGATGACCCGCTTGTGGGCGTCGGCGTTGCGGGCGTAGCCGTCGTACGGACCGACGATGGCGGCCAGTTCGGCTGACCGCTTGTAGGCGGTGCCATTCATCAGGGACGAGATCGCGGCGGCCAGCGAACGGCCACCTTCGGAGTCGTAGGCGTGCCCGGTGGCCATCAGCAGCGCACCCAGGTTGGCGTAGCCGATACCCAGCTGGCGGAAGGCCCGCGTGGTCTCGGCGATCGGCTGCGTCGGGAAGTCGGCGAAGCAGATGGAGATGTCCATCGCGGTGATGACGAACTCGACGGCCTTCTTGAAGGTCTCGGCATCGAAGACACCGTCGTCGGACAGGAACTTCATCAGGTTCAGCGAGGCCAGGTTGCACGAGGAATTGTCCAGGTGCATGTACTCCGAACACGGGTTGGACGCGTTGATCCGGCCCGACTCCGGGCAGGTGTGCCAGTCGTTGATGATGTCGTCGTACTGGATGCCGGGATCGGCGCAGGCCCAGGCGGCCGTGTTGATCTTGGTGAAGAGCTCACGGGCGTCGACGGTCTCGATGACCTCACCGGTCTGTCGGCCGCGCAGCCCGAACTCGGAGCCGGACTCGACGGCGCGCATGAATTCGTCGGAGACCCGCACCGAGTTGTTGGCGTTCTGGTACTGGACGGAGACGATGTCCTCGCCGCCGAGGTCCATGTCGAAGCCGGCGTCACGCAGGGCGCGGATCTTCCGCTCCTCCTTCACCTTGGTCTCGACGAACTCGACGATGTCGGGGTGGTCGACGTCCAGCACGACCATCTTCGCGGCGCGGCGGGTGGCACCACCGGATTTGATGGTGCCGGCCGACGCGTCGGCGCCACGCATGAAGGAGACCGGCCCGGATGCGGTCCCGCCGGAGGAGAGCAGTTCCTTGGAGGAGCGGATCCGCGAGAGGTTCAGCCCGGCTCCGGAGCCGCCCTTGAAGATCAGCCCCTCTTCGCGGTACCAGTTCAGGATGGCGTCCATGGTGTCGTCGACCGCCAGGATGAAACAGGCCGAGACCTGTTGCGGTGACGAGGTTCCGACGTTGAACCAGACGGGGGAGTTGAACGCGAAGACCTGGTGCAGCAGCATCCAGGTGAGCTCGTGGGCGAAGATCTCCTCGTCCTGCGGCGTGGCGAAGTAGCTGTTCTCCCGACCCGAGTTCGTGTACGCGGTGACCACCCGGTCGATGATCTGCTTCAGGCTCGACTCGCGCTGCGGCGTTCCGACCGCGCCGCGGAAGTACTTGCTGGTGACGATGTTGGTGGCGTTGATCGACCAGGTCGACGGGAACTCGACACCGCGCTGCTCGAAGTTGATGGTGCCGTCGCGCCAGTTGGTCAGCACGACGTCGCGACGCTCCCAGGTCACCTCGTCGTACGGATGCACGCCCGCCGTGGTGTACAGACGCTCCAGCCGCAGGCCACCGGCACCATCTACCTTGGTGGCACGGCGCCCCTTCGGCGAGATGCCGTTGGTGGCACCGTTGGTTGCGGATCCGGATGAGGTACCGAGGGTCTCGGTCATGGAGCGTTTCCCTTCCCTGTGCGGGGCGTTGGTGTGGAGCTGAACTGGCTGGATGAACTGCTGCGGGTGTCGGATCGGCGAACTGCGGCGGTCGCCCGGTGATGCCATCACTGCCTGCGGTGCAGGCGCCTGCGGACTCAGCCGCCGGACGCCGGAACCGGACTCAGGTCCGAAATGGTCGAGCCGGCGTTCGATGAACGGCCGTTCGACGGCGGTGGGCCGGCTTCGACGCCGGGCCGATCGGCTTTCAACCGGTCGATCTCGGCCGCGAAGTCCGCGGCGGATTCGAACGACCGGTACACGGAGGCGAACCGCAGATAGGCCACCTCGTCCAGGGCACTGAGCGGACCCAGGATGGCAAGTCCGACCTCCTGACTCGGCACCTCGGCGGCACCGGTCGCCCTGATCGTCTCCTCCACCTGCTGGGCGAGCAGAGCGAGCGCGTCCTCGTCGACCGGTCGACCCTGACAGGCGCGCCGCACGCCGACGATCACCTTCGCCCGGCTGAACGGCTCGGTGACGCCACTGCGCTTGACCACCGCGAGTACCGCCTCCTCGACGGTGGTGAACCGCCGCGAACACTCGGGGCACGAACGGCGACGGCGGATGGCCTGGCCGTCCTCCACCTCCCGGGAGTCGATCACCCGGGAATCAGGGTGGCGACAGAACGGACAACGCAAGACGGCTCACCTCCCCATTTCCATCGACGTCGAGCTGCGCATCAGGTCTCCGTAGTCACCTCGGTCTTCGATCCGGCTTTCATCCGGGGCTGTTGGACCCTGATGTGCACAAAATCTGTGGACCAACGGTGGGTAACCCAGCAAACCTGTGGATAACTGGCCCTGCGAGGTAACCCAACCTGTGGATAGCTTACATCCATGTAACTACTATATGTAGGGGTTGACCGTAGATCCGCCCATCAGTTTCACGCAAGCGGCCTCCGGCGTGTCGCAGATCTTTCTGTGCGCCGGTGCCGCTTCCGGGCCGACCGGCTCGACCGTCGGTCAACCCGAACCCGTCAGCCGGCGGTCGGCACCTGGAGCACGGCGCCGGCGGCGATCGCGTCGCCACCGAGTCCGTTCAGATCCCGGATCCGCTCGACGACCGCTCCGGTGTCGGCCCCCGGGTCGGCCTGCTGGGCGATCGACCACAGCGTGTCGCCGGGCGCCACGGTGACCTGTCCGATCACCTCGGTACCACCGGAGAACGGCGAGCCGCCCGAGGACAGCAGTACGGCGCCGAGGACCGCAGCCGCGGACAGCACGCTCAGCGTGCTGACCAGTCGCGCCCACCGTCCCATCCGGAACTGGCGATGGTCGACCTCGTCGCCGTGATCGGCGGTCACCACAGCGGAGGTCCGGTGACTCGACGGGAGCATCCCCGACGGCGGGCGACGATCAGCCGACACCCGGGCCCGGCGACGCTGGGCCGCGCGCCGACCGGCTTCGGTCCGCGGTACCACCGGCGCCGCGACGGAGGCCGCAGCCTCGGCGGAAACCGGGAACCCAGGGAGGGCGAACAACTGCTCGACGGCGATCGGGCCGCCCCTCCTGGACGAGCCGACCGAGGCCCTGGTGGACGCACTGATGGAGCTGCTGCTGGGCGTACCGGGGCGGGTCCCGCAGATCGGGTTGTCCCGCGTCAGTGTCTGGATGGCCATGGCCTTGCCTTCTTGTCCCGTCGGCGACCGATCTGCCGGCCGCATCCGCATCCTCGGCCCGACGGCGACCGCCGGGTCGATGACCGACCGACGACTGCCCGAACCTCGAACGAGCGTTCTATCGAACGCTTGACCTAGTTGTACATCGGCCCACCGACAGTGGGAAGATTTATCGGCGTGTTTGTCGAACGCCTGTTTGAATTGTTACCGCTGCGGTCGTACGGTTGTGCCAACGGACAGGTCCTCCCCAGGACGGTCCACAGCACGCCGAACACCCCGAAACACCGATCAGTGCGGCCGATGGCGGCCTACAGAAGGGCATCGAACGTGGCAACACGACGAACAGCAGCCGGCAGCGCCGGATCGAATCCTGTATCAGCAGAGGACGCCGGCCCGGAAGGCATCGACGATCCGTCAGCGACGACGGACGAATCCAGTGACACCGTGACCGAGTTCCCCGAGGTCGATGACGGGCGGACACTCACCGTCCGGCAGCGCAAGGTCTTGGAGGTCATCCGGGACTCGGTGCAGCGGCGCGGCTACCCACCCAGCGTGCGGGAGATCGGTGAGGCGGTCGGCCTCAAGTCGCCGTCCTCGGTCGCCCACCAGTTGGGCGTGCTCCAGCGGAAGGGCCTGCTCCGCAAGGATCCGAACCGGCCCCGGGCCGTCGACGTTCGCTCGGCCGACGAGATGGCCGACGACAACGCGGGCCACCCCACGCCCGCCTACGTGCCCATCGTCGGGCGAATCGCCGCAGGCGGACCGATCCTTGCCGAGCAGGCCATCGAGGACTTCTTCCCGCTCCCCCGCGATCTGGTCGGCGAGGGCACGCTCTTCCTGCTGCGGGTGGTCGGCGACTCGATGATCGAAGCAGCCATCACCGACGGCGACTGGGTCGTGGTGCGTCAGCAACCGGTCGGCGAGAACGGCGACATCGTCGCCGCCATGATTGATGGGGAGGCGACCGTCAAGACCTACAAGCGCAAGGACGGCCATCTCTGGCTGATGCCGCACAACCCGGCTTACGAGCCGATCAACGGGGACGATGCGGTGATCCTGGGTCGCGTGGTCACGGTGCTCCGCAAGATCTGATGTTCGGTTCGGCCCGAACTGCGGGCCGCAACGCTGACCTGACCAAGCAGTAGCTGAAACGACAGAAGCAGTAGCCGGAACGAAGATGGGCCGCTCCGATCGGAGCGGCCCATCTTCTCATTGGTCTTGCAGCGCTTCTGTTCTCGGACCCGCTGGTCCGAGAACGGATCAGTGAGGCTGTCCGTTCATCGGCACGTTGATCACCGGGGCAGGAACCGTGACCGGTACGACGACCGGTGCGGGCTGCACGGTGGCCACCGGCTGCGGCGCCGGAGCGGCAACCGGCGCCGCGCCGGGAACCTGCACCACCGGGGCGGCGATCGGTGCCTGGTTGATCGGCGCGGGCGCGATCTGCGACGGAGCGGTGGCGACCGTGGCGGTGGCCTCGGTCTCCGCGCTGCCGTCTTTCGGCTTTGCGTCGTCGTCGTGCATCGCGCCGACTTCCGACTTGAGAATGCGCAGTGATCGCCCGAGTCCGCGAGCTGCGTCCGGAAGCTTCTTGCCTCCGAACAACAGCAGGAAAACGACCACAATCAAGATGATGTGCCACGGCTGGATAGCACCCATTGTCCGACCTCCAAGATCTTCATCAACGACTTGTCAACTCTGATTCGTCGCCGACCCATAGTCCGACGGGCCGCTGACAACACTTCTCAGATTTCCACGATACCGCGCAACCTCGCCGGGTCCAGCCCTCCGCGCGCAAAGACCCTGGGAACTACCGCAGATCCGGACCAGGGAACCGGCAACGACTTCAGACCGAGGTGGCCGGCACCCGGTAGTCCTGCAGCAGACCGGCCAGCGCCGGGTACACCTTTGCCTGGATCAGCGTTCCCTCTGCGGTGTGCTCTTCGGTCAACACGGTGCCCTCGGCATGCACCCGGGAGACCAGACCCCCCAGCGTGAAGGGCACCAGCACCTCGATCCGCATGGCCGGGTCCGGCAGACCCTGGGCGATGACCTCGCGAAGCTGCGCGATGCCCTCACCGGTCCGGGCGGATACGAAGATGGCGTTCGGCAGCAGATGACGAAGGCAGCCGAGAGTGATCTCGTCGGCGGCATCGATCTTGTTCACCACCATGATCTCCGGGACCTGGGCTGCGTCGATCTCGGCGAGAACCTCGCGCACTGCCACCACCTGGTCTTCAGGGCGCGCGTCGGAACCGTCGATGACGTGCACCACCAGGTCCGCATCGGCGATCTCCTCCAGCGTCGACCGGAACGACTCGACGAGCTGATGGGGCAGGTGCCGGACGAACCCGACCGTGTCGGTCAGCGTGAAGACGCGGCCGTCGGTGGTGGTCGTCTTCCTGGTGGTCGGGTCGAGGGTGGCGAACAGCGAATCGTCCACCAGCACTCCCGCCTCGGTCAGCGCATTGAGCAGCGAGGACTTACCGGCATTGGTGTAACCGGCAATCGCCACCGCGGGGACTGCGTTGGCCTGGCGCTGCGATCGCTTGGTGTCCCGCACCTTCCGCATGCCGGCCAGGTCGATCTTCAGCTGCGAGATCCGGCGGTGGATCCGGCGGCGGTCGATCTCGAGCTTGGTCTCACCAGGACCGCGGGATCCGATGCCGGCGCCGGCCGCGACCCGGCCGCCTCGCTGACGCGACAGCGCCACACCCCAGCCACGCAGGCGCGGGAGGAAGTAGTTGAGCTGCGCGAGTTCCACCTGCGCCTTGCCCTCCCGGGACTTGGCGTGCTGCGCGAAGATGTCCAGGATCAGCGCGGTCCGGTCGACCACCTTGACGTTCAGCTGCTCTTCCAGATTGCGCAACTGTCCCGGTGACAGCTCGCCGTCGCAGATGACGGTGTCGGCGCCGGTCATCTGGACGACCTCGGCCAGCTCCTTGACCTTGCCGGAGCCGATGTAGGTGCCGGCATCAGGATTGCGCCGGCGCTGGGACAGCGCATCGAGAACCATCGACCCCGCTGTCTCGGCCAATCGGGCGAGCTCGGTCATCGACGCCTCGGCATCCTCTGCCGTCCCGGTGGACCACACACCGACCAGGACGACCTGCTCGAGCTGCAGCTCGCGGTACTCGACCTCGGTGATGTCGGTGAGCTGTGTCGACAGGCTCCCGACACGGCGCAGTGCCGCTCTGTCCGCCAGGTCCCGCTCTCCTCCGGTGTCGACATCGGAATCGCTGTCGAAGCCGGATCGGGCCAGGAAATCGTCATGTTTCGTCATATGCCGTCCAGGGTGCCTCATCGGCCCGGTGATGTGCTACCGGGTTTCGTCCAGGGCGAAGAGCGCGGCCGCCTCGGCAAGAAGGGCAGGAACTGCGGATCACGACCGGACGGGTCCGCCGGGGGGCGGCTCGCGGTGGACGGCCACGAAGACCGACCACCGGTCGCCGCCCTCGTCCGGCGACCGCGCCATGAACTCGTCCAGCAGGTCCTGCATCCGCCGGCCGAACTCCGCGCGGTGCTCGTGTGACAGTTGCAGGCCGAGCCTGGTGCTGGACACTGCACTGCGCGGAACTTGCGCCACTTCTTCGAGAAATGTGCGGAGCAAGAGGTCCTCGGTGCCCGACTGGACCGCCGGACCCTCTTCCTGGAGGTCACCGGACGGTTCGTCCGGGGTGCCGAAATCCAACGTCCACGACTTTCCGGTCGCCCGGTAGGGCACCTCCGTCGAACCACGCGGACCGGGACGCGGCGGCTCGGCACGCAGGAATTCGAGCTGTAACAAGGTTCGGACGTGGTGCAGCACGCTGGCCGGATCACGCCCGAGCCGCATCGCCAGTTCCTTGTTGGTCAGGCCATCGTGCAGGCAGAGCCGGAGGATGCGTAACCGCAGCACACTGGCCAGCGCCCGACGCTCGGCGTCACTGGCCGGCCTCCTGTCCCGCGGACGAGGCAGACCGGGCCCCGGAATGGGCTGAACTGACATATGCCCACGGTAGCTACAAAACGGACAATCCGCTCGGCCCGATTGACACACTTCAATGGGTGTCGAAGACTCGTCTGGTGTCCACGCCCGGATCGAGGAATCCTCCGCCGACCTCGCAGGACACTCCGCACCAGGTCCCCCAGACGCCCACCGCTGCGTTCTCACCGGGATCGTCGACACCGCCCCGACCGCTGGACTCTCCGGCGGCGTCCCGACCGCCCAGCCTCATCCATCATCGCGACTTCGTCCAACTGTGGATCGGTGACACGGGGAGCCAACTCGGCGCCGCGCTGGGTTCGCTCGCCATTCCCTATCTCGCGGTCACGGCCCTCGACGCGACCCCGTTCCAGATGGGTCTGCTGGCCGCCCTGTCCGGGATCGGCTTCCTGCTGATCGCACTTCCCGCCGGCGCCATCGTCGACCGCCGCAGCAAGCGGCGGGTGATGATGACGGCCGATCTCTTCCGGGCGCTGCTGCTCTGTACGCTGCCGCTCGCGTGGTGGTTCGACGTGCTCACCCTCCCCCAGGTGATGATCGTGGCCACCCTGGTGGGCATGTCGACGGTCTTCTTCGACGTGTCCTACCAGTCGTACCTGCCGCTCCTGGTGCCGTCCGACCAGGTCGTCGAGGGCAACGCGAAACTCCAAGCCAGTCAATCGGTGTCGCAGGCGGCCGGGCCCGCGATCGGGGGGCTGCTGCTCCGGGTGATCGGTCCGACGGTGGTCATCGCGGCCAACGCCGTCGGGTACCTGGTGTCAGCGGTTTTCCTGCGTCGCATCCGCCATCGGGAGGTGCCGCCGCCGGCGGCTTCCCGGGAGCCCATGCGGACCGAGATCGCCGAAGGGCTCCGGTTCGTCTTCCACCACCCGCTGCTGCGTCGACTGATCGCCTGCACCGCGATCGGCAATTTCGCCGGCGCCATGGGCGGTGCCCTGATCGTCCTCTACATGCTCCGCGACCTGCATCTGTCCGCCTTCACGATCGGCGTCATCGACTCGGCGGCGGCCGTGGGCGGGCTCGCCGGGGCGCTGGTCGCCACCGCCATCGCCCGGAAGATCGGCGAAGGCCCGTCCATCATCCTCACGGCCATCGCGACGGCCCTGCTCACCTTCGCGAACCCGCTGTCGTCGGTGCTACCGGCCGTGGCCACCCTGATCGTCGGTGGCGTCGCGATGATGGCGGCGATCGTGGCCTACAACATCGCCACGGTCAGCTTCCGGCAGCGGCTCTGCCCGCCGGAGTTGCTCGGCCGGATGAACGCCTCTGCTCGATTCCTGGTGTGGGGCACCATGCCCCTGGGCGCGCTGGCCGGCGGAGTGCTGGCTGCGCACCTGGGCGTGCTGTCCACCCTGTGGATTGCTGCCGCCGTCGGCTGCCTCGCCGTGGTACCGGTGCTCTCGAAGTCGTTGTGGAGCCTGAAGACCCTGCCCGATCACGCCGAGGCCCTGGCGCGCTGAACCACCGGGCTCAGCGGTGGGCGTCCCAGAAGCCGGAGTCGATGGTGCCCGTCGCGACCAGGACTGCAGGACCGGTCAGGGTCGCGCCGTCGGCCCCGAACCTCACCGTCACGCACCCACCAGGCACCTCGACGGCCACCGTGTCACCGCTACTACCGATCCGGTCAGCGGTGCGCCCGCTCCTCACGAGGAAAGCGGCCGCCGCGGCGACGGTGCCGGTACCGCACGACCTGGTCTCGCCGACACCCCGCTCGTAGACCCGCATCCGCACGCGGTCGGGCGCCAGCGGCACCACGAATTCGATGTTGACCCCGGCCGGGAACACGGCCGGATCGAAGCCGGGCGCCGCGGTCAGATCCAGGTCTGCCAGGGCGGCGGTGCCGTCCATCAGACACACCAGGTGCGGATTGCCGACGTCGACGGCCGTCCCGCAGAACGACGTCGGCCCGCTGTGCACTGCGCCGGAGAGGTCGGCCGTGGACTCGACGCCGACGGTCACCGGCCCCATCCCGATGCTCACCTCGCCCGTGGCGGCCAGGCTCGCGGTCCGCGGGCCACCCCGGGTGGCGAAGGTGAAGGTCCCCGGAGTCTGCCAACCGGCGTCGACCAGGAAACGTGCGAAAAGCCTGGCTCCGTTGCCGCACATCTCGGCGTAGGACCCGTCGGCATTGCGGTAGTCCATGAAGAAGCCCGGTGGACGGCTCTCGCCATGCTCGACCGGGGCGATCCTGATGATTCCGTCGGCGCCGATACCGGCGTGCCGGTCACAGAGGGCCCGTACCTGCGACCCGGTGAGCTCCAGGGTTCCCGCTGGGTCGGGAAGCAGGATGAAGTCGTTCTCCGTCCCGTGACCCTTCAGGAAGGAAATACCGCCGGCGACCATCGCTCCAGCCTACGTGGCGCCCTCCGTGCTGATCAGTCCGCGCTGATCAGTCCGCGCGGTCCGCAGCGACGAGCCCCAGGAGTTGATCGGCGACACCGGGCGAACCGGCGTCCAGTCGGACGAACCGCTTGTCCCGACCGAACCAGGAACGCTGCCGCCGCACGAACCGGCGGGTCAGCCGCACGGTCTCCGCGGCCGCGGTCCCGAGGTCGGTCGAGCCGTCGAGCACGGCGAGCATCTGCGGATAGCCCAGCGCGCGTGCGGCAGTCACGCCGTCCCGCAGCCCGACAGCGTCCAACTGCCGGACCTCGTCGAGGAACCCGCTCTCGATCATCGTGTTCACCCGCTGCTCGAGCCGGTCGTCCAGCGTCTGGGTCTCGCGATCGAGACACACCAGCAGGGCTCCGTACCGGGGCGGCCCCGGGATCGGCATGGTCGCCGAGAACGGGCGACCGGTGACAGCCATGACCTCCAGGGCCCTGACGAGACGGCGCCCGTTGGCCGGTTCGATGGCCGCGGCGGCCACTGGGTCCGCGATCTGCAGGCGAGCGAAGAGCGCGGCCGTGCCGAGCTCGGCCAGATCGGCCTCCAGCACGGTCCGCACTCCCGGGTCGGTACCCGGGAAGTCGATCTGGTCCACGACCGAGCTGATGTACAGACCGGATCCGCCCACCAGCAGCGGGGTTCGGCCCCGCGCGAGCACTTCCTCGATGTGACGCCGGGCCGCCCGCTGATAGGCGGCCACGCTCGCCCGTTCGCTGATGTCGAGAACGTCGAGCAGGTGGTGCGGGATGCCCCGACGCTGGGCCGGCGGCACCTTGGCGGTCCCGATGTCCATGCCGCGATAGAGCTGCATGGAGTCGACGTTGATGATCTCGCCGCCCAGCCGCTCCGCCAGATCCAGGGCCAGATCGGACTTTCCGGTGCCGGTCGGGCCGGCCACCACGACCAGCCTCGGGTGCGCCGCGCTCACTCGACGCTCACTTCGCCGGCGGCCGGGACGGGCGAATCGACCAGTGACCAGGTCGCGACCAGGTAGCCGACGCCGAACGGGGCTTCGTCATAGAGGAGGTGGGCGAGCAGCGGTGCACGGTCCGCGGTCAACGCCGCCAGGGCGGCGAAGCCCGGTCCGGCGGAGAACATCAGCCGATCAGCCACTGCACGGCCGATCGAGACCGCACCCGACAACGCGGACGGGTCGCCGTCCGCAAGCGCCCGGCCGAGCTGCCCGTCCAGATCTGCCGCCTCGCGCTGTGGGCCGGCCGGGGAGTCCGGGCCACGGGCCGCCGAGCCCTCGCCGATCAACAGCACGCCGATCCGGTCGGCCGAGGATCCGGCGGCGGCGTACAGCTCCGCCGGGGAGGCGCCCTCGTCGCCCAGCTCGACGGCTGTCGTCGGGAGGTTGATCAGTCCGCCGGCCAGCAGTGCGGCGCCCACGACGACCCCTACCCCGGCCCTTGCCGCTACCGCTACCGCGGTAGGTGTCGCGGGAGTCCCGGTGCTCAGCAGACCGTCGAAATGCGCCGGCCAGCCGCCGCCGGTCAACGCGGCCGAGGAGATCGGGGTTCCGGGGGGATGGAGCACGGTCGGGCGGGTGGCCCGGGTGCCACGGTCACGCATCCGCGGACCTGACGTGAGCAGCAGGATCCGGTCGGCACCCGCCAGGGAGGCGACCGCCAGGCGGCAGCTTTCGAGCAAGTCGGGCACGGTCGCCACCAACGCCGGGGCCACCCCCGGCACCAGCAGGGGCGCCCCAGGGCACACGGCTGCTCCGACGATCACCGCTGCAGGCTAACCTTCCCGCTGGAAGAGAAGCGCTCACAGCCGCCTCACCAGGCAACTCCGTGCGATGTGGTCGGCCGTCCGGCTACGGACTAGTGAAGCAATGGTGGCAGCGGGCACACTGGGTGTGCGGATCGGAAGAGATCCCAGTGCGGTCACCGGGGCATCGCGAGGTGCCGGGAGCATGGCTCCCCAGTCGAGCAGGAGAAAGGCCAGTAACCATGACCGAGGAAATGCGCGCCGAGCACGGCGAGGCCGACATCCCGGACGGCTCGCCCGCCCCGCCCACTCACGCCCCGGAACCGGTTCCTGCCGACGATCCGGCTCAGCCCGAAGCCGTGACGACGGACCAGGTCCCGGACGAGCCCGCCGCCCCCGAGCCAGCTGCCGCCGAACCTGCTCCCGCCGAACCTGCCGGAGAGCCCGCCGCAGCCGAGCCCGTTGGCGAACCCGCCGCAGCCGAGCCCGCTGGCGAACCCGCCGCAGCCGAGCCTGTTGCCGACCGGTCGGCTCCGGAAGAATCGGCGGCCGCCACCGCGGCGCCGAACGCGACAGCCCCGAAGCCGGCCTCGAGTCGTGGCCCCGGTGGCCGACCGGGCCGACCGTCCGGTGGCCGTCCCGGCGGTGTACCGGGTGCGCGTTCCGGCCAGTCCCGCTCCGGCGCCAAGGCCCCCGCTGCCATCACCGTCGAGGCGACGGTCGAGCCGACCGACCCGCACAAGTGGGGCCGGATCGACGACGCGGGCGTGGTCTACGTCTACGGCCCGACGGGCGAGCGCGCCGTCGGCAACTGGCAGGCCGGCGACAACGAGGCCGGGTTGGCCCACTTCGCCCGCCGCTTCGACGATTTTGCCACCGAGATCGCTTTGCTGGAGACGCGTCTCGCCACCGGCTCAGGAGATCCCAAAGCCACCAAGGCCCATGCTATCGAGCTGCGCGAGAGCGTCGAGACGTTGGCCGGTGTCGGCGACCTGGACTCTGCCGCCGCACGGTTGGAGATCGTCATCGGTGCGGCCGACGCGGCCATCGCCGGCGCGTCGACTGCCAGGGCTGCGGCCAGGGCGTCGGCCGTAGCCGCCAAGGAAGCGCTGTGCGTCGAGGCCGAGCAGTTGGCCGAGTCGGAGCAGTGGAAGTCGACGGGCGACCGCCTGAAGGAGATCGTCGACGAGTGGCGCACGATCAAGGGCATCGATCGGAAGACCGATGACGCCCTGTGGAAGCGGTTCGCCAAGGCACGCGACGCATTCACCCGCCATCGCGGCACCCACTTCGCCGATCTGGACAAGCAGCGCGGCGCGGCGAAGGAGGCGAAGGAAGCCCTGATCGCCAAGGCGGAAGCGCTGTCCGACTCCACCGAGTGGGGCAAGACGGCGGGCGACTACCGCACCCTGATGGAGGAGTGGAAGGCGTCGGGGCGGGCCCCGCGTGACGTCGAGGACGCCCTCTGGGATCGCTTCCGGGCGGCGCAGGAGAAGTTCTTCTCGCACCGCAACAAGACGTTCTCCGAGCGGGATCACGAATTCGAGACCAATGCAGCGGTCAAGGAGTCCCTGCTGGCGGAGGCCGAGAAGATCGATCCGGCCGCCGGCCTGGACGCGGCCAAGGCTGCACTGCGGTCCATCCAGGACCGTTGGGAAGCCGCCGGCAAGGTGCCCCGCGAACGGATCAAGGAGTTCGACTCGCGGCTCCGCGCCGTCGAGGACCGGATTCGTTCGGCCGAGGACTCGCACTGGCGTCGCACCGACCCGGAGACCAGCGCCCGGATCGAGCAGTTCCGCTCCCGGGCAGAGTCGTACCGCGCCCAGGCCACCAAGGCCAGGGCCGGCGGGAACGAGCGGAAGGCCAAGGAAGCCGAAGCGCAGGCGTTGCAGTGGGAGGAATGGCTGGCCGCGGCTCAGGGCGCCGTCGAGTGACCTCCGTTTCCGGCCGTGCCTCTGTTCGCAGTACCGATTCCGGCAGCACCGTCCACGGGCACTCCCGTGCCGACGGTGCACTGACGGAGCAACCCACGCTCCCGGCCGACCCGGCTCTGCTCGCCGAACGGATCCGCGGGCTGCTGCGCCCCGGTGGCCGGGTCTTGATCGGCATCATCGGCGCGCCCGGTTCGGGCAAGTCGACGCTGTCGGCGGCCGTGCTGGCCGAGCTCGACGACGGTCCGGACCGCGTCCGGACGGCCCTGGTGCCGATGGACGGCTACCACCTGGCCCAACGAGTGCTGGACGACGCCGGGATGGCCGAGATCAAGGGCGCGCCGCAGACCTTCGACGCGGCCGGCTATGTCGCCCTGCTCGACCGTCTGACCGCTGCCGGCTTCGCCGGCGCCGGCGTGGTCTATGCGCCTGAGTTCCGTCGTTCGGTCGAAGAACCCATCGCGGGCGCTGTTCCGGTCGGCCCGGACGTCGAGGTGGTGCTCACGGAGGGCAACTATCTGCTCGCCGATCAGCAGCCATGGGACCAGGTGGCTCCGCTGCTCACCGAGAGCTGGTACCTCGACGTGTCGGAGGATCTACGGCTGGAGCGTCTGATCTCCCGTCACATCGCCTTCGGGCGGACACCCGAGGCCGCATTGGTCAGGGCGACGACCGGTAGCGACGGACGCAATGCCGCCTACGTACTGGCGACCCGTAGCCGGGCCGACCTACTGCTCCGACCGGTCTGAACCCAGGTCGGTCCCGTCCCGTTCAGCCGATCGTGATCGCCGGCTCAGCAGGTCGCGCAGCCGACCGCCGCCGGCACCTGCGACCGGCGGCCCAGGCCCGGCATGCCGAGGCCGACGCCGGGTGTGCGCGGCGTCAGACCATCCGCATGGCGATCCCCGGCCAGGGTGCGCCGGTGGCTGAGCACGGCTCCGTCGGCCACGACGTGGTGTGGGGCCGCGCTGGTCACCACGGTGGTCACCACGTCACCGGCCCGCACTGCACGGTCGACCGCGCCACCGGTGGGTGAGAAATGCACCAGGCGGCCGTCTCTGGATCGGCCGGACAGCCGGTGGGTGGCATTGTCCTTCCGGCCCTCGCCGGCGGCCACCAGCACCTCGACCGTCCGGCCCACTTGATCGCGGTTGCCCTGGAGCGACGACTCGTCGATGACGGCCTTGAGCCGCTGGTAGCGCTCGGTGACGACCTCCGGCGGGACCTGGTCCGGCATGGTCGCCGCCGGCGTGCCAGGACGCGGCGAGTACTGGAACGTGTACGCGGTCGCGAACCCCGAACGGGCCGCCACGTCGAGGGTCTGCTGGAAGTCGGTCTCGGTCTCCCCCGGGAACCCGACGATGATGTCCGTGGTGATGGCTGCATCAGGCATGGCTACCCGGACCTCGTCGAGAATCTTGAGGTACCGCTCGCTGCGGTAGGACCGGCGCATCGACCGGAGAATGCGGTCGGAGCCGGATTGCAACGGCATGTGCAACTGGTGGCAGACGCTCGGAGTCTCCGCCATGGCGGCGATGACGTCGGTGGTGAAGTCCTTGGGGTGCGGCGAGGTGAACCGGACCCGCTCGATCCCGTCGATCGCACCGCAGGCCCGCAGCAGGTCGGCGAATGCACCCCGATCACCGAATTCGGCTCCGTAGGAGTTGACGTTCTGGCCCAGCAGGGTCACCTCGAGGACGCCTTCGTCGGCCAACATTCCGACCTCGGCCAGGATGTCACCCGGACTCCGGTCAGCTTCCTTGCCGCGGAGGGCAGGCACGATGCAGAAGGTGCAGGTGTTGTTGCAGCCCACCGAGATCGACACCCACGCCGCCGATGCGGAGTCCCGCTTGGCCGGCAGCGAGGACGGAAACACCTCCAGCGAATCCAGGATCTCGAGCTGCGCCGCACCGATGTGCCTGGCCCGCTCGAGGAGCGTCGGCAACGATCCGACGTTGTGCGTGCCGAACACGACGTCCACCCATGGTGCCCGGCGGAGGATCTCGCTGCGGTCCTTCTGCGCCAGACAGCCACCGACGGCGATCTGCATACCCGGATTGCTGGTCTTCTTCGGGGCGAGCATGCCGAGATTGCCGTACAGCTTGTTGTCCGCGTTCTCCCGCACCGCACAGGTGTTGAAGACGACGACGTCAGCATCCGCGTCGGTCTCAGCCTGCCGGTAGCCCGCCTGCTCCAACAGCCCGGAGAGCCGTTCGGAGTCGTGCACGTTCATCTGGCAGCCGTAGGTCCGGACCTGGTACGTACGGCCGTGACCCTGCGCGACCCCCCGTTCGTCGGCCGGTCGAGTGGTAGGTCCACCCAAGGACGCCACACCGACAGGGACAGCTGCAGCAATGCTCACGCAGATCAGGATACGTGGAGCCACCGAAGCCGGTTGACGCGTCGCAGCCCTGGCATCACACCGCCGGGACACCCGATCGCCCCGGTCGCTACGGCCTTCCTCACGATCGCATGGACCTCGCCGTTGGTCCTCGATTCTGGGAGGGTTGAAGGAACCGAACGGGGAATCCGACCCGTACACGTTTCGACCGCAGGCACGGGACTCGACGGGAGACCGAATGACCACCGGTGAACCAGCGCCCGGGACACCGCCGTCCCGCGGGCTGCCGGCTCGGATCGGTCGGCCACCGATGATCCGGATGCGCGACGTCCACAAGCATTTCGGCGATCTGCACGTGCTCAAAGACATCAGCCTGGACGTGCCCGCCGGCCAGGTGGTAGTCGTTCTCGGGCCGTCCGGATCGGGTAAGTCAACGCTCTGCCGCACCATCAACCGTCTGGAACCGGTTGATTCGGGGACGATTTCGATCGACGGCACTCCCCTGCCGGCCGAAGGGCGAGCTCTCGCCCAGTTGCGCGCCGACGTAGGCATGGTGTTCCAGTCCTTCAACCTGTTCGCCCAGAAGACGATCCTCGAGAACGTCACGCTGGGCCCCGTCAAGGTCAGCAAGCTGGACCGGGCGGCGGCCGACGAGCTCGGCCTGGCACTGCTGGAGCGCGTCGGGATCGTCTCCCAGAAGGACAAGCTGCCCGCCCAGCTCTCCGGCGGGCAACAGCAGCGAGCGGCAATCGCCCGCGCGCTGGCCATGCGTCCGAAGGTGATGCTGTTCGACGAACCGACCAGCGCCCTCGATCCGGAGATGGTCGGCGAAGTACTGGACGTGATGACCTCGCTGGCCAGAGACGGTATGACCATGCTGGTCGTCACCCACGAGATGGGTTTTGCCCGCAAGGCCGCCGACCGGGTGGTGTTCATGTCGGACGGCGAGATCATCGAGGACGCCGGGCCCGACGAGTTCTTCGACGCACCGAAAACGCAGCGTGCCAAGGACTTTCTGTCCAGGATCCTCAGTCACTGAGGCAGCGTTCCGCGTGGCCTGCGTCTGGGCTCGAACGGCTGAGCACCGGACGGCCACCTCTGCCGACCAGGCGTTCGGTGTCGCCTTCGGTGCAGGGATGAAATCGCCCACCCTGTGACGGGTGGGACAGAAGTGGACAACTTCATCCCTGCCTGCGAGCTTGATCCGTGCTGAACGGGTCGAGTCGATGCAGTCAGGCCCGGCTGGCGACCGATCAGCGGGCTATTTCGGTGGCCCTCGACTCCCGGATGACGGTGACGCGGACCTGACCGGGGTAGGTCAGCTCCTCTTCGATCTGCTTCGCGACCTCACGGGCCAGGACGTGCGCCTCGAGGTCGTCGACCACCTCGGGCTTGACCATCACCCGCAGCTCGCGGCCGGCCTGCATGGCGAAGACCTTCTCCACACCCTTCTTCGCACTGGCGATGGCCTCGATCCGCTCCAACCGTTGCACGTACGACTCGAGCGACTCACGACGGGCGCCGGGGCGGCCTCCCGAGCAGGAGTCGGCGGCCTGCGTCAGCACTGCTTCGACGGTCGAGGGCAATACCTCGTCGTGGTGCGCCTCGATGCAGTGAGCCACTGCCTCCGACTCCCCGTACTTCCGCGCCAATTCGGCGCCCACGATGGCGTGTGAGCCCTGCGCCTCGTGGGTCAACGCCTTGCCGATGTCGTGCAGGAAGGCGCCGCGAGCCACGATCTGCGGATCGATGCCCATCTCGGCGGCCATGATCCGGCCGATGTGCGACGTCTCGACCATGTGTCCGAGCACGTTCTGGCCATAGGAGGTGCGGTACTTCAGCCGGCCCACCAGGTTGAACAGTTCGGGGTGCAGGTCGCTGATGCCCACATCGAGCAGCGCGTCCTCCGCGGCCCGACGGCAGAGCGCGTCGACCTCGTCGCCGGCCCGCTCGAAGGCCTCTTCGATCCGGTGCGGATGGATCCGGCCGTCGTCGATCAGCATCTGCAGGGTGATGCGCCCGACCTCCCGCCGTACCGGATCGAAGCAGGAGAGCAGGACGGCCTCGGGGGTGTCGTCGATGATGACGTTGACCCCGGTGATCGTCTCGAAGGTCCTGATGTTGCGGCCCTCGCGGCCGATGATCCGGCCCTTCACCTCGTCCGCCGGCAGGTGCACGACCGAGACGACCGACTGGGCGGTCTGATCCGAAGCGACCCGCTGGACTGCCTCGGCCACGATGGCCCGAGCCCTGGTCTTGGCCGTCGCCTCGGCCTCGCTCTCCACCCGCCTGATCATGAACGCGGCGTCACGTCTGACGGCCTGCTCCTGTGATGCGAGCAGTTCGGCCCGGGCCGCCGGGATGGTCAGCCCGGAGATCCGGCTCAGCTCGGCCTGCTGGACCTGGAGTTGCTGATCGATCGCCTGCGCCCGCTCGTCGAGCGCCGCGGCCTTCGTCGAAAGCTCCGCCGTCTGCCTGCGGAGGTCGCTCTCCCGGGCATCGGCCGCAGATCGAGAGGTGCCCAGTTCCTGCCGCTCCGCGCGCACCCGTTCCTGGTCGGCGGCGAGCATCCGCTGTTCGTCCGCGAGGGTCGTGGCAGACGACCGCAGCCGCTGCTGGGACTGCTCCAGCTCCGTCCGCTCGGTGGCCAGCGCATCCAGCGCCTCCTGCGCCATCCGCTGCCGCTCGGTCTTGATCCCGGCCTGCAGGGCCGCAACCTCGGACCTGGCCGCGTCGAGCGTCCGGTCCGCGTCGGCCTTCGCTTCTGCCCGCATCCGTGCGGCGTCGCTGAGCGAACGTTCCCTCACCGACGCTGCAGCGTCGGCGGCCGCCTTGCGGATTTCCGCCGCGGCCGCAGCCGTCTCCTGCCTGATCAGGTCCAGGGCCGCTCGGTCTTCGCGTGATGGCATCGGCTGCTCGCCGGCCGCGCCGGACTCCTCGCGACGCTCATGCGGTGGCACACCCCCGGTGGGTGCGGCATGGAGCCCGACGGTCTCCCGCTGCGCGGAAGCGTCGATCGATTCGGTCAACAGTCTGCGAATTGCATTCTCATCAAGTGCCGGCGCTGTGGTTTGCCGTCGAAGTATCACTATCAATGCGGCCAAGGCCGCAACAAGTACCAGCGCAAGCACAACGATCAGGGCGTTCGACATGACACCTCCCTCGTTGTTGCCGTCCGTGGACGGAGGGAGTCTCGCGGGCGCACGCCAAGAGGGCGTCGACCATCTAAGGACCGACCCTATGGAGGTGCCGACCCGTTCGGCCCAGCTGAGCTGAGCAAATGCGGCAACCATCACCGCTATCGATCGCGCACCCGACCACAGCGCGCGCTTCGTGATTCTCCTGTGACATTGAGGTTAAAGACGCGCCCATGGTGGGTCAAGCCGACCGGCTGACGGGGCGTACACAATCCTGTCCGGAGCGTATCCGGAGGCTCTCCCGAAGAGGCGCTGCGACCACGTCGAGGACGTCCTCCGAGTCGCCGCACTGTCAGGCCGCACTGTCAGAGCAGCTCATCAGCTCCGGAGGCGTAGCTCTGGAGCGCCTCGTCCACCACGGGAACCGCGATCTCGAACGAGTAACCCCGACGGGAGAGCAGACCGAGTAGCCGACGTCGTGCCGCGACCGGTCCGGCCTCCATCGCCGCGTCCAGGCGCTTGCCCACCAATTCAGCGGCTCGGGCGCGTTCGGCGTCCGCATCCACCGCGTCGACCGCCGACGCCATGATCTCCTCGCCCACGCCGAGCTTGCGAAGCTCGTTGCGCAGAGCGGTCCGACCGAGTGCTCGATCCCGCTGTTTCACCCGCACGTAGCTCTGCGCATAGGCCACGTCGTCGATGAGGCCGACTTCGGTCAACCGGTCCAGGACCGCCTCGGCGATCTGGTCGGGAACGTCCTTACGCTTCATCGCCTGGGCCAGCCCGGCGCGCGGCCTGGGGGCTACAGCCAGCAGACGCAGGCAGATCGCCTTGGCGGCCGCCGTCTGCTGCTTCTCGGATGGGGCACCCGGTAGTTCCTGTGCCGCCGCAGAAAGTGGGCTCGATTCTTCCAGCTGCTGGTGGTCCAGAGGGTGCGCCGACGAACCCCCGGCGACCGAACCCGCTCCCTCGTCGCCGGGCAGAACACCGGCGCGGGCTTCTACGGCTGCGATCTGCTGCGCCAACGCGGCGAGGCGCGCGTCACGCTCCTGCGTTTCCATCCAAGCCTCCGGATGCCTGCTCGACTACGAGCGTGGAGACGTCCCGCGGTCCATCTACCGACAGAGCAGCAGGTGGACCGGCGGGCGTCACACGAGAGGTGGGTGCCCGATCAGAAGTCGACGGGCGCAGGGGCAACGGTGTCGTCGTCGATACGTGCACCGACGCCGAGCTTCTCCTTGATGCGCTTCTCGATCTCGTTGCCGACGTCAGGGTTCTCGCGCAGGAACGTCCGGGCGTTCTCCTTGCCCTGACCCAGCTGCTCTCCGTCGTACGTGTACCAGGCACCGGCCTTGCGAACCAGGCCCTGCTCCACGCCCACGTCGATCAACGAGCCCTCACGCGAGATGCCCTGGCCGTAGATGATGTCGAACTCGGCCTGCTTGAACGGGGGTGCCATCTTGTTCTTGACGACCTTGACCCTGGTCCGGTTACCGACGATGTCAGTGCCGTCCTTCAGTGCCTCGATACGACGGATGTCGAGACGGACCGACGCGTAGAACTTCAGCGCCTTGCCGCCGGTGGTGGTCTCGGGTGAGCCGAACATGACGCCGATCTTCTCGCGGAGCTGGTTGATGAAGATCATCGTGGTGTTGGTGTTGCTCAGTGCGCCGGCAATCTTGCGGAGCGCCTGCGACATCAACCTGGCCTGCAGGCCGACGTGGCTGTCGCCCATCTCGCCCTCGATCTCCGCTCGCGGCACCAGGGCCGCCACGGAGTCGATGACCACGAGATCGATGGCACCGGAACGGATCAGCATGTCGGCGATCTCCAGTGCCTGCTCACCGGTGTCCGGCTGCGAGACCAGGAGCGAATCGGTGTCCACGCCGAGGGCCTTCGCGTACTCCGGATCCAGCGCGTGCTCCGCGTCGATGAAGGCCGCGATGCCGCCTGCAGCCTGCACACTGGCGACCGCATGCAACGTCACCGTCGTCTTACCCGAGGATTCCGGACCGTAGATCTCCACCACCCGACCGCGCGGCAGTCCACCGATCCCCAGCGCCACATCCAGCGCGATCGAACCGGTGGGGATGACCTCGACCGGAGCGCGCCCTTCATCGCCCAGGCGCATCACGGAGCCCTTGCCGAACTGCTTCTCGATCTGCGCCAGTGCAATGCCGAGTGCTTTTTCACGATCCGGTGCCGACATGGCCCACCCCGTGCCTTTCGTGTCTTCGGTCGCCGGCTGGCCTGCACCGCCTGGCGTCATGTCTGTTGTGCTGTCCTGACCGACGGTAGAACCACGCACCGACAGTCGCCCCTGGACGATCGCGAATTGTGGACAACCAGAGGTATGGGGATAACTGTAGACGTACAGATGTTCGAGATGCCAGCAACGCCGCTCGGCGTGTCGCCGAGCGTTCGCACCGTGCCGGACCGTGGCGGCGAGCCAGACCCTCGATCGGTCAGTCGGGCAGACCGTGATGCAGAACCGCTGGGACATCGAAGGTCTCGCAGACCACGGCCCAGACCTTCTTCGGATTCTCGCCGTTGGCCAACGCCTCGTCGGCGGTGCGACCGTCGAGGGCGGAGAAGACATGGTCGGCCGCCACCGCGGACGCCCGGTGCGACCCGAAGTGAGCCGTCATCAGGGCACGGAACTCGGTCAGGCGCATGAGATCCGATGCTACCGGTGGGATCGACACCCGACGCCGGGGCGATGTCGCGGACACGGTGTCGGGGCGATGTCGCGAGCAGGGTGTCGGGGCGATATCGCGGGCACGGTGTCGGACGGGCAGGGTGTCGGAGACGACCCGGGCAGCGGACCGGTCAGCCGGTCGGGCCTCCCGGCCGGGCATGCTCGGCAATCTCGCGCATGCCCATGGCCAACGCCTTCAGGCGCTCCGTCGGCTCCTGCAGATCGACCAGGGCCCGGTCCAGATGGGCTGTGGCCACGATGGTTTCGGTGGCAGCCGCCACCAGGCTCCCGTACTGGGCGACACCGGTGCGGATACGTTCCGCCAGCCCCTCCGCGGTGCTCTCCAGGCCGGGACGCGCGCCGGTCGGAGCGCCGGCCGAGGTCTTCCGGACGCCGGTGTACTCCTGGGCCTGGCGTCGCAGCAGAAGCTCGGCCCCATCGGCCGAGACGATGACGTCCCGTCGGAGACCCAAGGCATCCGGAGAACCCACCGGCAGCATCGAGACCAGTTGTCGTAGGCCATCCGAGTACGAATCCAGCCGGGCGATGTCGGAGCGGATCGGCGAGGCCACGGGACGGCGCGCCGGCTGCGGCGGCGGCAGTGCGGCCACCAGGCGGTTCCTGCGTCGCAGATCCGCAGCCGCCCTGGCCAGGCCCACGATGCACCAGGTCACGAGTGCGGTGACCAGGACGAGAGAGAAGATGGCCGAGGCCGTCACCCCGGAATGCACGATCCCCACGGTCAACGCTGCCCCGCCGGCCGCGCCGACGACCACGCCGGCGCCCCAGATGTTGGCCCGGCGAACGGCGGCCCGACGCCGGCGGATGGCAACCTCGGCCGGATCCCGGCGCACCCGCAGGAACTCGGTGGCCGACGAACTCATCAGTCCCGCCGTCTCCAGACCGCGGGACAGTGCTTCGGCGGGACGCTGACCGGCAGCGCCCTTCAGAACCGAATTCTGCAGAGCCCTGACGGTGGGGTTGACGCGCATCAGCCTTGCTTGTTGATGTCAATCGACGGGGTCGTGGGTGCGGCCGTGGTCGACTGATCGATGGCGCGGGCCTGCTGACCGGACAATTCCGGGTGCAACTGCGCCCGGAGCTGGTCGAGCCGGGAGGCGCCGGCCATGTCCAGGGTGGACTTCTGGACCTCGAGCATCCGACCCTCCACCGAGTTCTGGCTGAGCTCGGCGGAGCCGAGCGCATTGGCGTACCGGCGCTCGATCTTGTCCCGCACCTCGTCTAGCGAGGGGGTGTTGCCGGGCGCGGCCAGCGAGGACATCGAGTTGAGCGAGGCCGACACCTGCTCCTGCATCTTGGCCTGCTCGAGCTGGGACAACAGCTTGGTGCGCTCGGCCAACTTGGTCTGCAGAGCGGACGCGTTGTTCTCGACCGCCTGCTTGGCCTGCTCCGCGGCCTTGAGCGCCTGGTCATGCATGGTCTTGAGGTCTTCCATCTGCTGCTCGCCGGCCACCAGCTGAGTAGCGAAGGTCTGTGCTGTCTGCTCGTACTGGGCAGCCTTGGTCGCGTCACCCTTGGCCCGCGCCTCGTCTGAGAGCACCAGGGCCTGTCGGGCGGAGGACTGCAGCCGCTCCACATCACCCATCTGACGGGTCAGCTTCATCTCCAGCTGGCGCTGATTGCCGATGACGGCAGCGGCCTGCTTGGACAGTTCCGCATGCTGGCGCTGCGCATCCTCGATCGCCTGCTGGATCTGCACCTTGGGATCGGCGTACTCGTCAACCTTCGACGAGAACAGGGCCATCATGTACTTCCAGGCCTTGGTAAATGGGTTGGCCATCGCTGGAGTCCTCTCGCGTGTTGCATCGCTGGTCGGCCGGACCGGCCACCGTTACTTGCACCATGGTGTCAGGTGATGCTTTCAGCTTCCACCTTCGACCCGGTTGATCGGGCATTTTCCGGGATGATCCCCCACCGGGCTCCGGCAACACCCCGACGTCGGGACGGCGGTCTGGCTTTCCGTCCTGCTGGCCGCGGCCCGGACGCGGCGCAAAAGAAGTCCGCTGTGCCCCGCCGGGAACGTTCGGCCGGGCTCCGCGTCCCACCCGTGGTTAGAGTTGGGGCGCCGAGGTAGTTGATCAACCTCGGCTGGTCGGCTCCGGCCGATCCACGCAATCCTCGCCCCATCAGAGTTGTCTGCCGTCACAAGGAGGTTCGATGGGCCGCCACGTCAGCGACGACCGTCGCAGGCGGGTCGCTGCCTGGCCGATCATCGTGGTGGTCTCGGCGCTGGTGCTGGCCGGGTTGGCCGTGGGCTATTTCGTGATCCTCGACCACAGCAACAAGACTGCCGCCTGTACGGGCAGTACCGTGCTGCCCGTGGTGGCGGCACCGGGCGCGGCCCATGCTGTCGACCAGGCCGCCACCGCCTTCAATGCCACCACCCCGGTGGCCAGATCGACGTGTGTGACGGTCACTGTCGACACCCTGTCCGGCGCCACTGCGCAGACCGCGCTCGCCGCGGGCTGGAAAGGCCAGAAGACCGCCGGCCCGGGCCTGTGGGTGGTTGATTCGGCTGCTGATCTGGCGGCGCTGGACGCCAGCAACCCGGCGATGACCGCCGGGCACAGCAACAGCGAGTTGGCGTCATCCCCGGTCGTCGTCGCCGTGAAGACCGGCACGTCGGGTGACGGTGTCAGCTGGGCGGCCCTGGCCTCGGGTGGAGCGGCTGGATTGGTGCTCGCCGTCCCGACCCCGGAAACCAACCGGGCGTCGAGCTATGCGCTGCAGTCGATGATCGCCGCCTCCCAGACCACCACGACCGTGACTGCCGCGACGGTGACGGCGGCTGCACCACTTTTCGGTCGACTCGCCGGCGCCGTCCCGAGCCCGCCGGTCGACACCGCCGCGGCGCTGACCGCTCTCGCCAACGGAGCAGCCGGTTTCACCGCCGTTCCCGTCGTCGAATCGGACCTCGCGACCTTCAACGCGGCGAACCCGCCCGGTCTGACTGCGCTCTATCCGACCGGGCCGACCGCCGGCGACCGGGTGCTGGCCGTGCCCCTGACCGCCCCCTGGGTGACCGATGCGATGTCCGACGCGGCCGCCGCCTTCGACGCGTTCCTGAGCGATCCCAAGGGCACGGCGATCTTCACCGCCAACTACCTCCGCACCACCTCGGCACCGCCGAAGGCGACCGGCGTCGATCTCGCCGCGCCGGTCACCCCCCTGACCGACCCCACGCTGACGGTGCGTCGGACCATCGACGTGGCGTGGGCCGCCGCGCTGACCACCGCCGGCCAGACTACGACGGCCCCCGTACCGACCACGGCGCCCACGACGGCCCCCCCACCGACCACGCCGACGACAGCCCTCAAGCCGGTACCACCCACGCCGACGCCCAAACCCACACCGCCCAGAACGACACCGCCCGGGACCACACCGCCCAGGACCACACCCAAACCGACGACCACCCCACCGCCACCGCCGGGCCCGGTGATCACCCTGCTCCTCGATACGTCCGGGTCGATGGACACCGTCGAGGAGGGGCAGCAGCGGATCACCTGGATGCAGAATGCGGTCTACGGCGACCTCGCCCAGGCTCCGTCCAACTGGTTCGGCGCCTGGTCGTTCTCCACACAGGACGGCCCGTCCGGGTACGACCAGATGGTGTCGACCGGGGCACTGACCGACCAGGTCAACGGCGCGACCAGGTCGGCGGCCATCACTTCGGCGGTCAAGGCACTCACGCCGGGCGGGGACAGCTGGACCTATGCCGCCATCCAGGCCGCCTACACATCGGCGGTGAACTCGGCGGTCGCCGGACGGCCGAACCGGGTGATCGTCATGACCGACGGCGCAGACACCACCCCGGGCCTGTCGAGAGCAACGCTGGTGGCCAACATCCAGGCTCTTGCCGCCCAGAACAAGAACGTCGCGTTGGACGTGATCGGCTTGTCTGGTGACGTCAGCGCTGACGCCATGAACGACATCACCAAGGCCGGCGGCGGCACCTACACCCAGCTGTCCAGCCTCGCGCAACTACAGCCGACGCTGAACAGCCTGTCGGCAGGCTGACCGGTCGCCGCACGACGCCGGGCCGCACTGCAGCCCGACGATCACGTGATCAGGTGCAGCGGGTTGTCTCCCTGCCCGACGAGGGAACCGACGAGCCGCGCACTTCCACGTACAGCCGCCGCGCAGGTCGTCACGTTGCCGGGGCTGGTCACGATGTCGAGCAGGCCGGAGTAGGTCGGGTCGGCTGTCCGGAGAATGCGGCGAGCGAAGTCACGGCACGATCGGGCTACGTCTGGTGGGCTGACCGAACCGAACGGAATGGCGGCCCACCCGAGGCGCTCCACCGGGTGGGGGTTCGAGCAGTCCACCGACGACTCCAGAATGCTGCTCGCGCTGGACGAGCAGTTCCCGTACGCCGCCGGTGCCGTACCGCCGACCAGGGCGCCGCGCACCGATCCCAGGTACACGTCCAGGTTTTCCGGACGTACCACGCAGGCAGTCCAATCCCGTCCTGCCGCCCGCTGCAGCACGTCTGCGCCGACGGCCTGGCCACGTACGCGCAATTCCAGGCTCCAGTCGATCCCTTCGTGCAGGTCGGCCGGCTCCATCGTCACCCGGCCGGTGGCCGACAGGCCGACGTACCGCGAGGCGCTCGCCCAGCAGGCCCCCGCGGTCCCCATCAACGCACCCATCGAGCGGTCAGCCAGCAAGCCGGGACCCGTCTGCACGGAAGCAATCTCGCCCACCAGGACACCACGGCACGGTCCGAAGGCGACGTTGCGGTATCGGCTGTCGCCGGTCGTGTCCCCGGCCGGATCGGGTAGGTAGAGCACGCAGTCCCCTACCCGCGGGGTGGCCGACAGCGCCAGCGAGACCGGGGAGCCGGCGATCGCGCCGCGGAAGAGCCCGTGACCGGCGATGACGGCGATCATCGCCAGCACGAGCAGCCCCGCACCGGGCCAACGACCCCTCATCCCGCGATGGTAGCTCCACGAGTGATCCAGATCACGCTTGATCGATCCGGCACGACCCACCGATCGAGCGAGGTTCAGACGTGCCCGGTCAGACGTACTCGGAGACCGGTGGGCACGAGCAGACCAGATTGCGGTCGCCGAAGGCACCGTCGATCCTGGCCACCGGCGGGAAGTACTTCCGTGCCGCGACCACGCCGGCCGGGAAGACCGCCTGCGTCCGGGAATACGGGTGATCCCACTCCCCGACCAGTGACTCCGCGGTGTGCGGCGCGCCGCGCAGCGGGTTGTCGGTGACCGGCCAGACACCGGCGCCCACCTGGTCGATCTCTCCCCTGATCGCGATCATCGCGTCGCAGAATCGGTTGATCTCGCCCAGGTCCTCGCTCTCGGTCGGCTCGACCATCAATGTGCCGGCCACCGGGAACGACATGGTCGGCGCGTGGAACCCGTAGTCCGCCAGGCGCTTTGCGACGTCGTCGACCGTCACACCGGTAGCCGCCGTCATCGGTCGCAGGTCCAGGATGCATTCGTGGGCGACGAAACCACCGGCATCGGTATAGAGCACGGGGAAGTGCTCGTCGAGCCGCCGCGCGATGTAGTTGGCCGAGGCGATCGCCGTCAGCGTGGCCCGCCGGAGGCCTTCGGCGCCCATCATCCGGATGTAGGCCCAGGAGATCGGCAGGATCGAGGCCGATCCCCATGGCGCTCCGGAGATCGCGCCGACAGATCCGAAGGTGCCCAGCTCGTCCAGGCCCAATGGGTGGCTGGGCAGGAACGGCGCCAAGTGGGCCGCCACCGCGACCGGACCGACCCCGGGTCCGCCACCACCGTGCGGGATGCAGAACGTCTTGTGCAGGTTCAGGTGCGAGACGTCGCCACCGAATTCGCCGGGCCGGGCCAGGCCGACGAGCGCGTTCAGATTCGCGCCATCGACGTAGACCTGGCCGCCGACCCCGTGGACCAGCGCGGCGAGTTCGGTGATGGTGTCCTCGAAGACACCGTGCGTGGACGGGTAGGTGACCATGATCGCGGCCAGGTTGTCGGCATGCTGAGCCACCTTTGCGGCCAGGTCGGTCATGTCCACGTTGCCGCCGGTGTCGGTGCCGACGACGACGACCTTCATGCCCGCCATCACGGCCGACGCCGCGTTCGTGCCATGCGCGGAGGCCGGGATCAGGCAGATGGTGCGGTGATCGTCACCGCGCGAGCGGTGGTAGGCCCGGATGGCCAACAACCCAGCCAGCTCTCCCTGCGAGCCGGCGTTCGGCTGCAGGGAAACAGCGGCGTAGCCGGTGATCTCGACCAGCCAGCGCTCCAGTTGGTCGATCAGCTCCAGCATTCCGGCGGCGTCCTCGATCGGAGCGTACGGGTGCAGCCCGGCGAACTCCGGCCAGGTGACGGCCTCCATCTCGGTGGTGGCGTTGAGCTTCATGGTGCAGGAGCCGAGCGGGATCATGCTGCGATCCAGCGCCAGGTCCATGTCGGAGAGCCTGCGCAGGTAGCGGAGCATGGCGGTCTCCGAGCGGTGCTCGTGGAAAACCGGGTGGGTCAGCACGACAGAGGTCCTGGCCAGCGCACCACTGATGCCCACCGAGACCGGACCCAGTTCGGGCTCCAGACCGAAGGCGGCCAGCACGTCGCGCAGGTGCGCCGCGCTGGTGGCCTCGGACACGCTGATCTGCACGGCATCATCGCCGTCGCGCCAGAGGTTGATCCCGCGACTCCGGGCCGCGTCGACGATCTCGGCGGCCCGGCCCGGCACGAGAGCCCGGACGGTGTCGAAGAAGTCGGCGTGCTCGACCGTGACGCCACCGTCGCTGAGCGCGGCGGCCAGGCCGCGCGCCTGGCTGTGCGCCTTCTGCGCGATCCGACGGAGACCCTCCGGACCGTGGTAGACGACGTACATCGAGGCGATGACGGCCAGCAGCACCTGCGCGGTGCAGATGTTGGACGTCGCCTTCTCCCGGCGGATGTGCTGTTCCCTGGTCTGCAGCGCCAACCGGTAGGCGGGGTTTCCGGCGGCGTCGTGGGAGACCCCGACCAGCCGGCCGGGCAGCTGCCGCTGCAGTTCGGTGCGGACGGCCATGTAACCCGCGTGCGGACCGCCGAAGCCCAGCGGAACACCCAGCCGCTGCGAGCTGCCGACGGCGACATCGGCGCCGATCTCGCCCGGTGACCGCAGCAGGGTCAGCGCGAGCAGGTCGGCGGTGACCGTCACCTTGGCCTCGCGGCGGTGCGCCTCGGCGATCAGCGCCTCCTGGTCGCGGACAGCGCCGGACGCACCCGGGTAGGACAGCAGCAGCCCGAAGAAGTCGCCGATCGGTAAACCATGGTCGGGACCGTAGAGGTCCTTGACGAGCACCTCGATGCCCAGCGGTTCGGCTCTGGTCCGGATCACTGCGATGGTCTGCGGCAAGGTGTCGGCGTCGACCACCACGCGGTTGGACTTGGACTTGGCGGTGCGCCGCATCAACGTCATGGCCTCGGCGGCCGCCGTCGACTCGTCGAGCATGGACGCGTTGGCGATGTCCAGGCCGGTGAGGTCGGCCACGGCGGTCTGGAAGTTGAGCAGCGCTTCGAGGCGGCCCTGCGAGATCTCCGGCTGGTACGGCGTGTAGGCCGTGTACCAGGCCGGGCTCTCCAATACGTTCCGCTTGATCACGCCCGGGGTCAGGGTGTCGTGGTAGCCCATCCCGATCATCTGCACCATCTGCCGGTTCTTCGCGGCGAACCCGCGGAGCTCGGTCAGCGTCTGCGTCTCGGTGGCCGGTGCCGGCAAATCGAGCGGACGGCCGAACCGGATCGCCGTGGGAACGACGGCGTGCTCCAACGCATCGAGGTCGCGTTGATCCAGCGACTCGAGCATGGCGGCCAGCCCGGGCACGTCGATCCCGATGTGGCGATCGGCGAAATTCTCCGGATCGAGCGGCGAATGCGACGCGAAGCTGTAGTGCGCGCCCGGGGTGTGGGCGACCTGGTGCTCGTTCGGGCTCATCTGACCTGTCGTTTCTCGCCGGCTCTGGAGCCGGCGTGCCGATGACGTGGGTACAACAGAAGCGGCACCGGATCCGGGCCGGGTAAGAACCCGGGGAAGCCGGCGCCCTCCCCCTCTGTCATCGGTACCTGAGAGCTTCGTAGTCCGGCTGGAAGGGCCGGACTGCTTGCCCCGTCGGCGAGGCCGGCGGGCACCGAGTGCGGCGCGCGCTGTCCCACTTTCCAGAGGTGTCTTTCCCTCGCGGTTCGTTGGCCTGAGAGTTTGGCGGGGAGATTTGCTCCTTCGGCGTCCGGCAGGTGGTCACGGCCCGGACTCTCCCGCGAGGGGTCATCGACGTCGACAACGGTACCAGCGGAGGTCCGCTGATCAGGGGTTCGTGCTGATCAGGCGGACGTGGCGTTGGGCACCCCTGTGCAGGTTCACCTTGAGCGAGATCCCGATGCTGCGAGCGGCCAGGACGGCGGCTCCCAGGGCGGCGATGACGCAGACCGCACCCGAGAAAATGAGGGCCGTCGGCGCACCGTATCTGTCGGTCACCCAGCCCACCAGGACCGAACCCAGCGGGGTACCGCCCATGAATACCAGCATGTACAAGCTCATCACCCGGCCACGCAGTTCCGGGTCACTGGACAGCTGGACGGTGGTGTTGCCCAGTGTGTTGAAGGTGACCGACACCAGGCCGGTGACCACCAGCAACACCACGAACGCCCAGAACCAGGTGGTCAACCCGAGCAGCACGAGCAGCACCCCGAAGCCGATCGCCGCACCGAACAGTACGGAGAGCCGCCCGGTGGCGCGTCGAGCGGCCAGCAGCGCGCCCACCACCGAACCGGCAGCCATCGCGGTGTTCAGCAGGCCGTAGGTGCCCGCTCCCGCGTCGAAGACGTTCTTGGTGTACGCGGACAGGATGATGGCGAAGTTGTAGCCGAAGGTACCGATGAAGAAGACCAGCACGATGGGCCAGAGCAGCTGTGGCTGGCTGCGGACGTACCGCAGGCCCTCCCGGATCTGGCCCGGCCCCCGCTTCGGACGCGGCTGCGGCTGCAACTCGGAGGTGCGCATCAACGCCAGCCCTGCGATGACGGCCAGATAGGTGACGGAGTTGATGGCGAACGCCCAGCCGGACCCGACCAGACTGATCACGATGCCGGCCACCGCCGGGCCGAGCATCCTGGCCAGCTGGAAGTTCCCCGAGTTCAGGCTGACCGCGTTGCGGACCAGTTCCTTCGGCACCATCTCGTTGACGAAGGTCTGCCGCGACGGATTGTCGACCACGGTGGCCAGGCCGAGGCCGAACGCGACGAGGTAGATCTCCCAGACCTGCACCACGCCGGACAGCGTGAGGATGGCCAGCACCGCCGCCAGCAAGCCCATGCTGGTCTGGGTGATCAGCAGCAGCCGGCGCTTCGGATAACGGTCGGCGATCAGCCCACCCCAGAGGCCCATCAGCAACATCGGCAGGAACTGCAGCGCCGTGGTGATACCGACGGCCAGCGGTGAATCGGTGATCTGCAGGACCAGCCAGTCCTGCGCGATCCGCTGCATCCAGGTGCCGGTGTTCGAGATGACCTGCCCGGAGAAGAACAAACGGTAGTTGCGGATCTTCAGGGCGGCGAAGGTTTTGACCTTCGCGGGCGGTGATGCCGCGTCAACTGCTGGGGTCGCACGTCCGGTGGTTCCGGGCCGGGCGTCGGTGGTGGTCGTGGGGCTCGCCTCTGTCTCAGTTGGTTCGGTACACAGCTCTACTTCATCGGCGCGCGGTTGTTCGGCGCTCGCCGGTCGTTCGGTGCTGGGCCTTCGTTCGGGCTCGGCGTCACGACGCTCGCGCAGGGATCGGCTCACGGCAGCTCGGCCAGCCGGGTCAACGCCGCCGATGCGGCCGCGACGGCCCGTTGGTCAGCCGGAGACAGTCGTCCGAGTTGCTGGGTCAGCCATGCGGTCCGAACCGCTCTCGAACGCTCGACGAAATCGTCGCCGGCCGGGGTGCGGGAGACGAACACCTGACGACGGTCAGCAGGATCGGGGTCGCGCCGGAGGAAGCCACGGGCCTCGAGCCGCTCGATGATGCGGGTCATCGACGGTGGTTGGACATGCTCGGATTTCGCGAGTTGGCCGGGCGTCATGGGGCCGGCCCGGCCGATCCGCCCCATCACCGCCGATTCCGACGGCGACAGCTCGTCCCCGGCCTGCTGATGACGCAGTCGACGGGCCAGGATCAGGACGGCGCCCCGCAGGGCGGAGATTTCCTCGCCAGACACCTGGGCCGGGTGGGCTGCATCGACCAGATCGACCAGATCTAGCTCGCTGGATCCGGCCGCGACGGATGCGGTGCCGATGGAACTCATATCGTTAGGCTACCTCATTAGTAGCTTTGCGTACTAGTTCTCGTGAGGGCGCCGCCCGGCCGCGCTGATCAAGTCGGCCGATTTGGGGCTGGTGTGACAGGAGTGAACGACTTCATCCGCGTATCGCTAGATGATCAGCGCGGCGGCCGGGCGCGACGCAAAGACACCCCCCGGCGCCGACGGCACCGGGGGGCGGGGGGATGGCTCGATGGAGGTGAGGCGGGCGGCGCGGGAATGGTGCGGCGGAACCGGCGCAGGGAGGGTGGTCGAGGTCAGTCAGCCCGCGGTGCGGGCCTGACGGCGGCGAGCCAGTTCGTCGTGGGCGATCGGCACCACCCGGTCACCGTCGACACGTTCGGCCGGAAATTCGGCCAGCGTGCCCGTCACCTCGCGCATGGTGCCGCCCACAGCGATACCGAAGACACCCTGACCACCCTGGAGGAGGTCGACGATCTCCTCCGGCGAGGTGCACTCGTAGACCGTCGCCCCGTCGGAGAAAAGGGTGACCCCGGCCAGGTCGTCCATCCCGCGCCGCCGCAGGTGCTCGACCGCGACCCTGATGTTCTGCAGGGATACCCCGGTGTCGAGCAGTCGCTTGACGACCTTCAGTACGAGGATGTCCTTGAACGAGTACAGGCGCTGGGTGCCGGAACCGGTGGCGTCGCGCACGGTCGGGACGACCAGCGAGGTCCTGGCCCAGTAGTCCAGCTGCCGGTAGGTGATGCCGGCGGCCTGGCAGGCCGTGGTTCCGCGGTAGCCGACGTAGTCATCGGGGATCGATTCGTCCGGAAAGAGCGCGCCCTGATCACTGTCGGGCATTGCGCCACCTTTCCTGGTGATCCAGCCCCGGCGGAGCGGTCTCGTCGTCGCATCACACCGCTGACGGCCGAGCCGACCTCGGCGACCGGGGACTCGAAATCCGACATCGGGTCGGAGGCGAATCACACGCGCGTGACTTGACTGACGGTAGGCCGGTGCGGGCCCCCGGTCAACGCTCGTCGCGGCGTGTCCTCATCCTCTACTTCAGGGTTAGCCCGATCGCCACGCTCGACGGCGACCGCTCCGGTTCAGGACTTGTCGAAATCCTCGGGTGAGACGGAGTCGAGGAACTCGCGGAACCGTTCGACCTCGTCCTCGGCATCCTCGGGCTCGCCATCTTCGGTGTCGGCGTCCTCCACGTCGTCTTCGGTTTCCTCCGGGACGACGACACCGGCTTCGGCCAACACCGCATCGTCGACGAACACCGGGATGCCGGCGCGGACGGCGAGGGCCACTGCGTCCGACGGACGGGCCGACACGGTCGTGCCGTCGTCGAAAGCCAGTTCGCCGAAGTAGGTGCCCTCTCGGAAATCGACGACCCGGACCTGCTCGACCTTGCGGCCGAGGGCGGTGATCACCTGACCCAGCAGATCGTGGGTCAGCGGGCGCGCGGGCCGAACCCCCTGCAGGTGCATCGCGATCGCCGTCGCCTCGACGGACCCGATCATGATCGGCAGACTCCGCGGACCGGACACCTCGGTCAGCATCAGGATGGGTTGCGAATTGGGCATCTCGACGTGGACGCCGACGATGCGCATCTCGATCATCTCGGTGTGCCTTTCCAGGAGGTCGTCGGTCTGCGCCAGGTACGCGAGCGGCTGCTTCCGGTGTCCGATGTAGCACGTTCGGACACCCGACGAACGCAACACCGAGAGTCGGCGCTGGACGTCGAAACTGCAGTGGCGGCACGCTCACCCACGCCTGAACGCTACACGGACGGCGATCGGAGCGGGCGGGTGCTCACCCCTGGGCGGAACGCGGCAGGACAGACCTCGACGACACCGGGCTACAGACCGAGTTCACGCCGTAGTCCGGCCTTCACCAGTAGCGCATGCAGACGGAGCACTGTCGCGGCCACACCGGCCGCGGCCGCCCCGGCCCGCTCCCTGGCATCCGGGTCCTTCTGCCGGGCCTGCGCGGAGACCAACTGGGCGACCAGTGCCGACTCTCGTTCGGCGGCGGTCCGGAACGGCCGCAGGTGCCGAGGCTCCAGGCCGGCGCCGAGGAGCTCGGCCACGGTGGTCGCGATCAGCGCCGCGTCGGCGTCGAAATAGCCACCGGGGCCGGCAGCGAGCAGCCCGTACTGCTCGAGTTCGGTCAGATCAGCGGGTTCCAGCCCCGATTCGGCCAGCAGTTCACCCCTGGTCATCCGGATCGTCGGCGCCGGCGCGAAATCGCGGGCGCTCGGCCCTTCCGCCGACACCAGGGATCGAGGCAACCTCGGGCTCGGGGTATCCGGCTCCATCCCGCGATCGATGGCGTCCAGGTGTTCCTTGATGACCTTCAACGGCAGGTAGTGATCCCGTTGGGCAGCCAGGACGTACCGCAACCGTTCGACATCGGCCGCGGAGAACTGCCGGTATCCCGACGGGGTCCGGTGCGGGGTCACCAGACCTTCCGATTCGAGGAATCGGATCTTGGAGATCGACACATCCGGAAATTCGGACTTCAGCCGGCCGAGCACGGAACCGATGCTGGCTACTCCACTCCAGGGGAGGCCGGCAGCCGTCATGACCCGGCTTCGCCCACCGGTTGGCTGCCCGTGAGGAAGACCAGGCGGAACTTGCCGACCTGGACCTCGTCGCCGTTGGACAGCGTCGACGACTCGATCGGTTCGCGGTTGACGTAGGTGCCGTTCAGCGAACCGACGTCGGAGACCTCGTAGCCCTCGGCCGTGCGCCGGAACTCGGCGTGCCGCCGGGAGACGGTCACGTCGTCGAGGAAGATGTCGCTCTGCGGATGCCGACCGGCGCTGACCACGTCCTTGTCGAGCTGGAACCGGGAGCCGGCATTGGGCCCACGCTTGACGACCAGCAGTGCCGAGCCGACGGACAGCGCCTCGAGACCGCCGAGCCCCTCCTCGACAGCCTCCGGCTCGCCACCGAACAGTCCGGTGGAGAAGATCGTCGTCGAATCGGTGACATCAGCAGGCCTGGGGGAACCTGACGGGGACTGGCGCTCACTGCTCGTCACTCGTACTCCTTCGCGGAAATCTCGCTGTTGCTCCGGGCTCCGTCGTCGGTGACGCACCCCGACCGACGGTGATCAGATGCACACGACCGTACCGTGCCGGGGAATCGGAACACACCCGCGTTCCGATACCCGCAGCTGCATCGCCGGCTGTGGCCCACCGTCGAGGGCTCAGGCCTCGCCGACGAGTTCGGCGTACGCGGCGGCGTCGAGCAGGTCGGAGATCTCACCCGGATCGGAGAGCTGGACCTCGATCATCCAGCCGTCGCCGTAGGGGTCACCGTTGACCAGCTCCGGCGTCGAATCCAGCGCGTCGTTCCGGGCGATGATGGTCCCGCTGACCGGCGCGAAGATGTCGGAGACCGACTTGGTCGACTCCACCTCGCCGATCGAATCACCGGGGCTGACCGTGCTGCCGGGCTCCGGCATCTGGACGAACACGATGTCGCCCAGGGAGTTCTGCGCGTAATCGGTGATCCCGATGCGCACGGTGTCCTCCCCGGAGCTGCGGATCCATTCGTGGTCCGAGCTGTAGTGCAGGTCCTGCGGGATCACGGCGTCCGGCCTCTCATCAGGTCTGGTCATCAGGTCTGGGTGGAAGTGATAGGTGAATCGACACGACGCTGTGCGACCCGTCGGGGCCGGAACCGATCCGGATGCACTGGTCGACAGGATACGGACCGCTCAGCCCCCGGCTGGGCGAGCGTAGAGCGGCGCGCGGGCCGGTCGCAAGGCGGTGATGCGGATCTGCGGCGACTGGGTGGTCGTCATGGTGCCTCCCGCCCGTCGAACCGTATCGAGTACGCCGCCGGGGATGGCCAGGGCGGCCGCGAGCGTCGGCGGGTCGCCGATCGCGAGCACGGTGTACGGAGCCGTCAACGATGTGCCATCCAGACTCACCGCGCCGCCGCCGCCGCTGAACGAGGAGTCGACCCCGATCCGCACCGGGCCCACCTGGAATGCTTCGGCGCCGGCGTTGCGCAGCTCCTCGATGGCGTCCAGCAACAACTCGGGCGGCACCTGGTGCTGCGGATCGTCGATGACCAGTCGTACCCCGGTCCCTGCCGCCGCCACCGTTCCGGTGAGGATGCCCAAAGCCTCGGCCTGCCGGTCAGCCTCCGCGAGGGCCTCGGCGGACGAGGCTCCACTCCCCCGCAGCCGGGCGAGCGTGCTCTGCAGGTCCGCGATCTCCTTGTTCAGGTCGTCCTCCCGCCGCTGCAGCCCGTCGAGGATCTGCACCAGGTCGTCGGGGCGGGCCGAGGCCAGCGTGTCGCCGGCCGCGGTCCTGCGGACCTGGACCACCACAGCGAAGCCGAGCGCGGCGCAGAGCAACGCGACAGCCACCTTGGCCGACGTCCGCCGATGCAACGGAACTCGTTGCTGTGCAACGGGATCACCGCCCGTCGGCGGGTCGGCGGCGGCGCCTCGATCGGCGGCGGGATCGGGCTGCGTCATGCCTTGAAGATGTGCCGCCGGATGGCGGCCGCATTGCCGAAGATGCGGATGCCGAGCACCACGACGACGGCGGTGGACAACTGCGAGCCGACGCCCAGTTGATCACCGAGGAACACGATGAAGGCCGCCACCAGCACGTTGGCGACGAACGAGATGACGAACACCTTCGCGTCGAAGATCTTGGCCAGGTTGGCGCGGACCGCGCCGAAGACGGCATCGAGGGCGGCGATCACGGCGATCGGTAGGTACGGGGCCATCCAATCGGGCACGGTGGGATGCAGGAACAGCCCGACGGCGACGCCGATGACCAGCGCAAATGCGGCATACAAGACTCTGGATCGCCCTCCTGTTCGGACTCGCTGACGGCCGATGGGCCAGGCTGAACTCTACGGCCGGTGGCCCGCTGATCGGTGTGAAGTCGCCGTTACCGGGACCCCGACGGTGTGGTCGGCGAGGCACCGGTGGCGGACGCGGCGACCGTGGGCGGGGCGGAGGCGTACTGCAGGTTCGGCTCCCCCGCTGCCGGCAGGGTCAGTGCGGTCTGGGCGGTGAGGTCGAACCGGATGCCGTAGAGGGAGACGAACGTCTGGAACCGCCCGAATCCCGTGGTGTCGACGAAGCGGACGTGCAGCGTGGACGGATCGCCGACGGCCTCGATGGTGATCGGCCAGAACACCGGCCGGTTGTCGACCAGGATGGCATTGCCGGCCTGCCGGATCGCGCTGGTGGTGCGCAGCCGCACTCCCCCGATCGAGATCGCCTCGGCCCCGGCGGCCCACATCCCGTTGACCAGCAACTGGATGTCGCGATCCAGGATGACGCCCGCGCCCGAACTGCCGGTCGAACCGTCGATCACCACGGTCAGGCCGGGTCCGGTCACCGCCGTCAGGCCGCCCTGTACCTCCAACTGCTGCACGGTCTGCAATGGACCACCGGCTCCGAGAGCGCCCTGGGCCGCCCTGATCTGCGCGGCCAACGACGACTGGTTCGCGGCCAGGTCGCTCTGCTTGGCCTGGGCGCTGTCGATGTCCTGCAGCAGGCTCCGCCTCGCCTCGTCCGCGCCGGCCGCCTGATCCTTGGTGCTGGCCGCGGCGATTCCGAGCACCAGTCCGACCACGACCAGTCCGGCACTGAGGTAGGCGATGGCCCGCGGCTTTCCGGCCGGCCGGGTGCCGGTCGTCGCCCGCGCCGCCCGCCGGTCCGCAGCGGCCTGATAGCCGGGGTCGAGATGGTCGCTGACCAGTGACTCGAGCAGCGGCAAGGGATGTCTGATGGCTGGAGCCGGCCGGCCGGCCTCGTCATACCGCAGGTCGGAGTCGGGCGCCTCCCCGTCCACCGGCGGAAGATCGTGAGCCGGTCCGGCTACAGGGTCAGGCACTGGCAACCGGTCGACCGGCCGGTGCCCGCGGCGTTTCCCGCACCACCCAGATGACCTGCCCCACGTACAGCGCGCCGGCCCAGAGATAGAGCAGCATGCCCCAGATGGTGAAGGCGATCCCGAACGGTTGGGCGACCCGGGCGACCCAGGACCCGCCCTGGGCCAGCAGCAACAGCGGGAACGCATACAACAGGCAGAACGTAGCCGCCTTGCCGAGGTAGTGCACCGGCAGCGCCTGGTACCCATGGCCCCGGACGATGCGGAGTCCGATGGCGAGCACCACGTCGCGCCCGATGATCAGCGCGGCCACCCACCACGGGATGAAGTCCCTGATGACGAATGCGATCAGCGTGGCGAAGATGTAGAGCCGATCGGCCGCCGGGTCGAGCAGCTCACCGAGCTTGCTGTACTGCCCGAGCAAGCGGGCCAGCTTGCCGTCCGCCCAGTCGGTGACGGCGCTCAGTGCGAGCACGACCAGCGCCCAGTTGTCGTGCGGCGGATCGGTCAGCAGCAGCCAGAGGAACAGCGGCACCCCGAGCAGCCGCAGGAACGAGAGCAGGTTCGGGATGGTCCAGATGCGGTGGGAGGAGTTCTGTTCGCTGGTCCCGACCAGGTCGGGCTCGGTACCGGGGCTGCCGTCGGGCCGGGACGGGTGCGGGTCGGGCAGGTCCGGCACGCTGCCCCCTCGTCCACCCCGCGGGCGGTCCACGGTTCCCTCGGAAGTCTAGTTCGGCGCGGTCGGGTCCGGCCCGCACCCACGGGGCCACTCCTGGGTCAGCGGCGTAGGAGCAACAGCCCGAACGCCGCGATGGTGGCGGCGTCGACGATGGTCCCGTCGAGCATCATGCCGCGCAGTTGCTGCTCCGAGAACGACCGGTGCACCATGTCCGCCTCCGATTCCTCGCGGGCGTGGGCACCGGTCGTCAACTCGGAGGCCAGGAAGATGTCGAAGCCCTGCGAGCAGAATCCGGCGGCCTCGTGGAGGTGGGCGAGGTGTTCCCACCGGCCGGCGACCAGGCCTGTCTCCTCCCGGAGTTCGGACTGCGCCAGCTCGAGCGCGGTCCCGCCCTTGCCGGTCGGCCAGCCGCCCATCGGGAATTCCCAGGATCGCCGGCCGATCGGGTATCGGAACTGCTCGACCAGGTGGAACAGCCCGTCCTGCTCCGCGATGACGATGGCAAAATCCGGCTTGTCGACGACGCCGTACACCCCGGTGGTGCCGTCGCTGCGCTGGAACTTGTCCTCCCGGACACTCAACCAGGGGTTTTCATAGACCAGCCGGGACGACGTCTGACGAACTTCCGGCGCGGCCGGCTCACCCACCGAGCCGGGACCCGTCGGCGATGGTTCCCGGCGAACCGGCTGCATCCACCTCGGCGACGCCCACCACCGCCACGTCCTTCCCGAACGTCCAATCACCGTGCACCGTCAACTTCTCCGCGCCGACCAGCGACGGCGGGCCGAACGGGAAACGCCTGTCGAACTCGGGAAGCAGTTTGTAGGCTTCGTCGAGTTCGACCAGGGGGGCGCTGGTCCGTTCTGGTACCAACCGCACCTCCGCCCGGTCGGTGAGTTCGTACGCGTCGGAGCGCAGGACCAGTAGATCGCTGGTGGCCTTGACGGGCAGGAACCGGGTTCGGTCGACCTCGATCGCGACCGCTCCGTCGAACACGCCGACTGCAGCCCCCATCGCGGTCTCGATCTGGATCACCTGCGTGGACCCCGGATCCGACGGGTCGACGGTCTTGACGTTGCGGATGATCGGCAGGCCCAACACACCGTCGTTGGTCCGCAATGCCTCTCGCAACGCCTGCAGATCCAGCCAGAGGTTGTTGCTGTTGAAGAAGCGGTGCCGGTCGATGTCGCCGAAGGCCTGGGCATCCTCCGGCCTGGTCTGCGCGGACTCCCGCAGCACCAGTCGACCGTCGCTGCGTCGACGGGCCAAGTGGCCACCCTTGCGGTCGGCCGGCGTCCGCCGGCAGTACTCGGCCCCGATCGGCGCCCCGGATGCGACGAACCAGGCGGCCAGCCGCGGGTCGGGAACCGCACCCAGGTTGTCCGAGTTCGACACAAAGAGGTAACGAAAGCCGTTGTCCAGCAACAGGTCCATCACGCCGGAAGCATCCAGCGCGGTGTAGATGTCGCCGTGCCCGGGCGGGCACCATTCCAGCGACGGGTCGGCCGGCCAGCTGACCGGGGTGAGGTCGTCCGCCCGGAGCTTGGGCTCGCGGTTCTGCAGGAAGTCCAGTGGCAGGCCGGCCAGGCCTACGCCGGCGTGCGCCGCCAGCGCGGCGAGCGTGTCTGTCTGGGTTCGAAAGCTGTCCATGAACAGCAGCGGCAACTCGACCCGGTACTCGACCCGCAGGGCGAGGATCTGTTCCACGATGAGATCGAGGAAGCTCTTGCCGGTGCGGACCTGGACGAGCGATTTGGCCCGATCCATCCCCATCGACGTCCCGAGACCGCCGTTGAGCTTCACGACCGCCGTCTGGCGAAGAGCCACCCGGGCGGCTTCCTGATCGGTCTCCAGGTCGTCGAGCCGCGGCAGCGAGTCGATGGGTTCGAGATCGGATTCGGCCAGCATCCCGGTCTCCCCCGAGGCCAGCATGCGGTAGGAGTGGGCGAAGACCGCGATCGCACTGGCGTGCACGCCGGCCTTGGTCATCAGGTCTTCGGCCATGGCCAGGCCGTCCGGTGTCGACATGGGCCGAATCGTATGCGGAGCCCGGGGCGACCCGGTCGACGAACCCGCCGACCGACGTCAGGCAGGCCCCGCGCCCCGCACGTGTTCGAAGATCAGGTTGGTCTCGGTGAGCGCCACCTCGGGGTGGGCGGAGAGCTGATCGACCACGAAATCTCGGAGGGCGGCGGCGTCGGCTGCCGCGACATTGAGCAGGAAGTCGTCCGCGCCGGCCAGGAAATAGATGTCCAGGACCTCCGGCAGCTTCCGGATCCGGTCGGTGAAGGCCATCATTCGACTGCGCGCGCCGGCCTGCAGCCGCACGGCGATCATCGCCTGCAGCGGCCGGCCCAGGGCGGCCGGATCGACGTCGGCATGAAATCCACGGATGGCCCCGGAGGTGCGCAACGCGCGCACCCGGCCCAGGCAGGTCGAAGGTGCGATGCCGACCTCGGCTGCCAGCGCATTGTTCGGCGTCCGGGCGTCCGCCGCGAGCAGGTGAAGGATGCGGCGATCCACCTCGTCCGGTACGGGCTGATGGGTCGGCCCGGCCGTTCGGGGTAGAGCGCCTGACCCTCGGTCCCGAACAATCTTCGGCGCGGTCGACCGACCGCCCGGCTGCCTCGAATCAACGTCTGCCATGGTGCCAATCTACCGAATTATCAGTCTCAGATCTTCCGCTGATCCGAATGAAAGATCAGAATGGAGCTCATCGGACTCCCGATCATCTTCCAGTCACATCTCTCGAAAGGCCCTCCTGACATGCGTATCGGCGTACCGGCTGAGGTCAAGAACCGCGAGTACCGGGTCGCACTGACGCCCGCCGGAGCACACCACCTTGTGCAGGCCGGGCACGAGGTGATGGTGCAGGCCGGCGCCGGAGACGGCTCACGCATCACCGACCGGGAGTTCGCCGAGGCCGGCGCGACGATCGTGGAGACCGCCGAGCAGGCCTGGGCCGCGGAGTTGGTGGTCAAGGTCAAGGAACCGATCGCATCCGAGTACCACCACCTGAGGTCCGACCAGCTGCTGTTCACCTACCTGCATCTGGCGGCCGACCGATCGCTGACCGATCGGTTGCTGTCCGCCGGGACCACCTCGGTGGCGTACGAAACCGTGCAGCTACCCGACCGCAGCCTGCCGCTGCTCGCGCCCATGAGCGAGATCGCCGGCCGGATGGCCCCGCTGGTCGGGGGCTACCACCTGATGCGCAACGAAGGCGGCCGCGGTGTGCTGTTGGGCGGCGTCCCTGGAGTCACCAATGGCAAGGTCGTGGTCCTCGGCGGCGGTGTCGCGGGCATGCACGCCGCCACCATCGCCCTGGGCATGCGGGCCGAGGTGACGGTGATCGACCTGTCGCTGCCGACGCTGCGGCGCCTGGATACCCAGTTCCACGGCGGCGTCAAGACCATCGCGTCCAACGCCTACAACATCGCCGAGGCGGTCAAGGACGCGGACCTCGTCATCGGTTCGGTGTTGATCCCCGGGGCAAAGGCCCCGAAACTGGTGACCAACGACCTGGTCGCGCAGATGCGCGAGGGATCGGTGCTCGTCGACATTGCCGTCGACCAGGGCGGGTGCTTCGAGGACACGCACGCCACCACGCACGACGATCCGACGTTCACCGTGCACGGTTCGGTCTTCTACTGCGTGGCCAACATGCCGGGCGCCGTTCCGCGGAGCTCGACCTTCGCCCTGACCAACGCGACCCTGCCCTACCTCACTGCCCTGGCCGGAAAAGGTTGGCGGGCGGCGTTGTCGGCGGACTCGGCGCTGGCCGGTGGGCTCACCACGCATGCGGGGGTGCTCGCCAACCTGCCGGTCGGCCAGGCCCACGGCATCGAGGCCGTCGACCCGGCCACCCTCCTGGGCTGACCCCGCCACCCCCCGCCCCGTCGGCATGGATCAACTTCCCGGGCGTGGACGAATTGACGACTTGCGTCACTCTCGTCCCAGACCGACGAAGTTGATCCATGCGCCGAGATCTGTCGACCCACTAGGCGAGTGCGGCATCCAGCGTGATCGTGACCCCGGTCAGCGCTTTGGAGACAGGGCAGGTGGCCTTGGCGTTCTCGGCCGCCTTGGCGAAGCCGTCGGCGTCGAGGCCCTCGACCTGCCCGCGAACGGTCAGCTTGATCCCGGTCAGGCGGAACCCGCCGGCCGGATCCGGCCCGAGACCCACCTCGGCGTCGGCGACCAGACTCTTCACCGTGCCGCCGGCCTCACCGATGACGGCGGACAGCTGCATGGCGTAGCAGGCGCTGTGCGCCGCGGCGATCAGCTCCTCGGGGCTGGTCACTCCGCCGGCCGTATCGGCCGCACGCCGGGGGAACGAGACGTCGTAGGTTCCGACCTCGGAACTAACCAGCGACACCTTGCCGGCCCCGTCCTGCAGCCCGCCGCTCCACTCGGTGCGTGCCTTGCGTGATGGCATTTCGTGCTCCTTCGTTCATGAACCGGCATCGTCGTCCGGTCTGGCCTCTGGTCGCCTCGTCGCCGACGGCACTGTCGGGCGGCGACGCCCCACCATGGTGCATGCTCGCTCAGCGGGCTGATCGGAGGACCCTCGGCCGTGCAGCCTCGACGGCGCCGGCCGGGACGCCGCCGACCTTCGCCTGGCGCCGTCTCACCAGCACAAACGCGATGACGAGAACGATCGCGGCGCACAGCCCTACCGGCCAGCCGCCGGCCAGCGCGGCGAACAGCACGAAGCCGGCCGCCTGCACGAGCATGGCCAGGCGGATCGAGGCCGGCCCGAGCGCCGCCAACGCCCGGTGCAGATCCAACAGTTGCCCGGGACGGTGAACCCGCGCCGTCAACAGGATGGCGAGACCGCGCACGATTCCGAACAGCAGACCGAGGCCCAGCGCGAAAGAGGCAGACCCACTCAGCGCACCCAGGACCGGGATGAGGTAGACCGCCGCGGTCATCACGTAGGTGGCCAGACCGACTCCGATCTGCGCCCCGAATCCGGAGGCATAGGCCCAGCGTCGGTAGCCGGCGAGCCAACGCTCGTTCACCTGCCTCGGGATCAGCGGTAGACGAAATCCGGTGATGGCTGCATCGCTGCCGAGGGTCACCGCGCAGCAGACTGCGGCCAGCCCGGCGGTCACCGACGCGGTCACCGAGGCCGCAGACACCAGTACGGCGGCGAACGCGCCCACGGCACCCAAAACGGCCCCGCCCACCACCGCACCGACGACGAACCAGAAAGCGGTCAGCCAGTAACGATGACCGCGGGCCCGTTCCGAGATGGGGTTGATGGCGGAAATCATCGACAGTCCGCACGGCGACCAGATTCCCCGGATCGCGGCCGTCACGGTGATCAACATGATCAGCGCGGCAGGGACCGCGACGGTGGTGAGAGAGGTACTCACGCCTTCACCAGCACCGACGCGCGTCCGATCACCGGATTGTGTCCGGCCGGCGCGATGTTGATGCCGAACAGGACGAATTCGTGATTGCCGGGCGCCGACGGGATCGACAGCCGGAAACCGTGGCGCCCGGCGATTCCGTACACCCGGTTCACATCAGGCCGAGCGACATCCGTGACGTACCAGCGCAGCCCGATGCCATCCCGGTAGACCGCGACCGAGATCGACGTGTCCGGTTGATCGGGATCGAAGGCCCAACCCGACAACACCACCGTTCCGTTCACCGCCACGGCCTTGTCCAGTACACCGATCGGCGGCGTCGCGAGAACGTCCGCCGTTGCGCTACCGATCAACGGGTTGCTGCTCCCGCTGCCCACGTTGATGGCGAACACCGAAACCTTGTGGGTGCCGACGGCGGCCTGGACCGTGACGTCGAAGCCGTGGGCTCCGCTGACCTTGTGCACCCTGTTGACGTCGGCACGCTGCACCACCGTCGGAAACTGGCCCACACCCCTGCCGTCGACGTACACGGCGATTTTGATGGCCGTTGCCGGTTGATCGCCATCGAGGGCCCAGCCTCGGATGCGCAGACGCCCACCCGGCAGCGGGGTCAGCGAATCGAGGTGGCCGATGGGAAGAACAGCTGGAGCAACCACTTCGACTGCCCGCGAACCGATCTGAGCACTTCCCGACCCGCCCGCGATGCTGGCGGCGAACACCGCGACGGTATGACGCCCGGGTTCGGCCGGAACCGTGACACCGAATCCGTGGTTGCCGGTAATTCGGTACGCGCGGTTGACATCTGCTCGCGCGCCGCCCGTCGTCGAGGTCGACACCACCTTCCCGTCGAGATGGATCGCTATCTGCAACGGCGTCGCCGGCTGGTCCGGATCGAAGGTCCACCCGGCAACTCTGATGGTCTGCCCGTTCGCCGCCACGGAATCCAGGGAGCCGCGCGGCAGGACCCCGACGCACGGCGCCGTATGGGAGGCCGTGGCATTGTCGGTCGCACTGGAGGTGGTGCACACTCCGCCGAACTGCTGCCACGGCGGCGTGCACGAGATGATGCGGCAGACCACAGGGCCGGTTTCCTCGTAGGGAATGCTGAGATTGCACTGGCCATAACGGAATTGATTGCAGGCCACGCGGCGCGAATCGCAGGTACCGGAGGCGCAATGGCACTTCCAGCCGCCATTGGCATAGGCGTTGCAATCGATGTAATAGCGGGCGGAACCACCACAGAAAGAAGAATTGTCGGCCTTCCACCACCCGCCGATGAACGAATCCGGTGGGCAGCTGTTGACGCCACCGTTGATGGTGCAGCAGAAGACGGAATACCCGTCCGAACACTGTGCATCAGAGCCGCAGACTGCGGCATAGGCACTGGCGGACCTGACCAGAAAGCCCCACGGGTTCACCGCCAACGCCGCACCGGCCATGGCGGCGCCGGCCAGGAAGCCGCGGCGGGAGGACCCGTTACCTTTCCGTCGGCTGATCCGATTGACCAGTCGCTCCGAGATGGCCATGCTCACGATGCGTCCATTCTCAGCTGGTCCAGGACGTTGTTGACCCGGTTCGTCGTGGCCACCATGTTGTTTCGAGAACCAAGAACGACGTACAGCACCAGTGGTCGGCCGCTTTCGGTGAAGAAGTACTGGGCGCCGGTCTGTCCGGGAATGATCCGTTGCAGACCGTTCGGATCGAACCGCCCTGGTTCGACATGCGGGCGCCCCTGCGTCCGGAACAGTGCGGATCCGAGACATTCCGGGCCGAACTGGAGCACAGCGATGAAAGTATCGGTGCTCCGCATGATCTCGACAGCACCGGAGCCGTAGTCGCCCCTGGTGGCGGGCAGGGCGAAGTTGGCGAGATGCACGACCGGCAGCGTCTGTTCCCCGAGCCATCCCAACCCGCCGGCGCCGGTCACCCGGCCCTGCGGGGTATCTGCGATCGACGGCGCAGAACGGCGATAGATCCGGCCCTCCCATCCGGCCGGAGTCGCGATGGAGAAACCGTGACCGGTGAGCGCGGGTGGGTGCGGGGCTGTCATCTTCTCGTCCCGGATCGGTGTTCGGGGAAGCCGATCAGTTCAGGACCCCGCGGAGCGGGTTCGGATGATGGGTAGAGGCTGGGGTCACCGGGCGCGATGCCAGCTGCCAGTAGTGCTCGGTCGACGTCGACCTCGCGGTCCGCATCGGCTCGCGGCTTGCGCACCGGCGGATCGGAGCCCGCCCGGGCCGCATCGCCCAGGGCCTGGTGCACCAGCCCCGACAACTGCGTGAGTGAGGTGCCGGACCCCTCGCCCCGGACCATCCCGGTTGCTCCGCTCACCACCACGACGTAGGGCGATCCTGGTACCGAGTAGTCCTCCCAGGCCCGCGTCGACATCACCAGATCCACTCCGGTGGGGCACATCTCGGCCAGACTCGAAACGCTCTCGACATCGGGATCCTTCGTGACGACGATAGTTCGCCCGTTGGGGGCCAGAGCCAGCTCGCGTCGCTGCGCGAAGTCCTGCCAGAACCCGGTACAGCCGGAACAACCCGACGACAGGAACACCAGCACCGTGTCGACGCCGGTGCCCACCGTGCGGATCGAGATGATCTCCCCGCTCAGCCCAACCCCGAAGATGTCATGTCCGGGCCCCCACTCCGCCTGGCCTGCAACGGGTCCCGCGGATGCAGCGCGCGGTTCCATCACACCATCGGCAGTTCGAAACGGGGGTGGCGATGACGCCTGACCGCCATCGAGCTGGTGCAACCGCTGCAGAACCGTCGCGTACGACCGCAACAGCCCGGCGACCAGAATGCACAGCACGACCAGAATCGCAGATTCCACGACCAACACCACGATCATCGGGTCGTCACCACCTTCGCATCGAGGGCCAGAAGTGTCGGCAGGGCAGTCATCAGGAGGTAGCCCAGCCACGCGAGCAAAACCATTCCGACCAACAGGACGAACCCGAGTGGCCCGGAATGGACCGTGGCATCGACGAGCGACTCCGGCACCCAGATCATCGCGGCGGCCGCCACCAGGCAGGCCGCGGCGTTGACCCCGACGTGCCACCCACTGGCCGGCTCGCTGGAAGCGCCGAAGCAGCCACAGTCCCGCCCCGGCGCCACCCGCACCAGGCGCCAGGCGACCACCAACAGGAGGAGATACACCAACCCCAGTGACGCAGCCGAAGGACGGCCGCCGACGAAAACGGCGGTGAGGAAGACCGCGATCTCCGCACCACCGAAGACTCGAATGAAGACTGAGGACGAGAGGATTCGCGCACCGGGCAGACCCGTCAGGAGCAGGGCACGTCCGGCGGCCGACGGCGCGACAACTTTCTTCACCCCCGCTGCCCCGAGAAGGAGCGAAAAGGCGCCCATCAGTCCGACCAGCAATCTGGCCTCCCCTGTGGATCGGTAAGACCTTCGTGAAGCTACCCGCTCCGGCTGGAGCGGACCAGGGTCTTGCGGCGTGTCGCCGCCGCCTGGGACGCGGTCACGAATCGCGTACGCCACGTGGGGCGGTCGTGAGCAGGGGTTGAACGCCCGGTCCGGACCCCGTCGGGGCTGCGGGCCGCGACGCAAACGCGACGCCAAAAGGCCATGCGCTCCGATGGAGTACATGGCCTCTGACCTGCGATTTACGTCGGGATGACAGGATTTGAACCTGCGACCCCTTGACCCCCAGTCAAGTGCGCTACCAAGCTGCGCCACATCCCGGCCACCCGGCTTGCCGGGCCTGACAAGCCTACCGCAGAGGGGATGATGGTCGGGACCGTCCGCACCATGGCCGGACCCCGGATCTGGAGACGTCTCTGACCACCGTTTCGATCGGCCCGCTGCTGGCGGTGTTGCTGGTGGTGCTGGCCGCCGCCGCCGCCCTGGTCGTCAAGCTCTTCGAGCTGGGCCGGGCGCGCGATACCTTCGTCGCGGTGGCCAGAGCCATCGTCCAGTTGGCAGGGGTGTCGCTCGTCATCGGCTTCGTGCTGCGCTCCCTGTGGCTCACCGGCGCATTTCTCCTGCTGATGGTGCTCGTCGGCGCGGCGACCTCGGCCAAGCGCATCACCGGGTCGCTCACACCGGCGTCCTGGTGGACCGCGGTGCCCATCCTCGCCGGCGTGGTGCCGGCACTGGTCCTCATCCTGGCCAGCACGGTGGTACCGCTGCACCCGGTCGCGATCCTGCCCAGTGCGGGCATCCTGATCGGCGGCGCCATGACGGCGACCTCGCTGTCGGGCCGGCGCACGGTCGACGAGTTGACCGTCCGGCACGGCGAGTACGAAGCCGCGTTGTCACTGGGTCTGGGCCGCCGGGACTCCGTGATACTGGTGGCGCGGCCGTCTGCTGCCCTGGCGTTGATCCCGGGTATGGACCAGACCCGGACGGTCGGTCTGGTGACGCTGCCAGGCGCCTTCGTCGGGGTGCTGCTGGCCGGGGCGTCGCCCTGGCAGGCCGGAGCGACGCAGGTCCTGGTGCTGGTGGCCCTGCTGCTGGTCCAGGCGATTGCCGTGGCGGTGACTGTCGAGCTGATCGCTGCCGGCCTGCTACCGGCCGGCAGCACCGTACTGCAGGAGTGATCCGGTCCCTTCGAGGTGGCCGGGCCACGTCGAACGGACCGAAACGCCGTCAGCGCTTGGCGCCACGCTTCTCCCGCACGCGGACATTGACCCGGACCGGCGAGCCCTGGAAGCCGAAGTCCTCCCGGAGCCGCCGCTCGATGAACCGGCGGTAGCTCGCCTCGAGAAATCCGGTGGTGAAGAGCACGAACGTCGGCGGCCGGTTGCCGGCCTGGGTCGCGAACATGACCCGGGGCTGCTTGCCGCCCCGAACCGGCGGCGGGGTCGCCTGGATCAGCGTGCCGAGCCAGCTGTTCAGCCGGCCGGTCGGGATGCGCCGGTCCCAGGAATCGAGCGCGGTCCGCAACGCCGGGGCCAACCGATGCACGGAGCGGCCGGTCTTGGCCGAGATGTTGATGACCTCGGCCCACTGCACCCGGTTCAGATCGCGGTCCAGCTCCCGGACGATCTCCTCGCGCCGATCACCATCGACCAGATCCGCCTTGTTCATGGCGATCACGAGCGCCCGGCCGGATTCGATCACCATGGTGATCACCCGTTGGTCCTGCTCGGTCAGCGGCGTGGAGGAATCAACGAGCACGACCGCCACCTCGGCGGACTCCAGAGCCGACTGGGTCCGCAGCGAGGCGTAGAACTCCATGCCTTTGGCCTGGTGCACCCGCTTGCGCAGACCGGCGGTGTCGACGAACCGCCAGATCTCGCCGTCCAGCTCGACCAGCGAGTCGACGGGGTCGATGGTGGTCCCCGCAACCGAGTCGACGACGGAGCGCGATTCGCCCGACAGCTTGTTCAGCAGCGAGGACTTGCCGACGTTGGGCTTGCCCAGGAGAGCGACCCGACGGGGGCCGCCCTGGTTCGCGGCAAATTCCGACGGAGCTTCCGGCATCGCCGCCATGATGGCGTCGAGCAGGTCGCCGGAGCCGCGGCCGTGCAGTGCGGAGACCGGGAACGGCTCCCCCAGCCCCAGATTCCACAGCGCCGCGGCGTCGGCCAGCGTGCGTTCGTCGTCCACCTTGTTGGCCACCAGGATCACTGGAACCTTGGATCGGCGCAGCACCTTGGCGATCGCTTCGTCAGTGGTGGTCGCGCCGACGGCGGCATCCACCACGACCAGGACGGCGTCGGTGGTCTTCATCGCCCGCTCGGCCTGCAGGGCGACCTCGGCGGCCATCCCCTCGGCGTCGGGCTCCCAGCCACCGGTGTCGACCACGGTGAACCGGCGACCGGCCCAGAGCGCGTCGTAGGAGACCCGGTCGCGGGTGACGCCCGGGATGTCCTGGACCACGGCCTCGCGGCGCCCGATGATGCGGTTGACCAGCGTGGACTTGCCGACGTTGGGTCGACCGACGATGGCCAGGGTCGGGGTGGGCACGGTGGGTCCGGTCTCGAACTCGCCGTCGCCCTGGACTTCCCAGCCAGCGAATTCGGTCTCGTCTGACCAGATGCCGTCGCCGGCAACCTGGTCGGCGCCGCCCGCCACATTCCCTGCCCCGTCAAAGTTGTCGCTCACTGCATTTCCTTCTTCCCATGGACACTGCTGATCGCGTCGTCGAGCTGGATCACCAGCGACGACAAGCGATCTCGGATCAGATCTGTGGCCGCGTCGACCGCGGTCCGGCCGGCTCCGGGCGGGATGGTGAACGGCTCGCCGACGAGCACCCGGACCGGCGGTCGGAAACGACGCCGGGCTCCGTCCGGGCGGGCGGTGCCACGAACGGCAACCGGCAGCACCGTCGCGCCCGCCCTGGCGGCCAGCCAGCCGGCGCCGCTGGAGATGTTCTGGACGTTGCCGTCACCCCGGGTACCTTCGGGAAAAACCCCGATCGCTCCCCCGGCCTTGAGCTGGGACAGCGCTTCCAGCAACGGTTTACGGTCCGGCACGTCGCGGTTGATGGCGTACTGGCCGACATTGCGCAGCAGCCAGCCCATCGGCCCGGTGACGGCCTCGGCCTTGATCAGGAACGACACCCGACGAGGCAGCGCCCCGAAAAGTACCGGACCGTCCCAGAAGTTCGAATGGTTCGCGACGACCACCAGCGGCCCGGTCGCCGGCACCCGGTCCATGCCCGCGACCGTCTGCCGATACATCAGCAGAGACAGGGAGATCCCGATGCGTCGACCTCGGTCCATGCCCACCGGCCCGGCGTGTTCCGGAGTCGGGTCCGCCTTCCCGCCGAGATACCGCCACCTCATCGAATGCCTCGGGAAGCAGCCAGTTCCAACACCTTCGCCACTGTCTCTGCGACTTCCATCGACGACGAATCGATGACGACCGCGTCCACCGCCGCCTGCAGCGGGGCATGCACGCGCGAAGAATCGTGCGAGTCGCGGCGGTGCAGATCCTGAGCCACAGCAGCCAGATCGAGCGGCGCGCCACCGGAACCCATTGCTGCGCCGACATTCTGGGTATGCCGACGACGGGCCCGCTCGCCGGCATCAGCGGTGAGATAGATCTTGAGGTCGGCCTCCGGCGCGATGACGGTGCCGATGTCCCGGCCCTCGACCACCATGCGACCCGAGTAGGCGAGCCGCTGCTGACGGTCGAACAACCAGGCCCGGACGGCCGGGTTGGCCGACACCGGCGTCACGGCGAGAGTGACGGACTGACCACGGATCTCGTCGGAGACGTTCACGTCCCCGAGCAGATGCGACTGATGGCCGGGACTCAGTGGCGACGAGAAGTTCAATCCTTCGAGCACCTCGACCACGGCGTTGTCGTTCACCGGATCCACGCCGGCCCGGAGCACTGCCAGCGTCACCATCCGGTACATCGCCCCGGTATCCAGATAGCCTGCGCCGAGTTCGGCCGCCACCCGCCGCGCGACGGTCGACTTCCCAGTACCCGAAGGACCATCGATGGCAATGATGAAGGTGCCGGTCTCACCGGACCTCTCGCCGCTGGATCCGGACCGGGGGGAAGCCTGACTCACAGGCCGACCGCCTTGTACAGCAGCGCGATCTCCACCGGATTGAGCTTGCGCAAGGTGCCGGGTCGTTGATGACCAAGTTGCACGTCGCCGATCTTGGTGCGCACCAGGCGGTTCACCGGGTGACCCACCTCGCCGAGCAGCCGACGCACGATGTGCTTGCGACCCTCGTGCAGCACCACCTCGACGACGGCGCGGCCGGCATGCAGGTCGACCACCTCGAAGTGATCCACCTTGGCGATCCCGTCCTCGAGCTCGATGCCGGCTCGCAGCCTCCGGCCGAGGTCACGCGGAACCGGGCCGGGAATCTCGGCCATGTAGGTCTTCGTGACGTTGTACGACGGGTGCGTCAGCCGATGCGCCAGCTCACCGTCGTTGGTCAGCAGCAGCAGCCCTTCGGAGTCCATGTCCAACCGACCGACGTGGAACAGCCGCTCGGGCCGGTCGACCAGCAGCTGGCCGATGTGCGGACGGCCGAGGTCGTCCGACATAGTCGAGAGCATGCCGGGCATCTTGTTGAGCGCCAGGTACACCTGGTCCTCCCGCAACACGATGCGGTTGCCGTCGACGTGGACGACCGCCTTGTCCGGATCGATCCGCAGGCCCATCTCCTTGACGACCAGGCCGTCCACCTTGACCCGGCCGAGCTTGATCAGCTCCTCCGCCTTCCGGCGGGACGCGACGCCGGCAGCGGCGAGCACCTTCTGCAGGCGCACGCCTTCTTCGTTGCCGTCGTCGTCCAGCACGCCGTCGTTGATCCGGCCGGTGTTCTTCAGGTGGGTGGAGCGCCGCTTGGCGTTCGAGTTGTCAGTCATCTTCGAGGGAATCGATTTCCGGGAGCAGGGGGCCAAGGGACGGGAGGTCCTCCAGGCTGGACAACCCGAGCCGTTCGATGAACAACTCGGTGGTGCGGTACAGCAGGCCGCCGGTCTCGGCGTCCTGCCCGACTTCTTCGATCAGGCCGCGAGCGACCAGAGTGCGGATGACGCCGTCGACGTTGACGCCGCGAACTCCGGCAATGCGTGCCCTGGTGACGGGCTGCCGGTAGGCGATGACGGCCAGGGTTTCCAGGGCCGCCTTGGACAGCCGGGTCTGCTGACCGTCCAGCACGAAGCGCTCGACCACCGGCGCGAACCGGTCGCGGGTGTAGAGCCGCCACCCGCCGCCGACCTGGCGCAGCTCGATACCGGACCTCGTCTCGGTGTAGCGACGGGCGAGGTCGGCCAATTCCGTGGCCACCCGGTCGGGTCCGTGTCCAACGGCCGTGGCGAGCGCGGCTTCGGTGACCGGCGAGTCGACGATCAGCAGGACGGCCTCCAGCGCACCCGCAAGATCGTCGTCGGCGACCATCCCCGGGGGCTCGGCCACCGCCAGGTCTTCCAGAGCCTCGACCGCCTCGGTGAGCAGATCCTGAGTGAGCAGGTCCTGGGCGAGCAGCTCATCCGGCGCACTCATTCGTACTCCTCCTCGGCCGTGGAGGCATCCGCGCCCAGGGCGGCCGCACCCGTCCAGCGGACGGTCAGCAGCCCCATGGGTTCACTCTGGTCGAACGCGACGGCGGCCTCGCGGTACAGATTCAGCAGGCCGAGAAAACGTGCGATCACTTCCGCCGTCACCGTGCATTCGGCTATCAATTCCCCAAAGGTGGCCAGCCCGCGGGCGGCCAGCATTTCTCGCATGGCCGCGGTGTGGGCAGCGACCGATACCCGGGAGGAATGAATATGGTCCAGGGAGACCGCCGGCGGTGGCGGTTTCGGCTGGAACACACCGGCCGCCACTTCGGCGAAAGCCGCGGCATCCATTCCGAGCTGCACCTCGGGCAACAGCCCGAGGTAGCGGCCCTCGAGGGTCACGGCTCGCGGATATCGACGCAGCGCCGTCGCTTCGAGCTCGCGGAACAGGACTGTGACCTGCTGGTACGCGCGGTAGGCCAGCAACCGGGCGAACAGCAGGTCGCGGGCCTCGAGCAGATCGATGTCGCCGTTGTCCTCGACTTCGCCGTCCGGCAGCAGCCGGGCCGCCTTCAGATCCAGCAGGGTGGCCGCCACCACCAAGAACTCGGTGACCACGCCGAGATCCATATCGTTGCCCATGGACCGGATGTGCCGGATGAAGTCGTCGGTGACCGTGTGCAGGGCGACCTCGGTGACGTCCATCCGACGCTGCCCGATCAATTGCAGCAGCAGATCGAAAGGACCCTCGAAATTCGCCAATTGCACGTGGAATGACGGCCGCACACCAGCAGGCCCCGGGGATTCCTCCAGCGACGCGGCGGCCGGGGGATTCCCCGCCCGCACGATCATCTTGCGATCACTTCCCGGGCAAGCGTGCGGAATGCCTCTGCCGCAGGGGATGACGGTGCATAGCTGGTGATGGGCTCGCCGGCCACGGTGGTCTCCGGGAACTTGACCGTGCGGGCGATGACGGTGTCGTAGACGTCGTCACCGAACCGCTGGACCAGCATCGCCACCACGTCACGGGCGTGCACGGTCCGACCGTCGAACATGGTGACCAGTACCCCGTCGATGGCCAGATCCGGGTTGATCCGGTCCTTCACCTTGTCGATGGTGTCGACCAGCAGGGCCACCCCACGGAGCGAGAAGAACTCGGCGGCGACCGGCATGATCACTCCGTGCGCGCACGCGAGAGCGTTGACGGTGAGCAATCCGAGCGATGGCTGGCAGTCGATCAGGATGTAGTCGTACTCGTGGAGCATCGGCCGTAACGCGCGAGCCAGAGTGTGCTCGCGTCCGACCTCGTTGATGAGCTGCACCTCCGCGGCCGAGAGGTCGATGTTGGCCGGCAGCAGGTCCATGCCGGGCACCTTGGTCGGCACCAGCACGTCGGTGATGGTGGTGTTCCGCTCCAGCATGAGGTTGTAGATGGTGCGATCCAGGTCGTGAGAGGCGATACCGAGACCCGCGGACAGTGCGCCCTGCGGATCGAGATCGACCAGTAGCACCCGGCGCCCGTACTCGGCCAGCGCCGCACCGAGGTTCAGCGTGGACGTGGTCTTCCCGACCCCGCCCTTCTGGTTGCACAAGGCGATGACTCTCGCCGGGCCGTGCGAGTTCAGCACGGCCGGCTCCGGGATGTTCCGGCGCGGTCTGCCTGTCGGGCCCAGGTCGGAGTCGGACGGACCGGGCTTGGCGATCAGGGCCGGGACCACTTCGTGTTCGGCCGGAGTCACCTCCGACGGTCCCGCGGCAGCGGATCCGGCTGGATCGGCGTCAGGAGCGTCGACGCCGGACGGCTCGAACTCCGCCATCGCTTCCTCGACGGCGACGAGTTCCTCGACCAGCGGATTCGGGTCGACTGCGGGGCTCCACGCGTCGGCGTCTGCGCGACCGGATTCCGATCGGGGTGCCCCGGCGGCGGCGATCCACGCTGCGTCGTCCGGATAGCTCATCGGTCCCGATACTCCCACTTCTGTCCAGTCGTCATCCCGACGACCACCCCAGGGTAAGGGGACGGCGACCAAAGGACCAACGCGACCCGCAGGCCGGCACCCGGTGGATCTGCTCCCGGCCGCCATCCGCGGGACGGCGTCAGCGGGCGCGGGGGTGAGCCATGGCGTAGACCTCGCGGAGGGCGTCCACCGTCACCAGGGTGTAGATCTGGGTGGTCGTCACCGAGGCGTGCCCGAGCAGTTCCTGTACCGATCTGACGTCCGCGCCACCCTCCAGCAGGTGGGTGGCGAAGGAATGCCTCATGGTGTGCGGGGAGATGGGACCGCGGTCCTGCGAGATGCCGGCCTTCTCGGCCGCGTCGCGCAGCACCTGCCACGCCGACTGACGCGAGAGCCGTCCACCCCGGGCGTTGAGAAATACCGCGTGGTTGCTCTTCCCCGCAGTGGCCAGCGGCGGCCGGCCGCGTACCAGATAGGCGGACAGTGCCGTCGCCGCGAATGACCCCACCGGAACCATTCGCTCCTTGGAACCCTTGCCGCGCAACCGGACCGATGTCACGCCTTCGCCGGGGAGGTCGTCGACGTCGAGCCCGACGGCCTCGCTGATCCGGGCACCGGTGGCGTACAGGAACTCCAGCAGCGCACGGTCGCGCAACGACCGTGGATCGTCACCGGAGGCCGATTCCAGGATAGCGGTGACCAGCTCCACCGGCAGCGCCTTCGGGAGGCGTTTGCTGGCCGACGGTGGATGGACGTCGCCGGACGGGTCGCTGATGGTCGCCGATTCGGCCAGCAGGAATCGGTGCCAGCCGCGGACCGCGACCACCGCTCTGGCCGCCGATGACGGAGCCAACGCCGGGTGCCCGAACCAGCCCTCGCGCAGCGAGACGAGGTAGCCGCTGACGTGCTCGGCGCGGATCCCGCCGACCGTCTGGATGCCGCTGACCGCGCAGAACGACAGGTACCGCTGGAGGTCCCGCCGGTAGGCCAGCAACGTGTTGCGAGCCACACCGCGTTCGACGGCCAGATGGTCCAGGTAGCCGCGCAGCGCAGCCCGCAACTCGGCGGACGGCTCCGGTGGCTCGTTCTGCTCCGGTGCAGGACGGGCCGGCAGATGCTCGCCGGCCATGGTCGATTCGCTGGCCATCGTCGATTCAGGGACCTCCGAGCCGGGGTGCGTCCGGGACACCCGGGCCGACGTGGGCGATGCCCGGACCGTCGACCCAACGGCCGTCGGCGGGGCGGAGCGTGACGTCGGTGGCGGGACGGACGTCCAGCGCGATCGAGGCGGCCAGCAGCCCGGCGACCGTGGAGGCATTGATGATGTCCCCGGCCAGGGCGGCGGACACCGCCACCGGCAACGGCACCCTGACGATCTTCAGGTCGGCTTCCTCGTGGACGATCTCACCCTGCCGTCCGATGTCGCTGAGCCCGGTGGCCAGGAAAACCCGTACCACCTCGTCGGTGAACCCGGGCGAGGCGGCGACATCGAGCAGCACCGACCACTCGCGCGCGGCCAGGCCGGTCTCCTCGCCCAGCTCGCGGGCGGCGGCCGGCTGGGGGGCCTCGCCGTCGACGTCCATCAAGCCGGCCGGCAGTTCCCACAGCCGGCGGCGCAGCGGGTGCCGGTACTGCTCGATCAGCACGACGTCCCCGGCGTCGTCGACCGCGACGACGGCCACGGCCCTGTCGTGCTGGACCACCTCACGCAGCGCGGTCCCGCCCCCGGGCATGACCACCTCGTCGATGCGTACCGTCGCGATCCTGCCCTCGAACGCCACCCGGCTGGAGACGACGGAGAACGTCTCGGGAGCGGTCACAGCGCAGCCACTGCCACCTCGGCGACGGGCGAGACCGCAGCCAGGTCGTCATCACTGATCGGCAGGCGCTCCGACTCCAGATAATCGAGCGCGGCCCTGACGAAGGAGAAGAACAGCGGGTGCGGGTCGGTGGGTCGCGACTTGAACTCCGGGTGCGCCTGGGTGGCGACCAGGAACGGGTGCTGCGAGCGATCCAGCTCCACGAACTCGACGAGGGAGGAGTCGGGCGACGTGCCGGAGAGGTGCAGACCGGCGGACTCCAGCCGGTCGCGGTAGGCGTTGTTCACCTCGTAGCGGTGGCGATGCCGCTCGGTGACCGAGGTGGATCCGTAGATCTCGGCGACGAGACTGCCCTCGGTGAGCCGGGCCGGGTAGGACCCCAGCCGCATGGTGCCGCCCATGTCCTTCGCGCCCGAGATCACGTCGGTCTGGTCCGCCATGGTGGCGACCACCGGATCGGCCGCGTTCGCGTCGAACTCGGCCGAGTTGGCGCCGCCGAGGCCGGCCAGGTTACGGGCCACCTCGATGACGATGCACTGCAGTCCCAGGCAGATCCCCAGCAGTGGGATGCGGTTGACCCGCGCGTACTGGATGGCACCGAGCTTGCCCTCGATCCCCCGCACGCCGAAACCACCGGGGACCAGCACGCCCTGGACATCGCTGAGCGCAGCGGCGGCGCCGGACTGGGTCTGGCAGTCATCCGATGCCACCCAGACGATCTCGACCTTGGCCTTGTTACCGAACCCGCCGGCGCGCAGCGCCTCGGTCACCGACAGGTACGCGTCGGGCAGGTCGATGTACTTGCCCACCAAGGCGATCCGAACGGTTTCGGACGGGTGGTGCACCCGCTCGAGCAGCTCGCCCCAGAGCGTCCAGTCCACGTCCTTGAAGGACAGGCCGAGGCGCCGGACGACGTAGGCGTCCAGTCCCTCGGTGTGCAGCACCTTGGGGATGTCGTAGATCGACGGCGCGTCCGGGCAGGCGATGACGGCCTCGGCATCCACGTCGCACATCAGGGAGATCTTGCGCTTGAGCCCTTCGGGTATCTCCCGGTCGGCGCGGCAGACCAGGGCGTCCGGCTGGATGCCGATGTTCCGCAGGGCGGCGACGGAGTGCTGGGTGGGCTTGGTCTTGAGTTCGCCCGACGGCGCGAGATACGGGATCAGTGAGACGTGGAGGAAGAACACATTGTCCCGGCCCAGGTCGTGGCGCACCTGGCGCGCCGCCTCGAGGAACGGCAACGACTCGATATCGCCGACGGTTCCACCGATCTCGGTGATCACCACGTCTGGGCTGACCCCGTCGGGGCCTGCCTCGGCCATGGCCGTGATGCGGTCCTTGATCTCGTTGGTGATGTGCGGGATGACCTGCACGGTGTCGCCGAGGTACTCACCGCGCCGTTCCCGGGCGATGACGCGGGAGTACACCTTGCCGGTCGTCACGTTGGCGTCCGCGGACAGGTTCCGGTCGAGGAACCGCTCGTAGTGGCCGATGTCGAGATCGGCCTCGGTGCCGTCCTCGGTGACGAACACCTCGCCGTGCTGGAACGGATTCATGGTGCCGGGATCGACGTTGAGGTACGGATCCAGCTTCTGCATGGTGACCCGCAGGCCGCGTGAGGTCAGCAGCCGACCCAGGCTCGATGCCGTCAGCCCCTTGCCCAGGGACGAAGCAACGCCGCCGGTGACGAAGATGTGTTTGGTGGTGCGTACCGATACCGGCAAGACGACTCCCGTGTGCTCGAAGACCAAGGCATTCTCGATGCTCGGTGACTGACCGCAATGGCCATCACTCCACGGGATTTCACCCTAACACCCCGCCGGCGTTTCCCGGGCGCGTCCGGCTGCGGCGCGCCTGTCCGCCGGAGGAAAGGACCGGAGAGGATCCGATGTCGGCCATCACTGCGGATCCGCTCCGCTCCCGCCCGTTGGCGACACCGCGAACCGGTGACCGGTGTCTAGCTGGACAGCAGCGGGCCCGGCTCCCGCCTGGAAGGCGAAGAGCCGGGCCCGTTGTCCTCGGTGGGCATTCGCTGCCCGTCACTTGGATCAGCCGACGCCCAGGGTCGGGATCTGCGCCTGGGCGCTGGCCGCAAAGCCGTACCGGCCCACACCGCCACCGTTCTGCTCGACCAGGCCGAGCACCGTGGCCAACCGTCCCGAGGCCGTGTCGACGTTGTCGACAGTGGTCACCACGGCCGCGCTGGCCGTGTTCGACCGGATCACACCGACCGTGCCGGTGGCGCCGTCAGATCCGGAACTGCCGGCGACCACCACACCGCCGGCGGACTGCTTGAGCTGGGTAGCCAGATCAGCGATGGCCGCCGCCTTGTCGGCCTCGGAACCGCCACTGACCGCACCGCCGGTGAGGATGATCACCAGACGGCCGGGGGCGACGGTGCCGGAGGCCTGCAGGAAGCCCCCGCTGGCGAAGGCGGAGAGCGCCGCGGTGGCCTGGTCGGTCTTCACCGCCGTCTTGCCGGCCTTGTCGGTCAGCAGTACCGAGCCGAGGAGGCCACCGGCCACCGCACCGACCTGGGACACCGCGGGCAACTTGGCCCCGGTCGGCAGCACGCGGGCCGACAGGGTGCGCAGGTCGTCGGCGTAGCTCGGATCGGCGAAGTTGGCTGTCAGCTGGATCTGCGCGGTGACCTTGGCGCCGGCCCGATCCAGCAGCGACAACACCGCGTCGCGGTCGCTGGGATCGGCGTCGGCGGTGGTGATCAGCACGACGGTCGCATTGGGCAGGGTGCCGCGCACGCTCAGGTTCGCGACCGACGTGGCGAACTTGTCGTCCGACGAGACCCGAGCCGTGAGCGAGGTGTTGTCGGTGGACAGCGAGGAGTTCTGACTCGACAGGTCGGTCTTGTCGGATTGCAGTCCGGCCAGGATCGGCGACGAGATCTTCGTCGCCCCCAGCACGATGCCCAGCGCCAGCGCCAGGAAGATCGCGGCCAGCGACACGATGTGATAGCGCATGGAAATCATCAGAAAAGCCCCTTGACCCAGTTGACGAAATCGTTCCACCACTGCCGGGCGAGATCGATGTAGGTGTGCGACACGTCGGAGACCAGCAGGGCACCGACGATGGCAGCCACGGCCGCGATGACCAGGAGCATCACCACCCACCAGGAGATCCGGGCCTTGTAGAGCCGGGCGACGGCCGGCGCTTCCACGATCTTGTTCGCCACCCGCATCCGCACCAGGAACGTGGAAGCCGAACCACCCTTGTGGTCCAGCAGGTCGGTCAGCGTGGTGTGCATGCCGACCGTGACGATCAGGCTGGCATCCCTGGCGTCGGCGAGCAGCAGGGCGAGATCCTCGGTGGTACCGGTGGCCGGGAAGGTCACCGCGCCGAGTCCGAGATCCTGCAACCGCTCGAGTCCTGGTGCGTGGCCGTCGATATCGGCCGGGATGACGACCTCGGCGCCGCTGCGCAGGGTGTCCGGCCCGATCTCCTCCGGGTTGCCGATGATCAGCTGTGGCTTGTATCCGGCGGCCCGGAGTGCGTCGGCGCCCCCGTCGACGCCGACGAGCACCGGGTGGTAGTCGGAGATGTACTTCTTGATGGCCTTCAGCTCGGCCTTCGTATCGGCGGAGGAGGCAACGATCAGCACCTGGCGGCCGGCCATCTTGGTGGCGATGTCCGGGATACCGACGCCGTCGAGCAGGAGTGTCCGCTCCCGTTTCATGTACTCGATCGCATTGGCGGCGAAGGCTTCGAGCTGAGCGGACATACCCGCCTTGGCCTCGATCAGCAGGTCGGCGACCGACTCGGGCGTCTGCTCGACACCATCGGCGATCAGCTCCTCACCCTGGTAGATCGACGCGCCGTCGATGCGGATCTTGTTGCCGTCCTTGAGCCGGGTGAACACCTTGTCCCCGACGTCGTCGATCAGGATCACCCCGGAGTTCACCAGGATCTCCGGCCCGAGGTTCGGATAGCGCCCGGAGATCGACGGTGCGGCGTTGATCACCGCCGTCACCCCGGATTTGACCAGCGCGTCGGCGGTGGCCCGGTCGATGTCGATGTGGTCGATGACTGCAATGTCGCCGTCGCTCAATTTGCTGAGCAAGGTGTCACTGCGTCGCGACACCCGTGCGACGCCTGTGACTCCTGGCAACGCGCGTGACTGGCGTGACAAGAGTTTCATGAGCAGATCGTGACAGGACAACTACCCGAAACGCGGTAGGCGCGGCCTAAATACCCCTGACGGGACCCGATCGGGCTGGAATTCCCAGACCTTTCCGGCAGGTCGTGCCTGTTTCTCCCGTCTCACCGACCCGGCGCCGGACGCAGGCGCGGCGGCGAGCACCTCGAAACTCCAGGCCGCCAGGGACGCAGCGAGCCGGCCGACGTCCAAGGCCCAAGGGGGCTGGTCTACTTCTTCACGACCCGCCGGCCGGGCTTGCGGGCGGCGGTCACCAGGTCGGCCGCATGGGCCCGGGCGGTGGCCCCATTCGTGCCGCCGAGCATCCTGGCCAGTTCTAGTTCGCGCTCGGCCCCGAGCACCATTTTCACCGCCGACGAACCGACCGCCACCCCCGGGCCGGCGTCGACCACATAGTGACAATCGGCGAATGCGGCTACCTGGGCGAGGTGGGTGACCACGATGACCTGATGATTCTGTGCAAGCATGGCCAACCGTCGGCCGATCTCGGTCGCCGCCCGGCCTCCGACCCCGGCATCGACTTCGTCGAACACCATCGTGGCCACCGGATCGGCGTCCGCGAGCACCACTTCCACGGCCAACATCACCCGCGAGAGCTCACCACCGGACGCGCCCTTGGCGATCGGCAGTTCTGGTGCGCCGGCATGGGCGACCAGGGTGAATTCGACCTGGTCGACCCCATCCGCGCCGGCCACGACCCAGGTCCGACCGATCCGTAGGGCATCGGAAGCAGCCGGGTCAGCCGACCGGCTGGTCACATTGACCCGCAGCGTCGCCCGCCCCATGGCGAGGTGTTCCAACTCGCTGGTGGCTCGTTCGCCGAGTTGGGCGGCCGCCGTCGTGCGCCGGTGGGTCAGCGCCTGTGCCGACGCGGCGACGCCGGCGGCCAGGAGGTCGCACTGATTGCGCAGCTCGGCCAGCGTCTCGTCCGAGGAGTCCAGACTGCGCAACTCGGACTCTGCGTCGGCCCGCCAGGCCAGTACGCCGTCGACGTCCGCGGCATACCGCCTGGTCAGGCTGCGCAGGATGGCCTGGCGGGACAAGAGCGCCTCGACCCGCTCCGGATCGGCGTCCAACTCGTCCAGGAATCCGGTCAGGTCCGACGCGCTGTCCACCAGAACAGCCGAGACTGCGTGCAGGCCGGCCGCCAGCGCCGTGAGCCGCTCGTCACCCGCTCCTTCGAGAAGCTTCCTCGCCCCTTCGACCAGACCGACCGCGTTCTGGCTGTCCGACAGCGACTCACCGGCGAGCCCGTCGAGTGCGGACTGGGCCGCCGACCGGAGCGCATCCGCGTTTTCGAGTCGACGCACCTCGGCGATCAGTTCGACGTCCTCGCCCCGCTTCGGAGCGACCTTGTCGATCTCCTCGACCCCCAGTCGCAGCATCTGCTCGCGCTGTGCTCGTTCCCTGGCATGGGACGTTCGGTCGACGAGGTCGGCGACCGCCGCCTGCCACTGGGATCTGGCGGCCCGGTACGAGATCAGTTCGGCCTCCGAGGCGGCGAACCGGTCCAGCACCGCGCGCTGCTGCGAACCGCGGAGCAGGCTGATGGCCTCGGACTGGCCGTGCACGGCGATCAGCGGATCGGTGATCTCGGCCAGCGTGCCCAGCGGCGCGGCCCGGCCGCCGATGTGTGCCCTGGAACGACCGTCGGCGCCGACCGACCTGACCAGGATGACCGAGCCGTCGTCGTCGAGGTGGCCACCGACCGCGTCGACGACGGCGGCGGGGGTCGACGGCAATGGCCCGGCGATTCTCGCCTCCACGACGGCACGGTCAGAACCCACCCGCACCCGGGCGGCGTCGCCGCGCCCACCGGTCAGCAGGCCCAGCGCGGTCACCACCATGGTCTTGCCGGCTCCGGTTTCACCGGTCACCACGGTGAACCCGGGATGCGGCTCGAGAACGGCGTCCTCGATCACCCCGAGGCCACTGATGTGCAACTCGGTCAGCACGGTCAGTACCTGCGCTCGCGCCAGCCGTGGACGGGAAGGGAGAACTTCGCCACCAGTCGGTCGGTGAAGGGCTGGTCGCCCAGTTTGATCATGGTCACCGGCTGGAGACCGCGGCGCACCTGGACCTTGCCGCCGGGCGGCACCTCATGGGTACGCCGACCGTCACAGGCCACGATGGCATCGTGGCCGGCCGGGTCGATGTGGATGGACACGATCGAGTGCGGTGAGACCACCAACGGCCGGGCGAAGAGAGCATGCGCGTTCGACGGCACCACGAGCAGTGCTTCGACATCCGGCCAGACGATCGGGCCTCCCGCGGAAAATGCGTAGGCCGTCGAACCGGTCGGGGTCGCACACAACACCCCGTCGCAGCCGAAAGCAGACACCCCGCGACCATCGACCTCGACGACGACGTCGAGAATCCTTTCCCTGGTTGCCTTCTCCACGCTCACCTCGTTGAGCGCCCAGCACCGGTCGACGACCACGCCGTCTTTCTCGATGGTCACATCGATGGTCATCCGCTCGGACCGGAGATAGTCGCCGGAGATGATCGCGGTGAGCACCTCGTCGAGATGGTCGGCCTCGGCTTCGGCCAGGAAGCCGACCCGTCCGAGGTTGATGGCGATGACCGGCGCCCGCATGGGCCGGGCCACCTCAGCCGCCCGCAGCAGCGTGCCGTCCCCGCCCAGGGCCAGCACCAACTCGACCGGAGATCGCTGACCGACGGCTGTCGGAGTTTGGGTCTCCAGCACGGCCAGATCCAATTCAGTGCCTTCACCCGGGAGCGCCAGCAGTTCGATGTCGACCGCTTCGAGTGCCTTTTTCACATGCCTGGCGGTCGAGTAGATATCGGCGCGGCCGGTGTGCGCGACCAGCAGGATGCGACGGTCGGTCATGTTGGACCCTCCTCGATGGCGATCCGGATCAGCTCGCCGGTGCGATCCGGATCGATCGGCGCATCGGTACGGAAGTGAACGAAGAACTCGACGTTGCCGCTGGGCCCGGGTAGCGGAGAGGCCACCACGGCGGCCACGCCCCAACCCGCCCGGCCGGCCGCGGCGGCTACCCCGGCGACTGCCTCGCCGCGCAACGCAGGATCGCGCACCACCCCGCCCGCGCCCAACCGTTCCTTGCCCACCTCGAATTGCGGCTTCACCATGGGGATGAGGTCTGCGCCCGGGGCGGCACAGGCCGTCAACGCGGGCAACACCAGCGCCAGCGAGATGAAGGAGAGGTCGGCCACGATCAACGCAGCGGGGCCGCCGATGTCCTCGGGGGACAGCGTTCTGACGTTGGTGCGGTCGAAGATGTGCACGCGCTCGTCGTTCTGCAGCCGCCAGATCAATTGGCCGTAGCCGACATCGACCGCAGCCACCTCGGCCGCCCCCCGACGCAACAGCACGTCGGTGAAACCGCCGGTCGAGGCCCCGGCGTCCAGACAACGACGCCCTTCGACGCTGATGTCGGAGAAGGCGTCGAGCGCACCGATCAGCTTGTGCGCACCCCTGGAGGCCCAGTTGTCGTCGCCGACGTCCGCGGTCACCAGGAGCGGTGCACCCGGATCGACGGCCGTGGCTGCTTTGGCCGCGGTCTGCCCGGAGACCAATACCCGACCGGCCTTGATCAGCTCGGCGGCCTGCTCCCTCGAGCGGGCCAGACCCCGCCGCACCAATTCCGCATCCAGACGTGCCCGTCGCACCTCAGCGGCCCCGCGACGGCAACGGATCCGAGGGGGCGGTGCTCGCTCCACCCGTCCCGGCCAGCGCAGTCCTCAGCCGATGATGGATTTCGGCGAACACCTGTACCTGATCGGCGATCTCCAGATCCGACAGCTGCGCCAACCGGGCATCGATGTCGACCAGCTGATCCCGGGCTGCCGACTGGCCGTCGACCAGGTCGACCGGCACAGCTGCGCCGGAGGCAACCGACGGGACGCCGGAAGCGGCAGGCGGAACGACAGTCGGCCGAAATCCGCCCGGGCGTGCGTCCATCAGTCCTCCTGTGCTTTCGATGCTGATGTCACAACGCTAACCCAGGACTCCGACACAGCCTCACGACCCGGCGCTGACCAGCCCGAACCGGATCAGGGTGGCGACCGCGGCCGGATCGCCCCCGCGCACAGCAGCGATCCCGGTCGACCAGGCGGTAGCTGCGAGCGCAGCCAAGGCCCTCAGGTCGCGGCCATCCTGGTCCTCGTCGCGCTCGGATGAATCGGTCAGGCGCAGGCGCAGTTCGCCATCCGCGACGTCGACCGACCACACCGCTCCACCGGTCGGCGGGGCGTCACCGGTGAGGATCTCGGCAACCTTGTCGGTGTCGATGAGTCCCCGCATGTCGAAGGAGACGAAGGTGGGCCGACGGGATTCGGGCGCGACCAGCAGATCGGCGGCCGTGGAGACGCCGGTCAGCACCATCAGGCTCGGCATCCCGGCCAGGACAGCGGCCTCGATGTCGGTGTCCAGTCGGTCCCCGACCACGAGCGGCGTCGTGGAACCGGATCGGCTGACCGCCTCGTCGAGCAACGGCCGGTTGGGCTTGCCGGCCACGCGTGGCGTCGCGCCGGTCGCAGCGATCAGCGCCTGCACCATGGCGCCGTTACCCGGCAGCAACCCGCGATCGGTCGGCAGTGTCGAGTCGGTGTTGCTCGCGACCCAGTCGACGCCCGCGCGGATCGCGATACAGGCCTCGGCCAGATCCCGCCACCCGGTGTCGGGGGAATGCCCCTGCACGACGGCCACCGGATCATCTGCCGCCAACCGGACGGGGACCAGACCGACGTCGGCCACCGCATCGGCCAGCGCCTTCGCCCCGACGATCAGGACGGCGGATCCGACCGGATGGCTGGCGGCCAGCATGGCGGCCGCCGCTTCCGGAGAGGTCAGGACGTCGGCCGGCTCGGCGGCGATGCCCATGCCGTTGAGCGCCCCGGCCACCTCGACCGGTGGCCGGGAGGCATTGTTGGTGACAAACATCGGGCGGGCCCCACGTGCGGCCGCCTCGACCAGAACCTCGACGACATGCGGGATCACCTGTCCGCCGAGATAGACGGTGCCGTCCAGATCGAGCAGCAACGCGTCCGACCGGTCAGCCAGCGACGTCACAGGCCCCCCTCGTTGTGGCTGAACAGCGAGCCCATCGACCTGGGCGCGCTGGCCGGCCGACCCGGCGCGTCGTCGGTGTCGTCTTCCGCGTCCATATCGTTTGCCGCGTAACGGTCGCCGCCGTCATCGTCACCCGCGGTCGTGTCATCGTCGGCATCCACGTCAGCGACGTCCACGTCAGCGGTATCCACGTCAGCGACATCCACGTCAGCGGCCGTCTCGGCACGGTCACCGCCATCGCCATCGCCGATGGCGTCATCATCGTCGGCGCGGTCAGCAGCTCCGTCGTCGAGCACGGTGTCGGTCCCGTCGTGGTCACCGGCCGCGTCGTCGTCGACATCGGTTGCTTCGACGGCAGTTTCATCGCCCTCGTTGGCGTCGTCGATTCTTGCCCTCTCGATCCGTTCGCCGTCGCCGCCGTCCAGATCTGCTGACCATCCGCTGAGATCCGCCGGCTCCGAACCGATCTCGCGATCACTTCCCAGATCGACCGTGCTACCGGCGATGTCGTAGTCCTCATCGAGATCGAGATCGAGCCGAGCGTCGACGTTCTCGTCAACAGTGACATCCTCGAGCTCGTTCGCTTCGACATCGTCGCCGCCTCCGGCCAACTCGGTGAGGCGCTCCCCCGCGTCGGTCTCCTCGTCGACATCGATCTCGGCGGCCTTCATGAACCAGTCCACCGCCTCGGCTCGACGTTCGGCCTGCAGCAGGAGGTCCGCGTAGGCGTAGAACAGCCGGGCGGTGAACGGCTGGATGTTCTCGGGCTGGAGCGCTCCCTCGAGGTGCGCTATGGCCGCGTCGAGTTGACCGAGGTCGGCGCGGGCGCCGGCGACCACGATCCGCAGCTCGGCCGCCGAACTCGGGTCGAGATCGGCCGCCTCGGCGGAACGCGACAGCTCGATGGCCTTCTCCGGATGGCCGAGTGCCCGTTCGCAATCAGCCATCACCGGTAGCTGTCCCGGACCACCCGTCATCCGGCGCGCAGCCCGCAGCTCGGAGATTGCGTCTGCCCACTCACCCGCGTGGTAGGCCACCAGTCCGACCGTTTCCCGGACGACCGCGATACGGCCGCCCTTGGAACGAGCGGCGCGTGCGTGCCGCCAGGCCAACGCTGGATCCTCCTCGGCCAGCATGCCGGCCATGAAAAGGTGGGCACCGACGAACTCGCTGCCTTCCTTGCTCAAACCACGAAGGTCGCGGCGAACTTCGGCATCGAGCTCCCGCGGATCCGCCCACTCGGGGATGTCGGGCCAACGCTCGCCGATCTCCTCCTCCCGTACCCGGGAGCCGCGGTCGGGTTCCCGGCGCTCGAAGCGCGGAGCGTCACGGTCTGCATACGACGAAGTCCTGGATTCCGAACGTCCCGCGCCCCCGCTCCGGCTGTCCGTCCCGCGGTCCTGCCACGGACGTTGCGATGAGCTCCGACCCAGGTCCGACGTGTCTCGGGTCGGGGAGGACCGATCCGAACGCGAAGCGGACCGGTCCTGGTACGGAGCCGAACCGTCCCGGCGCGGTGCCGAACGGTCCTGGTAGGGCGGCCGGGCCGGACGCGCAGGGCGTTCGTCCCTGTCGCGGGGTGGGCGCGCGTCGCTGTCACGCCCGAAACCCTGACTCAGGTCACTGCCGAAGTCCGTGCGCTTGGGCGCCGGACGAGAACTCTCTCCCGAGCGATACTCGTGCCGGTCGACCGGTTGCGGGTCGCGATTGAACGGCGGGCGACCGCCCTCGCGCGGCGGCTTGCCGTCGCTCGAGCGATCCCGGTCGTCTCCGGCGCGTCCATGAGAAGGTCGCTCGCCATCGGTGCGGGGCGGGCGACGATCGCCGATGGCCGCCGGACGGTCGTCCCGTCGACCATAGGAGGGTCGGTCGCCATCGCGCGTCGGACGATCACCCGATGCAGCCCGATCCCGATAGGTAGGCCGCTCTCCACCGCGATCCGAGCGCTCTGACCACGGCCGCTGACCATCGCTCGGGGGTCGACGGTCCGCCGCGGGACGGTCGTCCGAGCGCGGAGGTCTGCGGTCGTACGACGGACGATCCCCATCCTGACGTGGTCGTGAATCAGCGGCGCGGTCGTAGCGGGGGCGATCTGACGTGGGTCGACCGTAGCTGGAGCGATCCCCGGACGGACGTCCGCCGGACTGCCCTCGGTCATACCCCGGCCTATCCTCCCGTGGCGGGCGGCGATCGGCAGAGGGGCTGTCGCTGCGCGGTGGTCGGCGGTCGGCCGACGGTGATCGGTCATCCCTGGCGGGACGACGGTCGTAGGCAGGGCGCTCGCCGCTCGGCTGGTCACGGCGGTAAGCCGGCCGTTCGGCGCTCCGGCTCGAGCGATCCTCGGCGGGTCGATCCCGACTGGAGCGATCTGCACGGTCGGCCGGCGGCCGTCCACTCGACGGACGGTCGCTTCTCGGCCAGGACGGCCGATCTCCGTACGGACGGTCGCTCGCCGGTCTCGCCCCACGATCGGCAGAGGGGCTGTCGCCGCGTGGTGGTCGGCGGTCGGCCGACGGTGATCGGTCATCCCTGGCGGGACGACGGTCGTAGGCAGGGCGCTCGCCGCTCGGCTGGTCACGGCGGTAAGCCGGCCGATCGGCGCTCCGGCCCGAGCGATCCTCAGCCGGTCGGTCCCGATTGGTTCGATCCGAGCGCTCGGCTGACGGGCGCTCACTCCGCGGCCACGACGGACGCTCTCCATACGGACGATCAGCCGTCGGCCTGGGCGCCCGATCGGCGTAGGGGGTGTCACTGCGGGGCGGACGACGGTCAGAGTTTGCTCTGCCGTCGCCACCAGTCGCGCGGCTGGGACGTGACCCGTCGGCCGGCGGACGGCCATAGGTGGGTCGGTCCGGCCGAGCTGACCGATCGGCATAGGGCTTGTCGCGGTCACCCCCGCGGTACCCGCCGCCGTCCCTGGCCTTGCCCTGGGGACTTCCGCCTCCTCGGGAGTCACCCTGACTGTGGTCGCGGCGCGGACTCTCGCTTCGTGGTTCGCTCTTGCGAGCAGGCCTGTCGCCGTCGCCGGGATTCGTCATGGTGTGTACTCCATCGCTCTTGTATTTTCCGAGTTGCTGCTACGTACTGCCGCGCCGTCATCAACTGTACGAGCCGTGGTGGCTCGATTCCAGAGGTATCAGGACGCAAAAATGCCAATAGGGGAGGTCACGCGCGATTGATATCGCATGTGACCTCCCCTATTGGGAATGTTGTTCCGGCGGCGACCTACTCTCCCACACCCTGGCGGGTGCAGTACCATCGGCGCTGAAAGGCTTAGCTTCCGGGTTCGGAATGGGACCGGGCGTTTCCCTCTCGCTATGACCGCCGTAACTCTATGAAGATGTTCGGTGCGCACCTTTTTCCCGTGGCTATGGGAAAACGGGGTGCAGCGGTTCCGTGTCTTCAGAACCGCACAGTGGACGCGTAGCATTTTTGTGGTAAGTCCTCGGCCTATTAGTACCAGTCAGCTGCACACGTTGCCGTGCTTCCACTTCTGGCCTATCAACCCGGTGGTCTAGCCGGGGGCCTTACCCCACAAAGGGTGGGAGTCCTCATCTTGGAACGAGCTTCCCGCTTAGATGCTTTCAGCGGTTATCCCTTCCGAACGTAGCTAACCAGCCGTGCTCCTGGTGGAACAACTGGCACACCAGAGGTTCGTCCGTCCCGGTCCTCTCGTACTAGGGACAGCCTTCCTCAAGACTCCTGCGCGCGCGGCGGATAGGGACCGAACTGTCTCACGACGTTCTAAACCCAGCTCGCGTGCCGCTTTAATGGGCGAACAGCCCAACCCTTGGGACCTACTCCAGCCCCAGGATGCGACGAGCCGACATCGAGGTGCCAAACCATGCCGTCGATATGGACTCTTGGGCAAGATCAGCCTGTTATCCCCGGGGTACCTTTTATCCGTTGAGCGACACCCCTTCCACAAGGTGGTGCCGGATCACTAGTCCCGACTTTCGTCCCTGCTCGAGATGTCCCTCTCGCAGTCAAGCTCCCTTGTGCACTTACACTCGAAACCTGATTGCCAACCAGGCTGAGGGAACCTTTGGGCGCCTCCGTTACTCTTTAGGAGGCAACCGCCCCAGTTAAACTACCCATCAGGCACTGTCCCTGATCCAGATCATGGACCTAAGTTAGATATCCAGTACGACCAGAGTGGTATTTCAACGTTGACTCCACAGCCACTGGCGTGACCACTTCACAGTCTCCCACCTATCCTACACAAGTCGAACCGAACACCAATACCAAACTATAGTAAAGGTCCCGGGGTCTTTCCGTCCTGCCGCGCGTAACGAGCATCTTTACTCGTACTGCAATTTCGCCGAGCCTATGGTTGAGACAGTAGAGAAGTCGTTACGCCATTCGTGCAGGTCGGAACTTACCCGACAAGGAATTTCGCTACCTTAGGATGGTTATAGTTACCACCGCCGTTTACTGGGGCTTAAATTCTCAGCTTCGCCGTGAGGCTAACCGGTCCTCTTAACCTTCCAGCACCGGGCAGGCGTCAGTCCATATACATCGTCTTGCGACTTAGCATGGACCTGTGTTTTTAGTAAACAGTCGCTTCTCCCTGGTCTCTGCGACCAAAACATGCTAGCCCGCAAGGGGCTTCACACACCTCGGTCCCCCTTCTCCCGAAGTTACGGGGGTATTTTGCCGAGTTCCTTAACCATAGTTCGCTCGATCACCTTGGTATTCTCTACCTGACCACCTGTGTCGGTTTGGGGTACGGGCCGCTCAGAGCTCGCTAGAGGCTTTTCTCGACAGCATAGGATCACTCTACTTCGCCTCAATCGGCTATGCGTCAGGTCTCAGATCAACGATCCCGCGGATTTGCCTACGGAACCTACCTACACCCTTACACCAGTATTACCACTGACTGGCGGAGCTACCTTCCTGTGTCACCCCATCGCTTAACTACTAGCGGTTCGGGTCACGCGCTCCCCGCCGGCTTCCCGAAGGAACCCATTGGTTCGGGCGTTTAGCATTACCGCGCTCGCTATTGGCGCTCTTTCGCGGGTACGGGAATATCAACCCGTTGTCCATCGGCTACGCCTGTCGGCCTCGTCTTAGGTCCCGACTCACCCTGGGCGGATTAACCTGGCCCAGGAACCCTTGGTCATTCGGTGGAGGAGTTTCTCACTCCTCATTCGCTACTCATGCCTGCATTCTCACTCGTGTAGCCTCCACGGCTGGTTTCCACCGCCGCTTCACTGGCAACACGACGCTCCCCTACCCATCCACACTCCTGGACCCACAAGGGGCCGAGATAATATGTGAATGCCGCGGTTTCGGTGGTGTGCTTGAGCCCCGCTACATTGTCGGCGCGGAATCACTTGACCAGTGAGCTATTACGCACTCTTTAAAGGGTGGCTGCTTCTAAGCCAACCTCCTGGTTGTCTGGGCGACTCCACATCCTTTCCCACTTAGCACACGCTTAGGGACCTTAACCGGCGATCTGGGCTGTTTCCCTCTCGACAATGAAGCTTAGCCCCCACTGTCTCACTGCCGCGCTCTCACTTACCGGCATTCGGAGTTTGGTTGATTTTGGTAAGCTTGTGGGCCCCCTAGACCATCCAGTGCTCTACCTCCGGTAAGAAACACGCGACGCTGCACCTATATGCATTTCGGGGAGAACCAGCTATCACGAAGTTTGATTGGCCTTTCACCCCTACCCACAGCTCATCCCCCAGGTTTTCAACCCTGGTGGGTTCGGACCTCCACGACGTCTTACCGTCGCTTCATCCTGGCCATGGGTAGATCACTTCGCTTCGGGTCTAGAGCATGCGACTGAAACGCCCTATTCGGACTCGCTTTCGCTACGGCTTCCCCACACGGGTTAACCTTGCCACATACCACTAACTCGCAGGCTCATTCTTCAAAAGGCACGCCGTCACCTTCCCACAAGGGGTCAGCTCCGACGGATTGTAAGCACACGGTTTCAGGTACTATTTCACTCCCCTCCCGGGGTACTTTTCACCTTTCCCTCACGGTACTAGTCCGCTATCGGTCACCAGGTAGTATTTAGGCTTAGCGGGTGGTCCCGCCAGATTCACAGCGAATTTCACGGGCTCGCTGCTACTTGGGATCCCACTCGGGAGAAATCATGTTTTCGGCTACGGGAGTCTCACCCTCTACGCTTGGTTTTTCCAATGCCATTCGCCTAACACAACTTTTTCTTACTCCCTAATCCCTCGGCAGAGAGATAAGAATGGTCCCACGACCCCGATCACGCAACGCCTGCCGGCTATCACGCGCAATCGGTTTAGCCTCATCCGCTTTCGCTCGCCACTACTAACGGAATCGCGGTTGCTTTCTCTTCCTGTGGGTACTGAGATGTTTCACTTCCCCACGTTCCCTCCACGCACCCTATGTGTTCAGATGCGGGTAACACGACATGACTCGTGCTGGGTTTCCCCATTCGGAAATCCTCGGATCTCAGCTCGGTTGACAGCTCCCCGAGGCTTATCGCAGCCTCCTACGTCCTTCATCGGCTCCTGGTGCCTAGGCATCCACCGTGTGCTCTTCATAACTTAGCCACAAAGATGCTCGCGTCCACTGTGCAGTTCTCAAGGTACGGGCGATGCTCAACCCAACTCGCTCCGCCTACCAGCACCAGATCCACAAAGATCTGTGCCGGCGGTTCGAAACTAGGGTCGGCCCGAAGAAGGCATCAAACGAATCGTCTGATCCTTCAGGACCCAACAGCGTACCTACGGGTCACACTGCCACCCTGCGCCCGTTCCAACCCCCAACCACACCCCCGAAGGGACCTGGCTGAACGCCTCAATCAAGAGGCTGGGTCGTACTAGACACACAGAACAACGTGTGAACCGAACTAGTCAGTGTTCCACCCGTGAGCTCCACCGCAGAACATTTGTCTGCGAAGTGGGCCTGGACCCATGAATGAACCTGTGTAAACAGCAGGCTCGGGCCAGTTGCTCCTTAGAAAGGAGGTGATCCAGCCGCACCTTCCGGTACGGCTACCTTGTTACGACTTCGTCCCAATCGCCGATCCCACCTTCGACAGCTCCCTCCTACAAGTAGGTTGGGCCACTGGCTTCGGGTGTTACCGACTTTCGTGACGTGACGGGCGGTGTGTACAAGGCCCGGGAACGTATTCACCGCAGCGTTGCTGATCTGCGATTACTAGCGACTCCGACTTCATGGGGTCGAGTTGCAGACCCCAATCCGAACTGAGACCGGCTTTTTGGGATTCGCTCCACCTCGCGGTATCGCAGCCCTTTGTACCGGCCATTGTAGCATGCGTGAAGCCCAAGACATAAGGGGCATGATGATTTGACGTCATCCCCACCTTCCTCCGAGTTGACCCCGGCAGTCTCTTATGAGTCCCCGGCATAACCCGCTGGCAACATAAGACAAGGGTTGCGCTCGTTGCGGGACTTAACCCAACATCTCACGACACGAGCTGACGACAACCATGCACCACCTGTGCACGGACCTTGCGGGGGAACCATCTCTGGAACTTTCCCGTGCATGTCAAGCCTTGGTAAGGTTCTTCGCGTTGCATCGAATTAATCCGCATGCTCCGCCGCTTGTGCGGGCCCCCGTCAATTCCTTTGAGTTTTAGCCTTGCGGCCGTACTCCCCAGGCGGGGCGCTTAATGCGTTAGCTGCGGCACGGAGGTCGTGGAAGGACCCCCACACCTAGCGCCCAACGTTTACGGCGTGGACTACCAGGGTATCTAATCCTGTTTGCTCCCCACGCTTTCGCTCCTCAGCGTCAGTATCGGCCCAGAGTCCCGCCTTCGCCACCGGTGTTCCTCCTGATATCTGCGCATTTCACCGCTACACCAGGAATTCCAGACTCCCCTACCGAACTCTAGTCTGCCCGTATCGAATGCAGGTCCGAGGTTGAGCCTCGGATTTTCACATTCGACGCGACAGACCGCCTACGAGCTCTTTACGCCCAATAATTCCGGACAACGCTTGCACCCTACGTATTACCGCGGCTGCTGGCACGTAGTTGGCCGGTGCTTCTTCTGCTCCTACCGTCACTTGCGCTTCGTCAGAGCTGAAAGAGGTTTACAACCCGAAGGCCGTCATCCCTCACGCGGCGTCGCTGCGTCAGGCTTTCGCCCATTGCGCAATATTCCCCACTGCTGCCTCCCGTAGGAGTCTGGGCCGTGTCTCAGTCCCAGTGTGGCCGGTCGCCCTCTCAGGCCGGCTACCCGTCGTCGCCTTGGTAGGCCATTACCCCACCAACAAGCTGATAGGCCGCGGGCCCATCCTCAGCCGAAAAACTTTGAACCATCCACCATGCGATGAAAAGTTATTATCCGGTATTAGCACCTGTTTCCAAGTGTTATCCCGAAGCTGAGGGCAGGTTGCCCACGTGTTACTCACCCGTTCGCCACTCGAGTACCCGCAAGCGGGCCTTTCCGTTCGACTTGCATGTGTTAAGCACGCCGCCAGCGTTCGTCCTGAGCCAGGATCAAACTCTCCATTGAATGCCATATAACCTGCAGGGACAAGCCCCGAGATCAACACTGGAAAGCGAACACCCCCAAAAGGGCGCTCGATGAAACCTGGTCCACACGAGCTAGCACTTCAAACACCCCACAAAGATCCCCAAAGAGACCCAGAAAGGTGAACAAAATTGTATCTCGTAATGCACCAAATGATGCCCATACCCCGCGAAGAGGGTGTATGAACGATAAATCAGTTGGCACTGACTTTCGGTACGCTGTTGAGTTCTCAAAGATCAAACGCGCACCCTCAAAGGCCTTCCAACCTTCTCCGGGGCAACCTGATCAACGCTACCCGGTCCGATCCGCGGTGTCAAACCCGCCCGTCCCGGTCCTTCTCGGCTCCCGCTGTGAGGCGAGCTCCGCCGAAACCCGTTTCCGGGTCTTGGTGAAGGGGGTGGTTGCCTTGGCCTCAAGGGCTCAACTGGCAACTCGCAGAACATTACGTCAGAGACCGGGGCGGGTCAAATCGCGCCGGTCACGCCCCCCATGTACGACGTGACGCCGGCCCGAGGCTGCGTCCGGTCCGGACGACGCGATCCGATTGACCTGCGGATACACGGGCGCAAGGCGTCTGCCGAGGTCTTTCTTCGGCCCCATTCAGAAGTCGCCTCGGTGTCCTGATCGGCCGTAGGCGACCGGTGCAGCCCGGATGTGGATCGTCACCTGGGTTTTGGCGGAGGCGCCAGGGTTCGTGCGGTAGGTCCGGGCCGCCGGCGCGCCACCAATGGTTGATGGCTGTTGGCGCGCTCCCCTGAGTCGACTGGAAGTTCGGTACGGCACAAACGTGCGGCAGAACCGTCACCTGCACCGCGGCGACCCACCAGCAGTGGTTGGTTCAACAGGCGATCCTCCACAGCGGCGAGATGGCCAACCGGCTCTGCATTCAAGTCTCTTCGTCCAGCGCCGTAGCCCTGGGCCCCCGATCTCCTCCGGGGCCACCCAGAGCTCGGCAATCTCACCGTTACGGACACGGAGGCCAGATCGGCCGTGGAAGTCATCTGAACTGTTCGTTCCCATCGAGGACCAGATCGCTCAGTGCAGGAC
>CBDICH010000001.1:0-7915 GCA_965277305.1 Nakamurella sp. | reverse complement strand
GTCCTCGAGCGGGGTCTCGTCGACCGGTCGGATCCCCGACGCTCTCGCTCCTGGCTATTTCGGGTGGTCACTCTGTACGCCCGACCCCTCCCGTTTTTTTGACTGCCCGGTCTACCCGGCCGGGGCCACCGGACTATCGACGTTCGGCGGTACCAGCGAGTCGGCGCCGATGGCTGCGGGCGTTGCTGCGCTGGTCATTCAGCGCTACCGCGCCACTCACCGCGGCGCCTCGCCCACCCCACAGCTCGTCAAACGGATCATTACGAGCACCTCGGACGATGTCAGCGCCCCCGCCCAGGAGCAGGGCGCGGGTGAGATCGATGCGCTGCGTGCGGTCCAGCTGGCCGGCGCGGTCAACGAAGGCACCGATACAGCCGGCACCCACGACCTCATCGCCTCGCCGCCCAACCGCGCACTGGTTGTCGCGCAGGGCTCGCGCTCCCACACGAGCGTCGCGCTGACCAACCCATCGACGTCGGCCCGACGGGTGATCCTGGCCCGACGCACCTCGACGCTCATGACCACCGCCCGCCTCTCGACGACCGTGACCGACAACTTCGCGGCCGTACCGTTCTCCGTCAAACCGGGCACCGACCGGTTCGCGATGATCGCCGACGTCCCGTCCGGCGCCACCGATTACCCCGACCTCGAGCTCATCGATCCGAACGGCAACGTGGCCAACGAGTCCGGGTCGCAGGGTCCGTCGAACACGCTGAGATTGGAAGTGGACCATCCGCTCGCCGGTAACTGGCAGTTGTTCGTTATCACTTTCAGTTACAACGGCCCGGCGAGTGTGGACATCCGCAGCTACCGCAACACCTCCACACCCGTGGCCACGCAGACCGTGCCCGCGGGGTCCACCCGGACGTTCAGCGTGCCGGTGACTGGGTCCCCCGACGCCGGCGACTCAGCCTTCGCCGTCACCGTCAGTGATGCCAACACCGGCGCCGTGCTCACCAGCGTGCCAATGATCGTGCGCACCCCCATCTCAGTGATTCGGGGCGGCGGATCGTTCCGCGGTGATCTCGAGGGCGGTAACGGCCGCTCCAGTTTCCTCGCGGGGTCGGCGAACTTCGAGGTGTCCGTGCCAGTGGGCACGCCAGCGTTGAGAGTCGCCCTGCACTTGACGCGGCCCGGGCAGCATGTCGACGCGTATCTGACCGCGCCGTCGGGTTCGGCTCTGGACGAGGCGAGTTCGATTCCGGCCGGTGTCGCCGACTCAGCCTCCGGGGTCGGGGAGATCGACCTGTCGGCCGCACACCCGCAGCCTGGCCTGTGGCAAATCACGTTCGGGATCAACGGCCCCATCAGCGGAACGGAGCCGCAGCTCGGCTACACCGGACAGGTCAGTCTGACCCCTGCGGCGATCGCGGTGCAGGGGCTACCCAATTCCGCCGCCACATCACTCGCCAGCGGCATCGCCCACCACGTCACCGTCCATATAGCCAACCCCTCCTCGGTGGCGCACACGTACGTCATCGATCCCCGCTTGAAGGGCTATGCGGCCGAACCCCTGCAAGGCAGCACGTCAGTGCGCTACAGCAGCACAAACGAACTGCCTGCCGGCACCACCCTCGTACCGCCGGAAACCCGCGAGCTCACCAGTACCATGACCGCGAACCGCGCCCTGGCCGGGACGATCGCCCCTCAGGAGATCAGTTTTCCGGTCACCAACGGCGACCCCGAGACCTACCAAGTGGCGCCAGCAGGGCGGCTGCAGATCGACGTCCGCGCACCGCAATTACAGAACGGGCCGTGGCTGGAACTCCCGATCGTTGCCGGCCCATTTGATAGGAAAGGACCAGGGCCGGTCACGATCGGCCTGCAGGCGACCGCCTTGACGCGGCTCTTCGATCCGACGATCACCAGCAGCACCGGCGACCCGTGGCCCGCAACCATCGGTGACCCCCAGACGGTGACTCCGGTGGTGATCCCCGCGCACAGCTCGGCCGACATCCACGTCACAGTCACTCCTGGCATTGCGTCCGGGCAGGTCGTGCGCGGCACGCTGTTCATAGACGACTGGAACTCAGCAACCCTGGTGTCCGGGGAACTCGCCGCACTCCCGTACACCTACCGCATCCGCTGACGCCACCGCTTACCCCATTCGGTCCCCCGCGGAAGTGTCCGGCGTTCCCTGCCATCAATAAGGTTGTTGCTCGGAAGGCCGGGGGCCGGGAGCGGACGGGACAGCCAGATCGAGGGACGGGCAACGAGGAGGTAAGTCGACGATCCGCGCCTAACGGCGATTCAACGCCGGGCCTGATCAAACGCTCTAACCGCCTCGATGACGGACTCGCCGTTAGGGACGCGCGCTCAGCCGAGCTCGGGCGATATACCAAACCTGCTGCGTTGTCGGTGGTCAGTAGCCTCAGGGAGGCCCTTGGCGATCTCGACCGCATCGCAGCGTGGGTTACGGTGAGCGGGTTCGTGCAGGCCGAGCCGGGATATGCCCAGACTACGGCGGTGGTGAATGCCTTCTCCGAGACGGTCATCGAGATCTTCGGCGTTGTCGCCGGGCAACACGCTCGCACCGCTATTGGCGTGGCAGCCTTGCCGCTCAACCTTCCGTTGGTCGTTGCCGCCGAGATCGGCCTTCATCCTCCGAGCTGACACCTGCCAGCGTGCCAGGCTGTCATCGGCCGCTAGAGCACCCTCGCCGACCACGCATGGGGCACGAGGTTTCCGTCGTTCTGCGCTCCGGAGGCCAGCGCTCAGATTCGCGCACATCGGTCCGTAAGCGTCCTGAAAGTTCCTCGCAGAACGTCGCCGACCGAACAGGGAAACGGCGAGGCAAGAATTCAAGGCTTGCCGCGTCAGCGGTTGAGTAGCTCGTCGAGGATCTCGCGCTCGCGGTAGTACGCGGCCAGGTGACCTCCGTCTGGCCATTCGACGAGGCGGGCGTTCGGGAGGGACTCGACAAGTCGGCGGGCCGCCGCGATCGGCGCATTCCGGTCGTGGGGCGAGTGGTACCAGGTCAGTGATGTGGTTACCGATTCGAGTGCGACGTCGCTCCAGTCACCGAACAAAGCAAGGGATTCGTCTACCCAGCCGTCAATTCCGCCGCCGAGAGCTTCTCGGACGGACTTCACGAGCACCCGCTGCCATCCTTCGTCGCTCATGACGGCTTGGTCCTCCGGTGGCGCCGTAGCCATCTGCGCCAGGAAGCCGGCGAGCGGATCGGCCATCATGCTGGCCGCGATCGGGTGCAGCAGCTCGCGCAGCCCACGTTCGTCGCCGGCGCTGGCGAGGTGGTAGCCGCGTTGGTTTATGGGGATCATCTGAGCGAGCTCATCCCTGGTGACCCGGGCGGCGCCGGCGATGACAGTCGCGGCGCGAACACGATCAGGGTGGCGCGCGGCGAAGGCGAGGATGTGCGGGGCGGCGCCGCTCGCGCCGCACACACAGACCTGATCCAGGCCGAGGTGATCGAGCAGGAACGCCATGTCATCGGCATGCTCGGTGAACCCGCGGCCCGGCAAACGGGTGGAGCGGCCGAACCCAGGTCGTTCACCGGTGATGACGTGCAGGGAACGCTCCTGCCACGGTGTGCAGTCTGCGCGGATCGACCATCGGCTGCCGGGGAGGCCAGGAAAACGCAGCAACGGGACGCCGTCCGCGGCTCCGAACTCGGTCCAGGCGATCGTGCGGCCGTCCTGCAACAGCAATGAACGGTCCGCTACATCCTCATCACCCATGGCGATGAGCCTGCACCCCGCGACCCGAGCGCGACAAGAGCACCACCCTTCACCGGAACATCGACGGACAGAATAACCACTCGATAACCGCGGACTGCAGCGACAACGACAGAAGGCGAGGGACCAAACGCCAAGCCGTCGATAGAGGATGGTGGGGAGCCTCGGCAGGGATTGTCTCGGCCCGAATACCGGCGAACCGTTATGGGCCCGCGATCGCTCAACTCGAAGCCCTCGGCTTCGATGTCACTCTCACGGGCACCTCGCTAAGGTCCGAGCCCAACTCATCGTGAATCTTCGCGTCGGGGTGTATCCGCGGCCTGAAGGGCCTCACCGGTACACCGGTGAGCTGAACGGCCTTACTGGCTCCGCTATCCGATTGCGGCGTGCCGACCCTTTCAGTCAGTTTGGACGAGCTCGTACAGGAATCCATCCGGCCCGCGCTGCGCCAGGTGCCGGTTCCAAGGCGAAGCTGGTCCGACCACCTCCACCGTGAAACCGTCGGTGACGCCCAGCACGGTGATGCCCGCTTCGGCGGCGAGAACGCCGAGACCGAGGACATCGCTGAAGAACGTGACGCTTGCGTAGTGACGTTCAGTGCGGTTCCCAACCAGGTCAGGCCGATGATTTCCATCCCCGGCGCCCTGCTCTTGGAACGATAAATTCACGACGGCAACGGAGCGGGAGTCTCCCATTACGACGCTGCGCTCGTCCACGGAGGCCGAGCGCTCAGGCGAGGACCATTTCTGCCCGTTCGCGGCCCAGAACGTTGCGCCGAGTCGAGCCGGCCGACGTGTATCAATGGCATTGACGCGACGCTCCTCACTGCATGTTTTCTTACCAGCCAGGGTGGCGCTACTGCCGCAAATGTCAGGGAATGTTCTTCGGCCCGAACAGTGCCGGCGTTTGCCCGGCCGATTCGGCCCCCCACGACCCAAGTCAGAGCGGCGCTTATGTCATGACCGATCTGACGCAAACGGTGGTGTACGACGGGCCCACCGTGGACGAACGAGCCAATGGTTACGGAGATCGGCAATGGCGACGGTGCCGCAAGTGCGCCGGCCTGGTGAGCGGGACGACCCGCACCGGCACGTGTCCGGCCGACCACGGGGCCCACGATCCGTCCGGCAGCGACATATACGTTTTGGCCTTCGCCGGCTCGGCACTCGAGAACGCCGACGACGCTTATCAGGCCAGCTGGCGGCAGTGCGCGGCCTGCCTTGCACTTTGCTTCATCGGCAACGGTTTGCCCGGTGCGTGTACCGCCCGCGCCAATGGCCACTTGGTCGAGCCCGGCGGCAACGCCTACTACATGTCGGTCGCCGGTCCGCTTGACGACGGCGAGCAGCACCGACTGCTTGTCGTCGCGCCGGCCAGCCTGATGTCCTCGCTCGCGCCGCTGATCGCCCACAAGAACAGCACCGGGATGTCGGCGGTGGCACTCGAGCTAACCACGGTGACGGCCCACTACGCCGGTCGGGACGACGCGGAGCGCCTGAAGCGGGCCATCACGCAGGCTTTCGAGTATTCAGGCACGCGCTACATCCTGCTGGTCGGCGACGCCTCGGTGATGCCGACCCGTTTCCGGTTCATCCGGTATGCCGACGGCTGGCGGACAGGCGCCTTTGCACCGACCGATTTGTACTACGCCAACCTCTACCGTCAGCACGTGCTACGCGCCGCGGCGCCAGTTCGCCACGGCGCCTGGAGCGATTGGGACGCCGACGGCGACGGCTGTTTCAACACCCAGGATTGGGCCAATAACGCGTTGACGATCAATCCAGACGAGGTCGACGGGTTCTGCGACATCGCCGTCGGTCGGCTTCCCGTGCGCACGCCCACTGAGGTGGACGCCTACGTCGCGAAGTTGATCGCCTACGAGACCGGGATTCGCTCACAGGCATCGAGTTCGATCACGCTGGTGCTCGACGCGAACTATCAGGCCAGTCCGCTGCTGGCCGAGCAGGTCGTGACCGACGTGCCGTTGCAAGGGTCGACATGGCCGGGTCGGCAGACTGTCGGCTTCAACTTCGCTCCATCGCAGGCTCGGCCGCCGAGCGTCGAACTGGCCGGCGTGGATACGTTGGGTGCCATCACCGGCCGCAGCGCCTGGGTCCTCTACATCGGCCACGGCTGGAGTGGGGGCTGGGACATTGCTGGCTCCGAGGCTGGGGACGTGGCCGCGATGGCGGACGACGGCAACGCGGCGGTGGTCTATGCAGCCGGCTGTAACACCGGCCAGCTGACTATCTTCGCTCCCGACGGCCCGGACCGCTATACCGCCGTGGATGGATCGGAGCACTGGTTCTGGCAGTTGCCGGCCGGGTCGGACACACCGGATCGCACTGTCGACTTCGGAGCGAACGATGCGGCGGGCGGCAACGGTACCCCCGTACAGACCTGGGCCCGGGCCACCGACGGCGTCATCCCACCGATCACACCGCCCATCCCGGCCGTCTATCAGGATGCGTGTTACACCGTCGCCAAGCAATGGCTGACTCACCCGAGTGCTGGCGCGGTGGTGTATTTCGGCGAGCAGACCACTGCCCCGGACAATGACGGCTGCCTGCTGGCGACCGCGGTCCTCGGCGCCCAGTCCGCCCCTGGCGGCGCGCCCGACATCATCGGAGACCTCTGGGCGGCGGGCTGCCGAGGCTATTTCGATCAGTTCGGCGCAAACGAGAACTGCATCGACAGCGCTCGGATCTACCTGTCCTACATGACGCTCTACGGTGACCCGAGCCTTCGCGTGCAAACCGTCAACCGACCGTCTCCGGTCTGGCCGGCGATGACCGACTGGACCGCGGCGAACGGTTCGATCGTCACAACCCCGGTCATCGGAACCAACCGGAGCGGACGCCTGGAGGTGATCGGCCAGGGTCTGGACTCCGGCGCGTGGCACACCTGGCAGGACGCAGCGAACGGTCCCTGGGACGCCGGTTGGCAACCCCTCGGAACCGGCACCACGATCAGTGGCCGCCCGTCCGTAGTCCGCAACGTGGACGGGCGACTCGAGGTATTCGCCCGCTCGACCGATGGCTCTGTCGTGCATGTCTGGCAACCTTCACCCGACACCGAGTGGGGCACCTGGGACGGGCTCGGCGGTGGATCCGGTTCGGTTCCGGTGGCCGCGGCCAACGCCGACGGCCACCTCGAGGTCTTCATCATCGCCGACGACCCCTCGGGCCGGCCCCGACTGCAGCACCGCTGGTGGACGGCGGTCGGTTGGTGGCCGACCGCGGACAGCTGGGCGGACCTGGCCAACCCCGCGGCCGCTCCCGCTCTCGTCGGCGCGCCCGCGGTCGGGCGCAACGCAGACGGCCGCCTCGAGGTCTTCGCCCGATCGGACGACGGGGGGATCTGGCACGTCTGGCAGAACGCACCGAACGGCCTTTGGACCGACTGGGGACGGATGGGTCAGGATGGCGATGTCCTCGACGGCCCACCGTCAGTGGCGACAACCGCAGACGGCCGTCTGGACGTGCTGGCCCGCGGCGAGGACGGCCGCATCTGGAACATCACCGAACTACCCGGCAGCGGATGGTCGCCGTGGACTGGCATCGACTGTGCCATTCTGACCGGCAGCGACGTCGCCGTCGTGTTGGCACCCGCGGGCCTCACCGCGTTCGCCATCGGCCCGCTGGGCGACCTGGTGTGGATCCAGCAGACCTCCACGCCCGCCCAGTGGACCCCGAAGGGCAGTCTTGGCGGTCGCTTCACCGGGGCGGTGGCCGCTGCCGTCGATGCAGACGGATGCCTCGAGGTGTTCGCCATCGGCGCCGATCAGTCGGTGTGGCGGCGTAAGGAACTCACCCCTGGGGGAGCCTGGAGTAGCTGAGCGCCGGGTTGCCACGGGCCCCCTTTCAGTGCACCCGCGATCTGCGTATCCTGCTTCGCCACCGCATGGTGTGAACGATGAGAAAGCCGGAGAGGATGGGGCCACCGATCGCGTGCCAGCGGGTGCGGGTCGGTTCGCTCCGTTCCAGCGGACAACCATGCCGCGATGATGGTCCCGCGCGGAGCCGTCGATATCGCGCTCGCCGTTCATTGCAGTAGGCCGCGCAGATGAAGTCGTATGTGCCTGACTTGATCGGTTGATCCGGATCAGTTTCGGTGCGGCGCGGGCTGCGACTCCGTTAGCAGGTGTCAGATCGGACCCGCGGGGCCCTTGTTGCGACGAGCCTGTCGCCGCGATACGAGGGAGGGCCTCGAGCAGGATT